>NZ_JOHY01000030.1 GCF_000721495.1 Streptomyces sp. NRRL F-5123
CCGCCGCCCCGCCCATGCCCTCCACGCCGCCCCAGCCACCCGCCCCGCCGGAGGAGCCCGCGGCGGAGGAGTGAGGCAGCCGCGAACGCCAGGTCGGCCTCGGGAGTGCCCGTCAGCAGGAAAAGCACGAGCCCACGGAGCGGAAGGAGCGGGCACCTGACCACCGCCCCCGGCGACGCACAGCGTGCCGCGCTCCCCTACCTGGCCATGCGGGACATCGTCGAGCAGAAGCGGCACGCCGTACCCGGCAAGCTGGAGATCACCAGGGAGGGGATCGTCCACGACGCAGCCTCTCCCGGCGGCCCCCACGAGCTGACCGCCGCCCGGGTCAGCCGCAGGCTGGAGAAGGTCATGCCGGAGGGCCTGCTCGCGCACACCGGCACGCCGGACGTGGAGGACGTCCACGAGGGCGTCATGCGCCACCCGGACGTCATGGTGATCGCCGAGGCGGACATGGAGGTCGAGGGCTCCTTCGACCCCGGCACCCTGCTCGCGGCGATCGAGGTGGTCTCGCGGTCGAACCCGGACAACGACTGGGTCGGCAAGATGCGCGACTACCCGCTTCTCGGCATCCCCGTCTACGTCCTCTTCGACCCGCGCACCGGCGAGGGCGCCGTGCTGAGCGACATCCATCCGACGCCGAACGGCCCGCGCTACGCGACACGTACGGACTTCGTCTACGGCGAGGACGTGACGATCGGGGAGTGGACGATATCCACGGACAATCTCCCCCGCTACACGTGACGCATCCGCGCGGCACGTCGCCGAAGAGGTACAACGTTGCCATGACCAGCTTCGAGATCACACCGATCGGCACGGTCCGGAACGACCGGACGGACGTCCAGGACACGGACAACTGGGGGGCCGTCCGGAGCGTCATCACCGTCGACGAGCGGTTCGGGGAGGCGTGCCTGCAAGGGCTGGAGAGCTTCTCCCACGTCGAAGTCCTCTTCGTCTTCGACCAGTTCGCGGAGAAGGACGACTACCGCGAGCCGCACCCGTACCGCGGGCGCGCGGATCTGCCGCCGATGGGGGTCTTCGCCGGGCGCGGACCGCGCAGGCCGAACCGGATCGGGGTGACGTGCTGCGCCGTCGAGTCCGTCCAGGGGCGGGAGTTGACGGTCGTGGGGCTCGACGCGGTGTCCGGCACTCCGGTGATCGACCTCAAGCCGGTGATGGAGGAGTTCCGCGTCATGGACGTCACGCAGCCGGAGTGGGTGAGCCGCATGATGGCGGACTACTTCACGCCGTAGCCTGGCCGCCATGACGACGGAGCGCGCGGACGGCGGCGGGACGGCGGAAGTGCTGGCCGGAGGGCTGGCCAACGCGGGCGCGGTCTTCCGGCGGGGGGACGTCGTCGACCGCCCCGCGCCGCCGACCGCCCGCGCGCTGCACGCGCACCTGCGGGAGTTGGCCGAGCGCGGCTTCACGGGGGCGCCGGCTCCCGTACGGCTCGCGGGAGACGGCCGCGAGCAGCTCACCTTCGTTCCCGGCGAGGTCGCGCTGCCGCCCTTTCCCGCGTGGGTGATGACGGACGACGCGCTCGCGTCCGTGGGGCGGCTGCTGCGCCGACTCCACGACACGGCGGCCCTGATCCCCGTCGACCGCGCCGCCGACTGGCCGCGCGAACTCGCCGACCCCGAGGGCGGCACGCTCCTGTGCCACAACGACATCTGCCCGGAGAACGTCGTCTTCCGCTCCGGCCGCGCCGCCGCCTTCATCGACTTCGACCTCGCCGCCCCCGGCCGCCCCCTCTGGGACGTCGCCATGACCGCCCGCTACTGGGTCCCCGTGCTCGACCCCGCCACGGCCGCCGTCCACTACCCCACCGCTCCCGACCCGTTCCCCCGCCTCCGCGTCCTCGCCGACGCCTACGGCCTCTCCCCGGAAGACCGCGCCGCCCTCCCCGCCCTCGTCGAGCAGGCCACCGCCGCGGGCCGCGCCTTCGTCACCGCCCGCCTCGCCGCAGGCGACCCCGTCTACACCGCCGCCCACGCGAAACTGGGCGGCTGGCAGCGCTGGGACCGCCTCCAGTCCTGGCAGACCGCGAACCGCGAGCGCTTCGTCGCGGCGCTGCTGACGGAGATGCCGTGAGCGAAGTGCCCGCGTCCCGCGGCCGGTTGGGGCCGCCGGAGGCACGTTGCAGGAGGGGCGCGGGGCGTAGTCGCGGGCGCTAGGGTCGGTGGGGCCGGGGAGTCCACGAGAGGAGCCGTGCCATGCGCCCGCCGCACGAGTTGGACCGCGTCCGGTGGCGGAAGCTCACCCACGCGTACGGCTCCGCCGAGGATCTGCCGGGGATGCTCAGGGGGTTGTACGGGGACGAGGAGGCCGTGGGCGAGGCGCTGTTCGAGCTGAACGGGGCCTTCCAGGGAGACACCCCCGGATACGCGTCGTCCGCCGTCCAGGCCGTGCCCTTCCTCGCGCACGCCGCACTGCACTCGCCGAGCCGCCAGCGGGACGGCGCGCTGATGCTGCTGGCCCTCTTCGCCGAGCCCCACGAGGACGCCGCGGTGCGGGCGGCGGTCGCGCGCGAGGTCGAGGGGCTGCTCCCCTGCCTGCGCGACCCCGCCCCCGCCGTCCGCCGCGCGGCCCTGCGCCTGCCCGCGGCGGCGGCCGATCTACTGGCCCCGCAGGTACGGGAGTCGGCCCTCGCGGAGGCCGACGCGCTCTACGCCGCCGACCCGGTGGTGCCGATACGCGCCGACGCGCTCGCGCTGCGCGTGCTGCTGGGCCGCACCGGCGCCCTCCCCCTGGACAGCCCGCAGCCGCCGATACGCCTGGCGGCGGCCATCCTCACGGCCATGACCTCGGGCCCCCCGTACGCACCGGAGGTGGTGCGGATCTTCGCGGAGGCCGAGCCGGAGCAGGGGTACGAGGACGACGGGGAGTACGGGGAGTACGGGGAGGGCGACTCCGCCGCCGCCGACCTCGCGGACCTGTGGGCGGAGGCGACGGAGGGGCCGTACGACCCCTCGTACGCGGAAGAGGAGGCGGAGGAGCAGGCGGAGGACGCCGACGGCGCGCCCGGCTCGTACGAGGCCGACGACGCCCCCGGGGCCTCCCGCGGTGACCGGCTGGTGGCGGACTTCCCCTGGCCCGGCACCGACCTGCCCGGGACGCAGGTCAGCGCCCTCGGCGACGTCCTCGCGGCGGACCCGGACGCCACCTTCGAGGTCGCGGCCCGCTGGATCGCGGACGGCGACGAGGAGCGGCGCGGCAGCAACCTCGCCGAGAACGTCCTCCACGAGTGGCGGGACCGCGAGCCCGCCTTCCTCGCGCTCGCCCTCGACGCGCTGCCGCACGCGCGGCACCCCGGTGAGCTGGCGAACCGGATCGGCGCCGTCACCCGGTGGGTCGCCCTGGACCCCGCGCCCGGCGTACGGCTGCGCGACACGCTTCACGCGCACGCGTCCGGCGCGGAGGACCAGCCCGCGAGGGAGGCGCTGCTCGCCCTCGTCCGCGCCCGCGACCCGCGCGCCCTCGACCTGCTCCCGGAGCGGCCCGGCCCGGCGGCGCTGCGGGCGGCGGCCGTGCACTTCCCGGCGCAGTCCGCGCGGCTCGTGCCGGTGCTGCGCCGCGAGTTGGCGGCGCCGAAGCTCTGGGGCGGCGACGCCGTCATCCTCGTCGAGGCGCTGGCCGCGCTCGGCCCGGCGGCGGTGCGCGAGGCCCAGGAGGAGCTGACCGGGTGCCTGCGCGAGGACCGCGCCGGGCTCACGGCGGCGCGAACGCTGGGCGATGCGGGCGCGGGCTCGCCGGAGGTCCTGGGCCTGCTGCGGATGGCGCTGCACCACCGAGACACCCGCATGCGGGCAACCGCGGCCGTGGCCTACTCCCGGCTCACCGGCGAGCCGGCCGCCGCCGTGAACGTCCTCGCCCCGCTGCTGGCCTCCCCCGGCGAAGCCCCCCTGCACCTGCCCCTCATCGAAGCCCTGGGCCCGGCGGCCTCCCGACTCCTCCCCCGCGTCGAGTCGCTGCTGCGGGAGCCCTACGAGCCGACGCGTGTCGCCGCGGCCGCGGCCACGTTCTGGCTCACCGGCGACCCGGCCCGCGCGACCCCCGTCCTGACCGCGGCCGTGGCCCCCACCCCGACCGGCCTGAAGGCCCTCAAGGCCCTCGCCGCGATGGGCCCCGCCCCGGCCGAACTCCACCCCGCCCTCACGGAGTTCGCCACCTCCCCCCGCCGCCAACTGGGCCCGTCCACGGCGGAGGAACCGCACCCGGACGTCCAACTCCGCGACCTGGCCCGCCGGCTGCTCGCGGCTAGCTGACCGGAACGGTCTGCCGGATCTCGGCGCCGGCGAGGCCGTTCGGGGCGAACGTTGCTGCTGCGACGCGCAGTTCGGGCGTCAGGGCGGACCAGATGTCGTCGAGGAGTTCGGTGCGGTCCCCGGCGGTGGTGCGGATCTGGGTGAAGGGCCCGCCGGTCGCGACGACGGTCACCCGCGGGGTGAGGATCGGCGGGCCCGGCTCGTAGTCCAGCCCGTCCAGCGCCTCACCGGGTGCGGCACCCGAGCGGGCGGGCGCCGCTAGTGGTCCGCGGCGGCGCGGGTGCGGGGGTGGTCGGGGCCGTAGTGGGTGAGCCAGTCGGCGGTGACGGGGGCCCACTCCTCGGGGGTGTCGCGGATACGGGCCAGGACCGTGCGGATCTCCAGGACGGCGATGTGGGCGGGCGCCAGGGCGGCGCGGGCGGCCACGAGTGCCTCCTCGGCCGCGGCCTCGGCCTCCGTGCGGCGGCCGAGGCCGTGCAGGGCCGTTGCCCGCTGGAAACAGTGTCTGCCCGGGGCGTCCAGCGCCCTCGTCGGCGCGGCCTCGACGAGTGCCAGCGCCTCCTCGTAACGGCCCTGCCGCGACAGCGCGTTGGCCAGCTCGCGGCGCAGGGTCGTCGTGACGGGGCCGGTCGGGTGGTCGCGCTCGGACGGGGCCAGCAGGTCGCGCAGGACCGTTTCCGCCTCGGCGGCGCGGCCGGTCTCGACGAGGCAGTAGGCCAGGCCGCAGGCGCTTCCGGCGCGCTCCACCTCCGGGACCGAACCGGGCCGCACCGCCAGCAGGGCCCGGCATTCCGACTCCGCCTGCTCGTAGCGGCCGAGCACGGCCAGGACATCGGCACGGAGCAGCAGGGTGCGGTAGACCAGCTTGTGCTGGGCGCCCAGCACCATGACCAGCCTCGGTACGAGGTCGTCCACGAATGCGACGGCCTCGCCGAAGCGGGCCTGGGCGCTCAGCAGCCGGGAGTACACGATCCGGCTGGCGAAATACGCCTTCACGGTCGACGGGGTCGGCGCGGAGCACGCGCCGTAGAGCTTCGCCACGTCCGCCAGCTCGGCTTCGGCCAGGGCGAACCGGCCGCACAGCAGATGCGTGGTCGCGGCCATGCTGCGCAGGCCCAGCACCCTGTTGAGCGGCGGCCGCCGGTCCGACTCGACCAGGGACCGCGCCGCGTCGACAAGCCGCAGTGCCTCCTCGGGCCGGTCCAAGGCCATCTCGACCATCCAGAGCACCGTCTGGACCGCCACCACCCTGCCGGGATCCGGCTTCCGCGCGCTTTCCCGCACGGCCAGCAGATCACGCAACCGCTGCTCCGCGGCGACCAGATCCTTGCCGAACAGCGCCGTGGCGTCCTTCAACTCGGCGTCCACGCCCACCTGCTGCCGCGATCGTCGACCGCGCCACGACAGTGTTCCCACCCCGGCCCCCCAGCCCATTCCCCAGTGGCGGCCATCGTAGCGGCGCGGTCCGACAGCGCCCCCTAGAAACCCACGCCGCGCAGTGCCGCGACGACGGCGGCAGGGGCCTCCAGCGGGATGAGGTGACCCGCGGTCGGAAAGGGGACGAGGGTCGCGGTCGGGATCGCGGTGGCGTAGTGGTGGGCCATCGACACGAAGTCGGGGGTGTCGAGGGCTCCGGCGCCGATCAGGGTGGGGCTGGTCAGGGCCGTCGCGGGGAGGGCGGTGCCCGGCTGGGAGTGGGCCTCCACCGTGGGCTGGTTGGCCAGGGCCGTCCGCAGGGGGGCGCGGACGCGCGAGATCAGGGCGGGCGGGACCGCTGACCAGGGGCGGGCGGGGCCGCGCAGCCACATGTCGAGGTTGACCTCGACCGCAGCGTCCAGGTCGCCCGCCGCCAGCGCCGTCCCTTCCGCCGCGTCGTAGGCGCGCAGTTCGGGCGAGCGGTCGAAGCCGGGCCAGGGCGGCGAGAAGGCGGCGAGGGCGCTCACCCGCTCCGGGTGGGTCAGCGCGAACTCCACCGCGATCCGCCCGCCCCACGACAGACCCGCGAGGTTCACCCGGGCGAGCCCCAGGTGGTCGAGCAGCGCGGCGAGGTCGGCGACCTCCTCGAAGGGGCCGTCCGGCGGCGGCGACTGGCCGAAGCCGCGCAGGTCGTAGCGGACGACCGTACGGTCCGCGGCCAGCACGGGCGCGACCTCGTCCCACACGTGGTGATCGGTCAGGCCGTCGTGGACGAGGACGACGGGCGGGGCGGCGGACACGGAGGAGGAGGGAGCGGAGGAGGCGGCGGACAGCGGCCGGCCCTCGACGACGTAGCGGAGAGCACCCTTCCCGGGCGGCAGGCTGAGCATGCCGGGATGCTCGCAGCCGCCCGGCGCGCCCGCCACCGATAATCGGGCCGCCCGCTCCCCCCGCGCCGCCTACTCCACCTCCTGGAGGACGCGCTCGATCTTCGCCATCCGCACCGAGATCTCCGCGAGGCTGCGCTGCGTCGCCTCCTGCGACGCGACCGACCGCTCGCTGATCGTGCGGAACTCCGCCTCCCGCGTCAGCTGCGCCCGCGCGCGAAGGTGCGCGCCGACCTGCCGGATGACCGTGACCAGCACGGCGCCGAATATCGCGAGGACGACGACTTCTTCGATGAGCCAGTTGGGCATGTGCGTCACGACTCCTTCTGCGCGGCCTCGCCGCGCTCTGCGATCTCCGGGAGCGTCCGGGCCGCGGCGGTCAGCGTCCGCGGGGTGAGGTGCAGGTCGAACGGCGCGACCTCGTAGAACTTCATCGCCTTGCCGTCGTCGGACACCTCGATCCGCGCCGCGACCAGTCCGGCCGTCTCCAGACGCTTGAGGTGCACCTGCAGCAGCGCCCTGCTGATCCCCAGGTCGCGGGCCAGCTGGCTCACGTAGGTGGGACCGGACGACAGGGCCGCGAGGACGCGCATCCGGTGCGGGCTGGCGAGCGTCGCCAGCACCTTCACCAGACCCTCGCCCGTCAGATCCGTGGTTTCCATAAGCTCCTCCTGCACGTGCAAGGAATTATTTGCACGTGCCGACTGTCACTGTCAACCGCGCGTACGCCTTGCCGGAGCAGCGGGCCGTCCGCCACGCTCAGGCGTCATGGACAGCTACTCGGGGGAAATGCCGGCCGCAGGCCGGTCCGCGAAGTGCAGCAGCTGCGGCGGGACCGCGCTGGAACCCGGCTTCATCGAGGACTCCGGCGAAGGCTCGAAGGGCTACGCCCGCTGGATCGCCGGGCCGCTGCAGCGCGGCATATTCGGCGGGGCGCGGCGGATGGGCAAGCAGCGCTGGCAGATCGAGGCCTTCCGCTGCACGTCGTGCGGCCATCTGGACCTGTTCGCCCACAAGCCGGTCTGAGCGCGGGGCGGCAGGGCGGCAGGGGCGCCAGGGGCGGTACGGCCCGGATTTCGTACGGCCCAGGTCCGTACGAGGCACGCGTCCGTACCCGGCCGAGCACGGCAATGGGCCGCGGCGAATGGTCAGTTCGCCGCGGCCCGTCACGCATTCCACCGCCGCACCACCGCGACGGGCAGTCCGCGCCGCCCCGGTGGTGGTCCGGCTACCACCAGGACGAGCAGCGCGCCGTCCCGTCGTTGTTCGCCTGGATGCACACCCGCGTCAGGGCGGGGCTGTTGTCGGGCACGTAGCCGCTCTCCAGGGACCGGCCGGGGCCGACCCAGATGCGGTTCTGGAGGCCGTAGAAGTGGCTGGTGTTGCCCTCGGGCGCCCAGTCCATCCAGCCGGAGCAGTCCACGCTGCCGTAGTTGTCGACCAGGTTGCGGACCTGCCAGCCGGTGAGGGAGTTGTTCTCGGTCATCATCGTCGCGTGGCAGTTGCCGCTCCAGACGGTGTACCGCGCCGTCTCCGCGGACGCGACCCCGCTGGTGCCCAGCACCAGCGCGCCCGCACCGGCCATCGCACCCGCCACCACGGCGGCTCTGCGCACTACGCTCATCTTCTTCGTCATGTCTCCCCGCTTTCCGAATCCGGCCGCCGGTCCGTGACCGGCGTCGGACCCGATCCTGTGCGAGGCCGCCAACGCGCCGCCAACAGCCCGCCAACGCGCGCACGGAGCCCTGCCGTTGGCCCGCCTCCGGCACCTGGCGCCCGGCGGTGGGCAGAGGCGGACGCGGAGGCGGGTCCGTAACGCTGACGGCGTGCTGACGGCGCGCTGACCGCGTCAGGGCGTGGAGCAGGTGACGGTCGGTGCCGGGCTCGGGCTGCTCGTCGCGAGGAAGCCGAAGGTGGTGGACGCCCCCGCGCCGAGGGTGCCGTTCCACGGCTCGCTGTGGACGGTCACCGAGCCGTCGGGGTTGGTCGTGAAGACCCCGCCCCAGCCCTGGCTGACGGTGACGCCGGTGAGCGTGACCGTCCAACTGGTGATCGCGTGCAGCGCGGTGACGGTGACGGACGCCTGGTAGCCGCCCTGCCAGGAATTGCTGACGGTGAGCACGGCAGAGCAGTCCCTGCCACCGGTGCCCCCGGTGGAGCCGGTGGAGCCGGTGGAGCCGGTGGAGGTTCCGCTCGACGTGCCCGTGGACGTACCCGCCGAGGTGCCGGTCGACGTACCGGTGGACGTACCCGTGGACGTACCCGCCGAGGTGCCGGTCGACGTACCCGCCGACGTCCCGCCCGACGTCCCCCCGTCCTTCGCCAGCAGCGCCGCCAGCGGCGGGTACCAGCGTGCGGCCATCTTCGCGATGCCCGCGTCGTTCGGGTGGACGCCGTCCCCCGTGTCCGTCGCGTCGTCGAAGCCGGTCCACTGGTCGACGACCGTCACCGGCGACTGCGCAGTGCTGATGGACTGCGCCCAAGCCGGGATCGCCGCGTCGAAGGCGATGACGCGCTGCGCGCACTCCGCGCAGTTGCCGGGGTTCATCGGCAGGATCTGCGCGACGAGCACCTGCATCGCGGGGTTGCTCTGGCGCATCTGGCCGACCATCGTCGTGAAGGCGGCGAGGATCTTTGCGGGCGGGATGTTGCTCCAGACGTCGTTGGTGCCGAGGTGCATGAGGACGACGTCCGGGGTGGTGGCGGCGAGCCACGCCGGGAGCTGGTTCTGGCTGGCGATGTTGGTGGCGAGGATGCCGCCGCGGCCCTCGTTGTCGCCGTCGTACGCGACCCCGCAGCCCTGCGGCGGGAGGGTGCCGACGAAGTCGATGTCGGTGTAGCCCGCGGCCTGGAGCTGGTTCCAGAGCAGGGCCCGCCAGCAGCCGGGCGAGCCGGTGATCGAGTCGCCGAGCGGCATGACCTTGACGGGGGCCGCCGCGGCGGCCGGGACGGCGGCGCGCGCGGCGGTGGGCGCGGAGGCCGACGCCGAGCGGGCGCCGCCCACCGCGGCGACCGCGCCGAGGGCGAGCAGGAGCAGCGCGAGCAGTAATCTCGGCGCCCGCCGGGCGGGCCTGGTGAGGAGGAGTTCGCGGGACATGTCCGGTGTCCTTCCGGGAGGGGGGATCGCGCGCACCCATAGATATGGGAGCGCTCCCATTGACGAAACGACGCCGCTGCCCACACGTCAAGACACGTGCGTGAACAGGCACGCCGCCGGTGACGGGCCCGCTCCGGAGGGGAAGGTGTCGAGCCGCGTCGAACGGCCGGCGTGCGCACGGGGTGCGGGCCGCGGCCGCTCGGCGGACCCGTATTAAGGTCGGGCGGACACGAATCACTTCACCCGTACGGAGGCGTCATGCGCGCGACGGGCGGTGGCGGCGGAGCGCTGCTGCGGCTGCGGAAGGTCGGCCGGACGTACGGGGAGCGGCGGGCGCTGGAGCCGCTGGACCTGGACGTCGGGCGCGGGGAGTGCGTGGCGCTCTACGGGCGCAACGGCTCCGGCAAGTCGACGCTGCTGCGGATCGCGGCCGGGCGGGACACCCCCACCGCCGGTGACGCGCTCTTCGCGGGGCGGACGGTACGGGAGGACGACCCGGAGGTACGGGCCAGGGTCGCGGTCGTCGGGGACGCCGCCGCGTGCTACCCGGACCTCACCGTGCGCGAGCACCTGGAGCTGGTCACGATCGCGCACGCCGTGGACGACGCCGACGCCTGGATCGACCAGGTGCTGGCCGACCGCCGCCTCGCCGACCACGCCCGCGCGCTGCCCGGCTCCCTCTCCTCCGGGCAGCTCCAGTCCCTCATGCTGGCCGCCGCCCTCGTACGGCCGCGGGAGCTGCTCATCCTGGACGAACCCGAGCAGCGGCTCGACCCCACCGCGCGCACCCGGCTCGCGGAGCTGCTGGTCGCGGAGAAGGAGGACGGGACCGCCGTCCTGCTCGCGACGCACCAGCCCGACCTCGCCGAGGCCGTCGCCGACCGGCTCGTCGCCCTGGAGGACGGCCGCGTCATCGCCGACGGCCCGCCCGCGGACGTACTGCGCGAGCTGGGCGTACGGGCATGACCGAGGAAGCGCCCCCCGGCGCGGAAGAGGCCCGGCCCCCGTCGCCGGGCACCCCGGCGGGCGCGACCCCGGCTGCCGCCGGAACGCCGCGGGCACCGACGAAGGCCGACCCGGCCGCCGCAGGCCCGGCCACCCGGCCGGACGCGCCGCACTCTGGCACGGACGAAGCCCGGCCTCCCACGCCCGGCACCCCGGCGGGCGCGACCCCGGCGAACGGCGAGAACCCGCGCCCGGCCACCCCGCCGGGCGAGCCCGACCACCACCCCCGCACCACCCCACCGGACGAGACCCGCACCACCCCACCGGGCGAGCCCGACCACCACCCCCGCGCCGACCCGCCGGACGAGACCCGCACCACCCCACCGGGCGAGCCCGACGACTCCGACGACGGCCTCGACGACGCCCCCTGGTCCGAGGACGAGGACGACCGGACCGACGAGGTCATGACGTGGCTGCGGGGCAAGCGGCGGGCGCGGCGGCGGGCCAAGGGGCGGGAGATGGCGGTCGCCGCGTACACCGTGGTCATCGCGCTCGCCGGATACGGCAGCAGCTTCGTCGTGAGCTTCCTGCGCGGGCTCGACGACGGGAGTGCGCACGGGGCGCTCGCCCGGGAGCTGCGGGCGGCGATGCCCGCAGCTGCCGCCTTCGGGGCCGTCGCGCTCGGGGTGCTCGCCGCGCGGGACGCGCTGTGGCGCGGGCCCGTCGTCGTGCCGGGGCCGACCGCCGGGTGGCTGCTGGCGCAGCCGGTCCGGCGCGAACGCGTACTGCGCCCGTGGTTCTGGCTCACCGCGGGGCTCGCCCCGCTCGCGGGGCTGCTCGCCGGGCTCGGGTGCGCGGCCGTCCTGGACGTCACGCGGCTCGCCTCGCTCGGCGGCGCGCTGCTCGCCGTCCTGCCCGGCGCCGTGTGCCTGCCGCTGCTCGCGGTCGCGCTGGGGATGGCGGTGGAGCGGAGGCCCGTGTGGGGCCGGGCCGTACGGCGCTGGACCGCGCCCGCGGTGCTGGTGCTCGCCGCGCTCGCCGGGCAGGCCGCACTCGCCGCCAAGGGGCACCGCTCCCCCGCGGTCGAGCAGGCCGAGCTGTGGAGCGGGCCTTGGGGCTGGGCCGGGCAGCCGGTCGTGCACGCGGTCGGGGGGCGGGCGCCGGGCTGGCCCGCCGCCGTCGCGCTGCTCGCGGCCGCGACCGCCGCGGCGCTGCTCGCCGCCCACCGGGACGCCGGGCGCGTGCCCACCGCCCGGCTCCGGGAGCGGGCCGCGACCGCTGCGGCCGTCTCCGCGGTGGCCTGGTCCCTCGAACTGCGCGCCGCCAAGCTCGCGATCATGGCCGCGGACGGGGGCGGCCCAGCCGTCCGCACGCTGCGCTTCCGCCCGCCGCGCGGTCGGCTCGGGCGGCACCTCCTGGTGCCCTGGCGCGACCTGCTGACGCTGCTCCGCACGCCGGGACGGCTCGGCAAGGCCGCCGTCTGGACGGCGGGCGGGGCGCTCGCCGCGGGCGCCGGTGCGGACCTGGGCGGCGAGCGGCGCTGGGTCGGGCTCGTGCTCGGGCTGCTCGCCGGGTATCTGGCCGTCGGGACGCTCGCGGAGCCCGCACGGCTGGAGACCGACGACGTACGGCGGGCCGCCTGGGCGCCCTACCGCTTCCGCCGGCTGATGCTGCTGCACGGCGTGGTGCCGGCGGTCCTCGGGGCGGCGCTGGGGCTGCTCGCGGCCGTACCGTACGCCGCCGCCGGGCACCCTTCCGCCCTGGTGCTGCTGCCCGCGTGCGCGCCTGCCCTGGCCGCGGGGGCGCTCGTTTCGGCGGCTCGCGGTCCGGCCCGCACGCAGCTGCTCTTCCTGGGGCTCGCGACGCCCGCGGGCGATCCGGGCCCGCTCGTCTATCTGGCCTGGTACGCCGCGGGGCCCCTCCTGGCGTGCGGCGGCCTTGCCCTGGCCCTCGCCGGGCCGCCGGCCCAGATGGTGGTCGTCGCCCTGGCCCTCGCGGCGGGCCTCGCGCTCCTCGCCGGGCGGGCGGCGGACCGCCTCTTCCGCTGAGGCCCCGCCCCGCACATGCGGAAGGTCCCGCACCCCCGAGGGGGTGCGGGACCTTCACGGTGTGAGCGGGCAGCTCACGAAGTCACGTCGGAGACTACTTGACGATCTTCGTGACCTGGCCGGCGCCGACCGTCCGGCCACCCTCGCGGATGGCGAACTTCAGGCCCTCCTCCATGGCGATCGGCTGGATCAGCTGAACGCTCATGGAGGTGTTGTCGCCCGGCATGACCATCTCGGTGCCCTCGGGGAGGGTCACGACGCCGGTCACGTCGGTCGTCCGGAAGTAGAACTGCGGACGGTAGTTGTTGAAGAACGGGGTGTGACGACCACCCTCGTCCTTCGACAGGATGTAGGCCTGGGCCTCGAAGTCGGTGTGCGGCGTGACCGAACCCGGCTTGATGATGACCTGGCCGCGCTCGACGTCCTCGCGCTTGATGCCGCGGAGCAGCAGACCGACGTTCTCACCGGCCTGGCCCTCGTCGAGCAGCTTGCGGAACATCTCGATGCCGGTGACCGTGGTGGTGGTCTTCTCGGTCTTGATACCGATGATGTCCACGGTCTCGTTGACCTTGAGGATACCGCGCTCGATACGACCGGTGACGACGGTGCCACGACCGGTGATCGTGAAGACGTCCTCGATCGGCATCAGGAACGGCTTGTCGACGTCACGCTCGGGGGTCGGGATCGCCTCGTCGACGGCCGCCATCAGGCCGAGAAGCTTCTCGCCCCACTCCTTGTCGCCCTCGAGGGCCTTGAGCGCGGAGACGCGGACGACCGGCAGGTCGTCGCCCGGGAACTCGTACTCGGAGAGCAGCTCACGGACCTCGAGCTCGACGAGCTCGAGGATCTCCTCGTCGTCCACCATGTCGGCCTTGTTCAGGGCGACGACGATGTACGGAACGCCGACCTGGCGGGCCAGGAGCACGTGCTCCTTGGTCTGCGGCATCGGGCCGTCGGTCGCGGCGACCACCAGGATCGCGCCGTCCATCTGGGCGGCACCGGTGATCATGTTCTTGATGTAGTCCGCGTGACCCGGGCAGTCGACGTGGGCGTAGTGGCGCGACTCGGTCTGGTACTCGACGTGCGCGATGGAGATGGTGATACCGCGCTGGCGCTCCTCGGGAGCCTTGTCGATCTGGTCGAACGCCGAGGCCTCGTTCAGGTTCGGGTACGCGTCGTGCAGCACCTTGGTGATCGCCGCGGTAAGGGTCGTCTTACCGTGGTCGATGTGACCGATGGTGCCGATGTTGACGTGCGGCTTAGTCCGCTCGAACTTCGCCTTCGCCACTGGGTTCCTCCTGGGGATGGATCTGTACGCCTTGCTTCATCGGCGCCAGGTGATCTTTGCTGGATTTCAAGCCTAAGGCGAGTTATTCGCCCTTGGCCTTCGCGATGATCTCCTCGGCGACGTTCCGCGGAACCTCGGCGTAGGAGTCGAACTGCATGGAGTAGCTGGCCCGGCCCGAGGTCTTCGACCGCAGGTCACCGACGTAGCCGAACATCTCCGACAGCGGAACCAGGCCCTTGACGACCCGGGCGCCGCTGCGCTCCTCCATGGCCTGGATCTGGCCACGGCGGGAGTTGAGGTCGCCGATCACGTCGCCCATGTAGTCCTCGGGGGTGGTGACCTCGACGGCCATCATCGGTTCGAGGAGAACAGGGCTCGCCTTGCGCGCGGCCTCCTTGAAGGCCTGCGAACCGGCGATCTTGAACGCGAGCTCGGAGGAGTCGACCTCGTGGTAGCCGCCGTCGATCAGGATGACGCGGACGCCCACCATCTCGTAGCCGGCGAGGATGCCGAACTTCATGGCCTCCTGCGCACCCGCGTCCACCGACGGGATGTACTCCCGGGGGATGCGGCCACCGGTGACCTTGTTGACGAACTCGTACGACGCGTCGCCGCCCTCGATCGGCTCGATGCCGATCTGCACCTTCGCGAACTGACCGGTACCACCGGTCTGCTTCTTGTGGGTGTAGTCGACCCGCTCGACCGCCTTGCGGATGGTCTCGCGGTAGGCGACCTGCGGCTTGCCGACGTTGGCCTCGACGCGGAACTCGCGCCGCATACGGTCGACCAGCACCTCGAGGTGCAGCTCGCCCATACCGCCGATGATCGTCTGGCCGGTCTCCTCGTCCGAGTGGACCTGGAAGGAGGGGTCCTCCTCCGCGAGACGCTGGATGGCGACACCCAGCTTCTCCTGGTCGCCCTTGGACTTGGGCTCGATCGCGACCTGGATGACCGGCGCGGGGAAGTCCATGGACTCCAGGATCACCGGCGACTTGTCGTCGCACAGCGTCTCACCGGTGGTGGTCTGCTTCAGACCCATGACGGCGACGATGTCGCCGGCGCCCACCGACTCGATCTCCTCACGCTTGTTCGCGTGCATCCGGTAGATCTTGCCGATCCGCTCCTTCTTGCCCTTCACCGGGTTCAGCACTGCCGAACCGGACTCCAGGCGGCCCGAGTAGACCCGGACGAAGGTGAGCTTGCCCAGGTGCGGGTCGCTCATGATCTTGAACGCCAGGGCGGCCAGCGGCTCGTCGTCGGACGGCTTGCGCTTGACGACGACCTCGGCGTCCTTGACGTCGTGGCCCTCGATGGCCTCGACGTCCAGCGGGGAGGGCAGGTAGCGCACGACGGCGTCGAGCAGCGGCTGCACACCCTTGTTCTTGAACGCGGTACCGCAGAACACCGGGGTGACGGTGGTGTCGCCGCCCTTGCCGGAGTTGATGGTGATACGGCGGATCGCCGCGTACAGCTGCTCCACGGTGGGCTCGTTGCCCTCCAGGTACAGCTCCATCATCTCTTCGTCGTTCTCGGCGACGGTCTCCAGCAGCTTGCCGTGCCACTCGTCGGCGGCCTCGGTGTGCGTGGCCGGGATGTCGACGACGTCGTACATCTCGCCCTTGGTCGCCTCGGCGGACCACACCAGGGCCTTCATCTGGACGAGGTCGATCACGCCCTTGAAGTCGGCCTCGGCGCCGATCGGCAGCTGCATCACGATCGGGGTCGCACCGAGGCGGTCCACGATCATGTCGACGCAGCGGTGGAACTCCGCGCCGGTGCGGTCGAGCTTGTTGACGAAGCAGATGCGGGGAACGCCGTAGCGGTCGGCCTGCCGCCACACCGTCTCGGACTGGGGCTCCACACCGGCGACACCGTCGAACACGGTGACGGCACCGTCGAGGACGCGGAGCGAACGCTCCACCTCGACCGTGAAGTCGACGTGCCCGGGGGTGTCGATGATGTTGATGGTGTGGTCGACGTCCTCGAGCGGCCAGTGACAGGTCGTCGCGGCGGACGTGATGGTGATGCCGCGCTCCTGCTCCTGCTCCATCCAGTCCATCGTGGCAGCGCCGTCGTGGACCTCACCGATCTTGTAGGAGACACCGGTGTAGAACAGGATCCGCTCGGTGGTGGTCGTCTTGCCCGCGTCGATGTGGGCCATGATCCCAATGTTGCGGACCCTGGCCAGGTCAAGTGAAGTGGTGGCCATGTGGCTCAGTCTTCTCTCGGTCTCGATGGGGGTAGCGACTACCAGCGGTAGTGCGCGAAGGCCTTGTTGGACTCGGCCATCTTGTGCGTGTCCTCACGGCGCTTCACGGAAGCCCCGAGGCCGTTGCTGGCGTCGAGGATCTCGTTCATGAGCCGCTCGGTCATGGTCTTCTCGCGGCGGGCGCGGGAGTACCCGACCAGCCAGCGCAGCGCCAGGGTGTTCTGCCGGCCCGGGCGGACCTCGACCGGGACCTGGTAGGTCGCGCCACCGACACGGCGGGACTTGACCTCCAGGGTCGGCTTGATGTTCTCCAGAGCGCGCTTGAGCGTGATGACCGGGTCGACCCCGGCCTTCTCGCGCAGGCCCTCCAGAGCGCCGTACACGATGCGCTCGGCGGTGGAGCGCTTGCCGTGCAGGAGGATCTTGTTGACGAGGGACGTCACCAGAGGGGAGCCGTAAACCGGGTCGATGATGACCGGGCGCTTCGGGGCGGGGCCCTTACGAGGCATTCTTACTTCTCCTTCTTGGCGCCGTAGCGGCTGCGGGCCTGCTTACGGTTCTTGACGCCCTGCGTGTCGAGGGAGCCGCGGATGATCTTGTAGCGAACACCCGGCAGGTCCTTCACACGACCGCCGCGCACGAGCACGATCGAGTGCTCCTGCAGGTTGTGGCCCTCACCCGGGATGTAAGCGGTGACCTCGATGCCACTGGTAAGGCGCACACGGGCGACCTTACGGAGGGCCGAGTTCGGCTTCTTCGGGGTGGTCGTGTACACACGCGTGCAGACGCCGCGACGCTGCGGGGAACCCTTCAGCGCGGGCGTCTTGTTCTTGTCGACCTTGTCCTGCCGGCCCTTCCGGACCAGCTGCTGGATCGTAGGCACCGTATCTCCGGTTTCTCTGTGCCGATCTCGATAAAACTAACCTGGGCTCCGACCCACGCGGTCGGGTGTGTCGCGGACCCCGCACATCCCCCGGAAGGGCGGGAAGTGCGTATCGTCGGATGCCGCGGCCTCGGGCTTCCCGCGCGGTCGCATGGCACGCGCAAGAACCCGGGCACACCCCAGGCACAAGGTCAGAGCGTACCTACCGCATCGGCCGCGGTCAAAACACATGCATACCGGCCGGATTCCGCCAGCTCAGCGACCCTGTCCCAGGATGCCGCAGAGCGGCCGTCCCCGCGCGGGGACGGCCGCTCTGCGATGTGCGCGGGCTACGCGTCAGCCGTTGTACGGGCCGTAGTCGTAGTCCTCCAGCGGGACGGCCTGGCCGGAGCCGGAGCCGAAGGGGCTGTAGTCGATGTCGTCGTAGCCGACGGCCGAGTACATCGCGGCCTTGGCCTCCTCGGTCGGCTCCACCCGGATGTTGCGGTAGCGGGACAGGCCCGTACCGGCCGGGATGAGCTTGCCGATGATGACGTTCTCCTTCAGACCCAGCAGCGAGTCCGACTTCGCGTGGATCGCCGCGTCCGTCAGCACCCGGGTCGTCTCCTGGAAGGACGCCGCCGACAGCCACGACTCGGTGGCCAGCGACGCCTTGGTGATACCCATGAGCTGCGGACGACCCGAGGCCGGGTGACCGCCCTCGGACACGACCCGCCGGTTCTCGGTCTCGAACCGGCCGCGCTCGACCAGCTCGCCGGGCAGCAGCTCGGCGTCGCCGGACTCGATGATCGTCACCCGGCGCAGCATCTGCCGGATGATGATCTCGATGTGCTTGTCGTGGATCGACACGCCCTGCGAGTTGTAGACCTTCTGGACCTCGGCCACCAGGTGGATCTGCACCTGGCGCTGGCCCAGGATGCGCAGCACGTCGTGCGGGTTGGTGGCACCGTAGGTGAGCTTCTGGCCGACCTCGACGTGGTCGCCCTCGCCCACCATGAGCTTGACGCGCTTGGAGATCGGGTACGCCAGCTCGTCGGAGCCGTCGTCCGGCGTGACGACCAGCTTCTTGGTCTTCTCGGTCTCCTCGACCCGCACCCGGCCGGCCGCCTCGGAGATCGGGGCGACACCCTTGGGCACGCGGGCCTCGAACAGCTCGACGACACGCGGCAGACCCTGGGTGATGTCGTCACCGGCCACACCACCGGTGTGGAAGGTACGCATCGTCAGCTGGGTGCCGGGCTCACCGATCGACTGGGCGGCGATGATGCCGACCGCCTCGCCGATGTCCACCAGCTTGCCGGTGGCCAGCGAGCGCCCGTAGCAGTAGGCGCAGGTGCCGACGGCCGACTCGCAGGTCAGGATCGAGCGGACCTTGACCTCCTCGACGCCGAGCCGCACCAGCTGGTCGATGAGCACGTCGCCGAGGTCGACGTTGGCGGGCGCGACGACCTTGCCGTCCACCACCACGTCCTCGGAGAGCATGCGCGCGTACACGCTGGTCTCGACGTCCTCCGCCTTGCGCAGTACGCCGTCGGCGCCGCGCTCGGCGATCCGCAGCTTCAGACCGCGCTCGGTGCCGCAGTCCTCCTCGCGGATGATGACGTCCTGCGAGACGTCCACCAGACGACGGGTCAGGTAACCCGAGTCGGCGGTACGCAGCGCGGTGTCGGCCAGGCCCTTACGGGCACCGTGGGTGGAGATGAAGTACTCCAGCACGGACAGGCCCTCACGGAAGGACGCCTTGATCGGCCGCGGGATGGTCTCGTTCTTGGCGTTGGAGACCAGGCCTCGCATACCCGCGATCTGACGCATCTGCATCATGTTTCCGCGGGCGCCGGAGTCGACCATCATGAAGATCGGGTTGGTCTTCGGGAAGTTGGCGTTCATCGCCACGGCGACCTCGTTGGTCGCCTTGTTCCAGATCCCGATCAGCTCGTCCGACCGCTCCTGCTTGGTGATCAGACCGCGCTCGTACTGCTTCTGGACCTTCTCGTCCTGCGCCTCGTAAGCGGCGATGATCGCCTTCTTCGCCTCCGGCACGACGATGTCGGTGACCGAGACGGTGACGCCGGAACGGGTGGCCCAGTGGAAGCCGGCCGCCTTCAGGTTGTCGAGCGTCGCCGCCACGATGACCTTCGGGTAGCGCTCGGCGAGGTCGTTGACGATCTCCGAGAGCTGCTTCTTGCCGACCGCGTAGTCCACGAACGGGTAGTCCTCGGGCAGCAGCTCGTTGAAGAGCGCCCGGCCCAGCGTGGTGCGCAGCCGGAAGCTGTCACCGACCTGGTACGGCTGCTCGCCCTCGACGGGCTCCGGCGGCGTCCAGCCGCGCGGCGGGACGGTGCCCACCGGGAAGCGGATGTCGACCGGCGCCTGCATCGACAGCTCACGGTTGTCGAACGCCATGATCGCCTCGGCGGTCGAGCCGAAGGCCCGGCCCTCACCGATGATCGTGCGCTCTTCGGAGTCCGTGGTCAGGAAGAACAGACCGAGCACCATGTCCTGGGTCGGCATGGTGACCGGGCGGCCGTCGGCGGGCTTGAGGATGTTGTTCGAGGACAGCATCAGGATGCGGGCCTCGGCCTGCGCCTCCGCGGACAGCGGCAGGTGCACGGCCATCTGGTCGCCGTCGAAGTCCGCGTTGAAGGCGGTGCAGACCAGCGGGTGGATCTGGATCGCCTTGCCCTCGACCAGCTGCGGCTCGAAGGCCTGGATGCCCAGGCGGTGCAGCGTCGGCGCGCGGTTGAGCAGCACCGGGTGCTCGGCGATGACCTCTTCCAGCACGTCGTACACGACCGTACGGCCGCGCTCGACCATGCGCTTGGCCGACTTGATGTTCTGCGCGTGGTTGAGGTCCACCAGGCGCTTCATCACGAACGGCTTGAAGAGCTCCAGCGCCATGGCCTTCGGCAGGCCGCACTGGTGCAGCTTGAGCTGCGGGCCGACGACGATCACCGAACGGGCGGAGTAGTCGACGCGCTTGCCGAGCAGGTTCTGCCGGAAGCGGCCCTGCTTGCCCTTGAGCATGTCGGACAGCGACTTCAGCGGGCGGTTGCCGGGGCCCGTGACCGGGCGGCCGCGGCGGCCGTTGTCGAAGAGCGCGTCCACGGCCTCCTGGAGCATGCGCTTCTCGTTGTTCACGATGATCTCGGGCGCGCCGAGGTCGAGAAGCCGCTTCAGGCGGTTGTTGCGGTTGATGACGCGGCGGTACAGGTCGTTCAGGTCGGAGGTCGCGAAGCGGCCACCGTCCAGCTGCACCATCGGACGCAGGTCCGGCGGGATCACCGGGACGCAGTCCAGCACCATGCCGTTGGGCTTGTTGGTGGTCTGCAGGAAGGCGGAGACGACCTTGAGGCGCTTGAGCGCGCGGGTCTTCTTCTGGCCCTTGCCGGTGCGGATGATCTCGCGGAGGCGCTCGGCCTCCTCGTCCAGGTCGAAGGACTCCAGGCGCTTCTGCAGCGCCGCGGCACCCATCGAGCCCTGGAAGTACGTGCCGAAGCGGTCGCGCAGCTCGCGGTAGAGCAGCTCGTCGCCCTCCAGGTCCTGGACCTTGAGGTTCTTGAAGCGGGCCCACACCTCGTCGAGGCGGTCGATCTCGCGCTGCGCGCGGTCGCGCAGCTGCTTCATCTCGCGCTCGGCACCCTCGCGGACCTTGCGGCGGACGTCGGCCTTGGCGCCCTCGTTCTCCAGCTCGCCGAGGTCGGCTTCCAGCTTCTTCTGCCGGGCCTCGACATCGGCGTCACGGCGCTGCTCGACCTGCTGCCGCTCGACGGAGACCTGGGCCTCCAGCGACGGCAGGTCGCGGGTGCGGCGCTCGTCGTCGACCCAGGTGATCATGTACGCCGCGAAGTAGATGACCTTCTCCAGGTCCTTCGGGGCGAGGTCGAGCAGGTAGCCCAGGCGCGACGGGACACCCTTGAAGTACCAGATGTGCGTGACGGGCGCGGCCAGCTCGATGTGGCCCATCCGCTCACGGCGCACCTTGGCGCGCGTGACCTCCACGCCGCAGCGCTCACAGATGATGCCCTTGAAGCGCACGCGCTTGTACTTGCCGCAGTAGCACTCCCAGTCCCGGGTGGGGCCGAAGATCTTCTCGCAGAAGAGCCCGTCCTTTTCCGGCTTGAGGGTGCGGTAGTTGATGGTCTCGGGCTTCTTGACCTCGCCGTGCGACCAGGTCCGGATGTCGTCCGCGGTGGCCAGGCCGATCCGCAGCTCGTCGAAGAAGTTGACGTCGAGCACTGTGTCGTCAATCCCTCTCAGGGTTGATTCTCAAATGGTCTGAACGGGTCGTGGGGGCCGCCGGGCCCGGCCGTACGAGGTGTACGGCCGGGTGGCCGGCGGAACCCGTCAGACCTCTTCGACGCTGCTCGGCTCGCGCCGGGACAGGTCGATACCGAGCTCCTCCGCGGCGCGGAACACGTCCTCGTCGGTGTCGCGCATCTCGATGGACATGCCGTCCGAGGACAGCACCTCCACGTTGAGGCACAGCGACTGCATTTCCTTGATGAGCACCTTGAAGGACTCGGGAATGCCGGGCTCGGGGATGTTCTCGCCCTTGACGATGGCCTCGTAGACCTTCACGCGGCCGAGCACGTCGTCGGACTTGATGGTCAGCAGCTCCTGGAGTGCGTACGCGGCGCCGTACGCCTCCAGCGCCCACACCTCCATCTCGCCGAATCGCTGCCCGCCGAACTGCGCCTTACCACCCAGCGGCTGCTGGGTGATCATCGAGTACGGGCCGGTGGAGCGGGCGTGCAGCTTGTCGTCCACCAGGTGGTGCAGCTTGAGGATGTACATGTAGCCGATCGAGATCGGGTCCGGGAACGGCTCGCCGGAGCGGCCGTCGAAGAGCCGGGCCTTGCCGGACGGCAGGACCAGCCGGTCGCCGTCGCGGTTGGGGATCGTGGACTCGAAGAGCCCGCGGATCTCGTCCTCGCGCGCGCCGTCGAAGACCGGGGTGGCGACGTTGGTGCCGGGCTCGACGCGGTGCGCGTCGATCGCCTCCAGCCGGCGCGCCCACTCGTCGGCGATGCCCGAGACGTCCCAGCCCTGCTTGGCGAGCCACCCGAGGTGGATCTCCAGCACCTGGCCGGGGTTCATCCGGGACGGCACGCCGAGCGGGTTGAGGATGATGTCGACCGGGGTGCCGTCCTCCAGGAACGGCATGTCCTCGACCGGCAGGATCTTCGAGATGACGCCCTTGTTGCCGTGCCGGCCGGCGAGCTTGTCGCCGTCGGTGATCTTGCGCTTCTGCGCGACGTAGACGCGGACCAGCTGGTTCACGCCGGGCGGCAGCTCGTCGCCCTCCTCGCGGTCGAAGACCCGGACGCCGATGATCTTGCCGACCTCGCCGTGCGGGACCTTCAGCGAGGTGTCGCGGACCTCGCGGGCCTTCTCACCGAAGATCGCGCGCAGCAGCCGCTCCTCCGGCGTCAGCTCGGTCTCACCCTTCGGGGTGACCTTGCCGACCAGGATGTCGCCGGCGACCACGTCGGCGCCGATCCGGATGATGCCGCGCTCGTCGAGGTCGGCGAGCACCTCCTCGGAGACGTTCGGGATGTCCCGGGTGATCTCCTCGGGGCCCAGCTTGGTGTCGCGGGCGTCGACCTCGTGCTCCTCGATGTGGATCGAGGACAGGACGTCGTCCTGCACGAGGCGCTGCGACAGGATGATCGCGTCCTCGTAGTTGTGGCCCTCCCACGGCATGAACGCCACCAGCAGGTTCTTGCCGAGCGCCATCTCCCCTTCCTGGGTCGACGGACCGTCGGCGAGCACCTGGCCGACCACGACGCGGTCGCCCTCGTTGACGACGACCTTCTGGTTGAAGGACGTGCCCTGGTTGGAGCGGGAGAACTTCGCGATGCGGTAGGTGTTGTACGTGCCGTCGTCGTTGGTGACCGTGACGTAGTCGGCGGAGACCTCCTGGACCACACCGTCCTTCTCGGCCTTGATGACGTCGCCGGCGTCGACCGCGCAGCGGTACTCCATGCCGGTGCCGACCAGCGGGGCCTCCGCCTTGATGAGCGGCACGGCCTGGCGCATCATGTTCGACCCCATGAGCGCGCGGTTGGCGTCGTCGTGCTCCAGGAACGGGATCATCGCGGTCGCGACCGACACCATCTGGCGCGGCGAGACGTCCATGTAGTCGACGTCGTCGCCGGGGATGTAGTCGATCTCGCCGCCGCGGCGGCGGACCAGCACGCGGGACTCGGCGAACCGCAGGTCGTCGGTCAGCGGCGCGTTGGCCTGCGCGATGACGAAGCGGTCCTCCTCGTCGGCGGTCAGGTAGTCGACGTCGTCGGTCACGACACCGCCGACGACCTTGCGGTACGGCGTCTCGACGAAGCCGAACGCGTTGACCCGGCCGTAGGAGGCCAGCGAGCCGATCAGACCGATGTTCGGGCCTTCCGGCGTCTCGATCGGGCACATCCGGCCGTAGTGCGACGGGTGCACGTCACGGACCTCGAAGCCGGCCCGCTCACGGGACAGACCGCCGGGGCCCAGCGCCGACAGGCGGCGCTTGTGGGTCAGACCGGACAGCGGGTTGGTCTGGTCCATGAACTGCGACAGCTGGCTGGTGCCGAAGAACTCCTTGATGGAGGCGACGACCGGCCGGATGTTGATCAGGGTCTGCGGCGTGATCGCCTCGACGTCCTGGGTGGTCATGCGCTCGCGGACCACGCGCTCCATACGCGCGAGGCCGGTGCGGACCTGGTTCTGGATCAGCTCGCCGACGTTGCGCAGGCGGCGGTTGCCGAAGTGGTCGATGTCGTCGACCTCGACCACGATGGTGGAGCCGTTCTCACCGGTGGTCTCGGTCTCACCGGCGTGCAGCTTCACCAGGTACTTGATGGTCGCGATGATGTCCTCGGTGGTGAGCACACCGGCGTCCAGCGGCGCGTCGCTGCCGAGCTTCTTGTTGACCTTGTAGCGGCCGACCTTCGCGAGGTCGTAGCGCTTGGGGTTGAAGTAGAGGTTCTCCAGCAGCGTCTGGGCGGCCTCCTTGGTCGGCGGCTCGCCCGGGCGCAGCTTGCGGTAGATGTCGAGCAGTGCGTCGTCCTGGCCCTGGGTGTGGTCCTTCTCCAGGGTGGCGCGCATCGACTCGTAGTCGCCGAACTCCTCAAGGATCTGCTCGGTGCTCCAGCCGAGCGCCTTGAGCAGCACCGTGACCGACTGCTTGCGCTTGCGGTCGATGCGGACACCGACCATGTCGCGCTTGTCGATCTCCATCTCCAGCCAGGCACCCCGGGACGGGATGATCTTGGCCGAGAAGATGTCCTTGTCGGACGTCTTGTCGATGCTGGAGTCGAAGTACACACCCGGCGAGCGGACCAGCTGCGAGACGACGACACGCTCGGTGCCGTTGATGCAGAAGGTGCCCTTCGAGGTCATCAGCGGGAAGTCGCCCATGAAGACCGTCTGGGACTTGATCTCGCCGGTCTCGTTGTTGGTGAACTCGGCGGTGACGAAGAGCGGGGCGCCGTACGTGAAGTCGCGCTCCTTGCACTCGTCCAGCGAGTTCTTCGGGGGCTCGAACCGGTGGTCACGGAACGTGAGCGACATCGACCCGGAGAAGTCCTCGATCGGGGAGATCTCCTCGAAGATCTCCTCCAGACCGGACTTCCTGGGGACGTCCTGCCCACTGTCCAGCGCCGCCTCGACCCGGGCCTTCCACGCCGCATTGCCGAGCAGCCAGTCAAAGCTCTCGGTCTGGAGCGCGAGGAGGTTCGGAACTTCGAGCGGTTCACGGATCTTCGCGAAAGAGATGCGCAGCGGGGCAGTGCTGGCGCCGTTGTTCGAATTGGCAGTCGAGGCGTTGCGCGAGGCGGCCAAGAGGGGGTCCTTCCGAGGGCTCGGACTCACTACGCGCGTACCGGTCCGCCCCTGAGGACCAGAGGGAAAGCCCTGATGGAAGGGCCTTCTCAGCAGCTCTCAGACGTGGGCATGCTCCTGGTGACGGGCCAGGCAGCAGCTAACAGGCAGCGCAAAGGGTCAGTGTAGCCACTTGGCACACTGATGTCCAGGCTGAGATTCGGAGTACCGAATCGTCGCCCCCTCTGCCCGTCTCGCGACCCCAAGCCTCGGAACCTGGAACCGCCTCCGTCAACCCTGCCGTCGTCCTGCGTCCTGCTGCATAGCCATGCATTCCCGCATCGCCGACGATCCATGCATCGGATCATGCATGGGATCGGCGCTGGGCCGCGGCCGGCCCCGCCGGGATCGCGTCCAACGTCGTGGCGCGTCCTGAGAATTGCGCGCCGCGTGCCAAACGTCAAGGCCCCGGCCCCGCACACATGCGCGAGCACCCGTTCCCAGCAGGAGGGATCACCTTATCCGCCGGGTACGACAGCCCCCGGCGCGGCCCGCCGAAGGGCGTACGAACGACCGAGGGCGGCCACCCTTCCGGGTGACCGCCCTGCGGTAGGTGGAGCAGCGAGTGCTCCTACGTCACGGTGTGTGACGGGGGGTGTTACTTGACCTCGACCGAGGCGCCGGCGGCCTTGAGGGACTCGGCGGCCTTGTCCGCGGCCTCCTTGGCGACCTTCTCCAGGACGGGCTTCGGGGCGCCGTCCACGAGGTCCTTGGCCTCCTTCAGACCCAGCGAGGTCAGCTCGCGCACGACCTTGATGACCTGGATCTTCTTGTCGCCCGCGGCGGTGAGGACGACGTCGAACTCGTCCTGCTCCTCGGCGGCCTCGGCCGGAGCGGCGACACCCGCGCCACCGGCGGCGACGGCGACGGGGGCGGCGGCGGTGACGTCGAACTTCGCCTCGAACGCCTTCACGAAGTCGGCGAGTTCGATGAGGGTGAGCTCCTCGAACTGGGCGAGCAGGTCTTCCTGGCTGAGCTTCGCCATGATGGCGGTCCTTCCACTAAATCGGCGGGTGCCGGAATGTCGTACAAGTCGGCGGGCGTACGGTCGGCCCGCGTAAGCCGGTGCGCTGGTGCGTGGTGCGGTCGCGCGCCGGCCCCGACCGGAGCCGTCAGGCCCCGGTCATCGTGCGAGCCGAATTACTCGGCACCGCCCTGCTCGGCCTCTGCCTTCTTGGCACGAAGCGCCTCCGCGGTGCGGACGAACTTCGCGGGGAGCGCCTGGAAGAGCGCGGCAGTCTGCGACTGCTTGGCCTTCATGGCACCCGCCAGCTTGGCGAGCAGAACCTCGCGGGACTCGAGGTCCGCAAGCTTCTTGATCTCGTCGGCGGACAGCGCCTTGCCGTCAAGGACACCGCCCTTGATGACGAGAGCGGGGTTGTCCTTGGCGAAGTCGCGCAGACCCTTCGCCGCCTCCACCGGGTCACCGGTGACGAAGGCGACAGCCGACGGACCCGCGAACAGGTCGTCGAGCTGGGTGATCCCGGCCTCGTTGGCCGCGATCTTGGTCAGCGTGTTCTTCACCACGGCGTACTGGGCGTTCTCACCGAGCGAGCGGCGCAGCGTCTTGAGCTGCGCGACGGTGAGACCGCGGTACTCGGTCAGCACAGCGGCGTTCGAGGCGCGGAACTGGTCCGTCAACTCGGCCACCGCGGCAGCCTTGTCAGGCCTCGCCATGAGTCTCGGCCTCCTTCCGGGGTGATGGACCGCGCGGAACGAAGGACGAGGCGGTGTGCCCCGGGCAAAACAAACGCCCCGGCGCAAGCGCACGGGGCGTGACTCGACGCTGCCTTCCGGATCTCCCTGACGGGATACCCTGCGGGCCTCGGAGTCCATCCACGGTCACCTGCGCGGGCCGTCCGCATCAGCGGATCCTTCGGCCGTCCCGCCCGGAATTCCGGACACGACGGCAACCAGCGGTCTTTGGCTTCACCGGAAGCGTACGGGACCGCGCCCCCGCGGGGCAAATCGCCCGCGGGGCCCGCGGCGGGACCGGGCGCACCGGTCAGGCCGTGGCACTCGTGGGCGGCGGAGGGACGATGGTCTGCGCGGCCGGCGGCTGCTGGATGCGGACGACGCCGCCGAAGTCGCTGAAGACGTCGGTGATGCGCTCCTTCCCGTCGTCGCTGACCATCCGCACCGGCAGCCCGTCCGCGCCCACCCACACGTCGACGCCAGCCGATTCCGGTACTTTGCGCGCCGCCACGATCCGGGCGTCCGCGGGGACGGTGCCCCGGTAGTGCACCGTCGGACGACCCTCCACCGTCTCGCGCCCGATCAGCGTGACCGGCCCGCTGGACGGCATCAGGAGCAGCCGGTGGACCGGGCTGTAGTCCATCTGCTCCGACATCGCCGCCGCGACCTCCTCGCCCATGGTGGCGGCCAGGGTGAAGCGCAGCCAGCCCTTCCCCTTGTTCGGGCCGGCGGCCGGCGGATCGACCTGGACGTATTCGAACCCGTCCAGCGTGCGCATCTCCATGCGGTCGTGGTGGTTCATCCCCTGCATGCCCAGCGCCGCGGGCGCCGCGGTGACGACCGCCCCCGCGTCCGGGCCGCCCCACGAGTTGATCCCCGCCAGCGTGGCCGTCTTGCCCCCGCGCTGCTGCACGGAGACGACGTGCACGGAGCGCATCGCCTCGGCCCGGTCGACCATGGCGACGATCGCCTTGGCCGCGGCGCTGTCCGGGTCGGGGGCCGCGCCGGACGCAGGCGCCTTCGCGTTCGTACCGGGCGCCGCGCCCTGGTGGTACGAGCCGCCGCCATCGCAGGCCGCGGCGGTGAGCGCGAGAACGATGACCGCCACGGCCGCCGTCGCCGTACGCATGGTGTGCCCCCCTGTCGGGCGCGTTCCCCAGCGCCACAGAGCATCGTAGACGCGGAACGCCCCGCACCCCCCGGGGAACGGGGGATGCGGGGCGTCCGCAGGACTTCGGCCGGGGTCAGACCGCGGCCGGGTCCTCCTCGGTGAGGAGGTTGCGCGTGCGGTTGGGGTCGACCAGGATGCCGGGGCCCATCGTCGTGGAGACGGCCGCCTTCTTCAGGTAGCGCCCCTTCGCCGCGGACGGCTTCAGACGCAGGATCTCGTCCAGCGCCGCCGCGTAGTTCTCCACCAGCTGGGCGTCGTCGAACGACACCTTGCCGATGATGAAGTGCAGGTTGGAGTGCTTGTCGACGCGGAACTCGATCTTGCCGCCCTTGATGTCCGTCACGGCCTTGGCCACGTCGGGCGTCACGGTGCCGGTCTTCGGGTTCGGCATCAGACCACGCGGGCCGAGGACGCGGCCGAGGCGGCCGACCTTGCCCATGAGGTCCGGGGTGGCGACGACGGCGTCGAAGTCCAGCCGGCCCTTCGCGACCTCGTCGATCAGTTCGTCGGAGCCGACGATGTCGGCGCCCGCGGCTTCCGCGGCCGCAGCACGGTCACCGGTCGCGAAGACCAGGACCCGGGCGGTCTTGCCGGTGCCGTGCGGAAGGTTCACGGTGCCACGGACCATCTGGTCGGCCTTGCGCGGGTCCACACCCAGGCGGAAGGCGACCTCGACGGTCGAGTCGAACTTGGTGGACGAGGTCTCCTTGGCGAGACGCACCGCTTCCAGGGGCGCGTACAGCCGCTCCCGGTCGATCTTGGCGTCCGCAGCGCGGAGAGACTTGCTGCGCTTGCTCATGGAACTACTCCTGTAGCTGTTTCGATGGAGTTCGTGGTGCGGGCCGAGCAGGCCCTCCCACATGTGCTGCTGCTGCCCTACGAGGCGGCTGTCAGCCCTCGACGGTGATGCCCATGGAACGGGCCGTACCGGCGATGATCTTCTCCGCCGCGTCCAGGTCGTTCGCGTTCAGGTCGGGCATCTTGGTCGTGGCGATCTCGCGCACCTGGTCGCGGGTGAGCTTGGCGACCTTCTTGGTGTGCGGGGTGCCGGATCCCTTGTCGACGCCCGCGGCCTTGAGGATCAGCTTGGCGGCCGGCGGGGTCTTGGTGACGAAGGTGAAGGAGCGGTCCTCGTAGACCGTGATCTCCACCGGGATCACCATGCCGCGCTGCGACTCGGTGGCCGCGTTGTAGGCCTTGCAGAACTCCATGATGTTGACGCCGTGCTGGCCCAGCGCGGGGCCGACCGGCGGCGCAGGGTTGGCCGCACCGGCGTTGATCTGGAGCTTGATCAGCCCCGTGATCTTCTTCTTCTTGGGAGGCATTGCTCTCTCCGGGTCCTGTTGAGAGTTTTTTCCATGCCTGCGAGCAGGCATACCGCACCACGATAGCGGGTACCGCCCCCGGCCCCGAAATCCGTTCCGCGCCGCCCCCGCGGCCGACCCCGGCGGGCGGGCTCCGCACGGCACGGAGCCGCTCGTTCTGCTGCCTCTCGGCAGACACTCCGAGTAGCGGTACGATCACAGCACGCCATGCACTTTCACCCCCTCAGATGCCTCTACCAGCAGACGAGTTGCACCCGCACCTCCGTCAACTCCCGTAGCGGAACCTGAAGTTCTGGTCTACGCGGGAAGAATTCTTGGCATGGACACTTCCCGTGGCTACCTACTGGCTGGTACCACAGTGCTGCAGGAAGCCCTCACCCAGGAGGTTCCGTGAAGCTGAGCAGGCCCCTCACCGCTCTCACCGCGCTGGCGTCCGCCCTGGCGGCGGCGCTGGTCTTCTCCGGCCCGGCCCAGGCGGCAGGGCCCGCCTACGTCGCGCTCGGTGACTCGTACTCCGCCGGCAACGGCGCCGGCAACTACATCAGTTCCAGCGGCGACTGCCACCGCAGCAACAGCGCGTACCCCGCACTGTGGGCCGCCGCCCACAGCCCGTCCTCGTTCACCTTCGCCGCATGTTCCGGCGCGGTCACCACCGATGTGACGAACAGCCAGCTCGGCGGGCTGAACTCCTCCACCGGCCTGGTCTCCCTCACCATCGGCGGCAACGACGCCGGCTTCGCCGACGCCATGACCACCTGCGTGACCGGCTCCGACAGCACGTGTGTCAGCCGCATCAACACGGCCGAGACGTACATCCGCAACACCCTGCCCGGCCGCCTGAACACCACCTACAACGCGATCCGCGCCAAGGCGCCCAACGCGAAGGTCGTCGTCCTCGGCTACCCGGACATGTACGACCTGTCGGCGTGGATCTGCATCGGCCTCAGCGACACCAAGCACCAGAAGATAAACGAGGCCGCGGACGTCCTGGACACCACGATCGCCTCGGTCGCGGCCTCCCACGGCTTCGCCTTCGGCGACGTGCGCAGCACCTTCAAGGGCCACGAGCTCTGCTCGGGTGACGACTACCTGCACTCCCTCGTCATCTCCCCGAGCTGGGAGTCCTACCACCCGACCGCCACCGGCCACTCCGCCGGCTACCTCCCCCTCCTGAACGCCAACGACTGACCGGCGGCGGCCGCGCACACGACCGAGCCCCTGCCCTCCGGAAGCGAAGGGCAGGGGCTCGGTCGTACGAGGAGCTAGTTCTTCTGGATCTGGTCGAAGCTCAGCTCGACCGGGGTCTCGCGGCCGAAGATCTCGACGAGGCCCTTGACCTTCTTCGAGTCGGGGTTGATCTCGTTGATCGTGGCCTGGAGAGTGGCGAAGGGGCCGTCCGTGACGGTGACGGAGTCGCCGACCTCGAAGTCCAGGACCTGGACCTCGACCTTGCGGGGGACCGCGGTGCCCTCGGCGATGGCCGCGGCCTCGGCGGCCGCCTCGACCTCGGGGGCGAGCATCTTGACGATCTCGTCCAGGGTCAGCGGGTAGGGGTCGTAGGCGTTGCCGACGAAGCCCGTGACGCCGGGGGTGTTGCGGACGACGCCCCAGGACTCGTTCGTCAGGTCCATGCGGACCAGGACGTAGCCGGGGAGCTTGTTCTGCCGGATGGTCTTGCGGTCGCCGTTCTTGATCTGAACGACTTCCTCCTGCGGGACCTCCGCCTGGTAGATGTACTCCTCGACGTTCAGCGAGACGGCACGCTGCTCCAGGTTGGACTTCACCCGGTTCTCGTACCCGGCGTAGGTGTGGATCACGTACCACTCGCCGGGGAGCGTGCGGAGCTCCTCGCGGAAGGCGGCCACGGGGTCGACCGGAGCGGCCGGCTCCTCGGTGTCGCCGGTCTCGTCGGTGTCCTCAGCCGCGTCAGCCGCCTCGGATGCGGTCTCGTCGGCGTCCGACTCCTCCGACTCCTCCGCGTCCTCCGCCTCGTCGGCGTCCGCGTCCTCCGCCGACTCGGCCGGGTCCTGCGCGTCAGCGGGCTCCTCGGCGGCCTCGACGACGTCGAGCGCGGCTTCCTCGCCCTCGACGGACTCGTCGGCGTCGTACACGTTCGGGTCAGACACGGTGACTGCTTCTTCCTGACTTCAAGGGTGGCACTGCGGGCGGGGCGACCAGCGCCCGGCGCCCTCCGCGCGGACAGGCGGGACGCGGAACCCGGCCCGAAACCGGCCCGGCAAGAGCGGACGGCTCAGCCGAAAACGGCGGAAACGAGCTTGCTGAAACCCCAGTCAACCACGCTCACGAACGCGATGACGACCACAACGAACACAATCACCACAGTGGTGTACGTGGTCAGATCGTTGCGCGTGGGCCAGACGACCTTGCGGAGCTCCGCGACGATCTGGCGGTAGAAGAGCGCGAGACGGCCGAGCGGCCCCTTCTTCGCGCGCTTGCCGCCGCGGCGGGGCTTCTTCTCGGCGTCGCTGTCGTCCTGAGACGCGTCAGGCTCAGGGACCTCGATGGAGTCCGTGATCTCAGTCACTCGTCCTCACCTGACTCCGGGTCGTGGCCGTGCCGCGCCCGTCGCGCGGTACGGCGAGTGCCTTCTTGCCTGCATCTGCCTGCCCACGTCCGGGGAGGACGTGTGGAGCAGGGCCGGAGGGACTTGAACCCCCAACCGCTGGTTTTGGAGACCAGTGCTCTACCAATTGAGCTACGACCCTTCGACAGACACTCCCAACGTACCGCAGGCGACATCGCCGGGAGGCCATCGAGCGTTGAGTGTACGTGCTCGGAGGCATCTCGTCGAACGCCTTGCCTCGGATTGCCTCCGAACGCGTTCTCCGGGGCCCAAACCCCGGTGCCGGGGGCGGTCGGTGTCTGGGACGATGCAGGTATGAGCGCAGCCACTCCCCCAGTACCACCGGCGACCGATCGGCGCGTGTCGGTCCGTGTCGGTGCGATCTCCGAGTCCGCCACCCTCGCCGTCGACGCCAAGGCCAAGGCCCTCAAGGCCGCCGGGCGCCCGGTGATCGGCTTCGGTGCAGGAGAGCCGGACTTCCCGACGCCCGGCTACATCGTCGACGCCGCCGTCGAGGCCTGCCGCAATCCGAAGTTCCACCGCTACACGCCTGCCGGCGGGCTGCCCGAGCTCAAGGCCGCCATCGCCGCCAAGACGCTGCGCGACTCCGGCTACGAGGTCGACGCCTCGCAGGTGCTGGTCACCAACGGCGGCAAGCAGGCCATCTACGAGGCCTTCGCCGCGGTGCTCGACCCGGGCGACGAGGTCATCGTGCCCGCTCCGTACTGGACCACCTACCCCGAGTCGATCCGGCTCGCGGGCGGCGTGCCGGTCGAGGTCGTCGCGGACGAGACGACCGGCTACCGGGTCACGGTGGAGCAGCTGGAGGCGGCCCGCACCGAGCGCACCAAGGTCGTGCTCTTCGTGTCGCCGTCCAACCCGACCGGCGCGGTCTACAGCCCGGCCGAGACCGAGGCGATCGGCCGCTGGGCCGTCGAGCACGGCCTGTGGGTGCTCACCGACGAGATCTACGAGCACCTGGTCTACGGCGACGCGGTCTTCACCTCGATGCCGCAGGTCGTGCCGCAGCTGCGGGAGAAGTGCATCGTCGTCAACGGCGTGGCCAAGACGTACGCCATGACCGGCTGGCGGGTGGGGTGGATCATCGGCCCCAAGGACATCGTCAAGGCCGCGACGAACCTCCAGTCGCACGCCACCTCGAACGTCAACAACGTGGCGCAGGCGGCCGCCCTGACCGCCGTCAGCGGCGACCTGGACGCCGTCGCCGAGATGCGCACCGCCTTCGACCGGCGCCGCCGGACGATCGTGCGGATGCTCAACGAGATCGACGGCGTCGTGTGCCCGACGCCCGAGGGTGCGTTCTACGTCTACCCCTCGGTCAAGGGCCTGCTCGGCAAGGAGATCCGCGGCAAGCGGCCCGCGGACAGCGTGGAGCTGGCCGCCCTGATCCTGGACGAGGCCGAGGTCGCCGTCGTCCCGGGCGAGGCCTTCGGCACACCGGGCTACCTGCGGCTCAGCTACGCGCTGGGCGACGACGACCTGGCCGAGGGCGTCTCGCGGCTGCAGAAGCTGCTGGGCGAAGCCCAGGACTGAGCGCCCGCCCGTCCCCGGAATTCGGCCCGATGATGCATTCGGGCAAGCCCCCGTTCGGAGAATCCGGTTCCGAGCGGGGGCTCGCGTTTGGCAGGATCTTGGGATGGCACGCGATGTACGTACGTCGGGGGGCGGTCCCGGCCGCCGGGATGTCCGGAAGCTCCCCAAAGCACACCTCCACCTGCATTTCACCGGCTCCATGCGCCCCGCGACCCTGCTGGAGCTGGCCGACAGGGACGGCGTCCGGCTGCCCGACGCGCTGACCTCGGACGAGCCGCCCAAGCTGCGGGCCACCGACGAGCGCGGCTGGTTCCGCTTCCAGCGGCTCTACGACGCCGCCCGCAGCTGCCTGCGCACCCCCGACGACATCCACCGGCTGGTGCGCGAGGCGGCCCAGGAGGACGCCGCGGACGGCTCCGGCTGGCTGGAGATCCAGGTCGACCCGACCTCGTACGCGCCCCGGCTCGGCGGGCTCATCCCCACCCTGGAGCTGATCCTGGACGCGGTGCACACCGCGTCGCGGGACACCGGCGTGGGCATGGCGGTGATCGTCGCCGCCAACCGCATGAAGCACCCGCTGGACGCCCGTACGCTGGCCCGGCTCGCCGTCCGCTACACCGACCAGGGGGTCGTCGGCTTCGGGCTGTCCAACGACGAACGCCGCGGTCTGGCCCGCGACTTCGACCGCGCCTTCGCCATCGCCCGGGACGGCGGCCTGCTCGCCGCCCCGCACGGCGGCGAGCTCGCCGGGCCCGCGAGCGTCCGCGACTGCCTGGACGACCTGCACGCGCAGCGCGTCGGCCACGGCGTGCGCGCCGCCGAGGACCCGCACCTGGTGCGCCGGCTCGCCGACACAGGCGTCACGTGCGAGGTCTGCCCGGCCTCCAACGTCGCCCTGGGCGTCTACGACAAGCCCGAGGACGTCCCGCTGCGCACGCTGTACGACGCGGGCGTCCCGCTCGCCCTCGGCGCCGACGACCCGCTGCTCTTCGGCTCGCGGCTCGCGGCCCAGTACGAGATCGCGCGCGACGTGCACGCCTTCACGGACGCGGAACTGGCCGAACTGGCCCGCCAGTCCGTCCGCGCCTCGCGCGCCCCGCAGGAGGTCCGTGAGCGGCTCCTGGAGGGCATCGACGCGTGGGCGGCGGAGCCCCCGGAGGGCTAGGGCCGGGGCTCGGGGGGGCCGGGGCTCGGAGGGCTGGAGCCGGGCGCGGGGGTTAGAGCGCCACCCCGACCATGACCGGCTCGTTGACGAGCGTCACGCCGAAGGCGGCGTGCACACCGTCGCGCACCTCGCGGGCCAGCGCCAGCAGGTCCGCGGTGGTGGCCGCGCCCCGGTTGGTCAGGGCCAGGGTGTGCTTGCCGGAGATGCGGGCCGGGCCGGTGCCGTAGCCCTTGGTGAAGCCCGCCTTGTCGATGAGCCAGGCCGCGCTGGTCTTGGTGCGGTCGCCCGCCGGGTACGCGGGCGGGGCGGCGTCGGGGCCGAGGCGGTCGTGGACGCGGTCCGCGAAGGCGGCGAATTCGGCGGCGGTGAGCACCGGGTTGGTGAAGAACGAGCCCGCCGACCAGGTGTCGTGGTCGGCGGCGTCCAGCACCATGCCCTTGCCGGCCCGCTGCGCCAGCACCGTCGCACTGGCCTTCTCCAGCGGCACCCGCTCCCCGACGGACACGCCCAGCGCGCGGGCGGTCTCGGCGTATTTCAGCGGCGCGGACATTCCCGCGGCTTCCTCGAGGCCGAAGCGCACCCGCAGGACGACGTAGCGCTCCGGCTCCTCCTTGAAGCGGCTGCTGCGGTAGGAGAACCCGCACTCCCGGTTGTCGAGCGTGACCGTCTCCCCGGCCCGCCGGTCGTAGGCCACGACCTCCGTGATCGTGCTGGAGACCTCCTGCCCGTACGCCCCGACGTTCTGGATCGGCGTGGCGCCCGCGGACCCCGGGATCCCGGCCAGGCACTCCACCCCGGCCAGCCCCGCCCGCACGGTCGCGGCCACCGCGTCGCTCCACACCTCGCCCGCGGCCAGCTCCAGCGCGCTGCCCCGCAGGTCGACACCCTGCGTGGCGATCCGCACGGCGGTCCCGGGAAACCCGTCGTCCGAGATGACCAGGTTGCTCCCGCCGCCCAGCAGCAGCACCGGCTCCCCCCGCGCATCCGCCTCCCGCACGGCACCGACCAGCTCGTCGTCCGTCGTGGCGGTGACCAGCCGGCGAGCGGGCCCTCCGAGCCGGAAGGTCGTGTACGGGGCGAGAACGTCAGAATCCACGCCCCCAGCTTATGGCCGCCCCCCGCACCTTCCGCGCGAGGCCGTCAGAGCCCGCCGACCGCGCCGCCCCCGCCCACCGGGTCCGGCGCCGGCTCCGGGTCCGGGTCCGGCTCCGCGAGCAGGGCGCGCAGGGGCTTCGTGTCGGGGGTGTCGGAGGTCGCGGCGTCGAGGGCCGCGTCCATGCCCTTCTCCCATGCTTCGGGGAGGCCTATGCCGGGAGTGCCGGCCCAGGCGATCCGCGGGACGGCCCGGGACGCGGCCAGGAGGCGGAGGTGGACCAGGCCGGCGAGGGCGTCGAAGACCGCGGGGCGCAGGTAGTTGCGGGCGGACTCACCGGTGAGCCGGGCCGCCGACTGCGGGCGCGGCATGCGGTCGGAGATCCCCGCCCACAGCAGGCCCTCGTCGAAGGCGTCCAGCACATCCTCCAGGTCCGGCAGCTCCGCGCCCGCCCCCGTGCGCCGCACGCGGGCGACGGCCTGGCGCAGCGGGCGCGAGAACTCCTCGGCGTCGTACGCGGCCCGGACCAGGACGAGGTGGTCCCAGCTCAGGCGGCGCACCTCGGCGGGCGTGGCCGGTTCGGGGGCGGCGTCGGGGGCGGCTTCGAGGGCCGTGAGGACACGTTCGGGGGCGCGCAGCAGGGCGAACGCGGGCCCGGCGGTGACGGGGTCGGCGTCCTGCGCGGGAAGCGCTTCGAGCCGGGCGAGGCGCTCGGCGAGGGAGGGGTGCGTGTCGTACTTGTGCGGCGGTTTCGGTCGCCGCCCCTCGGCGAGTGCGGCCAGCCGCTCGCCGGGCCGGGCGTCGACCATCCGCCGGAAGCCGCCGTGGAATTCCCCGGCGGGAGGCAGCGCGCGGAAGGGCCGGCCCATGGTCGCGTACGTCTCCAGGTAGTGCGCGTGCGCGGCGTCGACGACGGGCAGTGTGCGCAGCGCCGCGGTCATGGCGGCGGCTCCGGCGTACCCGGCGGCGACGCGGTCGGCGGCGAATTCCTTCTCGCGGGAGAGAGCGAAGGACCGGCGCAGGTACATCCGCGCATAGCCGAGGTAGATCGCCCCGACGACGCGGTCGAACCACACCAGGTCCCGGCTGAAGATCCGCACGGTGTGCGCCATCGCCGCGCGTCCGCGCAGCGCCGCCGCGCCGAGCCGGGTGTCGCCGTTGCCGTAGTGGCCGAACTCGTGCGCGAGCACGGCCCGCAGTTCCGCCCGCTCCATGCCGACGAGCAGCGGCACGCCCACGTTCAGCCGGCGCCGTCCGGGCAGCAGCCCGAGCAGCCGGCTCTGCTCGGCCGCGGACGCGTTGACGTCGGAGGTCAGACACAGCTCCTGCGGCGGCCGCTCGCCGAGCCCGTCGGCCACGGCCCGGACCTCCGCCCACAGCTCGGGCTCGTCCTGCTCGGTGACGGCGACGCCCTCCGGGGTTCCGAGCCGCCCGGCGCGCAGGAAGGCGTACATGCCGCGCAGGATCCCGGCGGCCGCGACCGCGGTCATGGCCATGAACACGCCCGTGAAGCCCGCGCGGCTGCCGTCCCCCCGGTGGGTCGCCAGCAGCCAGTCGAACACCGCCATCGCGGCCAGGAGCACGAAGCCCGTCACGAAGAAACCGACCAGCAACGCGAAGACGCCGGCGGCACGGAGCCGTTGGTTCAAGGGTCCCCCCACAGGACACGAGCCGGCCAACGTGCGGACCAGCGGGGAGCGGATCGTATCCGGTAGGGCTGACCTGCGTAAACGGCAATCCGTGCGGGCCGGGCGGGTGCGCGGGCGGCCGGGGGGAGTCCCGGCCGCCCGCGTGAGGGGTGGGGGTCAGCCGACCTTCTGGAGGGAGGCGGGTGCGGGTGCGCCCTCCGCGACGGTCGTCCCGTCGGTGGGGCGGCGGCGCGGGAGGGCGAGGGCGGCGAGGAAGGCGACGCCCAGGATCGCGGCGCCGACCCACAGCGCGGGGACGAGGCCGTCGACAAAGGCCGAGCCGGACGCGTAACCGCCGTGCGCGGCGAAGATCGAGCCCAGCAGGGCCACGCCGAGGGCGCCGCCGACCTCGCGGAGGGCGTTGCTGGCGCCGGAGGCGACGCCCTGCTCGTGCGGCTCGACGCTGGACATGCCCAGGCTGGTGGAGGCCGGGAAGTAGAGGGCCATGCCGGTGCCGGAGATGATCAGCGAGGGCAGCTGTGCGGCGTACGAGACGTCCGGCGAGGCGATGACCGCGAACCAGCCCAGGCCGATCGCCTGGAGCGCCAGTCCCGCGGCGACGACCGGGCGGCCGCCGATGCGGTCGGAGAGGTAGCCGGCGATGGGCGCGACGATCATCGGCATGCCCGTCCAGGGCAGCATGCGCAGCCCCGCCTCGGTGGGCGAGTAGCCGAGCACCGTCTGCAGGAACTGGCTGAGCAGGAAGATCGAGCCGAACATCCCGACGAACATGAGCATGGTCGCGGCGTTGATCGCGCTGAAGGCGCGGCGGCGGAAGAACCGCATCGGCAGCATCGGCTGGCGCGCCGTCATGCCGTGCCGCACGAAGGCCAGGACGAGGGCGCCGCCGACGATCAGGCCGGTGAGCACGCGGGCGCTGGTCCAGCCGTGCTCGGTCGCGTTGACCAGGGCGAAGACGATGCCGAAGAGGCCGAGACTGATGAGCGCGGTGCCGCGGCCGTCCAGCCGGGCGCCGGGCGCGGTGGACTCGGCCAGACGCAGCCGGGCCAGCGGGAGCAGCAGTATGCCGAGCGGGACGTTCAGCCAGAAGATCCACTGCCACGAGATGTGCTCGGTGAGGCTGCCGCCGATGAGCGGCCCGGACGCCACGGCCATGCCGTTGACCGCACCCCATATGCCGTAGGCGGCGCCCCGGCGCTCGGGGGGTATTGCCGCGGTCAGCAGCGTGAGCGTCAGCGGCATCATGATGGCCGCGCCCACGCCCTGGATCGCGCGGGCCGCGATCAGCTCGTTGATGCCGGGCGCCATGGCCGCGGCGGCGGACGCGGCGGTGAAGATCGTCAGACCGGTGACGAAGAGCTTGCGGCGGCCGAAGCGGTCGCCGAGCGCCGCGCCGAACATGAGCAGGACGGCGAAGGTGAGCGTGTACGCGTTCACCGTCCACTCGAGGTCGGACAGCGCGCCGCCCAGGTCCTTGCGGATGGACGGCAGCGCGGTGGTGACGACGAGGTTGTCGAGGGACGCCATGAAGCCCGCGATGCTGGTGATCAGCAGGGCCCAGCCTGCCGTGGCCTTGCCGCGGGGCGGCGTGCTGTCCGTGGTGGGTGCGCTGTCCGCGGGACGCGCGCTGTCTGCGGTGGTCATTGCCCTGATCTCCTTGGTCCCCTGTCGAGATGTGCTGCGGGCTGAGCTGGTGGTGCGGTGGAGCGGGTGGCGGTGCCGCGGGGGTGGCCGCGCGCACTGCCGGGTTAGTAATTGATGACTAACTTTTTGGGCCGAAAAAATCCCGCCGGGGGCGGCCCCGGCCGGGGCGCTGCTAGTCCGAGGCCGTCGGGCGCTTGGCGGGCCCCGCGCACCACGGGGCTTCCGAGCGCAGGGGGCCGTCAGAGCCGTCCTGGCCTTGCGGGTCCTGCACCGTCTCCGGGTCCTCGGCGCCCGCCGGATTCTCCGGGCGGACGGATTCGTAGAAGCCCTCCCAGATCGGCTCCTCAGCCGAAAAACCCAGCGACACCAGGGTGTTGACGAGCATCCCGTAGGCGAAGAACTGCGTGGTCTCCTCGACGTCGGTGCCGAGCGCGTCGCGCACGGTCTCCCACAGCCGCATCCAGACCGCGCGGATCTCCACACCGAAGGCGCGGTCCCCCGCTGCCTCCGCCGCGGCGACGGCCACGTACGTCTGCATCTGCATCAGCAGCCGCTCGGGATCGGCGTGGATCATGGCCTGGTAGGCCTTGCCCATCTCGTCCAGCCGCCGTTCGACCGGCACCCCGACCGCCGCGTTCGCGAAGACCTTTGCGGTCGTCTCGATGCAGTGGCGGGAGGCGGCCAGGAAGATGGCCTGCTTGTTCGGGAAGAGCCGGAAGAGGTACGGCTGCGACACGCCCACCCGGCGGGCGATCGCCTCGGTCGACGTGCCGTGATAACCGCCGTGGGCGAACTCGCTCATCGCCGCACGGATGACGCTCTCGCGCCGCTCCTCTGCGCTCATCCTGACCATGGGACTTAAGTTAGTGGCCAATCACTACCTTGTCAACGCGTAGGTGTGAGCGGGGCACTCGAGCCGAAACACGTAAGGACCGCCTGCCATGGGCAGGCGGTCCTTACAGGTGCTCCCGGCGCGGCAATATGCGCAGCCGTTCCGCGGGGCCAGGCGTCAGGCGTCAGGCGTCAGGCGTCAGGCGTCAGGCGTCAGGCGAGGCGAACGACCGCGCGGGCCATGCCCAGCACCTTCTGGCCCGCCGACATCGCGGTCAGGTCCACGCGCACCCGGTTGTCGTCCAGCTTGGCGGCGACCTTGGCCGTGACCTCGATCAGCGCGCCCTCGTCGTCGTTGGGAACCACGACCGGCTTGGTGAAGCGCACCCCGTACTCGACGACCGCTGCCGGGTCGCCCGCCCAGTCGGTGACCACGCGGGCCGCCGAGGCCATCGTGAACATGCCGTGCGCGATGACGTCCGGCAGCCCGACCTCCCGGGCGAACTTCTCGTTCCAGTGGATCGGGTTGAAGTCGCCGGAAGCCCCCGCGTACCGCACGAGCGTCGCCCGGGTGACCGGGAAGCTCTGCGCGGGCAGCTCGGTGCCGACCTCGACCTCGTCGTACGCCACGCTCGCCGCCATCACGCGCCTCCGTCCCGGGGGGTGCCCTGCTCGGGGTCCGCCGCGCGGGCGACCAGCTTCGTCCAGGCGGTGACGATGTGCTCGCCCGACTCGTCGTGGACCTCGCCGCGGACGTCCAGGATGTCGTTGCCGGCCATCGACTTCACGGCCTCGATCGTGGACGTGACCGTCAGCCGGTCACCGGCCCGCAGCGGGCGGGTGTAGGCGAACTTCTGGTCGCCGTGCACGACCCGGCTGTAGTCCAGGCCCAGCTCCGGGTCGGAGATCACGACGCCCGCCGCCTTGTAGGTGATCGCGAAGGCGAAGGTGGGCGGCGCGATGACGTCCGGGTGGCCGAGGGCCTTGGCGGCCTCCGGGTCCACGTAGGCCGGATTGGGGTCACCGATCGCCTCGGCGAACTCGCGGATCTTCTCCCGGCCGACCTCGTAGGCGGGGGTGGGCGGGTAGGTCCGCCCGACGTAGGACTGGTCGAGAGCCATCGTCACCTCGGAGTGTGCGGCAGATCACGGGTGTTCGGGAGGAGCGCGCGGTTGTGCGGGGCGCGCGGGGTGCGCGGGCGGGGGCGCGGTTGTGCCGGGGCACGAGCAGGTGTGCGGGTGTGCGCCACCGCGTACGCGGGCCGGGTGCGCGCCGCCCGCCCTACGGGCACGGGCCGGGGCCGGACGTGCCGCGAGGCCGTCCCCTGTCCTGCGACGGGGGACGGCCTCGCGGTGTTACGGCCTGGTGATGCTGCTGGTGGTGCGGCGCAGGGGCGGCGAAGTCAGCGCGTTTCGCGGTGCGCGGTGTGCGCGTTGCAACGCGGGCAGTGCTTCTTCATCTCAAGACGGTCCGGGTCGTTACGCCGGTTCTTCTTGGTGATGTAGTTCCGCTCCTTGCACTCCACGCAGGCCAGCGTGATCTTCGGGCGGACGTCGGTGGCGGCCACGTGAGTGCTCCTTGACGAACGGGTATTTGAACACAGGAAGAGTAGCCGATTGAGGGACCGATCCCGCAATCGGCTACGCAGAGTAGCGGCGACCGGACTTGAACCGGTGACACAGCGATTATGAGCCGCTTGCTCTACCGACTGAGCTACGCCGCTTCGACGAACCGACCCCCGCCACGAGGACGGGGAACCGATCCATCAGAGCCCCAATACGGAATCGAACCGTAGACCTTCTCCTTACCATGGAGACGCTCTACCGACTGAGCTATTGGGGCGAGCGAGGAAGACATTACACGGTCCGCTGCCATACGTGAAATCCGTATCCGCCGGGGCACATCGGGCTCAGCGGACACCGCCCGCGCGGCCTGCCCGCGACCCCTCCCGGGCGCGTCGGGGGGGTGCCGCACGGGCCTTCCCCCTCCGCCGCGCGGGCGGGCCCGGCGCGGCGGAGGAAGTCGGCTGGAGCGCTGAGGTGCCCGCCCCCTCGCGTGCGCGGCCCCGTACGCCGGCTACCTCCGCGGCGCGGCGTACGGCGGCGCGGAACGCCTCAGCGCTGCGGCGGCGCAGCGTTCCGGCGGCGGCGCGGCGTTCCGGCGGGGCATACGGCTCCGCGCCCGAAGCCCGGAAGGCACGCCCCCGAGACCGGTGGGGTGCCGCGCGTACGAGCGCTCCCGCCTGCCGTACGGCCCCGCCCCCGGTCGGCGCGTCCGGACCCGGAGCCGGCCCCGAACCTGCCCTCCGGGTTGCGGCGGCTCCACGGCAGGGCACCGCGGCCCGTCGGCGAGGGTGACCCAAGATGCGTACGACAGTACGAGTAATGCACTCGTGCCGGGTGTCCTGACGCCGCTTACCGGACGTGCGCGCGGCCTGGCCCTAGGCTCGACCATGCGTGATCGTCCCGGCGGCTCGGGCGTCCCGACCGGCCGTTTCCGACCGGCCCTTCCCGGTCGTCCCGACGCCCCGGCGGTCCGCGCCCGCTCCACTGCTTCCCCCGCTCATCCGTCCCCGGCGGCACCGGCGGGCCCGCGGGAGGCACCAGGCACCGGAGGAGCCCGATGAGCGACAGCCCGCGCGGCACCGCCGCCGAGACCGCCACCCTGCTGCTGTGCGGCGCCCGCCTCACCGACGGCCGGACCGTGGACGTACGGCTGAGCGGCCCGCGGATCGAGGCGGTCGGCACCGCGGGCAGCCTCGCCGGACCACTCGGCGCCGCCGCCCGGCAGGGCTCCGGCGCGGGTACGGGCACGCGCATCGACCTGCGCGGCTACCTGCTGCTGCCCGCGCCCGCCGATCCGCACGCCCATCTGGACCTCGCCCTCACCGCGGGCTGCGCGGGCCCGCCCGCCGACGACGTCGCCGACGTCCAGCGCCGCGCCACCGAAGCCGCGCTGCTCCAGCTCGGGCACGGCGCGACCGCCGTCCGCAGCCATGTGCGGGTGGGTGACGTGCACGGGCTGCGCGCCCTCGAAGCGGTGCTCCAGGCCCGGCGCGCGCTGCGCGGCCTGATCGACGTCCAGGTGGTGGCCGTCCCCCGGCTGCTGACCGGGGCGGCGGGCGCCGACGGGCTCGACGTGCTGCGGGACGCGCTGAAGATGGGCGCCTCCGCGGTCGGCGGCTGCCCCGACCTCGACCCGGACCCGAGCGGGCACGCCGAGGCGGTCGTCGCTCTCGCGGCGGAGTTCGGAGTGCCTGTCGACCTGCACACCGCCGCCGACGACCCCGCCCGCCTCGCCCGGCTCGCCGCGATGGCCGGCGGCCTGCGCCCGGGCGTCGCGCTCGGCCCTTGCCACGGGCTCGGTACATTGCCGCGTGACGCGGCAATGCGCGCCGCCGAACGCCTCGCCGCCGCGGGCGTCTCCGTCGTGGCCCTCCCTCAGGGGGGTTGCAGCGGCGTGGAGACGGTACGCCGCGGCGCCGCGGGCCTCCACACGCCCGTACGGCTGCTGCGCCGCGCGGGAGTGCCGGTCGCCGCAGGCAGCGGCGCCCTCGCCGACCTGGCCAACCCGGTGGGCCGCGGCGACCCGCTGGAGGCGGCGTTCCTGCTCGCGTCTTACGGCGAGTGCGAGCCGCTGCACGCGTACGAGCTGATCAGCACGCGGGCCCGCGCCGTACTCGCCCTCCCCGAGGTCCGCGTCGAAGCGGGCTTCCCGGCGGAACTCCTCGCAGTACGCGGCGAATCCGTCGAGGGCGTGCTCGCCCTCGCCTACAGCCGCGTCGTCATCCACCACGGCCGCGTCGTCTCCCGCACCAGCGCGGTCCGCGAGTTCTGCGACACCTCCACCGACCCCGCCCTCGACCTCCCCCGCCAATCCCACCGCGAGCCCTGAGCAGTCCCTCCCCCGGAGGCCGGCCCCGGCGAGGACTCGGCGCGCACGCGCAATCCGTCACACGGGGCCGGGCGCCGGGCCGCTCCGAGGGGCGCGTGGGGGCACATCGCGGGCGAGGGCCGGGGAGAACCGCGCGCCCAGCCTGCGCGGCGCAAAGGTGGCGACGCGCACCACACGACCCTCCCAGAGGCGCAGGGGCGCGTGGGGGCACATCGCGGGCGGAGCCTGGGGGAGAACTGCGCGCCCGATCCCCACCACGAGAAGATCGCGCAACCACCGCACAACCCGTCCTGCGGCGCGGCGTCACGACGGCCGCGCGCGAGCAATCCCCCCCCACCGCGAAAGGCGCCCCACAGCGCAGCGTCGCAAAAGCCGCGCGAGCACCCCCTGCCCCCACCGTCCACGGCCCGCCGTGGAAGGCACCCCGCAGCGCGAGGGAGCGCGAGGGAGCGCGAGCACTGCGCGGGCCCGCCGCGAGCGACCACCCCGCCCGCCGGGCGAGCCCCCGCGGCAAGCCGCCCGCCAGGGCCCGGCGCGCCCGGCGGCGCAACCCGCACCCCACCCCGTACCGTCGGAGACATGCGTATCGTCATCGCCGGAGGCCACGGCCAGATCGCCCGCCGCATGGAACGCCTGCTCGCCGCCCGGGGTGACCACGCGGTCGGCCTGATCCGCAATCCCGACCAGGCCGACGACCTGCGCGAGGCCGGCGCCCAGCCCGTCGTGCTGGACCTTGAGGCCACGCCCGCCGAATCGGTGGCGACAGCCCTCGCGGGCGCGGACGCCGCCGTCTTCGCCGCGGGCGCGGGCCCGGGCAGCGGGGTGGACCGCAAGCAGACGGTCGACCGCGACGCCGCCGTCCTGCTCGCCGACGCCGCCGAACGCGCCGGCGTACGCCGCTTCCTCGTGGTCTCCTCGATGGGCGCTGACGCGCAGTCCACCTACGAGGAGCCGGGCTTCCAGGCATATCTGCGGGCCAAGGGCGCCGCGGACGACGCGATCCGGTCGCGTGCGTCCCTGGACTGGACGATCCTGCGCCCCGGTTCGCTCACCGACGACCCGGGTACGGGCCGGGTCACCCTCGCCGCGAGCACCGGGCGCGGCTCGGTGCCGCGCGACGACGTGGCCGCCGTGCTCGTCGAGCTGCTGGACGCGCCGCAGGCCGTCGGCAAGACGCTGGAGCTGGTCGGCGGCTCCACGGAGATCCCGGCGGCGGTCGCCGGCCTGCGCTGACGTACGGCCCCCGGCGCGCGGGAGCGGGGGCGGCGCGCAAGGTCGGCCGAAACCCCCGCCTCCCACCCCGGCACGCCTCCTGTCCGGGCGGCCCGCGCCCGCCTTCCTTCCTGGTGTCAGGACCACCAGCAGAACTCCCAACTGGTTGCCCGCCACCGCGCCTTCGATGATCGAGAGGCAAGCGAAGGAACGGCGGAAGGCGCGGAACATGCGTGTGGTGATCATGGGCGGAACGTCCGGCATAGGGCTGGCGACAGCCGAGAAGCTGACGGCGGCGGGCGCGGAGGTGATCGTCACCGGGCGCGACGAGGAGCGCCTCGCGGCGGTGAAGGACCGGGTGGCCGCCGCAGAGCAGGTGGACGGCACGGACGCGGGGGCGGTGACCGCCTTCTTCGATCGGGTGGGCGCCTTCGACCACCTGGTGCTGGCGTTCAGCCCGGGCGCCCTGGGCCTCGGGCCGCTGGCGGAGGTGGATCTCGCCGACGTCAGGGGCGCGTTCGAGGGCAAGCTCTTCGGCTACCTGCACGCCGTGCAGAAGGCGCGGGTGACCGGCTCGGTCACGATGGTGTCCGCGGCCTCCGCGCGCGCCGCGCTCCCCGGCACCGTGGCGCTCGCGGCGGTCAACGGGGCGATCGAGCGGATCGTCTCCCCGCTCGCGGCCGAGATGTCGCCGGTGCGGGTGAACGCGGTCGCGCCCGGCGCGGTGGACACGCCCTGGTGGTCGTTCCTGCCCGACGGGACGCGGGAGGCGGCCCTCGCCGAGTTCGTGAAGGACATGCCCGTCAAGCGGGTGGGTACGGCGGCGGACGTGGCGGACGCGATCGCGTACGTCATCGCGGCGTCGTACGTGACCGGCACGGTGCTGCCGGTGGACGGCGGCGCCACGGTCGCCTGAGCGGCGGAGGCGGGGGCCCGGCGGGAACGGGGGCCGGGTCCGCGCCCCGCGGGAACGGGGGCCGGGGCGCCGGGTTCGCCCCCGGCGGGAACGGGGGCCGGGGCGCCGGGTTCGCCCCCGGCCCCCCGGCGTGCCGTCGCCCGATCCCGGCGCCCCCGCCGTTGTCCGACCCCCGTGGCACGATGACGTACGTGAGCCGACCGCTGCTCTACCTCGACGTCGACGGCCCCCTCAACCCGTACGCCGCGCAGCCCGAGCGCCGCCCGCCCGGCTACACCACCCTCCGGGTCACGCTCGGCCCGGACCGTTCCGCTCTGTCCGGGCGCACCCTGCGCGTCTGGCTCGCCCCCTGGCACGGCCCCGCCCTGCTCGACCTCGGCTACGAGCTGTACTGGGCCACCACGTGGATGGCCGACGCCAACCGGTGGATCGCCCCGGTTCTCGGCCTGCCCGAACTGCCGTACGTCGACTTCGGCGACGCGCTGCTCAGCGAGCGCCCGGACGGCGTCCACTGGAAGACGGCCGCGCTCGTCGACCACGCCGCCGGCCGCCCGTTCGCGTGGGTCGACGACGAGCAGAGCGCCCTGGACGGGGAGTACGTCGCCGGCCACCACCCGGCTCCCGCGCTGCTCCACCACGTCAGCCCGCGGCTCGGGCTGCGCCCCGCGGATTTCGAGACGCTCGCCGAGTGGTCGACCGACGCCCGGGACGCCGCCACCTGACACCCCCTCAGCCGCTCTGCTCCCGCGCCGCGAGGGCCTCCCGCAGCCGCCGGTCCAGGTCGGAGCCCGGCGGGGTCAGGTAGGACACCACTGTCTTGTCGTCGTTCGCGATGTGCATCTTGGCGTACTCGAACGTGGCCTCGCCGAGGAGTGGATGAGCGATCGTGCGCGGCTTCGGGACGTACGGTGTCAGGTCCTTGCGGCCCCACAGCCGGCCGAAGTCGGGGCTGGCACGCTCCAGGCCGCGCAGCAGGGCGACGACGTCGGGGTCCAGGATGTGCTCGCCCACCTGGGCGCGGAAGAGGGCGAGGGTGTGGGCCGCCTCCTCCTCCCAGTCCAGGGAGACCGCCCGTGCCTCGGGCGAGGTGAAGGTGAGCCACAGGATGTTGCGGCGCTCGGCGGGCAGGGCGGCGAGGTCGCCGAGGATCAGCTCGCAGCCGGCGTTCCAGGCGAGGACGTCGAAGCGCCGGTTGACGACGAAGGACGGGTTCGGGTCCAGGTGCGCGAGCAGCAGCTCGTACGGCCGGGGTATCCCGGAAGGGGCGGGTGGACCGGCGGGCGGGTCGGCGGGCGGCACCTCGCCGGCGAGCCGGTAGAGGTGGTCGCGCTCCACGGTGTCGAGCCCGAGGGCGGGAACGAGGCTGCCCAGCACCTGCCGCGAGACCTTGATCTCGCGCCCCTGCTCCAGCCACGTGTACCAGGTGATGCTGAGTCCCGCGAGGGTCGCGACCTCCTCGCGCCGCAACCCCGGGGTCCGCCGCTGCCCGACCACCCGCAGCCCCGCGTCCTCGGGGCTGCGCCGCTCCCGCCGGCTCCTGATGAACTCCGCCAGCTCGCGCCGCCGCTCGACATCCGCCACCGCTCCCCCTCACGCCCCTCTGCCTGCCCGCCTGCCGTCAGCTCAGCCTAGGCAGTCGCGGCCCACCGTCTGCGGGAGAATCGACGGACGATGACCGACCTCACGCCCCTCCCCACCCCCGAGGACATCCGCCGCCTGCACGAGCGGTACGCCCCCTCGCCCCAGGCCTTCGAGTCCGTCCACGGCCACTGCGTCATCGTCTGGCGCATCGCCGAGCAGCTCCTCGACGCCCTGGCCGCCCGCGGCACCCCCGCCGCCGTCGACCGCGACCTCGTCCGCGCGGGCTGCCTCGTCCACGACATCGGCGTCTACCGCCTCTACGACGCCGACGGCGGCGGCTTCGACCGCGCCAACTACATCCGCCACGGCCTCCTCGGCCACGAGATCCTCGCCGCCGAGGGCCTCCCCGAAGTCCTCTGCCGATTCTGCTCGCACCACACCGGCGTGGGCCTCACGAAGAACGACGTCACCCGCCAGAACCTCCCCCTCCCACCCGCCGACTACCTGGCGGAGACCCCGGAGGAGCAGCTCGTGATGTACGCCGACAAATTCCACAGCAAGAGCACGCCCCCCAGGTTCCTGACCCCCGCCGCCTACACCACCGCCGTCCGCCGCTTCGGCGACGCCAAGGCCGAGGCCTTCACCCACCTCCGCCACACCTTCGGCGACCCCGACGTCCACACCCTCTCCACCACCCACGCCCACCGCCTCGTGGACGCCCCCTGACGGGACCGCGCGCGCCCCGCCCGTCTCAGCGCCGCCAGCGACGTCTTCCCGAGGTGGCCCGGACGCCGCCGAACCCGGCCAGATGCAGGGCGACGAAGAACGCCCCGGCGATCAGCAGGCTGAACGGCGTGAACGCCGCATCGGTGTGTGTGCTGGTGGCATTGATGAGATAAGCGATGGCGAGAATGACGGCGCCCACGGCTGCCAGCATCGGATGCCCTCCTTGACGACGAACAGTCCTGCGCCGGCGGGAAGCCGAGCCTTCACTCAGCCGTACCGGACGCCCTTGCCGATCCGGTGCCCCCAAACGGCTGTTTGAATCCGCGGCGGCGTCCGTGGCCCTTCCCCCGCGGCCTACCGCGCGTCCTCGTAGTCCGCGACGTTCGCGGAGACCGCTCTGAGCAGCGGCTGCAGGGTGTCCCAAGCGTCTGGTAGTCGCCGACCCGGCCGTCCGACCACTGGGCCAGCCCGACCACCATGGTCCGGCCTTGCCCGGTGAAGGACTGCACCAGGCCGCTGTCCGCGGGAAGGATGCGCAGACCGGAACCCGGCGGCGGGGCCTGGACGGCCACCTCGTAGTCGTCGAAGGCCATGGTCAGCTCGGTCACCAGCTTCACCGTGTCCACCGGGTCCTTCATCGTGAAGGCGGCCAGGCTGAACTGGTTGTTGTGCGCGTCCTTGTAGAGGGCGGTCTCCTCGCCGACACACCCCGCACTCGCGCCGATCATGCCGATGAGCCGCGGCCCGACCAGGTCGGGTTCGGTGCAGGACGTCATCGTGGCCGCGGCCACCTTGGTGTACGCGCCGCTGCCACTCCCGACCTGCTCAGGGAACGCCTCCGCCAACGGCACCATCGCCCGCTCCGCGCCGGGAGCCGCCGAACTCGAAGCGACAGCGGGCGCGGCGGGCGCCCCGGTCGCAGCGACGTCCCCCGGCGAAGGACTCGCCTGCCTCAGCACGACAGAGGCCACCACCGCTGCCACCACCACCGACGCCCCGACAGCCCACGGCCACCTCCGCTTCCGCCTCCGCGCTGCCCCAGAATCAGCAACGGGTGCGGTGGCGGTCTCCCTGGCGGAGCGCTCAACGAAGTCGTTCCACTCGTCGTCACTCACACGGCCCTGACCTGCGGGCATATCGTCATTCGTCGGCACGGACGCAACGTAGTGGGCCCCGAACGCCGAGCGCTCCAGCCGCGAGATCACAGCATGATCACTATCCGTCAACACCGGTGTGCACAAGCACCAACGCCCCCACCACCCACCACCCAGCCCGCATACGACGAAGGGCCCCTGAGCAGCAAAAAAGCTGCTCAGGGGCCCTTCAACCATGTGGCGGCACGTGGATTCGAACCACGGTAGGCTAAGCCGACGGATTTACAGTCCGCATACGTGTTCTGAGCGCCCATCAATTGACCAGGCCCTCCACGTCACTCCCCCGACTGCACCAGAGCGACCGTCCATGCCTCGTCCTGATCAAGGAAGGTGGTCAGGGCTCGTCTCGCCGGCATCGCTCAACACTTTCGGCGTACTCCTCTGAGTGCTCCAGTAATTACAGATGCGTGTGCTCCGGTCAGCGATCGGCTGCCTGCTGGTTGTGGCCAACCGCATTGCGATCAAGTACCGAAGCCGTCGTCTGGGGCGCTGGCCTCCAGCGGCGTGCACTCGTGTGCGGTAATCCAGTGGCCGACGCTGTCCAGAAGGGCCTCGGAGCCGGACTCGGTCCGGAAGGTGAAGGTGGCCCCAGTCGACTCCACCTGTAGGGCCAGCTGTCGGGGCGGCTGGTGGAGTGTCACTGGACTGAAGCGGCAGCCGATCGAGTTGAGCTCGGCTGTGACCTGTGCGTGAGTGAGGGGTCCTGCGGACACGGCGAGTGACTTCGACCCTGGGACGGGAAGCTCGATGGTGTTCCGCCAGGTCTGCACGCTGATCATCGTGACGCGGCGGCAGCGACACACACAGAGCTCAGCATCTCCATAGGAGAACAGGTGAGGCCAGCGCCGCCGCTTGCTCACTCGGCCAATGTCCCACGGCGGCCCGAGCGTCGCCGCGATGTCGTTGAGTTTCGCGCCGCAGTGCACTGGGCCGATGGCTGCGGTGGAGCCGAACTCGGCCAGGGTTCGAAGCACGTTCACGCAGCGGAGCGTGCCACCTGGCCTGCTCCGACGTCCACCGGGGCCGATCCGCCTGTCCGTCCCACTGCGGTGAGATGAATTCAGCAGGTCTGCTCGCCGAGGCGTGAAAGCCTGCTCCCGGCCCCCGCCTCGTCACCCCAGAAAAAGTCTATAAAACGGCACCCCGTCGGCTCTCGCCACGCACCCTACCTTCAATCTCCCGACGGGAAGGAATCGAATAGTGAGGGCTGTTCATACGAGAGAACATTGCCGTATTTGACCGCATTTATGGCCGCCCTGAGTTCGGCTCGCACGGCTTCAACAGAATTCGGGCCAGCCCCGTTGCGCAGCCATACTGGCCAATTTGAGAAGAATAGGGTGCGGGCGGGTCTAGTCATGGACCGGAGATACTGAATTTTTGCCTGCTGCGGCAAGTCTGACACGGCGACCCACCGCGCAGTGAGAGCATAATCGGCCAGCAGCTCGCCGAAAAACAGCTTCACTAGAGAATGACCACTCGATTCATAGCTGTCCACGATAACTTTCGTAGCCTCATCAAGCTGATCCTGCCAACGCCGCTTCTCAATGTAGATCTTACTCACAATGCTTCCGAAGTGCGTACTTGTTACAGCGCGCCCATCGCGCTCTTCACGCGTTGTCGTAGTCGCACGCTCCGAGGTTTGCTGCCCTGCTTCTAGTCGATCACAGGCCGCCAAAATCGTGGTTGCCTGTTGCGCTAAGCGGTAGCGCACACGAAGGCTCTCTCTTACTCTCTCACTGCGAGCTTCGAGCCATGGCTTAACGGTCAACTCCAATACCACCGTAGTTCCGAGTGCCGTCAGCACAGCCGCGATTATCGCCGCACCCACACCAGACATTTCTCACACCAACACCAATCTTTGCAGCAGTGTCATGCAACGCAGACGCAAGTAGATGAGTCACGCACGAATTCCCAAAAATATCCGACGCGATTCAATCGATCGATCGCTGATTGTAATTTTTGAAACTCGGCAAGAGGATTGCGAAAACGTGATTCGCACTCTCATCAGGCCTCGTGATTGTTTTCCGAGAGACGGGGGCCGGGGAGTAGCAGATCTCTGCCTGGGTGGCCATCGCCCGTCACAGAACCCGAAACACCGAGGTCCACGCGGGCGGACTCGTGGAAGGCGTTGATCGCCGCGAAGACCTCGCGGTTGCGGTCGCGCCAGTCCGCGAGGGTGCCGGGCTGCTTGCCGGTGGCCTGCCAGTCGACCGCGCGGGAGGCCGCGTTGAGGGTGTGGGCGGCCTCGATGACCTCGTCGCCGGCCAGGAGCATGATGCGTTCGAACGCGCGGCCTTGTAAGCGGATGGCGTCGGCGAGTTGGGCGCGGAGCTGGGGCTCGGGGTCGTCGCTCTCGCGGATGCCCTCGCGGTGCTCGTACAGCTCGACCGCGAGGAAGACGGCGGCGCGGACGCGGTCGACGTAGTTCTCGTAGGCGTCGAGCTTGCGGTCGTCCCAGCGGGTCAGCAGCTCGCGGCGGATCTTCTGGCGCTCGGACCAGTAGTTGGTGACGTACGTCGTCATGGCGCCGAGGAGGACAGCCGCGATCGTTAAGAGCTGTTCGGACGTGCCCATGGCGTTCCCCCGCCCCCGAGTCATCAAGACGTCTTGAGGATTTTAGGGGGCCTGGCAGGGCACGGTGTTACGGTCTGGCCAGGACGGCGTTGGAGAGGCGATCGGATGAGCAGCCCCATCTCAGAGGCACTGGTCACGATCGGGCGGTACTACGTCCGCACCGGGTCGGACGCGTTCGGTGCGGCAGTGTTGGCCGGTCGCTACCTCAACCCGCACCTGCGGGACGAGCCACGGAAGCGGGTGACCGACACAACGTTCGGTGCACGTTTCGCCGTTGACACCCAGGACCTCATCCAGCGCTACATATACCTGTTCGGGGTGTGGGAGCCGCGGATGACGCGGTGGCTCCAGCGCAGGCTCAAGCCCGGGGACACCTTCGTGGATGTCGGCGCCAACATCGGCTACTTCAGCGTGCTGGCCTCCGGGCTCGTCGGCCCGCGCGGGCGGGTCGTCGCGATCGAGGCGTCGCAGGACTTCACGCGCCGCCTGGCGCAGAATGCTGCCCTCAACGGCTGCGACAACATCCGCGTCGCCCAGACCGCAGTCTCCGACAGGCAGCAGACGCTGACCTTCGTCCTCTCCAGCTCCGCGAACATGGGCGCGAACAGCATCGTGCCGTGGGACGGACCGGTGGAGTCGACGTTCGAGATCGAGGCCTTCCCGCTTCCGGACGTCCTCGAAGCCGAGGAGATCGCCACCGCCCGCGTCATCAAGATCGATGTCGAGGGCGCGGAGGGCAGTGTCGTACGCGGTATGGCTCCGCTGCTGAACCGGCTGCGCCCCGACGCCGAAATCACCGTCGAGGTGACGCCCGACCGCATGGAGCAACTCGGCGACTCCGTCGACGAACTCCTCGGAACCATGCGCGAACACGGCTTCCACGTCTACCGGTTGGCGAACGAGTACGCGGCATCCTCGTACCCGAGAGCCCTGCGCGGGCGCGCCGCAGTACCGATCCGATGGAACGGCCCGATCGACGGCGAGAGCGACCTCATCTTCTCCCGCGTCGACGCCAAGAGGCTGCCGTAAGCCCGTCCGTCTGAACGCACTGCACCCTCCGTCGCCGCGACGGGCCTGCGGCGGGCGGAGGGAGCGGTGCGTTCAGACGTGCCGGCGGGTGGGCGTGGCGGCGCCGGGGCTGCGAGGTATCGCCAGGTCGGCGCGGGTGTCCGAAGACGTCGTTGAGGCTACGGACCGACGTGATTCCGGGGCCTCGGCGGACGGAGAGCCAAACGCGTGCCAGAGCGGCCTTACGTCCGGCGGGACGTGGGGCCTCATGCGGTCGCCTTCCACGCCGGGTCGTCCAGCGTCACGACAGCCCATACCCGCTTGCCCACGCCCTCGCGCGGCCCGACGCCCCACTCCCCGCCGGTCAGTGCGTGGACGAGGGCGAGGCCACGGCCCGACTCGGCCTCCGTCGAGAGGGGCTGCACGCGCGGCTTCGCGTCGTCCGCGTCGTGGACCTCGATACGGATCCCCTTCGGCAGCCGCTCGTACCGCGTCTCGACCTCGCCGTCCGGCGGGGCGTCAGCGTGCTGGAGAGCGTTAGCCAGCAACTCCGAGAGGACGAGCTCGGCGCGGTCGGCGAGGTCGTCCAACTCTCAGGCCGCCAGCACTAGGCGGAGGTCGTGCCGCGCCGTACCGACGCAACGGAGGTCGTACAGCCAGCGCTTGACGTACGGGGACGTCGCCGTGCCGGAGGCCGTGTACAGGCCGCGGTTGAGGGCCAGTTGGAGGACGTCGCCGAGCGATTCGCGAAGCCGTACAGCGGCGAAGCGGACGGCGTCGCGGTCCGCGCGCGGGTCGTCGAGGACGGACGCGGCGACGTCCCAGACGGAGCGGGCCGAGTCGAACTGCTGGCGCTCGATGTCGTCCGCCAGGCGGGAAAGGTAGCCGTCGCCAGCGACGAGGTGAGCGGGGCGTCCCTCGGGGCCCTGCCACGGCAGGCGGCGGAGGATGCGGTCCGGCGGGGGCTCGGGCGGCTCGTAGACGGTGGTCTGGGGGATCTCGGTCATGGGTGTGCTTTCTGGTCAGGGGCGACGGGGGTGGTGAGGGCGACCGCCGCGCGGTCGCCGGGGAGTACGAGGAGCGCGTAGCCGAGGATGTGGCCGTCTGCACTGGTGAAGGTGCGCTCGATCGCTAGGACGGGCGTACGGATGCCGACTCGCAGCGACTGCACTTCCGCCGTGGTGGGGTATCTGGCGGTGGCTTGGTCGGTGCTGGTCGTGACGGGTACGCCGACGGCGGTGAGGAGGTCGGCGCCCCAGGGCGTGGCGGCCGTGCTTTGCGGCTCGGGTGTGCGGGGGACGTAGACGTGGGCGAGGACGTACGGGGTCTCGCCGCGGTGGGTGAGGCAGACGTACTCGGTCAGCGGGGCGCCCGGCGACGTACCAAGTCGGCTGGCCAGGTGTGGCGTTGCGACGGTGACCGCGGAGCTGAGCCTCGTGTGGGCGCCGTTGAGGTCCGCGAGGTACGTGATCCGCTCGGGCGGAGCGCTGACGAAGTTGCCGCGGCCCTGGAACTTGGCCACCAGGCCCTCCGCCCGGAGGACTTCGAGTGCGTCGCGCAGAGTCGGCGTGCTCACCCCGTACTGGGCGGAGAGCCGACTCTCGGGCGGGAGTCGGGTGCCGACTTGATAGGTGCCGTTCGCGATGAGGCAGCGGAGATCGTCGGCCACTTGCTCGTAGCGCGCGGTCATGGGGCCGCGCCCACTGTGCCGGGCGCCAACTCGCCACGTCGACGGGCCCACTCCTCGGCGTTCAGAACGTACGGGCGGAGCAGCGGCCCGTCGTCGTCCCAGGCGTACGGGTGCGGGCGGCGGACGGGTAACGCCCGCTCGGTGCCGGCCGGGGCGGCGGTGATCCGGTGGGTGCCCTGGGCCGGGAGGCGGGCCGGGAGGAGCTGCCGGGTGAGCCAGACGGCAGCTATGCGGATGAGCTGGAACAACGGTTGTCTCCTACGGCAGTTGCGTGCGTCGGATGACGGCCCAGATGCGCCGACCGGTCCCGCCGTCGGACGAGCCGAACTCGTCGGCGTCCTCCAGGGCGGCGAGCACGTCCGGCCATGCCTCCTCGGAGAGCGGGCCGGGAAGGTGGGCCTCGACGACCGTCCGATCGGCGTACTCCGTCACCTCGGGCGCCAGACCTGCGGCGACGAGACGGGCAATGAGGTCCGCGGTACAGGCGTCGCGTGGCGGCACAAGGCGTCCTCCGTTGCCGACTGGGCACTCTCAGTGAAGCTAGTTAACTAGATTAGAGCTAGTGGACTAGATTGTCCACATGCCTGACCAGCCGCCGTATCTCCGCGTCGCCGACCTGCTCCGCGCCCGGATCGCGAGCAACGAGTGGACGCCCGGCGACCGCCTGCCCTCGCGCGCCGAGCTGGGGCAGGAGTACGGGGTCGGCGAGAACGTCATACGGCGCGCGCAGGAGATGCTGATCTCCGTGGGCGTCCTGGAGGGCCGCGCCGGCTCGGGAACGTACGTGGCCGAGCCACGCGAACGGCTGCGCATCGTGCGCTCCCTCTACCGCGAGCAGGCGGGCGGCTCGCCCTTCGCCGCGGACATGGCGGCGCTCGGGCGCCGCGGGACGTGGGAGAGCCGCACCGAAGCGAAGGTGCCGGCCCCGGCCGACATCGCCACCCGACTCGGCATCGCCGAGGGTGAGTTGTGCGTGCGCACGGCGTACGAGTTCCTGGCGGATGGCAAGCCGGTGCAGTTGTCGACGAGTTGGGAGCCGTACGCCCTGACGGCGGGCACGCTCGTCGTCCTCCCGGAGGCCGGTCCGCACGCGGGCGTCGGCGTCGTCCGCCGCATGGCGGAGATCGGCGTCACCGTGACCCGTGCGGTGGAGCGGCCGGAGCCGCGGGCGGTGACGCCGGAGGAGGCCACGCTCCTGGGCGTCCAGCGCGGCACACTGGCCACGCACATCCAGCGGACGTACTACGCCGAGGACGGGCGGGCGGTGGAGACGGCGGACGTGGTGGTGCCCTCATCCGTGTGCGAGATCGTCTACGAGGTGCCGGTCTCTCCGTGAACCGTCGCCCATTGGGCGCGCCAGGGTTGGCACGTCACGAATTGGGTGGTTGGCCCCGTCGCTGAGCACCACAATGGTGGGGTTCCGACTGGGCTAGGCAGGGCCGGGGGGCAAGGTGCAGTGGCAGCTTTGGCGGGAAGCCGTCCTCGTTGGTGAGCTCAGTGAGTACGGCTGCGATCAGCCTTTCTTCCTCGCGCGCTTCACCCCTGGCCCTGGCTGGGAAAACGAGAGGGAACTGTTCGAGGCGTTGGCGGCCGCCAGATCCCCGGACCCGGACGGATCTCAGTTCGTCGCCGCGATCAAGCCGCTTCAGGGCCTGGAACTCAGGCCGGCTGAGGCTGACAGCCAGGCCCCACCGTTGCGAGTGTTCAGAAACTGTGTACTGCACATCAACGGGTCACAGGCGCGGCTTCGTTACTGACCATCGGCTATGAAGCCTCACCCGGTCCGGACTTCACGCCTTCCGACACTCGTCCGAAGTCCGGCAGACGTAGCCCCGTCAAGCCCGTCGGGTGCGACACTCCGCGCTCGCCCACCGAGCACATGTCAGGCGCACGGCGGCAGCCCTGGCCTGCTACAAGTCCGTTTGGCGGGCTAGTACCTCGGCTCTGGCCTGAATGACCGCCATGCGGGCGTCGCGCTCGGCCGCGTCCGTGTGGCTGGCCTGGGCCGTGGCCTGGCCCTCCCACTTGCGGTAAAGGAGGCCGTACTCGCGGGTGAAGTGGCCCGGGGACACCGCGTTGAGGGCCAGGAGGAGGCCGGTGTCCTCGGAGGCGGGGAGGGCCATCCAGCCGCCCAGGGCGAGGAGGAGGTCGCGGCGGGTGAAGAGGGTCGCCGGGTGGACCTGGGCGCGGTAGCCGTTGGCCTTCCAGTAGTCGAAGACCACGCCGCGGGCGAGGGGGCCGTCGTCCGGGTCGCCGTCGAAGCCGGCCGTCGAGCCGTCGGGGAGCAGGTCCAGGACGCGGGAGGTCGTCCAGCCGAGGGCGGGGTCGGCTTCGAGGAGGGCGAGGTCGCGGGCCAGGGCGCCGGGGGTCAGCTGGTCGTCAGCGTCGAGCACCTTCACGTACGGGCCGGACGTGTACGCCAGCGCCAACGTGCGGGTCACGCCGGGGCCGCCGGGGCGGCCCTGGTGGAAGGTGACGCGCGGGTCGTCCGGCACGTGGGGGCGTACGGCGTCGCTGAATCCGTCCTCCTGGACGATCCAGTGCCACTCCCAGCCCTCGGGCAGCTCCTGCGCGCACAGCGACTTGTACGCGTCCGCGAGGTACGGCGCCGACGGGGCGTGCACGGCCGTGATGACGTCTATGCGGCGCTCCCGGCGATCCGCCACCGCGGTCACCACCTTTCCAGTGGGGTGACGAAGGTCAGTTCCGTGCGGTCGGCCGGCAGGCGGACGAAGGAGTGCTCCACGACGCGGCCGGTCGTGTCGTAGGACGTCTTGCCGAGGATCAGCAGGGCCGAGCCCGAGGGGAGGCCCAGTTCGTACGCCTCGTCGGGGGACGGCGGGCGGGCGAGGACGCGTTCCTCTATCCGGTCCAGCTCGATGCCGATGGTGTGCAGCTGGTTCTGCGTGCCGCCGGGCCAGGGCTCGTTCGACGCATCGAGGAGGGCGGGGTTGGCGGCGACCATGTCCCGTACGAGGTAGGACTCGACCAGGCTGAAGGGGTGCTCCTCGGCCCGGTAGCGGGTGCGGTAGGTGCGCTCGACCATGACCGTGCCGACCGGGACGTCGAAGATCTCGGCCAGCTCCTCGCCTGCCTCGACCTCGTCGTATTCGGCGTGGAAGACCAGATCGTCTATGTCGAGGCCGGTGTCGTGCTCGGTCGCGCCGGTCTGTTTGCGCTGGTCCTCGGGTTCGAGGGCGCGGTCCTTCTCCCACTGGTGGCGGAGGTTGGTGCGCAGCACGGGGGTCCGCAGCTTGCGGACGAAGTTGCCGCGGCCGTGTTGCTTCTCGATCAGGCCCTCGGCCTGGAGCAGCCCGAGCGCTTGGCGAAGGGTCGGCAGGGAGTTGCCGTAGTGGTCCGCCATCGTCGTCTCCGACGGGAGGCGGTCGCCCTGGGCCAGCTCACCTGCGCGGATGCGGTCTCGGAGATCGTCTGCGATCCGTTCGTACGCCTTGGCCACCGGCTCACCGTCCTGATCGTCGGGCGGGCCTCAGCATAGCAAGTCCTCAAGAGGTCTTGACGAGTTGAGGAGTGCGGGTTCATAGCGCTGACTACTCATCAAGAGGACTTGAGGACATGATCTCTTGAGGTCTTGATGAGTTGCGCATACCCGAGCACGTCCCTCGCCACGTCCGACCTGGGAGTTTCCGTGTGTACGACCCGAGACCGCCTCTCCGGCGGTGACGTCGACCCCGCGTTACGCGGCGGCGACGACCTCTACCTCGACCTCTTCCGCGGGCCGACCGACCGTGACGAGCCCGCCGTCGAGCGGGCCGCCCGGCTCGCTGCGGCGCGCGACATCCTCGCCGAGCTGCTGCGGGAGGGCGTGCACGACGCCGTCGCTCGGGAGCACGCCCGATTCGCGCTGCTGACGGCCGCCGGGCCGGTCGTCGTGGTCCTTGAGCGGCGCCAGGTGGGGGAGGCGGCGTGATCCCCGCCGGTCACTTCGACGTGCGGGCCACGTACGGCGCCGCCGCGCTCGCCGGCCTCGGGCTGGTGTGGGTGCTGGCCAGGGGTCTGCGGCGAGGTACGCCAGCGGTGAGGGTGACCGCGCTCGCCGCCGCCGTCTGCACGGCGTACAGCGCGGACACCTCCTGGCGGTTCGCCGCCGATTACCTCAACGTCGCCGGGGCGGCGGAACGCGCGGCAATGTTCGCAGCCGCCGAGCTGGCACTCTTCGCGACCGCGCTCATGGCGCGGCAGAACCTCAACGGCCCGAACGGCGCACCTGGCGCTCCCGGTGCGCTGACCTGGGCGATTGCGGGAGTGCAGATCATCCCCGCGTATGCCGAGTCGGGACCGGTCGGCGGGACGGTGCGGGCAGTGATCGGGCCGGTCATGGCCGCCGTTCTCTGGCACCTGGCCATGGGCATCGAGCTGCGGCACCGGCGGCCCGATGCGTCGTCCAACGGATTCGGTGCGCTCGTCGCCCGCGAGGTACGCGAGCGGCTGCTCTCGCGGCTGGGCGTTGCCGAGCGGCGGCGGGATGCCGCCCAGATAACCCGTGACCGGGCCACCGCGCGGGCGGTCACACTCGCCGCGCGGCTGGCGGAGATCAGCCCGGAACGCCGCGACCGGCGACGTGGGCGGCGCATAGCGCGCCGCCTATCGATAGCCGTCGGGCGAGCCTCGGTTGGCAATGATCCCGAGCAGCGGCGCACCCTCCTCGCCCAGCTCGGCGCCCGGCGCAACGCCGCCGCTCTCGCCACCGTCGAGCTGCCGTCGCCGTGGGTCGGCTTCGCGCCCGACCCGGTCGCGTCCGCGCTGGCCGGCCAGGTGCGCGAGGAGATGGCCAACGCGACGGCGACGATCCGGCGGTACCGCCCGGCGCTGTTCACCGACCTCTTGCAGGTGGACAGGGTGAACGCCGAAGCCCGTTCGCCTGAACAGGCACCCGGCAAGCTCGACACGGCCGACGCCCTCGCCGCGATCGAAGCGGGCTGGGCCAATGGCCTCACTGTTCGCGAAACAGCCCGGCGGGCGACGCGCGCGCCGAGCTACGTGCACAGCGTGTTCACCCGGCTCGACATCGAACGCGGGCCGCGTCCGGTGAACGGTTCCCGATGACGGCCACTGCGGTTCAGGGGTGCCACTCACCTCTACGGCTGGCCCTGGGCCTCACAAAGGTCGTCGTAGATAACGTCGGGGTCGGCCTGGGCTCGGTACTCGAAGTACAAGCGGGCGACGCCGTCTGCGTCCATCAGGCCGGCCACGTCATCCCGCGCCCCAGGCAACATCCGGGGCTTCCGCCAACGCCGTGCCACCACAGCGAGGGCAGCGCCGTCGGGGCCTCGCGCCACCCAGGTGGAGAGCCCGACCACCGGCAGATACCGGTCCAGTTCGAGCGCGGCGAGCACACCAGGGATGCCGAGCTGCTCTGGCAGCTCCCATGTCCCTTCGTGCGGAGCGAGGACGTCGTCCCCCATCGCGACGCTCTCCCGCGTGGCCACCACCTTCACAAGCCGCAGCTTAGACGCCTCATATCTGCCGCCGACGCTCCATCCCGTCTGAGGGGGACTTGCGAATGAACCAGAGCAAACCGCACCCCGAGAGCAGGGTGTTACTTCAGGTCGGCAGCAGGGCCGAAGACCCGGACGTCCATGCGCTGGTCGACAGCCCGACCGCCAGTCCAACCGGGCCTGGCCTCCTCGCCCGCGCACGTGGCGCCAAGCGCCGGGCCGTGGTTCCCGCGTGGCTGCGTTCGCGGCAGGAGTTCCGGGACGCCGGGCGGGGCGTGGTCGCGTACGCCGGGCACGTCGCCGCGTATCACGCCGTCCGGGCGCCCTGGTACGCGCTCCGGCTCACGCTGCGCGCGCCGCGCGGTGCCGCCCGCTTCGTCGGTGGGGCGCTGCGGTGGCTGGTGGACGCCGAGGGGGAGCCGCTGCGGCAGGCTGCGGCTAGCCGGGAGGACATCGAAGAGTACCTGAAGCTGTCGCGGCAGCGGGACCGGCGGGTGCGTTGGCGGACGGTCGTCGGGGTTGCGGCCTTGGTCGCCGGGCCGGTCGCGGCGCTGGTGGCGTACGTCCTCGCGTCGACATGGCTTTTGGCGTTGGCCGTGCCGGTGGCGGTGCTGGGACTGGGCCGCGTGGGTCAACCGGCCGACGATCCGGTTGTCCACAGGGCTGTGGAAATCCCGCGGGCGACCAGGCTCACCAGCGATATCGTTGTGCGAGCACTCGGCTCCCTCGGTATCCCCGCCATCAACCAGGCCCAGGCCAAAGGCTCCCCCGGCTTCGCCTTCACCGCGCCCATCACCCGCGACGGGCCCGGCTGGCTCGCCGTCGGCGACCTCCCGTACGGCGTGACGGTCACGGATGTCGTCGACCGGCGGGAGAAGCTGGCCTCGGGCCTGCGGCGCCCGCTCGGCTGCGTATGGCCGGAGGCCGTGCCGGACGAGCACACCGGACGGCTCCGGCTGTGGGTCGGCGACCAGGACATGTCGCAGACCCGGCAGCCGAAGTGGCCGCTGCTGGACGCCAAGCGGCTCGACCTCTTCACGCCGCAGCCGTTCGCGACCGACCAGCGCGGCCGGTGGGTGGCGCAGTCGTTGATGTACGTGTCCGGGATCGTCGGCGCCGTCCCGCGAATGGGCAAGACGTTCCTGCTGCGGCTGCTCCTGCTCATCGCCTGCCTCGACCCGCGCGCCGAGATCCACGCCTACGACCTCAAGGGCACTGGCGACCTGGCCGCGCCTGGTCGCGTCGCCCACCGCTACCGGGCCGGCGACGAGGAGGACGACATCGCGTACGCCCTCCAAGATCTGCGTGATCTTCGCGTCGAGCTGCGTCGCCGGGCCAAGGTCATCCGCGAGTTGCCGAAGGACTTGTGCCCGGAATCCAAGGTCACCTCCGCGCTCGCCGACCGCCGGACGCTCGGCCTGCACCCCATCGTGATCGGCGTGGACGAGTGCCAGGTGTGGTTCGAGCACCCCAAGCACGGTGCGGAGTTCGAGGAGCACTGCACCGACCTGGTCAAGCGCGGCCCGGCGCTCGGCATCACGCTGCTCCTCGCCACGCAGCGGCCCGACTCGAAGTCGCTGCCGACCGGCATCTCCGCGAACGCCACGCTCCGGTGGTGCCTGAAGGTCATGGGCCAGATCGAGAACGACATGGTCCTCGGCACCGGTTCGTACAAGCGCGGCATCCGCGCCACCGCGCTGGCGTGGGCGGACAAGGGCGTGTGCTGGTTCGTCGGCGAAGGCGCGGACGCGCGCGTCGTCCGGGCCGTGTACGTCGACGCGCCCGCCGCCGAGGCCCTTGCCGCGCGGGCCTACGAGCTGCGCAGGCTCGCGGGCCGATTGAGCGGCCACGCCCTCGGCGAGACGCCCGAGCCGAGCGCGGCCTCGTACGACCTCCTCGCCGACGTCGCCGCCGCCCTCCCGCCCCGCAAGGCGAAGGCGTGGAGCGAGGACGTCATCGCCCGCCTCGCCGAACTCCGCCCCGACGTCTACGCCGCGTGGAGCCCCGAGCAACTGGCCGCCGCGCTCAGGCCGTACGGCATCCGCACCGTCCAGGTCTGGGGCACGACCGAGGACGGCAAGGGCGCCAACCGCCGCGGCGTGCGCCGTACCGACATCGCCGCAGCAATCGCGCACCGTGACGGCGGCAGCGCCGCCGCGTAGCCCGCGCGCTAGCACCGCACCCCGCTAGGTCTAGCGCCCCCGCTAGCGCCGCACATGGCCTCCCACCTGGCCCCTAGCCGCTAGCAGCCCACCCTCCGCACGCGCTCCACCGCCCGGAAAGGGGCCGTCATGTCCTCCCTCGGCGCCGCTATAGCCCTCGCCCTCCTCGCCACGCTCGGCTACGCCGCCCTCTGCGCGCTCAGCCCGTACGGCGCGTGCCGTCGCTGCGGCGGCTTCGGCTTCATGATCCGGCAGAACCGGCGCGGGCGCATCGTCCGCGGCCGGGAGTGCCGCCGCTGCCGCGGATACGGGCAGCGCATCCGGATCGGCCGGCACCTCTACAACGCCGCCACCCGCCTGCACCGCGAGGGCACCCGCTGACCGCACCCGCCCGATCAGGAAGGCACTGCCATGGTCTTCAGCATCTCCGCCCTCGTCGTCTTCGGCGCCCTGCTCGGCCTCCTGCTCCGCTACCGCGCGCTCACCGCCGGGGCCGCCGTCGTCGCGCTGCTCTTCGGCTTCTACCTCGCGCGCAGCAACGCCGCCCCGACCGTCGACCAGTTCATGTCCGCGCTGCGCGACGCCATCCCGTCCAAGTGACCAGCAGGGAGGTCCCGCTCATGACCCTTCAGCCCGCCCCCGCACCCCGCATCTCCCTCATGGCCCTCGCCGACCTGCGCGACGCGCTCACCGCCCTCGAACTCGGCCAGGCCCCCACTGCCATCACCGCGCTCATGGCGATCGACGCCGAGTCGTGGCGGGCGGTCGAGCAGCGGCTCGCCGCCGTCGGCGGCGACCTCCGCACCCTCCTCGGCCGCGCCGGCAACGGCTTCAACCCGCTGGCCTGACGGCCGTTCCCGAACGGAGCACCCATGACCGACACCACCTGGCACGCCGACCTCACCGCGAGCGTGCACGCCCTCGGCGCCGCCGCCCGCGAACTGCGCGCCGCGCACACCGCCGCCGTGCACGCCGCCCGCGCCGTCGACCCCACCCGCCTCGTCCCGCTGCCCGGCCTGCTCGCCGTCCCCGGCACCACGGAGCCAGTACGGCCATACGACGAGGCCCTACGCCACCTCACCCACCTCTACGCCGCCGCCGAGCAGCGCACGCACGAGCTGTACGCCAACGCCGCCCTCGGCTACGCCCACGGCGCCGCCCAGGCCCTCGCCGCCGTCCTCCGCGCCGAGCGCCCCCACCACGTCGACCTCCCCCGCGACACCGCCGGCCGCTACGTCCTCGCAGACCTCCCCGACCTCGCCGCCTCCCTCACCACCACCGCCGGAGCCCGCGAACTCGCCGCCCTCCACACCCGCCTCCGCACCGCCACCGACGCCGAGCGACCCGACGCCGCCACCGCCTACGGCGAGCAGGCCGAACGCTCCCTCCACCACCTCATCCGCCACGCCGCCGCCCACGGCTTCCTGCACACGCACTGACCCGCGCCACCGAAGGGACCGCATTGCCGTACACCCGCGCGCTCCGCGCCCACATGATCCAGTCCTGGGACGGCACCGAATGGCAGGTCTTCGTCGCCCTCCCCGACACCGCCCGCTGGCCCACCGCCCCCTTCCCCGTCGGCGACGGCATCCCCACCCTCGACGCCCGCGCCAAGGCCCTGGCCAGCCTCGGCTACGCCCCGCTCACCGCGGACACCGCGTGGGAGTGGATGGAGACCCCGCTCGAAGGCGAACCCACCGGCGTCATCGCCCTCGTCGCGACCACGACCGTCTCGCCGAACGACTCGCGCCACTCCTGATCGCTCAACCCGGGGCGACGGCCAATCCGCCAAGGAAACCCGCCGCCCCGGCCCTCCCGACCCAGCAAGGCACAGGAGGTGCCCTCAGCATGCCCTACGCCATCGATCGGCCGCCCCGTTTCGGGCCTCTGCCCAACAGCCCGGTGTCCGCCCGCTCCCGCCGCGGGGGCCAGCGATGAGCACCCACTACCGGCGCCGCCACAACCCCCCGAAGGACGAATTGCTGCCGCTGTCGGCGGTGTTGGACGAACTCGGAATCACCCGGGCCTCCTGGTACCGCTGGCGCAACCGCGGCGTGGCACCCCGAGTGCACAAGCTGCCGAACGGCCACCTGCGGGTACGCCGCAGCGAACTCGACGAGTTCCTCCGCGAGATGGAGGAAGCGTGACCGAGTGGAGCTACACCGTGCGTATCTGGGCGATCCGCAAGCGGCCGTACCGCAAGCCGTACCAGCTCCGCTGGCAGGTAGGAACGCAGCCGCACGCGGAGTCGTTCCTGACCTCCGGCCTGGCGGAGAGCCGTAAGGCCGAACTCGTCACGGCCGCCCGTGCCGGCGAGGCCTTCGACGTCGAGAGCGGCTTGCCGAAATCCATGGTCAAGCAGGCCAAGGACATCACCTTCTACCAGCACGCCCGCAACTACATGGAACTCAAGTGGGACGACGCCCCCGGAAAGACCCGCGTCGGCCTCGCCGAGGCGATGGCCACGGTCACCGTCGCGCTCGTCAAGGACACCAAGGGAATGCCCGATGCCAGGGTCGCGCGGCGCGCGCTCTACGGGTGGGCGTTCAACAAGAACTTGTGGGACGCGGAGCCTCCGGACGACGTCCGGCGCGTCCTCGACTGGTACGCCAAGAAGTCCCTGCCCGTCTCGGCGCTGGCCGAGGCGCCGACCGTACGGAAGGCCCTCAACGCCTGCGCACGGCGGCTCGACGGAAAGACCTCGGCCGCGTCGGTCATCCACCGCAAGCGGGCCGTCTTCCACCAGGCCCTTGAAATCGCCGTCGAGGACGGCCTCCTCAAGGAAAACTCGCTGCACAAGCTCCGGTGGAGCCCTCCGGAGCAGGTGGAGGACGAGCTCGACCCCGAGTGCGTGCCTGATCCGGAGATGGCGGCGGCGCTCCTCGACGCGGTCGCCGAGCAGGGAAAGCGCGGCCGCCACCTGCGAGCGTTCTTCGCCTGCCTCTACTACAGCGGCGCGCGTCCGGCGGAGATCGTCGGACTGGGCCGCGACGACGTACGGCTCCCCCGCCACGGCTGGGGCAACCTCCGCCTGTCCGAGACCCGCCCCCGCGCCGGCCGCTCTTGGACGGACTCCGGCGAGGCCCACGACCGCAAGGGCCTCAAGCACCGGCCCCGCAAGGCCGTGCGCTGGGTGCCGATCCCACCCGAACTGGTCGCCATCCTCCGCTGGCACGTGACCGTCTACGGCTACGCGCCCGACGGCCGTCTCTTCCGCACCGCCCGCGGCGGCATGATCCAGGAAAGCGGCTACGGCGAGGTCTGGCGCCGTGCCCGCGAAGCTGTCCTCTCCCCCGACGAGCTGAAGACCAAGCTCGCGAAACGCCCCTACGACCTCCGCCACGCAGCCGTCTCCACCTGGCTCAGCTCCGGCGTCGAGCCGCAGCTCGTCGCCCACCGCGCCGGCCAGAGCGTGGCCGTCCTCTTCCGCTTCTACGCGAAGTTCCTCAAGGGCGGCGACGACGAGGCGAACGCCAAGATCTCCGCCCGCCTCGCTCAGCGCAGGGCAACGTTCTGACCCTTGTCCGCCCTGCATGGCACCCGTGCACTGCGAACGCGGATCGTCCTCCATTCCGCCGTCCTCGTCTGGTCGGCGGGTGGAAGACGCTCTATCGCAGGGCTGTACTGGGCCGACGACGCCAATCCCACGCCGGGTGCTCGTCCAGCAGCGCAAGAAACTCGTCCGCCCCCAGGATCTCTCCATGGTTGGTGTCGATGAGACCGTCGAACCCATCAAGAACATGGCGGAGCAAGGCCTGGGCCGCGTCCATGGACTCGCACGAGACACAGACCCCATACGGCTCGCCGATTCGGGTCGTCACCAGCTCAAGCTCGTCTGACTCATACTCCGCCAGGATCCCGCCCGAAAGATCTACGGAGTACGAGTAGCCGTGCCAGTAGATCCTCTCGTCTCCCGTAAGGGGCTCCGGCTCCAGCTCAAAGGAACGGAACCGCCCTTCGAGCATCGGTCGACGCCCCGTGGGCGCAAGGATGATCACAGTCGGCCAGGACACGGCCTGCACCTCCGCAGCGACATCGTCCCAGCAACCGGAACGTGTGGGGTTGCCAGTATCGCCGAGTGGGTCGCCCCGGCGCCGCGGGTCGAAGGCATCGGACCCCCGCCCGGACGGCATTACGTATGCCCAGGTCAGCCGAGGGTGCGCCGTCCACGTCTCGTCCACGCACGCCGGGAAACGATGGGACAGGACGGCTCCGGGTGGGACTTGACTCGGAGCCTCGATATATCGAGAAAGGCCCCCGCCCAGCATTATCGCTGGTCAGGGGCCTTCTCCATGTGGCGGCACGTGGATTCGAACCACGGTAGGCTAAGCCGACGGATTTACAGTCCGCTCCCATTGGCCACTCGGGCATACCGCCATGGGATGCCGCCTGGGACGTGGTCCGCGCAGTGCGGGGTCCTTGGCGACGGGGTAAACGATACCTGATGGAGGGGGGTGGTTCGCCACCGGGTTGATCAGGGGATCGGGTCGGTGCGGGGGTGGGCGGGCGGTGGCTAGGCTGGTGGGGGACGGTTCGGGGAACGGGCCGTCGACGTGATCGCCGATGGAACACATCAAGGAGCCCACTGAAGATGGCCGACTCCAGTTTCGACATCGTCTCGAAGGTCGAGCGGCAGGAGGTCGACAACGCCCTCAACCAGGCCGCCAAGGAGATCTCGCAGCGCTACGACTTCAAGAACGTCGGGGCTTCGATCTCGTGGTCGGGCGAGAAGATCCTCATGGAGGCCAACTCCGAGGAGCGCGTCAAGGCGATCCTGGACGTCTTCGAGACCAAGCTGGTCAAGCGGGGGATCTCGCTCAAGGCGCTGGACGCGGGTGAGCCGCTGCTGTCCGGCAAGGAGTACAAGATCTTCGCCTCCATCGAGGAGGGGATCTCGCAGGACAACGCCAAGAAGGTCGCGAAGATCATCCGGGACGAGGGTCCCAAGGGCGTCAAGGCCCAGGTGCAGGGTGACGAGCTGCGGGTCAGCTCGAAGAGCCGGGACGACCTGCAGGCCGTGCAGGCGCTGCTCAAGGGCAAGGACCTGGACTTCGCGCTGCAGTTCGTGAACTACCGGTAGGCGGTACCGGCCGGCGCCGGGCGAGCCCGGCGCCCCCCTTCAGGAGCCCGGCACGCCGCGGCACGCCGGGTACCCGCGGCGCGCCCGGCTACTGCGACTGGAGCTCGCGGACGACCTTCAGCGCGTCGTCGATGTGCCCGCCGATGTTCGTCATCGACGAGAACGCGTGCCGGATGACGCCCTCCTTGTCGATGACGAAGGTGATCCGGCCCGGCAGCAGGCCGAGCGCCGAGGCGCCGTAGAGCTTGCGCACCTCGCGTCCGCGGTCGGACAGCAGGACGAACGGCAGCTCGTGGCGCCCGGCGAAGCCCTCGTGGGTGGCGACGGAGTCCGAGCTGACGCCGACCACCTCGGCGCCCGCGGCGACGAAACTCTCGTAGCTGTCGCGGAAGCTGCACGCCTCGGCGGTGCAGCCGCGCGTGTTGTCCTTGGGGTAGAAGTACAGCACCACGACCTTCTCGCCCAGGATGCCGCTGAGCGTCACCTGCTTCCCCGACTGATCGGGAAGGGTGAAGTCCGGTGCCTTGTCGCCGACCTGCAGGGTGCCCATGGCCATCTCCTCGACGTCTCGGCCGCGTTGGCCTGTCCGGCGATGGTACGGCGCCGGGCGCCGGGAAGTTCAGCCGCCGCACAGCAGTGCGACGAGCAGGGCGCCGGGCCGGGCGCGTTCGGGGCCGGTCAGGCCCGCGGCGAGCCGGGCGTCCGCGGTGGGAAATGGCCGGATCCACCGGCTGGAGCGCAGCGCGCCCCTCGCCGGTGAGGGCCAGGACGCGGGAGCGGGGGGCGTCGGGGTCGCGGGTGCGTACGACCTGCCGGCGGCCTCGTCATGGGCAGCCGTCCGACCAGCGCCCGCGGGTCGCACCGCGGTGACGGCAGCTGACGGGCGCGACCCACTGCGCACCACCGGGCGCCGCCCGCGGAGCCCCGCGCGACCGTCAAAACCAGCCATCCCAGCCGTCACGGACCGCACCGCTGCGCGCCGCTTCCGTTTCCCTCTGTCAGTGCGCGGCCCGATACTGGACGAAGTGGGCGCATGGAGCCGTACGGACCTGGAAAGGTGCAGGCCATGAGTGTGTTGCGACTCGTTCTGAACGTGATCTGGCTCGTCCTCTGCGGGCTGTGGATGGCGCTTGCCTACGTCGTGGCGGCGCTGATCTGCTTCGTCCTCATCGTGACGATCCCGTTCGGCATCGCCTCGCTGCGGATAGCGGGCTACGTGCTGTGGCCCTTCGGGCGGACGACGGTGGAGCGGCCGGACGCCGGGGCGCCGTCCTTCGTCGGGAACGTGATCTGGCTGGTCTTCGCGGGCTGGTGGCTGGCGCTCGGGCACCTGCTCACCAGCATCCCGCTGTTCGTGTCGATCGTCGGCATCCCGTTCGGCTGGGCGAACCTGAAGCTCATCCCCGTCTCGCTGATGCCGCTGGGCCGCGAGATCGTGCCCTCCGACGAGGGCGCCTTCGCCTACCGCTGAGCCGTAGGTGCCGTACGTCCGGGGGGAGGGCCCCCGGACGGGTCAGCGGCGGCCGGCCATCTCCTCCAACCGGGAGATGCGCTCGGCCATGGGCGGGTGGGTGGAGAAGAGCTTCGACGCGTCGCCGGGCCGGAAGGGGTTGGCGATCATCATGTGGCTCGCCGTCTCCAGCCGCGGTTCGGGCCGCAGCGGCAGCTGCTTGGTGCCCGCGTCGAGCTTGCGCAGCGCCGAGGCGAGCGCGAGCGGGTCACCGGTGAGGCGGGCGCCGGACGCGTCGGCCTCGTACTCGCGGGAGCGGGAGACGGCGAGCTGGATGAGGGACGCGGCGAGCGGGCCGAGGATCATCATGAGCAGCATGCCGAGGATGCCGGGGCCGTCGTCGTCGTCGGAGCGGCCGACCGGGATCAGCCACGCGAAGTTGACCAGGAACATCACCACGGAGGCGAGCGCGCCCGCGATCGACGAGATGAGGATGTCGCGGTTGTAGACGTGGCTCAGCTCGTGGCCGATGACGCCGCGCAGCTCGCGCTCGTCGAGGATGCTCATGATGCCGTCCGTGCAGCACACCGCGGCGTTTCGCGGGTTGCGGCCGGTGGCGAACGCGTTGGGCGCGTCGGTCGGCGAGATGTAGAGCCGCGGCATGGGCTGCCGGGCGGTCGTCGACAGCTCGCGCACGATCCGGTAGAGCGCGGGCGCCTCGATCTCGCTGACCGGCCGGGCGCGCATCGCGCGCAGCGCCAGCTTGTCGCTGTTCCAGTACGCGTACGCGTTCGTACCGAGGGCGATGACGAGAGCCACGATGAGCCCGGTGCGGCCGAAGAAGCTGCCGATGACCAGGATGAGTGCGGACAGGCCGCCGAGGAGTACGGCGGTCTTCAACCCGTTGTGCCGGCGGTGCACGTGCGCCCTCCACATTCTGCGGTGTGTGCCCCGGGGGACCTCCCCCTAAGGAAAACCTCCTGTCCTGCTCAACGCCACCCGGCGGGCGCTAGTTCCCTTGTGCGTTCCGGGTGCTCACAGCAGGCTGCCCTGCGCGAAGCGCAGGACGAGCTGCGGGGCGCCTGACAGCGCGAGGCCCGCGGCCGCGGTGAGCGCGACCGCGGCGCCCAGCGCGAAGGGCGTACGGACCGCGGTGGCCTCCCCCGCGGCCGCCGGTGCGGGCTCCGGGGCGCGGGCGAAGAGCAGGGCCGTCCAGCGCAGGTAGTAGACGAGCGCGATGACGACGTTCACGGCCATCACCACCGCGAGCCAGCCGTGCTGCGTCCCGACCGCCGTCGAGAAGACGGCGACCTTCGCGAACAGCCCGATCACGCCGGGCGGCAGCCCGGCCAGGCACAGCAGGAAGAAGGCGAGCGCGAGGGCCGCGGCGGGCCGGCGTGCGTACAGGGCGCGGTAGTCGGCGAGCCGGCTGAGCGGCGCGGTGCGCTCGACGAGGGCGACGACGGCGAAGGCGCCGAGGTTGACCACCGCGTACATGAGCGCGTACGCGACCGTGGTGCCGATCTCGTGCGCCGGACTGTCGGCGGACGCGGCCGCGGCCATCGGCACCAGCAGGTACCCCGCCTGCCCGATCGACGACCAGGCCAGCAGGCGTACGGCGCCGCGGGAGGCGTCGGGGCGCTGCCGCAGGGCGCCGACGTTGCCGACGGTCATCGTGAGCGCGGCCAGCACCCCGATCGCCGGGCCCCATGCGTCCGCGTACGGGCGGAAGGCGACGACCGTGAGCAGGATCAGCCCGGAGAAGCCCGCGGCCTTGCCGACGACCGAGAGGTACGCGGCGATCGGCAGCGGCGCGCCCGCGTACGTGTCGGGCACCCAGAAGTGGAAGGGGGCGACGGCGAGCTTGAAGGCGAAGCCGACGACGGTGAGGGCCACCCCGACGTGGGCGACGGTGTAGAGGGCGCGGGCGTCGGTGAGCGGGAGGGTGACGCCCGCCTGGGAGAGGTAGAGGGTGCCGGAGGAGGCGTAGACGAAGCTGACGCCGAGCAGCGCGACCGCGGTGGCCGTGACCGAGGTCAGGAAGAACTTGAGCGCGGCCTCGCTGGAGTGCTTGTCGTCGCGGCGCAGGCCGACGAGCGCGAAGGCGGGCAGCGTCGTCACCTCCAGGGCGACGATGAGGGTGGCCAGGTCGCGGGAGGCGGGGAGCAGCGCGGCGCCGGTGACGGACGACAGCAGCAGGAACCAGTATTCGCCCGCGGGCATCTCGTCCAGGGTGCTGATCGACAGCAGCGTGGTGAGCAGCGCGCCGCCGAGCACCAGTGCCTGGACGGCCAGGGTGAAGTGGTCGGTGACGTAGGAGCAGTCTGCGGTGTGCGGGCTCAGGCTCTGTGTCCGGCAGAAGGTCGCGCTGGGGCCGCCGCGCAGCGGGACGAGGGCGAGTCCGGCGGCGAGCAGGCCCGCCGCGGTGATCCAGCCGAGCAGCACCTTGCGGGCGGGCGGGAGGAAGAGGTCGGCGACCAGGACGGCGACGGCGAGGGCGGCCGGGATGAGGACGGGGCCGAGCGGGGTCCAGTCGACGTGCTGCGCGAAGCCTGCGGCCTGCGTGAGGGCGGGGGCCGGGACGTGGGCGGGTGCCATCAGTGGCCTCCGAGCAGGGAGCGTACGGCCGGGTCGGTGAGCCCGAGGAGGGCCGCGGGCCAGAGCCCGGCCAGCACGGTGAGGGCGGCCAGCGGCGTCCAGGCGGCGAACTCGTAGCCGCGGACGTCGGCGAGGGCGGGGCGCAGCTCGGCGGTCTCCTTGTCGCCCATGCAGACCCGGCGGACGACGGTGAGCAGGTAGGCCGCGGTGAGCAGGGTGCCGAAGGCGGCGACGGCGGTGAAGACCAGGTACGCGGGGCGGCTGAGGTCGGCGGCGGGCTTGAAGGAGCCGAACATCGCGAGCATCTCGCCCCAGAAGCCGGCCAGGCCCGGGAGCCCGAGCGAGGCGACGGCGGCGAAGGCGAGCAGGCCGCCCAGGCGCGGGGCGCGGCCGTAGAGGGCGGCGCCGGTGCGGCCGGCGAGCTGGTCGAGGTCGGAGGTGCCGTAGCGGTCCTTGAGCGCGCCGACGAGGAAGAAGAGCAGGCCGGTGATGAGTCCGTGGGCGATGTTGGCGAAGAGCGCGCCGTTGACGCCGGTCGGGTTCAGGGAGGCGATGCCGAGGAGCACGAAGCCCATGTGGCCGACGGAGGAGTAGGCGATGAGGCGCTTGAGGTCGCCGCCGTTGCCCTGGCGGGCGAGCTGGAGGCAGGCGAGCGAGCCGTAGACGATGCCGACGACCGCGAAGGCGGCCAGGTAGGGGGCGAACGTCTGTATGCCGCCCGGCGTGTCGGGCAGCACGATGCGGACGAGGCCGTACGTGCCCATCTTGAGCAGCACGCCCGCGAGCAGCACCGAGCCGACGGTGGGGGCGGCGGTGTGGGCGTCCGGGAGCCAGCTGTGCAGGGGCCACATCGGGGCCTTGATCGCGAGGCCGACGCCGATCGCGAGAACGGCGATGACCTGCGTGGAGTGACCGAGCTGTGACCCGTTGTCAGTGGCGAGTGCCACCATGTCGAATGTGCCCGCTTTGATCCCGATCAGGAGCAGGCCGAGCAGCATGATCACGGAGCCGAGGAGTGTGTAGACGATGAAGCGCAGGGCCGAGCGTTCGCGGTCGCCGCCTCCCCAGCGGGCGATCAGGAAGTACATCGGGACGAGGACCGTCTCGAAGGCCAGGAAGAAGAGCATCAGGTCGAGGACGGCGAAGGTGGCCAGCGTGCCCGTCTCCAGCAGGAGCAGCAGGGCGACGAAGGATTTCGCCGAGCCGCCGGCCGGCAGGTGGAAGTACGAGTAGAGCGCGCACAGGAAGGTCAGCAGCGCGGTCAGGACGAGAAGGGGGAGCGAGATGCCGTCGACACCGAGGTGGAAGTGGATCCGCAGCGCGGGGATCCAGCTGACGTCCGTGCTCGCCTGCATCTTCGCGGGGTGGTCGTGGTCGAAGCCGGCCGCGAGGACGATCGCGAGGATCAGGACGGCGCCGGTGACGGTGACGCCGTGGCGCAGGACGGCCTGGTCGGGGCCGCGGCCTTTCAGGCCGGGGGGCGGCGGGAGCAGGGCGCCGGCCGCGCCGAGCAGCGGGAGGGCCACGAGCGCCACGAGGACGTACTGGAGGGCGGTGTCGTTCACGGGTTTCTCTCAGCCTCCGACGGCGACGAGGACGGCGAGCACCACGGCACCGGCCAGCAGCGCGCTGAGGTAGGTCTGGACGTTCCCGCTCTGGGCCTTGCGCACGGCCGCCCCGAGCAGCCCCGGGGTGCCGCCCGCGCCGCGGACGTAGGTCTCGACGACCTGCCGGTCGAGGAAGCGGACGAGCGAGGCGGCGGCCAGGACGGGGCGGACGAACAGCGCGCTGTAGACGGCGTCCAGCCGGAAGCCGTGCGCGGCGAGCGGGTGCAGCGGGCCGAGCAGCTTGCGGCCGGGGTCGGCGGGGTCGTCGGCGGCGGCGATGTCGCCGTAGATCTCCTCGTGCGTCGCGATCGCCTCGGCCTCGACGAGCGCGGGCTCGTCGTCGGGGTCGGCGGTGACGACGGCTCCGGCGGGTACGGCCCGGCGGGTCGCGGCCGCGCGGGACCAGACGGCGTAGACGACGGCGACCCCGGCGAGGGCCAGGAGGGTGCCGAGGAGGGAGGTGAGCAGGGTCGGGCCGAGCGGGGCGCCGCCGAACCAGTCGGGCAGCTCGCGGTAGGCCAGGCCGCCGAAGGCGACGGTGGGGACGGCCAGCACCCACAGCACGCCGGTCATGACGGCGGGCACCCCGGCCCGGCCGGCCGCGGGCGCGGATACCGCGGGGTCGTCTCCGCGCTGGTCACGTCCCCTCCGCGCAAGCGGAGGTGTCCCGGCCAGCAGGAAGAGCCGAGTGGCGTAGGCGGCGGTGAGCAGCGCGGTGACGAGCCCGGCGACGAGGACGGTCCAGCCCACGGCGGAGGGCACGTGGGCCACCCGCCCTTCCGAGGCGTGCTCGGCGGCGCGCAGCACCGACTCCTTGGAGAAGAAGCCGGACAACGGCGGTAGCGCCGCCAACGCCGCCAGGCCGATACCCATCGTCCACCGCACGTCGGGTGCGCGCCGGGTCAGGTCGTCCATGCGGGACATCGCCGCCAGCGAGTTGGTACCGGAGATCTGGATGAGCGCGCCCGCGGCCAGGAAGAGCAGCGCCTTGAAGGCGCCGTGGGACAGGAGGTGGAAGACGGCGGCGTCGCGGTCGCCGACGGCCAGTGCGCCGGCCATGTAGCCGAGCTGGCCGATCGTGGAGTAGGCGAGCACGCGCTTGATGTCGTCCTGCGCGAGGGCGGCGAGCGCGGAGCCGGCCATCGTCACGGCGGCCATCACGGCGAGGACGGCGAGCGCGGCGGCGGACGCGGTGAAGACCGGCAGCAGCCGGGCCACCAGGTAGATGCCCGCGGCGACCATCGTGGCGGCGTGGATGAGCGCCGAGACGGGGGTCGGGCCGGCCATCGCGTCGGGCAGCCAGGTGTGCAGCGGGAATTGCGCGGACTTGCCGGCGACCCCGGCGAGCAGCAGCAGCGCGATCACGGTCGGGTGGTGGAGCTGCCCGTGCGCGGTCGCGTCGAGGATGCCGGTGATCCGGAAGGTGTGCGCGTCGGCGGCGAGCGCGAACACCCCGAGGAGGAAGGGGACGTCCCCGAGCTTGGTGACGAGGAAGGCCTTGAGCGAGGCGGCGCGCGCGGCCTCGGTCTCCCAGTAGTGCCCGACCAGGAAGTAGGAGCAGATGCCCATGACCTCCCAGCCGACGAGCAGCACCATCAGGTCGCCGGTGTAGACGACCAGCAGCATCGCCGCGGTGAAGAGCGAGACGAGCGCGGCGTACGACGGGTAGCGCGCGTCGTGCCGCATATAGGAGACGGAGTAGAGCTGCACACAGGTGGCGACCAGGCCGACGAGGACGGCGATCAGCACCGAGAAGCCGTCCAGGTGCAGGGCGAGGTCGATCGGCACCGAGCCGGTGACGGTCAGCCGGTGGGAGGCGTCGGTGGGCGCGCCGGTGCCCTGCCGGGCGGCGGTGACGGCGGCGAGCACGAAGGCGGCCGCGGTGGGCAGGACGGCGAGCGGCCGGACGAAGCCGGGTGCGCGCCGGCCGAGCAGCAGTCCGGCGGCCGCGCCCAGGAAGGGCAGCAGGGGGACGAGCGCGGCGATGGCGGTCAGGGTCACGCGGTGGCCTCTGCCTTCCCGTCGCCGGCGGTGGCACCCGCGGGCGACGTGTCCGGCGGCTGGGGTCCGGCGCCGGGGCCGCCCTGCGGCGGGGGTTCGGCGAGGGCGGTGAGCCGGTCGATGTCGGAGGTGCCGCGGTGCCGGAAGACCAGCAGCACGATGGCCAGGCCCAGGCCGATCTCGGCGGCGGCGATGGTGATGGTGAAGAGGGTGAGCGCCTGGCCGGAGTGCAGCGCGTCGCCGAGCCAGGCGTCGAAGGCGACGAGGTTGAGGTTGACGGCGTTGAGCATGAGCTCGACGGACATCAGGACGAGGATCGCGTTGCGCCGGGCGAGCACCCCGTACAGACCGACACAGAAGAGGAGGACGGCGAGGACGGCGGGGTAGGCGACGTGCATCAGCGCTGCTCCTCGGGCTGGGGCGCGGCCTTGCCCGCGGGAGCCGCCTGGCCGGGGATCGCGCCGGGGGCGGGCGGGGCCGCCTTGCCGCGGCGGGACAGCACGATCGCACCGACCAGCGCGGCCAGCAGCAGCACCGACAGGGCCTCGAAGGGCAGCACCCAGTAGCGGAAGAGGCTCTCGCCGGTGAGTCGGGTGGAGCCCTTGGTGATCTTGACGGTGACGGGCTCGCCCTCGGTGTCCGTGCCCTGCTGGGCGTGCGGGGTGATCCAGCTGCTGCGGAAGCCGTCCAGCACCACCCACACCAGGGTGGCGGCGGAGGCGAGCGCGACGCCGAGGGCGACGAGCCGGTTCTCGGAGTCCGCGTCGGGCGAGCGGCCGATCGGCGCCTTGGTGAGCATCAGGCCGAAGAGCAGGAGGACGACGACGGAGCCGACGTAGATGAGGACCTGCACCCAGGCGATGAACTCCGCGGTGAGCAGCAGGTACTCGACGGCCGTGCCGCCGAGGGCGACGACCAGCCACAGCGCGGCGTGCACGAGCTGCCGGGTGGTGACGGTCAGCACGGCCGCGCCCAGGGTGGCCAGGCCCACCAGGACGAAGGTGATCTCGATGCCGGTCGGGGAGAGGAAGCCGGGGTGGGACGCGGCGGCGGCACGGTAGACGTAGGAGTGGTTCACGCGGGGCCGTCCCCGGGGGCGGCCCCGCCGGTGCCGCCGGTGTCACGCGCGGCCGCGGCCTTCTCGGCGGCCTTGCGGGCGGCGCCGATCTCCTTCGGCTCCTCGGCCGCGGGGTCGAGCGCGGGCGGCTCGGGCACCGTCCACATCCACGCGCGCAGCTTGTCGCGTTCGTGGGTGAGGTCCCGGATGTCGGTTTCCGCGTATTCGAACTCCGGTGACCAGAACAGCGCGTCGAAGGGGCACACCTCGATACAGATACCGCAGTACATGCACAGGGAGAAGTCGATCGCGAAACGGTCCAGGACGTTCCGGCTGCGCTCGCGCCCGCCGGGGGCGGCCGGCGGCGCGGTCTCCTTGTGCGAGTCGATGTAGATGCACCAGTCCGGGCACTCGCGCGCGCACAGCATGCACACCGTGCAGTTCTCCTCGAACAGCGCGATGACGCCGCGGCTGCGCGGCGGCAGGTCGGGCAGCGCGTCGGGGTACTGGGCGGTGACGGTGCGCCGGGTCAGGGTGCGCAGGGTGACGGCCAGCCCCTTGGCGAGGCCGGATCCGGGGATACGGGACGCGGGCGCCATGGCTTACGCGGTCACCACCTTCACGACGCCGGTGAGGGCGATCTGGGCGAGGGCGAGCGGGATGAGCACGGTCCACGCGAGCTTCTGCAGCTGGTCCTCGCGCAGCCGCGGGTAGCTGACCCGCAGCCAGATGACGACGAAGGACAGCAGCGCGGTCTTGAGCAGCGTCCACACCCAGCCGATGCCGTCCGGGCCCGGGCCGTGCCAGCCGCCGAGGAAGAGCACCGTGGTCAGGGCGCACAGCACCACGATCCCGGCGTATTCGGCGAGCAGGAACAGCGCGAAGCGCAGGCCGGTGTATTCGGTGTAGGCGCCGAAGATGATCTCGGAGTCGGCGACGGGCATGTCGAACGGCGGGCGCTGCAGCTCGGCCAGGCCCGCGGTGAAGAAGACGACGCCGCCGACCAGTTGCCAGGGCGTCCACCACCAGTGGTAGCCGTCCAGGATCGCGGGCAGCGAGAGGGTGCCGGCCGCCATCGCCACGGAGGCGGCGGCCAGCAGCATCGGCAGCTCGTACGCCAGCAGCTGGGCGGCCGTGCGCAGGCCGCCGAGCAGCGAGAACTTGTTGGCCGACGCCCAGCCCGCCATGAGCGAGCCGAGCACCCCGACGCCCATCACGGCCAGGACGAAGATCAGCCCGGCGTCCACCGCCTCGCCGACGAAGCCGTTGGGGCCCACCGGGACGGCGATCAGGACCAGCAGGTACGGCAGCAGCGCCACCGCGGGCGCGAGCTGGAAGACCCGGCGGTCGGCGTCGGCCGGGACGATGTCCTCCTTCTGGGCGAATTTCACGCCGTCCGCGACGAGCTGCGCCCAGCCGTGGAAGCCGCCCGCGTACATCGGGCCGAGCCGGCCCTGCATGTGCGCCATGACCTTGTGCTCGGTCTGCCCGACCAGCAGCGGGAAGACCAGGAAGACGACGAGGACGGCGACGAGGCGCAGGACGACGTCGAGCGGGTCGCTCATGCGCTGTCACCTCCTTCGGCGGGCGGTTCGTTCGGGGCGGGCCCGGGCTCGGCGGGCGGTTCGGCCGCGGGCTTCGGGGCCTCGGGCTCGGCGGGCGGTTCGGCCGCGGGCTTCGGGGCCTCGGGCTCCTCCGGGGCGGGGCGTTCCGGGCGGGCGGGGCGCTGCCAGGGGGCGTCCGGGGTCGGGGA
>NZ_JOHY01000031.1 GCF_000721495.1 Streptomyces sp. NRRL F-5123
AACGGCGCACTCCCCCCGCGCACTCGGTCCACGACCCCGTTTCGTGTGACGCCCGAGACTATCCAAGTACCAGGCCCCACACGAGATGGACGCCCCCCACGACCGGACCGTTCCCTCATCCGCCCCGGCAGGGGTTCACGAGGAACGAGGTGACGTCGTTGACGGCGGACCTGGGCCCCGCTCCCGGTCAGCGGTTGACGGTCTGGATCTCCCGGACGGTGACGGTCTGGTGGCTCACGAAGGTGCCGTCCTGCATGCGTTGCGGGTTCGGATGGCCGGTGCCCGTCCAGCTGATCTGCCACGTGACGGTGACGTCCAGCGTGTACGTCCCCTTGCCGGAGTCCTTGAGGAACACCACCCCGCACGGCGGCACGTTCCCCGCCCCCGGAGTCCACGCCGTCCCCGTCCCCTTGCACTTCCCCGACGCCGGGTACGTCTGCGCGTACGGGGTCCGGGGACGGATCTGGATCCCGGTCGGCCTCGCGGTCGTCGTCGCGGAGACGTTGTAGGCCGGAAGGAATGCGGTGACCGACACCGGGTGGAAGACGGTGGAGTCCATCCACACCCAGGTGGGGATGTTCACGCCCTGCTTCCCCGCGGGGTTGATCATCGCGTCGCCGGTGGGAATGAGAATCTCCCGGTACGCCAGCTCCGCCAGCACCTCGGGCGTGACCGCGTTCTTGTGCTCGGGCGGCGGCGGGTCGCCGAGGTCGACCCAGAAAGGTTCGTCGTTGCAGGAGTCCGCACCGGCCATACCGCCGTTCTCGGGCGGCGAATAGCCGGACCACCAATAGCCCTTGCCGGTCTTGTCCATGTTGAAATCGGTGTAGGGATGGCCGTCCTGGTATTTGTCCTTCTGCCCGGAGATCCACTCCCAGCTGGGGGACTGCTCCGCCCAGACACCTTCCGACGACTTCTTCAACTCGGCCGGGGTGTACGTCGGCTGGTACCAGCACGCGGGCGGCGTCCAGTTGCCCACGGGCTTCAGCGAACCCGTAGGGTGACCGCTCGTCCCGGTACCGTTCTTGCTCTTGTCGTACTGCACGCCGACGCTCGCGTTGATGGTCTGGTGACCCTTACCGTCGTCGCCCTTGCCGCCGTGGCCGTCGAAACTGGCGTGGGCGGCCCCTGGGGTCAGCAATGTCAACAGCGCCGCGGCCGACCCCGCGAGCAGCGCCGAGCGTCGCCCTATTGGGGCAGGCACTTCTTGTACCCCCGGATCGAAGTGATGTTGTCCGTCACCCATACTCCCTGCGCGTTCTTCTTCAGGTCGGTGTTGTAGAAGACGTAGTTCCTCGATTTGTCCTCGGTACTCGTCCCCCGGTCGACCTTGCCCGTCTTGCGGTCCTTGGGGAAGGCATTGGTCTCGTCACCGCAATAGAGAAGGGCCGCCTGGTCCTTGCTCAACATGGTTACTTCGCGGTTGTAGTAGCGAGTGGTCCCGTACAGCGACTGCCCCTGGCTCAGGAAGCTGTTGACGAACTCGACGGCATTGGTCGACGCCTTGCCGGTGCTGTAGAACTCCAGCGCGTCCGTGTGCGTGGAGCCCTGGATCACGGCGTCGTCGATAGCCGTCACGTATCCCTGGTTGTCCGCGAGGATCGCGTCCTTGACCGGGTCACCGGTCTTTCCACCCTCGAAGACGTCCTTGAAGTCCGCAGGGAAAGTGATCGTCGGCCGCTTCACCCCCGCCGCGGTCGGCGACGGCGCAGCCGACGTCGTCGTCGGCGCGGGCGCCGACGTGGAGACGTCCGTGCCCGGATCCTTGATCTTGCCGTCGTCCTTCTTCGAGCCGCCGCAGGCCGACAGCAGCAGCGCAGCAGAGACGGCCACGCAGGCGAGCGCCTGCGGTGCGCGCATGGTCAACAGACTCCCCGTTCGTTCGACAAAAGGCCGCCGAACCGGGCACAACGGCGCACTCCCCCCGCGCACTCGGTCCACGACCATAAGGGGAGCGGGTTCACGCGCGGACGGGGGTACGGCGATGAGCGGCGGATGGCGGGTGGCGGGCGCGGGGGTGGCCGCCGTGGTGCTCGTAGGGCTGGCGGGGGTGGCGGGGTGTCAGCCGTCCGACACGGGCGGGGCGTCGGGCAAGCAGGGGGCGCATACGAGCGACGCGCCCGCGGCCACCTCGTACCTCACCGGGGAGCCGGGGGCGGCCGGGCACGTGCTGGCCGTGAAGATCGACAACGTCGGGGCGGCCCGGCCCGCGACCGGGCTGGACGACGCGGCGATCGTGTACGCCATCGAGGTCGAGGGCGGGCTCTCCCGGCTGATGGCGGTGTACGACGACAGGCACCTGCCGAAGAAGGTCGGGCCGGTGCGCAGCGCGCGCGAGACGGATCTGCAGCTGCTCGCGGAGTACGACCGGCCCGCGCTCGCCTTCTCCGGCGCGCAGAGCGAGCTGCTGCCGGTGCTCAGGGCGAGCGACGACCTGACGGCGGTGACGGGCACGCGCGACTTCTACCGCGACTCCGCCCGCCGGGCCCCGCACAACGAGTACCTGCGGCCCGCGGGACCCGCCGCGAAGGGCGGCACCGCCGAGGACATCGGGCTGCGCTTCGCGGCGGCCGTCCCGCCCGGCGGTACGGCCGCCGCCACGGCGTCGGCGAAGATGCCCTCCGCGCGTTTCTCCTTCGCCTACGACGGCTCGCGCTACCGCGTCTCGATGGACGGCAAGGCCTCCCCGTGGTCGGCGGACAACGTGGTCATCCAGCACGTCGGCGTCCAGGAGTCGCGCTACCACAGCCGTACCGGCTTCGTCCCCTTCAGCCGGACCGTGGGCCACGGTCGGGCGCAGGTCCTGCGCGACGGACGGTCGTACGCGGCCGCGTGGGACCGCCCCTCCCCCACCGCGGGCACCTCCTACACGCTGGACGGCGCGCCGCTGGCGCTCAAGCCGGGGCACACCTGGATCGTGCTGGAGCCGTGAGAAGGTCTTCTGCTTTGTGGGCGATGTATGCTCGCTTTACACATCGCCCACATCGGAGGTGCCACATGTCCGTCACCCAGATCGATCTCGACGACGACGTGCTCGCGGCCGCGATGCGCCTGATGGGTACGACGACGAAGAAGGAGACGGTCAACACCGCTCTTCGCGAGTACGTCGCCCGGGTCGAACGGCTCGACGCGGCAGCGCGACTGGCCGCGATGGGCGCGCGGGGCGACTTCGACGAGGCCGCGCAGGCCCATGCGGCAGCCCGGCGGGCGGGGAAGCTCCCGTCGGTGTGAACGCGTACCTCCTGGACACCAGCGCCCTGTGGTATCTCTTCCGCACCCCGGGGGCCCTCGGCCCGTGGGAGGCGTTCATCGGCGCGGGCGCCTTCCGGCTGGCCGAGCCGACCCGCGCGGAATTCCTCTCTTCCGCGAAGAGCCCTCGCCACCGCGACGAACTCGCGGACGCGATCGACACCCTCTGCGGGCGCGCGGACGCCCCCGAGGGGGCTTGGCGCTGGGTCGACACCGCGCAGTACCGGCTCACCCAGCAGGGGCAGCACCGGTCCGCAGGTGCGCTCGATCTGCTGATCTGCGCCACGGCGGTCCATCACGACCTGACCGTCCTGCACGTGGACAACGACTTCGCCACCGTGACCGGCGTCCTCGAGGAGGTCCGGCAGCAGGACGTCCGCTCCGCCACCCCGGGCGGCGCCTGAACTCCGCGGGCCCTCACATCTGCACTTAGACAGCCAGCTGCACAGTTGGCTGTCCAAGTGCTACGGTGGAGGCATGACCGCGCAGCCCCCCGCCTCGCCCCCGCGGACCGACACCGGCGTCCTCGCCGGTGAGCTGCGGGTGGCGCTCGCCTCGCTGGTGCGGCGGCTCCGGGAGCAGGCGGACGGGACGGACCTCACGCGGTCGCAGTCGTCCGTGCTGCTGCGGCTGGAGCGGGAGGGGCCCGCGACGGCCACCGCGCTGGCCCGCGCCGAGGGCGTACGGCCGCAGTCGATGGCCAAGATCGTGCAGGCCCTGGAGTCCGCGGGGCTCGTCGGCGGCGCGCCCGACCCGAAGGACGGGCGCAAGACGCTGCTGAGCCTCACCGACGCCGCCCGCGAGGAATTCCGCACCGGCCGGCTCGCGAAGCAGGACTGGCTCACCAAGGCGCTCGACACGACGCTGACCGCCGAGGAGATCGACCGGCTGGCGTCCGTCACCGACCTGCTGCGGCGGCTCGCCCAGTTCCCCTGACCCACGACGCGCCGGCACACCCCCACCTCACCCCCGACACCGCTGACACCGCGCCCGGCACCGTACCCGCGTACTCCGGTCCGCCCGGCGCGCGCCCCCACACCGATCGACCGAAGGACTCCGCATGCCCGTCACCACGCTCGACGCGGCCACCGCGCTCGTCGTCATCGACCTCCAGCAGGGCATCGTCACGATGCCGCTCGCCCACCCCGTCGAGGACGTCGTGGCGCGCTCGGCAGAGCTGGCGCGGGCCTTCCGCGGTCGCGGGCTGCCGGTCGTGCTGGTCAACGTCGCCGGCAGCCCGCAGGGGCGGACGGACGCCGGGCCGGTCGTACTGGACGCGCCCGAGGGCTGGGCGGACCTGATACCGGAGCTGGAGCGGCAGCCCGGCGACATCCTCGTCACCAAGTACGCGCGCAGCGCCTTCACCGCCACCGGGCTCGCCGACCGCCTGCGCGAGCTGGGCGTGACGCAGGTGGTCGTGACCGGCATCGCCACCAGCGGCGGCGTCGAGTCGACCGCGCGGGACGCGCACGAGCTGGGCTTCCACGTCACGCTGCCGGCCGACGCCATGACCGACCGCAGCGCCGAGCGGCACGACCACAGCCTGCTCCAGGTCTTCCCGCGGATCGCCGAGACCGGCAGCACGCAGGACGTCCTGGGCGCGCTCGCCTCCCTGCCGGGACAGCCGGGACAGCCGGGGCTGTCAGGGCAGCCGGGACAGCCGGGGAGCGGCCCGGCCGCCGACCGGTCGTGACCGCCGCGACCCGCACCACCGCGACCCCGCCGGAGGCACCCGGCGGCGGCAAGCCGTTCGGTGCGCGCTTCGTGAGCCCGCTGCTGCTCGGCTCGACCCTCAACCCGATCAACAGCTCGATGATCGCGACCGGCCTGGTCGGCATCGGGCTGGACTTCCACAAGGGCCCGGGCACCACCGCCTCGCTGATCTCCGTGCTGTACCTGTGCAGCGCGGTCGCGCAGCCCACGATGGGCAAGCTCGCGACGATCTTCGGCGCGCGCCGGGTCTTCGTGAGCGGCGTGGTGATCCTGCTGGTCGCGGGCGTCATCGGCGCGACCGCGCCCGCCTTCGGCTTCCTGCTGGTGTCCCGCGCGCTCATCGGCATCGGCACCTCGGCCGCGTACCCGACGGCGATGGCGCTGGTCAGGAAGCGCGCGGACGAGGTGGGCACGGGGGTGCCGAGCCGGGTGCTGGGCAATTTCTCGATCGCCTCGCAGGTCACGATCGTCGTCGGGCTGCCGCTCGGCGGGCTGCTCGCGGGGGCGTGGGGCTGGCGGGCGCTCTTCCTGGTGAACGTGCCGCTCGCGCTCGTCACGCTGGTCTTCACGCTCGTCGGCGTGGCGCCTGACCGGCCGGTGCCGAAGGAGTCGCGCGCGGCCCTCTTCACCGCGGTCGACGTGCCCGGCATCGCGCTCTTCGCGGCGACGATCGTGAGCCTGCTGCTCTTCCTGTCCGACCTGACCTCGCCCGCCTGGTGGCTCGTCCCGGTGACGCTGCTGCTGGGCGCCGCGCTGGTGGTGTGGGAGCGGCGGACGGCGCGCCCGCTCCTCGACGTGCGGATGCTGGGCCGCAACCGGCGGCTGCTGCGCACGTACATCCGGCAGGCGGTCGTCGCGCTGGGCACGTACACCGCGCTCTACGGGCTGAGCCAGTGGATGGAGGAGAGCGCGGGCTACAGCGCCTCGCAGGTGGGGCTGATCATGCTGCCGCTGTCGGGCATCAGCATCGTGGTGGCCCGGCTGGTGTCGGGGCGCGGGTGGGTGCGGACGCCGCTCGTGCTGACGGGGGTGTCGCTGGTCGCGACCGGCGCGGTGATGCTGTTCGTCACGCACACCTCGTCCGTGCTGGTGCTGCTGTGCATGTCGGCGCTCTTCGGCTTCGCGAACGGCTTCTCCGGCTTCGCCAACCAGGCCGCGCTGTACGTGCAGGCGCCCGCCGATGAGATCGCGGTCGCGTCCGGCCTCTACCGGACCTTCGCGTACGTCGGCGCGATCTTCTCCTCCAGCCTGATCGCCATCGCCTTCGGGCACGCGGCGACGGACGCGGGGCTGCACGGGGTGTCGTACGTCATCGCGGGCATCGGTGTGCTGGTGCTGCTGATGAGCGTGCTGGACCGGGCGATCCCGGCCCGCGCGGAACGCTGAGCGGACCGCGGCCCCCGAGGTGCGGGGGCCGCGGCGGGCGTCAGAACGTGGCGGGCGGGTTGACCTGGGACTGCGGGATGCCGCTGCCGGTCAGACCCCACTTGGCGAAGATCTTCGCGTAGTCGCCGCTCGCGATGAGCTTGTTCACCGCGTCGCTGAGGGCCTTGGCCACCGGCGAGTTGCGGGCGGTGACGAAGCCGACGGTGGTACTGGACACCTCGCCGAGGAAGCGGGTCCCGGGGATGTGCGCGGCGTCGTACTTCAGGCCGAGCGTCGGGCCGAACATCACGTCGATCCGGCCGTTCCGGAGGCCGAGCACAGTGGCGGCCGCGTCCGAGGAGTACTGCACGGTGTACGGCTTCTTGCCGGCCGCCGCGCACTTGTCCTTGTTGGCCTCGAGGATCTGCTGGAAGGTCGAACCGGATCCGGTGGCGATGGTCAGGCCGCACACGTCGGCGATCTGCTTGACGGAGGTCAGGTCGGAGTCCTTCGACCCGAGGAAGGCCTGGCCGTCGTTGAGGTAGCTGGCGAAGTCGACGACCTGCTCACGGGCCTTGGTCACGCCGAAGTTGTCCTGGCCGACGTCGTAACGCCCGTTCTGGACGCCGGGGATGACGGTGGGGAAGGTGCCGTACTGGATGTCCCACTGCACGCCGAGCACCTTGGCGACGGCGTCGCGCAGGTCCACGTCGAGGCCGACGGACTTGCCGTCCACCTCGCCGCCGTGCGGGAGGGCGGACGTGCCGGGCTGCTTGGTGGTGCCGAGGACGAGCTTGCCGGAGTCGCGGATCTTCGCGGGGAGTTCGGCGGCGATCGTCGGGTCGGTGGTGATCGCGGACACCACGTCCTGCGTCGGGACCGCGCCGGAGTCACCGGGCTTGGCGGCCGCTGCCTGGGTGCCGTCCTTCCCCGCGTCGGAGTCCTTGCCGGAGTCGGAGGAGCCGCAGCCGGCGAGCAGCAGCAGGGCTGCGGTCGCGGCGGCGAGGGCCGCGAGGGGGCCGCGTCTCGCGAGGGGCGTTCGGGCGGGGCGGCGGCGGGCGCGGGCGCTGGTCACGGGAGTGCCTTTCGTACGGCGGGGACGGCGGGGACGAGGGGGACGAGGGGCGGGGAGGGTACGGGCAGGGGCCGCGGAGGTGCGGCGGGGCGGGCTCACAGGACCGCCGAGAGGAACGCGCGGGCGCGCTCGTGGCGGGGGGCGGCCAGGACGTCGGCGGGGGCGCCGGACTCGACGATCCGGCCGCCGTCGAGGAAGACCACGGTGTCGGCGACCTTGCGGGCGAAGCCGATCTCGTGCGTGACGACGATCATCGTCATGCCGCTGAGCGCCAGGTCCTGCATGACGCCGAGCACCTCGCCGACCAGTTCGGGGTCGAGCGCGCTCGTCGGCTCGTCGAAGAGCAGCAGCCGCGGGTCCATGGCCAGGGCGCGGGCGATGGCCACCCGCTGCTGCTGGCCGCCGGACAGCTGCCGCGGGTACGCGCCCTCCCGGCCGCCCAGCCCGACACGGGCCAGCAGCTCGCGGGCCCGGTCGGCGGCCTGCGGGCGGGGGCTGCGGCGGACGGCGACGGGGGCCTCGGTGACGTTCTCCAGCACGGTCAGGTGCGGGAAGAGGTTGAACTGCTGGAAGACCATGCCCACTTGGGAACGCTGCCGGGTCACCGTACGCGGGGGCAGCTCGCGCAGCCGGGCGCCGTCCCGGCGGTAGCCGACGAGGTCGCCGGCGATCTCGACGAAGCCCGCGTCCGGCTTCTCCAGGTGGTTGACGCAGCGCAGCAGCGTGGACTTGCCGGAACCGGAGGGCCCCAGCAGCACGGTGACCTCGCCTTCCCGCACGTCGAGGTCGATGCCGTCCAGGACGGTGGTGCCGCCGAAGCTCTTGCGCAGCCCCCGCACCCGCACCAGCGGGTTTCCGCCGCCGGTCACGACAGCCCCGCCAGGTCGGTCCTGGTCCGCCCGAAGAGCGGCAGGTTGGCGCGGGTGAGCTGCCAGAGCCCGCGTGCGGAGGGGCCGTTGCGAGCCAGGCCGTCGCGCCGCGAGCCGCGGGCGTAGTACCGCTCGACGTAGAACTGCCCGATCGACAGCAGGGTGGTCAGGATGATGTACCAGACCGTCGCGACCAGCAGCAGCGGGATGATCAGGAAGTTCTGGTTGTAGATGAGCTGCGCGGAGTAGAGCAGGTCCTCGACGGCGATGACACTCACGATCGAGGTGGCCTTGAGCATGCCGATCAGCAGGTTGCCGGACGCGGGCACGATCGCGGGCATCGCCTGCGGCAGCACGATCCGGCGGAAGATCCGCGCCTCGCCCAGGCCCAGCGCCTTGGCGGCCTCGCGCTGTCCGGGGTCGACGGCGAGGATGCCGCCGCGCACGATCTCGCTGCTGAACGCGGCCACGTCCAGGGTGAGTCCGACGTACGCGGCGAGGATGCCGCTGAAGAGGTGCGCGGTGCGGAAGTGCGCGAATTCGGGGCCGAAGGGCACGCCGAACGACAACCGCGGGTAGAGCGAGGCCAGTTCGAACCAGAAGAGCAGCTGCACGAGCGGCGGCACCGAGCGGATGAGCCACACGTAGCCGAAACTCACCGCGCGCAGCACGGGGTTGCCGGACAGCCGCATCGCGGCGACGGCGATGCCCAGCAGGTAGCCGCTGGTCATCACGGCGGCGGTGAGCCAGAGGGTGAGTTCCAGGCCGTGCAGGATGTTGTGGCTGAGGAAGTAGTCGCCGACGACGCCCCACTGGAAGCGCTTGTTGGCGACGACGGTGTGGCCCGCCATCGCGAGCAGGACGAGGAGCGCCGCGGCCGAGACCCACTGGCCGGGGTGGCGGAGCGGGACGAGCCGCGCGGCGAGCAGCTCCCGGTCGGTGGGCCGGTCGTCGAGGGCGGACAGCGACGGCGGGGGCTCCTCGGCGGGCGGCGGGTGGCCGGTGTCGGGGCCGCTCGCGGGGCCTTTCGCAAGACCTTTCGCGGGGCCCTTCACGGGGTCTTTCGCGAGGGAGGGCGGGTCCTCGGCGGGAGAGGGCGCGGACGCGGGCCTGTCGGTGGCGGGCGCGGGGGTGTCGTGCTGGGGCATGGCGGGTCCCGTCTGGTCGGGAGCACGGCGGCGCCGGGCCGCGTACGGCGGTGTACGGGCGTGCGCACTGCCGGACGTGCGGCGGCGCGGGGCGGCGCGGGGCAGGAGGCGGGACGGCATCGCGGACGCGGGGCCGCCCGGGGAGCCGGGGAAGCCGGAAGGGGAACGGCCGGGTCAGTCGGCGGCGCCGTCAGGTACCGAGGCGCACACCGGTGAAATCGGCCGTGCGGAAGGGGAGTTGCGGCTCAGAGGGCCGGGCGGTCCACCGGACACAGGGCGCTGCTGACGCGGAGGAGGTCGACGTGCCGCCGCTCCACCCGGGCCGGGAAGGAGCCGCGGGGGTGCGTCGTGCGGTCGCGCTGCGCTGCGGCGGCCATGGCCTTCCCCTCGCTCTCGTCTCGACGCGTATCGCCCCGTACGCCGTACAGGGCCTGTGGGCCAGCACGTTAACCGGCGCCCGCCGTTCGGACAATCCCCTTCGCGGACACCGGAGTCGAGAAGCGACGCACGTCACGTGCAGCCGGAAGGGATTGTGCGGGGCCGCGCGGCGGAGTTACGGTGCGATCGAGGGCCACGAGCGCCGCGGCCCCGTCGGGGTGCGGCGCGGGGCCGTACGGATGTGCACCGGACGCGGGCGCGAGGCCCGTCCGGGCGGGGAGGGAGGCGGGGCGATGCGGTCCAGCCGGCGCACCCTGCACGCTCACGCCACGTGCTCCCGGCGCGCGCTGCCCGCGCTCGCCACGTACTCCCGGCGGCACATCGACCTCCAGCGCGTCGCCACCGCCCTGTGTCCGGGCCTGGCGAACGGCCGTTCCGGGGCCTGACCACCGGACCGCCGCGCGACCGGCGCCGCCCGATCTCCGCGCCCGCGCCCGCCCCACCCCCGCAGCACCCCGTTCCCGGCCCCGCACGGCCCGCCCCCGCACCCCGCGTACCCCGCACCGGCGCACCACGCGCCGCGCCGTACGCCCGTAGGCGGAAGCGGCCCGCGCCGCCGGTCCCCTCGCGATCCTCGCGCCCCTCCGAGCAGGAAGCGGTAGCCGCCCATGCCCCGGAATCCCGCCCACCTCCACCTCGCCGCCGCCCTGGACGGCGCCGGCTGGCACCCCGCCGCCTGGCGCGAGCCCGGCGCGCGGCCCGCCGACCTCTTCCGGGCCGGCTACTGGGCCGACCTGGCCGCACGCGCCGAGCGCGGCCTGCTGGACCTCGTCACCATCGAGGACTCGCTCGGCCCGCAGGCCTCCCCCCTCACCGGCCCCGACGACCGCACCGACCAGGTGCGCGGGCGGCTCGACGCGGTGCTCACCGCGGCCCGGATCGCGCCGCTGACCCGGCACCTGGGGCTGGTGCCGGCCGCGGTGGTCACCCACACCGAGCCCTTCCACCTGTCGAAGGCCGTCGCCACGCTGGACCACGTCAGCACCGGGCGGGCCGGCGTGCAGGTCAGGGTGTCGCTGCGGCCGGACGAGGCCGGGCACTTCGGGCGCCGCGAGGTGCCCCGCATCACCTCGGTCGAGGAGCTGGAGTCGCCCGCCGGACAGGCCCTCTTCCGCGAGCTGTTCGGGGAGGCGGCCGACGCGGTGGAGGTCGTGCGGCGGCTGTGGGACAGCTGGGAGGACGACGCGGTGATCCGCGACGTGGCGACCGGCCGCTTCGTGGACCGCGGCAAGCTGCACTACATCGACTTCGCGGGCGACCACTTCAGCGTCAAGGGCCCCTCGATCACCCCGCGCCCGCCGCAGGGCCAGCCGATCGTGGCGGCGCTCGCGCACTCCGCCGAGCCCTTCCGGCTCGTCGGCACCTCCGCGGACCTGGGCTTCGTCACCCCGCACGACACCGCGCAGGCCGCCGCGACGGTCGCCGCGATCCGCACCGAGCAGGAGCGCGCCGGGCGCGGCGGCGAGACGGTGCACGTCTTCGGCGACCTGGTGGTCTTCCTGGACGCCGAGCCGGGGCGGGCCGCCGAGCGCCGGGCGCGCCTCGACGCGGCTCTCGACGCGCCCTACCGGAGCGACGCCCTGGTCTTCACCGGGACGCCCGCCGAACTCGCCGACGTGCTCCAGGACTTCGCCACCGCGGGGCTCACCGGCTTCCGGCTGCGCCCGGCCGAGCTGCCGTACGACCTGGACGCGATCACCGACGGCCTGGTCCCCGAACTGCAGCGGCGCGGCGTGTTCCGTACGGAGTACGCGGCCGACACCCTGCGCGGCCTGCTCGGGCTGCCGCGCCCGGCGAGCCGCTACGCCGCCGTCTGACCTCCGACCGCACGCCCACCGCCCGCATCACCCCCTGGAGGGCCACCAGCCATGAGCACCGCGCCCGGCAGCCGCACCGAATCCGGCAAGCCCCGCAAGCAGATCCACCTCGCCGTGCACTTCCCCGGCGTGAACAACACGACCGTGTGGAGCGACCCGGCGGCCGGCAGCCAGATCGACTTCGCCTCCTTCGTCCACCTCGCCCGGACCGCCGAACGCGCCAAGTTCGACTTCCTCTTCCTCGCCGAGGGCCTGCGGCTGCGCGAGCAGGCCGGGAAGATCTACGACCTGGACGTGGTGGGCCGCCCCGACACCTTCACGGTGCTGGCCGCGCTCGCCGCCGTCACCGACCGGCTCGGCCTGGCCGGCACGATCAACTCGACCTTCAACGAACCGTACGAGGTGGCACGGCAGTTCGCGTCCCTCGACCACCTCTCGGCGGGCCGCGCCGCCTGGAACGTCGTGACGTCCTGGGACGAGTTCACCGGCGAGAACTTCCGCCGCGGCGGCTACCTCGCCCGTAAGGACCGCTACGCGCGGGCCTCGCAGTTCCTGACCGCCGTCACGGCGCTGCTGGATTCGTGGCGCGGGGACGAGGTCGCCGCCGACAAGGACTCCGGCACCTTCCTGCGCGACCCGGACGCCGGGCGGTTCGAGCACCGGGCCGACCAGTTCGACATCCGCGGGCGCTTCAACGTGCCGCGCAGCCCGCAGGGCCGGCCGGTGATCTTCCAGGCGGGCGACTCCGACCAGGGCCGGGAGTTCGCGGCCTCCGGCGCCGACGCGATCTTCACCCGGCACGGCACCCTGGAAGCGGGCAAGGCCTTCTACGCCGACGTCAAGGGCCGGCTGGCGAAGTACGGCCGCTCGCCCGACGAGCTGCTGATCCTGCCGGGCGCCACCTTCGTGCTCGGCGACACCCCGGCCGACGCGGCCGAGAAGGCGGACGTCATCCGCCACCAGCAGGTCAGCGGCGCCACCGCGATCGCCTTCCTGGAGCGGGTCTGGAACCGCGACCTGAGCGGCTACGACCCCGAGGGCCCGCTGCCGGACGTCGAGCCCCTGTACGAGGGCGAGTTGATCGCCCTCGGACGCGCCGACGCGCGCGGCCAGGAGCTGCTGGAGACCGTGACGCGGTGGCGGGAGACCGCCGAGCGCGACAAGCTCTCGATCCGCGAGCTGGTCATCGCCGAGACCGGCCGCCAGTCCTTCATCGGCACCCCGCAGCAAGTGGCCGCGCAGCTCGACGACTTCGTGCAGGCCGACGCGAGCGACGGCTTCATCCTCGTGCCGCACCTGATCCCCGGCGGCCTCGACGACTTCGCCGACACGGTGGTGCCGCTGCTCCAGGAGCGCGGGGTCTTCCGCACCGAGTACACCGGCGAGTCGCTGCGCGACCACCTGGGACTGCCGCCGCTGGCCCCCGCCCCGGGCGGCCTGCGGCAGGTGGGGGCGGCGTCGTGAAGTTCCTCGCCATCACCCTGATCGTGCACGCCCCGCACCCCGTCACCGGCGAGCTGAAGTCGACCCAGGACCGCTTCCGCGAGGTGATCGGCAACGCCCTGCTGGCCGAGGAGCTGGGCTTCGACGGCTTCGGCGTGGGCGAGCGGCACGAGCGGCCCTTCATCTCCTCCGCCCCGCCGGTGGTGCTCAGCCACCTGGCCGCCCTCACCTCCCGCATCCGGCTCTTCACCGCGGTGACGACGCTGAGCCTGCTGGACCCGGTGCGGGCGTACGAGGACTACGCCACGCTCGACCACCTGTCCGGCGGGCGGCTGGAGTTGATCGTCGGCAAGGGCAACGGCAGCGCGCAGCGCGAGCTCTTCCACGTCACGACCGACGACCAGTGGGCGCGCAACGCCGAGAGCTACGAGCTCTTCCGGCGGATCTGGCGCGAGCGCAGGATCACCGCGGAGCCGCGCTTCCGCCCCGCGCTGGCCGAGGCCGAGGTGTGGCCGGAGCCGTACCAGCAGCCGATCCGGATCTGGCACGGCAGCGCCACCAGCCGCGAGTCGGTGGACCTCGCGGCCCGCTACGGCGACCCGCTGTTCTCGGCGAACGTCACCAACCCCATCGAGCCGTACGCCGAGCTGGTCCGGTACTACCGGGAGCGCTGGGCGCACTACGGGCACGACCCGGCGCTCGCCACGGTCGGCGCGGGGAGCGCGGGCTACTACGCCGCCCGTACGTCGCAGGAGGCCGTCGCCGCCTACCGGCCGGTGTTCGAGGGGCATCTGGCCTTCCAGAAGCGGCTTGGTGTCGAGCCGGTCTTCGCGACGCTGGAGGACTTCGTGGAGCGCAGCTCCGCGCTGATCGGCAGCCCGCAGCAGGTCATCGAGAAGGTGCACCGCTACCACGAGCAGTTCGGCCACACCGTGCTGCATCTGCACGCCGACGCGGGCGGTCTCACCGAGGCCCAGCACCGCGACGCACTGGAGCTCTTCCAGTCGGAGATCGCGCCCGTGCTGCGCAAGGAGATCCCCGACCCGCCGTGGCCCTGGGCCCCGGCCGGCCTCCCCGCGGACCCCGCCGCGCCCGCTGCTCCCCCGTCCCCCGACCACGCCGCCGCGGCCCCCGCCGCCTGACCGACAAGGAGCGCCGCCCGTGGCACCCACCCCGCTCGCCGTCCTCGACCTCGTCCCGATCCCGTCCGGCTCGACCGCGCCCCAGGCGCTGCGCAACAGCATCGATCTCGCGCAGCGCACCGAGGAATTCGGCTACGCCCGTTACTGGTTCGCCGAACACCACCTCAACCCCGGGGTGGCCGGCACCTCCCCGGCGGTCGTGCTCGCCCTCACCGCGGCCGCGACCCGCACCATCCGGATCGGCTCGGGCGCGGTGCAGCTCGGGCACCGCACCGCGCTCTCGACCGTCGAGGAGTTCGGGCTGCTGGACGCCCTGCACCCGGGACGTTTCGACCTCGGCCTCGGCCGCTCGGGCACGCGCGGCAAGCCGGGCGAGGCGCCCAAGGTCGCGGTGGCGGCCGGCGGCGGCACCCCGGTCGTCGACGGCCGGACGCCCAACGGCCTGCGCATACCGGGCCGTTTCGCCCCCGCGAGCCTGCTCTCCTCGCCCCGCTTCGTGCTGCACCAGAAGCTGCTGACGCTGCCGGGCGCCGAACCCCAGCCCTACGACGAGCAGATCGCCGACATCCTCGCGCTGATCGCCGGGACGTACGTCAGCGCGGAGGGCGTGGCCGCGCACGTGGTGCCCGGCGAGGGCGCGGACCTCCAGGTGTGGATACTCGGCAGCAGCGCGGGTGTCAGCGCGCAGACGGCGGGCGCGCAGGGCCTGCGGTTCGCGGCCAGCTACCACGTCAGCCCGGCCAGCGTACTGGAGGCGGTGGAGGGTTACCGCGCCGCCTTCGTGCCGTCCGCGGAGCTGGAGCGCCCGTACGTGAGCGTGTCGGCGGACGTGGTCGTGGCCGAGGACGAGGCGAAGGCACGGGAGTTGGCGGCCGGGTACGGGCTGTGGGTGCACAGCATCCGCACCGGCGCGGGCGCGATCCCCTTCCCCACCCCGGAGCAGGCGGCCGCGCACGTCTGGCAGCCGGAGGAGCGGGCGCTGGTCGCCGACCGGATCGAGACGCAGTTCGTCGGCAGCCCGCGCCAGGTCGCCGACCAGCTGGAGACGCTGCGCGACGCGACCGGCGCCGACGAGCTGATCGTCACCACCATCACCCACGACCACGCCGACCGCGTGCGGTCCTACGAGCTGCTCGCCGAGGAGTGGCAGCGCCGCTGACGAGCCCCCTCACCACCACGACGACGAGGAAGACACCATGAGCGCACCCGCACGGCCCACCGAGAACGCCACGAGCCCCGACAAGGCGGCCTTCGCCGAGGAGTGGGAGGCGTGGCACCGGCAGAAGGACGAGACCTTCGGCGGCCCCCACGGCTTCCTCGCCATCACCAGCCTCAACTGGCTGGACGAGAACCCCACCCGCTTCCCCGACGCGCCCGGTCTGTGGTCCAGCACCGCCGACGGCGTCACCGTCCAGCTCGACGAGGGCGAGGAACTGCTGCTGGACGGCGAAGTCCTGCGCGGCCGCCATGACTTCGGCGTCCTCGCCGAGCGCTCCAGCCTCTACCCCGCCGCCGGGGACGCGGTGTTCGAGGTCGCCAAGCGCGGCGGCCACGACATCCTGCGCCCCCGCCACCCCGACAACGCCCTGCGGCAGTCCTTCACCGGCACCCCCGCCTACGACCCCGACCCGCGCTGGGCCGTGCCCGGCCGCTACGAGGCCTTCGCGACGCCCCGCCCGACGACGGTCGGCGCGGTCGTGGAGGGCCTGGAGCACGTGTACGACGCGGTGGGCCGCATCGACTTCGCGGTCGACGGCACCTCCTACGCGCTGACCGCCTTCGAGGGCGCGGCCCCCGGCACCCTCCAGGTCCTCTTCACCGACGCCACCTCGGGCGTCACCACCTACGCCGCCAACCGCTCCCTGACCGTCGCCGCCCCGGACGCCGACGGCAACGTCACCCTCGACTTCAACCGCGCCACCAACCTCCCCTGCGCCTACACCGACCTCGCCACCTGCCCCCTCCCGCCCGCCGAGAACCGCCTCCCCCTCGCCGTCGAGGCCGGCGAGCTCATCCCCACGACCCCGGCGGCGACCACCCGCTCCGTCCCGGCCTGACACCGGAGCACAAGCGCCATGCGCGCGGGCCGGGTCACCTCTCCGGGCAGGCCGCCGGACCGGGTCGATGCGGGCCTCCACGGTGCGGAAGTCCTCCGCGGCCCCGTCCCCCCCACCGGGGTGACGGGGCCGCCCGGAAACCCGTCGCCGGCCGGCCGGCGACGGGTTTCCGGCCGCAAGGTGTCAGAGCAGGGCCGGGCTGCTGTGGTAGGCCTCGATCAGCCACGCCCCGGCGTGCCGGGCGAGCACCCAGGTGACCAGCTCCCGCTGCTCCGGGGCCGATTCGTCCTGGCCGGGGGCGAGCGTGGCGCTGGCGGTGTGGACGAGGGCGACGTCAGCGGTGACCGCCCGGACGTCGCGGACTTCGTGGACGCGCCGGGTGCCGTGCAGCGTGCCCGTGAAGGCGGCGGTCATCGCCGCCTCGATCTGCGCACGCCCGGCCAGCCGGGTGCCGGGCAGGACGACCGTCGCCGCGGGCGCGTAGGAGGCGGCGAACGCGGCGCCGTCGCCCGCGGCCCAGGCGTGTGCGGCGGCGCGGAAGACGTCGCGGATCGCGGTGTCGTCTGCGGTGCCGTACGTATCGGCCGTATGTGTCGTGCTGCTGCTCATGGCGAGCCCTCCCGTGACGTTCGCTGCTGTCACGAATGCAGACCCGCCCGGCGGCGGAAATTCGTCGGGTCCGGCCGGACCCGTCAGTCGAGGTAGCCGCGGAGCTGGTCGGCGAAGGTGTGGTCGCGGAGCTTGCTGAGGGTCTTGGACTCGATCTGGCGGATGCGCTCGCGGGTCACGCCGAAGAGGCCGCCGATCTCCTCCAGGGTGCGGGGGCGGCCGTCGGCGAGGCCGTAGCGGAGCTGGACGACGCGGCGTTCGCGCTCGCCGAGGGTGGACAGGACCGCGTCGAGGTGCTGGCGCAGCAGCATGAAGGCGGCCGTCTCGACGGGGGACACGGCGTCGCCGTCCTCGATGAGGTCGCCGAGCGCGACGTCGTCCTCCTCGCCGACCGGCGCGTGCAGCGAGACCGGCTCCTGGGCGAGCCGCAGGACCTCGCCGACGCGCTCGGGGGTGATGTCGAGCTGCGCGGCGACGTCCTCGGCGGTGGGCTCGTGGCCGCGCTCCTGGAGCAGGCGGCGCTGGACGCGGATGACGCGGTTGATCAGCTCCACGACGTGGACGGGGACGCGGATCGTCCGGGCCTGGTCGGCGAGGGCGCGGGACATGGCCTGCCGGATCCACCAGGTCGCGTACGTCGAGAACTTGTAGCCGCGGGTGTAGTCGAACTTCTCCACGGCCCTGATCAGGCCGAGATTGCCCTCCTGGACCAGGTCGAGCATCGTCAGGCCGCGTCCGATGTAACGTTTCGCCACCGAGACCACCAGCCGCAGGTTCGCCTCGATGAGCCGCCGTTTGGCCATCCGGCCCAGCACCACGATGCGGTCCAGGTCCACCGCGAGCTGCGAGTCCAGCGCGGGGAAGGCGGCGAGCTTCTCCTCGGCGAAGAGCCCCGCCTCGACCTGCCGGGCCAGCTCCACCTCCTGCGCCGCGGTGAGCAGCGGGATGCGGCCGATCTCGCGCAGGTACTGCCGGAAGAGGTCGGCGGACGGACCCGCCGGATCCGCGCGCGGGCGGGCCGGGAGCGGTACGTCGACCGCCTCGCCCTCGTCGTACGGCGCGGTGCCCGGCTCGCCGTCGGCCGGATGCGGCTCCGGCCCCGGGTCCGCCGCCCGCTGCTCCGGCACCCTGGCGTCCGCCCCGGCGGCGTGCGGCTGGTCCGGCGGCGGGTCGGGCACGGGGGTGAGCAGCGGCCGCGCGGGCGGCACCGGGATCTGCGCCTGGGGGTGCGAGTGCGTCTGCACGGAATCGACCTCCGCGGTGAGCGCGACATTGGGCTCTTCAGCGGGCTCGGAGAGGCTCGGGAGGGGCGCCGAGGCGGGCTCTGGGCCGTCCTTCAGTGTGGCGCACACACCGCTCCCGCCACGAGGGTCGTGCGGGCGGTTTTTCGGCTTTCCGTCACGCTTCGCGTACGGCCCGACACACGGGCGGGGCGCCGTACCGCTCAGAGCGCCGCGGCCCCGTGGCCGCGCAGCCGCTGGCCGTACTGCTGGAGCGCCCACAGCTCGTTCTGGGCCGCGACGAACTCGGGCGCGTCCTCGCGCACCCCTTGCGCGTTCAGCCGGGCCTGCGTGGCGAGGACCTGGGCGATACGCCGCTCCACCGCGTTCATCCGCACCCGCACCAGCACCTCGCCCGCGTAGAACTCCGGGCTCTTGTGCATGACGGGCTCCACCGCGAGCTCGGTGACCATCATCCGCACCGCGTCGTCGGGCGCGAACTCCCGTACCCGGGTGAGGTATTCGGCGTCGGCGAACTCGACCCCGCCGGCCTCCGCGATCACCCGGCGCACCTGCGCGTACGGCGGGCCGGTGAACTCGTCCTCGCCGTACGCGTCGAAGGCCGGCGAGACGAGCGCGGGGAACTGCAGGGCCAACTTGAGCAGTTCGCGCTCCACGCGGTGCGCGGGGCTGCGCAGGTCGAGGCGCGGCCCGCGCGGCACGTTCTGCGGCGGGCCCGCCGGGCGCCGTTCGGGGCCCCGCCCGGCGAAGTCCGGCCGTACGGGGGCGCCCTGGCCGGCGGCCCGGGCGCGGGCCAGCGCCCGCACCCGGCGGATGACGGACTGCTCCTCGGCCTGCGTGGCCATGCCCGCCATGCCGAGCAGCCGGATCGCGTAACGGTCGCGCAGCGCCTGGTTCTTGATCGCCGCGACCACCGGCACCGCGGCGTCCAGCGCCGCGACCCGGCCCTCGTCGGTGTCCAGGTTGTAGCGCGACACGATCGAGCGCAGCGCGAACGCGAACAGCGGAGTGCGCCCCTCGATGAGCCGCAGCACCGCCGAGTCGCCCTCGGCGAGCCGCAGTTCGCACGGGTCCATACCGCCGGGGGTGACCGCGATCGACGTCTCGGCGGCGAACTTCTGGTCGTCCTCGAACGCCCGCAGCGCCGCCTTCTGCCCCGCCTCGTCACCGTCGAAGGTGAAGACGACCTCGGAGGTCGCGTTGTCCATCAGCAGCCGGCGCAGGATCTTGATGTGGTCGCCGCCGAAGGACGTGCCGCACGTCGCGATCGCGTTCGTCACCCCGGCCAGATGGCACGCCATGACGTCCGTGTAGCCCTCGACCACGACCGCCCGGCCGGTCCTGGCGATCTCCTTCTTGGCCAGGTCGATCCCGTAGAGCACCTGCGACTTGCGGTAGAGCGGGGTCTCCGAGGTGTTCAGGTACTTCGGTCCCTGGTCGTCGTCGCGCAGCTTGCGCGCGCCGAAGCCGATGACCTCGCCGGTGATGTCCCGGATCGGCCAGATCAGCCGGCCGCGGAAGCGGTCGATCGCCCCGCCCCGGCGGCTCTCCAGCGCCAGCCCCGCGGTGATCAGCTCCCGGTCCGTGAAGCCCTTGCCGCGCAGGAAACGCACCAGCGCGTCCCACCCGGCGGGCGCGTAGCCCACACCGAAATGCCCGGCCGCGGCCTGGTCGAAGCCGCGCGCGGCCAGGAAGCGCCGGGCGATCTCCGCCTCGGCGCCCGCGAGCTGCTCGACGTAGAAGGCCGCGGCGGCGCGGTGCGCCTCGACCAGCCGGATCCGCTCGCCCTGCTGGCGGCCGGGCACATGCCCGCCCTCCTCGTACCGCAGGGTGATAGCGGCCTGGCCCGCGAGCCGCTCGACGGCCTCGGTGAAGGACAGGTGGTCGACCTTCATGACGAAGGCGAGCGTGTCGCCGCCCTCGCCGCAGCCGAAGCAGTGGAAGAGCCCCTTGGAGGGGCTGACCTGGAAGGACGGCGTCTTCTCGTCGTGGAAGGGGCACAGGCCCTTCAGATTGCCGCCGCCGGCGGACTTGAGCTGGAGGTATTCGGCGACGACCGCGTCGATCGGGACGGCGTCGCGTACCGCCTTCACGTCTTCGTCCCTGATCCTGCCCGCCACGCCAGAAGTCTACGGCCCGGCTCGGACAGCTCCGGACGCCGCGGTGTCGTCCGCCGCCTCCCGCGTCAGTCCCGCAGGAGGTCCTTGGTCACGAAGTCGTAGTGCAGGCCGCTCGGCTCCAGCAGGTACTCCTCGCCGACGCGCTCGAAGCCCATGTGCCGGTAGAAGTCGCTCGCCGAGGTGCGGCCGTGGCACCAGGCCAGGGCCGCGCCGCGGGCCGCGCACTCGCGCAGGCCCGCGGTCAGGGCGGCGCCGCCGAAGCCCTGGCCGCGGACCTCGGGGGCGCTGCCCATGCCGCGGAAGCGGTAGGCGGTGGCCGCCTCGCCGGGAAAGCCGTCGGGGAAGAAGGTGGCGCAGCCGCGGACCGCGCCGGCCTCGTCGTAGGCGGCTATGTGGAAGGTGCCGGGGAGCGCGTCCTCGGGGTAGACGGCGGTCTCGCGCGGCAGCCCGGTGCGCAGCACCGCCCAGCGCAGCGCGAAGATCTCCTCCACCGCGACGACGGCGGTGCGCGAAACGGACAACGTGACTGTCCCTCCTGGTCGGCCCGGGTCTCCCCGGGCCTTCACCAGGGGTCTACTCCACGAACGAGGGTAGCGGCACGCTCGGGTCCGACAGGGCCTCGGGGTCGACCGCCCGGCCCGAGCGGATGAGCTGCTGGATGTGCTCGGTGACGTCCCACACGTTGACGTTCATGCCCGCCAGCACCCGGCCCTCGCGCAGCCAGAACGCGATGAACTCGCGCTTGCCGACGTCCCCGCGGCACACCACCTGGTCGTACGACCCGGGGGCGGCGTGCCCGGAGAACTCCATCCCCAGGTCGTACTGGTCGGAGAAGAAGTACGGCACGCGGTCGTACGACACCTGCTGCCCGAGCATGGCGCGGGCCGCGGCCGGGCCGCCGTTCAGCGCGTTCGCCCAGTGCTCGACGCGCAGCCTGCGACCCAGCAGCGGGTGCTCGGCGTTCGCGACGTCGCCGGCCGCGAAGATGTGCGGGTCCGAGGTGCGCAAGGACGCGTCCACCGCGACGCCGCCGCCCTCCTCGCGCGGAGCCAGCGCCAGGCCCGCGACCTCCGCGAGCGCGGTCCGCGGGGCGGCGCCGATCGCGGCGAGCACGTCGTGCGCCGGGTGCTCCTCGCCGTCGTCCGTCAGCGCGGCCAGCACCATGCCGTCCTGGCCGGTGATCTCCGTGAGCTTCGCGCCGAAGTGGAAGCGGACGCCGTGCTCGGTGTGCAGGTCGGTGAACACCGCGCCCAGTTCGGGCCCGAGCACCGCGTGCAGCGGCGTCGGGTCCGGCTCCACGACCGTGACCTCGGCGCCGTACCCGCGGGCCGCCGCGGCCACCTCCAGGCCGATCCAGCCCGCGCCGGCGATCACCAGGTGGCCGTTCTCCCGGCCCAGCGAGGTCAGCACGTGCTTGAGCCGGTCGGCGTGCGCCAGCCGCCGCAGGTGGTGCACCCCGGCGAGGTCCGTGCCCGGGATGTCCAGGCGGCGCGGCTCGGAGCCCGTCGCGAGCAGCAGCTTGTCGTAGATGAGCGTGGTGCCGTCGCCGAGGCTGATGCTGCGGGCGTCCTTGTCCAGGTGCACCACCGGCTGCCCCAGGTGCAGCTCGACGTCGTGCTCGGCGTACCAGCCCGGCTGCTGCACGAAGACGGAGTCGCGCTCCGCGCTGTCCGTGAGGTAGCCCTTGGAGAGGGGTGGGCGTTCGTAGGGGTGGTCGCGCTCGTCGCCGATCAGTATCACCCGGCCGGTGAAACCCTCGGAGCGGAGGGTTTCCGCGGCTTTCGCCCCGGCGAGCCCCGCTCCGACGATCACGAAGGTCTGGTGTGCGTCCACCACTGGATGCCTCCCCTGCCGGTCTTTCCTTATACGCGAGCGTCCCTTACGGCAGGGCCGTCGGGAAGTGTGCCGCGCCGAACGATCATTGTGACCGCTTCGGCGGCCCTGCGCTCCGGGGGTCCCCCGGCACCCCTCTCCCCCGGGGCCTCCGGGGCCGGCCCGGTCCTCCGGGGCCTCCGGTGCCGGCCCGGTCCTCCGGGGCCTGCGGCGGTGCGCCTGCCGCCCGGGGCCGGGCCGGGGGCCGCTCCGGTTTCGGCGGCGGCTTTTGGGGGTGCCTTGGTTGCCGTGGCCTCCTCAGCGCTTTAGCATCGCCGTCCGGGGGATGGCCATGCGCGTTTATGGCCTCTTTCCGTCGTTTTCTGTCGTTCGTGCACGGTGGACTCGAAGGGAAAAGGAATGCGCATCAGGACGGGGCGCCGCGCGGTTCAGGCGGCGGCAGTGGGGGTAATGACCCTCGGGGCGATGGCAGTGGCGACCGGCGGCGCGCAGGCGGTCTCGGCACCCGGCGGGGCGGCGACGTGCCCGAGTAATTCCGTGTGTCTCTATTACAACTCGCCGGAAAACGGCTGGGGAGCCTTCGAGTATTTCTCCCCGGGGCAGCGCGGGCTCAACCTGTCGAACTTCAGGTTCACCAACCACGGGAACACCGGGAACGGCTACGGACAGGTCATCGCCATGAACGCCGCTTCCATCGTCAACAACACCGACCACTTCGTGAACGTCTATGTTTCGCAGGGCTATTACGTGCACTACGAGGGGCATTACGCGGGGAACCTCAACACCGCGTACAACAACGACGTCGCCATGGACACCTGAGGCTCCCGGCAGGGCGTCCTCACTTCGCGCGGCGGGGCGGCGTGAGGCGGGGGCAAAGCGGTGAGATCCCCGGGAAATCCGGGGGCAACCCGCAGGCGGCATGCTCGAAGGTATGAGGATGACGCAGCGACCTGTGCTCGTGGCCGTCGCGCACGGCAGCCGGGATCCCCGTGCGCTGCCCGCGGTGCGGGCCCTGGTGGAGCGGGTACGGACCGCCCGGCCCGGGCTGGAGGTGCGGCTCGGGCACGTGGAACTGGACGAGCCGCTGCTCGGGGACACCCTCGCCGGGCTGCGCGGCACCGCCGTGCTCGTCCCGCTGCTGCTCGGCCGAGGGCACCACGTGAAGCACGACCTGCCCGCGGCGCTCGCGGCGGCCCCCTGGGTGACGGGGGCGGTCGCGGCGCCGCTGGGTCCGGATCCGCTGCTCGCGGAGACGCTGCACGACCGGCTGCGGGCCGCGGGGTGGACCCGCGCCGGGCGGGCGGTCGTGCTCGCCGCGGCCGGGTCGCGGGATCCGCAGTCCGCCGCGGACACCGCCCGTACCGCCGCCCTGCTCGCGGCCCGGCTGGGGGTGCCGGTCGCTCCCGCGTACGCCTCCGCCGCGGCGCCGACGGTGCCGGAGGCGGTCGCCGGGCTCGTGAGCCGGGGGATCGCCCGCGACCGTATCGCCGTGGCCTCGTACTTCACCGCGCCCGGCCGCTTCGCCACGCAGACCGCCGCCGCCGCGCCCTGGATCGCCGCGGCGCCGCTGGGCGCGCATCCGGCGATGGCCCGCCTGGTCCTGCAGCGCTACGACGAGGCCGCCGCCGCCCTGCCGCGTACCGGCTCGCACCGCCTCGCCCACGCGGGCTGAACCTCCGTTCGCGGCGCCGGGCGGTTACCGTCGGCCGTATGGAGAGCCATGACGCCCGGGGCGAGACGCACGGCGGCTACCGGGCCGCCGACGCCGAACGGTACGTGCCCGAGCCCGACAAGCGGCCGGGCCGGACCGCCTTCCAGCGCGACCGCGCGCGCGTCCTGCACTCCGCCGCGCTGCGCCGGCTCGCCGGGAAGACGCAGGTCGTCGACCCGGGAGTGAGCTCGGGCGCCGTACCCGACACCAGCCCGCGCACCCGGCTGACGCACTCGCTCGAATGCGCCCAGGTCGGCCGGGAGCTGGGCGCGGCGCTCGGCTGCGACCCCGACCTCGTCGAGACCTCCTGCCTTGCGCACGACCTCGGCCACCCGCCCTTCGGGCACAACGGCGAGCTGGTCCTCGCCGAGTTCGCCGCCGGCTGCGGGGGCTTCGAGGGCAACGCGCAGAGCCTGCGGCTGCTCACCCGGCTGGAGCCCAAGCGCTTCGCGTCCCCGGATGTCAGCGTCGGCCTCAACCTCACGCGCGCCGCGCTCGACGCCGCCACCAAGTACCCCTGGCCGCGCGGGGGCCGGCCGGGCGATCCCGGCAGCCCGAAATTCGGCGTCTACGAGGACGACCTGCCCGTCTTCCGCTGGGCCCGCGAGGGTGCGCCCGAGGGGCGGCAGTGCTTCGAGGCGCAGGTCATGGACTGGTCGGACGACGTCGCCTATTCCGTCCACGACGTCGAGGACGGCCTCCAGGCCGGCCACATCGACCCCCGCGCCCTGCGCTCCGCCCCCGAACGGGCCGACGTCTTCGCCTGCGCGGCCGCCCGCTACGCCCCTCCCGGCACCGCCCCCGACGAGCTGGCCGAGGCCCTCGACCGGCTCCTGGCCCAGCCCTGGTGGCCCGACCACTACGACGCCACCGCCCTCGCCCAGGCCCGGCTGAAGGACGCGGCCTCCCAGCTCATCGGCCGCTTCTGCCTCGCCGCCGAGGGTGCGACCCGCGAGCGCCACGGCACCGCGCGCCTCACCCGCTACGCCGCCGAACTGGTCGTCCCGCGTGAGCAGCGGCTCGAATGCGCGGTGCTCAAGGCCGTCGCCGACCGCTACGTCATGCAGCGCGCCGCCCAGGCGCGGCGGCGGGCCGAGCAGCGCGTCGTCATCGCCGAACTCGCCGCGGCCCTCCTCGCCCGGGCCCCCGAGGGGCTCGACCCGCAGTTCGCCCCGCTCTTCGCCGCCGCGGGGGACGACCGCGGGCGCCGCCGCGTCGTCGTCGACCAGATCGCGTCCCTCACGGACGCCGCCGCCACGGCCCTCCACGCCCGCCTCACCCCGGCCTGACGGCCCACCCCGCGGCTACGGCCGCCGGAGCCACCGCGCCTGGTCGGCACCGTCGTCGCATCCGCTGCACGACGGGCGCCCCTTCGTCCTTGCCTTGCTGCCGTCCTGCACGGTCGGGCGTTTCCCGCTGTTGCGTTCCTGATCTCCCGGCCAGGGTGCAACCCCCGGGGCGGGAGCGACGTCAAGAGAGGTGAGGGGGTAGCGATGGGGCTCAAGGCGTGGGGGCGGGGGCTGCGGACCCGGAAGGGGCAGCGGCGGTTCGTGCAGGCCGTCGCAGGCGTGTGCACGGTGGCGCTGCTGCCTGCCGTATGGGTGCAGCTCGCGGGTGGCGGGCGGGTGCGGGACCTCTCGGACGTGCCGGCCGCGCCGGTGGGCGTCGTCTTCGGCGCGGGCCTGACCCCGGCGGGGCACCCCTCGCCGTATCTCGCGCACCGGCTCGACACCGCTCTCGCGCTCTACCGCGCGGGCAAGGTGCGGGTGCTGCTCGTCACGGGCGACAACAGCCGTACGACGTACGACGAGCCGGGTGCCATGCGGACGTATCTGGTCGCGCACGGCGTCCCGGCCACCCGGGTCGTCGTGGACGACGCGGGCTTCGACACCTGGGACTCGTGCAGTCGTGCGAAACGCGTCTTCGGGGTGGACAGGGCGATCCTGGTCAGCCAGGACTTCCACATCCGGCGGGCCCTCGCGCTGTGCGAGGCGGCGGGCCTGAGCGTGTACGGCGTCGGCGTCGACGAGCCGCACGACCGGACGTGGTACGCGGGCGGCGCCCGTGAGCTGCTCGCTGCGGGCAAGGCCGCGGTGGACGCGACGCTCCATCCCGCCCCGCGCTTCCTGGGCCCGAAGGAGCCGGGCGTGACGCGCGCCCTGGAGGCTCCCGCCGGGTGACGCGGCGGACGCCCGCCGGGCGACGCGGCGGGGTCCTCGGGGGAGCGCGGCGGACGCCCGCGGGGCGACGCAGCGGGGTCCTCCGGGTGGCGCGGCGGGCCCCGCGGGATTTTCACAGCGGTGAAAGTTCTACGCGCGTTGCGACAGCCTCGCACGCCCGCCGCACCCCGCATGGTCCAGACCTCTGCCGGTGTGCCCGAACCCCTTTACGTCACAGGACACTTCATGTCTCACTCATGACGCGTTCACAACAATGCCAGGTCCGCGGTCAATGATCCGCAGCGAACAGCACGCCCGTGTTCCGTGCCACACAGACGCGCTCAGGAGGAAAGCCATGCTTCCCCGCACCCGGAATCTGATGGCGATCGCAGCCGTGGGGGCGAGCGTCGCGCTCGCCACCACCCTCTCGGCCGGCGCCGCGGGCGCCGCGCCCGCCACCGCCCAGGCCAAGGTCTCCCAGGGCAACGACATCCCGCTCGGCGAGGGCTACATGGGCGCCGGCTACGCCCAGGACACCAAGGGCCGGCTCGCCGCACCCGCCGGCGACGACCTGGTGATGTCACCCGACGCCACCTACCCCGCCGGTATCGACGTGTCGCACTACCAGGGCTCCATCAACTGGTCGTCGGTGAAGTCCGCGGGCATCCAGTTCGCCTACATCAAGGCGACCGAGAGCACCGACTACAAGGACCCGAACTTCAACGCGAACTACCTCAACGCGTACAACGCCAAGGTGATCCGCGGGGCCTACCACTTCGCCCGCCCCGACCTCTCCACCGGTGCGGCGCAGGCCACCTACTTCGCCTCCCACGGCGGCGCGTGGTCCGCGGACAACCTGACCCTGCCGGGCATGCTCGACCTCGAAGGCGGCTGCTACGGCAAGTCCGCCGCGTCGATGCAGTCCTGGATCCTGGACTTCTACAACACCTACAAGTCCAAGACCACGCGTGACGTCGTGATCTACACCAGCCCGAGCTGGTGGAACAGCTGCACCGGCGGCTGGGGCGGCATGTCCGCGAAGAGCCCGCTGTGGGTCGCACACTGGACGACCGCCGCGAGCCCCACCATCCCGAGCGGCTTCCCGTTCTGGACGTTCTGGCAGTACAGCGACTCCGGCTCGGTGTCCGGCATCTCCGGCGCCGTCGACCGCGACCGCTTCAGCGGCACCACCGCCCGGCTGCTCGCGCTGGCTAACAACACCCCCTGACCCAGGGGTCGTTCCGCCCGCGGGGCGCCCCCCTGGCGCACAACGCCGGGGCGCCCCGCGGGGCAAGGCCGGCCTCCACGGACCGCAGACCCGCCCGGTCGGCGGACAGGCCCCTGACCAGCAGCCGGGCAGGGATCCGGCCGCTGCCGGAGGGGAGGGCGCCGCTACACTGCGCGCAGCCGCGGACGGTACCGCGGTGCTCTCCGTGGGGGGACCACAATGACACGAAGACCAATCCGCGCTGCATTCGTCGCAGCGGCGGCGGCACTCGGACTGTGCACCGGCATGGCCACGCCGGCGCATGCGGCCACCGGCTACGACCGCTGCCCGAAGGGGAGCTTCTGCCTCTTCGACGGCGACAACGGCACCGGGGCCATGGTCGCGTACACCGGTTCGCAAGCCAGCCTCGGATCGTGGGACAACAGGGCCAACTCGGTCTACAACCACACCGCGCTGCACAGCGTGTCCCTGTACAGCCTGCCGTCCTACCAGTACCTGGACCCGGTGCACGACGTGGAGATCACCTGGGCGACCCAGGGCGACAACCCGCTCGAACTGGCGCCGTTCTCCGACGCCAACAGCCACCTGGTGAACAACCTCAGCTCCTTCCGGATCGCCCACACGTCACGGGAGGCGCAGGGCGGCTCCGAGGCCCAGACCTGGCTGGACGGGAGCTGGAGGGTCGGCGAACCCTCACAGCGGTTCTTCGACCTCGACCACGACGGCAACACCGACATGCTGGGCCGCACGTGGTCCGGCAAGCTGTGGTTCATGGACGGCAACGGCTCCAGCCGGCTGGTCGGCTCGGGCTGGAACCAGATGAAGCGCGTGACGCGCCACGGGGACTTCAGCGGCGACGGCATGGAGGACCTGCTGGCCCAGGACTCCCTGGGGAAGCTGTGGCTCTACCCGGGCAACGGCCGCGGCGGGTTCGGCGCACGCAAACTCGTCGGGTCGGGCTGGAACTCGATGACCGCGATGCTCGCCGCCGGCGACATGAGCGGCGACCACGTGAACGACCTGCTCGGCCGTGACTCCTCCGGCAAGCTGTGGCTCTACAAGGGCAAGGGCAACGGCACGTTCACCTCGCGCGTCCTGATCGGCACCGGCTGGACCCAGATGATCGCGGTGAGCGAGCCCGGCGACATGAACGGCGACGGTCACCCGGACGTCGTCGCCAGCGACGGTGCGGGCAAGCTGTGGCTCTACCCCGGCAACGGCAAGAGCAAGCTCGGTGTCCGCAAGATGATCGGCACCGGCGGCTGGAAGCGCTTCCCGACCCTGCTCGGCGTCGGGGACTACAACGGCGACGGACGCCTCGACATCCTCGCGATCGCCGGGCCCGACGACGGCTGGGTCGGCGTGTACGAGGGCCGCGGCGGCGGGTCGCTCGCCCCCCGCATCGACCTCCAGATGCTCGACCAGGGCGACTCGCTGTTCTGAACGAGCCCCCCGTTCGCGGGACGAGGCGGCGCGGCAGTCGGGAGGACTGCCGCGCCGTCCGTACGAACGGCTCAGCGGCCGGCGACCGTCACCGAGGCGTCGTGCCGCACGGGGAAGTTGACCGAGTTCGCGATGAAGCACAGGCGGTGCGCCTGCTCGTGCAGCTCGGCCGCGAGCGCCGCCGAGGCGGCGTCCGCGACCTCCACCGCCGGGTGGAGCACGGCCTCGGTGAAGTGGCCGCCGCCGTCCGGGGTCTGCGTCATCGCGGCCTCGGCGCGGTCCGCGTAGGCCGTCACCGTCACACCCTTGACCGCGCACACGTGCAGATACGACAGCATGTGGCACTGCGACAGCGCGGCCAGCAGCAGGAGTTCGGGATTCCAGCGCGACTTGTCGCCCCGGAAGGCCGGGTCCGAAGACCCGAGCAGCACCGGTACGTCCGGTGCGTCCGGCGCCGACACCTCGTGGCCGCGCTCGTAGGCCCGGTAATTGCTCGTGCCCGTACCGAGATTGCCGGTCCACACCAGGTCGGTGCGGTAGGAGTGCACATTCGCTGACGCCATGGTGGCGGGTCCTTTCAGCCGCAGGTGTCGAGTACGTGCTGCCGCGCGACCGCGGCGGCGTCCGCGGCCCGGCCCTCGGTGATCGCCGACACCAGCTCGCGGTGCTGGGCGTTCACCTGGGCGGGCCGGTGCGGAGGGTCGAGGGACGCGCGCGTCGAGACCACGATCTGGTCCCACAGCCGGTCGAGGGCGGCCTGCGCGGGGGTGTTCGCGGCGAGGGCCGCGATGCGGGCGTGGAAGGCCCGGTTGCGGAGCACCGCCTCGGCGAGGCGGCCCGCGAGGGTCGCCTCCTCGGTGCGGTCCGCCTCCGCGGCGAGCGCGGTCAGTTCGGCCGGGGCGATGAGCCCCGCGGACTGGCGTTCCGCCGCGAGTTCCGCGGTCAGCGCTTCGAGGGCGGCACGGACGCGGTACGTGTCGCGGAGCGCCGCGGCGTCCAGGGCGGCCACCACGACGCCGCGCCCCCCGGCGCTCCTGACCAGCCCGTCGGCGGTGAGCCCGCGCAGGGCCTCGCGCACGGGAGTCCGGCTCATCGCGAGCGCGGCGGCGACCTCCGTCTCCGTCAGGCGCTGCCCGGCGGCGTACTCGCCGCCCAGGATCATCGCGCGCAGGCGCGCGCGGGCTTCGTCGGTCTGCTGCACGAGGCAAGTATTGCATGCAGGGCATGCACTGTATGCAATCCTCTGCGGGGTGCCGGGCGGGTCCGCTCCGGGGTGCCTGGTGCGGTGGGCGACGCGACCTCCCGCCGGTGGTGGGCTGGTCGCGCAGTTCTCCCCAGAGCTTCGCCTGGGGGGGTACCCCCACGCACCCTGGTTCGTTGCCTTGCATGGCATGCGTCAGCACCTGCCGTTTCGGGGCTTCGCCCCGCGGGCGGTTGTCGGCGCGAGAGGGTGAGCGTTTTCAGGGGAGCGTGGGGGCACCTCCCGGGCGAAGCCTGGGGGGAACTGCGCGCTCAGCCCCCGCGCGCGGGCGGTCGCAACGCACCCCCCGGGGAGGCACCCCGGCGCGTCACGCCGGGCGCGAGCGCAAGCGGCGGAGCATGCGGGCGTCCTGGAAGCCGACCGCGCGGGCCGCGGACTCGACGGTCGCGCCCTGCCCGATGAGGTGCTCGGCGCGCTCGATGCGCAACTCCTGCTGGTAGCGCAGCGGCGTGAGCCCGGTGGCGGCGGTGAAGCGGCGGGTGAGGGTGCGCTCGCTGAGCCCTGCCGCGGCTGCGAGGTCGCACAGCGCGAGCCGCGCGGTGAACCGCGCGTCCAGGACGTCCTGGACGCGATGCACCGCATCGCTCACATGCCCCCGGTGCCTGAGCATCGCGCTCGCCTGCTGCTCGTCGCCGTTGCGCCGCGCGTACACGACCATCTGCCGGGCGACGCGCGCGGCGGCGCCCGGCCCGTGCGTCCGGGCGACGAGGTGCAGCGCGAGGTCGATGCCGCTGGCGATGCCCGCGGACGTGACGACGCGCCCGTCCACGACGTACAGCACGTCGCGGACGACGTGGGCGCGCGGGTAGCGGCGGGCGAGTTCGTCCTGGAGGTCGTGGTGGGTGGTGCAGCGGCGGCCGTCGAGGAGTCCGGCGCGGCCGAGCGCGTCGGCCCCGGCGCAGATGCTGGCGACGGTGCCGCCGGCGGCGTGGTGGGCGTGCAGCCAGTGCAGGGTGGCGGGGGCGAGGGCGCCGTTGTCGCGCAGCCCGTGCGAGCGCCAGCCGGGGACGACGACGAGGTCGTCCTCGGTCAGCGCGGGGAGGACGGGGTCGGCGTGCAGCGCGACCCCCTGCGAGGTGGGGACGTCTTCCTGCTCGGCCGCGTAGTGCAGGGTGTGGCCGAGGCCGTAGTCGGCCGCTGTGGAGAAGACCTGCGCGGGCCCGGCGAGGTCGAGCAGGTGCAGGTGCGGTACGAGCAGGAAAACCACCCGGGTCACGATCCGGTCAGCTCCTTGAGGGTCGTCACGGTGGCGAATCGTCCGGCGAGCGCGTATTCGGTCCGGGCGATGATGTCCGCGGGCAGCAGCGTACGCGGATCGGCCAGCACCTCGGCGAGCGGCCGTCCGGCGGGCGCGTCGCGGTGCTCGATCGGCTCGGTGGCGGTGGCGTCGGTGACAAAGGTGACGTCGTAGCCGAGGTCGGAGGCGAGCCGGGTGGTGGTCTCGACGCACTGCTCGGTGCGGATGCCGCAGGTGATGAGGGCGCGGATGCCGCGCTCGGTCAGGATCTGCTGGAGGTTGGTGGTGGTGAAGGCGTTGTGCGCGGTCTTGGTCAGCAGCGGCTCGCCGGCCTGCGGGCGGAGGCCCTCCATGAGCGTGACGTGGCCGCTCCCGGGGTCGAAGACGGTGCCGGAACCGGGTTCGGAGTGCAGCACCCACACGACGAGGTGGCCGCGCTCACGGGCGAGGTCGACGAGTCGGGCCACCTTCTGCGCCACGTCGGGGTCGGAGGCGGCCTGCCAGCTCTCGCGCTGCCGGAAGGACTCCTGGACGTCGATGACCACAAGGGCGGTGTCGGTCTGTGTCATGGGGCGATCCTCCGCCGCCGGGGAGCGCCGCCACCAGGCACGATCATGACCCGCTGCGGAACGATCCGGTCAGCGCCCGGCCGGTCGGCCCCCATCCGCTCTCACCCGCTCACAGCCGCCGCTGAGAGCGGATGAGCGCACCGTTCCCTTCGGGTAATGGCGGGGATCCGGGTGGGTAACAGCCGCGGCCCACCGTGGTGGCACGGGCGACGACGGAAGGTTCTGACCATGGCTGCCACTACCGCTACCGCGGACACCCCGGACACCACGATCGTGCTCGTCGGCCACGGCATGGTCGGCCAGCGCTTCCTGGAGGCGCTCGCGGATCGGGGCGTGACCGCGTGGGCGCGGGTCGTCGTGCTGTGCGAGGAGTCCCGCCCGGCGTACGACAGGGTCCACCTGACGTCGTACTTCTCCGAGGGCGCGAGCCCGGAGGAGCTCTCGATGGTCGAGGACGGCTTCATGGAGCGGCACGGCATCGAGCTGCACGTGGGTGATCCGGCGGTGGCGGTGGACCGCGACTCCCGTACGGTGACGGCCCGTTCGGGGCTGACGGTGCGCTACGACACGCTGGTGCTGGCCACCGGCTCGTACCCGTTCGTGCCGCCGGTGCCCGGCAAGGACGCGGCGGGCTGCTTCGTCTACCGCACGATCGACGACCTGCTGGCGATCGAGGCGTACGCGCAGGGCGTGACGAGCGGCGCGGTCGTCGGCGGCGGGCTGCTGGGCCTGGAGGCGGCGGGCGCCCTCAAGGGGCTCGGACTGGACACGCACGTCGTGGAGTTCGCACCGCGGCTGATGCCGGTGCAGGTCGACGAGGGCGGCGGCGAGGCGCTGCGCAGCCGCGTGGAGGGCCTCGGGGTGAGCGTGCACACGGGGGTCGGCACGCAGCGCGTCACGGTCGGCGAGGGCGGCCGGGTGGCGGGCATGGAGCTGTCGGACGGCTCCGAACTGCCCGTCGGCATGGTGGTGTTCTCGGCGGGTGTGCGGCCGCGCGACGACCTGGCGCGGGCGTGCGGGCTGCCGGTCGGCGAGCGCGGCGGAATCGTCGTCGACGCGCAGTGCCGTACGCCCGCGGACCCGGCGGTCTTCGCGATCGGCGAGTGCGCGCTCGCGGCGGACGGGCGGGTGTACGGACTGGTCGCGCCCGGCAACGAGATGGCGGAGACGGCCGCGAAGTCCATCGCGGGGGACGCCGGTTCGTTCACCGGAGCGGACCTTTCGACGAAGCTGAAGCTGCTGGGCGTGGACGTCGCGAGCTTCGGCGACGCGCACGGCGCCACCGCCGGCTGCCTGGACGTCCGCTACTCCGACGCGCGGTCCGGCATCTACCGCAAGCTCGTGGTGGCCGCGGACGGCACGCTGCTGGGCGGCGTCCTGGTCGGCGACGTGGAGTCGTACGGGGTGCTGCGGCCGCTGACCGGCTCGGTGCCGCCGGTGGCGCCCGAGCACCTGGTGCTGCCGGCGGGCGCGGGCGCCCCGGTCGCGCTGGGGCCGGCGGCGCTGCCGGACGAGGCGGTCATCTGCAGCTGCAACAACGTCACCAAGGGCACGATCCGCGCGGCCGTCACCGACCACTCCTGCGGGAACGTGCCGGAGGTGAAGAAGTGCACCAAGGCCGGTACGAACTGCGGCAGTTGCCTGAAGGTGCTGGGCCAGCTGGTGGACGCCGAGCTGGAGGCGTCCGGCGTCGAGGTCGACAAGGGCCTGTGCCCGCACTTCGCGCAGACCCGCGCCGAGCTGTACGAGATCGTGCTGGCGCTGCGGATCTCCTCCTACCGCGAACTGCTCGACGGGCACGGCCGGGAGGGCGCGCGCGGCGGCGAGGGCTGCGAGACGTGCAAGCCGGCCGTCGCGTCGATCCTGGCGTCGCTGGCGCCCACGGTGGGCGCGAGCGTGCACGTCCTGGAGGGCGAGCAGGCGGCGCTGCAGGACACCAACGACCACTTCCTCGCCAACATGCAGAAGAACGGCTCCTACTCGATCGTGCCGCGCATCCCGGGCGGCGAGATCACCCCGGAGAAGCTCATCGTGATCGGCGAGGTGGCCCGCGACTTCGGCCTCTACACGAAGATCACCGGTGGCCAGCGGATCGACCTCTTCGGCGCGCGCGTCGAGCAACTGCCGCTCATCTGGGCCCGCTTGGTGGACGCGGGCTTCGAGTCGGGCCACGCGTACGGCAAGGCGCTGCGGACGGTGAAGTCCTGCGTCGGGCAGACGTGGTGCCGCTACGGCGTGCAGGACAGCGTCCGGATGGCGATCGACCTGGAGCTGCGCTACCGGGGCCTGCGCTCGCCGCACAAGCTCAAGTCGGCGGTGTCGGGCTGCGCGCGCGAGTGCGCGGAGGCGCAGAGCAAGGACTTCGGGGTCATCGCGACCGCGAGCGGCTGGAATCTGTACGTCGGCGGCAACGGCGGGGCCACCCCGCGGCACGCCGACCTGCTGGCGCAGGACCTGTCGGACGCCGAACTCGTCCGGCTCGTGGACCGCTTCCTGATGTTCTACATCCGCACCGCCGACCGGCTGGAGCGCACCAGCGTGTGGCTGGAGCGCATCCCCGGCGGCCTGGACCACGTACGCGACGTCGTCGTGCACGACTCGCTCGGCATCTGCGACGAGTTGGAGGCGCTGATGGCCGCGCACGTCGCCGGTTACCGCGACGAGTGGGCCGACACCATCAACGACCCGGAGCGGCTGAGCCGCTTCGTGTCCTTCGTCAACGCCCCGGACACCCCCGACCCCACGGTCCGCTTCGTCCCGGAGCGCGGCCAGATCAAGCCCGAGCCTGTGCTCCTGAGCCTCACGGAAACGGTGACCGCATGACTGCCACGACCGACCTCACCTCCCCGCTGCTCGCCGCCGCGTCCTGCGGCACCGTCGAACTGCACACCTCCCAGGGCTGGTTCGCCGTCTGCCCGGCGGACGCGCTGCAGCCCGGCCGCGGGGTGGCCGCCCTGCTGCCGGACGGGCGGCAGGCCGCGCTCTTCCGCGACCGCGCCGGGCGGATCTACGCGATCGGAAACGTCGACCCCTTCACGGGCGCGGCGGTGCTCAGCCACGGGCTGCTCGGAGCGGCGGACGACCGGCCGTACGTCGCCTCGCCGTTGCTCAAGCAGCGCTTCGACCTCGCGGACGGGCGGTGCCTCGACGACGACGGGGTGGCCGTGGCCAGCTACCCGGTGCGGGTGAGCTGACCACGGCGCGTCCTCTGCGGAGGGTGCGTCAGTTCAGCGTGCAGGCGAGGCTGTTGAAGACGAAGCCGGTCGGCGGCGGGTTGGAGCCGGACCAGGTGGCCTTGAAGCCGAAGGTCACGGTGCCGCCGCCGCGCGGGATGACGGCGTTGCTGTCGAGGTTGCGGGCCGCGTAGGTGGTCCCGGACTTGGTGACGGTGGCGTTCCAGGCCTGTGTGACGGTCTGGGTGCCGGCCGGCTGGTCCCAGGTGATGAGCCAGCCGTTGGCCTGGCCGGTGGTGGTCAGGGTGACGGTGGCGGTGAAGCCCGTCCCCCACTGGTGGACGTGGTAGTCGACCGCGCAGGTGGAGCCGGGCGGCGGGGGCGTCGGCGTGACGGGGGCCGTGGGGCTGGTCGGCGGGATCGTGGTGGGCGGTGCCGTGGTGGGCGGTGCCGTCGCGGGCGTCGTCGGCGGCAGGGTGGGGGCCGAGGTCGGCGGGGAGGTGGGCGGGCTGTCACTGGCGTGCGCGGTCGGCATCGCGACGGCCACCAGAGCCGCGGCCGCCGCGAGCAGCGCTGCGGCGGATCCGCCCGCGGCGGATCGCATCATTCGCTTCGAAAGCATGGGAAGTCGGTGCCTCTCTCCAAGTGGGGGATTGGATGAGGCATTGCGTACCCATGTTCGACGGGTGAACTACCCCGCTGCCGCGTTCAGTTGGGTTCAGGAGGGTTCAGTTGGCGGCGCCGTCGGCCTGTTCCGGGACGGCGGCGGGACCCTCGGGCGCGGCTTCGGCGGCCGGGGCCGCGGTGCTGCTGCGCTCCACGAGCCGGGTCGCCAGGTCCACCCGCAGGGTGCTGGGCTCGCGGCCGCGGCTGAGGTCGAGGACGAGCCGGGCGGCGGCCTCGGCCATCTCCGTGAGCGGCTGCCGCACGGTGGTCAGCGGCGGGCTGATCCAGGTGGCCAGCGGCAGGTCGTCGAAGCCGACCACGCTGAGGTCGCGCGGGATGGACAGGCCCAGCTCACGCGCGGCCTCGTACAGGCCGACCGCCTGGAGGTCGTTGCCGGTGAAGATCGCGGTGGGGCGGTCGGGGCGGCGCAGCAGTTCCAGGCCCGCGGCGTAGCCGGCCTCGTCGTGGAAGTTGCCGGTGACGACGAGGCCGGGGTCGAAGCGCACGCCGGCGGTCTCCAGCGCGGCGCGGTAGCCGTCGATCCGGGCGCGGCTGCACATCATGCCCGCGGGCCCGCCGAGTACGCCGATCCGGGTGTGGCCGAGGTCCAGCAGGTGGCGGGTGGCGGCCAGTCCGCCCTGCCAGTTGGTCGCGCCGATCGCGGGCACGTCCTCGCCGGGGTCGCCGGCCGGGTCGAGGACCACGAACGGGATGTCGCGGCTGATGAGCTGCGAGCGCTGGGCCGGGTCGAGTCCGGAGAGCACCAGGATGACGCCGGTCGGGCGGCGCGCGAGCACGCCGTCCACCCAGGTCTGCCCCGGGCTGAGGCGGCCCGCCGACTCCGAGAGCACCACGCTCAGGCTCTCCTGGCCCGCGACGCGTTCCACGCCCCGGATGACCTCCATCGCCCAGGAGCTGTCCAGCTCGTGGAAGACCAGGTCCAGCAGGGGGGCGGGCTGCATGCTGCCGCGGCGGCGCTGGTAGCCGTGCCGCCGCAGCAGGTCCTCGACCCGGCTGCGGGTGGCGGGGGCCACGTCACCTCGGCCGTTGAGGACCTTCGAAACAGTCGGAGCCGAGACCCCGGCGGCGCGGGCGATCTCGGCAAGCGTCGCCGTGCCCTCGCCGGTGGCTCCCGACTGGTCATCGCGCGAGGGCTGGGGAATCGTGGCACTCATGGCAAGGATCGTAGCCCGCGGGGACAGGGCCCGTCCGCACCGTGTCACACCTGATTCACAACAGGGGCACCAAAAGATTCGAATGGTCGGCCGAAAGCTTCGGAAATCCTGGGCAGGGCAGCCGGAAAGAGGTCCGTACCAGCGTCCCGCTCAGCCCTCGGACCCGGTCCCTTCCCCCATGAGGACGGGGAGGAGGTGCTCCTCCTCGTACGCGAAGTGCTCCTCCATCCGGGCCGCGAGGGCGTCCAGCCGCCCCGCCAGGCCCGCGGCCCTCTCCCCCGGCTCCCCCGGCGCCGTCACCGCGGACCGCAGCCCTGCCAACTCGCGGGCCACCTCCCGGTGCTCGGCGCGCAGCCGGGCCAGGACCGGCGCGAGGTGCGGGAAGCCCTCGTCGAAGGCGGGGAGGACGGCGTCCTCCGAGGCGTGGTGCGTGCCGAGCGCGTCGCAGAAGGCCAGGCAGTGCACGGTCAGGCCCTCCCCTGCGGCCGCACCCTCGCCCTGCCGCAGCCGCGCCAACTGGCCCCGCAGGTCCGCGTGCACGGTCAGCAGCTGGGTGGCGATGGCCCGGTTGCGCGCCGGGTCCGGCGCCGTGAGGTCCAGCGGGTGCAGCGCCACCACGGGGATGACCCGCGCGGTCTTGCGCTGGTAGTCGCCGTACGCCGGGACGCGCGCCGCCTGCCGCGCGTAGGCGGCGTCCCGCTCGGCCCCCTCCAGCACCTCGGCCCGGACGGCGAGGGTGCGCACTCCGCCGCGCCCGTCCGCCGTCTCGACCTCGGCCCGCGGGTGGACGAGAAGGTTGCGGTACCAGTCGGGGTGCCGGTCGCCGCCGGCGTTGGAGCCGAAGACCAGCAGCCGCCCGTCCTCCCGGGCGACGCCGAGCGGCGACGTGCGCCGTATGCGGCTGCGGGCGCCGGTCGTGGTGAGCAGGACGAGGTCCGCGCCCTCGAACAGGCCGCCGACGCGGCCTCCGTTGGCGCGGAACTCGGCGATGATCGATGCGTTCCAATCGGCCATGGCAGGCCCTCCGATAAGCTCGACCGTCAGACACGACTTTGCTTTGCAAGCAAAGAAGCTTTGAGTACGAAGCTAAAAGGCAGGAGAGACGTATGTCAACCGCGGACGGTGCCCAGCCCCCGGATACGACCCCCGACGGCACCCGGCAGACCGCCGGTGACGTCGGCGTCAGCGTCGAGGACGGCATCCGCAGCCTGCTGCTGCTCATGCCGCGGATGGTGGGCCGGGCCAAACGGATCAAGGTCCCGGCGGAGCTGAGCGGCTTCTCGCTCGCCCCCCGCCACCTCTCCCTCTTCTCCTATCTGCTCTTCGACGGCCCCCTGACCGTCAACGAACTCGCCGCCCGCCTCGAAGTGGCCCCCGCCACCGTGAGCCTGATGGTCAGCGACCTCGGCCGCCAGGGCATCCTCGACCGCACCCCCGACCCCGCCGACCGCCGCCGCACGATCGTCACGATCGCCCCCGCCCACCGCCCCGCGATCGACGCCTGGCTCGCCCGCGGTGCCACCGCCTGGCGCACCGCCCTCACCCCCCTGACCCCCACTGAACGCACCCTCTTCATCCGCACCCTCACCGCCTACGAGGACGCCCTGACCGACGAGCCGTCGTAGGCCCCTGCCCGCGGCACCGGGAGCCCCCGGCAAGGGAAGAGCCGGGGACGGCACGTCCGCACGAAGTGCCGTCCCCGGCGGGGTGGGCCGGGTGGTGGGTCACCGGTCGGTGAGGGTTGGCCCCCAGGGCGTGGGGCCGCCGGCGGTGCGCCCACGGGCCGGCCCGGTCAGGGGGTCAGGGTGGTGGCGCGGGCGGCCTCCAGTCGGGCGACGGGGATGCGGAAGGGGGAGCAGGAGACGTAGTCCAGGCCCACCTGGTGGAAGAAGTGGACGGACTCCGGGTCGCCGCCGTGCTCGCCGCAGATGCCGAGTTTGAGGCCGGGGCGGGTGGCCCGGCCCGCTTCGACCGCGCTGCGGACGAGGGAGCCGACGCCGTCGCGGTCGATCGTCTCGAACGGGGAGACGCCGAAGATGCCCTTCTCCAGGTAGGCCGTGAAGAAGGACGCCTCGACGTCGTCGCGCGAGAAGCCCCACACGGTCTGGGTGAGGTCGTTGGTGCCGAAGGAGAAGAACTCCGCGGCCTCCGCGATCTGCCCCGCGGTCAGGGCCGCGCGCGGCAGCTCGATCATCGTGCCGATGGCGAGCTTGAGCCGCGTGCCCGTGGCCGCCTCGACCTCGGCGATGACGCCGTCGGCCTCCTCCCGGACGATCTCCAGCTCCTGCACCGTGCCCACCAGCGGGATCATGATCTCCGCGCGCGGGTCGCCCTTCGCGGCCTTGCGGTGCGCGACGGCCTCCGCGATGGCCCGCACCTGCATCGCGAACAGGCCCGGGATGACGAGCCCGAGGCGCACCCCGCGCAGGCCCAGCATCGGGTTCTGCTCGTGCAGCTTGTGGACGGCCTGGAGCAGGCGCAGATCGTTCTCGTTGGCGTCCTTGCGGGATTCGGCGAGCGCGACCCGTACGGACAGCTCCGTGATGTCGGGCAGGAATTCGTGCAGCGGCGGGTCCAGCAGCCGTACGGTCACCGGCAGTCCGTCCATCGCCTCGAACAGCTCGATGAAGTCGGCCTTCTGGAGCGGCAGGAGGGATGCCAGCGCCTCGTCGCGCTCGGCGTCGGTGTCGGCGAGCACCAACCGCTCGACCATCTCCCGGCGTTCGCCCAGGAACATGTGCTCGGTGCGGCACAGCCCGATGCCCTGCGCCCCGAACCGCCGGGCCCGCGAGGCGTCCTCGGCGTTGTCGGCGTTGGCCCGCACCTGGAGCTTACGGATCCGGTCGGCGTACGCCATGATCCGGTGCACCGCCTGCACCAGCCCGTCGGCCTCGTCGGCCCCTGCGTGCATACGGCCCTCGAAGTACTCGACGACCGGCGACGGCACGACGGGCACCTCGCCGAGGTAGACCTTGCCGGACGAGCCGTCGATCGAGACGAGGTCGCCCTCCTCTATCACCACACCGCCCGGCGCGGTCAGCCGCCGCCGCTTGGTGTCGACCTCCAGCTCCTCGGCGCCGCACACGCACGTCTTGCCCATGCCGCGCGCGACCACCGCCGCGTGCGAGGTCTTGCCGCCGCGCGAGGTGAGGATGCCCTCGGCGGCGATCATGCCGTTGAGGTCGTCCGGGTTGGTCTCCCGGCGGATGAGGATGACCTGCTCACCCGAGCGGGACCACTTCACGGCGGTGTAGGAGTCGAAGACCGCCTTGCCGACCGCCGCCCCGGGCGATGCCGCGATGCCCCAGCCGATCCGCCGCACCTCCCCGCTGTCGGCCACCTCGCCGTCGAACTGCGGGAACATCAGCTGCGCCAGCTGCCCGCCGGTGACCCGCCGCAGCGCCTCCGCCTCGTCGATGACGCCCTGGTCGACGAGCTGCGTCGCGATACGGAACGCCGCCGCGGCCGTCCGCTTGCCGACCCGGGTCTGGAGCATCCACAACTGCCCGCGCTCGATGGTGAACTCGATGTCGCACAGATCCTTGTAGTGCTCCTCCAGCGTCTGCATGATCGCCATCAGCCGGTCGTACGACGTCTTGTCGATCGCCTCCAGCTCGGCGAGCGGCACGGTGTTGCGGATGCCGGCGACGACGTCCTCGCCCTGCGCGTTCTGCAGGTAGTCGCCGTACGTGCCCTGCGCGCCGCTCGCCGGGTCGCGCGTGAAGGCCACGCCCGTGCCGGAGTCCGGGCCGAGGTTGCCGAACACCATGGAGCAGACGGTCACGGCCGTGCCCAGGTCGCCCGGGATGCGCTCCTGGCGGCGGTACAGCTTGGCGCGCTCGCCGTTCCAGGAGTCGAACACCGCCCGCACCGCCAGGTCCATCTGCTCGCGCGGGTCCTGCGGGAAATCCCGGCCGGTCTGCGTCTTCACGATCTGCTGGAAGTCCGCGACGAGCTGCCGCAGGTCGGCGGCGTCCAGGTCGAGGTCGCTGCCCGCGCCCTTCGCACGCTTGGCGGCCTCCAGCGCCTCCTCGAACAGCTCGCCGTCCACGTCCATGACGGTCTTGCCGAACATCTGCACCAGGCGGCGGTACGAATCCCACGCGAAGCGCTCGTTGTCCGCCTGGGCCGCGAGACCGGCGACGGACGCGTCCGACAGCCCGATGTTGAGGACGGTGTCCATCATCCCGGGCATCGAGAACTTGGCCCCGGAGCGGACCGACACCAGCAGCGGGTCGTCTGCCTGGCCGAGCTTCTTGCCCATCCGCTGCTCCAGCGCTTCGAGGTGCGCACTCACCTCGTCGCGCAGCGCGGACGGCTCCGCGCCGGACTCCAGATAGACCCGGCACGCCTCGGTCGTGATCGTGAACCCGGGAGGGACCGGGAGCCCGAGGTTGGTCATCTCGGCGAGGTTCGCACCTTTCCCGCCGAGCAGGTCCTTGAGGTCCTTGTTGCCCTCAGTGAAGTCGTAGACGAATTTCTGCTGCTTCTGCCGTGCCGACACTGGGCCTCGACTCCTCGCAACGGGTTGCCCTGACGGCGGGGAGCGTACCCATCTCGAAGGCTCCGCAGTGCGTCCATCCGTACGACACACGGGTGTAAACCCCCGTCTGCGTTCACATCGAAAGTCCTCGCCCCTTCGGCGGGGCTTCTCCCCGCATTCACAACCCGAAGCCACGAATTCGCTGCGCGAGCCACCCGCCGGGCACGGTGGCTGAGGGTGACGTTTGGCGTGACCCTCTGCACGATTGCCGCTGACCCGGCGGGGCTCACCATTCGAGAGGTGACGCGCTCACCTGGGCGCTCATTTGAGCGCGGTCACTCGCCTTGTGAGCGGAATCACCCTCGCGGGTCTCACCGTTCGGACCCGTGCGTACGCCCGCGGGGCGAGCGTTTTTGAGGAGCCCGGGGGGACCTCCGAGCCCCCGCCGGGGCGCGGGTGGTGAACCGGCCGAAAAGGGCAGTTGCTGTCGTTTCCGGACCACTGGCCGGTGGCGGGTTGCTCGCGCAGTTCTCCCCCAGAGCTTCGCCTGGGAGGTACCCCCACGCGCCCCTGAAAATCGAGTGCCCCGCGGCGCAGCCGCAAGCCCGGGACGCTCGCCCGGCGGCGCAGCCGCAGCCGCAGAGCTCACCCGGCGCGGCAGCGCAAGACGCTCAGCCGCCCGACGTGGCGGATTCCGCGTCCTCGGAGAGGGCCTCGCAGGTGAAGGGGTCGTCCAGCCAGCCGTCCGGGAGGACGACGCGCTTGCCGGGGGCGGTGCGGCCGCGGGGGCCGTCCGCGCCTGCGGGCCAGGGCTGGGTGAGGTCGAGGCCGGCGAACTGCTCGTCCATCTCGGCCAGCGAGGACGCGGAGGCCAGGGCGCGGCGGGCCTCGGAGCCGACCGCGAAGCCCTTCGTGTACCAGGGCACGTGCTTGCGGAAGTCGATGACGCCGCGCGCCTCGTCGCCGAGCCACAGGCCCAGCAGCTCGGCGTGCCGCCGCATGATCGCGGCGACCCGGGCGAAGCCGAAGGCGGCGGGCGGCGCGTCCGGCGTCTCGAAGGCGGCGACGAGGTCGCCGAAGAGCCAGGGGCGGCCGAGGCAGCCGCGGCCGACCACGACGCCGTCGCACCCGGTCTCCCGCATCATCCGCAGCGCGTCCTCCGCGCACCAGATGTCGCCGTTGCCGAGCACGGGGATCTCGGGCACGTGCTCCTTGAGGCGCGCGACGGCGTCCCAGTCGGCGGTGCCGCCGTAGTGCTGCGCGGCGGTACGGCCGTGCAGGGCGACCGCGGTGACGCCCTCCTCGACGGCGATCCGCCCGGCGTCGAGGTACGTCAGGTGGTCGTCGTCGATGCCCTTGCGCATCTTGATGGTGACGGGCAGCTCCCCGGCGTTGCCGACGGCCTCGCGCAGGATGGCCCGCAGCAGCGGCCGCTTGTACGGGAGCGCGGAGCCGCCGCCCTTGCGGGTGACCTTGGGGACGGGGCAGCCGAAGTTGAGGTCGATGTGGTCGGCGAGGTCCTCGTCGACGATCATCCGCACGGCCTTGCCGACGGTCGCCGGGTCGACGCCGTAGAGCTGGATGGAGCGCGGCGTCTCGGTCGCGTCGAAGTGGATGAGCTGCATCGTCTTGTCGTTGCGCTCGACCAGCGCGCGGGTGGTGATCATCTCGCTGACGAAGAGCCCCTTGCCGCCGCTGAACTCCCGGCACAGCGTGCGGAAGGGCGCGTTGGTGATACCGGCCATGGGTGCGAGCACGACCGGCGGCCACACGGCGTGCGGGCCGATCCGCAGGGCGCCGGGCGCGGCCGGGGCAAGGGTGGTGTCAGCGGTCATGGGCTCCATTGTCCCGTACCCGGCGGGCACGGCCGCCGGAGGATGGTTGTACTGTAGTAACGATTACATTCGTACAATCATTGGACCCGCCATCCATGCCGGAACCCACCGCCCCGGAAGCCACCACCGCCCGCCGCCGCATGCTCATCCTCGCGATCTGCTGCATGAGCCTGCTGATCGTCAGCCTCGACAACACGATCCTGAACGTCGCGCTGCCGTCGCTGCAGAAGGACTTCCACTCCTCCGTCTCCGGTCTGCAGTGGACGATCGACGCGTATCTGCTGGTCATCGCCTCGCTCCTGCTGCTGTCGGGCTCGACGGCGGACCGCGTCGGACGTAGGCGGATCTTCCAGACCGGGCTCGCGGTCTTCACCGCGGGCTCGCTGCTGTGCAGCCTCGCGCCCAGCCTCGGCTGGCTCATCGTCTTCCGGATGGTGCAGGCGGTGGGCGGCTCGATGCTCAACCCGGTCGCGATGTCGATCATCACCAACACCTTCCACGAGCCCCGCGAGCGGGCCCGCGCGATCGGCGTGTGGGGCGGGGTCGTCGGCATCTCGATGGCGGCCGGGCCGATCGTCGGCGGCGCGCTCGTGCAGTCGGTCGGCTGGCGGGCGATCTTCTGGATCAACGTGCCGATCGGGCTCGCCGCGCTGCTGCTGACCGCCCGCTTCGTGCCGGAGTCGCGCGCGCCGCGCGCCCGCCGGATCGACCCGGTCGGACAGCTGCTGGTGGTCGCGCTGCTGGGCACCCTGACGTACGGCATCATCGAGGGCTCAGGAGCGGGCTGGACGTCCCCGGAGATCCTGGCCTGCTTCGTCGTCGCGGCCGCGGCGGCGGTGGCGCTCGCGCGGTACGAGTCCCGGCGCGAGGACCCGCTCATCGACACCCGGTTCTTCCGCAGCGTGCCCTTCAGCGGCGCGACCGTCATCGCGGTGTGCGGCTTCGCGGCGCTCGGCGGCTTCCTCTTCCTCAACACGCTCTACCTGCAGAACACCCGCGGGCTGTCCGCGCTCGACGCGGGCCTGTACATGCTGCCGATGGCCGCGATGGCGCTGGTCTTCGCGCCGCTGTCCGGCCGCCTCGTCGGCTCGCGCGGGCCGCGCGTCCCGCTGGTGCTGGCGGGCGTCGCGATGACGGCGAGCGGCGTGCTCTTCGCGGGCTTCGACGCCCAGTCGACGAACGCGCTGCTCTTCCCGGCGTACGTCCTGTTCGGCATCGGCTTCGGCTTCGTCAACGCGCCGATCACCAACACCGCGGTGTCCGGCATGCCGCGGTCGCAGGCGGGCGTGGCGGCGGCGGTCGCGTCGACGAGCCGCCAGGTGGGGCAGTCGCTCGGCGTCGCGGTGCTCGGCGCGGCACTGGCCGCCGGGCTGCACCAGGGGGCGTGGTGGATCATCACCGGCTGTGGTGCGGCGGTGCTCGTGCTCGGTACGCTCACCACCGGCCGTTGGGCCAGGCGCACGGCGGATCGTACGGCAGGGCTGCTCGTCGCCCCCGAGACGGCGGACAACCGGATGGCGGTGAAGACGTGACCAGCGCGACGACGGCACGGCGGGGGGCGGACTCCCCGGCAGAGCCCCTGCCGGGGCAGGGCGGGGAGCACGGCGCGGAGCGGACCGCGGCCGAACGGGTCTGGGGCAACCTGCGCGCGCTCGTGCTGGAGCACAACGAGCGCCGCAAGGAGGTCGCCGAGGCCCTCGGCATGAGCTTCTTCCGCATCAAGGCGCTGCGCCGGATCGCCAAGCACCCCGAGCAGCCGTACCGGATGAGCGAGCTGGCCGCCGAACTGGCCTGCGACCGCCCTTATCTGACGCTCGTGGTGGACGACCTCGAAGAGCGCGGCCTCGTCCGGCGCACCCAGCACCCGGAGGACCGCCGCGCCAAGATCGTGTCGGCCACCCCGGCGGGCCTCGCGACGGCCGCCCGCGCCAACGCGATCCTCGGCACCCCTCCCCCGGCCCTCCTCGCCCTCCCCCCGGACGACCTGGCGGCCCTGGACCGGATCACCGCCGGCCTGGCCGCCGTCCCGCGGGAGGGCTGACCGCGCGGGCCGGACCGCACGTCAGGCCCGCCCGTGCCTCACTCCCGCACCGCGCGGATCGCCGCGTCCAGCATCTCGCCCAGATTCCCCGTACCGCCCGCGCCCGACCAGCGGGTCACGGCGACGTCGAGGCAGCCGAGGACCGCCGTCGTGATCGCGGCGGCGCGCAGTTCGCGGTCGTCGGCCGGGCCCTCCGGGAGCCGGGACAGCACGCCGGGCTCCAGCAGTTCGCGCCAGCGGGCGTGCTTCTGCTGGCGGGCCGCGCCCAGCGCGGGGGTGTCGGCGAACATCCGGGCCCGGGCCAGCGCGGCTTCCCTGTCCTTCGCGAAGGGGGTGAGCAGGACGTCCAGGGCACCGCGCAGCGCCTCCCACGGGCCCTCCCCGGCGGGCCGTTCGGCCAGCGCGCCCGCGAGGACCGCGCCGGACTCCTGCATGCTGCCGACGACCATGTCCTCCTTGGTCGCGAAGTAGCGGAAGACGCTGCGCGCCGACATGCCGACCTGCGCGGCGATCTGCTCGACCGTGGTCTCCTCGAAGCCCTGGGCGAGGAAGAGTTCCATCGCCCGCTCGGCGATCTGTGCGCGCACCGTGGCGCGGGTCAGCTCACGCAGACCGGAGGCGGTGGCACGGGTGGGGGTCATTGGGTGATTTTAGACCGCGGCGGGGGCGCCCTCGGTGGTCACGATCCGCAGGAGTTGCTCCAGCCGTTCGCGGGTCTGCGCGTCCGCGGGGGCGTAGACGGTCATCCGCGGGCCGTCCTGCGGGCCGAGCCACAGGTGGCTGAAGTCGAAGGCGAGCAGGCCCACTTCGGGGTTGAGGTAGCGCTTGACGTGGGTGCCGAGGCGCAGCACGTCGTGCCGCTCCCACGCCTGGCGGAATTCCGCCGAGTGCTGCTGGAGCCGCCGCAGCAGCTCCTTCCAGCCGGGCTCGCCGATGTGCTGGGCCATCGAGGTGCGGAACTTGCCCGCCATCAGCCGGGTGTTCTCCTCGCGGTCCAACATCCGCTCGCGCCACAGCGGGTGGGTGAAGGCGAGCCACATGACGTTGCGGTCCTCGGCGGGCAGCGCGTCCAGGTCGGTCACCAGCCGCCCGTACGTGCGGTTGTACGCGACGATGTCGTAGCGGCTGTTGAAGACCGCGGCGGGCAGCGGCTCCAGCTGGTCGAGCATCGCGCGCATCGCCGGGGACATGCCCGGGCCGTCCAGGTGCGGGTGCGGGTCGGGGGTGCCGGCCAGCGTGAAGAGGTGGCTGCGCTCACTGGCGTCGAGCATCAACGCGCGGGCGATGGCGTCCGCGACCTGGCCCGACATCTGGATGGCGCGGGCCTGCTCCAGCCACGTGTACCAGGTGACGCCGACCGCTGCGAGCTGCGCGACCTCCTCGCGGCGCAGCCCGGGCGTCCGCCGCCGGCGCCCCGGCGGCAGGCCGACCTGCTCGGGCGCGATGCGCTCGCGGCGGCTGCGCAGGAAGTGCGCGAGTTCGCGCCGCCGGCTCTCCCCGGGCTCCGCGGCCGGCACGGCCCGCCCGCCGTCGGCCGCGTACGCGGGCACCTGCTCGGGTACGGGCCCGGCCGGGGTCGGGGCGGCGGGCGGTGTCGTGGTCATGGTTCCAGCGTGCCGGACGCGGCAGCCGGTTGCCAGGTGGTCGGTATACCTGGATAAACGCTCTCTGGTACCCCCTTGAGCGCGGGTCCAGTGTGAATGACGTGACCGACATGAACAAGGCCCTCGCTTCCCGGGCCCAGGTGCTGCCCCGCGTGACCCGCATCGCGGCACCGGCCCCCGTACCCGCCGCGCCACCCGCGGCACCCGTGCTGAGCGCGCTCGGACTGCTGACCGTGCTGCTCGGCGCCGCCCTCCCGATGGTCGACTTCTTCATCGTCAACGTGGCCCTCCCCACCATCGACCACGATCTCGCCGCGGGACCCGCGGTGCTGGAGATGGTCGTGGCCGGATACGGCGTCGCGTACGCCGTCCTGCTCGTGCTCGGCGGCCGGCTGGGCGACATGCTCGGCCGCCGCACCCTCTTCCTGTGGGGCCTCGGCCTCTTCGCGGCGACCTCGCTCGCGTGCGGGCTCGCCCCCACCGCCTGGACGCTGGTGGCCGCCCGCATCGCGCAGGGCGCGGCCTCCGCGCTGCTGCTGCCGCAGGCGCTCGCGACCATCCAGGCCGCCACGTCCGGCAGCAGCCGCGGCCGGGCGCTCAGCTACTACGGCGCCACCGCGGGCATCGCGAGCGTCGTCGGGCAGGTGCTCGGCGGGGTACTGGTCTCCGCGGACGTCGCCGGCACCGGCTGGCGGTCGATCTTCCTGGTCAACGTGCCCATCGCGGCAGTCGCGCTGGCGCTGGCGTGGAAGTCCGTGCCCGAGACGCGCTCGGACAACCCGGCGCGCGTCGACCGGCCCGGCACCGTCCTGCTCGCGGTGACGCTCGTCGCCCTGCTGCTGCCGCTCACCGAGGGGCGCGCGGCGGGCTGGCCGCTGTGGTCGTGGGTGCTGCTGGGCGTCTCGCCCTTCGCCGGAGCGGCTTTCGTGGCCGTCGAACGCCGCGGCGAGCGGACCGGCGGCGACCCGCTGCTGCCGCCGTCGCTGCTGCGGATCCACAGCGTACGCAGCGGGCTGCTGCTCATCCTGCCGCTGTGCGTCGGCTTCGGCGGCTTCATGTTCGTGCTCGCCGTGGCCATGCAGGACGGGCTGCGCCTCGGGGCGCTCGCGGCGGGCGCCGCGCTCGCGCCGCTGTCCGCGGCGTTCTTCGCGGCCTCGCTGCTGGGGCCGCGAGCCGTCGCGCGCTTCGGGCGGCTCACCGTGACGGGCGGCTGCCTCGTCCAGGCGGCGGGCGTCCTCACCCTGACGGCGACCTTCTACTGGGGCTGGCCGCACCTGGGCGTGTGGGCCCTCGCGCCGGGCATGGCGCTGACCGGCTTCGGGCAGGGCTTCCTGATGCCGGTGGTCTTCCGCATCGTCCTGAGCGAGGTGCCGGCGGCGCGGGCGGGGGTGGGCGGCGGCGCGATGGCCACGACCCAGCAGGCCAGCCTCGCGCTGGGCGTCGCCACGCTGGGCACGCTGTTTCTGACGTTGAGCACATCGGTGGGCGTCCGCGACGCCCTGGTCTGGACCCTGCTGGCGCAGCTCGCCGCGATCGCCGCGCAGGTCGCCCTGAGCTTCAGGCTGCCGCGTACGGTCGCCTGAGGAGGGTGCCCCTTTCCCCCTGTGCGCGTGTGCCGGTTGTCTGTGGCTGGTCGCGCAGTTCCCCGCGCCCCTGAAAAACGCTTGCCCTCCGCGGCAGAAGCGGCCCCCGAAGGGGCTCACTTCTGCCGCGGAGGGCAGCAAACCAGGGGCGCGGGGAACTGCGCGCGCAACCCCCACCGGGGGAAGGTCCCGTCGAGAAACAGCGCCCGGCGGGGCGGAGGGAACCCCCCGCCCCGCCGGGAGGCGGCTCAGCAGCCGAGGAGGCGCACCGCGAGGTAGGACTCGACCTGGTCGAGGGACACCCGCTCCTGCGTCATCGTGTCGCGCTCGCGCACGGTCACCGCGTTGTCCTCGAGCGTGTCGAAGTCCACCGTGACGCAGAACGGCGTGCCGATCTCGTCCTGGCGGCGGTAGCGGCGGCCGATCGCGCCCGCGTCGTCGAACTCGATGTTCCAGTTCTTCCGCAGCGCCGCCGCCAGGCCCTTCGCCTTCGGGGAGAGCTCGGGGTTGCGCGACAGCGGGAGGACCGCGACCTTGACGGGGGCGAGCCGCGGGTCCAGGCGCATCACGGTGCGCTTCTCCATGACGCCCTTCGCGTTGGGCGCCTCGTCCTCGTTGTACGCGTCGAGCATGAACGCGAGCATCGCGCGGTTCACGCCCGCCGCCGGCTCGATGACGTACGGGAACCAGCGCTCGCCGGCCTCCTGGTCGAAGTACGACAGGTCCTGGCCGGAGCCCTTGGAGTGCGCGGAGAGGTCGAAGTCCGTGCGGTTGGCGACGCCCTCCAGCTCACTGAACTCCTGGCCGCCGAAGTTGAAGCGGTACTCGATGTCGGCGGTGCGCTTGGAGTAGTGGGAGAGCTTCTCCTTGGGGTGCTCCAGCCAGCGCATGTTGTCCTCGCGCAGGCCCAGGCCGGTGTACCAGTTCCACCGCTCCTGCATCCAGTACTCGTGCCACTTCTCGTCCTCGCCGGGCTTGACGAAGAACTCCATCTCCATCTGCTCGAACTCGCGGGTGCGGAAGATGAAGTTGCCGGGCGTGATCTCGTTGCGGAAGGACTTGCCCATCTGCGCGATGCCGAACGGCGGCTTCTTGCGCGACGCGATCTGCACCTGGGCGAAGTTGACGAAGATGCCCTGCGCGGTCTCGGGGCGCAGGTACGCGAGCGAGCCGGCGTCCTGCGTCGGGCCGAGGTGCGTCTGGAGCATGCCGGAGAACTGCTTGGGCTCGGTGAAGGCGCCCTTGGTGCCGCAGTGCGGGCAGTTGATGTCGGCGAGGCCGTTCGCGGGGAGCTTGCCGTGCTTGGCCTCGTACGCCTCCTCCAGGTGGTCGGCGCGGTAGCGCTTGTGGCAGGAGGTGCACTCGGTGAGCGGGTCGGAGAAGGTGGCCACGTGGCCGGAGGCGACCCACACCTCGGGAGCGAGGATCACCGAGGAGTCCAGGCCCACCACGTCCTCGCGCGAGGTGACCATCGCCCGCCACCACTGGCGCTTGATGTTCTCCTTCAGCTCGACGCCCAGCGGCCCGTAGTCCCAGGCGGCCTTCGAGCCGCCGTAGATCTCGCTGCTCGGGAATACGAAGCCACGGCGCTTGCTCAGGCTGACGATGGTGTCGATCTTGTCGGCGGCCACGGTGCTCTCTTCAGTGCGACGAAGGGGTCAGTGCCCCAGATTACCGGCGGGGACGGGGCGCATATCAAATCCATTGGGCGGCCTGCAAGGACGGGCCCGGGACCGCACCGTCCGCGACGCAATTGACAATCGTTTCCAACTGAGATGAAAATGACTGTCATGAACATCAGTCGCCGGTTGATACCCGCCGCCGCGCTCGCTGCCGTCGCCGCCCTGGCCGTGCCCGCACTGACCGCCTGCTCCGGCTCGTCCGGCTCCTCGGCCGCCGGGGGCGGCGAAGGGAAGGGCGACGGGAAGCTGCAGGTCACCGCGTCCTTCTACCCGCTGGAATTCCTCGCCGAGCGCATCGGCGGCTCGTACGTGCAGGTCACGGACCTGACCAAGCCCGGCGTCGAGCCGCACGACCTGGAGCTGGCCCCCCGGCAGATCGCGGCGCTGACGAAGGCCGACGTGATCATCTCGCTGCACGGCCTGCAGCCCGCCGTGGACGACGCCGTCGCGCAGTCCGGCGTCCGGCACACCGTGGACGCCGCGAAGCTCACGACGCTGGAGGACCACGGCACCGAGGTCGACGGCCGCCACCACACCACCGGCGACAACGGCACCGGCGGCGAGAGCGACGAGGACGCCGGCTCGGACCCGCACGTATGGCTCGACCCGGTGCGCTACGCCGAGGTCGCCAAGGGCGTCGGCAAGGCCCTGGAGTCCGCGGACCCCGCGCACGCGGCCGCGTACCGGAAGAACACCGCCGGCCTCGTGTCGCAGCTCGGCGCGCTGGACACCGCCTTCCGGGACGGGCTGCGGAACCGTTCCACCGACACGTTCGTCACCACCCACGCCGCCTTCGGCTACCTCGCCGAGCGCTACGGCCTGGTCGAGGAGGCGATCAACGGCATCGACCCCGAGTCCGAGCCGAGCGCCGCCCGGATGAAGGCGCTGCACGACCTGGCCGGGCGCGAGCACGTCACGACCGTCTTCTTCGAGACGCTGGTCAGCGACAGGACGGCGAAGACCGTCGCGGGCGACCTGCACCTGCGCACCGATGTGCTCGACCCGATCGAGGGCATCACGGACAAGTCCCGCGGCAAGGACTACTTCGCCGTCCAGCGCAGCAACCTCGCCGCCCTCCGGCAGGCGCTGGGCGTGCGCAAATGACCGGCCCCGTCCTGAGCCTGCGCGGCGCGCACGCCGAGCTGGGCGGCCGCGAGGTGCTGCACGGCGTCGACCTGGCCGTGGGGCCCGGCGAGGTCGTGGCGCTGCTGGGCGCGAACGGCTCGGGCAAGTCCACGGCCGTACGCGCCGCGGTCGGCCGGGTGCGGCTGACCGCGGGCGCGTGGGAGCTGTTCGGCACGCCGGGCGCGCGCTTCCGGCAGTGGGCCCGGCTCGGCTACGTGCCGCAGCGCACGACCGCGGCCGCCGGGGTGCCCGCGACCGTACGGGAGGTCGTCGCCTCCGGGCGGCTGGCCCGCACGGGGCTGCGCCCGCCGCGCCGGGCCGACCGGGCGGCCGTCACGCGCGCGCTGGAGCTGGTGGGGCTCGCCGACCGGGCCCGGGAGAGCGTCGACGCGCTGTCCGGCGGCCAGCACCAGCGGGTGCTGATCGCCCGCGCGCTGGCCGGGGAGCCCGAGCTCCTCGTCATGGACGAGCCGATGGCCGGCGTCGACCTGGCCGCGCAGGACGTGCTGGCCGGCACCGTCCGCACGCAGGCCGCGGCCGGCACGTCGGTGCTGCTCGTGCTGCACGAGCTGGGGCCGCTGGAGCCGCTCATCGACCGCGCGGTGCTGCTGCGCGACGGCCGGGTGGAATACACCGGCCCGCCGCGCGAGCCGGCGCTGCCCTCGCAGACCGCCCTGCACCCGCACGCCGACCCCGCGACCGCTCCGGTGAAGGGACCGCTGGACCGATGGACCTCCTGAACTACGCCTTCATGCAGCGCGCGCTGCTCGCCGCCCTGCTGGTCGGGACGACCGCGCCCGCCGTCGGCGTCTTCCTCGTGCAGCGGCGGCAGGCGATCATGGGCGACGGCATCGGCCACGTCGCCCTCACCGGTGTCGCGCTGGGATTCCTGCTCCAGGTCAGCCCGGTGTGGACGGCCGTCGCCGTCTCGGTGGCCGGCTCCCTCGCGATGGAACTGATCCGCAGTTACGGCAAGGCGCGCGGCGACCTCGCGCTCGCAATGCTCTTCTACGGCGGCATGGCCGGCGGCGTGATGATCATCTACCTCGCGCCCAACGGCTCCAACGCCAACCTGGCCACATATCTCTTCGGCTCCATCAGCACGGTCTCCCCGCAGGACATCCCGCCGATGATCGCGCTCGCGGCGTTCGTGCTGCTCGTAGTGCTGGTGCTGCGGCGGCAGCTGTTCGCCGTCTGCCAGGACGAGGAGTTCGCGTTCGTCGGCGGGCTGCCGGTGCGGGCGCTCAACCTGCTGCTCGCGGTGACCGCCGCCGTCACCGTCACGGTGGCGATGCGGGCGGTGGGGCTGCTGCTGGTCAGCGCGCTCATGGTCATCCCGGTCGCCGCGGCCCAGCAGGTCACCCGGGGCTTCGCGTGGACGCTCGCGGTGTCCGTGGTGATCGGCGTCACGGTCGCGCTGTCCGGCACGGTCTTCTCGTACTACGCCGACGTGCCGCCCGGCTCCAGCATCGTGCTCGCCGCCCTGGCCCTCTTCCTGCTCTTCGCCGCCGCGGGCTCCCCCGCGCTCCGGCGGCTCGGTCGGCTGCGCCGGGGCTGGCACAATGGGGGCGTCGGGACGCGCACGCCGTCATGAGGAGGCACCGGTGACCACCACGAAGCAGTCCGCCCCCGCCGGCGCTCCCCCTGTCGCCGGGCGCGCGACCCGCCAGCGGGCGGCCGTCGCGGCGGCGCTCGACGAGGTCGACGAATTCCGCAGCGCGCAGGACCTGCACGACATCCTCAAGCACCGCGGCGCCTCGGTGGGCCTCACCACCGTCTACCGCACGCTCCAGTCCCTCGCGGACGCGGGCGAGATCGACGTCCTCCGTACGGGTGAGGGCGAGTCCGTCTACCGCCGCTGCTCGGGTGGCGGGCACCACCACCACCTCGTCTGCCGCTCCTGCGGCAAGGCGGTCGAGGTCGAGGGCCCCGCGGTCGAGAAATGGGCGGAGGCGGTGGCCTCCGACCACGGTTTCGTCGACGTCGACCACACGATCGAGATCTTCGGCACCTGCCGCGACTGCGCGGAGCGGTAGGAGCCTCAGGAGGCTCCGGCCTCGTTCGGGAGGGCCCCGCCGAAGCGGCGGTCGCGACTGGCGAACTCGTGGCAGGCGCGCCACAGGTCGCGGCGGTCGAAGTCGGGCCACAGGACGTCCTGGAAGACCATCTCCGCATAGCTGCTCTGCCACAGCAGGTAGTTGGACGTGCGCATCTCGCCGCTCGGGCGGAGGAAGAGGTCGACATCCGGCATGTCCGGGTAGTACAGGTACTTCGCGAAGGTCTTCTCGTTGACCTTGCCCGGGTCGAGCCGGCCCGCGGCGACATCGCGGGCGATCGCCTGCGCCGCGTCGGCGATCTCCGCGCGGCCCCCGTAGTTGAGGCAGAAGTACAGCGTCATCGCGTCGTTGCCGACGGTCTGCTCCTGGGCGACCTGGAGCTCCTGGACCACCGACTTCCACATCTTCGGCATGCGGCCGACCCAGCGGATGCGGATGCCGAGCTCGTCCATCTCGTCGCGGCGGCGGCGGATGACGTCGCGGTTGAAGTTCATCAGGAAGCGCACCTCGTCGGGCGAGCGCTTCCAGTTCTCGGTGGAGAAGGCGTAGAGCGAGAGGTTCTTGACGCCGATCTCCAGGCAGCCCTTGAGGACGTCGAGGACGACGCCCTCGCCGACCTTGTGGCCCTCGGTGCGGGGCAGGCCGCGCTCCTTGGCCCAGCGGCCGTTGCCGTCCATGACGATCGCGACGTGCTTGGGCACCAGCTCCGCGGGGAGCTTCGGCGGCTTGGCGCCGGAAGGGTGCGGGTCGGGAGTGCGGTAGGAGGTCCGGTTCCGGGCCAGAATCCCGCGACGTGCCATGCTCGTGCTTCTCCTACATCTCGGCCGGCGCGGCGGCCTTGCCGGTGTTCTCTGACTTCTCAGGCTTCTCTGTCTTCTCAGACTTCTCGGTCTTCTCGACGAAGCGCAGGGAGCGCAGGCCGCGCTCCAGGTGCCACTGGAGGTAGGCCGCGACCAGCCCGCTGCCCTCGCGGCAGTGCCGCGGCTCGCAGGCGTCGGCGGTCTCCCAGTCGCCGCCGAGCAGCGCGCCGAGGAGTTCCAGCGACTCCCGCGAGGGTACGACGCTTCCCGGTACGCGGCACTCCCCGCAGACCACACCGCCCGCGCCGACGGCGAAGAAGCGGTTGGGGCCGGCCATGCCGCACTTGGCGCAGTCGTCGAAGCTGGGGGCGTAGCCGTTGACGGCGAGTGAGCGCAGCAGGAAGGCGTCGAGGACGAGCCGGGCGTCGTGGTCCCCGGCGGCGAGCGTGCGCAGGGCGCCGACCAGCAGCAGGTACTGCTGCACCGCGGGCTCGCCCTCGTGGTCGGTGAAGCGCTCGGCGGTCTCCAGCATGGCGCTGCCCGCGGTGTAGCGCTCGTAGTCGGCGACGATGGGGCCACCGTACGGGGCGATGGTCTCGCTCTGCGTGCACAGCGGCAGCCCGCGGCCGACGAGGTCGCCGCCGCGCGCGAAGAACTGCACGTCGACATGGGTGAAGGGCTCCAGCCGGGCGCCGAACTTCGACTTCGTGCGGCGCACCCCGCGGGCCACCGCGCGCACCCGGCCGTGCCGCCGGGTCAGCAGCGTGATGATCCGGTCCGCCTCACCCAGCTTCTGGGTGCGCAGCACGATGCCGTCGTCGCGGAACAGACTCATACGGCCCATTCTTGCCTACGCCGCGAGCGCCGCGGGCCGTCTCTCCCGGGGGGTGCCTGCCCGGCGGCCGGCTCAGCGTTCGGCACCCGGTGCGACCAGGCCGGACTCGTACGCGGCGATGACCAGTTGGGCCCGGTCGCGGGCGCCGAGCTTGCCCATGATGCGGCTCACATGGGTCTTGGCGGTGAGCGGGCTGAGGCCCAGCGCCTCGCCGGCCTCGGTGTTGTTCAGGCCGCGGGCGACCAGGGTGAGCACCTCGCGCTCGCGGTCGGACAGCCCGGCGAGCCGTCCGGCGGCGGGGGCGGGCACCGGGACCGGCGGGCGGTCGGGCAGCCGCAGCACCCGGGCGATGAGCCGGGCGGTGGGGCCGGGCGACAGCAGCGCGTCACCGGCGGCGACGGTACGGATCGCGTCCAGCAGCTCGGCGGGCCGGGTGTCCTTGACCATGAAGCCGGACGCGCCCGCGCGCAGCGCCGCCACCACGTGCTCGTCGTCGTCGTAGGTGGTCAGCACCAGGATCCGTACCCCGGCGAGGTCGTCGTCGGCGGCGATCGTGCGGGTGGCCTCGATGCCGTCCATCACCGGCATGCGGATGTCCATGACGATGACGTCGGCGCGCGAGGTGCGGGCCGCCGCCACCGCCTCGGCGCCGTTGCCCGCCTCGCCGACCACCTCCATGTCGCGGGCCGACTCGACGAGCATCGCGAACGCCGCCCGCACCAGCGTCTGGTCGTCGGCGAGCAGAACCCGGATCGGTGGGGGTGTGGTCATCTGCGCTCTCCCTGGTGATGGTCGGTGCCGGGTTCGGCGGCGGGTGCGGGGACGCGGCCGGCCGCCTCGTCGGCCTCGGGTGCGGTGCACGGCAGCACCGCAAGGACGCAGAAGCCCGGGGCGCCGCCCGTCCGCGGGCCCGCTGCGAAGGTGCCGCCGACGCTGCGGGCCCGCTCGCGCATGCCCACCAGCCCGAAGCCCTCGGGCCGCCCGTCCTCGGGGGGCTTGACCGACGCGGGACCGTCGTCCTCGACGGACACGTGCAGCGCCTCGCCCTCGCGCACGACGCGCACCCGCACCAGCGGGGAGAGCGCGCCGGAGTGCCGTACGGCATTGGTCAGCGACTCCTGCACGATCCGGTACGCCGCCGCACCCACCGCGGGCGGAACCGGCAGGGGCTTCGTGTCGAGGTCCAGCTCGACCTTGGCGCCCGCGGCCTCGGCAGCCCGGGTCAGTGCCGGTATCCCCTCGAGGTCCGGCAGCGGGCCGCCGCTGTCGGCCCGCAGCACCTTCAGCGTCGTCCGCAGCTCGGCGCGCGCCTCCCGGCAGGTCTCGGCGATCGCGTCCAGCGCGCCCGCCACGGCCGTGCGGTCCAGCCGCTCGGGGTCGGCGACCAGGATGTGCGCGGCCACGGACGTCTGCACGCCAATGAGGGTGATGCTGTGCGCGAGCAGGTCGTGCAGATCCCGCGCTATCCGCAGCCGCTCCTCGGCGACCCGGCGGGCCGCCTCCTCCTCACGCGTGCGCTCGGCGCGGTCGGCGCGCTCCTTGATCGCGGCGATGTACGTCCGGTGCATCCGGACGACCTCGCCGACCACCGCTACCGCCACTATCCAGCCCGCCCCCTGGAGCATCGCGCTGCCCGCGGTGGGCTTGTGGATGAACGTCATCACGGTGGCCATCAGGCCGAAGACGGACGGCACCGCCAGGAACGTCCGCAGCGGCGGTCCCGCGACCGCCACCGAATACAGGGCGACGACGCTGGAGAGCAACGGGGCTTCCTGGATGTTCTCCAGGTAGTGGTAGGGCGCGACCACCACGAGCATGCCGAGCAGGCACCACATCGGCGCGCGGCGCCGCCAGACGAGGACGGCGGCGCTGGCCGCCAGCAGGAGCCAGCCGACTGCGTCGGGGCGGTGGCTTCGGGGGGCTTCCGGCAGCGCCAGGGCGATTGCGGCCTGGGCCGCCAGGACCACGACCGCCAGTGCGATGTCCCGCCCCGACACGTCGGGCGGCTCCGCCGCGGCGTGCGGCTCCGCCGCTTTGGGGGACCTCACGCTGAGGTCGAGACTCTTGAGCACGGCTCCATCTTCCGCGATGAGGTCCCCTCGCGGGGCGGCGTATTGAGGCTGCGGCTGCGCCGCGGGGCAGGCGTTTCAGGCTGCGCCTGCGCCTGCCCCGCGCGGGGTGAGCGTTTTGCGCTACCGCGCAGGGCGAGCGTCTTGCGCTACCGCACAGGGCGAGCGTCTTGCGCTACCGCACAGGGCGAGCGTTTTAGGGGCGCGTGGGGGTACCGCCCAGCCCCCACCGGGGCGCGGGTCGTCACCGACCCGAGGGGGCAGTACGGTCCTCCCCCAGAGCTTCGCCTGGGCGGGGCCCCCACGGACCACCGGCCGGTGGGTGGTTGCTCGCGCAGTTCCCCGCGCCCCTGGTGTGCCCGGCACGGTATGCGCACCCTCCCCGCGCCCCTGGTGTACCCCGCGCGGCACGCGCACCCTCCCCGCGCCCCTGGTGCGTGGCGCCCTACGCAGTAGGGAGCGCCCCTACCGCTTGGCCGGCGGTATGGGGGCGGGGTACCACACCCGGTTGCCCAGCAGGGTTGTGGCCGCGGGGACGAGGAAGGGGCGGACCACGAAGGTGTCGAGGAGGACGCCGAGGGCGATGACGAGGCCCATCTCGACCATCATCACCAGCGGGAGGGACGCCAGGACCGTGAACGTCGCCGCGAGGACGATGCCCGCGGAGGCGATGACGCCGCCCGTGGTGTCGAGGGCGGCGACCGCCGCGTCCTTCGGGCCCGCCCCGGCACGCGCTTCCTCGCGCATGCGGTGCATCAGGAAGATGCCGTAGTCGACGCCGAGCGCCACCAGGAAGACGAAGCTCAGCAGCGGCAGGCCGGGGTCGATGCCGTGGAAGCCCAGCACGGGGCCGAAGATGAGGCCTCCGATGCCGAGGGCGGCGGCCCACACGAGGACCATCGCCGCGGTGAGCAGCAGCGGGGCGACGAGGCTGCGCAGCAGGGCGGTGAGGAGCAGGAAGACCGCGGCGAGGACGAGCGGGATGACGAGGTCGCGGTCACGCGAGGACGTCGTCGCGGTGTCCATGGCCTGCGCGCTGGCGCCGCCGACGAGGCCGTGGTCCGCGGCGGTGGCGGCCCGCAGCCGTTTGATGGTGGCTTTCTCGGCCGCGGTGTCGGGCGCGGCCGTGGCGTAGACGTTGATCTCGGTCCAGCCGCGGCCGGAGCGTCCGGTGGCGGCACCGGCGACGCCGTCCGTCGCCGCGGCGGCGGCCTTGGCGGTGGCGGCCTTCGCGGTGGGGACGACGACGGTGATGGCCTGGGCGCTGCGTTCGGGGAAGGCGCGCTGGAGGACGTGGTCGGCGGAGACGGATTCCGGGGTGCTGGTGAAGGTGTCGTCCTGGTGGAGGGCGCCGGGCAGGTTGCCGATGCCGAGGGCGAGCGCGCCGACGGCGACGGTGGAGGCGGCCAGCACGGCGACCGGACGGCGGGTGACGAACAGGCCGATGCGCCGGTAGATGCCGCGCCGGGAGCGGGTCGTGCTGCCGTACACCGGGATGAGGGGCCAGAAGACGCGGCGGCCGAGCAGGACGAGCACGGCGGGCAGCAGCGTGGTCATGGCGGCGAGCGAGCAGACGATGCCGACGGCCCCGACGGGTCCGAGGCCGCGGCTGCTGTTGAGGTCGGCGGCCAGCAGGCAGAGCAGGCCGGCGACGACGGTGGCGGCGGAGGTCAGGACGGCGGGGCCGACACCGCGCAGGGCGGCGCGCATCGCCGCGTACGGTTCGGGCTCGCGCCGGAGCTCCTCGCGGTAGCGGGAGATGAGCAGCAGGGCGTAGTCGGTGCCCGCGCCGAAGATCAGCACGGTCATGACCGACGAGCTCATGTCGGAGACGGTCAGCCCGAAGGCCTTGACCAGGCCGTAGACGATGGCCATCGAGGTGCCCGCGGCGACGCCGACGACGCCGAGCGGTACGAGCCACAGGAAGGGGCTGCGGTAGGTGAGGATGAGCAGCAGGGCGACGATGGCGGCGGTGGTGACGAGCAGGGTGCCGTCGATGCTGGCGAAGACCTCCTTGGCGTCTCCCTGCGCGGCGCCGGGTCCGCCCACGTCGAGGGTGAGGCCCGCGGGGCGGTCGGCGGCGAGCCTGTCCCGTACCTCCTTGACCACGTCCTCGGGTTTGCCCGCGCTCTCGGCCAGGGAGACCGGCACCATGAGCGTGCGGCCGTCCGCGGAGGTGACGGGTGCCGGGGTGGGGGCGGCCAGCGGGTAGGCGCGGCCCAGTTCGGCGGCCTGGCGGGCGGCGGTGGCCTTGTCGGCGGCGGTCAGCCCGCCGGCCCGGTCGTAGACGAGCACGAGGTCGGTGGCGCTGCCGCCGGCCATCTGCTGCTGGATCTTGGCGACCTGGGTGGACTGCGCGCTCGCGGGCAGGTAGTCGACGGCCTCGTCGTGCTTGACGCCGTTGAGCTTGCCGGCGAAGACGCCGGCCACGGCGAGCACGACGATCCACAGTCCGATCACGGCCCACGGCAGCCCCCGCCGCCCCGTGGATCTTCCGCCGCCGCCCCCTGCGGGCGGGCTCGTGTCACCGGCGGGCCGCCGCTGCGCGGTCGCCGTCCCGCCGCCGGGCGCGGGGCCCGGTGCGGTCACGTTGCGTTGGCTGTTCTCTGCGCTGTTACGATCCGTGGCCCTCATCGGGCCTCCCCTCCGACGTGCGCTGGCTGACCACACCAGCGTCTCGTCACGGGGAGTGCGGATCATCGGGCTCAGGAGTGAAGTGGGCGTTACTCCCTGCGACGATCGCGGAGGGCTGTTACTCCCCGCGGAGTAGGCGCGGGGAGGTACCTGACGACGGGGGGAGTCAGCCCGTGGTCGCAGCCGCGGCCAGCAGCCGGTCGATGTCGTCGCGGTTCAGCGACAGGCAGCGGCCGACCGCCTCCAGGACTTCGCGCTCGGCGGGCAGGTAGGGGCCGTCGGCGAGGGCGATGTGGGCGCCCTGCAGCAGGACCCGCTCACGGCCGAGGTCGTCGAGGTGGTCGGAGAGCGGTTCGAGCGCCTCGTGCAGCTCGATGGACAGCCAGCTGCCGCAGCCGTCGATGGGCTGGTCGGCGAAGGAGTAGTGGCCCAGCTCCTGCGAGGCGCCGTAGCGGCCCTCGTCGGCGACGATCGCGGCGAGCAGGCCGAGCAGCTGGTCCTCGGTGCAGTCGCTGAAGCCGGCCGCGCGCACCGCGCCCACGGCGGCGTCGCGGGCCGGGCGGCCGCCGGTGCCGCCCGCGGTGAGCACGGCGAGCGCGACGGTGTGGACGGCGTCGCGCAGCATCGCGGAGAAGCGGGTCGTGGTGGGGGTGAGCAGCACGCAGGAGTCGTAGTGGCGGTGGCAGGCGGAGCACTCGATCACGGAGCCCGCGCTGCCGCGGCTGAGCAGCGGCACGCTGAGCACGGTCAGGCGGCGGGTGCCCGTTCTGCGGTGGTAGCTGCGGTCGCCCCCGCAGTCGGGGCAGAAGAACTCACCGTCGTCCTCGGTGTGCCAGGACGTGCGCACACCCCAGATCATCAGCCCCAGCACCTTCACGCTGCACCCTCCGGCCCGTCCTCGTCCCGGTACGCACTCGCATCGCCCGCATCGGCCCGTGCGTGCGCTGCATCATGCGCTGCGTGCGCGGTGAAGCCCCGGCGACGGTGCCGTACGCCGTGATGTTAGCCACATCAGTGAGGCGCAGTCAGTACCGCGTACGGGGGCAATTCCCCACTGCCCCCGTACGCGTAGAACGATTCGTGGCGTTATGCCCGATTGGTGAACGGGCTCGCAACGGGCCCCGGAGGGGTCAGCGACCGGCGCGGTTGACCGCCGAGACGACGGCGCTGAGCGCGGCCCGCGTGGTGTTCGCGTCGATGCCGATGCCCCACAGGACGCGGCCGCCGATGGCGCATTCGATGTAGGAGGCGGCCTGCGAGGAGGCGCCCTCGCTCATGGTGTGCTCGGAATAGTCCAGCAGCCGGGCGTCCACACCGATCTTGCCCAGGGCGTCGAAGAAGGCGGAGATCGGGCCGTTGCCGTTGCCGCTCAGCATGGTCGGCTCGCCGTCCACGACAGCTTCCACCGTAAGAGCGTCCGTTCCGTCACTCGACGTTGACGCCTGGGCCGAGCGCAGGGTGATACGGCCCCACGCGTTGTCCTGCGTGGGCAGGTACTCGTCGCGGAAGACCGACCAGATCTGCTCGGGCGTGACCTCGCCGCCCTCGGCGTCGGTCTTGGCCTGGATGATCTTGGAGAACTCGATCTGCATGCGGCGCGGCAGGTCCAGCTTGTGCCCGTTCTTCAGCACGTAGGCCACGCCGCCCTTGCCGGACTGCGAGTTGACGCGGATGACGGCCTCGTACGAGCGGCCGACGTCCTTGGGGTCGATGGGCAGGTACGGAACCTCCCACGTGATGTCGTCCACGGTCTTCCCGGCGGCGGCAGCGGTGGCCTCCATCGCCTCGAAGCCCTTCTTGATGGCGTCCTGGTGGGAGCCGGAGAAGGAGGTGTAGACCAGGTCGCCCGCGTAGGGGTGGCGCGGGTGGACCTCCATCTGGTTGCAGTACTCGGCGGTGCGGCGGATCTCGTCGATCTGCGAGAAGTCGATCTGCGGGTCGACGCCCTGGCTGAACAGGTTCATGCCCAGGGTGACCAGGTCGACGTTGCCGGTGCGCTCGCCCTGCCCGAACAGGCAGCCCTCGATGCGGTCGGCGCCCGCCATCAGGGCCAGCTCGGCGGCGGCGACGGCGGTGCCGCGGTCGTTGTGCGGGTGCACGGACAGGCATACGTACTCGCGCCGCGACAGGTTGCGGGACATCCACTCGAAGCGGTCGGCGTGCGTGGAGGGGGTGGAGCGCTCGACGGTCGCGGGCAGGTTGAGGATGATCTCGCGGCCGGCCTCGGGCTGCCAGACGTCCATGACGCCCTCGCAGACCTCCAGCGCGAAGTCCAGCTCGGTGTCGGTGAAGATCTCCGGGCTGTACTGGTAGCCGAAGACCGTCTCGTCGGTCAGCAGCTTGTCGGCGTACTCCATGACCAGCCGGGTGCCGTCCACCGCGATCTGCCGGACCTGCTCGCGGCTGCCGCGGAAGACGACGCGGCGGAAGACCGGGGCGGTGGCGTTGTAGAGGTGCACGGTGGCGCGCGGGGCACCGCGCAGCGCCTCGACGGTGCGCTCGATCAGCTCCTCGCGGGCCTGGGTCAGGACGGAGATCGTCACGTCCTCGGGGATCGCGCCCTGCTCGATGATGGAGCGCACGAAGTCGTAGTCGGTCGCGCCGGACGCCGGGAAGCCGACCTCGATCTCCTTGTAGCCCATGCGCACCAGCAGGTCGAACATCTCGCGCTTGCGGGCCGGCGACATCGGGTCGATGAGGGCCTGGTTGCCGTCCCGCAGGTCGGTCGACAGCCACCGCGGGGCCTTGGTGACGCGCGCGTCGGGCCACGTGCGGTCGGGCAGGTCGACCTGCTCGTAGCGGCCGTACTTGTGGATCGGCATCCCGCTGGGCCGCTGGGTGACGCTCGCGGCAGTGATGGGCGTGGGCTTGCCGACACGCTGGGGGGTGCTCATGGGTTCTGCTCTCCTCGGGGTCCGCTTCGAGAACGGCCGACGGCTGGGAAACGCCGAACTCCGCGGGGAGGGGGTCGGCCTACGACTACAGGCCCTCGCCGCGGCAGCTAAGGAGAAGCAGCCCGAAACTCATGACGGGAACGACCCTAACCCGGGCGGGCCGGTTTCACGCAGTCGGTGTGCGCTTCCTCTCAGCATGCAAGATGACCGGTGGTGTCCACCAAAATACCGACCTTTCGCTCATTCTCGTCAATCTCCCGCACAAGCGGTGACAGAACGTGCGGACAGTGCCACATTGCGTATATGGACACCTCTGCTGCCATCACGCCCGTTTTCTGCACGATCATCCCGCCGCACGTCCTGGACAAACTGGCCCGTCACGACGACCCGGCGCTGTCCGGCCCCGCCCGCCGCACCCTGGAGCACGACGCCCGCGAGCGCACCCGGCGGCACCTGGCCGCGGCGCTCGGCCCCACCGTGCGGCACACCGGCGCCGCGTCCGACAAGCCGCAGCGCACGATCTACGACGCCGGGCACCAGGACAACCTGCCCGGCAGCAAGGTGCGCGCCGAGGGCGCCGCCCCGTCCGCCGACGCGAGCGTCAACCGCGCGTACGACGCGCTCGGCGCGACCTTCGAGACGTATCTGAAGGCCTACGGCCGGCACTCCATCGACGACCAGGGCCTGCCGCTCGTCGCGTCCGTGCACTACCTGAAGGACTACAACAACGCCTTCTGGAACGGCGAGCAGATGGTCTTCGGGGACGGCGACGGCCGGATCTTCCTCGACTTCACCCTCCCGCTGGACGTGATCGGCCACGAGCTGACGCACGGCGTGACGCAGTACACCGCCAACCTGGACTACCAGGGCCAGTCCGGCGCGCTCAACGAGTCGGTGTCCGACGTCTTCGGCAGCCTCATCAAGCAGTTCGCCGCCGGGCAGACCGCCGACCAGGCCGACTGGCTCATCGGGGCGGGCCTGCTCGCCCCCGGCGTCCACGGCGTCGCCCTGCGCTCGATGAAGGAGCCCGGCACCGCGTACGACGACCCGCGGCTCGGCAAGGACCCGCAGCCCGCGGACATGGCCCACTACGTGCGCACCTCCCAGGACAACGGCGGCGTGCACATCAACTCCGGCATCCCCAACCGCGCCTTCTACCTCACCGCGGCCGCGATCGGCGGCCACGCCTGGGAGAAGGCCGGCCAGGTCTGGTACGACACCCTGACCGGCGGATCCCTTTCCGCCGACGCCCAGTTCGCCGACTTCGCCGCGGCCACCGTCGCCGCGGCCACCGCACGCTACGGTGAGGGGGACGAGAGCCGCGCGGTCCAGGCCGCCTGGCACGAGGTCGGCGTCAAGCCCGCCGCGCACCACGGCACCGGCGTCCCCCGCCAGCAGCCCGGCCAGCCCCAGGAGGTGTGAGCCCGCCGATGCGTATCGAGGTGACCCGCTCCGGCGGTTTCGCGGGCCTGTCCCGGCACGCCGTCCTGGACACCGCCGCCCGCCCGGACGCGGATCACCTCCACGCCCTGGCCCGCTCCGCCCTGGCCGCACCCCCCACGGTCCCGACGCCGACGCGCGACGGCTTCACGTACACCGTCACCGTCGACGGCCGCACGATCGAGGCCGCCGACCCGACCCTGACCCCGGCACAGCGCGAACTCGTCGCGGAGGTGCTCGGGGAGGGCGCGTGAGCCCCGCGGCGGCCGGGCGCGCTGCGTAATTGCGCCATTTCCCGCGCCGCCGGAACCCCGCGCTCCCCCCGCGCAGTCAAACGGTGCGGCGCCGTCCTGGCGGCGCCCCGGCCGGCGGCCGGCCGTCACGGCTACCCGGGGGGTGCGGTGGGCAGCGAGGAGACACCCGCGCAGAAGAAGCAGCGCGCGGCCGATCTACGGACCTGCGCGTCCCGGGCGCGGACGCTCGCCGGGTCCCTGGGCGGCTACCTCACCACGACGGTGAAACAGGCCACCGCCGACCCGCCGATCTGGCACGGCCCTTACGCGTCGCAGACGACGGCCGACCTCGCCGACCGGCAGAAGAAGCTCGCCACCATGGCCTCCGACCTCCTCGGCGAGGCCAGGCGCTGGGTCACCGAGGCCGACCGGCTCGACGACGAGGCCGCCAAGTCCGGCGCCAAGGCGCCTGCGGCGAGCGGACATTGAGCCTCGACGCCCCCGGCGGGGGGACGGGTTCGGGCTTCCACGGCTTCGACACCCCGCAGATCCGCACGATGGCAAGCAACATGAAGACCATCAGCCCGCAGTCCCGCACCATGCACGGCGAGCTGGCCCGGCTGCTGATGGAGGTGCAGGGACTGATGGACGGCAAGCCGGCCGTGGTCAGCCCCTCACTGCAACCGCTGGTCGGCCAGGTGCTGCCCGCCTTTTACCACGGTCTGCCCGGGTCGCTGCACCAGGAACTCGACGACACCTCCGCGTCCCTCGGGCGCCGCTGCGACCAACTGGACACCGTCCAGGGCCTGGGACTGGTCGGCATCTCCGTCGACCCCGCACTGGACTTCTCCGACGAGGCCCCGCCGGACCGCACGAAGATCGACAACGCGCTCGAGTATTTCGACGACCACATCGACGACTCCGGCGGCTTCCTGTGGGCCAACTCCGCCCAGGGCGCCGGGGAGGTCTACGACGACTTCGCAAAGCTCACCCCGACCGAGCTGGACGCGGTGATGTCGCAGATGAGCGACGACCAGCTGAGGAAGCTCAACAGCCAGCTCGGCGAGGGCTCGTCGTGGTGGGGCGGCGGCGACGCCGACGGGGGCGTGCAGCAGAAGTGGGAGAACATGCTGCTGTCCGAGTGCGGCCCAGAGACGCTCACCCGGCTCCAGGCCCAGCTGACGAACCTCCCGTGGGAACCGGACCCGAAGACGGACAGCGTCAAGGACGCCCGCTACGAGCCCGTCGACCTGCCGCTCTTCGCCCCGGACGGGAGCGCGCCCGACGTCACGGCGGACATATCGATGGGCCGGGTGGGCGACTGCTGGTTCATGGCATCCCTCGCGGCGGTCACGGAGCAGGACCCCGACTTCCCGCGCGAGCACATCCGGCAGAACCCCAACGGCACCTACACCGTCACCCTGTACGACAAGTCCGGCAAGCCGGTCGAGGTGACCGTCGACAACAAGATGCCGCGGAACGACGACGGCCTCGTGTACGCCGAGCCGTCCTCGAACGTGCTGTGGCCCCTGATCTACGAGAAGGCCCTGGCCCAGTACAAAGGCGGCTACGGCAACATCGAGGGCGGCTTCGGCGACCAGAGCATGGACATCCTCACCGGCCAGGACGCCGAGCGGCACAACCCGAAGGACGTGTCCCTGGCCGACATCGACGACCGGCTGTCCAAGGGCGAGGCGGTCACGATCGGCAGCAACTCGAAGGCCGACAAGAACGACACGCGGATGGTCAGCGACCACGAGTACACGGTGCGGTCGGTGAACATGAACTCCCATCCGCCGACCGTCGAGGTGATGAACCCCTGGGGGGCTGACGGCTCGAAGGACCATCTGGTCACGCTGACCGAGGACCAGTACCGCAAGCTGTGCGACGAGGTTTCCTTCACCCCGGAGGTGGTCTGACCATGCTTCCCGTACGCCGCCTCGGCCGCCGGGCGCTGCTGCGGCGCGGCGACCTCGTCGCCGGTATCGCCGGCACCAGCGAGGACCCCGCTGACCCCTGGGCCCACCTGGCCCTGCGCGACAAGGGCACGGACACCCGGGCCGACCCCACCGTGCGCCCCGGCGAGACCGTCCGCGTCGGCCGCTACACCCTGACCGTCGCGGAGGTCGTCCCGGGCTCCCGCGACGGTTACGTCACCTTCACGGTGGACGGACCGGAGGACGGCGATGCGGCGCCCCGCTAGGAACACCCTGACCCTCGCGGTCGCCGCTCTCGTCGCCGTCGGCGCGGCCGCGTATCTCGCCGTGGCGCTCTTCGGCCGGTCGTCGCACCGCACGTACGCCCACCACCCGCTGCCTCCGGGCGTGCGGGCCTCGGACGTGCACGCGCTCGGCCGGGGCGCGTTCCGCTACGGCGACTTCTTCGCGGGCATCATGTCGACCAGCGGCGACGCCCCCGGCGAACCCTGGGACCGGCTGTCCCTCAGGGACAACGGCACGAACGCCGGGGACGTCTACCAGGTGCGCGCCGGACAGACCCTGCACGTCGGCCGCTACACCGTCCGCTTCATCGACGTCGTCCCCGGCGACGACCGCCACGTCACCTTCACCCTCGACGGCCCGCCGCCGACCCCCGCACCGTCACCGTCACCGACCCCGTCGCCGTCCTACGCGGACGACTGGCCGCACTGAGTACGCGTCCTCACGGCCCCGCGCCCCGGGGGCCGCGAGGGGGGGCTTCTTCGGCGACGGCCGCTGACACACCCCCGGACATGCGGAAGGCCGCCGGTCATGGGCGACCGACGGACCTCTACGGGTGCTGCAGCGGGCGGTGCGGACCGGACGTCAGCAGACGAAGCCGTTGACGTCGGTCCAGTAGTTCAGGGCCGCCCAGGTGTTGGGGCCGACGACGCCGTCGACCGTGAGGTGGGCGCAGCTCTGGAAGGCCCGCACGTCGGCCTGGGTCGCCGCGCCGAAGATGCCGTCACGGGTGAGGTTGCTGGACAGCAGCGAGAAGTACAGCTCGCACTGCACCTGCTGGACGGCCGCCCCGGCGTTGCCGTAGCCGACCAGGGGCTCGCTGCTGGTGTAGCTGCACTCGTACGACGACTGGGCCGAGGCGCTGGGCGCGACGGCGACGCCGAACGACAGGGCGAGCCCGGCGGTGGCCAGGGCCGCGCCGATCTGCTTCTTCATGGGGTGAACTCCTCCGTTGACGCGTAGTGCAGGACGTCAGCAGGCGAAACCAGCCGTGGTCCAGTAGTTGAGCGCGTTCCAGGTGTTGGGGCCGACGATGCCGTCGGCCGTCAGGCCCACACATCCCTGGAACTTCTTCACGTCGGCCTTGGTCGCATCGCCGAAGATGCCGTCACGGGTGAGGTAGCTGGAAGCCACCGAGTAGAACAGCTCGCACTGCACCTGCTGGACGGCCGCCCCCGTGCTGCCGTAGCCGACCTGGGGCTGGCTGTTGGTGTAGCTGCAGTAGCTGGACGACTGGGCCGAGGCGCTGGGTGCGACTGCGACGCCGAACGACAGGGCGAGTCCGGCGGTGGCGACGGCAGCGGCTATCTGCTTCTTCATGGGTGCACTCCTCCGTGTGGGGCCCTCGGTGGGCCGTGGGCAAGTCGATCACTTGCACGGTTCGCTCGAACAGTCATGCTTTGGTCAACTACGGTGCGTGTAGCGGGAAATAACCCGGGTTTGCAGGTGCAAGGGAATTCGCCTGGGCGGGTAATTCCCACGGGTGACGGGAATTTCGCCCACTACTCCCGAGTACGCACTTCCGTTCGACCTGACCTCGGATGACCCGGATCAGTGATCAACGCCCGTAGGGCGGGCCCGGACGGAAGGAACACGGTGTCCCCGGTTGGCTGAAAACGATCGGGTCACGCCTCGGTTTCCGGACCAGCCGGGCGACGCGTCCTCTTCGGCATGATCTTGCGGGTGACCGGCTCGTCGTCCTGCTGCCAGTAGGCGAGGCTGTCCCGGACGTCCACGGTCTGCGGGTGGTCGGGGCCCAGCACCCGGGTCACGTCCGGCAGCAGCGCCTCGAATTCGGCCACCGCCCCGACGACGTCCGCGGACTCGCCGCGCAGCCTGGCCCGTTGGTGCCGGGTGGCGAGGGTGTCGGGGTGGTCCGGGCCCAGCACCCGCAGCCTGTCCGCCAGCAGCTCCTCCAGCTCGGCGCCCGCGGCTGCGGCACCGGCGACGCCACCGGCGGCTCCTCGCCAGCAGGCGAGATCGTGCCGGGTGGCGAGGGTGTCGGGATGGTCCGGCCCCAGCACCCGCAGCCTGTCCGCCAGCAGCTCCTCCGACTCGGCGGCGGCGTCCTCGGTGTCGCCGCCGCGTGCCCGCAGCCTGGCGATGTTGTGGCGGGTGGCGAGAGTGTCCAGGTGGTCGGGACCCAGCACCCGGGTCCTGTCGTCCAGCAACTGCTTGAGCGCGGCGGTCGCGTTGGCCACGTCCCCGGCGCCGCCCTGCCAGTAGGCGAGGTTCCCGCGGGTGGTGAGGGTGTGGGGGTGGTCGGGGCCCAGCACCCGCAGCCGCTCGGCGAGCAGCGTCTCGAAGGCGGCCACGGCGCCGGCCGCGTCCCCCGCCGCGCCGCGCCAGTACGCCAGGTCGTGCCGGGTCGCGAGGGTGTCGGGGTGGTCGGGGCCGAGGTGGCGGCGGGCGGAGTCGGCGAGCTGCTGGAAGTGGTCGACGGCGGCGTCGGCCCTGCCCGCCACTCCGAGGCTCCTGCCGAAGCGGTAGAGCAGCGCGTGGACGCCGGGGTGGTGCAGGGCGTCACCGGCCGTGCGGGCGAGGGCGAGGGCGTTCGCCCGCAGGGCCTGGGCGAGGCCGGTGTCGCGTTCCACCTCGGGCCAGGCCGCGGTCAGGGCGTTCGCGGCCGTACGCGCGAGCGCGTCCTGCTCGGGTCCGCCGAGGGTGTCCCGGACGGCCCGCTGGATGACCTGGTGCACGTAGACGGAGCCGGGAACGGCCTCGGCGTCGTGGTCGAGCAGGTTCAGCCGGTGCAGTACGCGTAATGCCGCCACCGCCTTCTCCGGCGTCACCTTCCGCCCCTGCCACCGGTCCGCGGCGGCGCGGGTCAGATGGCCGAGGGCATGCGGGCCGGTGAGGACGGGGACGGGGATGCCGTTGGAGTCGAGCATCGCGGCGAGTTGCAGCAGGGGGCGGGCGAGTCCGGCGGGCTCCTGGGCATCGGCGCGGTCGAGCGACAGCGACCAGGCCGCGGCCACGCTCGCCGTCTGGTCGTCGGGCAGGGTGGCGGGCCGCAGTTCGTCCAGGCGCCGCGCCCGGTCCGCCAGGCGCTCGCGGTAGCCCGCGCAGCTGATCCCGGCGTCGACGAGATAGGCGGCCGTCTGCGACAGCGCCAGCGGCAGCAGCCCCAGATCGGCGGCCAGTCCGGCGACCTCCTCGGCGGGCTCCGTCCTGCCGCGGGCCGCGAGCGAGGACGTGAGGTAGGCGGTCGCCTCGTCCGGCGTGAACAGGCCGACGGTGACCGTGCGGCGGTCGGCCCTGGACAGCGCGGCGTCCCGGCTGCGCGTGGTCGCGACCGTCCGCCCGCAGGGGCTCTCCGGCGGCCACAGGCCGGTCAGATCGGCCGGAGCCATGATGTTGTCCAGGACCACGAGCCAGCGCACCTGGGCGGCCGGGGAGGCCGGCCGGGGCTCCAGCCAGATCAGGAAGTCCTCGGCCGCGCGCGCCGGGTTGTCGCCCTTGGGCCGCATGACCTTCTCCGCGGCCTCGGCGTACGCGTCGATGACCGCCTGCCGGCTCGACGCCGTCACCCACACCAGCAGGTCGATCTTCTGGCCGAGCAGGGCGTTGCGGGCGTGCCGGGCGGCGAGCTGGGTCTTGCCGACCCCGCCCATCCCCGTCAGCACCTCGCACGGCACCGCCGTCCCGGGCGGGTCGAGCGCGAGGTCCAGGTCCCTGATCACGCCGCGTTCCTGGAAGCAGTCCGCCGCCGGGGGCACCAGCCCCACCCGCACCGGCCAGCGGGTCGGCTCGGGAGCCGCCGCGGCTCCGTAGTGGTGGTGCTGGTGGATGTCACCCGCCTCACCGGCCACGATCGCCCCGTCGTGGCCGCTGATGACGGGCCGGGCCGGGGCGAGAGGGGCCATCGCGGCCGGGACGCGCGGCCGCAGCAACCGGGTCTCGCCCGTACCGGGTCCGCTCAGCCCTGCGGCGAACCCGGCAGCGGAGGGTTTGCCGCCCGCTCACCGCCCGCCGGGAGACCCATCCGCACGCGGCCCATCCGGAGCGCGGCCACCGCCCCGCCCTCCGCGCGGACGTCTGCGCCTCCACCGCCCCCGGACGGGCCGGACTGCAGGGCGGCCACAGCGCTTCTGAGCGCCGCGGCCAGCGCGGCGTCGTGCTCGACGGCCTCGTCCAGGGCGTCGGCCAGCCGCCGCCGGGTCCGCTCCGAGATCTCGCCCGCCCCCGCCGCGGCCTCCTCGCCCGCCAGGCGCAGCGCCGAGTCCTCGCCCAGCGCGCCCGCCACCAGTTCGTGCAGGTGCCGCATGCGCGCGTCCGCCTCGCGGTCGCCGTCCGCGTCCGGCTGCCCCGCCGCCCGCCGGGCCGTCCGCACCAGCCACGCACACGTGCAGCCGATCGCGATGTCCACACCCGTCACCACGAACCCCCCAGCGTGATCTGCCGCTTACGCCGACCGTAGCCACTGCGCTCCGGTCCCCACAACCAGCGGTGGCCCCGCCCCGCCCTCCGCCGCCGGACCGAGACCGCGGGAACGCATCGCCGCCCGCTGCCGTCCAAGGCTGCGACGCGCCGCAACGGCGCGCAACGCACACACCCGGGGGGACGCGATGAGCATGCAGGGGACACGGACGCCACAGGTCGAGGGCGAAGCGGCGAGTGGCGCGCGGCGGTCGCGCAGCACCTTGACGATCGTCCTGGCCGCCCTCGTGGCACTCGGCGCCGTCGCGTTCCTCACGGTCACGCTTGTCGACAGGGCCCGCGACGCCAAGCAGCCCCCGCCGCTGGCCTCGCACGCCCCGGGCGTCCAGCGGATCACCGTCCAGCGGTGGTTCAGCATCCGCAACCCGCCTTTCGGCGCCGAGCGCGCGGACGGGACGAAGGTCGGTCTCAGCGCCGCGAAGCCCGCCCCTGACACGCCGTCGGACGCCCTCCCGCTGTATGTCGCCCAGGCGACCCCGCAGCAGCTCGTCGACCGCAACGTCCGCACGGGCGACACGTTCACGGCCCTGGGCCTGCGGGTGACCGTCCTCAAGGTCTGGCGCATGCCGAACCCGGAACACGACGCGATCGACGTACGGGCCGTCCCCGCCTGACGGCTCCGCGGAGGTCGGTGACGGAACGGTGGCCCGCGGTGACCGGGCGGCCCTACAGTCGTCGGGTAGTCGTACGGCAGTGGGGGTGCGGGGCGCGTGGCGGTGGATGCGGCGGACGGCTCCGGCGGAGGGCCGGTTCCGGGGAGCGTGACGTCCCACGCGGAAGGGGCCGGGTCCGTCTCGGCGCACACGATGCGCGACGTCCACATGCACTTCCCGGCGCCGGGGGCCGTGACCTGGCCGCATGTCGTGGGGGTGATCCCGCCGCGCGCGGGGGCGTTCCAGGACCGGGCGGAACGGGCGCGGCTGCGCGAGGCGGTGAGCGGCGGCGGCACGGCGGTGCTGTGCCAGGTGCTCAGCGGAATGGGCGGGGTCGGCAAGACGCAGCTGGCTGCCGACCTGGCGGAGGAGCTGCTTCGCGAAGAGGGCGTGGACCTGCTGGTGTGGCTCTCGGCGGGCAGCCGCACCGCGATCGTCGCGGGCCTGGCCCAGGCCGGAGCCGAGGTGTGCGGGGCGGATCCAGGCGACCCGGAGCAGGCCACACGCGCCTTCCTGGCGTGGCTACGGGCGGGGCCGCGCCGTTGGCTGGTCGTCCTGGACGACGTCGCCGACCCGGCGGACCTGAAGGGCCTGTGGCCCCCGGCGGTCGGGCACGGCCGGACGGTCGTGACAACCCGCCGCCGGGATGCCGCGCTTGCCGGGGGCGGCCGCCGGGTGGTGCAGGTGGGGACCTTCACGCCGGAGGAGGCGGCGACGTACCTCGCCTCGGCGCTGGAGGAGGCCGGCCGGGCCGAACCCGCCGCCGAGCTGTCCGCTTTGGCGGAGGACCTCGGCTGCCTGCCGCTGGCCCTGTCGCAGGCGGTGGCGTACGTCGTGGACGCGGGCATCCCGGTGGCGAAGTACCGCGACCTCCTTGCGCGGAGGGTGCGCACGCTGGAGGAGGTCACCCCGGATGTGCTGCCCGACGACCAGCCCCACACGATGGCCGCCGCCTGGGAACTGTCCGTCGAGCGCGCGGACGCCCTGCGCCCGTACGGCCTGGCCCGCCCGATGCTGGAGCTGGCGTCGTTCCTGGCCCCGGGCGGCATCCCGGTGTCTGTGCTGACGAGTGAGCCCGCGCGCGAATACCTCACCGCCCTCGGCCGGGTGGCGACGGACGGGCCCCAGGTCACGGCGGACGACGCGGCGGGTGCGCTGCGCGCGCTGCACCGCCTCAGCCTCCTCACGGCACCCGAGCCGAACGAGGAGGAGGGGGGCGGCACCGTGCGCGTGCACCAGATCGTCCAGCGCGCGACCCGGGACACACTGCCCTCCAGGTATTACGGCGCAGTCGCCCGCGGTGCAGCGTCCGCCCTGGTGGCAGCATGGCCCCTTGTCACGCGCGATACGGCTCTGACTCAGGCCCTGCGCGCCTGCGCGGCGGCTCTCATCTCCTGCACGGACGGGAGCTTTGGCAAGTCCCCGTGCCTTTACCAGCCTGATGCCCACTTGCTGCTCTTCCGCACCGGGATCAGCCTCGGCGATTCCGGCCAGGTCGCCGCTGCCGTCGTTCATTTCCAGAACCTTGCCGCCGCCACCAGCCGATACCTCGGACATGACCACCACGACACCCTCAATGCCCGTGACGTCCTCGCCCACTGGCAAGGCGAAGCAGGAGACCCCGCCGCAGCCGCCACCGCCTACGCCGAACTCCTCGACGACGTAGTTCGGGTACTCGGACCCGACCACCCCAGCACCCTCAGAGTCCGCAACAACCTCGCCCACTGGCAGGGCGAAGCAGGAGACCCCGCCGCAGCCGTCACCGCGTTGGCCGAACTCCTCGACGACGTACTGCGCGTACTCGGACCCGACCACCCCAGCACCCTCACCACCCGCGCCAACCTTGCCAGCTGGCAGGGCTACTCAAGCCTCGCCGCCACCGCGCTGGCCGACCTTCTCAAGGACCGCCTCCGGGTACTCGGACCTGACCACCCCGACACACTCATCACCCGCAACAACCTCGCCGACTGGCAAGGCGAAGCAGGGGACCCCGCCGCAGCCGTCACCGCTCACACCGAACTCCTCAAGGACCGCCTCCGGATACTCGGACCCGACCACCCCGACACACTCATCACCCGCAACAACCTCGCCCACTGGCAAGGCAAAGCAGGAGACCCCGCCGCTGCAACCACCGCCTACACCGAACTCCTCGACGATGTACTGCGGGTGCTCGGACCCGATCATCCCGACACCCGAAGAACCCGCAACAACCTCGCCCACTGGCAGGCGCGGGCCGACGAGGCTCAGGCGTAGCCCGCCACTCCACCGCCCCCACCCGATCCCCGGCAGTCCGCGCACCGCGCGGTCGGGTCCTCCGTGCGGAAGGCGCGTTCGCAGCCGTCGCACGTGCGCAGCGGAGCCGGGCGCGGCGCCCGGACAGGTTCCGGGGGGAGCGGCGGCGGGAGGTGGACGGCCAGCCGGTGGGCCAGGAAGCGGGACGGGGCGTGGATCGGGGTCGGGGACGGCGGCAGACCCGCGCTCAGGACCCGGGTGATCTCCGCCGGAGGCACCGCGCGGCCGAGCCAGGTCTCCACGGCGGGCGCGAGGCGCGCGATGTCCCCGGCGGACAGGAGGAGCCGCGGGTCGGCGAGGCGCAGCCGGGCCAGGAGTTCAGCGGCGGGCGGCTGCCGCGAGGTTACGGGTACGGCCCCCGCCGGAGCCGGACGGGACGGTTTTGTACGGCCCGGGCCCGTACGCCCCACGCCCCCCGGCCCAGCCGTACGCCCCACCGCCGGGCGCGACGCCCGACCCGTACGGCGCCCCGGGCCCGACGCCGCCGCGCCGCCCGGCCGGTCGTACGCGAAGGCCCGCGTCGCGAAGCGGCCTCCCCCGAGCGGGACGCGGCGGCGCTCCAAGTACCCCGCAGCCTGAAGCTCGTTGAGGGCCCTGCGGACCGTGATCTCGCCCTCGGGGAAGCGGGCCGCGAGCGCCTTCACGCTCACCGGGGCGCCGTCCGGGAGGGACTGGATGTGCACCGCGAGCCCGATCGCCACCGCCGAGAGGTCGGGGTGCTGGGCGAGGTGGTTGCCGACCACGGTGAAGCGGTCGGCGTGCCGGTGCCGTACGTGGATCACTCCGGCGGGTGGCGCTCCCTCGGGGAGGGGCGCGGCGGGCATGCCCGCGTTAGACTGGGCGTCAGCCATCGGGAAGCTCACTTCTTCCTTGGTGGTCAGGCCCTCGACCAGGATTGCCGTCCTGCCGGGGGCCCTTCTCATGTGCGGTTGTACCGCCGACCGTACCCCACCCGCCCCGAAGATCTGACCATCCGTCACCCATTCGGGTGAGCGTCACCACGGGCCGGTGGGGTGAGGTTCTTTCCCCCGTTCCTTGAAGAACGGTCCTTACAAACAAGGCGCGCGCCCCGCCGGGACGCGCACCTCCGGGGCGCGTCCTACCGCACCCCGGTCAGGACCTCGGCGAAGGGCACGCGCGGCACCTCGGCCCAGACCGTCTTGCCGGGCACGCGCGGCAGCACGCCCCACGCACGCGACAGCGCCTGCACGAGCAGCAGCCCCCGCCCGGACTCCGCCTCCGCCTCCGGCGCCGCCAACTCCCCCGGCTCCGGCGGCCGTCGCTCCGTCCGCGTGTCACTCACCGCAACCCGCACCGCCCCCGGCACGAGGCACACCCTCAGCTCGAAGTCCCGGCCCGGCACCCGCCCGTGCGTGACCGCGTTCGCGGCGAGTTCGGCGACGACGGCCGCGACGTTCTCCGAGGCAGTGCTGTCGTACGGCACGCCCCAGACGTGCAGTTGCCGCACGGCGAGATGCCGCGCGAGCCGCGCGCCGCAGCGCGTGGACGAGAGCCGGAGCACGAGTTCCGACTCGGAGAACGCTTCGTGGGTGGAGATTTCGCTATTCATGTGACAGAGCGTGGCCGACCGTATCTACCCTGAGAAGTAGTCGGTGCCGGACAGCTCGTGCCTGTCCGCTGCCGGATCCGGCGCGTCCGGCGTGTCCGGCACGCATGCAAGCAGCGGAGGTGGGTCCCATGGCTGAGGACCTCGGCGAAAACGGCACGACCTTCCCGGCGGACTGGTCAGAGGACACCGCAACGGAATTCCTCAAGACAGTCGGCAGGCAGATCAGGCTCTGGCGCGAGCGGGCGGGACTGTCCCAGCCCCAGCTCGGCAAGCGCATCGGCTACAGCGACGAAACCGTGTCGTCGGTGGAGCGTGGTCGCCGGGTGCCGCAACCGGAGTTCCTTGACGCGACGGACGACGCGACGGGCGCGGGCGGCCTGCTCAAGGACTTCAAGAAAGATGTCGAGCAGGTACGGGTCCCACGGAGTATCCGCGACATTGCGAAACTGGAGGACAGCGCGGTCTCCATCTGCCACTACAACACCCACAACATCTCCGGCCTGTTGCAGACCGAGGACCACGCCAGGGCGTTGTACCAGATGCGCCGCCCGCTACTGGACGAGGCGACAGTCGAACGCTACGTTGCCGGGCGTATTGCCCGTCAGAAGATCTTCAGCCGCTCGCCTGCTCCCACCTTGAGTTTCGTCCAGGAGGAGGCGACGTTGCGGCGCCCGCTGGGCGGTCGAAAAGTGATGCGCGGACAGCTCGAACGACTACTTGAAGTCGGCCAGTTGCGCAACGTGGAAATCCAGGTCATGCCGACGGATCGCGAGGATCACGCGGGAATGGGTGGGGGCTCCGTCCTGCTGAGCCCGAAGGACGGACCGACACTGGGGATCATGGAAACCGGGCGCGTCAACCGCCTGGTGACTAAACGCGAGGACGTCCGGACGCTCGAAGTGCAGTATGGGATCATCCGAGCGCAGGCTCTCACCCCGAGGGAGTCCCTGGCGTTCATCGAGAAAGTCCTGGGAGAGACATGATCACTGAGCCCTCTGCCGACAGCGCCACCGCTCTGAACTGGTACAAGTCCAGCTACAGCGGCAACGAAGCGCACGAGTGCGTCGAGGTCGCCACCTCCCCCCGCACCGTCCACGTACGGGACTCCAAGGACCCCGAAGGCCCCTCGCTCGCCTTCGCCCCCGACGCCTGGGCGGCCTTCCTCGGCTACGCGGCGGAGCAGCAGGTCTGACGCCCCGGCGTGGCGGCCCAGCCCTTCCGCGAAGGGCCGCCACATCCGGCGGAAGGTACCCGGCGGAAGGCCAAGCGCAGCGGTCAGCGCTTGACGGCGACCCCGCCGTAGAAGCCGATGTGCGCCAGCTCCTCCGCGGGCATCACCGGGCCGTCCGGGCGCCACAGGGGGGCCTGGACGAGGCCGGGCTCCAGCAGTTCGAGGCCGTCGAAGAAGCGCAGGATCTGGTCGTGCGGGCGCAGGGACAGAACGGCCGTCGCCTGCCGGTCCTTGTAGACGTCCCGCGCCTGCGCCCAGTTCGCGTCGGCCTGGTGGAAGTCCGCCGTCGAGTGGGTCATGACGAGGAAGCTGCCCGCGGGGAGCGCGTCCAGGTAGGCGGCCACCAGCTCCACCGGGTCCTCGTCGTCGCGCACGAAGTGCAGGATCGCCAGCAGCATCAGGCCGACCGGCTGGTCGAAGTCGATGAGTTTGCCGATGGTCGGGTGGCCCAGGATGCTCGCCGGATCCCGCAGGTCGCCGAGGAAGAAGCCCGTGCTGCCCGCCCCCACCAGGTGCGCGCCCGCGTGCGTGGAAACGATCGGGTCGTTGTCGACGTACGCGACCCGTACGTCCGGGGCCAGCGCCTGCGCGACCTCGTGGGTGTTCGGGGACGCGGGTATGCCCGTGCCGATGTCGATGATCTGCCGAACACCGCTCTCGACCACCAGCTTGACCGCGCGGTGCATGAACGCGCGGTTGGCCTGGGCCATGGGGACGAGTTCCGGGGCGAGGTCGATGACCCGCTGGGCGGCCTCGCGGTCGACCTCGTAGTTGTCCTTGCCGCCGAGGTAGTAGTTGTACATACGGGCCGGGTGGGGCCTGCTCGTGTCGATCTGGTCGGGGGCGAATCCCTGCTCGGCCAAGGCTGCTGTCCTCCGGTGGTGCGGTCGTGCTTCGTCACGGGTAACAACGGGTAACAACGGGTAACAGGGCGTGCGGGGCGCCCGGGGGTCAGACCTTCACGCCCACAGCGCCGTAGCCGCCGATTCCGGCGAGTTCCCGCCTGCCCGGGACCGGGCCGTCGGGGCGCCACAGCGGGAGCTGGACGAGTCCGGGCTCCACCAGTTCGAAGCCCTCGCACAGGCCCATCAGCTGGTCGTACGACCGGAGGTTGAACGTCGCGGTGGCGCGGCTCTGCCGGTAGACGTCGGCGGCCTCCTCCGAGCCCGTACCCGGGTCGTGGAAGTCGGCGGTGACGTGGCTGAAGAGCAGGTAGCTGCCCTTGGGGAGGGCGTCCCGGTAGGCGGCGACGAGCGCGGCCGGGTCCTCGTCGTCCCGGATGAAGTGCAGGATCGCGACCAGCATGAGGCCCACCGGCTGGTCGAAGTCGATGAGCTGGCCGATGGTCGGGTGGTTCAGGATGCTCTCCGGGTCGCGCAGGTCGCCCAGGAAGAAGCCGGTGTTGCCCGCGCCGAGCAGGTGCGCGCCCGCGTGGGTGGCCACGATCGGGTCGTTGTCGACGTACGCGACCCGTACGTCCGGGGAGACCGCGTGCGCGACCTGGTGGGTGTTCGGGGACGTCGGTATGCCGGTGCCGATGTCGATGATCTGCCGGATGCCGCTCTCCGCGGCGAAGCGCACGGCGCGGTGCATGAAGGCCCGGTTGGCGCGCGCGGACGGCACCGCGTCGGGCAGCAGCTGGATGACCTGCTGGGCGGCCTCGCGGTCGACCTCGTAGTTGTCCTTGCCGCCGAGGTAGTAGTCGTACATGCGGGCCGGGTGCGGCCTGCTGGTGTCGATCTCGTCGACGGTGAATCCCTGGTCGGCCAAGGCTGCTGTCCTCCGGTTCGTGGTGGCCTCGCCACTGCGCGAGTCCATGGTTCAGACTTCCTTGCGCATGCCGTCAAGGATGGCCTTGGTGCTCTGCGCGGGCGCGGCCTGCGCGCACATCCGGTCCAGCGCCTCCAGGAACGCGGACACGTCGTCGCGCTCGTCGAAGTAGACGCCGCTCACGAGGCTTTCCACGTAGGCGATGTCCGGGATCTCCTGGAGCTGGAAGCGGAAGATGTGGAAGGGGCCGTACATCGCGGGGTGCGGGCCTGCCGCGAAGGGCATGATCTGCAGCCGGACGTTGGGGAGTTCGGTGGCCTCGATGAGCCGGCCGATCTGCTCGCGCATGACCTGGCGGCCGCCGATGGGGCGGCGCAGCACCGTCTCGTCCATGACGACCCACAGCAGCGGCGCCTTCTCCTTGCGCAGCAGCGTCTGGCGCTCCATCCGCAGGGTGAGCAGCCGCTCGATCTCCTCGCCGGGCGCGTGCGGCTGGCCCGCGCGCAGGGTGGCCCGCGCGTACGCGGGGGTCTGCAGCAGGCCGGGCACGTAGTGGGGTTCGTACGCGCGGATGATCGCCGCCTCTCCTTCGAGGCTGACGAACGCGCTGAACCAGTCGGGCAGGACGTCGCGGAAGCTGTGCCACCAGCCGGGGCGGTTGGCCTCGCGGGCCAGGGCCAGGAAGCCGGAG
>NZ_JOHY01000032.1 GCF_000721495.1 Streptomyces sp. NRRL F-5123
GAGATTTCTGCCTGTCTCGTGGGCTCGGAGATGTGTATAAGAGACAGGTGTGGCTCTGGGGCGGGGCCGGGGGGATCCCCTAATGTGTGGGTTTGTCGGCCACGCGGAGTTGGGGAAGGGGCTACATGGAGCGCACTGTTCGTTGTGCGGAGGGGCATGTGTTCACCACCGGGTCGTTTCCGTTGCAGCAGTTGGGGGCTGAGCGGCTGGGGCCGGGGCGGTTGGTGAGGTGTCCGCGGTGTGCGCGGCTGCGGCACGCGGTGCCCGTCGGAGAGGGTGCCCGCGGGGAGAAGTGAGGCGGGGGAGGCGTCGGGGCGCCTTGGGTTAGGGTCGGTCTGTGCTTCTCTCAGACAAGGACATCCGGACCGAAATCGACAACGGGCGCGTACGCGTCGACCCGTTCGAACCGTCGATGGTGCAGCCGTCGAGTATCGACGTGCGGCTGGACCGCTTCTTCCGGGTGTTCGAGAACCACCGGTACCCGCACATCGACCCGGCGGTCGAGCAGCCGGATCTCACGCGGCTGGTGGAGCCCGAGGGGGACGACGCCTTCATCCTGCATCCCGGCGAATTCGTGCTGGCCTCGACGTACGAGGTCATCACGCTGCCGGACGACGTCGCCTCGCGGCTGGAGGGGAAGTCGAGCCTCGGGCGGCTGGGGCTGCTCACGCACTCCACCGCCGGGTTCATCGACCCGGGCTTCTCCGGGCACGTGACCCTGGAGCTGTCGAACGTCGCGACGCTGCCGATCAAGCTGTGGCCGGGGATGAAGATCGGGCAGCTGTGCCTGTTCCGGCTCACCTCCCCGGCCGAATTCCCGTACGGCTCGCAGCAGTACGGCTCCCGCTACCAGGGGCAGCGCGGGCCGACCGCCTCCCGCTCGTACCTGAACTTCCACCGCACGCAGGTGTGACCCGCTGGTGCTGTGACCGGGAGGGTTTGCCAATAGCTTGCGGCGTCCGGTGCGGTGCGTCGCAAGGCGCCGGATCGGCCTCGTAGCGGGCTACTCGGTCGATGCGGCAACGCAGCGAGGTGCCGGGCCGGGCGTCGCAAGCCGGTGAACCCTCCCGGTCACAGCACTAGATCAGCGGGAGCTTGAACAGCATCAGCAGCGCGATCAGCTGGATCGCCGACGCGCCCAGCGCCTTCGGCCACGGCAGGTCGTGGGATTTCGCGACCATCGACGTCATGAGCGCCACGCACGCGAGCCAGGTGAGCCAGCCCAGCAGTTGGACGAAGCTGTTGGCGCCGCCGAGGAAGAGCGCGAAGAACAGGCGCGGGGCGTCGGTCACGGCCGTGACGAGGAGGGCCAGGCCCACCGTCGGGGCCCAGGCGCCGTCGCCGCCGAGCTGGCGGGCCAGCGTGGTGGTGACCGCGCTGAGCAGCACGCCGCTCAGGGTGACGGCGACGGCCGTCATCACCACCAGCGGGATGCTCGCGGACAGCGTCGCGCCGAGGACGTCGTGGCGGGCGCTGTCGAAACCGAAGACGGCGAGCAGGCCGTAGACGAACGTCACGGTGAGGGCGGGGGTCCACATCGTGTGGTCGCGCATCTGCCAGAACGTCCGGCCGGGGCGCAGCACGATGCCGCTGAGCAGCTGCTTCCAGTGCAGCCGCGGGCCGGAGGGCGGGGCCGCGCTCTGGCCGGCGCGGTAGGTCGCCACGTTGTCGTCGGCGTAGGCGTTCGCGTAGCCGCCGCCGTCCGCGTAGCCGGGGCCCGCGCCGCCGCCGTCCGCGTAGCCGTCGCCGTACGCGTACGGGTCCGCGAGCTGCGCCGGCTCGCCCATCGTGAAGGCCCGCGTGTGGCCGGGCGCGTCGTCGTACGCGGGCGCCTGCTCGAAATACTCCGGCTCGCCCGGCGCGGCGTACGGGCCCTGGGGCCCGCCGTAGGGCGCCCCCTGCGGACCCCGGGCCGGACCGCGGGGCGGGCCGCCGGCGGGGCGCCCGGCCGGGCCCCGACCCCGGCCCGGACCCCCGTACGGCGGAGGCGGCGGGTAACCCGCCGCGTTCGGGTCCTGCCCTCGTCGGTCGCGGTTCTCGAATCCAGCCACGATTCGAACGTACCCGCTGCCGCGAAAGGCCGGGCCCGGCGGGAAGCCGGGCCCGGCCTTTGCTGCCAACCTGTGACACGCCCTGTGACACGCCCTGTGACACGCCCTGTGGCACGCCCCGCCGGGCCGCGCCTCAGCCCGCCGCGGAGTCCGCCCCCGCGGCCGCCGCCGAGGCGACGGGCGCGGGCCTGACGGAGTCGAGCAGCAGCTGCGCGACGTCCACCACCTGCACGGACTCCTTCGCCTTGCCCTCGTTCTTCTTCCCGTTGACGGAGTCGGTCAGCATCACCAGGCAGAACGGGCAGGCCGTCGAGACGATGTCCGGGTCGAGGGACAGCGCCTCGTCGACGCGCTCGTTGTTGATGCGCTTGCCGATCCGCTCCTCCATCCACATCCGGGCGCCGCCCGCGCCGCAGCAGAAGCCGCGGTCCTTGTGGCGGTGCATCTCCTCGCTGCGCAGGCCCGGAACCTTCGCGATGATCTCGCGCGGCGGTGTGTAGACCTTGTTGTGCCGGCCCAGGTAGCACGGGTCGTGGTAGGTGATGAGCCCCTCGACCGGGGTGACGGGGACGAGCCGGCCTTCGTCCACGAGCGTCTGCAGCAGCTGCGTGTGGTGGATGACCTCGTACTCGCCGCCGAGCTGCGGGTATTCGTTGGCGATCGTGTTGAAGCAGTGCGGGCAGGTCGCGACGATCTTCTTCGACGAGCGCGGCTTGCGGCTCGCGGCGACGGTCCTGCCGTCGTCGTCCAGCTCCTCGCCGAAGGCCGTGTTGAGCATGGCGACGTTCTCGGCGCCGAGCTGCTGGAAGAGGAACTCGTTGCCGAGGCGGCGCGGCGAGTCGCCGGTGCAGTTCTCCTCGCCGCCCATGATCGCGAAGTTGACGCCCGCCATGTGCAGCAGCTCGGCGAAGGCCTTGGTGGTCTTCTTGGCGCGGTCCTCCAGGGAGCCCGCGCAGCCGACCCAGTACAGGTAGTCGACCGACGTCAGGTCCTCGACGTCCTCGCCCACGACGGGCACGGGGAAGTCGACCTCCTTCACCCACGCCAGCCGCTGCTTCTTCGGCAGGCCCCAGGGGTTGCCCTTCTTCTCCAGGTTCTTGAGCATCGTGCCCGCCTCGGACGGGAAGGACGACTCGATCATCACCTGGTAGCGGCGCATGTCGATGATGTGGTCGATGTGCTCGATGTCGACCGGGCACTGCTCGACGCACGCACCGCACGTGGTGCAGGACCACAGCACGTCGGGGTCGATGACGCCGTTCTCCTCGGCGGTGCCGATCAGCGGCCGCTCGGCCTCGGCGAGCGCGGCGGCGGGGACGCCGGCCAGCTGCTCGGGCGTGGCGCGCTCCTCGCCCTCCGCGGACTTGCCGCCGCCGGCCAGCAGGTAGGGGGCTTTGGCGTTGGCGTGGTCGCGCAGCGACATGATCAGCAGCTTGGGCGACAGCGGCTTGCCGGTGTTCCAGGCCGGGCACTGCGACTGGCAGCGGCCGCACTCGGTGCAGGTGGAGAAGTCGAGGATGCCCTTCCAGGAGAACTCCTCGATCTTGGAGACGCCGAAGACGTCGTCCTCGCCCGGGTCCTCGAAGTCGATCGGCTTGCCCTCGCTGGTCATGGGCTGCAGGGCGCCCAGCGAGACCTCGCCGCGCGCGTTGCGCTTGAACCAGATGTTGAAGAAAGCCAGGAAGCGGTGCCAGGCCACCGACATGTCGGTGTTGAGGCCGACGACGATCGCCCACGTCATGGTGACGGCGAGCTTGACCATGGCCACGGCGTACACGAGGTTCTGCAGCGTGTCCGTGCTCAGCCCGCGGAAGCCCGCGACGAGCGGGTACGAGGCGAAGTACGCGGCCTCGTAGCCGTCCACGCCGTGCAGCGCGCCCTCCAGGCCGCGCAGCGTGAGGATCGCCAGGCCGATGACGAGGATGACGTACTCGACGAAATACGCCTGCCAGGCCGTGGAGCCGGCGAAGCGGGACTTGCGGCCCGCCCGCGAGGGCAGGCTCAGCAGCCGGATCGCGATGAGGGTGACGATGCCGAGCGTGGTGAACAGGGCGATGAACTCGGTGTAGAGCTCGTACGGCAGCCAGTCGCCGATCACCGGCAGCATCCAGTCGGCCTTGAAGAGCTGGCCGTAGGCGTTGACGATCGTCAGGCCCAGGGTCAGGAAGCCGACCGCGACGAACCAGTGGGCGACGCCGACGACGCCCCACTTGTTCATCCGGGTGTGGCCGACGAACTCCCGCAGCATCGTCGTCGTACGGGCCTTGGGGTCGTTCGTGCGGCTGCCGGCCGGCACCGGCTTGCCCAGCCGGACGAACCGGTAGATCTGCGCGACGGCGAGGCTGAAGAGCGCGACGCCGACCGCGGTGAGGACCAGCGACACGATGATCGCGGCGAGTTGCATGGGGGCTCCTCGGGCCTGCGCACGGTACGAAATTCTACTAAGCGGTAACTTACTGCGGTCCTGGCTGAGGGTACCCGGGATCGGGGGGCCCATAAAGCCGCATCACTGGTGATCTGTGTCGCGCGTCGCGCCGGGCCCGGGTGCGCGGGGCCCACGCGGCTAAGTTGAGTCGACCGGACTCACCTCTGTTGACACGATCGCGGACCTCGTGCACTCTTGAGTCAGTTCCACTCAAGTAGTCAGCAGGAGGAATCCACCATGGCACGTGCGGTCGGCATCGACCTGGGCACGACAAACTCCGTCGTCAGCGTTCTCGAAGGCGGCGAGCCCACCGTCATCACCAACGCAGAGGGTGCCAGGACCACGCCGTCCGTCGTCGCCTTCGCCAAGAACGGCGAGGTGCTGGTCGGTGAGGTGGCCAAGCGCCAGGCGGTCACCAACGTCGACAGGACCGTCCGGTCGGTCAAGCGCCACATGGGCACCGACTGGAAGATCAACCTGGACGGCAAGGACTTCAACCCGCAGCAGATGAGCGCCTTCATCCTGCAGAAGCTCAAGCGGGACGCGGAGTCCTACCTCGGTGAGAAGGTCACCGACGCGGTTATCACCGTGCCGGCGTACTTCAACGACTCCGAGCGGCAGGCCACCAAGGAGGCCGGCGAGATCGCGGGCCTGAACGTGCTGCGGATCGTCAACGAGCCGACCGCGGCCGCGCTCGCGTACGGCCTGGACAAGGACGACCAGACGATCCTGGTCTTCGACCTCGGCGGCGGCACCTTCGACGTCTCGCTGCTGGAGATCGGCGACGGCGTCGTGGAGGTCAAGGCCACCAACGGCGACAACCACCTCGGTGGTGACGACTGGGACCAGCGCGTCGTCGACTACCTGGTCAAGCAGTTCCAGTCCGGCCACGGCGTGGACCTGGGCAAGGACAAGATGGCCCTCCAGCGCCTGCGCGAGGCGGCGGAGAAGGCGAAGATCGAGCTGTCGAGCTCGACCGAGACGTCCATCAACCTGCCCTACATCACGGCGTCCGCCGAGGGCCCGCTGCACCTGGACGAGAAGCTCACCCGGGCGCAGTTCCAGCAGCTGACCAGCGACCTGCTGGAGCGCTGCAAGACGCCCTTCCACAACGTGATCAAGGACGCCGGCATCCAGCTGTCCGAGATCGACCACGTCGTCCTCGTCGGCGGCTCCACCCGTATGCCCGCCGTCGCCGAGCTGGTGCGCGAGCTGACCGGCGGCAAGGAGGCCAACAAGGGCGTCAACCCGGACGAGGTCGTCGCCATCGGCGCGTCCCTCCAGGCCGGCGTGCTCAAGGGCGAGGTCAAGGACGTCCTGCTGCTCGACGTCACCCCGCTGTCCCTCGGTATCGAGACCAAGGGCGGCATCATGACCAAGCTCATCGAGCGCAACACCACGATCCCGACCAAGCGCTCGGAGATCTTCACGACGGCCGAGGACAACCAGCCGTCCGTGCAGATCCAGGTCTACCAGGGCGAGCGCGAGATCGCCGCGTACAACAAGAAGCTCGGGATGTTCGAGCTGACCGGTCTGCCGCCGGCCCCGCGCGGCATGCCCCAGATCGAGGTCACCTTCGACATCGACGCCAACGGCATCATGCACGTCGGCGCGAAGGACCTGGGCACGGGCAAGGAGCAGCGGATGACCGTCACCGGCGGCTCCTCGCTGCCGAAGGACGAGGTCGACCGCATGCGGTCCGAGGCCGAGCAGTACGCGGAGGAGGACCACCGCCGCCGCGAGGCCGCCGAGACCCGCAACCAGGGCGAGCAGCTGGCCTACCAGACCGAGAAGTTCATCGCGGACAACAAGGACAAGCTCCCCGAGGACGTGAAGTCCGAGGTCGAGGCCGCCATCGCGGACCTCAAGGAGAAGCTGAAGAACGAGTCGACCGACGCCGACAACACCGCGTCGATCCGCGAGGCCACCGAGAAGGTCGCCGCCGTCAGCCAGAAGCTGGGCCAGGCGCTCTACGCCAACGCCCCCGGTGACGGCGCCGCCCAGGCGGGTGCCGGCGCGCCCGAGGGCGAGCAGGCCGGGGCCGCGGACGACGACGTCGTGGACGCCGAGATCGTCGACGACGAGAAGAGGGACGGTGCCGCGTGACGGAGGAGCCGAAGGGCTTCGAGCAGGAGCCCGACGTCCCTTCCGAGGCCGGTGACGCCAAGCCGGGCAAGGGCCCGGCAGCAGGCAAGGACTCCGGGACCGCCGACGAGGCGGCCCCGGGGGCCGGCGGCGGGGACGCCCAGGAGCTGACCGCGCTGCGGGCACAGCTGGACCAGGTGCGCACCGCGCTCAACGAGCGCACCGCGGACCTCCAGCGCCTGCAGGCCGAATACCAGAACTACCGCCGCAGGGTGGAGCGCGACCGGGTCGCCGTCAAGGAGATCGCGGTGGCCAACCTGCTCACCGAGCTGCTCCCGGTGCTCGACGACATCGGCCGGGCGCGTGAGCACGGCGAGCTGGTCGGCGGCTTCAAGTCGGTGGCCGAGTCGCTGGAGACGGTCGCGGCGAAGCTGGGGCTGCAGCAGTTCGGCAAGGAGGGTGAAGCCTTCGACCCGCTGGTGCACGAAGCCCTGATGCACAGCTATTCGCCGGATGTCACGCAGACGACATGCGTGCAGATCCTCCAGCCCGGGTACCGCCTCGGTGAGCGCAATCTGCGGCCCGCCCGGGTCGCGGTCGCCGAACCGCAGCCGGGCTCCGGGAAGGCCGGCGACGAGACGGCGGACGACCGGGACGCGAAGGCGGACACGGCGGACGACGAGGAGAACGGTGGCCCGGAGCAGGGCTGACGGTGTAGAGAGAGCCTTCAAGGCCGGAAGGAGGGACGCCGGGGATGAGCATCAGTAGGGACCTGCTGGAAAAGGACCTGTACAAGGTCCTCGGCGTCCCCAAGGACGCCACGGAAGCCGAGATCAAGAAGGCGTACCGGAAGCTCGCCCGCGAGTTCCACCCGGACGCCAACAAGGGCGACGCGAAGGCGGAGGAGCGCTTCAAGGAGATCTCCGAGGCCAACGACGTCCTCTCGGACGCCAAGCGGCGCAAGGAGTACGACGAGGGCCGCGCGCTCTTCGGGAACGGCGGCTTCCGCCCGGGCCCGGGCGCGGGCGGCACCGGCGGCTTCAACTTCGACCTCGGCGACCTCTTCGGCGGCGGCGGCCAGGCCCCCGGCGGGGGCCAGGGCGGCGGCTTCGGCGGCGGGCTCGGAGACGTCTTCGGCGGGCTCTTCAACCGCGGCGGCGGCACCCGGGTGCAGCCGCGGCGGGGCCAGGACATCGAGTCCGAGGTCACGCTGAGCTTCACCGAGGCCGTCGACGGGGCCACGGTCCCGCTGCGGATGTCCTCGCAGGCCCCCTGCAAGGCCTGCTCCGGCACCGGCGACAGGAACGGCACGCCCCGGGTGTGCCCGACCTGCGTCGGTACGGGCCAGGTCTCGCGCGGCGGCGGGGGCGGCTTCTCGCTCACCGACCCCTGCGTGGACTGCAAGGGCCGCGGCCTGATCGCGGAGAACCCCTGCGAGGTCTGCCACGGCAGCGGGCGCGCCAAGAGCTCGCGCACCATGCAGGTCCGCATCCCGGCGGGCGTCACCGACGGGCAGCGCATCCGGTTGCGCGGCAAGGGCGCCCCCGGCGAGCGCGGCGGCCCGGCGGGCGACCTCTACGTTGTCGTGCACGTCGGGCAGCACCCGGTCTTCGGCCGCAAGGACGCCAACCTCACGGTGACCGTACCGGTCAGCTTCCCGGAGGCGGCGCTCGGCGGCGAGGTCAAGGTGCCCACGCTCGGCGGCCCGCCGGTCACCCTCAAGCTCCCGCCGGGCACCCCCAACGGCCGCACCCTGCGCGCCCGCGGCAAGGGCGCCGTCCGCAAGGACGGCACGCGCGGCGACCTGCTCGTCACCGTCGAGGTGGCGGTGCCGGACAAGAGCGAGGGCAAGGCGCTCGACGCGCTGGAGGCCTACCGGGAGGCGACCGCGGACTTCGACCCGCGGGCCGAGCTGTTCAAGGCGGCAAAGGGAGTGTGAACGGATGAGCATCGACGGCCGGACGGACGGTACGGCGCCGGGCCCGCGTGGCACCGGCACCGGCGGCGCGCGCGTTCCGCGGGGTCCGGGCGGTGCCCCGCGCGGGCGCAACCCGTACCAGCTCACCGAGGAGACCCCGGTCTACGTCATCTCCGTGGCGGCCGAGCTGTCCGGGCTGCACCCGCAGACCCTGCGGCAGTACGACCGCCTGGGCCTGGTCTCGCCCGACCGCACGGCCGGGCGGGGCCGCCGCTACTCCGCACGCGACATCGAGCAGCTGCGCGAGGTGCAGCGGCTCTCCCAGGACGACGGCATCAACCTGGCCGGCATCAAGCGCATCATCGAGCTGGAGAACCAGGTCGCCGCCCTCCAGGCGCGCGTCGCCGAGCTGTCCGCGACGGTGGAGGGCGCGGCGGCCCTCATCCAGCAGCGCGAGGCGGCGGTCCACGCGTCGTACCGCCGCGATCTCGTCCCCTACCAGGACGTCCAGCACACCAGCGCGCTGGTGGTGTGGCGCCCCAAGCGCGATGGCGCCTGACGGCGCCTTATGACGAAGGGGCTCGGCCCCTCTCCCCGCCCGCCGGGCGCGCGGTCCGGGCTGCGGCTGCGCCGCCGGGCACGCCAGGGGCGCGTGGGGGCACCTCCCGGGCGAAGCCTGGGGGAGAACTGCGTGCTCAGCCCACCACCGGCCGGTGGTCCGGGAACGACAGCAACTGCCCCCTTTCGGTCGGTGACGACCCGCGCCACCGTCGTGGCTGGTCGCGCAGTCTCCCGCGCCCCTGAAAACGTGTGCCCCGCGGCGCAGCCGCAGCCCGGAAACGCCCACCCCGCGGCGCAGCCGCGCCCGCGGCGCCGCCGCGCCCTCATGGCAGGGACGGGCCAGAATGGAAAACGCACCTCCGAGGAGGATCCGACCCGTGGACGCCGAGCTGACGAACAAGAGCCGGGAAGCGCTCAACGCCGCCAACACCCGGGCGGTCTCCGAGGGCAACCCGGACCTCACTCCCGCGCACCTGCTGCTCGCGCTGCTGAGCGGCGCGGACAACGAGAACGTCCTGGACCTGCTCACCGCCGTCGGGGCCGACCCGGCGGCGCTGCGCGCGGAGGCCGGGGAGCTCGTCGAGCGGCTGCCGAAGGTCCAGGGCTCGACCGTGGCCCCGCCGCAGGCCAACCGCGAGCTGCTCGCGGTCATCGCGGACGCGGCGGAGCGGGCGAAGGAGCTCGGGGACGCATATCTTTCCACCGAGCACCTGCTCATCGGTATCGCCGTCAAGGGCGGCGCGGCCGGCGAGCTGCTCACCCGCCAGGGGGCCGGCGGCAAGCAGTTGCTGGCCGCCTTCGAGACCGCCCGTGGGGGGCAGCGCGTGACCAGCCAGGACCCGGAAGGCACGTACAAGGCGCTGGAGAAGTACGGCACCGACTTCACCGCGGCAGCCCGCGAGGGCCGGCTCGACCCGGTGATCGGCCGCGACCAGGAGATCCGCCGGGTCGTGCAGGTGCTCTCCCGGCGCACCAAGAACAACCCGGTGCTGATCGGCGAGCCCGGCGTCGGCAAGACCGCCGTCGTCGAGGGCCTGGCGCAGCGCATCGTCAAGGGCGACGTGCCCGAGTCGCTGCGCAACAAGCGGCTGGTCTCGCTCGACCTCGGCGCGATGGTCGCGGGCGCGAAGTACCGCGGCGAGTTCGAGGAGCGGCTGAAGGCCGTGCTCGCCGAGATCAAGGACAGCGACGGGCGGATCGTCACCTTCATCGACGAGCTGCACACGGTCGTCGGCGCGGGCGCCGGTGGCGACTCGGCGATGGACGCGGGCAACATGCTCAAGCCGATGCTGGCGCGCGGCGAGCTGCGCATGGTCGGCGCGACGACGCTGGACGAATACCGCGAGCGGATCGAGAAGGACCCGGCGCTGGAGCGCCGCTTCCAGCAGGTGCTGGTCGCCGAGCCGACCGTGGAGGACACCGTCGCGATCCTGCGCGGACTCAAGGGCCGCTACGAGGCGCACCACAAGGTCCAGATCGCCGACTCCGCGCTGGTCGCCGCGGCGACCCTGTCCGACCGCTACATCACCTCGCGCTTCCTGCCCGACAAGGCCATCGACCTGGTCGACGAGTCCGCGTCCCGGCTGCGGATGGAGATCGACTCCTCGCCCGTCGAGATCGACGAGCTGCAGCGCTCCGTCGACCGGCTGCGCATGGAGGAGATGGCGCTGCGCAGCGAGACGGACCCGGCGTCCGTCCAGCGGCTGGAAAAGCTGCGCAAGGACCTCGCCGACCGCGAGGAGGAGCTGCGCGGCCTGACCGCCCGCTGGGAGAAGGAGAAGCAGGGCCTCAACCGGGTCGGCGAGCTCAAGGAGCACCTCGACGACATCGACACCCGGATCGAGCGCGCCCAGCGCGACGGCGACTTCGAGACCGCCTCCAAGCTGCTCTACGCCGAGAAGCCCAAGCTGGAGGCCGAGCTGGAGGAGGCCACCAGGGAGGAGCAGGAGGCCGCCGCGCAGGAGACGATGGTCAAGGAGGAGGTCGGCCCGGACGACATCGCCGACGTCGTCGCCGCCTGGACCGGCATCCCGGCCGGCCGGCTGCTGGAGGGCGAGACGCAGAAGCTGCTGCGGATGGAGGACGAGCTGGGCCGCCGGCTCATCGGCCAGGCCGAGGCGGTGCGCGCGGTGTCCGACGCGGTACGCCGCTCCCGCTCCGGCATCGCCGACCCCGACCGCCCGACCGGCTCCTTCCTCTTCCTCGGCCCGACCGGCGTCGGCAAGACCGAGCTGGCCAAGGCGCTCGCCGACTTCCTCTTCGACGACGAGCGGGCCATGGTCCGCATCGACATGAGCGAGTACGGCGAGAAGCACTCCGTCGCCCGGCTCGTCGGCGCCCCGCCCGGGTACGTGGGCTACGAGGAGGGCGGCCAGCTCACCGAGGCGGTGCGCCGCCGCCCGTACAGCGTGGTGCTGCTCGATGAGGTCGAGAAGGCGCACCCGGAGGTCTTCGACGTCCTGCTCCAGGTGCTCGACGACGGGCGGCTCACCGACGGCCAGGGCCGTACGGTCGACTTCCGGAACGTGATCCTCGTCCTGACCTCCAACCTCGGCAGCCAGTACCTGGTGGACCCGGCGCTCACCGAGGAGCAGAAGCGGGAGAACGTGCTGGCCACGGTGCGGGCGTCCTTCAAGCCTGAGTTCCTCAACCGGCTCGACGACACCGTGGTCTTCTCCGCGCTCAGCAAGGACGAGCTGCGCAGGATCGCCCGGCTGCAGACCGACCGGCTCGCCGCCCGACTCAAGGACCGCAGGCTCGGCCTCGACGTCACCGACGCGGCGCTGGACTGGCTGGCCGACGAGGGCAACGACCCGGCGTACGGCGCCCGGCCGCTGCGCCGCCTGGTGCAGACCGCCATCGGCGACCCGCTGGCCCGCGAGCTGCTCGCCGGGGAGATCAGGGACGGGCAGACCGTACGGGTCGACCGCGCCGCGGACGGGCTGATCGTGGGCGCGGCCACCGGTCCGGCGGGGCCCGACCTCAGCAAGTGACGGCCGCCGGTCCCGGTCGGTGACGGCCGCTGCCGCCCGGTGACCAGCGCCGGACCCGCGCACCCCCGGGGTTTCCCCCTGGGGGTGCGGATGAGGGAGGATGGCAGTCAGACGTCACGAAGGGACTTCACGGTGAGCATCGACCCGTCCTCGATTCCTAATTTCGGGGGACAGCCGGACCCCTCGTCCGCTGGCAACAGCGGTGTGGTCATCCCCGACCAGGACCTGGTCAAGCAGCTGCTCGACCAGATGGAGCTGAAGTACCTGGTCGACGAGGAGGGTGACCTCGTCGCGCCCTGGGAGGACTTCCGCACCTACTTCATGTTCCGTGGCGAGGGCGAGCAGGCGGTCTTCGCCGTCCGGACGTTCTACGACCGCCCGTTCGAGGTCGACGACAAGACGCAGCTGCACGAGGTCATCGACGACTGGAACCGCCGCACGCTGTGGCCGAAGGTCTACACCCACACCAACGACGACGGCGGCGTCCGCCTCGTCGGCGAGGCCCAGCTGATGGTCGGGCTGGGCGTCGGCCTGGAGCACTTCGTGTCCAGCACGGTGAGCTGGGTGCGCGCCTCGATCGAGTTCGACAAGTGGGTCGTGGACACGCTGGGCCTGGCGAAGGACGCTGACGAGGCCGCCGAGGGCGGCGAGGGCGGCGACGAGTCCGCGGAGGACTGACCCGCGCGGAGGGCCTGAGCCGCGCGGGGGACTGGCCTGCGCGGAGGGGACCACCGCCGCCCGTCCCGAGTACCTACGGAAAAGCCCGGCCCCCCGTGTGGCCGGGCTTTTCCGCGCTCCCGCGGTGGCTCCGCGGTGCGTCGGGGTGCCTCAGACGGGCTGCTCCAGCACGGAGAGCACGTTGCCCGCAGGATCGGTGAACCAGGCGATGAGCGGGCCGCCGCCGCGGAAGATCCCCCGCTCGTCCGTGGGCAGCTGCTCGTACCGCGCGAAGCGCACCCCGCGCCGCCCCAGCTCGTCGACCGCCGCCTCGATGTCGGGGACGGGGAAGTTGAGGACGGTGAACGTCGCGGGCGTGTGGTCCGGCTTCGGGTAGACCAGGACGTCCCGGCCACCCGCGATGTGCAGCGTCAGCAGCCCGTTCTCCCGCGACACCTTCAGCCCCAGCGTGTCGCCGTAGAACGCCGCCGCGGCCTCGATGTCGTCCACCGAGAAACCGCTGAACGCCTTGGTCGACTCGAACATGATCGCCTCCTGTGGGTCGTGCCTACGAGTGCAGACCGCGCCGGCGCCGGGAAGTCATCGGTGGCCGCCCCGGCCGTGACCCGGGAGGCGGGAAGGAGGAGAATCCGGGCCCATGGCCATCGACTACCGCAAGGCGCCCCGGATCGACTACCGCAAGCCGCCCAGGGCCGAGCGGCGCGGGACCGGGCCCGCCGTCAGCCTGGAGAAGGTCGCCGCCAGCGCCCCCGGGCTCGTCGACCTGTTCAAGACCGCGGCCGTCTCGCTGCAGAAGCACGCGGTCGGGGGCGAGCGGGCGGCCGTCTACCTCGTGCTGGACCGCTCCGGCAGCATGAGGCCGTACTACCGGGACGGCTCCGTCCAGCACCTGGCCGAGCAGACCCTCGCGCTCGCCGCCAACCTCGACGACGACGGTGTGGTGCCCGTCGTCTTCTTCTCCACCGAGGTGGACGGCACGGCTGAGATAGCCCTCGACGCCTACCGCGACCGCATCGGCCCGCTGCACGAGTCGCTGGGGCACATGGGCCGCACCAACTACCACCTCGCCATGCAGGCCGTGATCGACCACTACGAGGCGAGCGGCGCGGCCGATCCCGCCTTCGTCGTCTTCCAGACGGACGGGTCGCCGACCTCGAAGGCCGCGGCCGAGCACGTGCTGTGCGTGTCCGCGCGGCTGCCGGTCTTCTGGCAGTTCGTGGGCTTCGGCGCCGACGAATTCCGCTTCCTCCGCAAGCTCGACGACCTGCCGGTGCCGGGACGCCGGGTCGTCGACAACGCAGGCTTCTTCGCCGCGGGCAGCGACCCGAAGGCGCTCTCCGACGCGGAGCTGTACGACCGCCTGCTCGGCGAATTCCCCGGCTGGCTCACCGCGGCCCGCGCCGCGGGCATCCTGCCCGAGGCGTGACCGCGTCCCGGCTCCGGTGTCCCCCGGGACGGGGCTCCGGGAAGGGGCTTTGCATGAGCATGCGTTGGTGTGCATAATATTTCCATGTCCAAGGTCCTCACCTCCCTTCCTGTCGGCGAGCGCGTCGGCATCGCCTTCTCCGGTGGCCTCGACACGTCGGTCGCGGTCGCGTGGATGCGCGACAAGGGCGCCGTCCCGTGCACCTACACCGCCGACATAGGCCAGTACGACGAGCCCGACATCGCGTCGGTGCCCGGGCGTGCCAAGGCCTACGGTGCCGAGGTCGCGCGGCTGGTCGACTGCCGTGCGGCACTGGTCGAGGAGGGCCTCGCCGCCCTCACCTGCGGGGCGTTCCACATCCGCTCCGGTGGGCGGGCGTACTTCAACACCACCCCGCTCGGCCGCGCCGTCACCGGCACCATGCTGGTGCGGGCGATGCTGGAGGACGACGTCCAGATCTGGGGCGACGGCTCGACCTTCAAGGGCAACGACATCGAGCGGTTCTACCGCTACGGCCTGCTCGCCAACCCGCACCTGCGGATCTACAAGCCGTGGCTGGACGCGGACTTCGTGACCGAGCTGGGCGGCCGCAAGGAGATGTCGGAGTGGCTGCTCGCCCACGAGCTGCCCTACCGCGACAGCACGGAGAAGGCGTACTCCACCGACGCCAACATCTGGGGCGCCACCCACGAGGCGAAGACGCTGGAGCACCTGAACACGGGTGTCGAGACCGTCGACCCGATCATGGGCGTGCGCTTCTGGGACCCGTCGGTCGAGATCGCCACCGAGGACGTGACGATCGGCTTCGACCAGGGCCGCCCGGTCAGCGTCAACGGCAAGGACTTCGCGACCCCCGTCGACCTGGTGTCCGAGGTGAACGCGATCGGCGGGCGGCACGGCCTGGGCATGTCCGACCAGATCGAGAACCGGATCATCGAGGCCAAGAGCCGCGGCATCTACGAGGCCCCGGGCATGGCGCTGCTGCACGCGGCGTACGAGCGCCTCGTCAACGCGATCCACAACGAGGACACCCTCGCGCAGTACCACACCGAGGGACGGCGCCTCGGCCGGCTGATGTACGAGGGCCGCTGGCTGGACCCGCAGGCGCTGATGATCCGCGAGTCCCTGCAGCGCTGGGTCGGCGCCGCCGTCACCGGCGAGGTGACCCTGCGGCTGCGGCGCGGCGAGGACTACTCCGTCCTCGACACGACGGGCCCGGCCTTCAGCTACCACCCGGACAAGCTCTCCATGGAGCGCACCGAGGACTCCGCCTTCGGCCCGGTGGACCGGATCGGCCAGCTCACCATGCGCAACCTGGACATCGCCGACTCCCGCGCCAAGCTGGAGCAGTACGCGCAGCTCGGCCTCGTCGGCTCCGGCAGCCTGGTCCTCGGCCCGGCGCAGGAGATCGCGACCGGCCTGATCGAGACCATGCCGGAGCTGCCGGAGGGCGGCGCCGAGGTCATCGCCTCCCGCGGCGAGCCGGAGCCCGACGACGCGCTGCTGGACCGCGCGGCGATGGAGTTCGGCACCGACTGACCTCCCCGGAGGATTCCACCGGGCCCGCCCCCGCACGCGCAGACCCGCGTGCGGGGCCGGGCCCTTTCCGATTAGCGGCCGACCTGGACGGTGGCGCTCGCCGTGGCCGCCGCCAGATGCGCGCCCCCGGCGTACGCCACCTGGTAGGTGACGGTGCCGGAGACCGGCGGGGTGTCGGTGACGGTGAACGTGCCGTCGGCGGCCGTCGTGACGGCGGGCAGCGCGACGCCCGCCGGGTGGCTCCGGTCGACCCGGGTGACCTGCACGGTCTGCCCCGCGGTGTACGGCGACGGGCCGCTGAGCGTGCCGGTCAGGGTGACCTTCCCGTGCAGGTGGACGCTCGCCGGGCCGGAGAGGGCCAGGCCGGCGGCCGCCTGCGCGGGGTTCGCTATGACGTGGAGCACGGGGTCCGCCCCGTACGGGTCCGCGCTGACGGCGAACAGCGTGCTGTTGTCGGGCGTGACGGCCAGGCCCGCGTCCGCCTCGAAGGCGTTGGGGGCGACGGGGTAGGACACGACCGAGCTCGCGCTGCCGGGTGCGAAGACGAAGACCTGGTCGCCGTACAGGTTCTCCGACCCCGCGAACACGGTGCCGTCGGCGCCGAGCGCGACCGAGTTGGGGTAGGTCGCGGTGGGGTACGCCCCGTCCGGGCTGAGGTCGGCGACCTTGAACACCTGGTGCTCGTACGGCGCGCCGCACGCGGTGATCACGTCCTTGCCGTCCGGGGTGATCGCCAGGTCCGCCAGGTTGCTGCTCACCGTGGGCGAGGTCAGGTAGAGCGGCGCGTGCAGCACCTGCGCGCTGCCGCTGGAGACGTCGTAACTGGCCAGCTCTGCCGGGCTCTGGCCGGGCTCGCCCGCCACCAGTTCGCCGCCCGGTGTGGCGGCGAGGATCGGGGCGCTGTACCAGCTGTCGCCCGTCGCCCGGAGGGCCACCGCGGCCGGGTCGACGGCCGGGTCGACGGAGCCGATCCCGCCCTGCGCGGCCCCGCCGTAGCCGAACCAGAGCTTGCCGGCACTCCACACCACCGACTGCGGGTCGGTGCCCGCGCCCGTGCCGTAACGGGCGGTCTCGGTGAGCGTGCCGGTGTCGACGGCCGAGATCGCGTCGGCGCCGCCGAGGGCGGCGTACACCGTGCTCCCGTCCGGCGAGAGCGCCAGCCCGTCGGCCCCGGTCTCCCCGTCTATCGTGGCGATCGTCTGCCCCGCGTAGTCGGTGACCAGGATGCTGCCGGAATCCGCCCCGCCGCTGATGAACAGGTGCTGGTGGACCGGATCGACGAGCATGTGCGCGTAGTGCGGAATCGGCAGCGGAACTGCCGTGGAAGCGGTCTGTGCGGAGGCGGTCTGTGCGGAGGCGGTCGACAGACCGAGCGACGCGAGCCCGGTCGCGAACGCGACGGCCGTAGCCTGCGAAATGCGCTTGGTGCGCATGGGACTCCTGACTTCCGGTTGGTGATGGGCACTCAGATTCGAGCGCGATCCGAGTAGATCACCCACCACTGACAACGCCCGGCGCGCACGCCCCATGCGGTGACCCAGGCCTCGGCGAGGGCGTGCGGTGGACCCGCGGAAGGTGAAGCGGGCCCGGCCGCGGCCCGCGGTGGTGAGCTCGTCGCCGAGGCCGCCGCCGTCGGCGATCCCGCCGGGTGAACTCGACATCATCCCAATGTGAGCGTTAATAAATAGGTGGTCCGAAAGGGGTATATGCCGTACCTCAGGAGCACATCGCGGGCCCGGTCGTGCCGCCGGTCCTGACGCCCCGACATGCGAACTCCTGGGAACGAAGTTTGTCGTCGGCATTGCGGAACCGAGGGCGCCGGTTTAGCGTGACGTGCAAAGTTCATTGTGAGCGCTAACAAAATGGGCCTCTGTGCAAGGGAGCACACATGATCTCAACCCGCGTGAGATTCCGCGTCGGTATGACGGTCGCCGCCCTGGCGGCGGTGGCCGCCCTGGCCTCGCCGGCGGGAGCCGCCACCGCGCCGACCTCGTTCCAGTGGACCTCCAGCGGGGCGCTCATCGGGCCGAAGCCGGATGCCACCCACGCCTCGCTGGCGGTCAAGGACCCCTCCGTCATCTATGTGCACGGCAAATACCACGTCTTCATGACCACTGCTGACGGCAACGGATGGGGTCTGGCCACCACCAGTTTCACCGACTGGTCGCAGGCCGCCGACGCCCCGATCACCTACCTGGACCGGTCCGGCATCGGGACGGGGTACCGCGCCGCACCGGAGGTCTTCTGGTTCGAGCCGCAGAAGGTCTGGTACCTGGTCTTCCAGGACGGCCAGGGCGGTGCCTACTCGACGACCGAGAACATCGACGACCCGCTGTCGTGGAGCCCGGTCGGCCACTTCTACCCGGGCGGTATGCCGGACATCATCCAGCAGAACATCGGCAACGGGTACTGGGTCGACTTCTTCAACACCTGCGACGAGGAGAACTGCTACCTGTTCTCCTCCGACGACAACGGCCACCTCTACCGGTCGGAGACGACCGTCGAGGACTTCCCGAACGGCTTCCACAACACCGTCGTCGCCCTCCAGGACCCCAACCGCTTCGCGCTGTTCGAGGCGAGCAACATCTACAAGATCCAGCGCTCGGGGCAGTACCTGCTCGTCGTCGAGGCCATCGGGGACGACGGCCGCAGGATGTTCCGCTCCTGGACCGGTGACAGCCTTGCCGGTCAGTGGAAGCCGCTCGCCGACACGGCCGAGAACCCCTTCGCGCGGTCGACCAACGTCACCTTCGACGGCGCGCCCTGGACGCAGGACATCTCGCACGGCGAGGTGGTGCGGCACCACGTGAACCAGGAAATGATCATCGACCCGTGCGAGCCGCTGCAGTACCTGTACCAGGGCCTCGACCCCGCCGCGCAGGCGCCCTACGGCGAGCTGCCGTACCGTCTCGGCCTGCTCACGGCCAAGGGCCCGAACCCCGTCAGCGCGTTCTGCAAGAAGCCCTCCGCGAAGACCCCCTGAGGAGTGTGATCCCGGATGTCCTGGTCCTCTCACATACGCAGCCGGCGACAGGTGCTGGCGGCCGGCACCGGGCTGGCCGTCGCCGCCGCGGCTTCCGCGGGACACATCCCGCAGGCCGCCGCCGAGTCCGCCGGCGCGGCGGGGCCCACCCCGTGGCCTCCGGCCGCCCAGTACGACAACCCGGTGTTCTGGCAGGACTTCGCGGACATCGACATCATCCGCGTGGGTGACACGTACTACTACTCGGCCTCGACCATGCACTACTCGCCGGGTGCACCCGTCCTACGCTCGTACGACCTGGTCAACTGGGAGTTCGCGGGCCACTCGGTGCCCGTCCTGGACTTCGGGTCCAAGTACGACCTGGACGGCGGACGCGGATACGTCAGGGGAATCTGGGCGTCCACCCTCAACTACCGGCCGAGCAACGAGACGTTCTACTGGCTGGGCCACATCGACTTCGCCAAGACCTACGTCTACACCGCCAAGTCGGTGGAAGGCCCCTGGAGCAGGCACACCACGATCGACAACGTCTACTACGACGCGGGGATGCTCGTCGACGACGACGACACCATCTACGTGGCGTACGGAAACACCGAGATCCACGTGGCCCAGCTCTCGCCCGACGCGCGCAGCGAGGTCCGGTCGGAGTCCGTGTTCAGCACGCCGTCGAGTGTCGGAGTCCTGGAGGGCTCCCGCTTCTACAAGATCAACGGGAACTACTACATCTTCGTCACCCGGCCGGCCAACGGCCAGTACATCCTGAAGTCCACGACCGGTCCCTTCGGGCCGTACACGATGCAGCAGCTCCTCCTCGACCTGAAAGGACCCATTCCCGGGGGCGGAGTTCCGCATCAGGGCGGACTCGTGCAGACCCAGAGGGGCGACTGGTTCTACATGGCCTTCGTGGACGCCTTCCCCGGCGGCCGTGTCCCGGCCATGGCTCCGGTCACCTGGACCCCGGACGGCTGGCCCGTCGTCCAACTCGTCGACGGGGCCTGGGGTACGTCGTATCCCTACCCCGACATCGCCCCGCCGCCCCGGCAGGTCGAACCGCTCATCGGAGTCGACACCTTCAAAGGCCCGGTCCTCGGGCCGCAGTGGGAGTGGAACCACAACCCGGACAACAGCAAGTGGGCGTTGAACGGCCAACTGCGGCTGGGGACCGCGACGGTGACGGAGGACCTCTACTCGGCCCGGAACACCCTGACCCATCGCATCCAGGGCCCCACGTCCACCGCGACCGTCGTCCTGAACTATGCCCGGATGAAGTCCGGGGACCGGGCAGGACTGGCACTGCTGCGTGACCTGTCCGCGTGGATCGGCGTCAGGCGCGACGGCGACACCTACACGCTGGCGACCGTCGACGGCATCGCCATGGACGCGGACTGGAACACCACCAGCACAGGCACCGAGACTGCGAGCACCGATGTCTCGGACCGTCGCCGGATATGGCTGCGCGTCCACGCGGACATCCACCCCGGGCCGGGCCGTCAGGGGAACTTCTCCTACAGCACCGACGGCACCCACTTCACACCCCTCGGGCCGGCTTTCACCCTGAAGGACAACTGGCAGTTCTTCATGGGCTACCGGTTCGGCATCTTCAACTACGCCACCGAGGCGCTGGGCGGCCAAGTGGAGGTGCAGCAGTTCGCGTTGACAACCCCGTGACGCGGCAGGCCACAGAGGCCGAAGCGCGTCCCGCCGAGCCCGCCTCCACCGCGCCCGCGGCCGCCTCGTGCGACCGCGGGCGGGACTTCGTGGGGCCGGATCAGGGGCTGTCCTCACCTCCGCCCGCCGCGCCACCGTTCGCCAGCCACTGACGGTAGGCAATCAGGGCCTGCACGGTCGAGAAGGCGTTCTGGCGTGCGGTGGCGGGTGTGGCGGCCACGGTGCCGGCGGCCGCGGCGAGGCCGGCGGCCGGTGTGTACATGGCCTCGTGGAAGGCAGTGCCGGAGGGAGCCGAGGCCACGGCGAAGACGGGATGTGCCGTGCCGCCGGAGAAGGAGGTCGAGATGTAGTCGCCGACCATGGTCCCCTGCGTGGTGCTCGCCAGCCACGAGTGGGTCATCGGTCCGGCCAGCTGGGTGGGGGCGGTCCAGGTGGCGCCGCCGTCCGTGGACGACACGTATCCGACGTCCAGCTGGCAGCTCGCGGCCGTGCAGTTGGCAGCCGGGTGGTAGTAGTACGCCAGCGCCAGGTGCGCGGTGCTGCCGGACGTCGAACTGTCGACCGCGAGGCCGGGGATGAAGTGATCGACCGTGGTGGTCGTCGCGTCGATCGGGATGCGGACCACCGAGGACCAGGTGGTCCCGTTGGTGGTGGTCGACATCACGATGTCGTTGGAGGTGCACGAGCCACGGAAGCGGCAGTCCTGCCAGACCACGTAGACCTTGCCCGACGAGTCGATCTCCGCGGAGGGCAGCGGGCCGCTGCGCAGGGACCCGTGGACGGTGTACGTGCTGACGGTGGCGACGGTCCTGGTCGAACTCCAGCTGCTGCCGCCGTTGGTGGACTGGAAGGCCAGGATCGCCGTCTCCGAGGCGTTGGCAGCGGGAACGATCACCGTACCGTTGGGCTGCACCACGGGCTGGCCGCCGATGCCGGTGGCGTTGTTGCCGGTGTTTTTCGACGCGCCCCAGGTCAGCCCGCCGTCGGACGAGGTGGTCATCTTCAGGCGGTCGCCGTCGGCGGGGCTGTCGTACTCGGTGTAGCAGTTGCCGTAGAAGGCGCTGGACGAGGTGTTGTCGCAGACGATCCAGTTCTTGTCCAGGTCCGAACCGGTCGCGGTGGTCACCGGGTTGCTCCAGGTCAGCCCGCCGTCGGTGGAGCGGCTGGTGTAGACGAGCGGCACGGTGACGGACGAGGTGATCGGGATACTGGAGATCAGCCAGACGTTGTGCTTCGCGTCGTAGCCCACCGCTGCGTCGCTGACCCGGGCGTAGGTGCCGCCGGCGGCCGTGGTGATCCCGGGCAGGAAGCCCTTGGTCCAGGTGGAGCCGCCGTCGGTGGAGGTGGCGAAGCCGATGTTGGAGCCGCCGCCGTCGTTGAACCGGCCGACCTGGAAGGCGGAGACGATGGTGGAGCCGTAGGCGAGGGTGTCGGGCTCGACCTCGGTGGCGTGCTGGCTGCTGGAGTTGGTGTACGGGTCGGTGCTGACCTGGGTGAGTGCGGGCGCGGCGTCAGCGGCACCGGTGGACACGACGAGCGCGACGGCGGTCGCAGTCACCATGACCAGGCCGGGACTGACCATGCGCCGGAATAAGGAGCCCAAGGACATGTTCCCATCCTCTGCCGAGGGGACGGAGCACGTCCGGCATCGGTGGGCCGCCGGGTGGGGAGCAGCTTGTACACGTCCCGCCGTGGGGCAGGTCGTTCCCGCCGGACCGAACCAGGTGCAGGACGTGCGCAAGAACTCCCACTCTCCTACTTGGGCATGCGCACGTCAATTAAAGTTCTCGCTGCTCGTAGCTGTCCCTTGCTGCCGTGCGCGTCCTCGTTGAGGCAGACCTCGAAGTCGGCGACGGGGAGGCGGTCGGCGAGCAGATCGCGTTTGGCCTGGAGGTGGCCGCGGAACGCGGCGTAGTACGCGGAAGTCGCGACGGTCGAGGGTGAGGACGGCGTCGCGCCGGGCTGCACGGGGAACCGTTGGGACATGGCCGACTCCGAAGAACAACCGCTTGCAGCCGATGACCTCGGTAACGCCCTGCTTTCCTTCACGCCGGGGAACGAGGGAACGGCACCGAACGACGCCCCGATGCCGGCAGCGCTCGTTGCCCTGTGGCACGCCGGTCGGGTCCTCATGGTCTTCGACCGATATCGCCGTACCTGGGAGCTGCCCGGCGGACACATCGAAACGGGCGAATCCCCTCGTCAGGCGGCCGCGCGTGAACTTCTGGAAGAGAGCGGGCAGGAGCCCGGCGGCTCGTTGCAGTTCGTCGGCTACGCGAGGTCCGTACTGGCACCCGACCAGCGCATTGAATACGCGGCACTCTTCACAGGGCACTGCGCGGAACTCCGCGAATTCCGTGCCAACGAGGAGATCGCGGCCGTCCGCTGGTGGGATCTCCTCGAAATTCTTCCAGGACGTCTTCAGCCCATGGACGCCTACCTCGCCGCGCTCACACGTGAGTGGCGCACTCCCGGTCGGCCGTAGGCCGGTCCTTGCTGCAGCCGGCGAACTGTTGTCGTCGGGGGCGGGCTGCCGCTTCAAGGAGCTGTCGTCACGTACCCGGTCGGGAGACGCCTGCCCACCCGGGAACATGCCGGCGCCGCGTATTCCTCGTCCTGCCTGCGGCACTCACGATCGTCACGGCGCCGGCTTGGTGTCGCGCGGACCGCGTCAGCGACCGCGTTGGCGCGCAGCCGGAGCCACCACGCGGCCGTACCGGCGCAGCCGGCGGTGGGGTGGTCGTGGAAGACGGAGTGGGGGACGGCGACGCCTGCGCGTTCGGGGAGGGCGCGGCAGAGGGCCAGGGCGTCGGTGATCGCGTACCGGAAGGGGCCCGAGGTCACGTACGTGAGGAACTGCTCGGCCGCCCGCGCGGCGGTGACCAGTTCGCGTGAACCCGGGCACCGCCAAGAGCGCGGGTGAGGAACTGCTTCGTCGTGCGCACAGCTGCGACCAGCTCGCGCGAGCCGGTCACCCAGGCCACGCGTCGTTCACACACTCATTGCAGCGGCAAATCGTCGGGCAGTAGGCGGAAGCACTTGTGCCGGCCCAGGGGGCGCAGGGCGCGGAAGTCGCGACGGTCCAGAGTGAGGACGGTGTCGGTGTCGTATTCCGCGGCCAGCGCGACGTTCACGGCGTCGGCCAGATCGAGGTTGAGCGACGCGTATCCGGCACGCAGGGATTGGGCCGTCGCCAGGTGGGTCTCGGTGATCTCCGGCACGACGATGCGGCTCACCCGCATCCAGCGCCGGATGTCGTCGACGGCGCTGACCGCGGCCTGCCGTCCCAGCTCACGGGTGGCGACGTGGTCGATCTCGGCGAGAAGCAGCGGGGACATCACGAGGAGGCCGGCAGCCGTCAGTGCTTCTGTGGCTCCCTCGTGTTCCGGGTGCGCGGAGTCGAGCGCGGCCAGGAGGCCTGAGGTGTCGGCGACGACGATGATCACGCAGCGGTCCCGGACCCGTTCTCTCCTCGGGCGGAGTCGGCCACCGCGTTGCGTACGTCCTCCTTGGAGGGAGTACGCCCGGGGCCCTCGAAGGTGCGCGAGAAGAGCGGTTCGTCCCAGACGCGGTTTGCCATGGCGGCCAAGTGGATCCCCTGGCGAATGATCTCGGCCTCGCTGATCCCACGACGAGCCGCCGCCTCCTTGATGATGGCCAGGTCCTCGGGGTCTGCGTAGACGTTGGTGCGCTTCATGGACATGTACCAAGCATAGGTCATGTACCACCGGTGGTGCCTAATCCTCGCACGGCGCCATCACATGTCTCTCGTTCGACGGCACACGGCTGCTTGCGGGCACTGCCAATGGTGACCTCACGCTGACGAAGGCGCGTTTCGTGCACGCGTCAGTTGTTGGCTGAGACGTATGGCCGGACCTTGTCCACGAGTCTCCGGCGGGCTCAGCCGCTGAACGCCTTCCGCAGCCGTTGGGCGGCCTCCGCGAGGACCTCGGGGCGTTTGCAGAAGGCGAAGCGGACCTGGGTGCGGCCGGCGGTGGGGTGGTCGTGGAAGACGGAGTTGGGGACGGCGACGACGCCTGCGCGTTCGGGGAGGGTGCGGCAGAAGGCGAGGGCGTCGGTCTCGCCGAGGGGGGTGATGTCGGTGGTGATGAAGTAGGTGCCCTGGGGTTCGTAGACCTGGAGGCCCGCGTCGCGCAGGCCCGCGTCGAGGATGTCGCGCTTGGCCTGGAGGTCGTCGCGGAAGGCGGCGTAGTACGTGTCGGGCAGGGCCAGGGCCTCCGCGATCGCGTACTGGAACGGGCCCGAGGCGACGTAGGTGAGGAACTGCTTCGTCGTGCGCACCGCCGCGACCAGCTCGCGCGAGCCCGTCACCCAGCCGACCTTCCAGCCGGTGAAGGAGAAGGTCTTGCCCCCGGAGGAGATGGAGACCGTGCGGTCGCGCATGCCGGGGAGGGCGATGAGGGGGACGTGGCGGGCGCCGTCGAAGGTGAGGTGCTCGTAGACCTCGTCGGTCACGACGATGAGGTCGCGCTCCACGGCGAGTTCGGCGATTGCCGTCAGTTCCTCTCGCGTGAGGACCGTGCCGGTCGGGTTGTGCGGGCTGTTGAGGAGCAGGAGGCGGGTGCGCGGGGTGACCAGGTCGCGCAGCCGGTCCAGGTCGGGGCGGAAGTCGGGGGCGTGCAGGGTGAGGGGGACGCGGACGCCGCCGGCCATCGCGACGCAGGCGGCGTAGGAGTCGTAGAAGGGCTCGAACGCGATGACCTCGTCGCCCGGTTCGAGCAGCGCGAGCATCGCCGCCGCGATGGCCTCGGTCGCGCCCGCGGTGACCATGACCTCGGTGTCGGGGTCGAACTCCAGCCCGTAGAAGCGGCGTTGGTGCTCGGCGACGGCGGCGCGCAGCTCGGGCACGCCCGCGCCGGGCGGGTACTGGTTGCCGCGGCCGTCGCGCAGCGCACGTACGGCTGCCTCGCGGACTGCCTCCGGCCCGTCCGTGTCGGGGAAGCCCTGGCCGAGGTTGATCGCGCCCGTCGCCAGAGCAAGGGCGGACATCTCCGCGAAGATCGTCGTCCCGAGCCCGTCCAGCCTGCGGTTCAGCAGCGGCCTGCCGTTCATCTGTGCACCGTCCTCGGAAGTGATGCCCTGCGCGTGGCGCCCTTCGCCAGACGATACGGGGCCGGTCCCGCGCCGTGCTGCGCCGCCGCTCGGCGGGCCGCGCCGCCGTACCTCAAGTTCCTTGATCTTGTGGCCGGTTGGCCGTACTCGCGGAGGCCGGCAACCGGGGGCGTCAGGGTGGGCCAAGGTGAACACGTGACCTCGTGGGCGCTCCAAGGGATGGAAAGTGCGCACAGATCCGCAAAAACGCTGAAGGCAGCGAGTGATTCATGATTCCGTAGTTCTCGGACCCATTTCGAGGGCTTCGGCGGGGACCATCCGAAGGCTGCGCAGAGTCCTTCGCTGGCTTCGCCGGCTCCTCGCGCCGCCGGGTCCAGGACCCCACGTGGGCACGAGCCGACGCGCGCCCGCCCCGTTGCCGGGCGCGACCGGCCCATGACATTCCACTGCGTGCTTGCGGAGCCGACCCATGCTCACCACCCTGCAAACCTCCTACACCGACACCCGCGCGGGCGACCTCGCGTGGTGTCTCGGCAAAGACCCGCTACCCGCGCTCGCCGTGCTGAACGTCGAGGTCGGGGACGGCCGCCGGCTGCGTGCCAAGGTCGAATTACGCCTGCTGGGCGCCTCCCACCAGGTCCTTGTGGACGCGGGCGGCGGCGACTGCTCGGAGACCGTGGCCTGCATGCCCGGCAGCCAGGCACCGCTGCCCTTTGGGGTCGCCCGCCGGGTGGGGGCCTGGGACTACGAGTTCGCGGCGCGTATCGAGACGCTGTCGCAGGGTTCGTTCGCAGGCCGCGCCCAGGAGCTGCTCGCGCTGGTCGCCGACCATCCGCACGGCCTGGCCGGGACCTTCCCGGGCGACCCGCACGCGTTCACCGCGATGCTCGTGCAGTACGCCGACGGGGGAGTGCGCTGGCGTACCTGGCACGCCTACCCGCAGGAGGGGCGGCTGGTCACCACCAGAACCCGGGTGAACGCGCTGGCCTGACCCGAACGATGCCCCTGGCACGCCGCCGGCCGCCCATTTTGCACTCCTGTGGGTGACCGGCGGAGGCTCCGCACTGACATAGCGTGCACTCATGATCGACCAGCGCCACCGCAGCGAATTTCCGCGCCTCGCCCCGCGGTTACCGGTGACGGCACGGGCGGCGAGGGCGCTGGTGCTCGCCGCCGTCTTCGTGTGCGCCGCCTGCGGGCTGGTCTACGAGCTGGAACTCGTCGCGCTCGCCTCCTCCCTGCTGGGCGACTCGGTCACGCAGGCGTCGGTGATCCTGTCGGTGATGGTCTTCGCGATGGGCTGCGGCTCGCTGCTGGCAAAACGGTTACGCGCCCGGGCCGCCGCCGCGTTCGCCGCCGTCGAGACCGGACTCGCCCTGATCGGCGGGCTGTCGGTGATGGTGCTCTACGCGTTCTTCGCCTGGTTCGGGCACGCGACCGCGCCCATAGTCGGCTGCGCCTTCGCCATCGGTGTGCTCACCGGGGCCGAGGTGCCGCTGCTGATGACGCTGGTGCAGCGGGTACGGCAGCAGGACGCGGGCGGCGCGGTCGCCGACCTCTTCGCCGCCGACTACGTGGGCGCGCTGGTCGGCGGGCTCGCCTTCCCGTTCCTGCTGCTGCCGCACGCCGGGCAGCTCACCGGCGCGCTCGCCACCGGCGCGGTCAACGCGGTGGCCGGCGGCGCGACCGTGCTGTGGCTCTTCCGCGGCGACCTGACCCGGCGCGCCCGCGGCTGGCTGCTGCTCGGATACGTCCTGGTCCTCGCGCTGCTCGCGGGCGCCGCCGCGGTGGCCGGGCCCTTCGAGCGGGCCGCCCGCCGCGAGGTCTACGGCGGGGACGTACGGCTCGCCGAGCAGACCGCCGTCGAGGAGATCGTCCTCACCGGCGGCGACACCCCCCGCCACCCGCTGCGGCTCTACCTCGACGGCCGGCTGCGGGTCTGCGGCGCCACCACCGCCCGCTACGCCCAGGCCCTGGTCCACCCGGCGATGAACGGCACCCGCGCCCGCGTGCTGCTGCTCGGCGGCGGTGACGGCCAGGCCCTGCGCGAGGTGCTGCGCTACCCGGACGTCGGCGGCGTCACCGTCGTCCAGCCCGACGCCGAGCTGCTCCGGCTCGCCCGCACCGACCCCGGCCTCAGCCGCGCCAACGGCCGCGCCTTCGCGGACCCGCGGGTGCACACCGTCACCGCCGACCCCTTCGACTGGCTGCGCCGCGGCCGCACCGCGCCGTACGACGTGGTCGTCGCCGACCTCCCGGACCCGGGGACGACGGCCAGCGCGAAGCTCTACTCACAGGAGTTCTTCGGGCTCGCCGCCCGCGCGCTGGCCCCCGGCGGGCGGCTCGCCGTGCACGCCGGGACGGCGGCGGGCACGGCGCACACGTTCTGGACGATCGAGGCGACCGTGACCGCGGTGGGGCTGCGCGCCTCGCCGTACTGGCTGCCCGCGGCCGCCCCCGGCACGGCACTCGCGCCCGCCACCGCCGGCCGGCCCGACCAGGCCTACCTGCTCGCCGCCCGCACCGCGCCGCCCGTGCTGGGGTTGCCGTCCCGCACGCCGCCCACCCTCACCGCCCGCGCCCTGCGGCAGGCCGCCCGCGCCCCGCTCCCCACCCGGCCCAGCCGCGCCCTGCCGCCCTCGACCCTGCTGCGGCCGCGCGTCCCGACGGGGTGACGGGGGGCGAGGAGAACGGGGAGCCGGCCCGGACCGACGGCCACTTCATCCAGTTCTTCGGCACGCTGCCGAACAATCCGCAGGCCGCGGGCGGGTCCACCGCGGCCCACCCCGGCGTGGCCAACCGCTCGCCTGCCCCGGCCTGCGCAGCGCGGACGAGCGCGACGCGTCGTTCGCCCCGATGCTGAAGACCGGCACGGTCGGTCTGACGGCGGCGGGCCGCGCGCCGGACCGGCGGCCCGCCGCGCACCGCCGGGCGAAAGTGCTGGGCGCGGGAGCGTCATCGCCGGGGCTGGGTGGGTAGGCTCCGCCGCATGGAGCATGAGTCGTTCGTTCCGGGGATGACCACGGCGCGCATGGTGCAGGCCCTGCGCACGCCGGAGGTGGTGTCGGCCTGCCTGCCCGGCTGGCAGCCGGACGCCGCCGCGGGCGGGAGCGACGCGGGGGCTGCGGGCGCCGCCGTGGGGCGGCTGCGGCTGCGGGTGGGCGGGTCCACGATCACCTACCGCGGCACGATCGCGGTGGACGGTACGGGGCCGGGCTTCACCCTGACGGCCGCGGGTACGGAGGTGCGCGGCGGGGGCGGTGTGACGGTGGCCGCCGAGCTGGGCGTCGTCGCCGCGGTGCAGCCCGAGCCCGGGGTGACGGTCGTCTGGCGGGGCGAGGCGGCGGCGCAGGGGCGGATCACGACGTACGAGCCGGCGCTCGTGGAAGCGGCCGTACGGCGGCTGCTGGACCGTTTCTGTACGGATCTGGCCGCGCACGCGCCGGACGCGGAGCCGGGGCCCGACGCGGCGGCCGGGACCGAAGCCGTGCCCGGGGCCGGGCTGGACGCGGACCCGAAGGCCGATGTCGTCGACGACGACGGCGAGCCCGTGCCGGGTGCCGAGCTGGAGGACTTCGACCTCGTCGAGGTCGAGGTGGAGGTCCCGGAGAGCGCCGCCGCCCTCGACGACCTCGTCCCGCCCGCCGAGGCCGCGCACGCCCGCCGGACGATGATCGGTCGCAGCGCGGAGGAGGTCGACCACGCCCCGCCGCGCGGCCGCTACGCGCCCGTGCCCGCGCCGGACAGCCCGTCGGCCGCGGCGACCCTGCGCTGGGCGGCCCCGGTGGCGGCGGCGCTGGTCGCCTCCGCGGTGGTGGTGAGCCGGGCGCTGCGCCGCCGCGGGTGAGCGGTGCGGGTGGACCGCCGCGGGGGAGCGGCGCGTACGGGCGGCCGCGGGCGAGCCGCCCCGGGCGAGCGGTGCAGGCGGACCGCCGCCTACGGGGAGCGCGGATGCGTCCGTACGGGGCGTCAGCCCGGCCGCGCCACCCGGCTGCGGGACCATAAGTGAACGTCAGAGGGCCCGCCCGCTAGGCTCGTGACGTGGAGAATGAGACGAAGCTGACGGCGGGCGACGCCGAACTGACCTTGGAGCCCGGGAACGGCTGCCGGATCGCCTCCCTCAAGGTCGCCGGGACGGAACTCCTGCGCCAGGGCGACCGATTCGGCGCCTTTCTTATGGTGCCGTGGGCGGGCCGGACCGAGAACGGGGTCTTCCGCAACGGCGGCGTCACCCACCAGCTTCCGGTGGACGCCGCGCCCCACGCCATTCACGGCACCGTGCGGCACCGCGCGTGGCAGGAGGCGGCACCGGCCACCGCGACCACCGCCTCGTACCACGTCGAGCTGACCGACCCCTGGCCCTACCCCGGCCGGGTCACGCACACCGTGGAGCTGGCCCCGCACTCGGTGAAGCTCACGCTGAGCGTCGAGGTCGCCCCGGGCGGCGACTCCTTCCCGGCGCAGGCCGGCTGGCACCCCTGGTGGAACCGCAACCTCGGCAAGGGCGGCCAGGACGTCGAGCTGGCCTTCCGCGCCGACTGGCAGGAGGAGCGCGGCGACAACCACCTGCCCAACGGCAACCGCATCACCCCGAAGCCCGGCCCCTGGGACGACTGCTTCGGCATGCCCGACGGCGTCGACGTGACGCTGACCTGGCCCGGCGAGCTGCGCCTGGAGGTGCAGAGCCCGGCGCAGTGGGTCGTGGTCTACGACGAGCAGCCCGAGGCGGTGTGCGTCGAGCCGCAGTCCGGGCCGCCGAACGGCCTCAACACCACCCCGCGCCTGGTCACCCCCATCGACCCGCTGGAGATCACCACCACCTGGAGCTGGCACCGCATCGGCTGACCTGCGGGGCGGTGCGCCGGCCGGTACGCCCACAGCCGAGGCCGGGGCGCCCATGGCCGGGCCGGTACGTCCACCGCCGTGCGGCAGGGCAGGTCCGGGGGCCGGATACTGGTCGGCATGAGTGACGACGTACGCAGTGCACTGCTGCAGCAGATCCAGGACAAGGCCGTGGTGCACGGCAAGGTGACCCTCTCCTCCGGGCTGGAGGCCGATTTCTACATCGACCTGCGCCGCATCACGCTGGACGGCCAGGCCGCGCCGCTGGTCGGCCAGGCGATGCTGGACCTGACCGCCGAGCTGGACTACGACGCGGTCGGCGGTCTCACGCTCGGCGCGGACCCGGTGGCCGGGGCGATGCTGCACGCCGCTGCGGCACGCGGGAAGCGGCTGGACGCCTTCGTGGTGCGCAAGGCCACCAAGGCGCACGGGATGCAGCGCCGGATCGAGGGCCCGGACATCGCGGGCCGCCGGGTGCTGGTCGTCGAGGACACCTCGACCACCGGCGGTTCGCCGCTGACCGCCGTCGAGGCGGCGCGCGAGGCGGGCGCCGAGGTCGTCGCCGTCGCGGTCATCGTGGACCGCGGCGCCGAGCCGAAGGTTACGGAGACGGGTCTGCCGTATCTCGCGGTGTACTCGCTGGCCGACCTCGGACTGGACTGAGCGGCGGCCGCCGCCGACCCGTAAAGGGCCCGGCGGCGGCCCGGCCCCCGCTGCGTACACCTCTCGAAAGCGCTGTGACCTGCGGTTTCGCCACGCTTGGGGTGTTTCACGTGAAACACCCGGTCGATTGCGGCGGATGCCCCCTGCACCGAGGTGGTGTATCCGTTCGAGAATGGGAAGATAGGGCCGACGATGACGTCGCCACGCCTAGCACCACCACCCCGCGGAATCTGAGGAGCGGAAACGATGCCCATCGCTACCCCCGAGGTCTACAACGACATGCTCGACCGGGCGAAGGCGGGGAAGTTCGCCTACCCGGCCATCAACGTCACGTCGTCGCAGACGCTGCACGCCGCGCTGCGCGGCCTGGCCGAGGCGGAGAGCGACGGCATCATCCAGATCTCCACGGGCGGTGCGGAGTTCCTCGGCGGCCAGTACAAGAAGGACATGGTGACGGGCGCGGTCGCGCTCGCCGAGTTCGCGCACGTCGTCGCCGAGAAGTACCCGGTCACCGTCGCCCTGCACACCGACCACTGTCCCAAGGACAAGCTGGACGGCTACGTCCGCCCGCTGCTGGCCATCTCGCAGGAGCGCGTGGCCGCCGGCCGCAACCCGCTCTTCCAGTCCCACATGTGGGACGGCTCCGCCGAGACCCTGGACGACAACCTCGCCATCGCCAAGGAGCTGCTGGCCGAGGCCGTCAAGGCCCGGATCATCCTGGAGATGGAGATCACCCCGACCGGCGGTGAGGAGGACGGCGTCTCGCACGAGATCAACGAGAGCCTCTACACCACCGTCGACGACGCCTACCGCACCGTCGAGGCCGTGGGTCTGGGCGAGCAGGGCCGCTACCTGCTGGCCGCCTCCTTCGGCAACGTGCACGGCGTCTACAAGCCGGGCAACGTCGTGCTGCGCCCCGGCATCCTCAAGGAGCTGCAGGACGCGGTCGCGCAGAAGTACGGCAAGGCGAACGCCTTCGACTTCGTCTTCCACGGCGGCTCCGGCTCCACGCAGGAGGAGATCGACGAGGCGCTGGAGAACGGCGTCGTGAAGATGAACATCGACACCGACCTGCAGTACGCCTTCACCCGGCCCGTCGCCGCGCACATGTTCGAGAACTACGACGGTGTGCTGAAGGTCGACGGCGAGGTCGGCAACAAGAAGGCCTACGACCCGCGCGTCTGGGGCAAGTCCGCCGAGGCGGGCATGGCCGCGCGCGTCGTCGTCGCCGCCGAGAACCTGCGGTCGGCCGGCAACAAGCGCAAGTGACCTCCGGCGGTACGCGCCCCGCGTCCGTGTGAGGGCGACGCCCGACTGGGACCTCCGGCAAGTGCCGGGGGTCCCTTCGCATGCCGGCTCGGGCAGACTGGAACCCATGGCAATCCACGAGAACCTGCTCGGGGGCCCCGCCCCCACGCACCTGCCCGACGACCCCGAGCCGCGCGAACTGCTCGCCTCCGGCACCGCCCCCGCCGATGTGGCGGCCAAGTACCCGGCCTCCTCGCTGGCCTGGGCGCAGCTCGCGGACGAGGCGTACGAGGGCGGCCGGGTGGTCGAGTCCTACGCCTACGCCCGCACCGGCTACCACCGCGGCCTGGACGCGCTGCGCCGGGCCGGCTGGCGTGGTCAGGGCCCGGTGCCCTTCGAGCACGAGCCGAACCGCGGCTTCCTGCGGGCGCTGCACGCCCTCGCCCGGGCCGCCCACGCGATCGGCGAGCAGGAGGAGTACGAGCGCTGCACCGCCTTCCTGCGGGACAGCTCGCCGACCGCCGCCGACATCCTGGGCTGACCGACCCGGCCCCGACCCGGCCCCCGCTCCCGCCCGGCCCCCCGCGCTGTACGCGACCCGTACCGTCCGCCCGGCCTCCCGGTCCTGCCGTGAGTCAATGTGACGGTACTGCCACAGATGGGGGGCAGTCGGCCTGCGCGCGTATCCGTGTGCGATTGTTGGCGCGATTGGTTGTCGTTAGCACGCACATATGAGCGCGTGTCCGCAGGCAGCACGGTTGCGCCGCAGGGAGCCGGGTCGGGGCCCGGTGGTGGCGCCCGGAGCTGCCCGTTCGCAGGGGGAGTCGTGGCAGCACCGGACAGGCGGCGTCGGCACGGGCGCCGGCGCGCGAAGCAGCGCGCCTCCATAGCCGGGCCGCTCGCGCTCGCCGTCGTGCTCGTGGTCGGCGCCGGGGCCGGATACGCCGCGTGGCACAAATCCCGCGCGACCGAGGGCAGCGCGACGCTCGACACCGGCATCACCGACACCACCACGCCGCCCGCGTCCAGCGCCCTGGCCGACGGCGACAGCAGCCCCTCGCCGGAGGGGACGACGGCGAGCCCCAAGGCCTCCAAGAAGGCCACCAAGCCCAGCGCGTCGGCGACCACGAGCGCGCCCCCGACGTCGGTGCCGAAGCACGGCACCGGGATATTCAGCATCGCCCGCGCCAGCGGCAGCGCCTCCGGGCAAGGCACGATCCGCCGCTACAAGGTCGAGGTGGAGGGCGGGATCTCGCTGTCCGCGACGGACGCGGCGCACGAGATCGCCGACATCCTCGCCGACCCGCGCGGCTGGACCGCGGACGGCCACGACGGCTTCCAGCTGGTCTCCTCCGGCCCCGCCGACTTCGTCATCAAGATCGCCACCCCCGACACCGTGGACCGCATCTGCGGCGCCGCAGGCCTGCTCACCCACGGCGAGGTCAACTGCGACGTCGGTGCCACCGTCGTGGTGAACCTCAAGCGCTGGATGCTCGGCTCGCCCGAGTTCGACGGCCCGATATCCGGCTACCGCGCGCTGATCATCAACCACGAGGTCGGCCACCGCATCGGCCACCACCACGAGGGCTGCCCCGGCCCCGGCAAGCCCGCCCCGGTCATGATGCAGCAGATCAAGGGCCTGCACGGCTGCGTGGCGAACCAGTGGCCGTACGACTCCCAGGGCCGCTACATCTCCGGGCCCCCGGTCGCCTGACGGCCGCCGCCCGACCCCCGGTCGCCTGACGGCCGGCCCCCGGCGCGCCGCGACCGCCGCCCGCCTGCTGACGACCGCCTCCCGGCCGCCGCCTCCCGCGGCGCGCCGGGGAAGGGCCCGGCCCTTGCCGGATCAGCGCCCACCGCCGATGATCGCGGCGTGACCCGGTGATCCCGGGTACCCGCACACGGAGGTACACCATGTCCGACCACCCGACCGACGAGGCGGCGACCCCGAACCTCTCGTTCGAGGGCAGCACACCGTACGAGGACTACGTCCAGGCGTCCGTCCTCACCCATCTGCAGCACCCCCTGTCCGACGAGCCCGGCGAGCTGGCCTTCCTGGTCACCACCCAGGTCATGGAGCTGTGGTTCACCCTGCTGGTGCACGAGTGGACCACCGCGGCCCGCGCACTGCGCAAGGACGACCTGCCCACCGCGATGGCGGCGCTGCACCGCAGCCTGCCCGAGCTGGAGTCGCTCAACGCCTCCTGGAAGCCCATCGCGCACCTCACCCCCGGGCAGTTCAACGCCTACCGCTCCGCGCTCGGCGAGGGCTCAGGCTTCCAGTCCGCGATGTACCGCCGGCTGGAATTCCTGCTCGGCGAGAAATCCGCCTCCATGCTCGTCCCGCACCGCGGCACCCCGCGCGCCTACCGCGAGCTGGAGAAGGCGCTCACCGAGCCGAGCCTCTACGACGAGGCCCTGCGGCTGCTCGACCGGCGCGGCTACCGCATCCCCGCCGCCGTGCTCGACCGCGACCCGGCCCTGCACTACGAGCCGCACCGCGAGGTCGAGGCCGCCTGGCAGCGCGTCTACGCCGCCTCCGACCAGGACTCCGACCTCATCCGGCTCGGCGAGACCCTCACCGACATCGCCGAATACGTGTGGCGGTGGCGCAACGACCACCTGGTGGCGACCCGGCGCGCGATGGGGGCCAAGACCGGCACCGGCGGCTCCGCGGGGGTGGCCTGGCTGGAGAAACGCGCCACCAAGAACGTCTTCCCCGAGCTGTGGACGGCCCGAAGCCATGTCTGAGCCCGTCGCACCGCCCGCCGTCGTCCAGGACCTGGAGGCGCGCGCCGCCGAGCTGGACGCGGCGGACCCGCTCGCCGCCGTCCGCGACCGCTTCGCCCTCGACGACTCCACCGTCTACCTCGACGGCAACTCGCTGGGCGCGCTGCCCCGCGGGGTGCTGCCGCGGCTCGGCGACGTCGTCAGCCGCGAATGGGGCGAGCTGCGCATCCGCTCGTGGGAGGAGAGCGGCTGGTGGACCGCCCCCGAGCGGGTCGGCGACCGTATCGCGCCCCTCGTCGGCGCGGCGGCCGGGCAGATCGTCGTCGGCGACTCGACCAGCGTCAACGTCTTCAAAGCGCTCGTCGCCGCGATCCGCATGGCGCGGCCCGGCAGGTCCGAGATCCTCGTCGATGCCACGACCTTCCCCACCGACGGCTACATCGCCGCCTCCGCCGCCCGGCTCACCGGCCGCACCGTACGGGCCGTGCCGCCCGCGGAGATCGCCGGCGCGGCCGACGAGCGGACGGCGGCGGCGCTGGTCAACCACGTCGACTACCGCACCGGGCGGCTCTACGACCTGCCGGGCATCACCGCCGCGCTGCACGAGGCGGGGGCCCTTGCCGTCTGGGACCTGTGCCACAGCGCGGGGGCCCTGCCGGTCGGCCTCGACGCCGCGGAGGCCGACCTCGCGGTCGGCTGCACGTACAAATACCTCAACGGCGGGCCCGGCGCGCCTGCGTACCTCTACGTCCGGCGCGCCCTCCAGCCGCTCTTCGACTCGCCGCTGCCCGGCTGGAACTCACACGCCGACCCCTTCGGGATGGCCCCCGGCTACCAGCCCGCCGACGGCGCACCGCGCGGCCGCGTCGGCACCCCCGAGATCCTCTCGCTGCTCGCCCTGGACGCCGCCCTCGACGCCTGGGACGGCGTGGACATCGAAGCGGTGCGCGCGAAGAGCCTCACGCTCACCGACTTCTTCCTCGGCTGCGTGACCGCCCTCGTGCCGCCCCGGCTGGTCGAGCCCGTCACACCCGCGGGCCACGCCGACCGCGGCAGCCAGGTTTCGCTGCGCTGCGAGGGCGCGGGAGCGGTGATGCGCGACCTCGTCGCGCGCGGTGTCGTCGGCGACTTCCGCCGCCCCGACATCCTGCGGTTCGGCTTCACCCCGCTCTACACCCGCCACGCCGACGCCCTCCGTGCCGCCCGAACCCTGGCGGACGTGATCCCCGCATCCGGAGCGTCCTGAACGATGACCCACGACCCCGCACTCACCCAGCCCGACGCCGCCGCGGAGGTCGCCGACCCGGAGGACGCCGCCGGGCCGGCGCCGGTCGCGGGCGGCGGGCGGCGCGCTGCCGCTGCCACCGCTGCCGCGGCCGCCGCCGCTGAAGAGGCGTCGGCCTTCGCGCACCCCGCCGTGCCGCCGGACGCCACCGCGGCGTACGGGGAGCACCCCGACCAGGTCGTCGACTTCTACCGGCCCCTCCCGGGGCGCGGGGACGCGCGGGGCGCCCCGCTGGTCGCGCTGCTGCACGGCGGGGCGTGGCGGGCCCGCTACGACCGCGCCCACATCTCGCCGCTGGCGGCCCACCTGGCCGGGCGGGGCTTCGCGGTGGCGTCGGTGGAATACCGCCGCGGCGCACCGCCGCAGGTCGCCCAGGACGGGCCCGAGCCGCCCGTCGCCGGGCGCTGGCCCGAGACCTTCGACGACGTCGCCGCCGCAGTCGACGCCCTGCCCGCGCTCGCCGTCGGCACGCTGGGGGCGGACGTGGTGGACCCGAGGCGCTTCCTGCTCAGCGGGCACAGCGCGGGCGGCCACCTCGCGCTGTGGGCCGCCGCGCGCCACACCCTGCCGCCCGACTCGCGCTGGCACACCGGCTCACCTCCCCCGCTGCGGGGCGTCGTCGCCCTCGCCCCGATCGCCGACCTCACCTCCGCGATCCGGCTGGGCGTGTGCTCCGACGCCGTGACCGAGCTGCTCGGAGGTCCCGACCACCTCGCCGCCCGGCTCGCGCACGCCGATCCCGCCGCCCTCCTCCCCACCGGTATCGCCGTCACCATCGTGCACGGCACCACCGACAACGAGGTCCCGCCGGCCGTCAGCCGCGCGTACGCCGAAGCGGCGGCGGCCGCGGGCGAGGAAGCCACGGCGGTGTGGCTGCCCGGCCGCGGGCACTTCGCCCTCATCGACCCGGCGAACCCGGCGGTGTCGGCTGTCGCCGACGAACTCGACCAACTCGCCTGGTAGCCATCCCCGGGCCTTCCGGACCCGGGCCCGTTGCGCTCCGGGTGCCACTTGCGGTGGCATGCGCGACCTTGCGCTGGGTGGGTGGCTTGTCGCGCAGTTCCCCGCGCCCCTGTTTCGTCCCCCTGCGCGGCATCCGCGAGCCCTCGCCGGGCGCTTCCGCTGCGGGGTGGGCCTTGCCGGGCGAGGGCAAGCGTTTTCAGGGGCGCGGGGAACTGCGCGCGCCAGCCACGACGGCGAGAAGATCGCGGCGACCTCGGCAAGGCGCCGCCCGGGGCGAAGGGGGCCGCGCGGGTATCCCGAGGCGAAGCCCCGGGGCAGCCCGGCGGGTCCGGGCTCAACCCCGGCGGTCAGCGGCTGCGCTTCGCCAGGCGCTCCACGTCGAGCAGGATCACCGCGCGGGCCTCCAGGCGGAGCCACCCGCGGCCGGCGAAGTCGGCGAGCGCCTTGTTCACCGTCTCCCGCGACGCGCCCACGAGCTGGGCCAGCTCTTCCTGCGTCAGGTCGTGCACGACGTGAATACCCTCTTCCGACTGGACGCCGAAGCGGCGGGAGAGGTCGAGCAGGGCCTTCGCGACGCGCCCGGGGACGTCGGAGAAGACCAGGTCGGACATGACGTCGTTGGTCCGCCGCAGCCGGCGCGCGACCGCGCGCAGCAGCGCGGTGGAGACCTCGGGCCGGACGTTCAGCCAGGGCTGGAGGTCGCCGTGGCCGAGGCCCAGCAGCTTGACCTCGGTGAGCGCCGTGGCGGTCGCCGTCCGCGGACCGGGGTCGAAGAGCGACAGCTCGCCGATGAGCTCACCGGGTCCGACGACGGCCAGCATGTTCTCGCGGCCGTCGGGGGAGGTGCGGTGCAGCTTCACCTTGCCTTCGGTGACGACGTACAGCCGGTCCCCGGGGTCGCCCTCGTGGAACAGCGAATCGCCACGCGCGAGCGTGACCTCGGTCATGGAGGCGCGCAGTTCAGCGGCCTGCTCGTCGTCGAGCGCCGCGAAAAGCGGGGCACGGCGCAGAACGTCGTCCACGAGCTCTCTCCTTGTCGGCATCGCTGGGTTGTCCCCATGATGCATGACGTATCAAACAGTGCGATCAATCACAAGGATGTCTTATCAGGGGCCGGATGAGTGCCCCGGGGGGCCGATTGGGGGCCGCCGGCCCCGCACTCGGCGGCCGAACGAGTGGGCCCGCACCCCGTTTTCCGCTCTCAGCGAACGCTCCCGGCGGCGGGTCGGCCGCCCCGCGCGGGTCCGGCGGCGGCCCCCGCCGGACCCGCGCCGCGCCCGGCGGCGCGGGCTCGCTGGGATCACTGCCGGGTGTCGGTGGCGGCCCGTAGTCTGGCGGCATGGCGACGAGGAGTGGCGCGACGAGCCCGGCCCCGGCCGGTCCGGCCGCGGTCAAGAAGAAGGCGAAGGTCGCGCAGACGCACACCGGGCTCGTGCGGCAGGCCCGGCGGATCAACCGCGAGCTGGCCGAGGTCTATCCGTATGCCCATCCGGAGCTGGATTTCGAGAATCCCTTCCAGCTGCTGATCGCCACCGTGCTGTCGGCGCAGACCACCGACCTGCGGGTGAACCAGACGACGCCCGCGCTGTTCGAGGCGTATCCGACGCCGGAGGCGATGGCCGGGGCGAATCCGGTGGAGATGGAGGAGATCCTCCGGCCCACCGGCTTCTTCCGCGCCAAGACGCGCGCGGTGATCGGCCTGTCCGCGGCCCTGCGGGACGACTTCGGCGGTGAGGTGCCCGGCCGCATAGAGGATCTCGTGAAGCTGCCCGGCGTCGGCCGCAAGACCGCCAACGTCGTGCTGGGCAATGCCTTCGGGGTGCCCGGCATCACCGTGGACACGCACTTCGGACGGCTCTCGCGGCGCTTCGGGTGGACGACGTCGGAGGATCCGGAGCAGGTCGAGAAGGACGTCGCGAGCCTCTTCCCGAAGTCGGAGTGGACGATGCTGTCGCACCGCGTCGTCTTCCACGGCCGCCGCATCTGCCACGCCCGCAAGCCCGCGTGCGGCGCCTGCCCCATCGCGCCGCTGTGCCCGTCGTACGGGGAGGGCGAGATGGATCCGGAGAAGGCGCGGAAGCTGCTCAAGTACGAGAAGGGCGGAGCGCCCGGCCAGCGCCTGAAGCCCCCGCCGGACTACCCCGGGCAGCCCGCGCCCCCGCTGGCCGCCTCATGACCCAGGCGCGGGGCGCGGGGGCGGACGTGCGGGTCAGCCGGGAGGGCCTGCCCGGCTGGCTCGCCCCGGTCGCGGACGCGGCGGAGCGGATACGCCCCGAGCAGCTCAGCCGCTTCCTGCCCCCGGCGTCGGGCGGGCGCCAGTCCGCGGTGCTCATCCTCTTCGGCGAGAGCCCCACGGCCCCCGACGCCCCCGCGAGCCCGCACGCCCCCGCGCGCCCCGCCCCCACCGGAGCCGCCCCCGGGACGGTCCCCGGCGAGCCCCCCGGCCCGCGCCCCGACCTGCTGCTCATCGAGCGCTCCGCCGCCCTGCGCTCGCACGCCGGCCAGCCCTCCTTCCCCGGCGGCGCGCTCGACCCCGAGGACGGCGACCCGGAGGGCGAGGGCCCGCTGCGTGCGGCCCTGCGCGAGGCGCACGAGGAGACCGGCCTGGATCCGTCCGGCGTCCAGCTCTTCGGCGTCCTGCCGCGCCTCTACATTCCCGTCAGCGGCTTCGTCGTCACCCCGGTGCTGGGCTGGTGGCGCGAGCCCAGCCCGGTCGGCGTCGTCGACCCGGCGGAGACGGCCCGGGTCTTCCGCACCACCGTCGCGGATCTCACCGACCCGGCCAACCGCGCGACGCTCACCCATCCGAGCGGCTTCCGCGGCCCGGCCTTCCTGGTCGAGGGCGCCCTCGTATGGGGATTCACCGCAGGCCTGATCGACAAGATCCTGCACTACGCGGGCTGGGAGGTCCCCTGGGACCGCGAGCGGACCGTCCCACTCGGCTGACAGCGGCGCCCCGGCCCGCGCCGCTGCGTCCCGGCCCGCCCCGACTGCTCCCGCCCCGCCCGCTCCCGGCCCGCCCGCGCGGACCTGCCCCGGAGTTCCGGCCGAATCCGGCTGCCCCGCTGCTTCGTACGCTCCCGCGCGCTCAGGTCGCCATGAGACCGTGTCCCTCGTGAACGTGCTGGACTTCCTGCTCATCCTCGCCGCTGTCTGGTTCGCCGTGGTCGGCTACCGGCAGGGCTTCGTCGTCGGCGTCATGTCGGTGGTCGGCTTCATCGGCGGCGGCCTCGTCGCGATCTACCTGCTGCCGCTGCTGTGGGACAAGGCGACCGGTGACGCCACCCCGGGCTCGGTCGCGGTCGTCACGGCCGTGGCGATCGTCATCGTGTGCGCGTCGGTGGGTCAGGCGTTCACCACGCACCTCGGCAACAAGCTCCGTACGAAGATCACCTGGTCGCCTGCCCGCGCGGTCGACGCGAGCGGCGGGGCGCTGGTCAACGTGCTGGCGATGCTGCTGGTGGCCTGGCTGATAGGCAGTGCGCTGGCCACCACGGCCCTGCCGACGATAGGGCGCGAGGTGCGCTCGTCGAAGGTGCTGCTCGGGGTGTCGCGGGTGATGCCGTCGCAGGCCGACACGTGGTTCGACAACTTCAGCACGACACTGGCGCAGAACGGCCTGCCGCAGGTCTTCGGCACCTTCGGCGCCGAGCCGATCACCTCGGTGCCCGCGCCCGACCCGGCGCTGGTCGACAACCCGGTGGTGACGACCGCGCGGCGCAGCATCGTCAAGGTCGTCGGCACCGCACCGGGCTGCGGCAAGGTGCTGGAGGGCTCCGGCTTCGTCTTCGCGCCGGGCAAGGTCATGACGAACGCGCACGTCGTCGGCGGCGTCTCCGAGCCGACCGTGCAGGTCGGCGGCAAGGGCAGACTGCACGACGCGCGCGTGGTGCTCTACGACTGGCAGCGCGACATCGCGGTGCTGGACGTCCCCGGCCTGGACGCGCCCGCGCTGCACTTCGCCACCACCGACGAGCACACGCGCGACGACGCGATCGTGGCCGGCTTCCCGGAGAACGGCGGCTTCGACGTGCGGGCGGCGCGCGTCCGCGACCGGATCACGGCCAACGGCCCGGACATCTACCACCGGGGCACCGTCCACCGCGACGTGTACTCGCTGTACGCGACGGTCCGGCAGGGCAATTCCGGCGGCCCGCTGCTCACCCCGGACGGCAAGGTCGCGGGCGTCGTCTTCGCCAAGTCGCTGGACGACTCCAACACCGGCTACGCGCTGACCGCCGACGAGGTCGCGCCCGACGCGAAGGCCGGGCTCACCGCGGACCGGCGGGTCGACAGCGAGAGCTGCGCGCTGTGACGAGGGGCCGGGTGGCGGCGGACGAAAGCGGCGTCCGCCGCCACCCGGCCCGTACGGCCGTCAGCCGCGCGGATGGCGGAGCCGGGCGCCGACCCAGCGGGCGCGGCGCCTGAGGATACGGGGAATCCCCAGCGGGGCCTCGCCCGGCGGGAAGAGGTCCATGGGCGCCGTACTGCTGACGGCGGCGGGGGTGCTTCGGCGAGTGCGTGACCCATCACGGTAGTCGTGCGTCCAACCCATACCGAGCTACGTGCCCGCCCCCGTTGGTCCGTAATCGCCGTTTGGTGGTCCTGTTGGCCTATGCGTCCGGCAATTCAAATGACCATGAGCTTGTCGTATCGGCGTGTCCCGGCGTGTCGCAGCGTTTCGCGAGCCGCCGCCCTGTCATGCTCACGGGCGGATACGGACAGCTCCCGTACGGATACGGGCCGCCGCCGCTCAGCGGTCCGGCTCGGGGTCCCGCAGCCAGTTGATCAGCTCGGCGGAGAACGCCGCCGGATCCTCCTCGTGCGGGAAGTGCCCCAGCCCGTCGAAGAGCCGCCAGCGGTAGGGCGCCTCGACGTACTCCCCGCTGCCCGCCGCGCTGCCGGTGCGCAGCGCCGGGTCCAGCGAGCCGTGCAGATGCAGGGTCGGCACCCTGACCGGCCGCTTCATCCGGCGGTTGAACTGGATGCCGTCCGGCCGGGCCATCGACCGCACCATCCACCGGTAGGGCTCGATCGCGCAGTGCGCGGTCGACGGGACCTGCATCGCCTGCCGGTAGACCGCGATGGCCTCCTCGTCCGGCAGCTGGGGCCCGGACCAGCCGGTGATCAGCTCGCCGACGAGCGCCGCGCCGTCCGCGACGAGCTGCCGCTCGGGGATCCACGGCCGCTGGAAGCCCCAGATGTACGCCCCGGCGCGGCTCTGCCGCAGGTCGGTGAGCATCGCGGTGCGCCAGCGGCGCGGGTGCGGCATCGAGACGACCGCGAGCCGGCGGACGAGCTTGGGCCGCATCGCCGCGGCCGTCCAGGCGAGGTAGCCGCCCAGGTCGTGGCCGACGACGGCGGCGTCCGGCTCGCCGAGCGAGCGGATCACCCCGGTGACGTCGAGGGCGAGGTTGCCCGGGTCGTAGCCGCGCGGGGTGCGGTCGCTGCCCCCGACGCCGCGCAGATCCATCGCGACCGCGCGGAAGCCGGCGTCGGCGAGCGCGGTGAGCTGGTGCCGCCAGGTCCACCAGAACTGCGGGAAGCCGTGCAGGAGCAGGACGAGCGGCCCGTCGCCGGCCTCCGCGATGTGGAAGCGGGCGCCGTTGGCCGCGACGTCACGGTGGGTCCACGGGCCGTCCGGCCGGATCACCGACGCGCTCGACCCGCCCTTGGTCCACGGGCTCGCGGGCCGGTCGGCGGAGTTCATGCCCCAGAGCGTGTCACACCTTCGCGTCCGCCGGGGCGTCGGCGGAGGGCAGAGCGCGTCCGGAACGTGACGATTCGGTGGCGCCGCCGCGCAGCGCCGCGGCGCCGTCCGGCAGCTCGCGCGGGCGGGGCTTGGCCTTCTGCAGCACCGCGGCCGTCTGCTTCGCCGAGTTGATCGACCGCTCGGGCTTCTTGACGGCCTTGAAGCGCAGGAGGCCGATCGCGCCGACGAGCAGCGCGAGGAACACGTACGCGCCGAACACGAGCAGGAACGCCCAGCCGGTGGTCATACCGAGCGCCTTCAGGCCCCATGCGGCGGCCAGGCTCAGCATGGGCACGGAGAACAGCGCGAGCGCCAGCGCGGCGACCATCGCGGCGCTGCCGAAGGCCACCCGCTTGGCGTCCGCCCGCAGCTCCGCCTTGGCCAGCGCGATCTCGTCGTGCACCAGGGCGCTCATCTCCGCCGTGGCGGCGGCGAACAGCTGCCCGACGCTGCGGCTGTCACCGTTGTGGGCTGCGCTCATCGTGTCGTCCTCCGTCATTCCGTCGTCCACTGTCGAGCGGCCCGTTCCGTGGCGGTTCGACCGTCCGCTGTCCGATCATGCCTCAGATCGTGTCAGGTCCGCTGTCGCGGCGGGCCAGTTGGGCGAGCCTGCGGTGTTCGGCGGCCTTCGCCTCCAGGATCTCGGCCATCCTGAGGTGGTAGGCGGGGTCGTCCTCCTCGTAGACGTCGGGGACGCCGTCGCCGTCCTCGTCGCGCTCCTCGTCCTCCGACAGCCGCCGGTAGGTCGTGTCGCGCAGCTTGAGCAGGACCGAGGCCAGCAGCGCGGAGACCACCGAGCCGACCAGCACCGCCGCCTTGGTCTCGGCGGTGAGCGCGGGGTCGGACGCGAAGGCCAGCTCGCCGATCAGCAGTGCGACGGTGAAGCCGATGCCGCCGAGCGCGGCCATCGCGAAGACGTCCGGCCAGGCCAGGTCGGGGTTGAGGGACGCGCGGGTGAAGCGGGCGGCGGCCCAGGTGCCGCCGAAGATGCCGGCGGTCTTGCCGGCCACCAGACCGAGCACGACGCCGAGGGTCTCCGGCCGGGTGAAGACGCCGGAAAGAGCCGTCCCCGACACCGCGACCCCCGCGTTGAACAGCGCGAAGAGCGGCACCGCGAGCCCCGCCGACAGCGGCCGCAGCAGATGCTCGACGTGCTCGGCCTGCGAGGGCCCGGCCACCTCCGCGGTCGTGCCGGTGCCTTCCGGGCGCGGGCGCGGGGTGCAGCGCAGCATGAGCCCCAGGGCCACGCCCGCGACGGTCGCGTGGATCCCGCTGTTGACCGTCAGCGCCCAGGTGACGAGGGCGAGCGGCACGTACACGTACCAGCCGCGCACCCTGGCGTGCAGCAGGAGCCAGAAGAGGACCAGGCAGGCGGCGGCGCCCACCAGGGCGGCGACGTTGACGGTGGAGGTGAAGAAGATCGCGATGACCAGGATCGCGCACAGGTCGTCCACGACGGCGAGGGTGAGCAGGAAGGCGCGCAGGGCGGCGGGCAGCGCGGTGCCGATGACGGCGAGCACGCCGAGCGCGAACGCGATGTCGGTGGCCGTCGGCACCGCCCAGCCGCGCAGCGAGCCGCCGCCCGCCGCGGCCGTCACGGCGTAGACCCCCGCCGGGACGGCCATGCCGCACAGCGCCGCGACGACGGGGAGGGCGGCGGCGGAGGGCGTGCGCAGCTCGCCGGTGACCAGCTCGCGCTTGAGTTCGATGCCGGCGACGAAGAAGAAGACGGCGAGCAGGCCGTCGGACGCCCAGTGCGCGACCGACAGGTGCAGGCCGAGGGCGGCGGGGCCGACATGGTGGTGGACGACGGTGCCGTAGCCGCGCTGGGCGGTGTTCGCCCAGATGAGGGCGGCGGCCGCGGCCGCGAGGAGCAGTAGGCCGCCGACGGTCTCCGCGCGCAGGGCGTCGAGGAGGGCGTTGCGCTCGGGGAGCGGGAGGCGGCCGAGCAGGACGGCGGGGCGGCGGCGCCGCGGCTCGGGCACGGGCGACCTCCAGGGCGCTCAGCGGCGACGGCACCGGTCTGACAAGGGGCACCCTTGCCCTGTGTGCGGTCCGTGTCGTCCTCCCAGCGTGCCCCGCACCCGCGGGGCGCGGGCCCTTGTGCTGGCCCGAACGGGGGGGCGCGTGCCGGAGGTGGTGCGAGCGGCGCGGGCGGGCGGGAGGGGCGCAGCAGCGTGCGCGACGGGGGCGCAGGTCGGCACACGCGAGCGCCGCCGGCAGGACACGGGTGGCGCGGGGAACGCGCGAGGGCGCCCCGCCGGTCACCGGCGGGGCGCCCTCGAAGGCGGCAGCGGTCAGTCCTCGCTGGGCGCGCTCGGCAGCTTGGTCTGGATCAGCTCCATCACCGACGAGTCGGTGAGCGTGGTGACGTCACCCAGTTCGCGGTTCTCCGCGACGTCCCGCAGCAGGCGGCGCATGATCTTGCCGGACCGCGTCTTGGGCAGTTCGGAGACCACCAGGACGCGCTTGGGCTTGGCGATCGGGCCGAGCGTCCTGCCCACGTGGTCGCGCAGCGACGCCACCAGGTCGGCGCTGTCCTCCGCGGAGCCGCGCAGGATCACGAACGCGACGATGGCCTGCCCCGTCGTCTCGTCGGCGGCGCCGACGACCGCGGACTCGGCGACCTTCGGGTGCGACACGAGTGCCGACTCGACCTCGGTCGTCGAGATGTTGTGACCGGACACCAGCATGACGTCGTCGACCCGGCCGAGCAGCCAGATGTCGCCGTCGTCGTCCTTCTTGGCGCCGTCGCCCGCGAAGTAGCGGCCGGGGAAGCGGGACCAGTACGTGTCGAGGTAGCGCTGGTCGTCGCCCCAGATGGTGCGCAGCATCGACGGCCACGGCTCGGTCAGCACCAGGTAGCCGCCGGAGCCGTCGGGCACCTCGTGACCCTCGTCGTCCACGACGGTGGCCGCGATGCCGGGCAGCGGGGTCTGCGCCGAGCCGGGCTTGGCGGCGGTGACGCCGGGCAGCGGGCTGATCATCATCGCGCCCGTCTCCGTCTGCCACCATGTGTCGACGACCGGGGTCTTGCTCGCGCCGATGTTCTCGCGGTACCAGACCCACGCCTCGGGGTTGATCGGCTCGCCGACGCTGCCCAGCACGCGCAGGCTGCTCAGGTCGAACTTCGCCGGGATCGCGTCGCCCCACTTCATGAACGTGCGGATCGCGGTGGGCGCGGTGTAGAGGATCGTCACACCGTACTTCTGCACGATCTCCCAGAAGCGGCCCTGGTGCGGGGTGTCCGGGGTGCCCTCGTAGATCACCTGGGTGGCGCCGTTGGAGAGCGGGCCGTAGACGATGTACGAGTGCCCGGTGACCCAGCCGATGTCGGCGGTGCACCAGTAGACGTCCGTGTCCGGCTTGAGGTCGAAGACGGCGTGGTGGGTGTAGCTGACTTGCGTCAGGTAGCCGCCGGAGGTGTGCAGGATGCCCTTCGGCTTACCCGTGGTGCCCGAGGTGTAGAGGATGAACAGCGGGTGCTCGGCCTCGAAGGGCTCCGGGGTGTGCTCGGTCGACTGGCGGCCGGTCACCTCGTGCCACCACAGGTCGCGTCCCTCGGTCCAGGCCACGTCCTGCCCGGTGCGGCGGACCACCAGCACGTGCTCGACCTGCGGGGTGCGCGCGACCGCGTCATCTATGGCGGGCTTCAGCGCGGAGGGCTTGCCGCGCCGGTAGCCGCCGTCCGCGGTGATGACCAGCTTGGCGTCGGCGTCGTCGATACGGGACGCGACGGCGTCGGCCGAGAAGCCGCCGAAGACGACGGAGTGGGCCGCGCCGATCCGCGCGCACGCCAGCATCGCCACGACGGCCTCGGGGATCATCGGCAGGTAGACCGCGACCCGGTCGCCCTTGCCCACGCCCAGCTCGGCCAGCGCGTTGGCGGCGCGGCAGACCTCGTCCTTCAGCTCGGCGTAGCTGATCGCCCGGCTGTCGCCCGGCTCTCCCTCGAAGTGCAGGGCGATGCGGTCGCCGTGGCCGGCCTCGACGTGCCGGTCGACGCAGTTGTACGCCACGTTCAGCTCGCCGTCCGCGAACCACTTCGCGAACGGCGGGTTCGACCAGTCCAGCGTCTGGGTCGGCTCGGTCGCCCAGGTCAGCCGCCGGGCCTGCTCGGCCCAGAAGCCCAGCCGGTCGGCCGCGGCCTGCTCGTACGCCGCCGCGGTGACATTCGCGGCGGCGGCCAGCTCTGCCGGCGGCTCGAACCGCCGCTCCTCCTTCAGCAGGTTGGCCAGGCTCTCATTGCTGCTCACGCCAGCTCCTTGTCAGGGTCTCCCAGATGTCCCGCCACTACCTCACCAGTCCGCGGGGCACCCTGACAAGGGTTCGCCCGGAAGTGGTTTAGACCTTTGTGGTCAGTTCGTACGCCGTCGGACCGTCGCCGCCCGGCCCCGCCGGCGGTGCTGCCGGGGGAGCCGGGGCCGCGGTCTCGGCAGGGGGTGCGGGGTCCGGCCGTACTGCGGTGAATATGCCAGAAGCATGATCGAGTAGATAAGCCTGGGCCTCGCCGACGTGGAAGTACATCCCGTGCAGCTGCAGCCTGCCCTCGGTGATGCGGCGGGCCACGCCCGGGTGCGCGGCGAGGTGGTCGAGCTGCTGCATCACGTTGGCCAGGCTGAGGGCTTCGTGGTCGTCGGCTACGGGCCGGTCGGCCAGTGCCGCCCCGCCGTCCGGCCCGCCGAGGTCACGTGCCATACGGGCCAGGCTCGGACGGCCGTGCCGCAGCCAGCGGGCCAGGGGGGTCTGCGCGCCCGGCTCGGGGGCCGCGGCGAGCAGCGCGGCCATCGCCCCGCAGCCGGAGTGCCCGCACACCGTGATGCTGCTGACCTCCAGCACCTCCACCGCGTACTCGACGGCGGCGGCCACCGAGTCGCAGGAGGCGTCCGAGCCGGGCGGCGGCAGCAGATTGCCCACGTTGCGCACCGTGAAGAGATCTCCCGGGCCGCTGGAGGTGATCATGCTCGTGACCAGCCGGGAGTCGGCGCAGGTGAGGAAGAGCTGGGTCGGCCGCTGGCCCTCACGGGCCAGCCGCGCCAGCTCCTCGCGCACCAGCGGTGCGGTGTGCCGCTGGAAGGCGCTGACCCCGCCGAGCAACTGCCCGCCGCCGGTGGCCGGCTGCCGCTCCGGGCGAGTGCAGTGGTGGTTGCGCCAGGGCGTCCAGGGGCGGCAGGTGTGCGTGTGGGCCGGCTCGCGGAGGGCGCGGCCCGCCCCGTCGCCGAGCGAGACCCGGCCGCCGCGGGCGCGGTGCCGCGCGCACCAGCCGCGCAGCGCCTCGGAGGCCGCGTGGTCCATGAACGACCCGTCCAGCTCCACCACCGCCTCCGCCCCGTCCGGCACCTGCGCGAGCGCCCGCACCAGCCGCGGGACCGCGAGGAAGGTCAACTGCCCCGTCACGCGTACCGATACCCGCGCACACGCGTCCTGCACCTTTTCCTGGCTTTCTTCTTTTTCTTCTGATTTATCGCTTTTTAGGCTTTCTTTGATTTCCCCGGCATATACCTTGGTGACGGTGACCCGGGTGTGCGTCAGCCGGCGCAGGGCCAGCACGGCCGCCAGGGCGATGCCCGCCGCCACCCCCTGGAGCACCCCGAGGACCACGACCGTGCCCAGCGTGGCCGCGTAGACCGGGAATTCGCGGTGCCGCCGCACGTGGCGGATGTGCGCGAAGCTCACCATGCGCACCCCGACCAGCATCACCAGTGCCGCCAGCGCGGCCAGCGGGATCGCCTCCAGCGCGCCGGCGGCGAGCCCCGCGCACACCAGCACCCACACGCCGTGCAGCACGGTGGCCCGGCGCGTCCGCGCGCCCGCCGCGACATTCGCCGAGCCGCGCATCGCGCCGCCCGCGATCGGCAGGCCTCCCAGCAGGCCTGACACCACGTTGGCCGCGCCCTGCCCCAGCAGCTCGCGGTCCAGCCGGACCGGCGCGACCTGCGCCGCCGGCTGCCGGGTGGCCTGCAGGGCGTCCACCGCGAGCGCCGACAGCAGTGACTCCATGCTCGCCACCAGTGTCACCGTCAGGACCACCGCGACGACGCCGAGGACCGGCCCGTCCGGCATCTCCGGCAGCCCGGGAGCCCGCCACGCGGGCAGCTCGACACGCGGTACGGACAGGCCCGCGGCCGCCGCCGTCGCGACCGCGACCGCCGCGAGCGGCGCCGGGACCGTACGCAGCACGCCGCCCGCGCGGCCCCCCACCCGGTCGCCCACCCGGTCGCGCAGCCGCGGCCAGCCCAGCAGGACGGCCACGGTGACAGCGCCGACGAGCGGTGCGACGGGATGGCTGTCGGTCAGTTGCCCCGGGAGCGCCTTGATGTTGGCGACCGCGGAATTCTGCGGGCTGCCGCCGAGCACCACGTGCAGCTGGCCGACCGCGATGACCACGCCGATGCCGGCGAGCATGCCGTGCACGACGGCCGGGCTCACCGCGAGCGCCGCCCTGGCCACCCGCAGCACCCCCAGCAGCAGTTGTGCGAGCCCCGCGAGCACGGTGACGGCGCAGGTGGCCCGCCAGCCGTAGCGGTCGACGAGCCCGGCGGTGACGACGACCAGGCTGGTGGCGGCCCCGCTGACCTGGAGCGGCGCGCCGCCGAGCGCACCCGCGACGACACCGCCGACAACCGCGGCGACCAGGCCGGACTGCGGCGGTGCGCCGGTGGCCAGCGCGATGCCGAGGGAGAGCGGGACGGCGATCAGGAAGACGGTGATCGAGGCGGGCAGATCGCCGGGTGCCCGGAGCGGTGGGCGGACCGCTGAGCGGGCCGGCATGGGGGCCGGTGCACGGGCTGGGGTGGGGTTTTTCAACTTCCCGTCTCCTTCGGTGGGCGGCGGGACCCGGTGGCGCAGCGTCATCACTCGCTACCGCCAAGAGGCAGTAAAGAGATAGTAATGGCTCGAATGCGGAGAGTGAAGTGCGGAGGTTTGTTCGGGACCTTTTTTACGTCTATCGAGTGATTTGAATGATGAAACGGCCCGGCGAGGCGGACGCGGAGGGTGAGCGTGCCAGCGTGGGTCGGCGTGCGGCCGCCTGATGCCGACGCCCTGCCGCGATGCGAGGTACGAATGCACTCCGTACGCAAGCCGCTCCCCGCTTCCCGTGCCCGCCGCGCTTCCGCGGGCCGCGCCGCCCGGGCCCGTCTGCTCGGCCCTCCCGCGCGGCTGCGGACCGGGATCGCCGCCGCCACCGCCGTCGTGTTGGCCCTCGCCGCCGCCGCGTGCTCGTCGCCCGGCGGCGGGGCGGGGGCCGACGGGCCGGGCGCCCGCGGGGTCGAGGGCGTACCCCAGGTGCCGCCGGTGCTGCGGCTCATCGGCGACGGCTCCACCGCCGACACCGGCGCCCAGCCCCGTCAACCCGACGCCCGCAAGCTGCGCCCGGGGGAGCGGCCGCCGCAGTTCGTCGTCTTCTCCTGGGACGGCGCCGTCCAGGACGACCGGCGGCTGCTGTCGTACGTACGCGAGTTCGGCGAGCGCGACGGCGCCGCGATGACGTACTTCGTGAGTGGCGTCAGCCTGCTGCCCGCCGGGCACGCGGACCGCTACGCGCCGCCCCGGCACCCGCGCGGCACCTCCGACACCGGCCTGCCGCGCGACCCGGCGACCGTCGCCGGAACCGTCCGGGAGTTGCGGCTCGCCTGGGCGGACGGCAGCGAGATCGGCACGTATTTCAACGGGCACTTCTGCGGGCAGGACGCGGGTGCGTCCCCCGACACGGCGGACGTATCGGGCGGCGCCGGTGGCGCGGACGGTGCCGGTGGTACGGGTGAGGCCGCCGGCGCGGAGAGCCCCGGTGGTACGGGCCCCGCCGAGGCCGAGGACGGCCCCGACACCGCGTCCGGCGGGTGGACCGCGGCCGAGTGGGGGGCGGAGATCCGGCAGGCCGGGGAATTCACGCGGCAGTGGAAGACCAACACCGGCCTGGTCGCGTCCGACCCGCTCCCCTTCGACTACGCCAAGGCCGTCGTCGGCGGTCGCCCGCCGTGCCTGACGGACCCGGCGGGCCTGCCCGCGGCGGCTGCGGCGGCCGGCTTCCGCTACCTCGCGGACCCGACCCCGCAGCCGCAGGTGTGGCCCGCGAGGTCCGGCGGCCTGTGGCGCTTCCCGCTCCAGGAGGTGCCCGTCCCCGGGCGGGACACCGAGACACCCGCCTCCGACCAGGGCTTCCTGTCGGTCCAGTCCGGCACCCCGGTCGCCGGCGCCCAGGACCCGCAGCGGAACGCCGCGTGGCAGGAGCAGATGCACGACGGCCTGATGGCCGGTTTCGAGCGCGCGTACCAGGGCAATCGCGCGCCGCTGGTCGTCGCGAGCCGGCTGGAGTCGTGGAACGGCGGGGCCTACCTCAAGGCCGTCGAGGACACCGTCCGGGATGTGTGCGGCAAACCCGACGTGCGGTGCGTGTCCTTCGAGCAGCTCGCCGACTGGCTGGACGCACAGGATCCGAAGGTGCTGGACCGGCTGCGCGGGCTGGACGTCGGGCAGGCCCCGCGGGGCGGCTGGACCGCTCTGATGCGCCCGACACCGTCGTCGCCGCCGGGCGCGCCCGCCGCCACCGCCCCCGCGCCGGCCGAGCCCGTCAGGCCGGACGGGCGCTGAGCGACTCCTCGCGGGCGGCCGTGGGAACCGTCCCCAGCAGGCTCTCGTCCAGGACGAAGCCGGGGTCGATCTGCGCGGCCAGGTCGGCCCCCGTCTTCGAGTTTCCCCAGCTTTCCGCGTTCTTCCTGTGGAAAAGTGCCATCTGCTGCGTGTAGCGCTGCCAGTCGCGCCGCTCGTACGCCGCGTCGGCCCGCTCGTGCATGGCGCGCAGGGCCCGCCGGTTGACGTCCTCCAGTTGCTCGAACCGCGGCGGGCGGCCCTTCTCCATCGCCCGCACCCAGTCCGAGTGCCCGACCGTGACCAGCAGGTCGTCGCCCACCTCGGCACGGAGGAAGGCCAGGTCGTCCGCACCCTGCACCTTGTTCCCGATCACGGCGAGCTCGACCCCGTAATCCCGCGCGTAGTCGCGGTACTGCCGGTAGACGGCGACGCCCTTGCGGGTGGGTTCGGCGACCAGGAAGGTGAGGTCGAAGCGGGTGAACATGCCCGAGGCGAAGGAGTCACTGCCCGCCGTCATGTCGACGACCAGGTATTCGTCCCGGCCGTCGACGAGGTGGTTCAGGCACAGCTCCACCGCGCCGACCTTGGAGTGGTAGCAGGCCACGCCGAGGTCCGACTCGTTGAAGGGGCCCGTCACCATCAGCCGCACCGTGCCGGCGTCCAGCGCCACGGGGTGGGCGCAGGCCGCGTAGACGGGGTTGTCCTCGTCCCCGGTGAGCCGCAGCAGGCGGGAGCCGGGGCCGGGCGGAGTCGTCTTGATCATCGTCTCGGCGGAGGCGATCCGCGGGTTGGCGCCGCGCAGATACTCCTTGATCTGCGGCAGGTGCGCGCCCAGCGCGGGAAGTGCGGCGGCCTCGTCCTCACCGAGGCCGAGCGCCGGGCCGAGGTGCTGGTTGATGTCGGCGTCGACGGCGACGACCGGCACCTGCGAGGCGGCGAGATGGCGGATGAAGAGCGAGGACAGCGTGGTCTTGCCGCTGCCGCCCTTCCCGACGAAAGCGATCTTCATGTTCGCCAAGAGTAGCCGGACGGCTACGCATGTTGTCCAAACGGAGTGGGGAAGGCCACTCGTTCGTGGTCGTTTGCCGTGTCGCAGGATGCGTAGGGTCTTGGGCATGGCTACGAACGCTGCCCAGCCAGCCGCCCAGGAACTCTCGGCGACCGACCCGCTGGCCGCCCTCGGCATCCTGCCGGGCGTCCCCGAGGCGGTCGACGCCGTGCGCCGGGCAGTGGACGCGGTGTACGGGCACCGGGTGATGCGCCGCAGGTCGGACGAGGTCACCGCGGAGGCCGCACTGCGTGGCGCGCGCGGTTCCGCGGCGCTGGCCGGCGCCGACTGGCCGCTGGAGGAGCTGCGCCGCCGCAGCGACTTCTCCGCGGACGAGCAGGCCCGTACGGTCGGCGCGGCGCTGCGGCTCACCGCCGAGGCCGGCGGGCTGCTGGGCGTCTGGCGGCGCTCGCCGCTGCAGGCGCTGGCCCGGCTGCACCTGGTGGCGGCCGGCGGTGCGGCGGTGGACGCCACCGTCGGGCGGCCGCGGCTGGCCGGGGAGCCGGTGGACGAGCCGCTGGTCGGCGCCGCCGAACTGGATCTGCCGAAGCCGCCGGAGGTCACCGCACGGCTTGACGGCCTGACCGCGCTGCTGCTGGCGGGGACGTCCGCCCCCGCGCTGGTCGTTGCGGCGGTCGTCCACGGCGAACTGCTGAGCCTGCGCCCCTTCGGCTCGTTCAACGGGCCCGTCGCGAGGGCGGCGGAACGGATCGTCCTGGTCGGCACGGGGCTGGACCCGAAGTCCATCTGCCCGGCCGAGGTCGGCTACGCGGAACTGGGCACAGCCGCCTACCTCACCGCTCTGGAGGGCTACGCCTCGGGCACCGCCGAGGGCATGGCGGAATGGATCGGCCACTGCGGGCGGGCGCTGGAGCTGGGCGTACGCGAGAGCGTCGCCGTCTGCGAGGCGCTGCAGCGCGGCGCCGCCTGAGGGCGGCCGACCTGCTGCCGGCGGCCTGCCGTTGGGGGTCCGGACACGGCATTGTGGGTCCGGACACGGCAATGCGGCGACATCTCGCGATGCCGCCGCTGGCACGTCTGCCCGGTGACCAGTGCGTGCACGATGTCTGCCGTGATCAGGGCGGGGTCTTAGCCCGCTGCCTGGTACGGCTGGCCCGGTTGGCGGGTCGGCTGCGCGTGGGTGCCCGGCTTCCGTGCTCGGTCCGTGGGGCCTACTGCTGTGAACTGCGGTCTTCCTCTCGGAAGTCCGTGGTCTCGCGGGCCGTTAAGTCCTTTGTACCCCCAACCGCGCCCTGATGGAACCTCTGCTTCCACTTCTTTGTCCTTGTTGCCGCCGCCGACGATCAGGACACGGTGGCCCCGGGGTGCGACGGCCTCTCAGGACAAGGCGGCCGGACGGCGGCGCCGCGCCGCGAGCCAGACCAGCCCCGCGGTGGCGGCTGCGGCGCCGACCGCGGCGGCGGCGAGCACCGGGGCGGACGGCATGGCCAGGGTGGGGATCCGCTGGTTCAGCCGGACCGGGCGGTTGAAGGTGAGCGCGGGCCACCCGCGGGCCACCGCCTCCTTGCGCAGCGCCCGGTCGGGGTTGACCGCGTAGGGGTGGCCGACCGTCTCCAGCATCGGGATGTCGGTCACCGAATCGCTGTAGGCGAAGGAGCGCTCCAGGTCGTAGCCCTGCGAGCGGGCCAGCTCCTCGATCGCCTCCGCCTTCGCCGGGCCGTAGACGTAGTGCTCGATCTCGCCGTTGTACGCCCCGTCCTCGACCACCATCCGGGTGGCCACGACGTGGTCGGCGCCGAGCATCTCGCCGATCGGCTCGACCACCTCGGAGCCGGACGCGCTGACGATGACGACGTCACGCCCGGCGGCGTGGTGCTCCTCGATCAGCGAGGCCGCCTCGTCGTAGATGATCGGATCGATGAGGTCGTGCAGGGTCTCGGCGACGATCTCCCGCACCTGCTGGACATTCCATCCCTTGCACAGATCGGACAGGTATTTGCGCATGCCTTCCATCTGGTCGTGATCCGCACCCCCGACGAGGTACACGAACTGGGCATATGCGGTACGCAAAACCGCCCGCCTGTTGATGAGACCGCCCTGGTAGAAGGACCGCCCGAAGGCGAGTGTGCTGGACTTGGCGATCACGGTCTTGTCGAGATCGAAGAAGGCCGCGGTGCGCGGTGGCAGGTGGTTTTCCACGGGACGAGCATAGGCAACCACCATTCGGCGTAAGGTCAGGCGCGTGGGTTTGCTCTCGAAGGCCATCGGGTACACCATGGAAGTCACGGATCGTTCGCGACCGTGCTAACCCGGTCTGGCTCCTCCCCCCCCGAGTCGGACCGTGGGGACGACCCCCGCTCTCCCCCCCGGCGGGGGTCGTCGCATGTCCGGACCCGTTCTGCCGCTCTCGGCCGGGTCCCGCGCCGTCCTCGATCACACCAGCCTCCCTTGTCCACATGTGGGCCCCTACGGGTACTGCGTGTGACGGTCCGTAATCGTTGCGAGGTCGGCGTGAAGTCACCTGTGTGAGTGACGAGTTATCCACAATCGTCGAGTTGTCCACAGTTTCCGACCAAGATCATCTCAATTCCCTCTTCTCGCCCCAAGCTGATGTCGGCGACACGCACCGGTGCGCCGCAAGGCAAGCGAAGGGGAAGAGAAATGTTTGGTTCCACCACGCCCGGACCGCGTCCCGACGCCCTCGAAGGGGCCGGCGGACCCCTGATTGTCACGGAGGATGAAAGCCTCCTCGACGATCTGCTACGGCTGTGCGCGGCCGCCGGCTCGGAACCGGAAGTCGTCTTCGGGGCGCCACCGCGCGCGCCGAGTTGGGAAGGCGCGCCGCTCGTCCTCGTCGGCGTGGAGTCGGCCGCCCGGATCCGCGGGATCCCGCGCAGGAAGGGGGTCCTCCTCATCGGTCGGGATCCGGACGACGCGGAGGTCTGGCGCACCGCCCACGACATCGGGGCCGACCACGTTCTGCTGCTGCCCGACGCCGAGCCCTGGCTCGTCGACCGGCTCGCCGACATCGCCGAGGGGGTCGGGCAGCCCGCCCTGACCGTCGGGGTGGTCGGCGGTCGCGGCGGCGCCGGAGCCAGCACCCTGGCGTGCGCCCTCGCGGTCACCTCCGCGCGGGCCGGGCGGCGCACCATGCTCATCGACGGCGATCCGCTCGGCGGCGGCCTCGACATCCTCGTCGGGGCCGAGCGCTCCGGCGGGCTGCGCTGGCCCGCGCTCGCCGATTCCCGCGGCCGCGTCAACAGCGGGGCCCTTGAGGAGTCCCTGCCGCGGCTGGACGCGCTGAGCGTCCTCAGCTGGGACCGCGGCGACTCCGTCGTCATCCCGGCCCCCGCCATGCGGTCCGTGCTGAGCGCCGCCCGGCGGCGCGGCGGCCTCGTGGTCGTCGACCTGCCGCGCCGGGTGGACGACGCGGTGGCCGAGACGCTGGCGCAGATCGACATCGGCCTGCTCGTCGTGCCCGCCGAGCTGCGCGCGGTCGCCGCGGCCACCCGGGTCGCCTCGGCCTTCACGATGGTGCTGAAGGACCTGCGGGTGGTGGTCCGCGGCCCCTTCGCCGACGGGCTCGACGGCCGCGAGACTTCCCGGCTCGTCGGACTGCCGGCCGCGGGCGAACTGCCCCCGGAGCGCGGGCCCGACGCCCTCGGCAGCAGCGGCCCCCCGGGCTCCTCCGGCCGCGGCCCGCTGGCCCGCTTCTGCACCGCCTTCCTCGCCGCGGCCCTCACTGACGACGGGAGCGTGGCGGCATGACCACGCCCCTGCTGGACGCCGTACGCCTCCGCCTGGCCGAGCACGGCGGCGAGGCGACACCCGCCGGGGTCGCCGCCGCGCTGCGCGCGCAGGGCCGGCTGCTCGGCGACACCGAAGTCCTCGGCGTGGTCGGCGCCCTCCGGTCCGAACTGGTCGGAGCGGGCCCGCTGGAAGCCCTGCTGGCCGACCCGGAGGTCACCGACATCCTGGTCAACGGCCCGGACGAGGTCTGGACCGACCGCGGCCGGGGCCTGGAGCGCGCCGCCGTCCGCTTCCCCGACACGGCGGCCGTCCGCAGGCTCGCGCAGCGGCTCGCGACCACCGCGGGCCGCCGGCTGGACGACGCCCGCCCCTGGGTCGACGCCCGGCTGCCGGACGGCACCCGGCTGCACGCCGTGCTGCCGCCCGTCGTCGTCGGATCCCCGTGCCTGTCCCTGCGGGTGGTGCGCTCGCGCGCCTTCACCCTCGCCGAACTGGTCGCCGCCGGCACGGTGGACGCAGGGACGGCCGAGGTGCTGCGGGCGGTGCTCGACGCACGGCTGTCCTTCATGATCAGTGGCGGTACGGGATCGGGGAAGACGACGCTGCTCAGCTGCCTGCTGGGCCTGGTGGACCCCGGGGCGCGCATCGTCCTGGCCGAGGATTCCGCCGAGCTGCGCCCCGACCACCCGCACGTCGTCCGGCTGGAGGCCCGCCCGGCCAACCAGGAGGGCGCAGGCGAGGTCACCCTGCGGGAGCTGGTGCGGCAGGCGCTGCGGATGCGGCCCGACCGACTCGTGGTCGGCGAGGTGCGCGGAGCCGAGGTGACGGATCTGCTCAGCGCCCTGAACACGGGCCACGAGGGCGGCTGCGGCACGGTCCATGCCAATGCCGCGTCCGACGTCCCGGCCCGGCTGGAGGCTCTCGGCTCCACCGCGGGCCTGGACCGGGCGGCCCTGCACAGCCAGCTAGCGGCGGCCCTCTCGCTGGTGATCCACCTGGCCCGCGACACGACGGGGCTGCGCCGCGTTGCCGAGATCCACGTTCTCACCCGCGGCGCCGACGGCCTGGTCACCACCCTCCCCGCCCTCCACGGCACCCCCGGCCCCCTGACCCGCGGCCCCGGCTGGCCCCGGCTCGCCGCGCTGTGTGCGAGGGGTGCGTCATGACCGGCGAGGGGCAGGTCGTGTGGGCCGCGGTGTTGTGCGCTGCCGCGTTGCTGGCCGCCGGGCCGGAAGGGGGTGGGGCTCGGCGGCGGGCGCGCCGGGTGCTCGGCGGGGTTCGCGCCGAGCGGGCTTCCGGGCGCGCGGGACCGGGGGAGCGGCTGCGGGTGGCGCTCGCGGGGCTGCGCGGCCGCGTCGAGGGGTACGCCCGCGGCGGGCCCGGGCGGTACGCGTGGGCTGCGAGGGTGGCGCGGCGGGCGGGGCCGGAGGCGCTGTGCGTGCCGGCCGGCGCGGCGCTGGCGCTGCTGACGCGGTCGGTGCTGCCGCTGCTCGCCGGTCCCGCCGCCTTGCCCCTCGTGGGGCGGGCGCTGCGGAGGCGGGCGCGCCGGGCCGCCGCCGAGCGCGGGGCGGCGGCTGTCGCGGCGCTGTGCGGTGCGCTGGCCGGTGAGTTGCGGGCGGGGCGCCCTCCGCACACCGCGCTGGGCGAGACGATCGGGGCCGCCGGGTGGCAGGAGGTGGCCGAACTGTCCGGTGCGGCCCGGCTGCTGCTCTCCGCCGCCCGCTTCGGCGGTGATGTGCCGCGGGCGCTGCGGGACGCCGCCGGGCTGTCCGCGGGCACGGAGGGCCTGACGGCGGTGGCGGCCTGCTGGCAGGTCGCGGTGGACGGCGGCGCGGGGCTGGCCGCCGCGCTCGACCGGGTGGCGGCGGCTCTGCGGGCCGAGGCCGATCAGCGCGAGGACCTGCGGGCCCAGCTCGCCGGGCCGCGCTCCACGGCGGTGCTGCTTGCGCTGCTCCCGCTCTTCGGCGTCGTCCTGGGCGCGGGCCTGGGCGCCGATCCCGCCCGGGTGCTGCTCCACACTCCCGCGGGCTTGCTGTGCCTGCTCGCCGGGGGAGTCCTGGAATGGGCGGGGCTCGCCTGGACGGCTCGGATCATGCGCGCGGCCGGGTCTCCCGCGGTTGCGGGCCCGGAACACGGGGTCGGCGAGCCGGTCGAGCCGCACCGCCGGGCGGAGGGGCGTTCCCGGATGCCGGGCGGGGCGGACGCGCTCGCGGTCGGGGCCGTCGGCGTCGGCGGGGTTGTCCACAGCCTGGGGACAGCCGTGGTGGCGGCGGTCGCGGCGGGCGGTGCGGTGGCCGCCGGGCTCGGCAGCGGACGGCGGAAGAGGGCAAGGCGGCTCGTGGCGGTGCTCGGCGGGCCGCCGGTGCGCCGGGTGGAGCCGGGGCGTCTGCGGCGGGCGGCCTTCGGGGCGGTGCGGCGGTGGGGAGCGGTGCCTGCGGCGGGGCTGGTGGCGGGAGCGGCTGCCGGCGGGGCGCTGGGCGTGCTCGTGGGGCCGGCGGCGGCCCTGGCTGCAGGGTGGTGGCTGCGGGGGCGCCGCCGGGCGGCAGCGGGCCGTACGACCGCCGCTGAGCCCGGCCCGGGGCACCTCCCGCTGTGCGCCGACCTGATGGCCGCGTGTCTGGCCGCCGGGGCGACCCCCGGAGAGGCGGCGGGCGCGGTGGGCGAGTGCTTGGGCGGGCCGCTGGGGGCCGCGCTGATACGAGCGCAGGCCGAACTGCGGCTCGGCGGGGACCCGGTGGAGTGCTGGCTGCGCTTCGGCGGCGAGTCCGCCGCCCGGGAGCTGGGGCGGTGCCTGGCCAGGGCGTCGACGACCGGCAGCGCACCGGTGGCGGAGATGGCCCGGCTGGCCGCCGAGCTGCGCGCGGCGCGGGGCCGTACCGCGCAGGCCGCTGCCAGACGGGCGGCGGTGGTGGCCACCGCACCGCTGGGCCTGTGCTTCCTGCCCGCGTTCCTGCTGGTCGGCGTGGTGCCGGTGGTGATCGGCCTGGCGGGCGCGGTCCTCGGCCCTGCCGCGCCCTGACCCCGCCGCACACGCGGCCGGCGAACGACCCGATACGGCCCTGACGGGCCCCGACGGGCCAGGGGCGTGGTTCCGCACGCCCTCGTAACACGTCCGGGATCACCCGGAGAAACCCAGAAAACGGGAGGAAAAGGAAATGAGCATCGTCAGGACGTCACCCGCGCAGGCGGCGGTCCGGCAGCGGCCGGGCGGAAGGATCCGGGCCGCGGCGTGGTGGAGGCGCCGGGCACGGGCGTGCCGTGCGGCGGCCGAGGCAGGGATGAGCACGGCGGAATACGCCGTGGGGACGATCGCCGCGTGCGGCTTCGCGGCCGTGCTCTACAAGATCGTGACGAGCGGCCCCGTCCGGACCGCCCTCACCGGAGTGATCACGAAGGCCCTCCATGTGCCCTTCTGACGCTCTCTCGAAGCCGGGTGCGGCCCCGCGGCCGCACCCGTCCTCGGGCCCGTGCCCCGGCCCGCCGCCGGGCGGTGCCGTTCCGCGGCGGGGCTCGGGCGGCGTCGCCCCGCCGGGCGCGGGCCGGGCTGCCCCGCGGGCGTGCGCGTGGCGGCGGCTGCAGCCGGGGCCGCGGCTCGCCCCGGACCCGGCCGCCGCCGTAGCGGGCGCGGAGGCCTCCCGGCGGCCGTCGAAGCGGGACCCTGTCGCAGGTGCCGCGTGGCCCTCGACGGGACGCCCGCGGTGGCCGGGCGCCGTGGCCAGGCTGCGAGGCCGCTGCGGGGAGCAGGGGTACGTGACCGCGGAGACCGCGATGTCGATTCCCGTGCTGGTCGCCGTGGCCGGGACGCTCATCTGGGGTGTGATGGCCGCGGCCGCACAGGTCCGGTGCGTGGACGCGGCGCGGGCCGGGGCGCGGGCGGCGGCCAGGTCGGAGCAGCCGGCGGCGGTGGTCCGGGCGGCGCGGGAGGCCGCGCCCGACGGGGCGAGGGTCAGCGTGGAGCGGGCGGGCGACATGGTGACCGTGCGGGTGGCCGTTCCGCCCCCGCGCTTCCCCGTCGCGCTGGGGGCGCAGGCGACCGCGCTCGCCGAGGACTCCGTGGACGGGGGTGAGGGACCGTGACCGGGGCGCGGCGGGAGGGCGACCGGGGCTCGGCCACGGTCTGGTCCCTCGGGGTCGTGGCCGTGCTGCTCGCGCTCTTCGCGGCCGCGCTGCTGCTCGCCCAGGCGGTCGTGCTGCGCCACCGGGCAGGTGCGGCCGCGGACCTCGCCGCCCTCGCGGCGGCCGACCACGCCCTCGACGGCAAGGAGCGCGCCTGCGCGCTGGCCGCCCGGGTCGCCAGGGCCCAGGGTGCCCGCCTGGCGGCCTGCGCGGTGACCGGCGAGATCGCCGACGTGGTGGCCGACGTCGGCGGAGCCCGCGTCCGTTCCCGCGCGGGCCCGCCGACCGGCGCGGACGCGGCCCCGCCGCCGGCCTCCGGTGCGTTCGCCGGATTCGCGCCCGGACAGGGCGACCGCGCCGCGCTAACCGCCTCCGGCGGCGTCCTCGCCCGGCGCGTCCTCGGGCCCGGCCGTGGGCTCGTCCGCAGCCGGGGAGCCCTCCGGGCGGATGGCGGGGGCCGGGTCGGGTGGGGCGGAGGACAGGAGGGAGGTGAGGAGGCGGAGGGAGGCGGCCTTGTCGAGCGGGTCGTTGCCGTTGCCGCACTTGGGGGACTGGACGCAGGACGGGCAGCCGGCGTCGCACTCGCAGGCGGCGATGGCCTCGCGGGTCGCGGTGAGCCAGCCGCGGGCGGTGTGGAAGGCGCGTTCGGCGAAGCCCGCACCGCCGGGGTGGCCGTCGTAGACGAAGACGGTGGGCAGGCCGGTGTCGGTGTGCAGCGGGACGGAGACGCCGCCGATGTCCCAGCGGTCGCAGGTGGCGAAGAGCGGGAGGAGGCCGATGGAGGCGTGCTCGGCGGCGTGCAGCGCCCCGGGCAGCTCCTCCGGAAGGATGCCGGCGGCGTCCAGCTGGTCGTCGGTGACGGTCCACCAGACGGCGCGGGTGCGCAGCGTGCGCGGCGGCAGGTCGAGCCGGGTCTCGCCGAGCACCTCGCCGGTCACCAGCCGGCGGCGCAGGTACGACACCACCTGGTGGGTGACCTCGACCGACCCGAAGTGGATGCGGGCCTCGCCCCACGGCTCGTCCACATCGGTGGCCAGCACCCGGATGGACGTGGTGTCGCGGGCCATCGTCGAGTAGGACGGGTCGGCGCGGGTCACGAGGGCGACGGAGTCCTCCAGGTCCAGGTGCTCCACCACGTAGGTGCGGCCCTGGTGGAGGTGGACGGCGCCGTCGTGCACCGCGGTGTGGGCCGAGGCGGCGTCCACCGTGCCCAGCAGCCGCCCGGTGGCCGACTCCACGACCTGGACCGGCTTGCCGCCCGCGCCGCGGATGTCGGTGAGGTCGGCGGCCCGCTCCCGGCGCGTCCAGTACCAGCCGGCGGCGCGGCGGCGCAGCAGCCCCCGCCGCTCCAGCTGCGGCAGGAGCGCGGGCGCCTCGGGGCCGAACAGCGGCAGGTCCTCCTCGGTGAGCGGCAGCTCGGCCGCGGCGGCGCACAGGTGCGGGGCGAGCACGTAGGGGTTGTCCGGGTCCAGCACGGTGGATTCGACGGGCTGCTCGAAGATCGCCTCGGGGTGGTGGACGAGGTACGTGTCGAGCGGGTCGTCGCGGCCGACCATGACCGCGAGCGCGCCCTGCCCCGACCGCCCGGCGCGCCCGGCCTGCTGCCACAGCGAGGCGCGGGTGCCGGGATAGCCGGCCAGGATGATCGCGTCCAGGCCGGAGATGTCGACGCCCAGTTCGAGCGCGGAGGTGGACGCCAGCCCGAGCAGCCGGCCGGAGTGCAGATCGCGCTCCAGGGCCCGGCGCTCCTCCGGGAGGTAGCCGCCGCGGTAGGCGGCCACCCGGCGCGGCAGCGCGGAGTCGATCTCGGCGAGCCGCTCCTGCGCGATCACCGCGACCAGCTCCGCCCCGCGCCGGGAGCGGACGAAGGCGACCGTGCGCACCCCCTGGAGCACCAGGTCGGTGAGCAGGTCGGCGGATTCAGCGGTGGCGGTGCGCCGCACCGGCGCGCCGTGCTCGCCGGACAGCTGCGTCAGCGGCGGCTCCCACAGCGCGAAGGCGAGCTCCCCGCGCGGCGAGGCGTCGTCGGTGATCTCCGCGACCGGCAGCCCGGTGAGCCGGGTGGCGGCGCGCGCCGGGTCGGCGGCGGTCGCGGAGGCCAGCAGGAAGACCGGCGCGGCACCGTAGCGGGCGCACACCCGCCGCAGCCGGCGCAGCACCTGGGCGACGTGCGAGCCGAAGACCCCGCGGTACGTGTGGCACTCGTCGATCACGACATAGCGCAGATGGCGCAGGAAGGAGGACCAGCGGGCGTGCCCGGGCAGGATGCCGCGGTGCAGCATGTCCGGGTTGGTGAGCACGTAGGTGGCGTACTGCCTGACCCATTCGCGTTCCTCGACGGGCGTGTCGCCGTCGTAGACCGCGGGCCGCACCGCCGTGCCCAGCGGGGCGGCGAGCGCGGCCACGGCCCGCCGCTGGTCCGCGGCCAGCGCCTTCGTGGGCGCCAGGTACAGCGCGGTCGCGCCCCGCCCCCCTGCGCCCGGCGCGTCGGCCCCGTCCAGCAGCGTGCTGAGCACCGGCACGAGATAGCCGAGCGACTTGCCCGAGGCCGTACCCGTGGCCACGACCACCGACTCGCCGCCCACCGCCAGCTCCGCCGCCCGCGCCTGGTGCTCCCACGGCTCGCGGATCCCGGCAGCCTCGACCGCCGCCACGACCTCCGGCCGGATGCCGAGTGGCCATGAGGCATGACGTCCGACCCGCGGGGGCAGGTGCTCCGTATGGGTGATGCGTGCGGCCCGGTCCGCCCCCGCGGCGAGCCGCTCCAGAGCGGTCCGGGGGGACGGGCGCCCGTGCGCCGACTGCGGAAGACGATCCTGGGCCATCGGCACTCAGTGTGTCACCGGCGTGACGGACAAACGCATGAAGGCGTCGTGCTGGCCCGCTGCGAAGTGATTGAATGCCATCGCGGCTGAGGGCCCTTCCCCTACCTTCGGTGGGAGAAGGCTCCTACTCCTCGGTGGGGAGGCCCCTGGGGGAGTCGCGTCGATGCAAGGTGCTGGAGGATCCGTGGACCTGTCCCTGTCGACCCGAACCGTCGGCGATCGCACGATCGTCGAGGTCGGCGGCGAGATTGATGTGTACACCGCGCCCAAGCTGCGCGAGCAGCTGGTGGAGCTCGTGAACGACGGGAGTTACCACCTGGTCGTGGACATGGAAGGGGTCGACTTCCTCGACTCCACCGGACTGGGCGTCCTCGTCGGCGGGCTCAAGCGGGTGCGCGCGCATGAGGGATCGCTGCGTCTGGTGTGCAACCAGGAGCGCATCCTGAAGATTTTCCGTATCACCGGCCTGACCAAGGTGTTCCCGATCCACACCTCGGTCGACGAGGCCGTCGCGGCGACCGACTGATTCTTCGCCCGAGCGAAGGGGTCCCGGACGGGTTCACCGTCCGGACCCCTGTGATGCCCGTGTGATGTCTGCCCATGGAACCGAGGGGGAGGCCATGCCCACCGTAGAACTGCTCTTCAGCGCCCAGCCGGAGCATGTGCGCACAGCACGGCTCGTGGCGGCTGCCGTGGCGCGCCGGGCGGGGGTGGGCGAGGCGGCTCTCGACGAGGTGCGGCTCGCGGTGGGCGAGGCCTGCAGCCGGGCCGTGGGCCTGCACCGCAGCAACGGCGTCGAGGCACCCGTACGGGTGATGCTCAACGAGGACGAGAAGACGTTCTCCATCGAGGTGGCCGACGAGGTGCCGGGCAACGCCCAGGGCTCCTCGCCGGACTCCGGCGGCGACGAGGCCGCCGACGACGAGGGTGAGATGGGCCTGGCCGTGATCAGCGGCCTGGTCGACGACGTGGAGGTCATCGAGGGCGCCGCCGGCGGAGTCATCCGCATGAGCTGGCCGACCCCCTCCGCGTAAGGACCCTCCGCATGAGGACCCCCGCGTAAGGACTTCCTCCGCATAAGGCGCCTCCGCGTGAGCCCCTCCGCGGAGGACGATCTCCGTCGGAGCGAAAACACATCCGTTCAGCCGTCCGATTGGCCGGATGCGTCATTTACGGCGGGAATTACCGACCGATCCCGACCGGCCCCTTTTTTGATCTTTCGCGGCTCCCTACAATCCGTCCATCGTGCTCAGCTCGCCTGAGCGTCGCGGCTTTGTCGACTGCCGAGCCGTAGGAGCCGCACGCCCATGCGCCAAACGTCAAGGAGGACGAATGGCGGGGCTATTCACCCCTCGGACGCTTGCCGCGGATCCGATACCGGTACTCACGGACGGAAACCGGCTGCTCGTCTGGATCATCGCGGTGGTCGCACTCGCGGCCCTGGCACTCGCCGCGGTGCTGGTGCGTCAAGTGCTCGCGTCGGACGAAGGAACCGACGCCATGAAGAAGATCGCCGCTGCCGTGCAGGAAGGCGCCAACGCCTACCTCGCACGGCAGTTCCGCACCCTGGCGGTCTTCGCCGTCGCCGCGTTCTTCCTGCTCATGCTGCTGCCCGCGGACGACACCTCGCAGCGTCTCGGCCGGTCGATCTTCTTTCTCGTCGGCGCTGTATTCTCGGCGATCACCGGATACGTCGGAATGTGGCTCGCGGTACGCAGCAATGTGCGGGTCGCTGCGGCGGCGAGAGCGGCGACCCCTGAACCCGGGGAACCGTCCGCCGATTTACGGGACGTGTCCCACCGGGCCATGAAGATCGCATTCCGCACGGGCGGCGTCGTCGGAATGTTCACCGTCGGACTCGGCCTGCTCGGCGCGTCCGCGGTCGTGCTGATCTACAAAGCCGACGCACCCAAGGTGCTGGAGGGATTCGGATTCGGCGCCGCGCTGCTGGCGATGTTCATGCGCGTCGGCGGCGGCATCTTCACCAAGGCCGCCGACGTGGGCGCCGACCTGGTCGGCAAGGTCGAGCAGGGCATCCCGGAGGACGACCCGCGCAACGCCGCGACGATCGCGGACAACGTCGGCGACAACGTCGGGGACTGCGCCGGCATGGCGGCCGACCTCTTCGAGTCCTATGCCGTCACCCTGGTGGCGGCACTCATCCTCGGCAAGGTGGCCTTCGGTGACGCGGGCCTCGCCTTCCCCCTCCTCATCCCCGCGATCGGCGTGCTCACCGCCATGGTCGGCATCTTCGCCGTCGCGCCCCGCCGCACCGACCGCAGCGGAATGACGGCGATCAACCGCGGCTTCTTCGTCTCCGCGGTCATCTCGACGGCCGGTGTCGCCGTCGCCGTCTACACCGCCCTGCCCTCCTCCTACGCCGGCCTGGACGGCGCGGGCCCCGACATCACCGGCCACGGCGGCGACCCGCGCGTGCTCGCGCTCGTCGCCGTCGTCATCGGCATCGTGCTCGCGGCGCTGATCCAGCAGCTCACCGGCTACTTCACCGAGACCTCCCGGCGCCCGGTCCGCGACGTCGGAAGGACCTCGCTCACCGGCCCGGCCACCGTCGTGCTCTCCGGCATCTCACTGGGTCTGGAGTCCGCGGTCTACTCGGCGCTGCTCATCGGACTGTCCGTCTACGGCGCCTTCCTGCTCGGCGGCACCTCCGTGTGGCTCGCGCTCTTCGCGGTCGCGCTGGCGGGCACCGGGCTGCTCACCACCGTCGGCGTCATCGTCGCCATGGACACCTTCGGCCCCGTCTCCGACAACGCCCAGGGCATCGCCGAGATGTCCGGCGACGTCCACGGCGAGGGCGCGCAGGTGCTCACCGATCTCGACGCGGTCGGCAACACCACCAAGGCCATCACCAAGGGCATCGCGATCGCCACCGCGGTGCTCGCGGCGACCGCGCTGTTCGGCTCGTTCAAGGAAGCCGTCGACACGGCCGTGGCCAAGGCGCACCCGGGCGCGTCCGACGCGCGCTGGCTCTCGCTCGACATCTCGCAGCCGAACAACCTGGTCGGGCTGCTGTTCGGCGCGGCGGTCGTCTTCCTCTTCTCCGGCCTCGCCATCAGCGCCGTCTCCCGCTCGGCGGGCGCGGTGGTCTACGAGGTGCGCCGCCAGTTCCACGACCACCCCGGGATCATGGACGGCACGGAGACCCCCGAGTACGGCCGGGTCGTCGACATCTGCACCAAGGACGCGCTGCGCGAGCTGGCCACCCCGGGCCTGCTCGCCGTCCTGGCGCCGATCGCGGTCGGATTCGGCCTCGGCATCGGCTCGCTCGCGTCGTACCTGGCGGGAGCGATCGGCGCCGGCACCCTGATGGCGGTCTTCCTCGCAAATTCCGGCGGCGCCTGGGACAACGCGAAGAAGCTCGTCGAGGACGGCCACCACGGCGGCAAGGGCAGCGAGGCGCACGCGGCGACCGTCATCGGCGACACCGTGGGAGACCCGTTCAAGGACACCGCGGGCCCGGCCATCAACCCGCTGCTGAAGGTCATGAACCTGGTCGCGCTGCTGATCGCCCCGGCCGTGGTCAAGTTCAGCTACGGCGTCGACGCCAACGCCGCCGTACGGGCCGTCGTCTCGGTGGTCGCGGTCGTGGTCGTCGTCGGGGCGGTCTACGTGTCCAAGCGCCGCGGCGTGGTCATGGGAGCGCGCCCGGAGGGCAGCGGCGCCGAACGGGTGGAGGACGCGGCGAGCACGGCCTGACGCCTCGCCACCCGGGCTCTCCACCGCGGACAGCCCCCGGCCTCGCCGCCCCGGACCGTCACCCGCCCGACCCGGCGACACGCCCGTACGGCATCGGTCACCACGTGAGATCTGCCACACCGTCACCCCCGCGGCGGGCACCCGGTATCCGGCCGGGCGCCCGCCGTTCCGGCAGGCCGGCGGCACCGTACCCCGGCTTGCTACGAACGGCTTGAATAACGGACGAATGGGCGCGAAGTCCCCGCCGGATTCGTGGTCGCCGCCCCCTCCCCGTGTAAGTTCCGGGGCCGTGACGCCACGGAAGGGACCTGAACGGTGAAGCTGAACCACGGACGCCGCGCCGCGCTCTCGGGCGCGGCGGTGCTGCTGGCGCTGGCGCCGCTGTCGGCCTGCTCCAGCGACGACACGGGCAAGAAGCTGGACACCTGGGCGCAGGGCGTGTGCGACCAGACCGCCGCGCAGACGAAGAAGATCAACGACGCCAACACCTCCCTGACCAAGGTCGACAGCGGCGGCAAGCCGCAGGACGTGCAGTCCGCCGACTCCGCCGCCTTCCAGCAGATCTCCGACGCCTACAAGTCGCTGGCCGGCATCTTCGACGCCGCGGGGCCCGCCCCCGGCGACAACGGCGACGCCTTCCAGCAGAACGCCGTCACCTCCTTCACCGGCCTGTCCACGCAGTACGCGGCCCTCAAGAAGCAGGTCGACGGTCTCGACACCACCGACCAGGCCAAGTTCGCCGCGGGCCTGCAAGGCGTGTCGGACTCCTTCTCGAAGGCGACGAGCGACGGCGACAAGGCGCTCAGCGCGCTGCGCGAAGGCGACCAGGGCAAGGCGCTGGCCAAGCAGCCGGGCTGCCAGAGCGTCCCGCAGTCCCCGTCCACGGCGCCGACCCCGACCGCGTCGTAGCCCCCGCGCCGCCAATCGCCTGGCAGGCGCGCGGGCCGGCCCCGTACCCGGCGGGCGCGTGGCCCGTACCCGCCCGTTGCCGCGACAATGGCCTCCGTGACGACGCCCCGCCTCCCCGCCCCCGACGGCGCAGCCGCTCTGCGCGACGACCTGCTCGCCGCCGACTTCACCGCCGACGGCTGCCTCGACCTGCTGGGCGCCGTCGGCTACGCGGCACTCTCGCGCGCCGAGACAGTGCCCGCGCTGCGTGCCACCCGCGGCGGGAGCCCGCTGGAGACCCTGGTCCGGCTCTTCCTCCTGCAGCGCCCCGTCCCGTACGGCCGCGCCCGCGTCGCGCTGCCGGGCCTGGACCGCTACGTCGCGGACGGCTGGCTGGTGCGCGACGGCGACGAGATCCGCGCGGCCGTCGACGTGCGCCCCTACGCGGGGGACGGCGGCGCGGACTGGTGGATCGTGTCCGACCTGGGCTGCGCGGTCGGGGGCGCGGGCGGCATCGGCGGTACGCCCGGCGCGTCCGGCGGCTCCGGGGTGGACCGCGCCGACCTGGTGCTGGGCGTCGGTGGCGCCTCCACCACGCTCGCCGGGCTGACCGTGCGCGAACCGGCCGGCAGCGCCCTCGACCTCGGCACCGGCTCCGGCGTCCAGGCCCTGCACGCCTCCCGGCACGCCACCCGCGTCACGGCCACCGACGTCAACCCGCGCGCCCTGCACTTCGCCCGACTCACCCTCGCCCTGTCCGGAGCGCGGCAGCCCGACCTGCGCCGCGGCAGCCTTTTCGAGCCGGTCGGCGACGAGCGCTACGACCTCGTCGTGTCCAACCCGCCCTTCGTGATCTCCCCGGCCGGCCGCTTCACCTACCGGGACGGCGGAATGGGCGGTGACGACCTGTGCCGGACCCTGGTGGAGCAGGCCGCCGACCACCTCACCGACGGCGGCTGGTGCCAGCTGCTGGCCAACTGGCAGCACCTCGAGGGCCAGGACTGGCGCGAGCGGCTGGTCCAGTGGGTGCCGCGCGGCTGCGACGCCTGGATCGTGCAGCGCGAGGTGCAGGACATCGCCCAGTACGCCGAGCTGTGGCTGCGCGACGGCGGCGACCACCGCGACGACCCTGCGGCGTACGCGGCCCGCTACGACGCCTGGCTGGAGGACTTCGAACGCGCCAAGGTCGGCGCGGTCGGCTTCGGCTGGATCACCCTGCGCAAAACCGGCTCCGACCGGCCCGCCGTCACCGCCGAGGAATGGCCGCACCCGGTCGAGCAGCCGCTCGGCCCGCACATTGCGGGCTGGTTCGCCCGGCAGGACTTCCTGCGCCGCCACGACGACGCCGACCTGCTCGACGCCCGCTTCACCCTGGCCTCCGACGTGGTGCAGGAGCAGGTCGGGGTGCCGGGCGCGGAGGACCCCGAGCACGTCGTGCTGCGCTCGGGCCGCGGCATGCGCCGGGCCACCGAGGTCGACACGGTCGGCGCGGGCTTCGCCGGGGTGTGCGACGGGACGCTGCCGGCCGGCCGGATCGTGGACGCCATCGCGCAACTGCTGGGCGAGGACCCGGTGGTGCTGCGGGATCGCACGCCCGCCGCGATCCGCATGCTGGTCGAGCAGGGCTTCCTGGAGCCGGTCACGCCGTAACGCGTCGGCGTAACGCTGCGGGAGCACGCCGCCGTAACGCGTCGCGGCAACGCGCTGCCCGAGCGCGGGGGCGTACGCCGGGCGCTCAGCGCAGGTTGCGTATGACCCCCCACGCCACCAGCACCACCATCAGCGCCACCGCCCCGCGCGGCCCCACCCGAACCCGCCATTGCCGCCCCCGCAGCCCCGCCCACGCCCAGCCCGCGAAAGCGGCCAGCAGCAGCGGCGTGCAGAGCAGCAGCAGCGCGTTGTCGTGGAAGGCCCGCACGGGCTCGGCGTGCAGCAGGTCGTACGCCGTACGGGTGGCTCCGCACACCGGGCAGAGCAGGCCGGTGGCCCAGTTGAAGGGGCAGCGCGGCAGCCAGTGGCCCGGCTGGTGCGGATCGGTGCGGTAGAGGTACGCCGCCGCGGCGATCCCGGCGGCCAGCGCGCCCAGCGGCGCCGCGGCGTGATGCCGTACGGCGCGCCGCACCCCGTCACCGCTCACCCCGACACCTCCGGTCCGCACGACACCCCGCGGCCCCATCCTGGCACCCCGCCGGCGCCCCGCACCCGCCCCCTCCCGCGCAGGTACGCATCCGGCCACCCGGCACCCGGCGCGCCGCCTCCCCGCCGCCCCCTTCAGCTCTGACATGACCCGTCCATGCGGCAGACAGACCGCTTGTCGGGTTACCGTTCGGATGGCGTTGTTGACTTTTCCCGTTTGACACGGGACCGGGAGGTACGGTCACACTCCGCAGCGTCACCCCTTCGAACCGGAGAGAAGAGCGAAGTTGTCCCCGACCCGCGAGACCGCACCGGCCGGCCGCCGACTCGTCATTGTCGAGTCGCCCGCCAAGGCGAAGACGATCAAGGGCTATCTCGGCCCTGGATACGTCGTGGAGGCGAGCGTCGGGCACATCCGCGACCTGCCCAACGGGGCCGCCGAGGTGCCGGCGGAGTACAAGGGCCAGCCGTGGGCACGGCTCGGCGTCAACGTGGACAGCGACTTCCAGCCGATCTACGTCGTCAACGCCGACAAGAAGGCCCAGGTCAAGAAGCTCAAGGAACTCCTCAAGGACTCCGACGAACTCTTCCTCGCCACCGACGAGGACCGCGAGGGCGAGGCCATCGCCTGGCACCTCCAGGAGATCCTCAAGCCCAAGGTGCCCGTCCACCGCATGGTCTTCCACGAGATCACCAAGGACGCCATCCAGGCCGCGGTCCGCAACCCGCGCGAGCTGAACAAGCGCCTCGTCGACGCCCAGGAGACCCGCCGCATCCTCGACCGGCTCTACGGCTACGAGGTCTCGCCGGTGCTGTGGAAGAAGGTCATGCCGCGGCTGTCAGCCGGCCGTGTGCAGTCCGTCGCCACCCGGCTCGTCGTCGAGCGCGAGCGCGAGCGCATCGCCTTCCGCTCCGCCGAGTACTGGGACCTCACCGGCGTCTTCGGCACCGGCCGCGCAGGCGATGCCTCCGACCCGTCGACCCTCAACGCGCGGCTCGTCTCCGTCGACGGTCGCCGCGTCGCCCAGGGCCGCGACTTCGACGCCTCCACCGGCGCCCTCAAGCCGGGCGCGACCGTCCTCCAACTGGACGAATCCGCCGCCCGCGCACTGGCCGCCGCCCTCGCCGACGTGCCCTTCGCCGTCCGCAGCGTCGAGTCCAAGCCCTACCGACGCTCGCCGTACGCCCCCTTCCGCACCACGACCCTCCAGCAGGAGGCGTCGCGCAAACTGGGCTTCGGCGCCAAGGCGACCATGCAGGTCGCCCAGAAGCTGTACGAGAACGGCTTCATCACCTATATGCGTACGGACTCCACCACGCTGTCGGAGACCGCCGTCAACGCCGCCCGCGCGCAGGTCACCCAGCTCTACGGCGCCGACTACCTGCCCGACAAGCCGCGCACCTACGCCGGCAAGGTCAAGAACGCGCAGGAGGCGCACGAGGCGATCCGCCCCTCCGGCGACCGCTTCCGCACCCCCGCCGAGACCGGCCTGACCGGCGACCAGTTCCGGCTCTACGAGCTGATCTGGATGCGGACGGTCGCGTCGCAGATGAAGGACGCCGTCGGCCAGTCCGTCACCGTGCGCGTCGCCGGCACCTCCACCGACGGGCGCGACGCCGAGTTCAGCGCGTCCGGCAAGGTCATCACCTTCCACGGCTTCCTCAAGGCCTACGTCGAAGGCGCCGACGACCCCAACGCCGAGCTGGACGACCGCGAGCGGCGCCTCCCGCAGGTCGCCGAGGGCGACGCGCTCACCGCCGAGAAGATCGACGCCGAGGGCCACTCGACCAAGCCGCCCGCCCGCTACACCGAGGCCTCGCTGGTCAAGGAACTGGAAGAGCGCGAGATCGGCCGCCCCTCGACGTACGCGACGATCCTCGGCACGATCCTCGACCGCGGCTACGTCTTCAAGAAGGGCACCGCGCTCGTCCCGACCTTCCTCTCCTTCGCCGTCGTCAACCTGCTGGAGAAGCACTTCGGCTGGCTCGTCGACTACGACTTCACCGCCTCCATGGAGGACGACCTCGACCGCATCGCCCGCGGCGAGGCCGAGTCCGTGCCGTGGCTGCGGCGCTTCTACTTCGGCACGGAGGAGCCCGACGCGGCCCCGACCGCCTCCGCCGCGAACGGCGACGGCGACCACCTCGGCGGCCTCAAGGAACTCGTCGAGGACCTCGGCGCGATCGACGCCCGGGAGATCTCCTCCTTCCCGGTCGGCGACGGCATCGTCCTGCGCGTCGGCCGCTACGGCCCCTACATCGAGAAGGGCGAGCGCGGCGAGGACGACCACCGCCGCGCCGACGTCCCCGACGACCTGCCGCCCGACGAGCTCAGCGTCGAATACGCCCAGGAGCTCTTCGCCCGCCCCAGCGGCGACTTCGAGCTCGGCAACGACCCGCAGACCGGCCGCCCCATCGTCGCCAAGGACGGCCGCTACGGCCCGTACGTCACCGAGGTGCTGCCCGAGGACACCCCGAAGACCGGCAAGAACGCGGTCAAGCCGCGCACCGCGTCGCTCTTCAAGTCGATGTCCCTCGACACCGTCACCCTGGAGGACGCCCTCCGGCTGATGTCCCTGCCGCGCGTCGTCGGCACCGACCCCGAGGGCGTCGAGATCACCGCGCAGAACGGGCGCTACGGCCCGTACCTCAAGCGCAGTACGGACTCGCGCTCGCTGGAGACCGAGGACCAGCTCTTCACGATCACCCTCGACGAGGCCCTCGCCATCTACGCCCAGCCCAAGCAGCGCGGCCGCGCCGCCGCGAAGCCGCCGCTCAAGGAACTCGGCACCGACCCGGTGAGCGAGCGCCCCGTCGTCGTCAAGGACGGCCGCTTCGGCCCTTACGTGACGGACGGCGAGACCAACGCGACGCTGCGCCGAGACGACGACGTCGAGACGATCACCCCGGAGCGGGGTTACGAACTCCTCGCGGAGAAGCGGGCGAAGGGGCCTGCGAAGAAGAAGGCTCCCGCGCGGAAGAAGGCCGCCGCCCCGGCGAAGAAGACTGCGGCCAAGAAGGCCGCACCCGCCGCGAAGAAGACGGCCGCTTCCGCGAAGAAGGCTGCCGCCAAGAAGCCCCCCACCACGTAGGGCGGTGCTTTCAGGGGTGCCTGGGAGCTACCCCACGCGCCCTCGGTGGTCGCCCACGCGGCAGCGCAGAACGCTCGCCCGGCGGTGTGACCGCTGCCGGAAACGGGGGCCCTGCAGGGCGCGGGCGAGGTTGTCCACAGGGGGTGACGGGGGGACCCCGGTGGCGACTGGTGGGGCGATAGGCTAAGGGAATGACGCCACCCACCCCGCAGCCGCAGCCCGCTGAGGTCTCGCCCGCGTTCGCGGACGACCTCGCCGCGGATTCGCGCGACCGCGCGGTCCGCGCGCTGCTGAGGATCCCGCCGTTGCGCAAGCTCTGGAACGCCCAGATGACCGGTGCGGTCGCGGACCGCCTCGGCCTGTTGGTGCTGATCTGGCTGACGGTGCAGGCGGCAGCCGGAGTCGGTGCCTTCGGCGGGGGCTACCGCGGGGTCGCCTTCGCGACCGCCGCGGTCTTCGCCGCCCGGCTCGTGGCGACGCTGCTGTTCGGCGCGGTGCTGCTCGGCCCGCTGTCCGCGGCCACCACGGAGGGCGGCCCGCTCGACCGCCGCTGGACGATGATCGGGGCCGACGGCGTACGCCTCGCGCTCTTCGTCGTCGCCCCGCTGTGGGTGACATGGACGCCGGGCAAGGCCTACGTGTGGCTGCTGGCCACGGTCTTCGTCACCGGTGCGGCCGAACGGCTGTGGGCCGTCGCGAAGGACGGCGCCGCGCCCGTACTGCTCCCGCCGCCGGGGGACACATCGGTGCGGCCCGCGCCCGACCACCTGGCCACGCTGCACCGCCTCGACCTGCGCACCAGCTTCGTCGCGCTGCCCGCCGCGGCCGCGGCAATGGTCGTCATCACCCTCGTCAACACACTGATCGCGACCGGCGTCGACTGGTTCGACCTGCACCAGGTCGCGCTGTCGTCGTACGTCGCCGCGGGCCTGTTCTCGTCCTCGATCGCCGTGCTGTCGGCGCTCGAACTGCCCTCGGGCACCGCAGCCCGGCCGCGCTCCCCGCTGGAGGGCCTGCGGCTGCCGAAGGGGCCCGCGGGCGCCGAGAACGGCAGGACCGGCGTGCTGCCGCTGCTGGTGCTGTCCACCGCGGCCGTCGCGGGCGCCGTCGCCGCCGCCGTCTCCGTGGCGGTGCTGCACGCCGCGGCCATGGGCTTCGGACCCACCGGCTTCGCGCTGCTGGTCCTGGTGCTGACCGCCGGCACCGTCGTCGGCATCCGTCTCGCGCCGCGCATCCTGCCGGGCCTGTCCCGACGCCGGCTGCTGCCCCTCGCGATCGGCCTCACCGGTATCGCCCTGCTGCTGACCGGCCTCGTGCCCGACCCGACGACGATGCTGCTGCTCGCGCTGCTGGCCGGCGTCACGGCCGGGGTCAGCGCCAACACCGGGCACACCCTGATCGAGCTGGAGGCGGAGGAGAGCCGCCGCGCCCGCACGACCGAGCACCTGCAGGCCGTCGCACGGGCCGTGCTCGGTTTCGCCGCGGTCTGCGCGCCGCTGCTGGCCGCCGCGATCGGCCCGCACCGCATCGACAACGGCCGCTTCACCTTTGACCACGCGGGCGCCGCCTACACCCTGATGCTGGTCGGCGCCCTGCTGCTGCCGGTCGCCGCGCTCGTGCTCGGCAAGACCGACGACCGCGGCGGTGTACCGCTGCGGCGCGACCTGCGCGAGGCGCTCCGCGGCGCCGACCCGGCGACCGCGCCCGCCGCGACCGGCTTCTTCATCGCCGTCGAGGGCGGCGACGGGGCCGGCAAGTCGACGCAGGTCGAGGCGCTCGCGAGCTGGATCCGGGCCAAGGGCCACGAGGTCGTCGTCACCCGCGAGCCCGGCGCCACGGCCGTCGGCAAGAGGCTGCGGTCGATCCTGCTCGACGTGTCCTCCGGCGGTATCTCGCACCGCACGGAGGCACTGCTCTACGCCGCCGACCGCGCCGAGCACATCGACACGGTCGTCCGGCCCGCTCTCGAACGCGGCGCCGTCGTCATCTCCGACCGCTACATCGACTCGGCGGTCGCCTACCAGGGCGCCGGGCGCGACCTCGCGCCCACCGAGATCGCCCGTATCAACCGGTGGGCCACCGAGGGTCTCGTCCCGCACCTCACCGTGCTGCTCGACGTCACACCCGAGATCGCGCGCGAGCGCTTCACCGAGGCGCCCGACCGGCTCGAATCGGAACCCCCGGAATTCCACCAGCGCGTGCGCTCCGGCTTCCTGACGCTTGCCGCAGCCGACCCCGGCCGCTACCTCGTCCTCGACGCGGGCCAGGACCCCGAGGCCGTCACCACGCTCATACGGCACCGGCTCGACGAGGTGCTGCCGCTGTCCGAGCAGGAGATCGAGGCCCGCGCCGAAGCCGAGCGCAAGGCCGCGGAGGAGGCGGCGCGCCTCGCCGCGGAGGAGGCCGCGCGCAAGGCGGAGGAGGAGCGGCAGGAGCGCGAACGCCGCGAGCAGCTGGAGAAGCTCCGCCGCGAGGAGGAGGAGCGCCGCCGCGCCGCCGAGGAGGCTGCCCGGCGCGAGATCGCCGAGCGCAAGGCCGCGGAGGCCGCGGAGGAGGCGCGCAAGCGTCAGGAGGAGGCGGACCGGCTCGCCGCCGAGGAGGCCGCGCGCGTCGCGGCCGAGGAGGCCGCGCGCGAGGCCGAGCAGGCCCGGCTGCGGCAGCTCGCCGAGGAGCAGGCCCGGCTGCGTGCCGAGGCCGAGGCCCGGCGGGTGGAGAAGCAGCGCAAGGCGGAGGAGGCGCTCCTCCGCGCGGAGGCCGCGCGTGCGGCGGAGGCCGAGCGGAAGCCGGAGCCCGAGCCGGACGACGCGACGACGGTCGTCACGCCGGTCGTGCCGGAGGAGTCCGACGGTTCGTCGGACGAGACGACGACGGTGCTGCCCGCGGTGCAGGAGCCGTCCGAGCCGGAATCCGGGGCCGGGTCCGACGAGACGGCCGTGCTGCCCGCCGTGCAGGACGAGCCGAAGCGGGAGGGGCCGTCGGACGAGACGACCACGATGCTTCCGGCGGTCCAGGAGCCCGGCCCGCCGCCCGTACCGGGTACGGCGCGGGACAGCGACCCGGCGGACCGCGTTCCGCCGTGGCTCTTCCGCCCCGAGACGCCCGAGGCCGAACGCACCCGCGAACTCCCCGCGGTACGCCGCCCTCGCCCCGACTGGGCCGAGGAGACCCCCCTCGACCATCTCCCCACCCTCGCCGACGAACTCCTCGGCCCCCACGAGGACGACGACCCCCGAAACCGCTGACCCCTGCGGCCAACTCCGCCGGTGCTGCGGCCCGTCCCGCCGGGCTACCCCGTCCCTCCCCCCGAGCTGCCCCTGGGGGCACCCCGGCGCGCCCTTGAAAACGCGCACCCGTACCCCGTGACAACAGCCCCGGCGGGCAGCCGCCCACGGTGTACCCGGTGGGACGGTCCGCCCTGCCCTTCCCCACCCCACGGGTGGTCGGGCGCCGAAGGGACATCGGGAGGGGAGGACGGTCACCCGCCCACCCCTGCCTCCACCGGCGGGAAC
>NZ_JOHY01000033.1 GCF_000721495.1 Streptomyces sp. NRRL F-5123
CGACCTGCCCCCCTCCACCACCCCCCTCCACACCGACCCCGCCCTGACCCCCCTCCTCCTGGCCCTCCGCCTCACCGCCACCTCCCTCCTCCCCGCTGCAAACCCCCCCGCGCCTGAGCCCCCGCGGGGTACCGCCTCCTCGGCGCCCGAGGCCCCCGCGCCGGGGGAGGCCCCGCCGGGTACGGCCTCCGCCGTGCCCGAGGACCCTTCGCCGGGGGAGGCCCCGCCGGGTACGGTCTCCCCCGCGCCCGAGGCCCCCGCGCCGGGGGAGGCCCCGCCGGGTACGGCCTCCGCCGTGCCCGAGGACCCGCCGGGTACGGCCTCCGCGGCGCCCGAGGCCCCTTCGCCGGGGGAGGACCCGCCGGGTCAGAACTTCTCCGCGCCCCGCGGGCAAGCCGTCGAGAGTCGTGCGCGGAGGCCCGCCGGGGACCCGGCGGCAGCGGCGTCCGGCACCGACCCCGTACCGCCCCCGGCGGAAAGGTCACCCGGCGCCGGACCCGTACCGTCTTCCGGGGCAGCGGACCGGGTGCGGGCGGGGAGCCCGAGAAGGGCGCACGGCGTGCGGGTGGGCGTCGAGGATGCCCTCACGCTGCTGGGGTCGCCGCTCGGCGGGATGGACGCCGGCGATCTGCGGCGGCTGGGACGCGCGCTGCGCGAGGAGGAGCGGGCGGCCGGCGCCGCCGTACCGCGGCCCTCCGACGAGCTGATCGCGGAGGCGCTCAGCGAACCGGAGCGGCTCGCCGCGCACGACGCCTCGTACGCCCGCGCCCCGCGGCGCCTGGCCGCGCTGCTGGCGCGGGCCCGCGCCGCGCTCGCGGCGGGCGGCACCGCCGAGGACGCCCTGTGGGCGCTGTGGGACGGCACCCCCTGGGCGGCCCGCCTGGAGCGGGCCGCCCTGCGCGGCGGCGCGGCGGGCCGCAACGCCGACCGCGACCTGGACGCGGTGTGCGCGCTGTTCGAGTCCGCGGCCCGCGCGGAGGAGCGCACGGGCGGCCGCGGCGCCCTGAACTTCCTGGAGGAGCTGTCCCACCACGACATCGCCGCCGACACCCTGAGCGGCCGCACGGTCCGCCCGGACGCCGTACGGCTCATGACCGCGCACCGCGCGAAGGGCCTGGAATGGCGGCTCGTGGTGGTCGCGGGAGTGCAGGAGGGCGTGTGGCCCGACCTGCGCCGCCGCGGCTCGCTGCTGGAGGCCGACCGGATAGGCCGCGACGGCATCGCCCCGCCGCTGAGCCAGGGCGCGCTGCTCGCGGAGGAGCGCCGGCTCTTCTACGTCGCCGCGACCCGCGCGTCGGAGCGCCTGTTCGTGACGGCGGTGAGGTCCGCCGCGGACGACGGCGACCAGCCGTCCCGCTTCCTCGCCGAGCTGGGCGTGCCGCCGCAGGACGTGACGCACCGGCCGCGCCGCCCGCTCGCGGTGGCCGCGCTGGTCGCGGAGCTGCGCGCGACCGCCGTCGACCCGGCGGCCTCGCCGGCGCTGCGGGACGCGGCCGCCCGCCGCCTGGCCCGGCTCGCGGCGCTGAACGACGACGGCCACCCGCTGGTCCCGGCCGCGCACCCGGGCCGCTGGTGGGGCCTGTACGAGCCGACCGCCTCGGCCGTGCCGCTGCGCGACCGCGACCAGCCGGTCGCGCTGTCCGGCAGCGCGCTGGACCAGCTCGCCAACACCTGCGCCCTGCAGTGGTTCCTGGGCCGCGAGGTCAAGGCGGAGCCGCCCGCGACGGCCGCGCAGGGCTTCGGCAACGTCGTGCACGTGCTGGCCGACGAGGTCGCGTCCGGCCGCGCGCCCGCGGACCTGGACGTGCTGATGGCCCGCCTGGACAACGTGTGGGACGCGCTCGCCTTCGACGCCCCGTGGAAATCCCGGCAGGAGAAGGACAACGCCCGCGCGGCCCTGGAACGCTTCCTGCGCTGGCACGTGATGGAGCGCGGCCGCACCCCCGTCGCGTCCGAGTACGACTTCGACGTCACCCTTGCCGCGGGCGACGCGCAGGTGCGGATCCGCGGCAGCATGGACCGGGTCGAGACGGACGCCCAGGGCGCGGCCTACGTCGTCGACTTCAAGACCGGCCGCGCCAAACCGACCGCCGCCGAGGTGGCCCGCCACCCGCAGCTGGCCGTCTACCAGCTGGCCGTACGGGAGGGCGCCGTCGACCCGCTGTTCGGCGGCGCCACCCCGCCCGCGGGCGGCGCCGAACTCGTCCAGCTGCGGCTCGGCGCGGCCCGCCGCGACGGTGGCGAGACCGTACCCGTGGTGCAGCGGCAGGAGGCACTCGCGGGGGAGTGGGCCGAGGAGCTGCTGGCCACGGCCGCCGCCCGGGTGCTGGACGAGCGCTTCACCCCGGCCGCCGGCCAGCACTGCACGCACTGCGCCTTCCGCGCCTCCTGCACCGCCCGCCCCGAGGGGCGGCACGTCGTGGAATGACGGAATCTTGACCGGCGCATGACCGGCATATGTCCGAGTTGTGGCGAACAAGTGCGGGCAATGTGCGGGAAAGGGTGCGGGCGTGGGTGTCGGTGGCGACCGCTATGGTTTTCCTGTGCCACCCGGGGTGGGGAAGCGCGCCCGTGCGGGCGTTGCCGGCACTGGGATCGAGGGGGGACGGCTCATGCCGGCCACACGAACGTTCATTGCGGCGCTCTGCGCCGTGGCGGCGGGAGGCGCCGCGCTCACCGGATGCGGCGGTGACAAGGGTGACGACGCGGCCCCGCTGCTGAAGCCCGCCGCGACGACGTCGGCGGCGTCGACGAAGGCCGCCGACCCGTTCGCGGACCAGACGGCGGACGAGGTCCTCAAGCTCGCCGAGCAGGACATGCGCGACACGGGCGCCATGACGTACGAGCTGTCCGGCAATGACGACGACGGCACGAAGATGCACGTCAAGGGCACCTTGACGAAGACGGACAAGTGCGCGCTCGCCGTGGACATGGGCCAGGGCAAGGTCCAGCTGATCTTCACCGGCGGCAACTACACGTACATGAAGGGCGACAAGACCTTCTGGACGACGAACGCCGACGCCGACTCCGCGCGCGTGATCGGTGACAAGTGGGTGAAGATCCCCTCGTCCGAGTTCGACTCGGACGACGAGGACAACTTCAAGACCATGTGCGACCTCAACGGCATGATGGACACCCTCAGCGAGGACGACGGGGGCACGAGCACGCTCGACAAGGGTCAGTCGTCCACGGTCGAGGGCCAGCCGGTCTTCCAGCTCATCGAGACCGAGGACCAGGACAGGACGACCATATCGGTCACGACGGGTGACAAGCCCGTCATCGTGCGGGCGGAGGGCACCAACCAGGGCCAGCCGATGCTCATGGTCTTCTCCGACTTCGGAAAGCAGCCGAACGTGTCGGCGCCGCCGCCCTCGATGACCCTCGACCCGAGCAAGATCGGCGGCCCGGGCGGCCTGCACATCTGACCGGCCGGCCTGCCGCGGTGCCCCGCGCGGGGTATCGCAGCAGGCCAGCGGCGCCGGGTGTCGGCGGCTCCGGATAGCCTCCATGGGTGGCGACCCGCATCGACTCGCCCGAGCAGCTGAAGGAGCTGCTGGGCATCCCGTTCACCCCGGAGCAGACGGCGTGCATCGTCGCGCCCCTCGCCCCGGGCGTGATCGTGGCCGGTGCGGGCTCCGGGAAGACCACGGTGATGGCCGCCCGCGTGGTCTGGCTCGTCGGTACGGGCCAGGTCGCGCCCGAGCAGGTGCTGGGCCTGACCTTCACCAACAAGGCGGCCGGAGAGCTGGCCGAGCGGGTACGCAAGGCGCTCGTCCAGGCGGGCGTGACGGAGGGCGGGGCATCCGGCGGGCGCGAGCCGTACGGGGTCCCGGACACGGACGGCGAGCCGGACGCCGGGCATCCCGGCGAGCCGCAGATCTCGACCTACCACGCCTTCGCCGGGCAGCTGCTCAAGGACCACGGCATGCGCATCGGCCTGGAGCCGACCGCCCGGCTGCTGGCCGACGCCACCCGCTACCAGCTGGCCGCACAGGTGCTGCGGGCCGCCCCCGGGCCGTACCCCGCGCTCACCAAGGGCCTGCCCACGCTCGTCGGGGATCTGCTGGCGCTCGCCGGCGAGCTGTCCGAGCACCTGGTGCCGCCCGAGCGGCTGCGCGCGTACGACGAGCGGCTCGCGGCGGAGCTGGCCGGCCTCGATCCGGCCCGGCGCGGCTACGCCTGGGTGAAGGACGTCCGCCAGGCGGTCGCCGCCCGCCGCGACCTCGCCGGCCTGGCGGCCGCCTACCGCGAGGGCAAACGGCAGCGCGACCTGCTGGACTTCGGCGACCAGATCGCGCTGTCCGCGACGCTCGCGCAGACCCGCCCCGAGGTCGGCGCCGCGCTGCGCGGGCAGTACCGCGTGGTGCTGCTCGACGAGTACCAGGACACCTCCGTCGCCCAGCGGCTGCTGCTCGCCGGCCTCTTCGGCGGCGGCACGGGCCACGCCGTCACCGCCGTCGGCGACCCCTGCCAGGCCATCTACGGCTGGCGCGGCGCCAGCGTCGCCAACCTCGACGACTTCCCGCGGCATTTCCCGTACGCCGACGGGCGCCCCGCCGACCGCTACTCGCTCAGCGAGAACCGCCGTTCCGGCGGTCGGCTGCTGGACCTGGCCAACACCCTCGCCGCCGAGCTGCGCGCCCGCCACGAGGGCGTCGAGGCGCTGCGGCCCGCGCCCGGCGCCGAGCACGACGGGCTCGTGCGCTGCGCCCTGCTGCCCACCCAGGAGGAGGAGACGGCCTGGCTCGCCGACTCCGTCGCCCACCTGGTGCGCACCGGCACGCCCCCCGGCGGCATCGCGGTGCTGTGCCGCACCGCCGGGCGCTTCCCGGAGATCCACGCGGCGCTCGTGGCCCGGGAGGTGCCGGTCGAGGTCGTGGGCCTGTCCGGGCTGCTGCACCTGCCCGAGGTCGCCGACCTGGTCGCGGTGTGCGAGGTGCTGCACGACCCGACGGCCAACGCGTCGCTGGTGCGGCTGCTGACCGGGCCGCGCTGGCGGATCGGCCCGCGCGACCTTGCGCTGCTCGGCCGCCGCGCCCGGCTGCTCGTCCGCCACGGGGCGGACGCGGGCGAGGAGGGGCGGGACCGGCTGGCCGCCGCCGTGGAGGGCGTCGACCCGGCGGAGGTCGTGTCGCTCGCCGACGCGCTGGAGACCTTCGCCGACCTCTCGGGCCCCGACGACGGCCTGCCCTTCTCCGCCGAGGCCCGGGTGCGCTTCGCACGGCTCGCGACCGAGATCCGCGAGCTGCGCCGCTCGCTGGCCGATCCGCTGATGGACGTGCTGCACCGGGTGCTGGGCGTCACCGGCCTGGAGGTCGAGCTGTCGGCCTCCCCGCACGCCCTCGCCGCGCGCCGCCGGGAGACGCTCGGCAACTTCCTGGACATCGCGGCGGGTTTCGCGGCCCTGGACGGCGAGGCGACGCTGCTGGCCTTCCTGGGCTTCCTGCACACCGCCGCCGAGTACGAGAAGGGCCTGGACAGCTCGCTGCCGGGCGGTGAGAACACCGTCAAGGTGCTGACCGCGCACAAGTCCAAGGGGCTGGAATGGGACGTGGTGGTGGTGCCGGGGCTCGTCGACCGGGGCTTCCCGAGCACCCGCGGGCGTGAGTTGTGGCCGGTCAACGCCAAGGTGCTGCCGCACGGGCTGCGCGGCGACGCCGCCACGCTGCCCGACGTCCCGGAGTGGACGCGCGCCGGGCTCGACGGCTTCCGGGAGGCCATGAAGGAGCACCAGCGCGTAGAGGAGCTGCGGCTCGGCTACGTCACCTTCACCCGGCCCCGCTCCCTGCTGCTGGGCTCGGGCCACTGGTGGGGGCCGACGCAGAAGTCCCCCTTCGGGCCCTCCGCCTTCCTCCAGGCCCTGCGCGAGCACTGCGAGGCCGGGTACGGCGAGATCGAGGCCTGGGCCGACGAGCCGGAGCAGGGCGCCGCCAACCCCGCCCTCGAGCAGACCGCCGAGCCCGCCTGGCCGCTGCCCCTCGACGCGCAGGCGCTGCACCGCCGCCGCGAGGCGGCCCGCCGGGTGCTGGCCTACGCGGCGCGGGAAGAGGGCGCGGAGGCGTACGGCGGCGGGCCGGGCGGTACGCACCCGGGCGCGATCCCCGGGGCGCGGGAGGCGGCTGACGCCGGCGCGGCGGACGGCTACGACCCCTACGACGCCTACGACGGTACGGGCGCGGGCGGGCCGGACGCGGCGGGCGCGGGCGGGCCGGACGCGGCGGGCGGGGAGGGGCCGGACGCGGCGGGCGGGGAGGGGCTGGACACGGCCGAGGCGCGGCTCGTCGCGTCCTGGGACCGCGACCTGGAGGCGCTGGCCGACGAGCTGCGCCGCTCCCGCGCCACCGTGCGGGACGTGCCGCTGCCCGCCACGCTCACCGCGAGCCAGCTCATGCTGCTGGCCACCGACCCCGACGCGCTGGCCCGCGAGCTGGCCCGCCCGCTGCCGCACCCGCCCGCGCCCGCCGCCCGCCGCGGCACCCGCTTCCACGCCTGGGTCGAATCCCGCTTCGACGCCCGGCCGCTCTTCGGGCCCGAGGACCTGCCCGGCATCGAGGGCGGTGACGAGATCGCCGACGAGGCCGACCTGACGGCCCTCAAGGAGGCGTTCCTGCGCAGCCCCTACGCCGACCGCACCCCGTACCGCGTCGAGGTGCCGGTGCACCTCACGCTGGGCGGCCGGGTCGTGCGGGGCCGTATCGACGCGGTATATCGCCACGCCGTGGCAATGGGCGAGCCGGAAGGCGGGGCGGGCGGCGGCCAGGACGCGTACCCGGGCCCCGGCGCGGACCCGTACACGTACGAGATCGTCGACTGGAAGACCGGCCGCGCCCCGGCCGCGACCGCCGACCCGCTGCAGCTGGCGATCTACCGGCTGGCCTGGGCGGAGATGCTGGGCGTGCCGCCCGAGCGGGTGTCCGCGGCCTTCCTCTTCGTGCGCAGCGGCGAGGTCGTGCGCCCGGCCGCACTGCCGGGCCGTGCCGAGCTCGAGCGGCTGCTGGCAGGCGGTTGACCGGGGGAGGACCGGGGGACGAGCGGGAGGACGGGGCCGCCGGGAGGTCCCGTTCCGCGGGCGCACCGCGAGCCGGGCTACGCTGCATAGGGCGCGCCCACCTCGGACGACGTGGCGTATCCGTACCGTCACCGGGAATTTCCCCGGTCGCCGGTGGTTGGCACCTGCCGGACGACAAGGTGGTGCGCCGGTGTACGTACCCACGCTCGACGGGGAGATGGAAACGACCTTGACCGGACTTGACGCGAAGGACCGCCCGCTCGCCCTCACCTACACGGGGGTGGACCGCGCCGCGCACCACCGGACGGACGAGGCATGGCTCGCCGCGGCATGGAGCCACCCGACGACCAGGGTCTTCGTGGTCTCCGGCGGGCAGGTGCTGGTCGAGGACGGCCCCGACGGCCGTACCGAACTGGTCATGACCCCGGCGTTCGACGCGCCGGAGACCGAGATGCACCGCTACTTCCTGGGCATCGCCCCGGACGGCGTGCGCTACTTCGCCCTCCAGAAGGACGCGCTGCCCGGCCGGATGGACGGCGCGGCGCGGCCCGCGGGGCTGCGCGAGGTCGGCGGGCTGCTCTCGCCGCTGGAGGCGGGCCTCATGGTGCACGCGGTGGCGCTGGAGAACTGGCAGCGCATGCACCGCTTCTGCTCCCGCTGCGGCGAGCGCACCGTCATCGCCGCCGCGGGCCACATCCGGCGCTGCCCGGCGTGCCTGACCGAGCACTACCCGCGCACCGACCCCGCCGTGATCATGCTCGTCACGGACGACCAGGACCGCGCGCTGCTGGGCCGCCAGCTGCACTGGCCCGAGGGCCGCTTCTCGACGCTGGCCGGCTTCGTGGAGCCCGGCGAGTCGATCGAGCAGGCGGTGCGCCGCGAGGTCGCCGAGGAGGTCGGCGTCACGGTCGGCGACGACGTCACGTACATGGCGAGCCAGCCGTGGCCCTTCCCTTCCAGCCTGATGCTGGGCTTCTTCGCGCGCGCCGTCTCGTCGGAGATCGACGTCGACGGCGAGGAGATCCACGAGGCCCGCTGGTTCTCCCGCGAGGACCTGCGCGCGGCCTTCGCCTCGGGCGAGGTGCTGCCGCCGTTCGGCATCTCGATCGCCGCCCGGCTCATCGAGCAGTGGTACGGCGCCCCGCTGCCCCGCCCGTGAGCGCTCGGCTTCTCAGGAGCGCCGCGGGGGGCGGGGCGGTGGGGGCCGGGTGGGACGGGCCGCCGGCTCAGACGCCCAGGGCCTGCTTGACCTGGGCCAGGCTCGGGTTGGTCATGACGACCTCGGCGGCGCCCGAGGACGGGACGACCTGGACGGTGGGCACGGTCTGGTTGCCGCCGTTCGCCTCCTCGACGAACTTGGCGGACTCCGGGTGCTCCTCGATGTTGATCTCGGTGTAGGCGATGCCCTCGCGGTCCAGCTGGGACTTCAGTCGGCGGCAGTAGCCGCACCAGCTGGTGCTGTACATGGTCACGGTGCCCGGCATCGGTGGTCGCTCCTCGTCGCGAGAGAATCTGGCACCTGCCTAACGCCCGACCCGCGGCCGGCATTCCGGAAGGCGCTCCGCCCGTCCCCGTCGCACCAGGTCCGCGGCACCCTGGCCGGGGCCCGGGCACACCCGGTCCGGGTGGGGGCTGTGGATAACTTTCCCGGGCTGTCCGCCGGACCTGGCAGAGTGGCGGTGTGACTGCGACAACCCACGACACGCTCTTCCCCTCGGCGCCCGAGTCGGCGGACGCGGTGCTCGACGGCCTCGACCCCGAGCAGCGCGCCGTGGCGACCGCGCTGCGCGGCCCCGTGTGCGTGCTGGCCGGTGCCGGCACGGGCAAGACCCGGGCGATCACCCACCGGATCGCCTACGGCGTGCGGGCCGGCATCCTCCAGCCGGCGAGCGTGCTCGCGGTCACCTTCACCGCCCGGGCGGCAGGCGAGATGCGCGGCCGGCTGCGGCAGCTCGGCGCCGGCGGCGTCCAGGCCCGCACCTTCCACTCCGCGGCCCTGCGCCAGCTCCAGTACTTCTGGCCGCGCGCGATCGGCGGCGAGATGCCTCGGCTGCTGGAGCGCAAGGTCCAGCTCGTCGCCGAGGCCGGCGCGCGCAGCCGCATCCGGCTGGACCGCAACGAGCTGCGGGACGTCACCAGCGAGATCGAGTGGTGCAAGGTCACCCAGACCGTCCCCGAGGACTACCCGGCGGTCGCCGCCAAGACCGGGCGGGACGTGCCGCGGGATCCGGCCGAGGTCGCCCGGATCTACGCCACGTACGAGCAGCTCAAGCGCGACCGCGGCATGATCGACTTCGAGGACGTGCTGCTGCTGACCGTCGGGGTGCTGCAGGACCGGCCGGACGTGGCCGACACCGTCCGCTCGCAGTACCAGCACTTCGTGGTGGACGAGTACCAGGACGTCAGCCCGCTCCAGCAGCGGCTGCTCGACCTGTGGCTCGGCGGCCGGGAGACGCTGTGCGTGGTCGGCGACGCGTCGCAGACCATCTACTCCTTCACCGGCGCCACCCCGGAGTATCTGCTCGGCTTCCGCTCCCGCTACCCGGACGCCACGGTCGTCAAGCTGGTGCGGGACTACCGCTCGACGCCCCAGGTGGTGGGCCTGGCCAACGGGCTGCTCGGCCAGGCCCGCGGGCAGGCCGCCGCGCACCGCCTGGAGCTGGTCTCGCAGCGCGAGGCGGGCCCCGAGCCCTCCTACACCGAATACGCCGACGAGCCCGCCGAGGCCGCCGGCGCCGCCAAGCGGATCCGTGAGCTGATGGACTCCGGGGTGCGCGCCAGCGAGATCGCGGTGCTCTTCCGGATCAACGCGCAGTCCGAGGTCTACGAGCAGGCGCTCGCCGACGCCGGGGTGCCCTACCAGCTGCGCGGCGCCGAGCGCTTCTTCGAGCGGCCCGAGGTGCGCGAGGCGGGCATGCTGCTGCGCGGCGCCGCCCGCGCGTCCGCCGACCCGGAGGAGACCGCGGCAGGTGTGCCGGACCAGGTGCGGGCGGTGCTCAGCTCCCGCGGCTGGGCCTCGGAGCCGCCCGCCGGCTCCGGCGCGGTGCGGGACCGCTGGGAGTCGCTGGCCGCGCTGGTGCGCCTCGCTGAGGACTTCGCGACCGCCCGCCCCGCCGCGACGCTCGCCGACTTCGTGGCCGAGCTGGACGAGCGGGCGGGGGTGCAGCACGCCCCGACCGTGGAGGGCGTCACGCTCGCCTCGCTGCACGCGGCCAAGGGCCTGGAGTGGGACGCCGTCTTCGTCGTGGGCCTGACCGAGGGCACCCTGCCCATCACCTACGCCAAGACCGACGAGCAGGTCGAGGAGGAGCGCCGGCTGCTCTACGTCGGCGTCACCCGGGCCCGCGAGCACCTGTCGCTGTCCTGGGCGCTGTCCCGCTCGCCCGGCGGCCGCGGCACCCGCAAGCCCTCCCGCTTCCTGGACGGGCTGCGGCCCGGCTCCGCGCCGCGCGGCGCCCGTGGCGCGGGCGGCGGCGCGGGCGGGGTGGAGCGCGGCTCCGGCGGCCGCAAGCGGCGCGGCGGCCCGGTGCTGTGCCGGGTGTGCGGGCGGACGCTGTCGGACGCCCGCGAGATCAAGCTGATGCGCTGCGAGGACTGCCCGTCGGATCTGGACGAGGCCCTGTTCGAGCGGCTGCGCGCCTGGCGCTCGGAGCAGGCCAAGACGCTCGGCCAGCCGGCCTACTGCGTCTTCACCGACCGGACGCTGCTGGCGATCGCCGAGGTCAGGCCGGAGGACGCCGGGGGGCTCGCGGTGATCCCCGGGGTGGGGGCCCGCAAGCTCGACAAGTTCGGGGCCGACGTGCTCGCGCTGTGCGCGGGGGAGGCCGTGCAGGAATCTTCCGAGGAATCCGAAGAAGGAGCCGAAAAATAGTTTGCGCATCCCGCGGAGGTCCCCATAGCCTTCACGAGCGCGGTTGAGAACGGCTCTTCCAAGAGCCCGCCCGATCGTGATGTAATACGCAAGAACGGTCCATCAGCCTTACGAGACGCCGAGAGGAGGCGAGCCAGATGTCCACGCAGATTCTGATCACGAAACTGACCGATCGTCCGGTCGCCGCCTGCATCCTCGGCATGCCCTCGGCTGCCACCGGTCTGACGTCCTCCCTGCTCCTCGCGGCCGTTCCGGCTGCGCGGCTGCGCAGCGAGCGACCGACCGAGGCGTCCGCGGTAGCGGCAGCGCAGGCGAAGGCGTATGCCTTCGGCTCCGCGGCAGCAGCGGCGGGCGCCGGTACCAGGACCGTCATCGGCGCAGCAGGCGCCCATGGCTTTGGCAATGGACAGCAGAAGACGCAGCAGTACGGCAAGTGGGCCTTCCGCGGGCTCGAACCCTGGAGTGATCCAGCCTGACATCGCATCAGGTCGGCACCTCAGGGCCGCGGAATCCCAGACCGGGATCCGCGGCCCTTCTGTTTTCCGTCGAAGAGCGAACGGCTGTCGCCCGCGACAGACACAACAGCACACCGGCCGACCGGCCGGCCCGAAAGACGAGGAACGAACACACCGTGCACACCGCCCAGCACGCACCGTCCGGACCCGCCCCCGACCCGAGCCGCCCGCCCGCACAGCCCCCGGAGACCACCTTGCTTCCCCTCACCGAGCTCGACGACGAGATCGAGCGCCTCGGCGTGCCCGTCCCGTGCCGCACCTACGACCCGGAGGTCTTCTTCGCCGAGTCCCCGGCCGACGTGGAGTACGCGAAGTCCCTCTGTCAGACCTGCCCGGTCCGCGAGGCCTGCCTCGCCGGCGCCAAGGACCGCCGCGAGCCCTGGGGTGTCTGGGGCGGCGAGCTGTTCATCCAGGGCGTCGTCGTGCCCCGCAAGCGTCCGCGTGGCCGTCCGCGCAAGAACGCGGTCGCGGCATGAACACGCGCAGGTTCACCACCCCGGGGACGATCGACCGTCCCGCCACCCACGATCCGATGAATCAGGCCCCGATGACTTCCAGCCGCCTCGAACAGACCGCTCGTACCTCCGACGCGATGGCGTCGCACCAGAACAGGAACCACCACATGCAACTCATGCCTGAAGCCCTGGCCCGTGCCCATATGCAACAGCGGATGTCGGAGGCCGAGCAAGAACGCAGGGCCTCCCACCTGCTGGCCGCCCGGCGGCTCCAGCGGCGTGCCGAGCGCGCCTCGCTGCGGGCCCGGCGGGCGCTGGCCCTGGCCGTGATGCAGTAACGGCCGCACCACCTGGCGACAACGACACCGCGGGGCCGGTCCAAAAGAACCGGCCCCGCGGTGCGTTGTGCCGACGAGGAGCGCGCGGGCGGAGGTATCGTCACCCGGTGGATCACAAGAACGACCAGACCACCACCACCTGCGCGCGCTGCGGGGCCACGCGCGAGGGACTGCCGCTGACCTGGACCTGTTCCGTCGAGAACGGCCACCGCCGCTACTTCTGCGACGACTGTGCCCGCCGCCATCTGCGCAGCATCGAGAGCCGGCTCGACTCCTCCTGGTGGTGACCGCGCCGCCCGCCGCCCGCCCTCACCCGGACGCGGCGCCTCCGTCCGCTCCGGACTCCGCGCCTTCGGGGTCGAAGCCGGGCAGCCACTCCTGCAGCTCCGCCCGCAACCGCACTGTGGCACCCAGCTGGCACAGCACGCCCACCGTGCTCAGCGTCACCCGGTGGATCAGCAGATAGGACGGCGGCAGGTTCAACTGCTTGCCCAATTGGTGCGCGGGCGAGCGGGGATCGGCGATACGGGCCGCCTGCGCGCGCATCCACGCCCGGTCGAAGGAGAACTCCTCGCGCCCGGCCGGCTCGATGATCGGCTTGAGGTAGTCCAGCACCGCGTCGGAGTCGAGCTTGATCGTCGGCTTGACGAAGCCCTCCTCGCGCAGCATCGCGTGCACCTGCTCCGCCTCGCCCTCCAGCGCCAGCCGCAGCGCGGTGCCGATCGGCAGCGGCAGCCCCTCGGGCAGCCGGTCGACCGTACCGAAGTCCAGCACGCCCAGCCGCCAGCCCGACACCGGGCCCTCGTCCGTCAGCAGCCGGAAGTTGCCCGGATGCGGATCGGCGTGCAGCAGGCCCGTGCGGGCCGGCCCCGCGAAGAGGAAGTGCGCCAGCAGCTGCCCCGCCCGGTCGCGCATCTCCCGGCTGCCGCCGGAGATCACCTCCGACAGCGGCACGCCGTCCATCCACTCGGTGACCAGCACCTGGTCGGCCTGGTGCACCACATCGGGCACCACCACGTCCGGATCCCCGGCGAACTCCACCGCGTGGGTGTGCTGGGCCGCCGCCTCCAGTGCGTAGTCCAGCTCCTCGGAGACCCGTTCGCGCAGCTCGGCCAGCAGCGGCTTGACGTCCATGCCCGGCACCAGGGGCCCGAACAACCGGGCCACCCGGCCCAGTTGCGACAGGTCCGAGAGCAGTGCCGCCCCCGCGCCCGGATACTGCACCTTCACCGCGACCTTGCGGCCGTCGCCCCACACCGCGCGGTGCACCTGCCCGATCGAGGCAGCCGCGGCCGGCATGTCCTCGAACTCGGCGAACAGCGAGCGCCAGTCCGCGCCCAGCCGCTCGGCCAGCACCCGGTGCACGGTACGGGCCGGCATCGGCGGGGCCGCCTCCTGGAGCTTGGTCAGCGCCGCGCGGTAGGGGCTCGCGACGTCCTCGGGAAGCGCCGACTCGAAGACCGAGAGGGCCTGGCCGAACTTCATGGCCCCGCCCTTCAGCTCGCCCAGCACCTTGAACAGCTGCTCCGCGGTGCGCTCCTGCAACTCGACGGCCACTTCGTCGGCCGGCCTGCCCCCGAGCCGCTTTCCGAGCCCGAGCGTGGCCCGCCCGGCGAATCCCAGGGGCAGTGCAGCCAGCTTCGCGGTACGGGTCACAGCCTTGCGCGGAAGATCGGACATGCGCGCCTCATTTCGCGTCGGTCACCTCGCCATTGTGCCTGGCCCCACCGGCTGCCCGGTCAAGAGCGGGTCAGGATACCGCCCGGTCACTCTCCGTGCCCACCCCGCGGAGGCGTCCTGTGACGCCGGTGGTGGTTGGGCAAAGCGTGTTCGAACGTTCCTGACGACGCCTAGGTCCGGCCGGATGAAACCGCCGGCCGGGAGTCCGTCCTGGTACGACGCGGCGACGAATACCGTGTCCACGGACGCGAACTCGGTGAACGGCTTCAACACCTGGCTCGGGGAGCAGCACGTCCCGCCTGCATCGGCCAGTTCCAGGACGGGTTCGACGCCCAGGAGGGGGACGTCAGTGGCTCGTAGCCGCAAGGCGCGGACCGGCCGGGCCGTCGCGCTCGGCGCGGTGGTTGCCGGGCTGGTGCTCGGGGGGTGTTCCGGGGGTGGGCACAAGCCGGACGGCGGCCTGGCGGTGGGACGCGGAGCGACCCTGCTGCGCGTGAGCGGGAAAGGGGCCCCCACCGCGCTGCCCGCCGCTTCACCGGGCCGGTGCCGATCGGGGCGCGCCCCGACGGCTCGCTCGTCGTCCTGGACGCCGGGCGGGTCTGGTCGGTACGCGACGGGCACGCCTCCGCCCTGACCGACACCGCAGGTGCGGCGGACGGCCTGGGCCCCGGCATCGTGGGCGGGGCGGGAACGGCGTACGTCGTCCCGGCGGGGAAGAACCGGCTCGACGCCGTACGCGTCGTCCCCCCGGCCGGGAGGACACACGCCCTGCACGTGACCGGCCACCTGCCGGGCGGCTCCGCACCGGTCTCCGGGCTCGAGGTCTACACCCTCGCCCCGGCCGGCGACGGCTTCTACGCCACTGCCGGCATCCCCGACGGCGCCGCCACCTACCTGATCCGCGTCCACGGCACCGCGGCGGACGTGCTCGCGGCGTTCGGCGCGCCTGGCAAGGCCACGACGTGCGCCGCGGGGCACCCCTACCCCGCCCTCGGCAATCCCTGCGTCATGCCCTACTTCGCGCTCCCGCTCGGCGAGCGCGTGCTGCTCGTCGGCCAGAGTGCCGGTCAGGCGCCGGGACCAGCCCTCGCCGTGCGCGCCACAGCCCCTCCGGGGGCGTAAAGACGCAGGTGGGCGACCTGCCTCAAGAGGGGGATCCGGTGAAGAAAGTCGTTCAATATGCGTAAGAAGCGACGTGATTCCCCGGGCAACTGGCCTGGAGACGGGACTTCCCGGACGGACAGCGGGTACGGTCGACAGCGTGTCGGCCGATCCAGCGCGCAATCTCGCCAGCCACCCCGCCCGCAGCCACCGGACGAGCACGGTGGAAGTTCGCCGCAGCGCCCGGCGACGACGGACCGTGTCCGCATACCGCGACGGCGACCGCACCGTCGTGCTGATCCCGGCCCGCATGTCGGCGGCCGAGGAGCAGCGCTGGGTGACCCTGATGCTGGAGAAGCTGGCGGCGCAGGAGAGCCGCCGCACCCCCGGCGACGCGGAGCTGGCCGCCCGCGCGGAACGGCTCTCGGGCCAGTATCTCAGCGGCCGCGCCGTACCCGACACGGTACGCTGGGTCACCAACCAGAATTCCCGCTGGGGCTCCTGCACGCCGTCCGAGGGCACCATCCGGCTGTCGCACCGGCTCCAGGGCATGCCGGAGTACGTCATCGACTACGTCCTGCTGCACGAGCTGGCGCACCTGCTGGTGCCCGGGCACGGCCCGGCCTTCTGGAAGCTGCTGGAGAGCTACCCGCGCACCGAGCGCGCCCGCGGCTTCCTGGAGGGAGTGGCGGACCGCGAGGCCAGGGGCGGTCGGGACGAGGGGGACGACCTCGACGCCCCGAAGGCCATGGGGGAATAGCCGCTGTGCGCGCGACCGGTTAGCCTGTCGCAACGCACACGCACGCCAGACGGGACGGGGGCCGGTCGATCCATGGCCAGGGAATTCCAGCGCGGCCACAAGGCCAAGATCAGCGATCTGACCGCGGGTACGGATCTGTACGTCGGCGTCTCCATCGCCGCGCCGGGCCTGACCTTCGACATCAGCTGCTTCGGTCTGGACGCCAAGGAAGAGCTGTCGGACGACCGCTACTTCGTCTTCTTCAACCAGCCGAAGTCGCCCGAGGAATCGATCCAGCTGCTCGGCCCGCAGTCCGGCGACACCGAGTCCTTCCGGGTCACGCTCGACCGCATACCCCCCGCGGTGCACCGGCTCAGCTTCACCGCGACCATCGACGGCGACGGCCAGATGTCGCAGATCGGTCCCGGCTACCTGCGGCTCGTCGCGGGCGGCGAGGAGGTCGTGCGGTATTCGTTCACCGGCGCGGAGTTCTCCACCGAGCGCGCCGTGATGCTCGCCGACATCTACCTCAAGGACGTGTGGCGCTTCGCCGCGGTCGGCCAGGGCTTCGACGGCGGGCTCGCCGCGCTGCTGCAGAACTTCGGTGGCGAGGTCGCCGAGGAGCAGCCGGCCGCGCCCGCGCAGTCCGCGGCCCCCGGCTTCGCCCCGCCCCCCGGCGCGCCCGCCCCCGCCCCGGGCTTCGCCCCGCCCCCGGCCGCCGCCGCCCCGCCCGCCTTCGGCACCCCGCCGCCGGCCCCCGCGCCGCCGGCCCCCGCCTTCGGCACCCCGCCCGGCGACGTCCACCAGGCACCCACCATGGTCGCCCCGCTCGGCCAGCCCACCGCGCCGCCCTTCGGCCAGGTCCCGCCCCCCGGGCCCACCCCGGGCGCGCCCGGCTCCTTCCCCGGCCAGCCCGCGCCGCCCGGCCCGCCGGGATACGCCCAGCCGCCCGGCGCGCCCGCGGGATACGGCCAGCAGCCCCCGCCCGGATACGCGCAGCCCCCCCTCGGCGGCCAGCAGCCCGCCTTCGGCCAGCCCCCCGCCGCCGGATACGGCCAGCCGCCCGTCCCCACGCAGGGCGCGGGCATGGCCGTCGTCATGCAGAAGTACCGCGAGCTGCCCACCGGCCAGCGCTGGACGGCCCAGAACCCCAAGATGATGCGCGCCGACCTCGCCCAGGGCGGCGGCCAGGCGGTGCTCGCCCGGCAGGGCAGCATGGTGCTCTACCAGGGCAAGGTCGACTTCGCCTACAAGGGCGCGGGTTTCACCGGCCGCATCGTCGGCAACATGACCGGCCAGGAGATGCAGCTCATGCGCTGCACCGGCAACGGCCAGGTCTTCTTCGCCGAGAACGCCTCCTACCTGCATCCGATAGAGCTGCAGAACGACGCCATCTGCGTCTCCGCGGAGAATGTGCTCGCCTTCGACGAGGGCCTGCAGCACGAGGTGCGCCGGATCGAGGGCCACGGCATCCCCGGCGGCGCGCTGTTCACCATGCTCTTCCAGGGCACGGGCACGGTCGTGGTGAAGACCCACGGCACCCCCGTGGTGCTGCCCGTCACCCCGACCACCTACGCCGACAGCAACGCCATCGTGGCGTGGTCGGCCGGCGCCCAGGTGATCGTCTCCAGCCAGGTGCGGCTGCGCAGAAGTGCCTACCCCGGCCACAGCGGCGAGACCGTGAACCTCCAGTTCCGCGGCGCTCCCGGCAATTTCATCGTCGTCCAGCCCTACGAGGTGTGACCCGCCATGGACCAGCAGATGATCGCGGGCTACGCACCCACCCCGGTGGCGGCCCGGATGGAGAACCACGGCTCGCACATGCTCAAGGTCGCCATGGTGACCGGCCAGGACCTGTTCGCGCGCACCGGATCCATGGTCGCCTACGAGGGCTTCGTGCAGTACGAGCCGAATCCCCCGGCGGTGCGGCAGATGGCCTCGGCGTGGCTGACGGGTGAGAGCACGCCCATCATGAAGTGCAGCGGCGACGGCCTGCTCTACCTGGCCGACTACGGCGCCGACGTGGTGTGCCTGAACCTGAACAACGAGTCGGTGTCGGTCAACGGCACCAACCTGCTCGCCTTCGACGCCCATCTGAGCTGGGGCGTCGAGCGGGTCAAGGGCCTGGCCAAGTTCGCCGGGCAGGGCCTCTTCAACGTGGGCGTGTCCGGCAGCGGATGGGTGGCGGTCACCTCCCGCGGCACCCCGATCGTGGTCGACTGCGGCCGCGGCGAGGACGAGACGTACGTCGACCCGGACGCGCTGGTGGCCTGGTCGTCCGGCCTGAAGATGAAGGCCAAGCGGAGCTTCAGGGCCGGCTCGCTCATCGGGCGGGGCAGCGGGGAGGCCTTCCAGATCGCCTTCTCCGGGCAGGGCTTCGTGGTGGTACAGCCGAGCGAGGACAGCACCGACCGCCTGCGGGCGCGGGGCTGAGGGGGAGCGACACATCATGCAGAGTCCGCTGTTCGCGTACACCGAGGTCCAGAACCAGGACCACTACAGCCTGCAGAACTCCTACCTGCTGCGGGTGCGCCTCGACGGCAACACCGGGCCCGACTGCCTGGCCCGCAAGGGATCGATGGTCGCCTACCAGGGGATGATCGAGTTCGACGGCGAGTACCAGTCCCACCAGCAGCGCGGCAACCGCCACCGCACGGGCGAGGGGCTGGACCTGATGCGCTGCTCCGGCCAGGGCACCGTCTACCTCGCCAACCTCGCGCAGCAGATCCACATCCTGGACGTCGACCACGACGGCCTGACGGTGGACAGCGCCTACGTCCTCGCCCTCGACTCCGGCCTGCACTGGGACGTCATCGCGGTGGACAGCCAGTTCGGCCTGTCCGGCACGGGCCAGTACAACCTCAACATCGCCGGCAACGGCAAGGTCGCCCTCATGACCTCGGGCAAGCCGCTGATGATGCAGGTCACGCCGGACAAGTACGTGTCGTGCGACGCGGACGCCGTCGTCGCCTGGTCCACGGGCCTGCGGGTCCAGATGCAGGCGCAGACCAGCAGCAGCTCGGTGTGGCGCCGCCGCGGCAGCACCGGCGAGGGCTGGGAGCTGAACTTCGTCGGGCAGGGCTACGTCCTGGTGCAGCCCAGCGAGCAGATGCCGCCGCAGCACGCCGAGATCGGCAGCGGCCTGCGCGCCCAGTACGGCATGGGCCAGCAGGGCGCCCGCGGGCAGAACGCCGGCAACATCTGGTCGAACTGACCGGCCGCCCGGGAGGAGCCGAGGAGGGCCGGGGAGAGAGCGTGTCGCGCTCCTCCCCGGCCCTCCGGCACGCTCACAGCGGCGCGCGCGGGCCCTCCTGCACGCTCACAGCAGCGCGCGCGTCCGCTCCAGCAGCATCCGCACCGAGGTGTCGGCGACCTCCGCCACCTCGTCGTAGCCGAACCACCGCAGATCCAGCGACTCGTCGCTCATGACCGGCTCCACGCCCTGCGGGGCCAGCGCCGCGTACTGCACGTCCAGATGCCATGCGCACGGCGTCGTGTGCCGGTCCAGCCGCACCGGCTGCGGCGCCAGCAGCCGCAGCCCCGCGAGTCCCGACTCCTCGGTGGCCTCGCGCAGCGCGGACTCCGCGAGCGTGCCGTCCTCCGGCTCGCAGTGGCCGCCCATCTGCAGCCAAATCTTGATCTTGGCGTGCAGCGTCAGCAGCACCCGCTCCCGCGGCGGGTCCACGACCAGCGCGCTCGCGGTGATGTGCCCGGCCTTGCACTGCTGCCACAGCCCGTCCGCGCCGTGCTCGGCCAGATGCGCCAGGTAGTCCTTGCGCAGCACGTCCTGCTCGGCGCCGGGCGCCTGCCAGCCCTCCAGGACGGCCACCGCGTCCGCGTACAGTGCGCTCACTTGCCGCTGCCGCCCTTCGCCGGGCCGTCGGTGGAACCGTCGTCACCGCCGCCGTCGGCGTCGTCGGCACGGTCCGTGCCGTCGGTGCCGTCCGTGGCGTCGGCGCCGTCCGCCGCCTCGCCGAGCATGCGGTCCAGCTCGGAGAAGTCGATGTCCAGGGACTCGCGGTGCACGAAGCCGTCCGGGTCGTCGAGGTCCGCGGCGGTCGGCAGCATGTCCGGGTGCGCCCACAGGCCGTCCCGCCCGTCGACCCCGCGGGCGTCCGTCAGCGACGCCCACAGCCGCGAGGCGTCCCGCAGCCGGCGCGGGCGCAGTTCGAGCCCGATCAGCGTCGCGAAGGTCTGCTCGGCGGGCCCGCCGGTCGCCCGGCGGCGGCGCAGCGTCTCGCGCAGCGCGCCCGCGGACGGCAGGTGCGGGGCCGCGGCGGCGTGCACGACCGCGTCCACCCAGCCCTCGACGAGCGCGAGCGCCGTCTCCAGCCGGGCCAGCGCCGCCTTCTGCTCCGGGGTGTCCTCGGGCTGCAGCATGCCGCCCTGCAAGGCCTCCTGGAGCTGCTCGGGCTGCGTCGGATCCAGCTGGCCGATCGCCTCCTCCAGCCGCGCGGTGTCCACCTTGATGCCCCGCGCGTAGCCCTCGACGGCGCCGAAAAGATGGGCCCGCAGCCACGGCACGTGCGCGAAGAGCCGCTGGTGGGCGGCCTCGCGCAGGGCGAGATACAGCCGCACCTCCTCCATCGGCACCCCGAGCCCCGCGCCGAACGCCGCCGCGTTGGCCGGCAGCAGCGCCGCCTTGCCCGCGGGGCCGAGCGGCAGCCCGATGTCGGTCGAGCCGACGACCTCGCCGGCAAGCGTGCCGAGCGCCTGCCCGATCTGGGAGCCGAACATCGCGCCGCCCATGGAGCGCATCATGCCGAGCAGCGGGCCGGTCATGGCCTGCATCTCCTCCGGCATGACGTCGCCCATCGCGCCCGCGACGCGCTCGGCGACCGGGTCCACCAGGTCCTTCCACACCGGGAGCGTGCCCTCGACCCACTCCGCGCGGCTCCAGGCCACGGCGCTGCCGGCGCCGGAGGGCAGCGACGTCACGCCGTCCAGCCACAGGTCGGCCAGCCGTACGGCCTCCTCGACCCACGCGCGGTCGGCGCGGCCGACGGAGGTGTCCTTGACGCCGTCCGCGGTGCCCTGGGCGACGGTCTGCCGGGCGATGTCCCGCGCCATGTCCCAGTTCACCGGGCCGCCGTCGTAGGAGAGCATCTGACCGAGCTGCTGGAAGGCGGCGCCGAGGTCGCCCGGGTTCATCGATCCGAACATCGCCGCGAAGGGGTTGTCGCCGCCCGCGCCGAACGGATTGGCGCCGAAGGGGCCCGCGCCCCCGAAACCGAACGGATTGGCCGGACCACCGCTTCCCCCGGCGCCGTCGCCCTCCCCACCGCCCTTGTGCTGCTTGCCTTCGTCGCCGTCCTCGGGCTCCTCCGGAGGGACGCCGAATCCGAATGGGATGTCGCTCACGGGATTCCTCGGATCTGTGTCGTGGTGGGCTGTCGTGGTCGGCCGGGTGTGATGGGCTGTACCCCCAAGCCTAGACACCTGTCCGGCAGGATGGCTGCGTGCGTGGCGGGTACGGGCCGCGTACGCCAAGGCCGCGTACGTAACTGAGACAACCGTGGGAGACACCCGGTGAGTTCCCCAGATGGACACGTTCGCCCAGAGCGGAGCGCCGCCCGCAGCGGTGCGGGGCCGGTGGTCGCGGTCACCGGTGCCGCGTCCGGCGTCGGGCTCGCGCTGGCCCGTCGTCTGACCGAGTCCGACCAGGTCAGGAAGGTGGTGGCGATCGACGAGCGGCGCGGCGAGGTTCCGGAGGCGGCCTGGCGGGTGCTCGACGTGCGCGACCCGGCCATCGCCGAGCGGCTGCGCGGCGCGGACGTGGTGGTCCACCTCGCGGTGGACCTCGACCTGGAGTCCGACCCCAAGGCCCGCTCGGCCTTCAACGTGCGCGGCACCCAGACCGTGCTCACCGCCGCCGCGGCGGCGGGGGTGCGCCGGGTCGTGCTGTGCACCTCGGCGATGGTCTACGGGGCCCAGGCCGACAACGACGTGCCGCTCGCCGAGGACGCGCCGCTGCGGGCGACGTCCGAGGCCAGCTTCGTCGACGACCTGCTGGAGATCGAGCGGCTGGGCCGCCGCGCCCCCCGCGCGCACCCCGGGCTGAACGTCACGATCCTGCGCCCCGCGGTGCTGGTCGGCGGCACGGACACCGCCCTGACCCGGTACTTCGAGTCACCGCGGCTGCTGGTCGTCGCGGGCAGCCGCCCCTGCTGGCAGTTCTGCCACGTCGAGGACCTGGTGTCGGCGCTGGAGTACGCGGTGCTGGAGAAGGTCGAGGGGGAGATGGCCGTCGGCTGCGACGGCTGGCTGGAGCAGGAGGAGGTCGAGGAGCTGAGCGGCATCCGGCGCATGGAGCTGCCGCCGGCGATCGCCTTCGGCGCCGCCTCCCGGCTGCACCGGCTGGGGCTGACGCCCTCGCCCGCGGGTGACCTCGCGTACACCATGCACCCGTGGGTCGTCAGCGGCAGCCGGCTGCACGAGGCGGGCTGGCGGCCGCGGTGGTCCAACGAGGAGGTGCTCGCCGAGCTGCTCAAGGAGGTCGCGGGCCGCAACTCGGTGGCCGGGCGGCGGCTCGGCCGCAAGGACGCCACCACGCTGGGCGCGGCGGGGGCCACGGTCGCACTCGTCGGCACGGCGGCGCTGGTCCGCCGGGCGCGCAAGCGGCGCGGCCTCTGAGCAGGCGGGACAGGGGCGGGGACATGGGCGCGGGACCGGGACGGGCACGGGGAGGGGGCTGCGCCGGAGGCCCGGGGCGACTTTCGGCGGCGCGGGAGGATGAGGGAGCATGGCCCGCATGACACCCACCGTCCCCTCCGACCCCGCCGGGCCGATCCGGCTGCTGGCCGTCCGCGACACCCCGCTGTCCCTGGACGAGGTCTTCGCGGCGGTCGGCGACGACGCGGCGGGCGGCACGACGCTCTTCGTCGGCACGGTGCGCGACCATGACGGCGGCTCCCGCGCGGCCGTGACCGGCCTGACGTACACCGCGCACCCCAGTGCGCAGGACGCGCTGCGCCGGGTCGCGGAGAAGGTCGCCGCGGACTTCCCCGTCACGGCGCTGGCCGCCGTCCACCGGGTGGGCGAGCTGCGGGTCGGCGACCTCGCGGTGATCGTGGCGGTGTCCTGCCCGCACCGCGGCGAGGCCTTCGCGGCCAGCCGCCGGCTCATCGACGACCTCAAGGACCAGGTGCCCATCTGGAAGCAGCAGACCTTCGCCGACGGCACCGAGGAGTGGGTCGGCGTCTGACCCGCCGCCCCGCCCGCGCGCCCCGGGCGGTCCGCTGCCAGGGGGAATTCCGGTTGCGTAACCCCGCGCCCCGGCCGAGCGTTGACCCGGTGGGTCGTTAATCTGCTCATAGGTCGGTTATGACGTTTTCGTCATGCGTCGGGTCGGGAGTTCGCCGTGGCGGCACTTGCGTGGTTGGTCATCCCCCTGTTCGGTGTGCTGGTCGCCGTGGTCTGGGCGCGCTGGGCGGCCCGGGGCCGCACGAACGCGGACGGTGCGTCGCTGGCGGGATACGAGCGTTTCCGTACGGCGATGCAGCCCGGTGAGCGGCCGCCGCTGGTGATGGGCAAGGGCGACACGGACGAGACCGACGCCGAGCCGGTCTGAGCCCGCACGGGAACCCTTCCGGGCTCACCCGGGAGCCCGTACCGTGCACCGGTCACGTACTGTCGTTCCATGCCCAGTCGTACCGCGACGCTGATCACCTCGACACTGACGCTGATAGCGCTGCTCGGCGTCGCGCTGCTCGTCCCGACGCCCTACTCGGAGATGTCGCCCGGCCCCACGGTGAACACCCTGGGGACCTACGGCGGCGACACCGTGATCCAGATCTCGGGGCGCAAGACCTACCCCGCGGACGGGCATCTGAACATGACCACCGTCCGGGTCACCGGTGCCGATTACCACATGAACCTGGTCGAGTCGGTCTTCGGCTGGCTGCGGCACGACGACAAGGTCGTCGAGCACGACACGCTCTACCCCAAGGGCCAGACGGCCGAGCAGTCCGACCAGCAGAACGCCGAGGAGTTCACGCAGTCCCAGGACAGCGCCAAGGTGGCGGCGCTGAAGGAGCTGAACATCCCCGTGCCGTCCCGCGTCGTGGTGGCCGCGGTGGTCAGCGGCGGCGCCTCGCAGGGCGTGCTGCACGCCGGTGACGTGATCAAGGCCGTCGACGGCACCGAGGTCAAGCAGCCGGACGACGTCGCGACGCTGGTCACCAAGCACAAGCCGGGCGAGCCGGTGGTCTTCACGGTCGTCCCCGCGGCGCAGGCCAAGGGCAAGGCCGTGGACGGCGTCCCGGGCAGGAAGATCACGATCACCACCCGCAAGTCCGCCGACACCGGTCCGAGCCGGGCCGTGGTGGGCATCCAGGCCGGGGTCGAGCACCTCTTCCCGTTCAGCATCGACATCAAGCTCGCGGACGTCGGCGGCCCGAGCGCGGGGACGATGTTCGCGCTGGGCATCATCGACAAGCTGACCCCGGGCAACATGACCGGCGGCCACTTCGTCGCGGGCACCGGCACGATCGACGACGACGGCACCGTCGGGCCGATCGGCGGCATCAGCCTCAAGACGATCGGCGCCCGCAACAAGGGCGCCCAGTACTTCCTGACCCCCGCGGACAACTGCGGCGAGGCCGCCAAGGACATCCCCGGCGGCCTCACCCTGGTCAAGATCACGACCCTGGACGACGCGGTGAAGGCGCTGGCGGACATCAAGTCCGGCAACACCGAGGCGCTGCCCAGCTGTACCAAGAGCTGACGCGCCGGCATACTGCCGGGCCCGCGGCAATACGCCAGGACCCGGCAATACGCCGGGCCGCGGGCCTACGCCTCGAACGTCGCCGACAGCGCGTCCGCGAGCCCCGGCACCAGGCCGCCGCCGGTCAGCACCTCGGACGGGGTGTCCTTCGCCCGCAGCCGCACCGCGGACTCGCGCGCGCCGTCCCGCAGCACCGCGACCGTCATCCGCACCTCCTGCCGCTCCGGGTGCGCGGCCACCCAGGCGGCCAGCGACGCGTCGTCCATGCCCTCCGGGATCGCCGCCTCGGCGGACGGCGGCAGCATCAGCCGCTCCACGGTCAGGGCGCAGCCGCTGATCACGTCGGGCCAGGCGATTGTGGCCAGGAACTCGTCGAGCGGCGCGCCCTCCGGCAGCTCGTCCTGCTCGATCGGGGTGAGCGCCCCCGCGGCGGCGGCCGCCTCCTCGTCGGCCAGCCCGAGCTGCGCGGCGAGCGCGGGCTCCTGGGCCTTCAGCTCGGCGGTGTCGACGAGGGCGAACAGCCGGGCGGGCTGGTCCCAGCCGAGGCCGGAGGCGTATTCGTCGATTTCCAGGACGGCACGGGTCAGCGGGTTCGCCGCGAGCGGCGTTCCTTCGGTCGCGTTGTTGGACATGGTGCGTATCCTCCCCCTTCCCCTGCCGGAATCGGGAACCGGCCAAAGCGTGGTGAAGTTGCATGTGTGGGAGTCCGACCCGGGACCAGCGGACAAAAGCCGACATTCGCCACTATTCGAGGTGCACGACCCTTGGTATTCCAGATGCCCGACCGCGGTGGTGCGGGGGCTGCAGGGCACAGCAGCAGGCCCGGGCGCCACTCCCGCACGGCCGTCGCGCTCATCGTGGTCCTCGGCGTCCTCGCCGTGCTGATGACCGGGCTGGTCACCCTCTCGGGCCTGTGGACCGACCTGCTCTGGTACCGCTCGGTGCACTACTCCTCGGTCTTCTCCACCATGACCCGCACCAAGGCCGCCCTCTTCGCCGGCTTCGGCCTGCTGATGGCCCTCGGCGTCGGCCTGAACATGTACCTGGCCTTCCGGATGCGCCCGCCGCTGAGCGCCATGTCCAGCGAGGAGCAGAGCCTGGACCGCTACCGGATGGGCCTGGCGCCCTACCGGATGTGGGTGCTCGCCGGGATCTGCGGGGCGCTCGGGGTCATCGCGGGCGGCGCGGCGGCCGCCCAGTGGCGCTCCTGGCTGCTGATGGCGCATTCCACCCCCTTCCACACCAAGGACCCGCAGTTCCACAAGGACGTGTCCTTCTACACCTTCCAGCTGCCCTGCTACCGCTTCCTCGTCGGCTTCGGCTTCGCGCTCGTCGTCCTGTCCCTCCTCGCCGCCGTGACGGTGCACTACCTCTACGGCGGGGTGCGCTTCACCTCGCCCGGCGCGCGCGTCACCGGGGCCGCCACCGCGCACCTGGCGATCCTGCTCGGCCTGTTCGTGTCCCTCAAGGCCGCCGCCTACTGGCTGGACCGCTATGCCCTGGCCGTGCGCTCCGGCGGGTCCGGCCGCGCTGCCCGCGGCTGGACGGGCCTGCGCTACGTCGACGCCAACGCCTACCTGCCGGCCAAGACGATCCTGTGCTTCATCGCCGTGATCTGCGCGCTGCTCTTCTTCGCCACCGCGTGGCGGCGGACGTGGACGCTGCCGGCCGTCGGCTTCGGCCTGATGGTGCTGTCCGCGATCCTGATCGGCGGGCTCTACCCGGCCGTCATGCAGAAGTTCCAGGTCCTGCCGCACGAGTCCGCCAAGGAGGCCCCGTACGTCCAGAAGAACCTGGACGCGACCCGGGCCGCGTACGGCCTGGCGGACACCGAGGTCACGCAGTACCCCGGCGTGGACGCGGCGCCCACCGCCGTCCCCGCCGCGGACGGCAGCCTGCGCAAGGAGGCCGGCGACGCGGCGAGCCCCACGGTGCTGGACCCCAAGGTCGTCTCGCCCGCCTTCCAGAAGCTCCAGCGCGGCAGCTCCGCCTACGAATTCCCCTCCACCCTGGACGTCGACCGCTACCAGGACGGCGGCACGGCCAAGGACACGGTCGTCGGCGTGCGCGAGCTCAACAGCGACGGCATACCGCACGGCGACTGGACGGACGACCACCTCGTCTACACCCACGGGTACGGTGTCGTCACGGCCGACGGCAGCGCGACCAGCAGCGACGGCACCCCGCTCTTCGGCGGCCGGGACCCGGGCACGCTCGGCCCTTCCGGCGACTACCAGCAGCGGATCTACTTCGGCGAGCAGACGCGGCAGTACGCCATCGTCGGTGGCGGCACCCCGGAGATGGACTACGCGGACGGCACCAGGGGCGGCGGGACGACCACCACCTACCAGGGCAAGGGCGGGGTCAGCCTGAGCAACCCGCTGACGCGCGCCGCGTACGCGATAAGCCTCGGCGAGCCGCGGATCCTCTCCTCCGGCGACATCGGCAAGGGCTCCAGGATCCTCTACAACCGCACCCCCAAGGAGCGGGTCGCGGCGGTCGCGCCCTGGCTGACGATCGACGGCGACCCCTACCCCACGGTGGTCGGCGGCAAGGTGCTGTGGGTCGTGGACGGCTACACCACGAGCGACGACTACCCGTACGCCAGCCGCACCCACCTCGGCGACGCGACGGCCGACTCGCTCACCGACGGCCGCCGCCAGGTCCTCACCGACCAGAACGAGGTCAACTACATCCGCAACTCGGTCAAGGCCACCGTGGACGCCTACGACGGCACGGTCACCCTCTACCAGTGGGACGAGCAGGACCCGGTGCTCAAGACCTGGATGAAGGCCTTCCCGCACACCGTCGAGCCCAAGGCCGACATCCCCGCCGGTCTGCTGCCCCACCTGCGCTACCCGCAGGACCTGTTCAAGGTGCAGCGCTCGATGCTCACGACCTACCACGTCACCCAGGCCGCCGACTTCGGCGCGTCCGGCCAGGTGTGGGACGTGCCGGACGACCCGGCGGCCAAGGCCGGCAAGGCGGTGCCGCCGTACTACCTGGATCTGCGGATGCCCGAGGGCCCGAGCGCCAAGACGTACTCGCTCACCAGCACCTTCACCCCCGCCAAGGGGGAGAGCATGAGCGCCTTCATGGCCGTCGACGCCGATCCGACCAGCCGCGACTACGGCACGATCCGGCTGCTGCGGATATCCGCCGGCGCCGGCGCGGACGGCCCGGCGGCCGTCCAGTCGGCGATCGACGCGGCCGGCCGCTCCGCCCCGGCCGCCGACCAGCTCAAGAGCCTCGGCGCGAACGCCACGGTCGTCCACGGCAACCTGCTGACCATCCCGCTGGACCGCGGGCTGCTCTACGTGGAGCCGGTCTACGCGCGCGCACCCGAGGCGGACTACCCGCAGCTGGTGAGCGTCGCCGCCGTCTACGGCGACCGCACCAGCTACCGGCCGACGCTCGACCAGGCCCTCGACGACCTCCTCGGACCCGCCGCGGCCAAGGACGCCGCCCCGCCCGGGAAGGACCCCGACGCCGCCCTCGACAAGGCGCTGGACGACGCGCAGCAGGCCTACGCCGACCGGCAGGCCGCCGAGCGCAAGGGCGACCGGGCCGCCTACGCCGCCGCCCAGCGGCGGCTGGACGCGGCGCTGGACGCGGCGCGGACGGCGGAGAAGGCCACGGCGACCCCGCAGGCCCCCGCGGGGAAGGGCTGAACGAGCCGGGCCCGCGCCGTGGTACGGTGAACACACAACGACGCGGGGTGGAGCAGCTCGGTAGCTCGCTGGGCTCATAACCCAGAGGTCGCAGGTTCAAATCCTGTCCCCGCTACCAATCGAGACCCCCTCCGGCTTCCGGCCGGAGGGGGTCTCGTGCGTTGTGGCACGTCAGGCGCGGGCCGGTGCGGTACGTCACCGCGGGGCCCGTGCCGGGCGGGCACGGAGGGTGAACATTCGTCACGCCGATGCGGGGCGCTCTGCTAGATTGCCGGGAGGCGATCGACGCGGGGCGAAGTGGCCCGACGGGCGCACGGTCCGCCGGGTGTGCGGCCCGGGGGCGTGGGTCCGCAGCCTGTCCCCGCTACGGCATGAAGCAGGCCCGAAGTCAAGCGACTTCGGGCCTCTTCGCTTGTTCGGATGAATCCGGGGAAGGAGCGTTTGGTGTGACGTCATGTCGGGAAGTCGACAAAACGCTGTAGAGACCGGCGGGTTGGGGTATACCAGGTGTACGCCGTTAGCGGGTGGTGCGACGATGGAGCTCATGGGGGATGGTGCAAGGCTGCTGAACACTCGTCAGAACCGTGGTCGCCACGGTCCGGCGGGCGAGCTCGCGCTGCCCGCCCCGACTGACCCGTCCGCCCCGGGGGCCCCGGCCCCTGGTGCGCCCGCCGCCGTGCCCGCCGGCCCGGCCGCCCCGCAGTCCGCCGCGACCCCCGCCGCCCTGCTCCCCGCTCCCCGCACCTCCGAGCCGCCCGTGCCGGGCGGGGGCGAGGCGGCTGCGCCGGACGGCGTCGGTGGGGGCGTGCCCGTGCAGGGTGCTCCCGGCGGAGGGGCCGTGCTGCCCGCGGGGCGGGACGCCGGCGGGGTGCCCGGCGCACTCACCGCTGCCGACATCGCGCGCGCCGCCGGGCTGCCCGGCGGCGCGGAGGGTGACGACGGCACGCCCTTCGAGCTGCCCGACGAGGACACCCTCGCGCTGCGCGAGGAAGCCGAGATAGAGGCCCGCCACCGGCGCGCGGCCGAGCGCGGCGACCCCGGCGCCATGAGCGCGCTCGGCACCCTGCTGCTGCGCCGCGGCGACCTGGACGGCGCCGAGCCGTTCCTGCGTGCCGCCGTCCAGCACGGCGACCGCGCCGCCGCCAACAACCTGGGCCTGCTGCTGCACCAGCGCGGCTGCGCCGACGAGGCCGCCGGGTGGTGGCGTATCGCCGCGGTCGCCGGCTCCGCCGCGGCCGCGCACGCCCTCGGGCGGCACTACCGCGAGCGCGGCGACGAGCCCGGCGCCGAGTACTGGCTGCGCCAGGCGGCGGAGTCCGGCCATGTGCTGGGCGCCTACGCGCTCGCCGACCTGCTCGACCACCGCCGGGACGGCGCCGCCGAGCGGTGGTTCCGCGCTGCCGCCGAGCACGGCCACCGCGAGGCCGCCTACCGCCTCGCCCGCTTCTGCGACGCCCGCGGCGAGAACCACGAGGCCGAGCAGTGGTTCCGGCAGGCCGCCGCCCGCCGCCACCGCCGCGCCGCCCTGCGGCTCGGCAATCTGCTGGAGGAGCGCGGCGAGACCAAGGAGGCCACGCACTGGTACCTCACCGCCGCCCGCGACGGCGAGGCCAAGGCCGCGTGCGCCCTCGGCTTCCTGCTGCGCGACGCCGGCGACCTCGACCAGGCCGCCACATGGTGGCGCCGCGCCGCCCAGGCGGGCGACGGCAACGCCGCCAACGCGCTCGGCGCGCTGCACGCCCAGGAGGGCGAGCCGCAGACCGCCGAGCGGTGGTACCGCGCCGCCCTGGAGGCCGGCGACATCAACGGGGCCTACAACCTCGGCCTGCTCTGCGCCGGCCAGGGCCGCGCCCCGCAGGCCGAGCAGTGGTACCGCAAGGCCGCCTACGCCGGGCACCGCGAGGCCGCGAACGCGCTCGCCGTCCTGCTGCTGCAGCACGGCGACGCCGAGGGGGCCGAGCCGTGGTTCTCCAAGGCCGCGGAGTCCGGCAGCATCGACGCCGCCTTCAACCTCGGCATCCTCTACGCCGGGCGCGACGAGCCCGCCGCCGCGCGGGTCTGGTACGACCGCGCCGCCGCGGCCGGGCACGCCGGGGCCGCGCTCCAGGTGGCCATCGCCCTCCAGCACGAGGGCGACCACCACGGCGCCGAACGCCACCTGCGGTGCGCCGCGGGCGGCGGCAGTCCCGATGCCGCCTTCCGCCTCGGCGCGCTGCTCGACGCCCGCGCCCGCGAGTTCGAGGGCGCGGAGGCCTTCGGCGACGAGGCCGCGGAGTGGTACGAGCGGGCGGCGCGGCAGGGGCACAGCCGCGCGCAGGTGCGGCTCGGCATGACCGCCGCGAAGTGCGGCGACATCGAGCTGGCCGCGCACTGGTACCGCCTGGCGGCGGAGGCCGGGTCGCGCAACGGGGCCTTCAACCTCGGCCTGCTGCTGGCCCGCGAGGGCAGCGAGCCCGAGGCCGCGCTCTGGTGGACCCGCGCCGCCGACGCGGGCCACGGCCGCGCGGCGCTCCGCCTCGCCCTCCTCTCCGCCCGCCGCGGGCGCCTCGCCGACGCGCAGACCTGGTGCGCCCGCGCGGTGGCCTGCGGCCCGGCGGAGGTCGCAGAACGCGCGACCCGCCTGACGGCGGTCCTGACGAGCGAGCTGACCGCGTAGCCCTCGGGGCACGCGTCTGTGGGGCGCGTGGGGCACGCGTCTGTGGGGCGCGTGGGGGGCACATCCCAGGCGAAGCCCTGGGGGAGGACCGCGCGCTCAGCCGCATTCGTGGCGCGGGTCGTCACCGGCCCGAAGGGGCAGTCCGGTTCTCCCCCAGCGCTCCGCCCGGGAGGTACCCCCAGGACCACCTGCCGCGCGCGAAGCGAGACGGGGGTACCCCCAGGCGAAGCTGTGGGGAGGGGGGCTCGCGCAGTGCCCCCCAGGCTCCGCCTGGGGGGCACCCCCCACGCGCCCCTGGGGGCGCGGACGCGACACCTGCCAGCGGCCCCACCCGGGCAGGGATTTGCGCTGATCACAAGCGCTCCGCTAAAGTAAAGACACAACGACGCGGGGTGGAGCAGCTCGGTAGCTCGCTGGGCTCATAACCCAGAGGTCGCAGGTTCAAATCCTGTCCCCGCTACCACGGACGAAGACCCGGAGGCATTGCCTCCGGGTCTTCGTTTTTTGTTCTGCTTCGGGCAAAGTCCGGGCATATCAGGTGGAGGCGGGCACCCCGGAAGGGAATGCTGAAGAGAGGATGAACTGACGGATCCTCAGGAGGCGCGCGTGTGGCGGTGGCTGCGGAGTCGGGGCGGGCGGGGTCGAGGCGCGGCAGCGGCCGAGGCGGGGGCACGCTGGGCCGCGTGGTGCTCGGCGGCGGAACGCGGGGGGCCCGCGGACGTGGACGTCCTCCTCCGCCGCCTGCTCGGGCTGCCCGCCCAGGGCGCGGAGTACGAGCGCGAAGCCGCCCTCGCCGCGCTGGGCGCGACCCCGCCCCGGCTGCTGCTCCGGCTCGACCGCGCCGCCCGCCGCGCGGGCACCCCGCAGGCCGCGGGCGGTGACGTCCTCGGCCTGCTCCTGCGGTCGTTCGCGCCCGACGGGCGGGTGCGGGAGGACGCCGTCACGGCGCTGGCCGCCCGTGGCGGGCCCACGGCCGCCGCGGGCCTGGCGCTGCGCAGCGCCGACTGGGTCGAGCCCGTCAGGAGCCGCGCAACCGCCGCGCTGCTCGCCCGCAGCGCCCCCGACGAGGTGGCCGCCGCCGTCCGCGTCCTGCTGCGGCTCGCGGGCCGCAGCAGGACGGGCGCGCTCCTCACCGACTACCGCGGGCTGCTGTGCCGACCCCCGTACCGACGCGCCCTGCACGCGCTCGCCGCGGACCCCGACGGGCCCGCCCGCCGCTTCGGCCTCGCGCTCGCCCTGGAGGTGGGCGAGTACGCCTGCGGCGATCTGCTCAGCGCCGCGCTGCACGACCACGACCAGGAGTGCCGCACGCTGTGCGCGCAGCGGCTGCTCGACCTCGACCCCGGCCAGGCGGCCCGCCTCCTCCAGGCCCGCGACGCGGCGGTCCGTGAGATCGCGGTCTCCGCGCTGCCCCTGGATGTGCCCGCGACCCGGCTGGTCGCCCCGCTGGCGGACCGCGCGCGCAGGGTGCGGGCGACGGCCCGCTGGCTGCTGTACGGGCGCGGGGAGCCGCCTTCCGCGGTCTACCGGCGGCAGATCGCCCGAGCGGGCCGTACGACGCCCGCCCGGCATCTCGCCGGCCTCGCGGCCGGGCTCGGGGAGTGCGGTGACGCGGGTGACGTGCCCGTGCTGATGCGGCTCCTGGACCTGCGGCGGAGCGCACCCCCCGCGGTGCGGCGCGCCGCCGTCCACGCGGTGGGGCGGCTGGCGCCGCGGGCCGAACTCGTGGCCCTCCTCGGGCCGCTGGCGCGCGACTCCGACCCCGGGGTCGCCCGGGAGGTCTTCGCGGCGTTTGCCGCGCGGGCCGCGGACGGGGTGCCCGCGGAGATCCGCCGGCTGGGCTCCGTCCGCTCCGAGCCCGCGGTCCGCCGCGCCGCGGCCCGCCTCTGAGCCCAGCGCTCGCGGCGAGGGTGCGCACGGCGCGCGGGGCGAGCGTTTCCTCTGCTGTGCGGGTGAGCGTTTCCGGCGCGCGCGGGGGCACCTCCCGGGCAGCCCCTGAAAACGGCTGCTCGGCACGGCAAGCGCATCCTCCGCTCGCCCCGGGGTGCGGGCTCTGCGCAGGAGGGGGGTCCTACACCGTGACCGGCGAGCCGGCGGCAGCCCAGACGCGGAGGATGTCCCGGACGGAGACGACGCCGACCGGGGCGGGGCCGTCGAGGACGATGAGGTGGCGGAATCCGCCGCGGACCATCGCGGCGGCCGCTTCCTCCAGGGTCCATTGGGGGGCGGCGAAGACGACGTCGGTCGTGGTGTGGGCGTGGGCCGGCTCCTCGTCGGGGCTCATGCCCGCACCGACCGCGTCGAGGACGTCGCGCTCGGTGAGGATACCGAGCCCGCAGGCGTCGTTGTCGGCGTCGAGGACGATGGCCGCGCCGACCCGGCGGGCGGACATCAACTGGGCGGCCTGGCGGAGCGTGTGTGCGGGGCCGATGGTGAGAACCACCGTGCTCATCGCGTCGCGGACCAGCATGGGCAGGGCACCTCCTGGCTGTGCGGCGTGCGGTGTGCGTTGCGTGCCGGACCGGATGCGTTCCTGTGGAATGCCCGTGAAAGCCTTCACAAATTCACAAGCGGCGGCACTTTCATAGTCACACGCACCATCGGCGGAGGGAAGGGGGCGCGCGCTGCCCGCGGCCCGCGTGCGGAGGTGCCCTCCCGGCGCGGAGGCACACCCGCGCGCCGGGGTCAGACGTCGCCCAGATAGCCCAGCAGCTCGTCGTGCAGCAGGCCGTTCGAGGCCGCCGCGTTGCCGCCGAAGGGGCCCGGCGTGCCGGCCAGGGACGTGAAGCGGCCGCCGGCCTCGCGCACGATCACGTCGTTGGCCGCCATGTCCCACAGGCTCAGTTCGGGTTCGGCGCAGATGTCGACGGAGCCCTCGGCCACCATCATGTAGGGCCAGAAGTCGCCGTAGCCGCGGGTGCGCCAGCAGTTGCGGGACAGGTGGAGGAAGTTGTCGAGGCGGCCCAGGTCCTCCCAGCCGCCGAGCGAGGAGTACGCGAAGGACGCGTCCTCCAGGCGGTTCACCTTCGAGACGCGGATGCGGGTCGCGGAGGACAGGCTGCGCCCGGTGTACGCGCCGCTGCCCGCGGCTGCCCACCAGCGGCGGCCGAGCGCCGGGGCGGAGACCAGACCGACGACGCCCTCGTCGCCCCGCTCGCCGCGCACCACGAGCGAGATCAGGGTGGCCCACACGGGCACCCCGCGCACGTAGTTCTTGGTGCCGTCGATGGGGTCGACGATCCAGCGGCGCGAGCCGGCGCCGTCGGTGACGCCGTACTCCTCGCCGAGCACCGCGTCGCGCGGCCGGGCGCGGCCGAGCTGGCCGCGGATCAGCTCCTCGGCCTCCTTGTCGGCCTCGCTGACGGGCGTCAGGTCCGGCTTGGTCTCGACCTTGAGGTCGAGTGCCCGGAAGCGGGCCATGGTCGCGGCGTCGGCGGCGTCGGCCAGCACATGGGCGAGCCGCAGGTCGTCGTTGTAGTCGGGCATGTGCCGAACAGTAGCGCGGCGGGGTGTGCGGACGGCCGCCGCTGCGCCGTGACGCGGGGCCTTGACAGGCCCTGGCGGCGCGTCAATTCTCCCCGTACGGCCCGTCCGTCCGACCTGCCGCCCCCGCGGCGGCCCGGAGGCACCGCCTGGAGGCGCCGATGCCTACCGCGCGAGACGCACTCATGGACGCTGCCTTCGCCGCGCTCGGCGAGCGGCCCTGGGAGGCGGTGCGCATGACCGAGGTGGCGGCCGCGGCCGGGGTGTCCCGGCAGACCCTCTACAACGAGTTCAGCAGCAAGGACGGCCTGGCCAGGGCGCTCGCCCGACGGGAGGTCGAGGACTTCCTCGGGGGCCTGGACGGCGCGCTGGCCGCGGCGCGCTGCGCGGGCGGGGACGCGGGGGTGTGCTTCGCGGCCGCCGCGCGCTGGACGCTGCGCAGCGCCCGCCGCAGCCCGTTGCTGCACGCGGCGCTGACCGGGCCGGGCCCTGCAGGCGTCCCGGTCCTGGGGGCCGGGCTGGTGGCCGCGGTGCACGCCCGCACGGTCGCCGTCCTGGTCGACGGCTGCCCGCGGCTGCTCCCGGAGGACGTCGGCTGGGCGTGCGAGGCGGCGCTGCGGCTCACGCTGTCGTACGTGATCGCGCCGGCCGCGGACGACGAGGAATCGTGCCTGCGGATCGGCCAGCTGATCCGCGGCCTGCTCGACCCGCCCGCGCGGCGCACGACGTGACGGGGTGTGGCGCGGGCGCCGGGGACGCTCCGGGGCCCGCGCGGCCCGCCGCGGGCGTGGCGGCCGGGTCAGTGCGAGGAGCCGGAGATCTGCAGGCCGATGACGCCGACGATGACCAGCGAGATCGAGGCGAGCTTGAGCGAGGAGACCAGGTCGCCGAGGAAGGCCATGCCGTAGATGGCGGTGCCCGCGGCGCCGATGCCGGTCCACACCGCGTAGGCGGGGCCGACGTCCAGCTTCTTCAGCGACAGTGTCAGCAGTCCGAAGGAGCCGAGCGCGAACGCGCAGAAGGCAATGGTCGGCCACAGCCTGGTGAAGCCGTGGGAGAGCTTCAGGCAGACCGCGAAGCCGGTCTCCATGAGACCCGCGACCACCACCAGGAGCCAGGCCATCCGGGCGCCTCCGTTTCGGCTCGTTCGTCGGCTCGTGCACCGCGCGCGGCACACTTCCCGTCCGCCCGCGCACGCGTGTAGCTGCCGCTCGTCACACGGTGCGCTGCTGATCATCACACAGCGCGGCCGGAAGTGGAGCGGACGCCCAAACCGTACCGGTCAGTCGCCCTCGCGCCGCTCCCGGGTGGCCAGCAGGCGGCGCAGCGAGTCGAGCCGGGCCGGCTCGGCGTGGCCGGCGGCCACCCAGGCGTCCAGCGCGCAGTCCTTCTCGTCGTGCGAGCAGCCGCGCGGGCAGTCCACGGTGCCGGGCTCCAGGTCCGGGAAGGCGTGGATGACACGCGAGGGGTCGATGTGGTGCAGCCCGAAGGAGCGCACGCCGGGGGTGTCGATCACCCATCCGGCCGCACCCTCGGGGCCGTCGCCGGGCAGCGGCAGCGCGAGCGCGGAGGTGGTGGTGTGCCGGCCGCGGCCGGTCACCGCGTTGACGTGGCCGGTCGTACGCTGCCGCTCGACCAGCGCGTTGACCAGCGTGGTCTTGCCGACGCCGCTGTGTCCGACGAAGGCGGTGACGCGCCCGGCGAGGCGCTCGCGCACCGCGTCCGCACCGCCGGTCAGCAGGGTGTCGCGGCTGGTCACGACGTAGTCCAGGTCCAGCGCGCCGTACGTCTCCAGCAGCGGCCCGGCCGCGGCGAGGTCGGACTTGGTGAGCACCAGCAGCGGCCGCAGCCCGGCGTCGTAGGCGGCGACCAGGCAGCGGTCGATCATCCGCGGGCGCGGCTCGGGGTCGGCGAGCGCGGTGACGACGGCCAGCTGGTCGGCGTTGGCGACGACGACCCGCTCGTACGGGTCGGTGTCGTCCGCGGTGCGCCGCAGCACCGAGCGGCGCTCCTCGACCCGGACGATCCGGGCCAGCGTGTCCTTCGCGCCCGACAGGTCGCCCACGACCGCGACCCGGTCGCCGACCACCGCGGACTTGCGGCCCAGCTCGCGCGCCTTCATCGCGGTGATCTCGCGGTCGTCGACCAGGACGGTGAGCCGGCCGCGGTCGACGGTGAGCACCATGCCCTCGGCGGCGTCCGCGTGCTGCGGGCGGATGTTCGTCCGCGGGCGGCTGCCCTTGCGGTTGGGACGGACCCTGATGTCGTCCTCGTCCGGGTTCTTGCCGTAGCGGCGCACCGTTCAGCCCCGCCCCGCCGCTCGGTCGCCGGCAGGACCGGGGTCCGCCGCGCCCTCGGCCTGCGCCGATGCCGCGCCGCCGGTCGCGTCGCCCTCGGCCACGTCGCCGCCGCCGAGCATCGCCGTCCACAGCTCCGGGAAATCCGGGAGCGTCTTGCCGGTCGTCGCCACGTTCTCCACCCACACCCCGTCCACGGCCAGGCCCAGCACCGCCGCGGCGGTGGCCAGGCGGTGGTCGTCGTAGGTGCGGAATTCGCCGCCGTGCAGCGGGCGGGGGCGGATGCGCAGACCGTCGGGGGTCTCGTCGACGTCGCAGCCGAGCGCCCCCAGCTCCTTGGCGAGCGCCGCGAGCCGGTCGGTCTCGTGCAGCCGCAGATGGGCGATGCCGGTCAGCTCCGAGGCGTCCTCGGCGAGCGCCGCGACGGCCGCGATCACCGGGGTCAGCTCGCCGACCGCGCCGAGGTCGGCGGTGATGCCGCGGATCCGCCCGGTGCCGCGGAAGGTCAGCGCGCGGTCGCCCTGCTCGTACGCGCCCCCCATCCGGGTGAAGATCTCCCGCAGCGCGTCACCCGGCTGGGTGGTGCGGCGCGGCCAGCCCGGCACGGTGACCTTGCCGCCGGTCACGAGCGCGGCGGCGAGGAAGGGCGCGGCGTTGGACAGGTCCGGCTCCACGGTGAGGTCGCGGCCGAGCAGGGCGCCCGCGGTGACCCGCCAGACGTTGGGGGCGCCGCCGTCCTCCGGGGCGTCGACCCGGGCGCCGGCCTTGCGCAGCATGTCGACCGTCATCCGGATGTGCGGCGCGGAGGGCAGCGTGCGGCCGGTGTGCCGTACCTCCAGGCCCTTGTTGAATCGCGGCCCGGACAGCAGCAGGGCGCTGACGAACTGGGACGAGGACGACGCGTCGACGTCCACGACGCCGCCGGTCAGCGACCCGGCCCCGTACACCGTCAGCGGCAGCGAGCCGCGGCCCTCGTCGTCTATCCGCGCGCCGAGGGCGCGCAGCGCGTCGATCACGCCGTGCAGCGGGCGCTCGTACGCCCGGGCGTCGCCCTCGAAGCGGACCGGGCCGTCGGCGAGCGCCGCGACCGGCGGCAGGAAGCGCATCACCGTCCCGGCGTTGCCGACGTCGACGGTGGCCGGGCCGTGCAGGCCGGCGGGGATGATCCGCCAGGCCTCGCCGCCGTCGGGGTTGACGGTCTCGTCGATCTGGACGCCCATGGCCCGCAACGCCTCCGCCATCAGGACGGTGTCCCGGCTGCGCAGCGGCCGGCGCACCCATCCGGGTTCGGCCGAATGCGCGGCGAGCACCAGGGCGCGGTTGGTCACCGACTTCGAACCCGGCACCGTGACGGTCGCGTCAACGGCGCCCGGCGCGGTGGGGGCGGCCCACCAGAGGGGAGAATGCGCGGCGCTGTTGCTCATGAGCCCCAGCGTAGTGGCTCGGGTACGGGGAGATAAGTTGGCGAATGCGTCGAAACCTCCCGGAAACCTGAGGTCATACGGCTGCCATCAGGACCGGAAGGTCTGATTCCGCGATCGCGTACGGTCATCGCCGGTCATTTGCCGGCCGGCCGAGGCGTTCCGCGGCGCCGGTCGGGGTGGCCGGTCCGTGGCGGGTGCCGGTGCGGGGCCGGTCCGTGGCGGGTGCCGGTGCGGGGTGCCGGTGCGGGGTGCCGGTCAGCGCATGAGCAGCCAGCGCCCGCCGCCCACCAGCGCGCACACCGCCACGACGTAGAAGAAGAACAGCCACAGCGCCGCGGGCGTCCGGGTCAGCCGCGCCAGCTGGTCGGCGTCCGACGAGCCGCTGCGGTCCCGGCGGCGGCCGGCCTGCAGCTCCGCGACCGGCCGGGCGCCGCCCGCGAGCAGGAACCAGACCACCAGGTACGCGAAGGCCGCCTGCACCTCGGCCTTCGTCAGCCACGACACCAGCAGGAAGAGCGCGCCGGTCAGCACCACCGTGAGGGCGCCGTACGCGTTGCGGATCATGACCAGCATCACCAGGAGCAGCGCCGTCGCGCCCCACAGCAGCGCGGTTATGTGGCCGGCGGACAGCAGGGCCGCACCTGCCAGGCCCAGCAACGGCGGCGCGGTGTATCCGGCGGCGGCCGTCAGCACCATGCCCGGGCCGTGCGGCTTGCCGCGCGAGACCGTCAACCCGGAGGTGTCCGAATGCAGCCGTATGCCGTCGAGCCGCCGTCCCATGAGCAGGGCCATCAGGCCGTGCCCGCCCTCGTGGGCGATCGTCACCGCGTTGCGTACGACCCGCCACACCCCGCCGGACAGCACCGCGGCCAGCGCCACCAGTGCCGTCGCCCCGATGAGCCAGCGCGGCGGGTCGGTCTGGGTCCCGGTGAGCCGGTCCCACATCTCGCTGAAGTCCGCGACGTTCATTCGGTGCCCGTTTCCCCACAAGCCGGTGGTTCGTCCAGATTTTTCGTACGTCCGTGCGAGTCGGCTCCCGTCGCCGCCCGCGGTCGTGGCAGTGTGTCACTCATGTGCGGTCGATATGCGGCGAGCCGGAAACCCGAAGATCTCACGGGCATCTTCGACGTCCAGAAGTGGGAGCCGACGGAGACTCTCGCCCCGGACTACAACGTGGCGCCCACCAAGGACGTCCCTGTCGTACTGGACCGCCCGGTGAAGGATTCCGGTTCCCCGGATCCGGTACGGCAGCTGCGCGTGCTGCGCTGGGGCCTGGTGCCGTCCTGGGCGAAGAGCCCGGACGTCGGGGTGAAGATGATCAACGCGCGGGCCGAGACCGCCGCCGAGAAGCCCTCCTACCGGCGCGCCCTGGCCGCCCGGCGCTGCCTGATACCCGCCGACGGCTACTACGAGTGGGTCACCGGCGAGGGCGAGCGGCAGCTTGAAGAGCAGGGCAAGGGCAAGCGCGCCCGCAAGCAGCCGTATTTCGTCACACCCGCCGACGGCTCGGTCTTCGCCATGGCCGGGCTCTACGAGTTCTGGCGCGACCGCACCCTGCCCGACGACCACCCGCGCGCCTGGTGGACGACCTGCACCGTCATGACGACCGCGGCCGAGACCACCGACCTCGCCGGATACGACGGACACGGCCCGCGCGCCCTCGCCGACATCCACCCCCGGATGCCGCTCATGATCACCCCCGACCGCTGGGACGCCTGGCTCGACCCGCGCACCACCGACCCGGACACCCTCCAGGCCCTGCTCTCCCCGCCGCCGCCCGGCCTGCTGCGCGCCTACCCGGTCGGCACCGCGGTCAGCAACGTCGCGAACAACGGGCCCGAGCTGCTGCACGAGCTGCCCGCGCCCGAGGAGGAGACGCTCTTCTGATGCCCCCCGCGCCATCCGGGCCCGCCGGCCCCGCCCCCGGCCGCGTCCAGGACGTCGACACCCCGGCCGGCCCCGCCCGCATCAGCTGGTACGGCGCCGCCCGGCCGCACAGCGTGCTCGCCCTCGGCCACGGGGCGGGCGGCGGCATCGAGGCCGCCGACCTGGTCGCGCTGGCCGCGGCGCTGCCCGCCGCGGGCGTCGAGGTCGCCCTCGTCGAGCAGCCCTGGCGGGTCGCCGGCCGCAAACTCGCCCCCGCGCCCGCCGCCCTGGACACCGCCTGGACCGCCCTGTGGCCCGCGCTCGCCGCCCCCGGCCTGCCCGTCGTCGCCGGCGGCCGCAGCGCGGGCGCCCGGGTGGCCTGCCGTACGGCCGAGGCGCTCGGCGCCGCCGCCGTCCTCGCCCTGGCCTTCCCGCTGCACCCGCCGGGTCGCCCCGCCTCCTCCCGCGCCGCCGAGCTGACCTGGGCCGCCGCCGTCCTGCCGCTGCTTGCCGTCCAGGGCGGCAAGGACCCCTTCGGCACGCCGGGCGAATTCCCACCGGGCCACCGCCCCGTGGAGGTGCCCGAGGCCAACCACTCCTTCGCCGTCGCCAAGCGCGCCGCCCTCACCCAGGAGGCCGCACTCGCCGTGCTGACCGGCGCCGTCGCCGACTGGCTCGCCTCCCTCGGCCACGCCACCGGCCCCACCGGTGGCCGCACCGGCACCCGCCGCGGCCGCGGCTGAGCCGTACGGCCGTGAGCCGGCCGCCGGCATCGTCCCGCCGGCGGCCGGGAATGGGCGCAGCGGAACCGGTGTTGTGGCAAGCGTCAGAACGAACAACAGCACCGCAGCAGCTTTGGTGAAGTGGCGAGAGAGGCACCCGCATGGTTTCAGCCGCATGCCGGCCCCGGGCCGAGGCCGCCGCCCAGCCGGCGCCGTCCGCCCCCTACGTGAACTGGGCCGGCTGGACCACCGGAGGCGAGAGCAAGGACGTTGCCCAGGGCGGATCGGGCGTGACCCTCGCCAGTGCAATATCCTCCGAGACGAGCGTGTCCGCTTTGGGGCTCGCTGGCGTTTCTGAGGAGGTGGGTCCGGTCACCGGCACCGACGACAGCACGGCGGAAACCGCGGGTGCGTCCGGTCAGGAAGCAGCGGAAAGCAGCACGGAGCGCGCCCAGCGTTTCGAGCGGGACGCCCTCGGGTTCCTGGACCAGATGTACTCGGCCGCGCTGCGGATGACCCGCAATCCGGCTGACGCGGAGGACCTGGTGCAGGAGACGTACGCGAAGGCGTACGCGTCCTTCCACCAGTTCCGCGAGGGAACGAACCTCAAGGCATGGCTCTACCGCATCCTCACCAACAGCTTCATCAACTCCTACCGCAAGAAGCAGCGCGAGCCGCTGCGCAGCGGCTCGGAGGACATCGAGGACTGGCAGCTGGCGCGCGCCGAGTCGCACATGTCGACCGGCCTGCGCTCGGCGGAGTCGCAGGCGCTCGACCACCTGCCCGACTCCGACGTCAAGGCGGCCCTCCAGGCGATCCCGGAGGAATTCCGCATCGCGGTCTACCTCGCGGATGTCGAGGGCTTTGCGTACAAGGAGATCGCCGACATCATGGGAACGCCCATCGGCACGGTGATGTCCAGGCTGCACCGCGGCCGCCGTCAGCTGCGCGAGCTGCTGGAGGACTACGCACGTGACCGCGGACTGGTCCCGGCGGGCGCGGGAAGCGAGAAGGGCGCGGATTCATGAGTTGCGGCAACGCGCATGAGACGGACTGCTCGGAGGTGTTGGGTCACCTCTACGAATACCTCGACAACGAGATGTCCGAGGACGCGTGCACGAAGTTTCGGCAGCACTTCGAGGAGTGCCATCCGTGCCTGGAGAAGTACGGCCTTGAGCAGGCCGTGAAGAAGCTCGTCAAACGCTGCTGCGGGTCCGACGACGTCCCTACCGACCTCCGGTCGAAGGTGATGATGCGGATCGAGTCCATCCGCTCCGGCGAATCCACCCCGGAGCCCACCCCGTAGGGCCCTCCCCCCTGCGGGGGGGCCGGCTCGGCCCTGCCGGGCGGGCGATCTGCTGCGCAGGGCGGTGAGCGTTTTCGGGTGCGGTTGCGCCGTGGGGCGGATCGGGTACGGCTGGGCCGCGGGGCGAGCGTTTTCGGGGGCGGTTGCGCCGCGGGGCGAGCGTTTTCGGGGGCGGTTGCGCCGCGGGGCGAGCGTTTTCGGGGGCGCGGGGAACTGCGCGAGCAACCCACCACCGCCGGTGGTCCGGAAGCAACAGCAACTGCCCCTTCGCGCCGGTGACCACCCGCGCCCGGGTGGGGGCTGAGTCCCGCGGCGCAGGCGCACCCTGAACGCCCGCCCGGCGCGGCAGCGCGAAACGCCCGCCCGGCGCGGCAGCGCGAAACGCCCGCCCGGCGCGGCAGCGCGAAACGCTCGCGGCGCCGGCGCGGATCTTCCCTCGTTCGGGGGACAGAGGGGCGTTGCCCCGCGGGGGCAGGGGCAACACCCCTAGCGTGGGAGGGGTCAGGCAAGCGCACCCGGTGGAGGAGGGGGGCGACATGGCCGAGCGGCGAGCAGAAAGCTTTCTGCCTCGTGCCGCGGCCCTGGTCGCCGCGATGCAGCTGAAGGACCCCTACACCCGCGGGCACGGCGACCGCGTCGGCCAGGCCAGTGCGCTGATCGCCGCGGAACTGCGCCTCGCGGAAGACCTCGTCGCCGACCTGCGGCTCGCCGGCACCCTGCACGACATCGGCAAACTCGCCGTCCCCGGCCGCCTGTTGCGCAAACCCGGCCCTCTCACGGCCACCGAGCAGGACACCGTACGGCGCCACCCCCGGCACGGCTACGCGCTGGTGTGCGGCAACCAGGTGCCCGCCGTCGCGCGGGTCGCGGTCCTGCACCACCACGAGCGCTTCGACGGCGGCGGCTACCCGCACGGCCTCGCGGGGCGCCGCATCCCCTGGCCGGCCCGCATCGTGTCGGTGGCCGACGCGCTCGACGCCATGACCTCCACCCGCAGCTACCGCCCGGCCCGCCCGGTGAGCGCTGCGCTCGCGGAGCTGGGCCGGTGCGCGGGCAGCCAGTTCGACCCCGCGGTGGTCGCCGCGCTCTCCCGGGTGCTGGCGCGTCATCCCTGGCCACCGCCCGTGACCCGCACGGTGTACGGGCGGCCCGCGTACCGCTCGTAGGCCTTTCGGGTGACGGCGACTCGCCCGGGTGCTGGTGGAGCGGCCCGCCTCGGCATGGTTGGATGCCCACGGGTATGGCAAGGAGGCAGGAAGAGCCCGCTGCCGGACGGCGACGGGGAGCACACGGAAGTCGGGCTGAGAGCGCGGCCGAAATGTGCGAGGTTGGTGTGTGGAGCCGCTTGTCCGACGACGTACGGGCGGTACGCGACAGGGCCGCACCCCGCGGTGCGCGCCCTCCGGGGGACGACGTGATCGTGGTGCGGAAGGCGACGTCCTGGCAGTGATCGGCTGAGCGGGCAGGCGGTATCGACGTTGAAGATCTTCGGCAGAGTGCGGCACCGGCCGTCGCCCACCTGGCGGCAGGCCACCGACCAGGCGTTCTCACTGATCGACGACGGGCGCTACGAGGACGCGGGCGCGCTGCTGACCCGGGCGGCCGACCTGGAGCCCTGGCTTTCCGAGTCCTGGTACAACCTCGCGCTGCTGCACAAGTTCCGGCACGACTGGGCGCAGGCCCGTATCGCCGGGCTGCGTGCGGTCGCCCTGCTGGACCGGCCGGTCGGCGCGCCCGACTGGTGGAATCTGGGCATCGCGGCGACCGCCCTCCAGGACTGGCCGCTCGCGCGCCGTGCCTGGCAGGCGTACGGCCTGCGGATGCCGGCCGGCACCGCCGCCCGCAGCGGCGAGGAGTCGGCGCGGCTGCCGCTGGGCAGCGCCACGGTGCGGCTGTCTCCGGAGGGCGAGGCGGAGGTGGTGTGGGGCCGGCGGCTCGACCCGTGCCGGGTGGAGGTGCTGTCGATCCCGCTGCCGTCGTCCGGGCGGCGCTGGGGCGAGGTCGTGCTGCACGAGGGAGTCGCGCACGGCGAGCGTGCCACCGCGGGCGGTTCCGGCGGGTCGGTGTACCCGGTGTTCGACGAGATCGAGCTGTGGGCGCCGTCGCCCGTCCCGACGTGGCTGGTGCTGCTCGAAGCGGAGGCCCCGGCGGACCGGGACGCGCTGGAGCGGCTCGCGGCGGAGGCCGGCTACGCCGCGGAGGACTGGTCCTCGTCGGTACGGCTGCTGTGCCGGACGTGCTCCGAGAGCCGGATGCCCACGGACGACGGGTCCGCGCGCCGGGACCCGCACGACCACGGTGAGCCCGGGCACCCCGGGCACCTCAGCCACCTGAGCGACTCCGGGGGCGGGTCGCACTGGTCGCAGGAGCGGGAGTGCGGCATCGCCGCCCCGGCCGGGCTGGTCCGCGGGCTGCTCGACAGCTGGGTCGCGGACTCGCCCGCCACCCGCGCGTGGCGCGACCTGGAAGAGGTCTGCTAATACCGCGGGGCTCGCCGTCCGGTGCGCCCCGGGCTGCCTCTTCCGGTGCTTCACGCGATCTTCCGCGCGTCGTGGCCGGTCGCGCAGCTCTGGGAGAGAACTGCGCGCTCAGCCCACCACCGGTGGACGGTCGCGCCACCTACCGCAAGAGGCACCCCGGGGCGTACACCCGGCGGGCCCCGCGCCCCGCTCCCGTACCCTGGACGGATTAGTGAACCGGCCTGGAAGGCGATAGCAGAACGATGGCGCAGACCGCTGACACCGCCCCTCCGGAGGAGGGGGAGACGTTCGTCGACGACGTGACCGACGGCGCCGCCCGTGAGGAAGCCCACCGGGTGCGCGGCACCGCGCGGCCGATCACGGTTGTCGGCAACCCCGTGCTGCACCGGGAGTGCCGCGACGTCACCGACTTCGGCCCGGACCTCGTCGCGCTCGTCGACGACATGTTCGCCAGCCAGCGCGCGGCGGAGGGCGTGGGCCTCGCCGCGAACCAGATCGGTGTGGACCTGAAGGTCTTCGTCTACGACTGCCCGGACGACAACGACACCCGGCACGTCGGCGTCGTGTGCAACCCCGTCCTGGAGGACCTGCCCGCGGACAAGCGGCATCTCGACGACTCCAACGAGGGGTGCCTGTCGGTGCCGGGCGCGTACATGGAGACGCCGCGCCCGGACTACGCGGTGGTCCGCGGGCAGGACATGCAGGGCAACCCGATCGCCGTGCGGGGCACCGGCTTCTTCGCCCGGTGCCTCCAGCACGAGACCGACCACCTCTACGGGCGGCTCTACATCGACCGGCTCTCCAAGCGCGACCGCAAGGACGTCATGCGCCAGATGGCGGAGACGACCCCGAAGTTCGCGACCGTGCCGAACGACTAGGGCGGCGCCCTGGGAGTCGGAACGCTCAGGACACCCAGGGCACCCAGGACACCTGGAACACTCAGAAGTCCTCGTCCAGCGCCACCGTGCCCTCCACCGCCACCTGGTAGGCGGAGGGCCGGCGCTCGAAGAAGTTCGTGAGCTCCTGCACGCCCTGCAGCTCCATGAAGGAGAAGGGGTTGCGGGAGCCGTACAGCGGCGGGAAGCCGAGGCGGGCGAGCCGCTGGTCGGCGACGCACTCCAGGTATTCGCGCATGGAGTCGGTGTTCATGCCCGGCAGCCCGTCGCCGCACAGGTCGCGGGCGAACTGCAGCTCCGCCTCGACGGCCTCCCGCAGCATCTCCGTGACCTCGGCCTGCATCCGCTCGTCGAAGAGCGACGGGTCCTCCTTGCGCACGGTGTCGACGACGTCGAAGGCGAAGCTCATGTGCATCGTCTCGTCGCGGAAGACCCAGTTCGTGCCGGTCGCCAGGCCGTGCAGCAGCCCGCGGGAGCGGAACCAGTAGACGTACGCGAAGGCGCCGTAGAAGAACAGGCCCTCGATGCAGGCCGCGAAGCAGATCAGGTTGAGCAGGAAGTTGCGGCGGTCCTCGTGGGTCTCCAGGCGGTCGATCCGCTCGGCGCCCCGGCCGTCGAAGTTCGCCATCCAGCGGAAGCAGAACTGCGCCTTCTCGCGGATGGACGGGATCTCCTCGACCGCGTCGAAGGCCGCGGCCCGGTCGGCCGGATCGGGCAGGTAGGTGTCCAGCAGCGTCAGGTAGAACTGGACGTGCACGGCTTCCTCGAAGAGCTGGCGGGACAGGTAGAGCCGCGCCTCGGGGGAGTTGATGTGCTTGTAGAGGGTGAGCACCAGGTTGTTGGAGACGATCGAGTCGCCCGTGGCGAAGAACGCCACCAGCCGGCCGATGAGGTGCTGCTCGCCCGGGGTGAGCTTGGCGAGGTCGGAGACGTCGGAGTGCAGGTCGACCTCCTCCACCGTCCAGGTGTTCTTGATCGCGTCGCGGTAGCGCTCGTAGAAGTCCGGGTAGCGCATCGGACGCAGGGTGAGTTCGAAGCCCGGGTCGAGCAGGTTCTTCACGTTCGCGGTGGTGCTGGTCATTACTGGCAGGCCTCGCAGGACTCGGGGTTTTCCAGGGAGCACGCGATCGCGTCGGCGGTCGCGGAGGGGGACGCGGTAGGCGGCGCGGGAGCGGGTACGGGGACGGTCGCGGCGCCGGACGCGGAGCCCTGGGCGGCGCGGGCGATCCGGGTCGCGGGGCGGGAGCGCAGGTAGTACGTGGTCTTCAGGCCCTGCTTCCATGCGTAGGCGTACATCGAGGAGAGCTTGCCGATGGTGGGCGTCTCCAGGAACAGGTTCAGCGACTGGCTCTGGTCCAGGTACGGCGTGCGGGCCGCGGCCATGTCGATGAGGGCCCGCTGCGGCAGCTCCCACGCGGTGCGGTACAGCTCGCGTACGTCCGCGGGGATCCAGCCGAAGCCCTGCACGCTGCCGGCGGAGTCGCGCAGCGCCTCGCGGGTCTGCTCGTCCCACACGCCCAGCCGCTTGAGGTCGGCCACCAGGTAGGAGTTGACCTGGAGGAATTCACCGGAGAGCGTCTCGCGCTTGAAGAGGTTGGACACCTGCGGCTCGATGCACTCGTAGGAGCCGGCGATCGAGGCGATGGTCGCGGTCGGGGCGATGGCCAGCAGCAGCGCGTTGCGCATGCCGTGCGCCGCGACGCGCTCGCGCAGCGCCGCCCAGCGCTCCGGCCACGCGGAGTCGGTGCCGTAGTGGTCCGGGTGCAGCACGCCCGCCGCGGCGCGGGTCTCCGCCCACGCGGGCAGCGGGCCGTGCCGCTCGGCCAGGTCGCAGGAGGCCTCGTAGGCGGCGAGCATGACGCGCTCGGCGATCCTCGTGGACAGTGCGCGGGCCTCGGGCGAGGCGAAGGGAAGCCGCAGCTTGAAGAAGACGTCCTGGAGGCCCATCACGCCCAGACCCACCGGCCGCCAGCGGGAGTTGGAGCGGCCCGCCTGCTCGGTCGGGTAGTAGTTGATGTCGACGACCCGGTCCAGGAACGTCACCGCGGTGCGCACGGTCTCGTCCAGCCGCGCCCAGTCGACGACGTCGTCGCCGGAGTCCGCGGTGACGAACGAACTGAGGTTCACCGAGCCGAGGTTGCACACGGCCGTCTCGGAGTCGTCGGTGACCTCCAGGATCTCCGTGCACAGGTTGGACGAGTGCACGGTACGGCCGGGCAGCGCGGTCTGGTTGGCGGTGCGGTTGGCGGCGTCCTTGAACGTCATCCAGCCGTTGCCGGTCTGCGCCAGGGTGCGCATCATGCGGCCGTACAACTCCCGTGCCGGGATGGTGCGCTGGGCCAGTCCGGCGGCCTCGGCGGCACGGTAGGCGGCGTCGAAGTCGTCGCCCCACAGGTCGACGAGCTGCGGCACGTCGGAGGGCGAGAACAGCGACCACTGCGCGTCCGCCTCGACCCGGCGCATGAACTCGTCCGGCACCCAGTGCGCCAGGTTCAGGTTGTGCGTACGCCGGGCGTCCTCACCGGTGTTGTCGCGCAGTTCCAGGAACTCCTCGACGTCGGCGTGCCACGTCTCCAGGTAGACCGCCGCGGCGCCCTTGCGGCGGCCGCCCTGGTTCACGGCGGCGACCGAGGCGTCCAGCGTCTTCAGGAAGGGCACGATGCCGTTGGAGTGCCCGTTGGTGCCGCGGATGAGCGAACCGCGGGCGCGGATACGGGAGAAGGGCAGGCCGATGCCGCCCGCGTGCTTCGACAGCCGGGCCACCTGGTGGTAGCGGTCGTAGATCGAGTCCAGCTCGTCGAGCGGCGAGTCCAGCAGGTAGCACGACGACATCTGCGGGTGCCGCGTACCGGAGTTGAAGAGCGTGGGGGAGCTGGGCAGGTAGTCGAGCGCGCTCATCAGCCGGTAGAGCGCGGCCACTTCGTCCACGGCCGCCGTGGTGTCGCTTTCGGCCAGTCCCGCGGCCACCCGCAGCATGAAGTGCTGCGGGGTCTCGACGACCTTGCGGGTCAGCGGGTGGCGCAGCAGGTAGCGGGTGTAGAGGGTGCGCAGGCCGAAGTAGCCGAAGCGGTCGTCGGCGCCGTCGGCGAGCGCCTGCTCGACCAGGGCGTCCAGCCGGGCAGCGTGCCGGGCGGCGAAGTCCGCGGTGCGGTCGGCGACGAGGCCCTCGCGGTGCCCCACCGCGATCGAGGTCGTGAAGGACACCGCGCCCTGCGACGCGGCCTCCTCGGCGATCGTCACGGTCAGCAGCCGCGCCGCCAGCCGCGAGTACGCCGGGTCCTCCGAGATGAGCCCGGCCGCCGCCTCGGTGGCCAGCACTCTCAGCTCCGCCGTGTCCGCGGCCGCGCTGCGCCCGCGCAGCGCCGCGCCGGCGACCCTGCCGGGGTCGGTGTCGGGAAGGTCGGTACACAGCTCCACGAGGGTACGCAGCAGGTCGGCGCTGTCGGGCGCGCCGGTGGTGGCGGTGGCTGCGGGGGCTTCGGGCGCGATGGTCACGGTGATGCGGTCTCCCTCGTGAGCGGCGGCGGCCACGCGGGGAGGGACGGAGGGGGCCGCGACCGCCCTGCGGGCATGCCGAGCCGCGTCCGCGAGGCCCACTCCACGAGGCCCGGACACAGCGGCGTCGCGGTCTGCCGACCGTGGCGCCGTCTGCCGGCAGGCGATCGGGCTCCGCGGCCGTGCGCCTCTTCGCGCGCAAGCGCACGAGGGCACGGCAGCTCACCGTTGCGGGGCAGCGCCGGATTCGCACCGGCTTCCCCTGCGGGCAGCGGAGTTGAGCATACATCTTGTGCCGCTCGCTGCTGCGCAGCCCCAGATGTTGTGTCGCGAGGGAGCGTGTTGCGAGGGGCGCGTGGGGAGGTTCCCCCACGCGCCCCTTCGGGGCACAGCCCCTACGCCGGCTCGGGCAGGCCCGGGGTGACCGTCGTGTCGGGCGGGGAGGCGGGGCTCGGGAGCTCCGGGGCGGACTCGGCGGTGTAGTCGGCCGGCACCGTCTCGTCCACGCCCGCGGGCGCCTTGAAGGCGCGCAGGACGACCGTCAGGACGATCGCGACGCCCGCGTTGAGGACGAACGCGGTCAGGCCGATGTAGCCCTTCTCGCCGATCCACGGGATCATGTCCGCGTTCCCGCCGAAGTGCGACTGCGACGGGCTGGACTGCTCGTACGCCTTCCACGTGCCGTAGAACATGCCGGCCGCCCAGCCGGCGAGCAGCGCCCAGCGGTGGAACCAGCGGGTGAACAGGCCGCCCACTATGGCCGGGACGGTCTGCAGGATCCAGATCCCGCCCAGCAACTGGAAGTTGATGGCCACGGTCTTGTCCATGGTGAGGACGAAGACCAGCGCGCCGACCTTGACCACGAGCGAGACTGCTTTGGAGACCGCGGTCTCCTGCGCGGGGGTGGCGTCCGGTTTGATGAGGTCCTTGTAGATGTTGCGGGTGAAGAGGTTCGCCGCGGCGATGGACATGATGGCCGCGGGCACGAGCGCGCCGATGCCGATCGCCGCGAAGGCGACGCCCGCGAACCACGACGGGAAGACGTTCTCGAAGAGCTGCGGGATGGCCAGCTGGTTGTTGTACTTCGGGTTGCCCGCGCCGACGCCGTCCGCGATGGCCATGAAGCCGAGCAGCGCCAGCAGGCCGAGCATGAGCGAGTACAGCGGCAGGATCGTGGTGTTGCGGCGGATGGTGTCGCGGCTCTTGCCGGACAGCACGGCGGTGATGGAGTGCGGGTAGAGGAAGAGGGCCATCGCCGAGCCCATCGCCAGTGTGGCGTACGCCCATTGGGCCTTCGGGCCGGTCACGAGGGAGCCGCGGGGGACGCCCTGCTTGTTCGGCACCGCGTAGGCGTCGCCGGCCTTGCTGAAGATGTCGTCGAAGCCGCCGAGTTTGTACGGGATGTAGATGATGGCGACCACTATGACGATGTAGATCAGCGCGTCCTTGACGAACGCGATGAGGGCGGGCGCGCGCAGCCCCGAGGAGTACGTGTACGCGGCGAGCACGCCGAAGGCGATGAGCAGCGGCAGGTCCTTGAGGAACCAGTTGGTGCCGTCGCTGCCACCGACGCCCATGACGTCCAGGACGGCCTGGATGCCCACCAGTTGCAGCGCGATGTAGGGCATCGTGGCGATGATGCCGGTGATCGCGACGGCCACCGACAGGCTCTTGGAGCCGAACCGCCCGCGGATGAAGTCCGAGGAGGTGACGTAGCCGTGCCGGCGCGAGACCGACCACAGCCTCGGCAGGAAGAGGAAGACCAGCGGGTAGGTGATGATCGTGTAGGGCACCGCGAAGAAGCCCGCGGCGCCGCCCGCGAAGATCGCGGCGGGCACGGCGACGAAGGTGTACGCGGTGTACAGGTCGCCGCCGAGCAGGAACCAGGTCACCCAGGTCCCGAAACTCCGCCCGCCCAGGCCCCATTCGTCCAGGTGCAGCGGGTCCGCGGCACGCCGCCAGCGCGCGGCGAAGAAGCCGAGCACGGTGACGGCCAGGAAGAAGAAGACGAAGACGCCGAGCGCGACGCCGTTCACGCCGTCCTTCATACGTCCTCACCGCCCTTGCGCGCCCGCTCCTCGCGGCGTACGAGCACGTACGCGGTGAAGGTCAGCGCGGCCGCCACCGGCACCCAGGCCATCTGGTACCAGTAGAAGAACGGGATGCCGATGAAGGCCGGTGTCGTGCGGGCGTAGGAATCCACCCACAGCAGTGCGACGAACGGTGCGAGCAGGCACAGCGCGGCGACGACCCGGGTGGGGGTGACGACCGGTGGCCGTGGGCCCGGTGGTGCTTGTGACATGTGCTGGTGCTCCCGTCCCCTAGAGCGGCGTGTAATGGCCAGGAAATCTAGGGGAGGCTAGCGGCGGCAGTCACTACCCGTGCACGGATCAGTTCCCAGGTCAGCCGCGCGGGTGACCGGAAACCACCGGTAGGGGCACCCGGGTCAGTCCGTCGGGCGGCTGAGGCGGGCCACGAACTTGTACCGGTCGCCGCGGTAGACCGAGCGCACCCACTCGACCGGCTCGCCCGTGGTGTCGATCGAGTGGCGGGAGAGCATGAGCATCGGCAGGCCCACGTCGGTGCCCAGCAGCCCGGCCTCGCGGGGGGTCGCGAGCGACGTCTCGATGGTCTCCTCGGCCTCGGCGAGCCGGACGTCGTAGACCTCGGCCAGCGCGGTGTAGAGCGAGGTGTACTTGGCCAGGCTGCGGCGCAGCGCGGGGAAGCGCTTGGCGGACAGGTGGGTGGTCTCGATGGCCATCGGCTCGGAGTTGGCGAGCCGCAGGCGCTCGATGCGCAGCACGCGGCCGCCGGCCTTCATGTCCAGCAGCCCGGCGAGCCGGTCGTCGGCGGTGATGTAGCCGATGTCCAGCAGCTGGGAGGTGGGTTCGAGGCCCTGGGCGCGCATGTCCTCGGTGTAGGAGGTCAGTTGCAGCGCCTGCGAGACCTTGGGCTTGGCCACGAAGGTGCCCTTGCCCTGGATGCGCTCCAGCCGGCCCTCGACGACGAGCTCCTGGAGGGCCTGCCGGACGGTGGTGCGGGAGGTGTCGAACTCGGTGGCGAGGGTGCGTTCGGGCGGGACCGGGGTGCCGGGTGGCATGGTCTGGGTGATGTCCAGCAAATGGCGCTTGAGCCGGTAGTACTTGGGCACCCGTGCGGTACGGCCGGCGGTGCCGCCCGTCGTCGTCTCCGCACTGGTGACCGCGTCGCTCTCCATGACGTCTACTCCCGACTGCGCTCGTGCTGCCGTGGTCCGGCTCCTCCGTTGATCGCGGCTCACATGGTGGCACGCTCGGCTCCGCGGGAGAGAGGCGGCGGGGTCCTGGTCCCCCTCAGGTGTCGGTCCGATAACAGACCCGACGGGTGTTCTTATACACCCTTGACACCCCTAAAGGTCTAGGCCAAGCTCCCGGTACTGGTCTAAACCATTAATGACCACATCCCAGACCCACGAGCAAGTATCGGACTCCGCGTCGCACGCGGAGTCCGGCATTTCGGGCGGTGGGGGGAGTTTCGGGCATCCTGAGGAGGGTGGCGTGAAGCGCAAGCTCATCGCGGCGATCGGCGTCGCGACCATGATCGTCGGTATCGCGGCATGCGGATCGGACAAGAAGGACGACAACAAGGCGTCGTCGGGGGGCGACAAGGGTTCCAGCGCGTCGTCGATCACCGTCTGGCTGACGGTGGACGCGCAGCACAACTGGCCGGAACTCATCAAGACGGCTGACGACGCCCTCGCCGCGAAGCACCCGGGTCTGAAGGTCAAGCACGAGTACTACGCCTGGCCGGACAAGAATGCCAAGCTGGACGCCGTGCTCGCCACCGACAAGGCGCCCGATGTCGTGGAGATGGGCAACTCCGAGATGGTGCCCTACATGGCCGAAGGCGCGTTCGCCGAGGTCGACCCCTCGAAGTTCGACAACTCCGCCCAGTGGCTGGACGCCCTCAAGCAGTCCGTCACGTACGACGGCAAGACCTACGGCGTGCCCTACTACGCCGCCGCCCGTATCGCGACGTGGCGCAAGGACATCGCCGCCGCCTCCGGCATCAGCGCCGCCCCGAAGAACTGGACCGAGCTGGCCCAGGACCTGGACAAGATCCAGTCCAAGCAGGGCCCGAAGTTCAACGCCTGGTACCAGCCGTCGCGCGACTGGTACGCGGCCATGTCCTTCGTCTACGACGCCGGCGGCGCCATCGCCACCAACTCGGGCGGCCAGTGGAAGGGCTCGCTGGAGAGCCCGCAGGCCATCCAGGGCCTCACCACCTGGAAGGACGCCATGGGCAAGTACATGCACGGCGACCTCACCAAGGACGAGCAGGACCGCTACATCGTCTACGGCCAGGGCAAGTCCGACCTGATCTTCGCCCCCGGCTGGGAGGGCCCGTCCGCGGCCGACCCGAAGTTCGACAAGACCGGCGGCAAGCTCAAGGACAACCTGGAGAACTTCGTCATGCCCGGCCCGTCCGGCAAGAACCTGCCGGTCTTCCTCGGCGGTTCCGACCTGGCGATCCCGACGAAGTCGAAGAACGCCGACCTGGCGGCGGAGTGGATCAACGACTTCACGAACACCGCGGGCCAGAAGGTCCTGATGGGCAAGGGCAACCTGCCGAACAACAACACGCAGCTGGAGACGCTCAAGAGCGACCCGGCCTCCGCGGTCACCGCGACCGCCGCGGGTTCGAGCTGGTTCGTGCCGACCGCGCCCGGCTGGGGCACCGTGGAGAAGGCGCAGACCCTCCAGTCCATGCTGCAGAACATCGCCACCGGCAAGGCCTCCGTCCAGGACGCCGCCAAGGCCGCGGACGAGGCCATGGACAAGGTCCTCAACGTCAAGAACTGACCATCCTCACAACGTAGACCAGGACCGCTGAGGAGCACGTGATGAGTGCCGCCGAGACCACCACCACCAAGGTGCCGCCGCCACGGCGGCACTCATCACCTCCCGGGCGCGGCCCCGGGAGACGCCGCGCCGCACGCGGTCGCCGGGTCCACCTCAGCCGGGCGTTCACCCCCTGGCTGCTGCTGGCGCCCTGCATCCTCGTGCTCGTGCTCGTACTGGGCTACCCGCTGATCAAGCTGGGCATCCTGTCCTTCCAGGACTACAAGAAGCCCCAGCTGTGGGGCTTCAAACCCGCCACCTGGGTGGGCTTCGACAACTACACGGCGATCCTCAAGGACAGCGAGTTCTGGGACGTCGTCGTCCGCACCATCGTCTTCGCCGGCGCCGCGGTCGTCCTCACCATGGTCCTCGGCATGCTGATCGCGCTGCTGCTCCAGCGGGTGTCCGGCTGGGTGCGGACCCTGGTCAACATCGCTCTCGTCGCGAGCTGGGCCATGCCGGTGGTCGTGGCGGTCACCGTCTTCAAGTGGATGTTCGACAGCGACTACGGCGTCGTGAACTGGGTGCTGACCAAGCTGCCGGGTGTCGACTACACCGGGCACAACTGGTTCGCCTCCGGTCCCGAGGGCCTGTCGGTGATCATGCTCCAGGTGGTGTGGGGCGCGATCCCGTTCGTCGTGATCACCCTGGGCGCCGGTCTCACCCAGGTGCCCAAGGAACTGGAGGAGGCGGCCCGGCTCGACGGCGCCGACGCCTTCGGGGTCTTCCGCTACGTGACCTTCCCGATCATCAAGCCGCTGGTCGTCATGATGACCACGCTCTCGGTCATCTGGGACATGGGCGTCTTCGCCCAGGTCTGGCTGATGCGCGGCGGCCACCCCGAGCCGGAGTTCCAGCTGCTGACCACCTACTCGTACGAAAAGGCCTTCGGCGTCAACGACTACGCCTCCGGCTCCGCGATCGCGCTGCTGACCGTCCTGCTGCTGCTCGGCGTCGTCGCGGTCTACATGCGGCAGATGCTCAAGATCGGAGAGGTGGAATGAGCGCCCTGACCTCGCGGCCGAGCGCCGCCCCGGTGATCACCGCCACCGCGGCCGAGCGCCGCAAGCGCAAGGCCAAGATCGGCTGGAACGTCCTCGGCCTGCTGGTCTTCGTGGTGACCGTCTTCCCGGTCTACTGGATGGTCAACACGGCCTTCAAACCGGCCAAGGACGCCATCGACCCCAAGCCGCACTTCTTCCCGTTCCCGGTGTCGCTGGAGAACTTCCGCCGCGCGCTGAACATCAGCGACTTCTGGGGTCCGGTCGAGCGCAGCCTCGTCGTCAGCGCCTCCACCGTCGTGGTCGGCGCGGTCATCGGCCTGCTGGCGGCGCTCGCGATCTCCCGCTTCGCCTTCCGCGGCCGCAAGGCCGTCATCGTCGGCATCCTGACCGTCCAGATGGTGCCGCTCGTCGCGATGATCATCCCGGTCTTCCTGCTGCTCAACCAGATCCACCAGATCGACAAGCTCAGCGGCCTGGTGCTGACCTACCTGACCTTCATCCTGCCCTTCACGGTCTGGACGCTGCGCGGCTTCATCGTCAACATCCCCAAGGAGCTCGAAGAGGCCGCGATGGTGGACGGGTGCAGCCGCACCGGCGCCTTCGTCCGCGTCGTCTTCCCGCTGCTGGCCCCGGGCCTGGTGGCCACCTCGATCTACGGCTTCATCCAGGCGTGGAACGAATTCCTCTACGCCCTGCTGGTGATGAGCCAGGAGCACGAGACGGCCACCGTCTGGCTCGGCACGTTCACCACCCAGCACGGCACCGAGTACGCTCCGATGATGGCCGGTTCCACCATGATGGGCATCCCCGTGGTGATCCTCTTCCTGCTCGTGCAGCGCAAGATGGCCGCCGGCCTCACCGCCGGGGCGGTGAAGGGATGACCGCCGCCGTCACCGGCACGGACACGCCCGCGCCGTCGCTCGTACGCGACGCGCTGACCGTCCTGCAGCCCGGCTTCGAGGGCACCGAGGCCCCCGAGTGGCTGCTGCGGCAGCTCGCCGAAGGGCTGGGTGCGGTCGCGCTGTTCGCCCGCAACATCGAGTCGCCCGCGCAGCTGGCCGCGCTCACCGCCCAGCTGCGCGCGGTGCGGCCGGACGTGCTCGTCGCGGCCGACGAGGAGGGCGGCGACGTCACACGGCTGGAGGCGCGCGGCGGCTCGTCCTTCCCGGGCAACCTCGCGCTCGGCGCCGTCGACGACGTCAAGCTCACCCGCGCGGTCGCCGCCGAGCTGGGCCGCCGGCTCGCCGAGTGCGGGGTGAACCTCAACTGGGCGCCCTCCGCCGACGTCAACTCCGACCCGGACAACCCGGTCATCGGCGTGCGCTCCTTCGGCGCCGACCCCGACCTGGTCGCCCGCAACACCGCCGCCTACGTCGAGGGCCTGCAGTCCGCGGGTGTGGCCGCGTGCGTCAAGCACTTCCCCGGCCACGGCGACACCGCGACCGACTCGCACCACGACATGCCGCGGATCGACGTCGGCCTGGAGACCCTGCGCTCCCGTGAGCTGGTGCCCTTCCGCGCCGCGCTCGCCGCAGGCAGCAAGGTCGTGATGAGCGCGCACATCCTCGTACCCGCGCTCGACCCCGAGCTGCCCGCGACCCTCAGCCCAGCCGCGCTCACCGGCCTGCTGCGCGCTCCCCGCGAGCGCGGCGGCCTCGGACACGAGGGCCTCATCGTCACCGACGGCATGGAGATGCAGGCCATCGCGGGGACGTACGGGATCGAGCGCGGCACCGTCCTGGCGCTGGTCGCCGGCGCCGACGCGATCTGCGTCGGCGGCGGCCTCGCCGACGAGGAGACCGTGCTCGCCCTGCGCGACGCGATCGTGGCCGCCGTCGAGTCCGGCGAACTGCCCCGTGAGCGGCTCGCGGACGCGGCCGAGCGGGTCCGCGACCTCGCCGCGTGGGCGGCGGCGCAGCGGCCGGGCGCAGCGGAGGGGACCGCACCCGGCAGCACCGCGGCCGCCCCCGGCGAGGCATTCGGCACCGCCTCCGAGGTCGGCCTGGAGGCCGCCCGCCGCGCCCTGCGGATCACCCGCACGGACGCGTTCGCGCCGCTGGAGTCGGCCCCCTACGTGGCGGCCTTCACGCCGGTGGCCAACATCGCGGTCGGTGAGGACACCCCGTGGGGCGTCGCCGCCGAGCTCGAACGGCTGCTGCCGGGTACGGAGACGGGCACGTACCGCGCCGCGGAGGACTCTTCGGAGGATTCCGCGGGGGATTCCGCGGAGGGGGCCCCCGGGGCTCCCGAGGCCGGGGACGCCCCCGACGTGGCGGCGCAGGTGCTGGCGGCGGCGGGGGAGCGGCGGATCGTCGCCGTCGTCCGCGACGTGCACCGGCACGCGTGGATGTCCGAGGCGCTGGCCGGCCTCGTCGCGGCCCGCCCCGACACGGTGGTCGTCGAGATGGGCGTCCCCCAGGCCCCGCCCGCGGGAGCGCTCCATCTCGCGACCCACGGCGCCGCCCGCGTCTGCGGTGAGGCTGCCGCCGAGGCGATCGTCAGCGCCCGCTGAGCCCTCCGGGGGAGCCCCGCCCTCTCCGGGGGAGCCTCGCCCTCTCCGGGGGAGCCTCCCCCTCTCCCCGCCCCGGACGCCGGGCCCGGCCGTAACCCCTGAGCCGGGCCCGGCGCCCGGCATGCCGCCCTGCCGGGCGAGCGCTTCCGCCTGCGGCTGGGCGTGCCGCGCCGGGCAACACCAGGGGCGCGTGGGGGTACCTCCCAGGCGCGGCTCTGGGGGAGAACTGCGCGCTCAGCCCTCCACCGGCCGGTGGTCCTGGGGGCACCCCCAGGCGGAGCTCTGGGGGAAGACCGTACTGCCCCACCGGCCGGTGACGACGTGCAGCGTCGTCGTGGCTGGTCGCGCAGTTTCCCGCGCCCCTGAAACGCTCACCGCCCTGAGCAGCGGAAACGCTCGCCGCTCCGTGGAGCGGAAACGCTCGCCGCTCCGTGGAGCGGAAACGCTCTCACCGCCCTGCGCAGCGGAAACGCTCGTGGCGCAGCCGCACCCCCCGTTGGCACGGGGGCCCGACGCAGTAGGGGAGGGGCGGGGGCCTACAGGCCCTGCCAGTGCGGCTTCGCCGCGAAGGTGGCCCGGAAGTACGGCGCAAGCTTGAGCTTCGAGGCCGCGGCCTCGTCGACGACCACCGTGGCGTGCGGGTGGAGCTGGAGCGCCGACGCGGGCACCACCGCGGCGACAGGGCCCTCCACGCTCTGCGCCACCGCTTCCGCCTTGCCCTCGCCGGTGGCGAGAAGCACGAGGTGGCGGGCCTCCAGTATCGTGCCGATGCCCTGCGTGATGACGTGGTGCGGGACCTGCTCGATGTCGCCGTCGAAGAAGCGCGCGTTGTCGACCCGGGTCTGCTCGGTGAGCGTCTTGATACGGGTGCGGGAGGCCAGCGACGAGCACGGCTCGTTGAAGCCGATGTGCCCGTCCGTGCCGATCCCCAGCAGCTGGAGGTCGACCCCGCCCGCGGCGGCGAGAGCCGCGTCGTACGCCTCGCACGCGCCCTGCACGTCCTCCGCGCTGCCGTCCGGGCCCATGAAGGACTCCGGGGACAGCCCGAGCGGCTCCACGACCTCGCGGAGCACCACGGAGCGGTACGACTCGGGGTGGCCGGCGGGCAGGCCCACGTACTCGTCCAGCTGGCAGACCCGGGCGCGGGAGACGTCCACCGCGCCGCCGCGGACCTTCGCCGCGAGCGCCTGGTAGACGGGCAGCGGGGTGGAGCCGGTGGCGACCCCGAGCAGCGCGTCGGGCTTGCGGCGGATGAGCGCGGCCATGGTCTCCGCGATCACTTCGCCGCCTGCCGCGGCGTCCGGGACGATGACAACTTCCACGCTGGGCCTGCCGTTTCTGGAGCGGTGAGTGTGGTATAGACCAATCTATCAGGTGTCCCCCCGCAGGCCGAGGGGCACCCGTGCCCGCATTCGTGCCCGCGTCCGTACCCCGCTCGTACCCCGCATCCCGCTCGCACCCCGGCTCGTACCCCGCGGAGCGGCCCGCTCCGCGCGCGGGCCGCCGCCTCCTGTGGTCGACTGTTGGAGTGCTCCCCGGCGGGATGGAGGCGGGTGGACATGACGGACGGCACGGCGCCCCCGGGCCCGGCCCGCGGTGCGGACCGGGCCGGCGCGATCATGGCGGCGGAGATGGCCGAGCAGCCCGCGGTGCTGCGGCGCATCGTCGAGCGCGCGGTCCCGGAGATCACCGCGACCGCCCGCGCCGTCGCGGCCCGCCGCCCCCGCTTCGTGCTGCTCAGCGCGCGCGGCACCTCCGACCACGCGGCCCTCTACGCGAAGTACCTCATCGAGGTGGAGCTCGGTCTGCCGTGCGGCCTCGCCTCGATGTCCACGATCACCGCGTACGGGGCCCGGCCGCAGCTCGCGGACGTGCTCGTGGTGGCCGTCAGCCAGTCGGGCGGGTCGCCCGACCTGACCGCCACCACGCAGGCCGCCCGGGAGGCCGGGGCGATCACCCTGGCCCTCACCAACAACCCCGACTCGCCGCTCGCCGAGGTCGCCGAATTCCACATCGACATCCTCGCGGGCCCGGAGCGGGCCCTCCCGGCGACGAAGACGTACACGGCGGAGCTGCTGGCCCTCTACTTCTTCGTCACGGCCCTGGGCGGACAGGACGGCCTCCCCGCCGCGCGGGCCCTCCCGGAGCTCGCCGAGCGCGTCCTCGCCCGCGGCGAGGAGGTACGCGACCTCGCGGGCCGCTACCGCTTCGCCGAGCGCATGGTCATCACCAGCCGCGGCTACGGCTACCCCACGGCCAAGGAAGCCGCCCTCAAGCTCATGGAGACCAGCTACGTGCCCGCCCTCTCCTACTCCGGGGCGGACCTGCTGCACGGGCCGCTGGCCATGGTCGACAACATCTCGCCGGTCATCGCGATCGTGACCGAGGGCCGCGGCGGTCAGGCCCTCCAGCCCGTCCTGGACCGCCTGCGCAGCAGGGGGGCCGACCTCGTCGTGGTCGGCCCCGAATCCGCGACCCGCTCGGCGTCCGGCGGCTTCGCCCTCCCCACCCAGCACCTCCAGGAGGCGCTGCAGCCCGTCCTCGAAATCCTCCCCCTCCAGCGCCTCGCCTACGAAATCGCGATCGCTCGCGGCCAGAACCCCGACTCGCCGCGAGCGATCGCAAAAATAACGGAGACCCGCTGACCCCCCCCGTACGACCTCGCGCCTGCGCCGCGGGGCACCCGTTCGGGGCCACGTCTGCGCCGCGGGGCCAAGCATTTTCAGCCTGCGGCTGGGCTGCGGGGTGGGCGTTTTCAGGGGCGCGGGGAACTGCGCTCCTCCAGAGCTTCGCCGGGGAGGTACCTCCACGCGCCCCTGGTGTACCCGGCGCGGCAGGCGCAGCCCCAAAGTGCCCGGCGCAGCAGCCGTACCCCCGGAGTGCGCGGCGGGGCAGGCGCAGCCGGAGAACGCTTGCCCTGTGCAGCAGGAGTGCCCGCGCCGCGAGGGGCCGAGGGCCGGGTTGCCCGGCGCGGCAGGCGCGGCAGCGGCAACAAGGCAGACAACTTCGGGCCGCGGTGCAGAGAGGACCCTCAGCCTCATCGCACCGCAGCCCGGAGCTTGCGCCGGCAGCCGTGGCAGGCGGGGTGTGCGGTCCCCGCGGACCCGTTAGGCGCCGACAGCGAGGCGGTGGCGTAGTCAGGGCAGAGAACGCCCCGCCTCGTTCCGCGCTCCTGTGCGGGGAGCCCGGACGTCGTGTTCTGGCGACCATTGTGGACTAGACCAATGGGCCCTGTAAACGGGTCGGCACCGATTTCGTGCCGCGCCTGAACAAAGTGTGCCCGCAAAACCCGCCGGGCGCACCCCCCTGGGGCCTGCGGGTACGCTCGCAGTCGTGCCCTCCATGAACGATCTCGTACGCGAGCACACCGCACTGGACGCCTCCGACCTGGAATGGCTGCACCTGCTGGTGTCCGAATGGCAGTTGCTGTCCGACCTGTCCTTCGCGGACCTCGTGCTGTGGGTGCCCACCCGGGACGGCACGCGGTACGTCTCGGTCGCGCAGATGCGGCCCAACACCGGCCCGACGTCGTACCAGGACGACATGGTCGGCCACCTCGTGCCGCGCGGGCGCCGCCCGCTGCTGGACGCCGCCCTGGACGAGGGGCGGATCGTCCGCGAGGGCGACCCGGAGTGGCGCGAGGAGGTCCCGGTACGGGTCGAGTCCATCCCCGTGCGGCGCGACGGCCGGGTGCTGGGCGTGATCGCCCGCAACACCAACCTGCTGACGGTCCGCACCCCGAGCCGGCTGGAGCTCACCTATCTGCAGAGCGCCAGCGACCTCGCGCAGATGATCGCGGCCGGCTCCTTCCCCTTCCCCGCCGAGCAGGTCGACATGGACGCCTCGCCGCGGGCCGGCGACGGGCTCATCCGGCTGGACGCCGACGGCACGGTGCAGTACGCGAGCCCCAACGCGCTGTCCGCCTACCACCGGCTCGGGCTGGCCGCCGACCTGGTCGGCCACCACCTGGGCAAGACCACCGCCGAGCTGGCCCCGCAGTCGGGCGGGCCGGTGGACGAGGCGCTCGTCACGATGGCCAGCGGCTGGGCGCCCCGGGAGTTCGAGGTCGAGGGCGGTGACGGCGTGATCCAGTTGCGTGCGATCCCGCTCAAGCCCAAGGGCGTACGCACCGGTTCGCTGGTGCTGCTCCGCGACGTCACCGAACTGCGACGGCGCGAGCGCGAGTTGATGACCAAGGACGCGACCATCCGGGAGATCCACCACCGGGTGAAGAACAACCTCCAGACGGTGGCCGCGCTGCTGCGGCTGCAGGCCCGCCGGATGGATTCGGCGAGCGCCCGCTCGGCGCTGGAGGAGGCGGTGCGCCGGGTCGGCTCGATCGCCATCGTGCACGAGACGCTGTCCCAGACCCTGGACGAGCGCGTGGAGTTCGACGAGATCGCCGACCGGGTGCTGGCGATGGTCGCCGAGATCTCCCCGGGCCGGGTGACCGCCCGCCGCTCCGGCCGCTTCGGTGTGCTGACCGCGCGGACGGCCACCCCCCTGTCGATGGTGCTCACCGAGCTGCTGCAGAACGCCCTCGAACACGGCTTCGGGCCGGGCGAGTCGGGCGCGGTCGACATCACCGCGACCCGCGGCCGGGAGCTCATCACCATCACCGTCCAGGACGACGGCCGCGGCCTGCCGGCCGGCTTCGACGCGCAGCAGACCGGCAACCTGGGCCTGCAGATCGTCCGTACGCTCGTGGTCGGCGAGCTGGGCGGCACCTTCGACATGGTGCCCGCACCCGACCGCGGCACCCGGGTCATCCTCGAACTCCCGCTCGCCGGCTGACCGTTCACCCTTTCCGGTCATCTTTCCGGTGACCCGGACACGCGGAAGCCCCCCGTACCGCCATTGGTACGGGGGGCTTCCGGATGCTGCGTGCTGCGCGGGTGACAGGTGCTGCGCGCTGCGGCTCGGTCGGAAGGCGTGCGTGTCAGGCGCTGGCGTTGCGGGCCCGGTTGCGGGCGGCGCGGCGCTTCATCGCGCGACGCTCGTCCTCGCTGAGGCCACCCCAGACACCGGCGTCCTGACCGCTTTCGAGCGCCCACTGCAGGCACTGCTCCATGACGGGGCAGCGGCGGCAGACGGCCTTGGCTTCCTCGATCTGCAGCAGCGCAGGACCGGTGTTGCCGATAGGGAAGAAGAGCTCAGGGTCTTCCTCGCGGCAAACGGCGCGGTGACGCCAGTCCATGGCTGCTCCAACTCCTCGTGTGACAAGCTCGTTGCTTGTGAATGTGAACGCTTTCACGAATCCCTTCACAGGGAACGGGACGCCACCCAGTCTTCACTGGTGCAGTCCCGCTGGTGTGAGGTCTCAGATTCGGGCTCTCAAGGGGGCCGGTTTGTCGGCCGTCCCGATCGCCATGTAGAGACTCGCAAACCTCGGCTGGAGATACAACCCCTTCAGGGAAGTTTTTTTTGATTCCTCGGTGTCGCGTCGATCACAGCCGTACTTCCATGGGGTGCGGGGCAGCCTAAACGTTCGAGTAAAAGGACTTTAGGCTCTTCGACTTACACAATCACACGCAGTGCACGGCGTACGCCTGTGAAGGTCGCACTCGTACGCAGCCCCAGGTGGTCACCGTCCACCTGGAAGGGCAGTGGAGCCTGCGATTGCAAGGTGAAGTCGGTCAGATCGTGCAAGGTGACCGCGTGCTTGCCGCGCGGTCCGCGGTCCGGGGTGGACCGGAGCAACTGTGCCGCGTAGCGCGTTCCCGACAATGCGGACATCTTGCGAATGCCCAGCAGGTCAAGCGCGCTGTCGAAAGATGCGTCGGGAGATGCGTAAATAGGCCGATTGCCCAGATACGTCCATGGTGCGGCATTGCAGATTATCGCCGTCGACAACCCGGCCAGCGGCTCCTCGTCCGGCCGCCGCACCGTGATCGTCCCGCTCCTGCGGTTCGGGTCGGCGACGAACTGCCGGGCCACCTGCCGCAGATACAGCGCATGCGTCGAGCGCTTGCCCAGCTCCCGCTGCTGCTCCACCCGCCCCACCACGCCGGCGTCGAAGCCCAGGCCCGCGCAGAAGGTGAACCAGCGGTCCGGCACCCCTTCGTCCTCCGTCCCCGGCGTGCCGCTGACCAGCCCCAGGCCGACCGTGCGCGACGAGCCGGCGCGCAGCGCGTCCAGCAGGGCCCCGGTCGCCTCCACGGCGTCGTTGGGCAGCCCCAGCGCCCGGGCGAAGACGTTGGTGGAGCCGCCGGGCACCACGGCGAGCTGCGGCAGCGCGTCCGGGTCGGGCCCGCGGTGCAGCAGCCCGTTCACGACCTCGTTGACCGTGCCGTCACCGCCGAGCGCGACCACCAGTTCCGTCTGGCCGCCCTCCACCGCGCGGCGCGCGAGGTCGCGCGCGTGCCCGCGGTATTCGGTCGTGGCGACCTCCAGCTTCAGATCGCTGGCCAATGCGGTGCTGATCACGTCGCGCACCCGAGCACTGGTGGTGGTCGCTGCCGGGTTGACGACGAGAAGTGCACGCATGGTCGATAGCGTACCTACGGTTTTTCGGCTCGGGCTACGCTGAGTGGTGTGAGCCAGACCCCCCAGGACCCCTCGCCCGAGCTCGATGCCGCCGCTGTGGCCGAGGACACGGAAGGCGCCGTCGCGCCCGCCGAGGAAGAGGCCGAAGAGGCCGCAGAACCCGTGGAGCCCGCAGCGGCCGCCCCCACGCCCGGCGGGCGCGCCCGGCTGCTCGGAGCCGCCGCCATCGCGGGCCTCGAAGGGCTCGTCATCGCGGTGTGGGGCGTCACCATGTTCTTCACCGGCAGCGACCACGCGGTCCTCGCCGGGCTCACCGTCCTGGTCTTCGCGGCGATCCCGCTCTCCGCGGCGTACGGGCTGCGCCGGTCCCGCCGCTGGAGCCGCGGGCCTGCGCTCATCATGCAGCTGCTGGCCCTCCCGGTGGCGTGGACCATGCTCCACTCCTCCGGTGCCGTGGTGGCGGGCGGCGCCGTCCTCGGCCTCCTGGCCCTCGCGGGCCTCGTCCTCCTCGCCCACCCGGCGACCACCGACGCACTCGGCATCCGCCGGGTGAACGCGTAGGAGCTCGCACTCGGCGCAGGGGCCCCGTCGGGGGCGCGGGGAACTGCGCTCCCCCAGAGCTTGGCCTGGGCGGTGCCCCCAGCCCCCGCCGGGGCGCGGGTCGTCACCGGCCCGAAGGGGCAGTTGCTGTCGTGCCCGGACCACCGGCCGGTGGCGGGTTGCGCGCGCAGTTCCCCGCGCCCCCGATGGCTCGCGCCCTGCGCAGCAGCTACTCGTCGATCAGGAGCTTGTCGCGCAGCTGCGCGAGGGTGCGCGCCAGGAGGCGGGAGACGTGCATCTGGGAGATGCCGACCTCCTGCGCGATCTGCGACTGCGTCATGTTCCCGAAGAAGCGCAGCAGCAGGATCGTCTTCTCCCGCGGCGGCAGCTGCTCCAGCAGGGGTTTGAGGGACTCGCGGTATTCGACGCCCTCCAGGGCCTCGTCCTCGGAGCCGAGGGTGTCGGCGACGGCCGGGGACTCGTCGTCGGTGTCGGGGACGTCGAGGGAGAGCGTGCTGTACGCGTTCGCGGACTCCAGGCCCTCCAGGACCTCTTCCTCGGAGATCTTGAGGTGCTCGGCGAGCTCGTGGACGGTGGGGGCGCGGCCGTGCCGCTGGGAGAGTTCGCCGGTCGCGGTGGTGAGGGCGAGGCGCAGTTCCTGGAGGCGGCGGGGGACGCGTACAGCCCAGCCCTTGTCGCGGAAGTGCCGCTTGATCTCGCCGACCACCGTGGGCGTCGCGTAGGTGGAGAACTCGACGCCGCGGTCGACGTCGAAGCGGTCCACCGACTTGATCAGGCCGATCGTGGCGACCTGGGTGAGGTCGTCGAGGGGCTCGCCGCGGTTGCGGAAGCGGCGGGCGAGGTGCTCGACCAGCGGCAGGTGCATGCGGACGAGCTGGTTGCGCAGCTCGGCCCGCTCGGGGGAGCCTTCCGGGAGCTTGTGCAGCTCGACGAAGAGGGCCCGCGCCCCTGACCGGTCCTGCGGGTCGTGCTCCCGGTCCCGGCCCTGACTCTGACTTTGGCCCCGGTCCTGGTCCTGGCCCTGATTTCGGCCCTGGTCCTGGCCCTGCTCCCGCTCCTGCGGGTCGTGCGCGTGCTCCTGGTCCATCGTCGTCGCCTGCTCCGCCGCGTCTTCATCCACGTCGTTGTCGTCTGCGTGATCGACGGGGTGGGGCCTGGCGCCCTCGCCCGCCGTGCGCCGCCGCTGCCCGGCCGGGGCCGCGCGGTCCGGGGCCTGGGCGGGCAGCGCGGCTCGGCCGCGTGCCGCGGGCACGTCGCGCTCCGCGGGTGTGCCGGGGTTCTCGTCCCGGGACAGCTCAGCACTCATCGCGATATCCCCGTCTTCCCCGTCGATTCCTGCACGGTTGTAGCGTCACCGGCCCGCAGCTGGACCGGGGACACGCTGACCTGGGCGGTGCGGGCGGCGGGGCCGCCGCCGCGCCCGCCGGTGTCACGACAGCCCTGGAACGGCGCCGCGCTTCTTGTGCAGACTGATGCTGACCGTCTTGTCCTCCGCGACGGTGGAGTCCACCTCGCCGGCCAGTGCGGAGAGCACCGTCCAGGCGAAGGTGTCGCGCTCCGGTGCCCGCCCGTCGGTCGTGGGGGCCGCGACGGTCACCCACAGCGAATCCCCGACGAGCCGGAAGACGCAGCTCAGCACGCTGCCGGGGACGGCCTGCTGGAGCAGGATCGCGCACGCCTCGTCCACGGCGATGCGCAGGTCCTCGATCTCGTCGAGGGTGAAGTCCAGCCGTGCCGCCAGTCCGGCCGTGGCCGTCCGCAACACCGACAGATACGCCCCTGCCGCGGGCAGCCGGACCTCGACGAAGTCCTTCGACCCGGGGTCGCCTGCGCTCTGGGACACCCTCACCTCCACGGTGGCACACAGTGATTGCTCTGGTTCGCAGCGACGCTATCGCGATCCGCGCCCCGCTGTCGCCCGGACGGAGGACGGTCGCCGCCATGGGTGAACCGGTCCGCGGGTGGTGCGGGGTGCGGGCGCGATACCGCGCTGTCACCCATGGTAAGCGCAAGGGTACGGACGGTCCGTCAGGGGTAGGGGTCTCAATTCGCATACGGGTTCGCCGGGTTCGCCGGGCTCGCCGCCTGCGCGGCCAGCGCCGCGAGGGCCGGTCCGGTCAGCCGCTGCACGGTCCACTCGTCCTGCGGGCGGGCGCCGACCGCGCGGTAGACGGCGAGCGCCTTCTCGTTCCAGTCGAGCACCGCCCACTCGAAGCGCGACCAGCCGCGTTCCACGCAGATCGCGGCGAGCGCGGCCAGCAGCGCCTTGCCGTGCCCGGCGCCGCGTGCCTGCGGCCGTACGAACAGGTCCTCCAGGTAGAGCCCGGGCGTGCCGGTCCAGGTGGAGTAGGTGCGGAACCACAGGGCGAAACCGACCGGTTCGCCGCTCGTGCCGTCCGCCGCGACGAGCGCGTGGGCGAGCGGATCGGGCCCGAAGAGGGCTTCCCGCAGCTGCTCCTCGGTGGCCCGGGCCTCGCTCAACGCCTTCTCGTAGTCGGCGAGTTCGCGGATCAGGGCATGCAGGACGGGCACATCGGCGGGCGTCGCGGCGCGGATCATGCCCCAAGATTACGGTCGCCTCATGTGACAGGCGTAAGAGGCGCACGGGAGCACGTCACCCCGTGATCACCGCGGCGACGCGGGTTCCCGGCGGGAAGGCGCCCTCGTCCGCGAGGGCCGCAACGCCGTAGAGCATCTTCGCGACGTAGACGGGCTCGGGGGACAAGCCGTGCCGGTCGGCGAAGCCGGCGGCGAACGCCGCCAGTTCGGGGGTGCTGCGGGCGAAGCCCCCGTGGTGGAAGCGCGGCTCCACGCGCCAGCGGCCGCGGCGGGCGCCGTACGCGGCCTGCTGGAGGCGCAGCACCTCCTGGCCGAGGAAGTCGCCCCGCAGGGCCGCGAAGCCGATCGCCTCCGCGCCCCCGCCGTCCGCCCCGTCCGCCCCGTCCGCCCCGGCGAGCCCGGCGGCCAGCCCCGCGAGCGTGCCGCCCGTCCCGCACGCGACGGCCACCACGTCGGCGGCGCCGCGCAGCTCCCGGCCCAGCTCGGCGCAGCCCCGCACCGCGGCGGCGTTGGAACCGCCCTCCGGGAGGACGTAGGCGCGGCCGTGGCGGGCCAGCAGCGCGGCGAGCACCTCCGGGGTGTCCTTGCGGCGGTAGGCGGCGCGGTCGGTGAAGTCCAGCTCCATGCCGTCGGCGGCGGCCCGCGCGAGCGACGGGTTGAGGGGGCGGCCGGCCAGCTCCTCGCCGCGGACCACGCCGACCGTGCGCAGCCCCAGCAGCCGCCCGGCGACGGCGACCGCGCGCAGGTGGTTGGAATAGGCGCCGCCGAAGGTGAGCAGCGTGTCGTGGCCCTGCTCCAGGGCGGCGGCGAGGTTGGGCCGCAGCTTGCGGAACTTGTTGCCGGGCAGCGCCGGGTGCACCAGGTCGTCGCGCTTGAGCAGCAGTCGCACCCCGTGCCGGGACAGCCGCTCGTCCGCGACCTCGGTCAGCGGCGAGGGCGGCCGCGGGTCCAGCGGCGAGGGCGGGGGAGAGGCGGGGGCGTCCACCCGGACATTGTCCCCCGCGTGTCACCCGGACGTGTGACACGCGTAGCGCGGACCGGGCCGTCCGGCGGCGGCCGCCGGCCGCTGTCCAGGGGGCGGGATTTCGCCCCCGCGGTTCCCAGAAGCACGTTTGGTGGGTGCATCCTTGGTCGGGTGTACCACATAGTCCAGGAACCACCGACCGACCGGTCCCTCGACGCCACTGCGCCCAGTGACTCGGCCGACGCTCTCACCGCGATGGTGCGGGGGCTGATGCCCTCGCTCACCCCCGCCGCAGCCCGGATCGCCACCCTGATCGTGGAGGATCCGGCGCAGGTGGCCCGCAGTACCATCTCCGAACTCAGCGCGCTGGCCGGCACCAGCGAGTCCTCGATCGTCAGAACCGCCCGCGCCCTCGGCTTCGCCGGCTACCCGGAGCTGCGCCTCGCGCTCGCGGTGTCCGCGGCCAAGCAGGAGCCGCGCTCGACGCTCAGCTCGGGCATCAGCCCGGACGACTCGGCGGCCACCGTCATCGGCAAGATCGTCCACACCGAGACCCAGGCCGTCCGCGAGACGGCGACCCAGCTCGACCCCGAGGCGCTGGACGGCGCCGTGCGCGCCGTGTGCGGCGGCGGGCAGCTGCACATCGCGGGCGTCGGCGCCTCCGGGCTCGTCGCCCAGGACCTCCAGCAGAAGCTCGCCCGCATCGGGCGGGCCTGCCACGCCCACACCGACTCCCAGTCGGCGCTGACCAGCGCGGTGCTGCTGGGCGTCGGCGACGTCTTCCTCGCGGTGTCGCACTCGGGGGAGAGCCGCGACATCCTGGAGCCGCTGCGGCGGGCCGCCGCCGAGGGCGCGACCACCGTGGTCATCACCAACCACCCGCTGTCGACGGCCGCCAGGACCGCCGACCACGTCCTGGTCTCGGCGGGCCGTGAGACGACCTTCCGGCCGGGCGCGATGGCCTCGCGCATCAGCCAGCTGGTCGTCGTCGACTGCCTGTTCGTGTGCGTGGCGCAGCGCACGTACGAGAAGTCCTCCCGCGCCCTGCACCTGACGCACGAGGCCCTGGAGTCCGACCGCCCGGCCTGAGCCCGGGCGCCCGGACGGCGTTCACCCGCGGTCCCCCGCGCCCCCCATCGGCGCGGGGAACCGCGGGGCGTCAGCCGGCGGGGACGAGGTCCACGTCGGCGGCGTTCACGAAGGCGACCCGGTGGTTGTAGACGATCTCGTACACCTTGGTCTGCCCGAGGAAGTCGTGCTGGTCGTACGGCGCCGACCCGTCGTAGTAGATGGCGAAGTAGGAGTCGGTGCGCACCGCCGGGCCCGCGGCGACGTAGGACTGCCCCGCCGGGATCGTGTACTTGGCGCGGGCCAGCTGACGGCGCGGGGCGGTGCCGCCCTCGAAGGCGACGAAGTCCGCGGGGTAGGCGGACGCCTCGGGGTAGGCCGTGGTGTAGACCGGCACCGAGGCCAGTCCCGGCTTGGGCACGATGCGCGCGGCCTTGACCGGCACGGTCACCGGGTGCGCGGCGGAGTCCTGGAGCCACGCCTTCGTGCCGCCCCACCAGATCGCCGTCCAGCCGGGCACGCGGTCCGCGACGACGTACTGCTCGCCCGCGGGCGCCTTGTCGCCCCAGTCGTTCATGGCCGTCGTCCCGGCGGAGCCGTCCGGGTGCAGGTACGGGTCGGCGACGAGCGGCGCGGTGGTGCTGGGCGCGGTGTGCAGCGGCACGAACGACGCGGCCTGGTCGGGTGCGGCCACCGGGCAGTCGAAGCTGCGGTAGGGGCCGGGGAACTGCTTGTAGCCCTGCACGTCGTCGCAGTAGGTCGTGGACTGGAGGTTGTGCGCGTAGCCGGGCTTGATCGCGACGGTGTCGCTGCCGGCCGGGGCGGTCGCCCGGATGGGCGCACCCAGCAGGTCGAAGAAGTGCTCCCAGTCCCAGCCGGGGCCCGGGTCCCAGTGCTGGGTGGCGACGCCCGACTCGGTGCCGCCGGGGATGTTGTCGTGGCCGAGGATGTGCGCGCGGTCCAGCGGGATGTCGTACTTCGCGGCGAGGTAGCGCACCAGCGAGGCGGTCGAGCGGTAGAGGTCCTCGCTGAACCAGGCGGCGCCGTGGGTCGCCCACGCCTCCTGCTCGATGGCGATGGAGTGCTGGTAGAAGGATCGGTTGGCGCTGTCCCAGGCGATGTCCTTGGTGGGGATCATCTGGGTGACGTGGCCGTCGCCGGACCGTACGACGTAGTGCGCGCCGGCCGCGTAGGTCGGGTCGCGGAAGAGGTCGAGGGTGCCGTCGTAGGTCTCGTCGGTGCTGTGCAGGGTGATGTAGCGGATGTCGAGGTCGCCGTTCGGGCGGTCGGCGAGGTCGTGGCTGCCGTAGTCGGCGAGGTCGGACGGGTCGAGCAGGGTGTACGCGCCGGGGACGACGTCGCAGTGCAGCGACGCCGGGCATTCGGCGGGGGTGCTGCTCCTCGGCGGCGTCACCTCCTTCAGGCCGAGCTTGCGGACGTCGCTCCGGTTCGGGTGCAGGTGGCCGACGGGGGCGAGGGTGACCAGCTGGCCGTCGGCGGTGGTGCGGGAGGCGCCGGAGGCCATCGTGGACCACACGCCGTCGGCGAAGGCCTGGGCGACGGTGTCCTCGGTGGACTGGCCGGCGCGGGCCGCGGCGGCGTACCAGCCGTCGGTGGTGCGCGGCAGCCGCCCGTGGCCGTAGCCGCGGGCGTAGGAGGCCAGCAGCGCGGCGCCGCCGCGGATGTTCTGCGCCTCGTCGCCGGTGACGGCCGCGATGTCCACGCCCAGCAGCGCGGCGGCGGCGCCCGCGGTGTGCTCGGCGGGGGCGGTGAGCAGGTCGGCGTAGCGCGGGGACAGGGTGCTCAGGCCGTCGCCGTCGAGGGTGGCGGCGGTGAGGTTCGTGAGGTTCATCGGTCCGTAGCCCGCCTCGGCGTTCGGCTGACCGGAGTGCGCCTCCCAGCGCGTCTCGTAGTACGACACCGCCTCCAGGACCGGCAGCGGGACGCCGAACTCCCGGGCCGCCGCGGTGAACTCCGCCTGCCGGCCCGTCTGCGGGTCCGCCGCCCCGGCCGTGGCCACGCCGCCGGCGGCGGCGCTCGTGAGGCCGCCGAGCAGCGCCAGCGCTGCGGCCAGCGTCAGGGCGCGGGTGTGGCGGGCGGTGCGGTGCGGGTGGCGCGGCATTCAGGCTCCCTCGCGGTGCGGGCGTGGCGTGAGCGGTGGAGAGGTACGTGCAGTGCGCAGCCTGACGAGCCGGAGTGGAAACGAGCAACACCCGGGGCGTAAATCCTGAAAGTTTTTGCCGGGTCCTGGCGGGAGCCGGTGGGGATGGGTGTGCGCCGGTGGGCGTGAGGGGCCTGCGGGCCCGGCGCCGGGGCCCGGCGCCGAGCGGGGAGGCGGGACGCCGGCGGCCCGGCGGTGGCGGCCGGCCCGCCCCGTACGGAGGGCGGGCCGGCCACGTACGGCACCCCCGCCCGCCGGTACGGGGAGCCGGCGCGCGGGGGTGCTCGGGTGTCCGGTGTCACTCCGGACAACCCTGAAGACTGCGCCGTCCCGGATTTTGTGACACCTACCGGTATGTGACGCTGGTCACATACCGGTGGGCGGTGCCTCAGCGGCGGGCGACGCCCTCCGCACGGGCCGCGGCCGCGACCGCCGCCGCCACCGCGGGCGCCACCCGCGGGTCGAAGGGCGACGGGATGACGCACTCCGCGCTCAGCTCGTCGCCGACCACACCGGCCAGCGCCTCGGCGGCGGCGAGCTTCATGCCCTCGGTGATGGCCGAGGCCCGCACCTGGAGGGCGCCGGCGAAGATGCCGGGGAAGGCCAGCACGTTGTTGATCTGGTTGGGGAAGTCGCTGCGCCCGGTCGCGACGACGGCGGCGTGCCGGCCCGCCACGTCCGGGTGGACCTCCGGTGTCGGGTTGGCCATCGCGAAGACGAAGGCGCCCGGCGCCATGCTCGCGACGGCCCGCTCGGCGACCGTGCCGCCGGAGACGCCGATGAAGACGTCCGCGCCCGCGAGCGCGTCCTCCAGCGAGCCGGCCAGCCCCGCGCGGTTCGTATACGACGCCAGCTCGCGCTTGACCGGGTTGAGGTCGTCGCGCCCGGCGTGGACCACGCCCTTGCGGTCCGTCACCGCGACGTCCCCGATGCCCGCTTCGAGCAGGATGCGCGCGATGGCCACGCCCGCGGCCCCGGCGCCGGAGATGACGGCCCGCAGGTCGCCGAGCCGGCGGCCGGTGAGCTTCGCGGCGTTGCGCAGCGCGGCGAGCGTGACGACGGCGGTGCCGTGCTGGTCGTCGTGGAAGACCGGGATGTCCAGCCGCTCCTTGAGCCGCCGCTCGATCTCGAAGCAGCGCGGCGCCGAGATGTCCTCCAGGTTCACCCCGCCGAACGACGGGGCGAGCCGGACCACGGTCTCCACGATCTCGTCGACGTCCGTGCAGTCCAGCGCGATCGGCACCGCGTCGACCCCGCCGAACTGCTTGAAGAGGATCGCCTTGCCCTCCATGACCGGCAGTGACGCGCGCGGGCCGATGTCGCCCAGGCCCAGCACCGCGGTGCCGTCGGTGACCACCGCCACCGCCTGCGACGTCCAGGTGTAGTCGTGCGCCAGCTCCGGCTGCTCTGCGATGGCCGTGCAGACCTCGGCCACCCCGGGCGTGTAGGCGAGCGACAGGTCGGCGGCGTCCCGCACGGGCACCGTGGAGGCGATCTCCATCTTGCCGCCGCGGTGCAGCGCGAAGACCGGATCGAGCGGGATGTCCTCGGCGTCGCCGCCGGTATCGCCGTGCGTCCTCGGATTGACGGTCTCGATTGCCAAGTTTTGACCCCTTTGTCAGTGAGTGAGGGAAATACTCCTCCCGCACGCGGCGGGCGCGCGCGGGAGAGAGATCGGGCCGGCGTCCTGCCCACGGGAACGAGTGAGCGAATCGGCGGACTGGGGACGCCTGGTGCGCCGCACGCGCACCGGCCCCGGATGAGGGGTGAGAATCCGTTCTACCGGATGACTGTTCCAGGGAGCCGCAACCACCGCGTGGCCGTGCGGCCCTGACAGGCATGGCCCCATCGCGGTCCTGCCGTGGTGTGCCGGCCCGATGGGAGCCCGGGGATCGCCCGTTATGCGATTTTGACACAACGAGGCCCCCGGGCGGCGCAGTCCGGATGGCAAGATGCACAGATCACACACGGTGGCGACACTCGAAGGCGTGTGCCAGCCCCAAGCACCACCACTCACCTCTTCAGGAGGACGCAGCGATGACGGCACGCATGTCCAGGCGTACCAGCGCCCTTTCCCGGCTCAGTGCGGTCGCCGCCGTCGCGGTGGCCGGAACCCTGGTTCTCACCGGGTGCGGCGACCAGACCAAGGACGACTCGCCCGCAGCGGGCAGCAGCCCCTCCACGGCCGCCGGCGGCGCCACGACCAGCGCGACTCCCGACTCGCTGTTCGCCCAGCTGCCGCAGAAGTACCAGTCCTCGAAGGTCGTCCAGGTCGGTACGGACGCCTCGTACGCCCCGATGGAGCAGACCGAGAACGGCCAGATCGTCGGCATCGACCCGGACCTCGGGGCGGCGCTCGGCGAGAAGCTCGGCGTCACGTTCAAGTTCACCAACGGTAAGTTCGACGGTCTCATCACGTCGCTCCAGACCGGGCGTTCGGACATCGTGATGTCCGCTATGAGCGACACCAAGGCCCGCCAGCAGGGCCTGGACGAGAAGGGCAAGAAGATCGGCACCGGCGTCGACTTCGTCGACTACTACAACTCCGGCTCCTCGCTGCTCGTGCAGAAGGGCAACCCGAAGGGCGTCAAGACGCTCGCCGACCTGTGCGGCATGACCGTGGCCGTCCAGCGCGGCACGATCTACGAGGACGCCTTCAAGAAGCAGAAGACCGCGTGCGGCTCCAAGGGCCTGACCATCCAGGCCTTCGACACCGACGCCGAGGCGCAGACCCGGGTCAAGGCCGGCGGCGCCGTCGCCGACCTCAACGACACCCCGGTGGCCGCCTACATCGCCCAGACCTCGGGCAAGGGCAGCGACTTCGAGGTGGCCGGCGCCCCCTCCGACGCCGGGCCCTTCGGCATCGCGGTGAGCAAGGACGACCCGCAGCTGCGGGACGCCCTCAAGGCCGCCATGGACGCGATCGTCGCGGACGGCACGTACGCCAAGATCCTGCAGAAGTGGAACGCGAGCTCCGGCGCGATCACCACCGTCGCGATCAACGGCGGCTCGTGACGTGAGCGGGACCCCCGCCGACCGCGTCCCCGAGGACGCGGTCGGCCCCTCCACGGAACCCGCCCCCGCGGACACCGTCCCGGCACCGGCGGACACCGCTCCCGCCCCGGCCCCCGCCGGGGTGCCGTACGAGGCCATCCGGGCCGTTCCGGTACGCCATTACGGGCGCTGGGTCGCCGCCGTGGTCGTGGTGGCGCTGCTGGGCTGGCTGGCGTACGGCTTCTCGCAGGGCAAGATCATCTGGCACACGGTCGGGATCAAGCTCTTCGACCACACGGTGCTCACCGGTGTCTGGCACACCGTGCTGATCTCGGTGTGCGCGATGGCCATGGGCCTGGTGCTCGGCGTGCTGTTCGCGGTGATGCGGCTGTCGAAGAACCCGGTGACCGGCGCGGTCGCGTGGCTGTACATCTGGTTCTTCCGCGGCACCCCGGTCTACGTGCAGCTGCTCATGTGGTTCAACCTCTCGTTGATCTTCCACACGATCAACCTGATGCCGCTGTACAAGAACGACACCGTCGCCGTCATGACCCCCTTCGTGGCCGCCCTGCTGGGCCTCGGCCTCAACGAGGGCGCGTACATGGCCGAGATCGTCCGGGCCGGCATCCAGTCGGTCGACGAGGGCCAGACGGAGGCCGCGCACGCGCTCGGCATGACCGGGCCGCGGACGATGGGCCGGATCGTGCTCCCGCAGGCGATGCGGGTGATCATCCCGCCGACCGGCAACGAGTTCATCAACATGCTCAAGACGTCGTCGCTGGTGTCGGTCGTGCAGTATTCCGAGCTGCTGCGCGCCACGTCCGACATCGGTGTCAGCTCCAACGCGATCATGGAGATGTTCTTCGTCGCGTCCGTCTGGTACCTGGTGCTGACCAGCGTCTTCAGCGTCGGCCAGTTCTACCTGGAACGGCGCTTCGCGCGCGGCTCGCAGCGCTCGCTGCCGCTGACCCCGTGGCAGAAGGTCAGGGCCAACCTGGCCGGCACGGCCACCACCCTGCGCCGACCGAAGGTGGGCTGACCCATGAGCACTCCCAGTCTCGACAAGTCCGCGCCCCCCGCCTCCGGGGTGGAGCCGATGGTGCGGGCCGAGAGCGTCCACAAGTCCTTCGGCGCCGCGCACATCCTCAAGGGCATCGACCTCCGGGTCGCCCCCGGCGAGGTGTGCTGCCTCATCGGCCCGTCCGGCTCCGGCAAGTCCACCTTCCTGCGCTGCATCAACCACCTGGAGAAGATCAACGCCGGGCGGCTGTACGTGGACGGCGTCCTCGTCGGCTACCGGCAGCGCGGCGACCGGCTCCACGAGCTGCGCGACCGCGAGGTGGCCGCCGGGCGGCGCGGTATCGGCATGGTCTTCCAGCGCTTCAACCTCTTCCCGCACATGACGGCACTGGAGAACGTCATGGAGGGCCCCGTCCAGGTCAAGCGCGAGTCCCGGGCGGCCGCCCGGGAGCGCGCCGGGGCCCTGCTGGAGCGGGTGGGCCTGGCCGACAAGGCCGCGAACTACCCCGCGCAGCTGTCCGGCGGCCAGCAGCAGCGGGTGGCCATCGCCCGGGCGCTGGCGATGGAGCCCAAGCTCATGCTCTTCGACGAGCCGACCTCCGCGCTCGACCCGGAGCTGGTCGGCGACGTCCTGGACGTGATGCGCGGCCTCGCCGACGACGGCATGACCATGATCGTCGTGACCCACGAGATGGGCTTCGCCCGCGAGGCCGGCGACTCGCTCGTCTTCATGGACGACGGTGTCGTGGTCGAGACCGGCCGCCCCCGCGAGGTGCTGGCCGACCCGCAGCACGAACGGACCAGGGCCTTCCTGTCCAAGGTGCTCTAGGGCCTGTTTCGAAAGTAGCGTCGTCCGCCCGCAGGGCGGGGCCGGAGGGGTCTGGTGCGTGCGATTGCAAGGCGGAGGGTGGGGGCACCTCCCGGGCCGCCAGGCCCAGGGGGAGAAAGCGCAGCGGGCTGCGCTGACGACCGACAACGCAGCAAGCGTGCGTGCCAGACCCCTCCGGGCAGACGGGACTTTCGAAACAGGCCCTGGTGCTGTGACCGGGAGGGTTTGCCGGTAGCTTGCGGCGTCCGGCACGGCACCTCGCTGCGTTGCCGCATCGACCGAGCAGGCCCACTACGAGGCCGATCCGGCGCCTTGCGACGCACCGCACCGGACGCCGCAAGCTA
>NZ_JOHY01000034.1 GCF_000721495.1 Streptomyces sp. NRRL F-5123
CCCCACCACACCCCCCACTACACCTCCCACCACACCCCCGACGAGTCCCCCGACGACGTTCAGCAACCCCGTGCTGTGGGAGGACCTCGCCGACGCAGACATCCTGCGGGTGGGCGACACCTACTGCTACTCGGCCTCGACGATGCACTACTCGCCGGGGGCCCCGATCCTGCGCTCCTACGACCTGGTCCACTGGGAGTTCGCCGGCCACTCGGTGCCCTCGCTCGACTTCGGCGAGAAGTACAACCTGAACGGCAACGGGCGCGCCTACGTCAACGGCGTGTGGGCCTCCTTCCTGAACTACCGCAAGAGCAACGGGAAGTTCTACTGGGGGGGCTGCATCGACTTCAACAAGACGTACATGTACACCGCCTCCTCGGTCGAAGGCCCCTGGACGCGCGGTTCGGTGATCAACAACTGCTACTACGACGCCGGAATGCTCGTCGACGACAACGACACGATGTACGTCGCCTACGGCAGCGGCACCCACTACGTCGCCCAGCTGTCGGCCGACGGACTGAGCCAGGTCCGCAGCCAGGCGGTCTTCACCGACCCGTCCAGCACCGGGACGACCGAGGGCAACCGCATGTACAAGGTGGGCGGGGCCTACTACATCCTCGTCGACCACCCGGCCAACGCCGAATACGTCCTGAAGTCCACCAACGGCCCCTTCGGCCCGTACACCGAGCAACCGCTGCTCAACAACGTCGGCACCCCCATCGTCGGCGGTGGCGTACCGCACCAGGGCGGCATCGTGCAGACGCAGAACGGCGACTGGTACTACATGGCCTTCGTCGACTCCTACCCCGGCGGGCGCGTCCCGGTGCTGGCGCCCATCAAGTGGAACTCCAGCGGGTGGCCCGTCCTCCAGACCGTCAACGGCGGCTGGGGTACCACCTATCCGTACCCGAACGTGCCGACTCCGCCGCGTGAGGTGAAGTCCCCCACGGGCACCGACACCTTCGCCGGGCCCGCTCTCGGACCCGAGTGGGAGTGGAACCACAACCCCGACAACACCAAGTGGTCCGCGAACAACGGCCTGACCCTGCAGACCGCGACGGTGACCAACGACCTGTACTCGGCACGCAACACGCTGACCCACCGGATCCTGGGACCCACGTCCACCGCGACGGTACCGCTGGACTACTCGGGTATGCACGACGGGGACCGGGCCGGACTGGCGCTGCTACGCAACTCCTCGGCATGGATCGGCGTCAGACGCGACAACGGCGCCGCCCGCCTGGTGATGACCAACAACATCACCATGGACGGCAGCTGGAACACCACCAGCACCGGCACGGAAGTCGCGAGCACGGCCCTGTCCGGAGGCAAGGTCTGGCTGCGCGTCAACGCCGACATCCATCCGGGCACCGGCAGGCAGGGGCATTTCTCCTACAGCACCGACGGCGTCAACTTCACCGCTTTCGGGCCGGGTTTCACGATGGACAACAGCTGGCAGTTCTTCATGGGGTACCGGTTCGCCCTCTTCGACTATGCGACGCAAGCACTCGGCGGCTCCGTCAAGGTCGGCCAGTTCACCCTGTCCACGCCCTGACCCATCTCCCGGTAAGCCTTTGAACGAGCGGGCGCCCGCGCGGAGGCGCGCGGGCGCCCGCCGTGGCGGTGCCCCGTGGGTGGGGCCGTGGTCGAACGGTCCCGGCGGATCGCCTGGGGGAGTCTTGTCGACCTCACTCAGCAGCAGGTCGCCATTCGCACGCCGGGGCTCGTGCAACAGCTCGGGCAGGCGCCCACCTGCCGCCCCGACCTGCGCAAGCAGGAAGCCGCAGCCTTCGCGCCCAGCACGCCGCCGGCCCGCTGGGCCGCCTCGTTCTACAGGTCCAGGACGACGTCCTCGACGGGAGTGGAGCAGCAGATGAGGACGTTGCCCCCGCCCGGAGGCTCGACCGGGTCGGGCGAGTAGGCCACCGCACCGGACATCAGCGCGAGCTCACACGTGTGGCAGACCCCGGTGCGGCAGGACCACCGGACCGGAACGTCGCAGGCTTCGGCCAGTTCGAGCAGGGAATCCTGCGCGTCGTTCCAGGGCACTTCGAGGCCGCTGCGGGCGAAGGACACCGTGGGCCCGGTGCCGGCGGGGCCGGCCGGCCGGTGGGGCACGGCCGCGGCGTCGCCCTTGATCCCCGGGGTGAGCGAGGCTTCCGCGCCGAAGGTCTCCGTGTGGACACGGGACGCCTGCAGCCCCGACGCGGCAAGCGCGGCGGTGACGGCGTCCATGAAGCCCGCGGGGCCGCACAGGTAGGCGTCGGCGTCGGCCGGGAGCCCCAGTGCGGCGATACGGTCGGGGGTCAGGCGGCCGCGCTGCTGGTAGTCGACACCGCGGTGGTCGGTGGCAGCCGGTCTGCTGTAGAAGACTGCCGACTTCGCGTGCGGCAGGGCCTCGATCAGCTCGCGGCACTCTTGTGCGAAGGCGTGCTCGGTGCCGTCACGGGTGCCGTGCAGCCACCACACCTTGCGGCGGGAGCGCTCGCGCGTGAGGGCGTGCAGCATGGCCAGGACGGGGGTGACCCCGACTCCGGCCGACAGCAGGATCACCGGGTTGTCGCCGTCTTCCAGGCAGAAGGTGCCACGCGGTGCCGCGGTCTCCAGGTGGTCGCCGACGCGGATGTGGGCGCGCAGTTCGTTGCCGGCGGCGCCGTGCGGCTCCACCTTCACGCTTATGCGGTACGTGCCCGCGTTCGGCTCGCCGGACAGCGAATAACTGCGGATCAACGGAGGCGCGTCCCCCGCGGGCCGGACCTTGACGGTGAGGAACTGCCCCGGCAGCGTCTTCGGCAGCTCGGAGCCGTCGACGGCGGCCAGGTGGAGGGAGAACACGCTGCGGCTCTCGTCCTCGATGCGGGTGACCACCAGCGGGCGAAAGCCTGGCCACGCGGGCGGCGGGGCGGTGGCGGCGGCGTTCAGCCCCGCGCTGCCGGAGGCACCGCCCGCTGCCTTGCCGGCCTGGTCCCGCAGGGTCCGCATGGAGGCCTGCCAGCCGGGGCTGAGCGCGGGGATCCGCAAGGCGCGCTCGACCTGCTCGCGGGTGTGCGAGGGCAGGTAGAGCACCCGGTCGATCTCCTCGACGGTCATCGCCTCGGGGCCGGTGGCGACCTTGACGATCTCCTGCCCGGCCTCGACCTCACCCTCCTCGATCACCCGCAGGTAGAAGCCGGGGCGACGGTGCGCCACCAGCAGCGCCGCCATCTGCGGCTCGCCCATCCGCAGACCCACCCGGTAGCAGGTGACCCTCGGCTGCGTCACCTCGAAGAGCGCGCCGCCGACGCGGTAGCGGTCGCCGATGCAGACCTCGTCGTCGGGCAAGCCTTCGACGGTGAAGTTCTCCCCGAAATTGCCCGGCGTGAGATCGCCTCGCCCCAGTTCCTTGGCCCAGTAGCGGTAGGAGTCCAGCTGGTAGACCAGTACCGCCCGCTGCTCACCCCCGTGCCCGCCCAGGTCGCCCTGCCCGTCGCCCTCGATGTTCAGCCGGCGCACCATCCGCGGCCCGGACACCGTCTCCTTGTACACGCCGGTGTGCACGGTCCTGCCGTGCCACGGCACGTCTTTCGGCATCCCGACGTTCACCGCTGTCAATGTGGCCATCACGCCGCCTTTCCTGCGACGGCTCCCCTGGACCGGCCGGCCATATGGTCCGTCGCTCTCGGCAGTGCAATCTGCTCCGGGTCCGCGCGCAGCGGGATCCGGGCTCCGCTTCTCCGCACCCCGCGCTGCACGACCCGCCGCACACCCTCACCACGCTAGGCCCGGAGATCTGCCCCGGCAACCTCGCGGAAATCCGCGCCGCCAACCGTACGCCCGCCCCCTCGGCCGGCGGACAGGCGATGTATCCGACGCGTTCCGGGCCCGGCATCGGCGCGGTGAGGTCCCGCCGGAGCCGATCGCGTACGGGCAGGGCCGAGCGGGCTCCGGCGGCGAAGAACGCGGCAAGCCGAAGGTGCCGCCTGAAGGCGGGTGTCCACAAGCCGGCTGCCTCCCCGGCACCGCCGGGGCTCAGAAGCCCTGGACCCGTAGCGCGGTCCTCTCCGCGGGCACGAAGCCCCCGGCCTGCCCGTCCTGCGGGTTCGCCTCCGCATCGGCCGGCGCGGGCATCTGCTCGGCGTTCAGCACCGCGTAGACGTCCGTGAGCATCCCGGCCAGGTCCTCCATCAGGCCCAGTTGCAGCCGGCCCCACCCGGCTTCGTCGTCGTCGGGCAGGTGATAGCGGCCCGTGTGGGCGAGGAAGACCTCCCCCACCATGCGCTGGTGCTGCTCCGCCTCCTTCTTGTTGTTCCGGCCCACGCTGTCGTGCGCTGTCTCCAGCCGCATGGTGTGGATCCGGAAGAGACGGCCGTCCCAGATGATGCCGGCGACCCCCGGGATGGGGTAGGAGTCCTTGTCCCGGGGCGAGTTGAGGGCGCTTTCCTGCTGCTCGTAGAAGACCTTGTGCACGTCGAGAACCCAGGCCGCGAAGGCCGAGCGGTCGCGGACCGGTTGGCCTATGTGGTGCAGGGCCCGGGTGTCGTTGGTCTGCCGGTAGAGCGGCCGGCCGATGCGTCGGCGGGACGCGTCGACGCACGACGAGTACAACAGGCTGATCGTCTCCGCCAGTTCGCCCCTCCTGGCATCGGTTGTGGTGGCGGCGCTCAGACTGAGTGCGAGCGCGATCTCGGGCTGCGGCCCGGGAAGCCGCCCGGTTCGCGGGTGACCCACCGTCTGCGTGACCCCGGCGCCCAACTCCCCGAAGTACTCCATCAGTACGTCGGTACCGCCGATACGGGTGGGGTCGCCGCCGCCCACCTCCACCAGGTGGCGCAGCAGCGCGTGGTTGGGGACGATGCTCACATGCGGCTCACCGGTGCTGCGCCGATGGCGGCTCTCCCACCACGGCCAGAAGGTGGCCTCGGCGCTGACCCCCACCGCGTGCAGGCGGATGCCGAGCGAGCCGTTCAGCTCCTCCATCAGCGACACCGGGTCCGCGGTCGCCGCCAGCATCTCGCCAGTGGCGTCCACCCCTTTCTCCGCCCAGTCGGCGCCGTCGCTGACGAGCACCACCAAGCGCTCGTTGTGCGGGTTCCCGTATCGGTGCAGCAGTTCCGACGCGTGGTGCAGCGCCTGGCCGATGTCGGTGCCCGCCGACTCCGGCTTGAGCAGGCCGACCGCGGCGCGGAACTCCTCGATGGTGGACTCGTCGCCGACGTCGGCCATCCCACCGGCGCGCGGGAACACCGGGACCGACGCCTTCGTGAAACGGACCAGCGCCAGCCGGGTGGGCCGACCGCCCGCGGACAGCCGGACGTCGGCCATCTCGTGCAGCGCGCGCTTGAGCGCGTGCATCCGGGTCACGTATCGCTGCGTACGACCGCCGAAGCGGCCGACGTCACTGTCGTCGAGCACGTCGTCCCAGGACATCGAGCCGCTGCAGTCGGCGAGGATCACCACATCCACACCGGTCCTGTTGCCTGGCAGGAACAGGTGCAAGGTGGTGCCGGCGCCGATCCGCAGGAGTCCGGTCAGCGGTTCGCCCGACCCGTCGGCGACGCTGCGCACCCGGTAGGGCACGCTGTCCACGTACAGCCAGGTGGCCTCGCGCGCGTCGGGCTCGTACCGGAAGACCTGGCCGTCCAGCGCGGAGGAGCCGCGCAACTGCTTTACCGAGGCGTCCGGGAGGGCGTCGGCGGCGGACTCCAGCACGACGGACGCCGCGACGACGGCCGGCCGTTCGAGCAGCAGCCAGTCCTCGCCGGCGGCACCGGACAGTCCGGCGGCGCGGGCCAGGTCCTCGTGCACGGCCACCACACCCGCCGGCAGGCCGGGCGTCGGGAGCATCCGCACGACCGGGCCGCGCCGCTCGTCGCCCGCCGCGGACAGCAGTACGCCCGTCTGCTCGGCGGACACGTCGGCCGCCGAGACGCCGACCCGGTTGTCCGCGACCAGCCCGTCGCCACCGACGATCACCAGCCGCGTGCCATGGGCGCGGCCCAGAGGGACCCTCATCGCTTCTCCACCTTCAACGTGACACCCAGCCGGGCGCCGAGGTCTCGGACACCCGAGCCGCCGCGCCCGATGAACAGCCCGGCCACATCCGGCGGGACCCTGACGTAGAGGGCGTTCGCCTTGGGCCGGAAGTCCGAGAAGGAGAGCCGTTCGGCAAGCTGTCCCCTGCCGTCGGCGGTCAGCATGCGCAGCAGGGCCTCGTAGTGCCGGCGGCCCAGCTCCTGGTCGCCCCGGAAAGCGTCCAGATCCTGCTCGCGCACTCGGGCGTGGGCGTCGAGCAGGGTGGCCATTTCCGCGCCGCCCCTGGTGCCGTCAGCAGTGGCCCGCAGCCGGGTGAACAGCGCGTCGACGACGCCCATGTCGAGCGCCTCGTCACGCACGTGGATCAGGATGTGGCGGACGACGGACAGCCGCGGGAGCAGGGCCGGGCCGGCCGCGCGCGACCGACGGCGCAGGGCGGTGGCTGCGACGATCTGGAAGACCACGTCCTCCCGCGACATGCCGCGCAGCCCGGCGAGGTGGGTGGGGCACAGGACGAGGCCGCGTCTGTGGGGGCCGTAGATCTGCCAGCGCCCGGCGTGCGCGGCGCAGACCCGGTGCGGGCAGGTCTCGCCGCCCGCCGAGCGCACGTGCTCGCAGCGCAGGTAGCCGGTCTGCCCGCACCGCGGGGCCACGCATGACGGGAAGCGGTCGTCGAAGCAGTCCCGGCAGTACGAGGTACGGGCGTCGCCCGGGTGCGGGACGCGGTGGGCGGCGCACCATGCCCGCCGGTTCCGGCAGCGGCCGCCGTCGCACCAGAAGACGCCGGGCCGGCCGCACGCAGGGCAGGCAGGGGCGTGGTCGGGGCACACCGTGCGGAAGGCGCCCTCCAAGATGACCACATGCCGGTCGCAGAGCCGGGTGCCGCCGTCCTTGCCCTTCTCCTCGTTGCAGGCGTGGCACTGGAAGGGCCCGTACACCCGAGTGCCCGAAGGTGCGCAGGGCCCGCACGCGTAACGGACACGCGGGGTCTCGAGGATGCCGCGGACGGCGAACTCCGTGCCTGGGCCGAAGGCGTCGGGATTGCCGGCCGGATCGAGCAGCCGGAGCGTCAGGGCGCCGCGGTCGCCCAGATCCAGCCGCAGGCTCCGGTCCTCGCGCGGGTCGACGCGGAGCAGGTGCGGTTCGATCCACTGCCAGAGAGCCAGGTAGGAGTCGGCGTCCGGCAGCGGCTCGCGGTATTCGCGCACGTCGAGGCTGACGGGGACAGGCGGTGGTGGGCTGGTCATCGGGTGGCCTCCTCGCCCACGGGCATGTCGTGGTTCCCTGGTTCCTCTGGGTTCGAGGGGGGCTTGCGGCTCGCAGGCGATTCGTCGTCCGCCGGCCGCTCGTCGTCCGCCCCGTCCGGTACGGCGGAACTCCCGGCGAGGTCGACCAGCAGCAGTTCGGACTTGGCCCGCTGGCCGCGCTCGGAGCGGTAGACCGTGGATGCCAGGGTCAGCACCGCCAGCCCTTCCGGGCGGTGCTGGGCGCAGCGCCGTACCGACGCGTTCAGGTCGAGTTTGTCGGAGACCGGGACGTCGCAGGCCAGCAGCGCGGCACCGTGCCGGCGAGCCAGGGTGACGGCCTGTACCGCTGCCTCGCTGTCCCAGGTGAAGCGTGCCTCGCCGGCGGTGACGGTCTGCCGTCGCGGCGGGCGCAGGGAGCGGCGGATCTCGCGGGCCTGGGCGTGGTTGCGCAGCTCCCGGTCCAGGTCGCCGCCGCCCCCGCCGGCCAGATGCTCCCGTACCACCGCGAGCGACGCGGCACCGGACGGGTTTCCGGCCTGTTCGAGGGCGGTGAGCAGCGCGGCGGCGGTCCTGGGGGCTGTGGCACGGCGCTGAGAAGGCTGCCCCGGGCGGTGCGTGGCCGGGGGGCCGGTGGGGTCGTCCGTGTCGCGCCGGTCCCTGGGCCGGTCCCTTCTGGCGTGCTGCGCGGGGGTGTTCCAGGCGAGCGGCTGCTCCCACTCCAGCGCGAGCAGAGAGGTCGAGCCCGGGGCGAGGCTGCGGACCTGCGCGGTCACATGGTCGGTGAGCAGCCAGCCGGCGTCGGCGAGCCGGCCGGCGACGTGCTGGTCGTCCAGTTCGGCCGGCGCGGCTCGGCGCCAGGACGCCACCAGGTCGTTCTCGTTGCGGGCGGCCAGCGGATGGCTGTCCTGGAGAGCCAGGCCGGCCAGTAGCGGGGCGACCTCCGCGAAGCCGACGTCCATGGCCTGGAATTCCGGCGTCAGGTCCTTCAGCAGGTCCAGGCAGACGCGGTGAGCCTTGTGCACCCGGGCTTGCGGCCTGGTCTTCGGCCGGTCGGCGGCGGTACGGGGCCCGCCTCGGCCTGGCCCGGCACCGCCCCGCCCCTGCCGGTTCGCCGCGCCGGACTCGACGTCGAAGGAGGCGGCCAGGCCGTGGGCGACGGCTCGGGAGCGGTTGCGGTCGACGATCTGCTGCAGCAGGGCGGGGACGCGCCGCCCCTCCCGCTCGAACCGCCGGGCCCGGATGGCCAGGGCCTGCACGAGCAGGGCGTGCGCCATCGTGTCGGCCACAAGGATCTGGGCGTCGATCATCCGCAACGTCACCGCCGGGAAGGCCCCGTCCGACCCGCCCAGCGGGTCGACGTCCATCAGGTCCAGTCGGGTCACCCCCTCGTCACGGCTCAACGAGGCCGTGACCCGCTCCAGATGGGCGGGCGCGGCGGAGTGCAGGTAGCGGGTGGTGAGCTGGTCCGTGGTCTCGGCCAGTCGGCGTGACCCCTGGCCGCCGGCGGTGTGCGGGCCGTACGCGCTCCGTCCGGTCAAGGCGATGAGCGCCGCCGAATGCTGCCGGAAGAGGTTGGTGCACAACTCGCGCTGGACGTCGCTGTACACCTCGACGTCGTGCTCGTCGCTGGTCAGCCAGGCGGACGTGGGCGGCCCGCCGGGCGCGTATCCCGAGGGCAGCAGCACCCCGCCACGACGCCGTACCGCGACGGCCAGGGCCGCGGTGGCGTCGGCGAGCGAGCGGGCGATACGCGCCCTGGCCGCGGGGGTGCTCAGCGAGACGGTTCCCGAGTCGAGCCACACCCGCCCGGCCTCGGCGGGCTGCGCCTCACCTCGCACGACGGGCGCCTGCCGCTCCGGCGTCAAAGCCCGTCCGAGCAGCGGCCGTAGGACCTCCGCGGGGTCCTCACCGGCGATCACGTAGCCCTTGCGGATGCGCTGGCGTAAGGCGCCGTCACGGTACAAACCCACCAGCACGGGCGGCTTCCTTTCTCACGTACGGCGTCCGAATCTCACGTACGGTTCCGGGTGGCGGCGGCTCGGAGGCTCCGCCGGGGGCGGTCGGCCCGTCACGGGGACTCGGTTCGCGGGCGGGCGCGGGGGCTGCCGCGGAGGGCCCGGAGCATGCCGCGGAGCGGGGGGATCAGCGCGAGGGCGGCGCCGGCCAGCAGCACCGAGATGCCGGTGGCCCAGAGGAACGCGCCCGTGCTGCTGCCGACTGCCACCGCGGTGCCGCCGTAGACGAGAGAGAACGGGACGCCCAAGACCGTGACGATGCCGAGCGCCGCGTTCACGGCGCGGGCGGTCGACGCCTCCACGAAGCGGGTGCAGACGGCCAGGTCATCCACTACGCGGGCGCGTGACTCCGTCAGCCGGTGCTGCTCGCGGTACGCGGCCAGCAGTTCGTTGCCCTTCCCCCGCACGGTGACGTGGTCGGTACCCAGCACGCCCCGGAGGTCGATCAGCCGGCGTTCCAGGGCCGCGATCGCGGAGGGATCCAGCCGGTGGGCCCGGATTGACGCCACCCGCTCCGCCAGATCGCCCAACGCCTTCGCCTGGAGCCTGCCGAGCAGGAAGGCATCCAGATAAATGCTGTGCACGTGGCTGCGGGCCAGGCGGTGGAAGGAGCCGCGATCCCCCGGGTCGGCCGTCGTACCGAGGAAGGCCGCGCCGTCCCGCAGCACCAGCGCCTGCCAGTCGGCGGAGAATCGGACCCGGCCGCGGAAGGACTCGGCGTGGCCCTCAGGGTCCGGCGGGAATCGGGCCACCGAGGTTGCCGAGGCGAGCAGCCACAGCCACTGGTCCCGGGCGCCCCAGGCGACGTAGGCGGCCGGCATCACCTCCGGCCAGGGCCCTTCGGAGCGGGTCAGGTGGACCAGCGTCCAGCACCGCCGGAACCCTTTCGCGACGTGCGTACCCACAGGCAGCAGGGCCTCGATCGCCTCACGGTTGGAGCTCCCGTGCTCGGAGGCCGACAGGTCGGTCAGCCCGACGAGTTCAGCGAGCGGGTCGGTGCCGAAGCGTATGTGCAGCACCGCGAGCCCACCGCCGTCGCCGAACTCCGAAGGCATCCGCACTATTTCGACCGCGAAGACATGCGTCCCACCGATCCGCCCGGAGACCTGCCGAGACCAGCGCACGGGCCGTTCCGCAGCCCCGTACAGCGCCTCCGCCACACGATGCTCGAAGTACCCGAGCCTGACCTCCCGCCCAGCGAGGACCACATCGGCCGCGTCCGTCGAGCCCACACCGGTGACCAGCGGTAACGGCTGTGCTTCCCAGCCTGCTTCCCCGCCGACCGCGGCCCCCGTGACATCGACGACAAGGCACCCGGTGCCCGTGAACGAAGCCATGACGCAACCTCCCCCGGCCCGCCGTGATTACTCCGCATTGTCCCCCCATTTCCCCCACCCGCGCGCCTCTTTCCCCCATCCCGCCCCCCCGCCCGCCGCGCCGGGCGCTCCCCCTGTCCCCGGTGTCTCGACGGCCCCACGGACCTCCTGTGCTGACCGCCCCACCGCACCGGACGGAGCGGCTGCGCGAGGCAGGAGCCGCACTCGCAGCCGCCCACGGCACCGACAACTGCTTCGCCGGCGTGCTGCCCACGCCGGCGGTCCGGGCAGGCGCCGCAGCCGCGTAGCCGTAGACGTCGACCGCGACCTCGGCGGCAGCCACTGCCTGAGCCGCGCCTGAGGCGCCCCAGCCGAAGAGGCACGCCTCGTCGGCAAGCGGTATCCGCACCGCGCCTCGCCTGCGATCCACCACTCACAGCGGCCATGCGGTCAGCAAATCCCCGGGGCCGTAGGTTGCGTCGAGGCCCGGAGAATCGACGCCGTTGCGCGAGACCGCCCCACGCCTGACGGGGCGTACCCTCACCCTCGCCGGTGGCGAACTCACTCCGCCGGAGATCGCCGCCGCGATCAGTCGCGCGACAGGTGAGCAGGTCCCTTACCTGCCCGTACCGCTTGCGGCACTCCGCGAGCACAACCCGGTCCTCGGGGCCGTCATCGCGTTTCTCAACGACGGCGGCGGATACGGGCAGACCTCACCGAGGCACGACGGCGCCACCCGAGTGCCCTCACTTTCGACGCCTGGCTCGCCGCGGGAGGCGCCGCGCGGCTCACCGCCCTCCTGACGGACCGCACGCCGTAACCGGACGCCCCAGCCGGTTCGGACAGCGAACACCCCGTGCATGCGGCCACGTGCAGGCCGTGCGCCGGGCCGTTGCCGAGGACTCCGGTGCGGGTGCGGAAGAGCTTGGGCTGTTGGGGGACAGCAGCGGTCGCGGGCGGCAAGGATCTCCCCGCTCGACCGTGCCTGCCGTTCATATACTGTCGCCGTGGACGTCCTGAGTGACGCGGTCGTCGCAATGCGGACGGGTAGGCCGCACGCGGTCAGGCACGAGTTGTACGCGCCCTGGGGCATGCGTTTCCCCTCCGGTGAGGGGGCGGGCTTTCACGTCGTGCTGCGTGGCTCATGCTGGCTCGTCCCGGCCGGGGAGCCACCGATCGCGCTCAATGCCGGCGACGTGGCGCTCGTCCGCGGCGACCGCGTCCATGGGCTCGCCGACAACCCGTCGTCGCCCCTCGTCGAATTCGAGCTCAGCGACAGTGAGGCGCCGTACCGCGAGGTGCGACACGAAGGTTCCGGCCCCGGCACGGTGATTCTGTGCGGTGCCTACCTGCTGGACCGGACCAGGGCCCATCCGGTGCTGTCCGAGATTCCGCCGGTCGTCCACCTGCCGGCGCACCTCGGGCGGTATTCGTCACTCCGCGCCGCGGTGGAGTTGCTGGGCAGCGAGATCGACCGACCGCAGCCGGGAACGGGTGCCATCGTGCCGTCGCTGCTCGACACGCTGTTGCTCTACATCCTGCGTGCCTGGTTCGAACAGAGATCACACGACGAGAGCACGCCAGGTTGGGCCGCGGCGCTGAGCGATCCTGCGATCGGCTCGGCGCTTGCGGCCATTCATCACGACCCGATCCACCCGTGGACGGTCGAGGAACTCGGCGCCAGGGCAGGTCTGTCGCGAGCGGCCTTCGCCCGGCGGTTCACCGCTCTGGTCGGACAGCCGCCACTTGCCTATCTGACCTGGTGGCGGATGATCACGGCAGCCCGGGTGCTGCGGGAGTCGGACGCGCCGCTGCGCGTCGTGGCAAGGCAGGCCGGATACAGCTCGGAGATCGCCTTCGCCGCCGCATTCAAGCGGGAGTACGGCGTCAGCCCGGGCCGGTACCGGCGCCACGCGGACGCGGCCGGGAACGCCGAGCCTGCCTGACGCCGCGGCGCCCGGTGTGCGGCAGCCTGCGTGATCACGCCGACGACCGCGGCGGAAGCGGCTGCGCGGGTCGTTGTACCGAGGAGTGAGCCAGCCCGACTGCCGGCTCGGTGCACGCTCGTTCACCGGCGATGTCTCCGACGAGTCGCCGGGTCGCACGAAGTGAACGCCCTTGACAGCGGAGATGCCATTGGTCTGCGGGCGAAGACGATCGCTTTGCTGGGGCGGACGATCAATTATTGAGCGTCTTGATCGCAGGCTTATAGCCTCAAATCTCGCCGCTCGATCCACATCGATCCGGGCCGCCACGATCACAACGGGAGTCTTTACCATGACCAAGGCAGTGCTCTTCGACGAGCTCGGCGGGCCGGAGGTGCTCCGGCTGGAAGAGGTGAAGCTCGACGAGCCCGCACAGGGCGAGGTCCGGATCCGCGTCGACGCGATCGGCCTGAACCGGGCGGAGTCCAACTTCCGGTCCGGTACGTATGTCTATCCGCCCAACCTTCCCGGCTCCGGGCTCGGCTACGAAGCCGCCGGTGTGGTGGAGGCGGTAGGCGACGGCGTCAACGGCTTCGCCGTCGGCGACGCCGTCAGCGCCGTACCGACGTTCTTGATGACCGACTACGGCACGTACGGCGAATCGGTGGTCCTGCCCGCGCATGCTCTGGTGCACCGTCCGGCCGGCATCGACGCGTTGACCGGCGCTGCCACGTGGATGGCCTTTACCACCGCCTACGGCCTGTTGGTCGAGTTCGGCGGAATCAAACCGGGCGACACCGTCCTCATCAACGCAGCGTCCAGCAGCGTCGGTCTGGCCGCGATCCAGGTCGCCAACCACCTCGGCGCCGTCCCGATCGCCGTCACCCGCACCCACGCGAAGAAGCAGCGGCTGCTGGACGCCGGCGCGGCCCACGTCATCCCGGCCGAAGACGTGGACCTCGTCGCCGAGGTCCACGCGGTGACCGGCGGCCGGGGAGTACAGCTGGCCGTCGACGCCGTCATGGGCCCGGCGGTGACGACCCTGATCCAGGCCGTCGCCCCGGACGGGACCCTCCTGTTCTACGGCTGGCTGGATCCGACACCGGCGCCGATGCCGGTCGCCCCCGACCTCCGTGGCCGCAACATCCGAACCTACGCGTTCACCGAAGTCACCGTCGACGACCCGGCCCGGCTGCACCGCGCGAAGCACTTCGTCAACGCCGGCCTGCGGGCCGGCACTCTGCGCCCGGTGATCGACCGCGTCTTCGACCTGACGGACGTGGTCGCCGCCCACCACTACCTGGAATCGAACAACCAGTTCGGCAAGATCCTCCTCACCGTCCGGCGCTAGCTCGACTCTGTCGGGCATCTGCCGGATGTCGTCGGGATGGCGCCGGGGCTTGCGGCCATGATGACGACGGTGGCGTCGACGACGTCTGAGGTGTGGGCCTTGCCGCAGAGGGTGCCGGCTGCTTTGGCGGTCTCGAGGCGTACGGGCTCGACGTGGCAGCCGGTGAGGAGTTCGCCGAGCCGGACCTGGCGGCGGGAGTCGCGCCAGGCCTGGCTGACGACGACGGGGGGATGTGGATGTCCCGGCCGTCCTCAAGGGCGAGGTGGTGGCGGGCCCACATGCGGCGGTCGTCGTTGTCGATCGCGATGAGCGCCCCCGCGTCGTACGGATAGGGGATGTTCACGAGGCCGAAGCCTCCTGGCCGCCGAGGTGCTGGGCGTCGGCGGCGGCCGTTCAGCGCGGGCGGAGGCCGGCTCCGACCGCACACCGGCAGGTGGCCCGTGAAGCGCTGGGGCCAGGAGCGGTCGCTGTCGGCCGTGACGGTCACGTCGTACCGCTGATCGCGGGCCGGTTCGCCCGGGTCGAACCCCGTCGCAGGGTCCGGCGGTTGGCGGGACCAAGCCCCGTACCGCAGGAAGGGGGACGACCCAGCGGACCTCTTTCCCGCTCTGTCGGCCGTGGCGGTCCAATCGGCGGGCCGCCACGGCCGGATCGGTGCCTCGGATTCTCGCGCGTCAGCCGGTGACCGGCGCTACGTCGATGCGGTCGATGTCGGGTGCGTAGGCAGAGGAGTTGCCGAAGGCCAGGGTGTTGGTTCCGGCATTGAGGGTGACGGTGGCCGGGAGTGACCACCAGTCGCTCCAGCCGTAGGTGTTGCGGTAGGTGAGGGTGGTGGGGACGCGCCCGTTCACGGTGAGCTGGGCCGTGCGGGACTCGGTGTTGGTGTTGTAGTTGCCGCTGCCTGCACGGTCGTTGTTCGCGTAGTGGACGACGATGGTGTAGCGGCCTGCGGAGGGGACGGTGACATTGCCGAAGGTGAGGGTGTTGGCGCCGCCGTCGCCGATGAATCCGACGTCCTTGCCGCCAGAGGCCCACGCGTCGGACTGGACGACGGCCTTGCCCGCCGGAGTGGCGTCCTCGGCCTGGTAGACGGTGACGCCGGTGGTGTCGCCGGAGCCGGCCACCTTCAGGTCGCGCAGCGTGAGCATGGTGCCGCTGTCCGGGCTGATCGCGATGCGGTTGATGCCCTCGGGGAGGTAGAGCCTGTCGGCGGCGGTGGTGGAGCCGGAGGGCAGGGCGGCAACCCTGGTGCCGTTCAGCGCGAGTGAGGCCTGGCCGCGGGCGGCGGAGTAGTCGGTTCTGACGGTGTAGTAGCCGTCCGTGGGCGCGTACACGTCGAACGTGGTGGTGCCGCCAGGGGTGACGACGACGGCACCGGTGCCGGTCTCGCCGATGTCGGAGTAGTCGTAGTGGGCGCCGCCGACGGTGTCGGCGAAGGCCGCCTCGTACGTGGTCTCCGGGGTGCCGGAGGCGGCGGTGAGGTCGATCTTGTCCAGGGTGACCGAGCCGTTGCCGGTGCCCAGGACGCTGTCGGCCTTGGCGAGGGAGAGGATGTGGCTACCCGCGCCGAGCGCCACCGGGACCGTCGCGGTGGAGTGGAACTCGGGGTTGAGGGTGTCCTGGTAGGTGACCCACCGCGGGTTCGCGTCGTCGACGCGCAGCGCCTGCTGGGCCGGTGTGCCGGTGCCGTTGCCGTAGAAGATCCGCAGGTTGTACGTGCCGCTCGTGGGCACGGTGACGGGGAAGGAGACAGCGCTTGACGACGAGGTCAGGCCGGTCACGTCCTTGCCGCCGGACGCCGAGTACAGCTGGGCGGTGCTGAAAGTGCTGCCGGTGGCCTCGGTGGTGACGGTGCCGCTGGTGACGGTGGAGTTCTCCGCCTCGTACGAGGCGCTCCACGGCGCGTCGGCCGGGGCCGCCGTGCCGCCGCCGTCCGGGGTGACGGTGATCCGGTAGGCGGACATGGCCTTCAGGCCGGTCAGCGGTACGGTGAGGGAGCCGTGGACCGGGGTGTAAGCCGTGCGGGAGATCGTCCGCGGCGGGGCGGAGGCGCCTTCGTAACCGCTCCAGTCGTCCTCCTGCACGGTGACCTCGACCTTGCTGCCGAAGGTGCCGCGCCCGACGCCGTTGATCACCACGTCGGTGTCGGCGGCCGAACCCCCGAGGACGACCTGGGCCTGCCGTCGGGCGGTGTCCAGCGAGGCGATGCCCTGGAGGGTGTCCTGCACGTTCGCCTGCGGCGGGGTGGTCTTCGCGGTCCGGCCGGTCATGCCGGCGAGCCAGTGGAAGAGCCACCAGGAGCTGGTGGGGCTGTTCGTGTGGACCGTGTCGCCGCTCATGTTGCCCGAGGAGTCCCAGAACGCCTGGTCCGCGTAGACCTTCTCGTCCTCGAACATCGCGGCCCACTGGATCATCTGTCCGGGTACGGACACGTCGCGGCGGTTGGCGTACTCGTCGATGTTGATCGGGATCGGACTGATGCCGCGGGCCTTCTCCAGCGCGCGGTAGGTGCCGTAGTGGCCGCGGAAGGCGGACAGCGAGCCGGGGCTGAGTTCGTGCCAGGTGATGACGTCGGGCAGGACGTCCTCGGCCTTGGCGTAGGTGAGGAAGTCGCCCAGGAACTGGGGAGAGAAGCCGGCGGTGTTGGGGCCGGCGATCTTGGCCGCGGGGTAGTCCTGGTGGATGCGCCGGTAGACGGTGTTCCACCAGGTCTCGAACTCGCTCAGTGCGCCGGCGTAGGCGCTGCCGCCGGACAGGCCCGCGAACCACTGCTGGTCCGGCTCGTTGAACGGCACGAAGACGACCTTGGAGGCATACGCGGTGGACTTCACGGGGTTCACCGCCGCGTCCACAGTCGGCAGGTAGTCGCCGAGGGTGGGAGTCGGGTAGGGCCAGGTCGCGTACTCGTCCTGGATGTTGGTGTACATCGTGCCGCCGCCGTCGGCGAAGAACGAGGGTGCGACCTTCAGGATGTCGCCGCTGGGGTGCTGCAGGCCGTTCGGAGGCTTCTGGGAGCCGGTGGCGAGCTTCAGCGGCGCCAGCAGGTTGTCGCTGGGGACGCCGGCGTCGCTCTGCCCGTACAGCGCGCCGCCGGAGCCGTTCAGGACAGCGCCGGTGGTCGTGCCGAGGTCCACGACGAAGGTCGGGGTGGCCGCGGCGGCCGTCTGCGTCCCGGTCAGTCCGGTTCCCACCAGGGCGGTCACCGCCAGCAGGGAGCCGGCCAGGGCTGCTCTGCGCCGTCGTGGGCGTTCGCCGGGGACGTTGGTGTGGAAGGGCATGGGCACCTGGATTTCCCCTCCCGTCAGGTGCGGGAGGATCGGTGGGGCAGGCCTGAGGCCTGTCAGGGCTGATGCACGACCCGCCGCAGGTGGACGAGTGTGCTCGCCCGGTCGTCGGCGGGAAGTTCCAGGGGCAGGCCGCGGGAGAGCAGCGCTGCTCCGTGGTGGACGCGGGCCGAAGGCCGCGCCGAGGCTGAACAACACCAGGCCGGACGTGTTCCCGCAGAGCACCCGCAGCGGGACGGCCGGGTGGGAGGCGGCGGGAGCACACAGAGGCATGGACGGCCCTTCGGGGCTGTTATCGATGACTTGGGGAGGGCGCGCGCACCGCTGTGGCGCGGGCAGAAGTGGTGTCAGGTGGTGCCGGCGGGCGTCGGGGCGGGGCCCGAGCTTTCCCGGACGATGAGCTCGGGCTCGTCCCACGCACCGCCGAGCGGTGCGGCCTCGGGCTCCAACAGGGCGTGCAGGCGCGCGAAGGCGGCCCGGCCCAGCCCTTCGAAGTCCAGCCGTACGGTGGTGAGCGTCGGAGCCAGGTAGGCGGCGTGCGGAGCGTCGTCGAAACCGACCACGCTCACCGAGTCCGGTACCGGCCGCCGGTGTTCCCGCGCCGCGCGCAGCACGCCGAGGGCGATGTCGTCGTTGCCGCACAGGACGGCGGTCACCGAGCGGTCGGCGAGCAGGCTCCGGGCGGCGAGGTATCCGTCACGCGGAGTCCAGCCGCAGGCGACCGGCTCCGGCACCGGCCGGCCGGCCTCCTCCAGCGCGTCCTGTCGGCCGAGGGCGCGCTGGCCCACATGCGCCGTGGACGAGGGCAGGGCCAGGTAGTGCACGGTCCGGTGTCCCATCCCCAGCAGGTGGCGGGTGGCGTGGGCGGCCGCAAGCCGGTCGTCGATCCATACCCGGGCGGGATCGGCCACGCACACCGCCTCCCCGTCGTCGGGGCGCTCGACGACACCGACCGCCGGAAGGTTCGCGTCCAGCGCCTGGAACGCCCGTGCCCCCGCGGCCTCGAAGGCGATGACGATCGCGGGCGTACGCGGATTCCCCAGCCGGGACTCGACATCCTGCACGCTGCGAGCGGCGTCCCGCTCCAGCACGCTGATGGCGACGCTGAAACCCGCTCCGCGCGCCGCCTCCTCGATACCGCGCAAGGTGGCCGAACAGCCGTAGAGGGCGGTGTCCACCGCGAGCACCGTGACCGTGCGCGCGGAGCCTCCGGCCAGGGCTCGGGCCGTCTTGCTCGGGGTGAACCCGAGCTCGTCGATGGTGCGCAGCACCAGGTCCCGGGTGGACGCCTTGACGTGCGGCTTGCCGTTGATCACCCGGGAGACGGTCTGGTGGGACACCCCGGCGATGCGCGCGATGTCCCAAATACTGGTGACTCGCCCGCCCTCGGGCATGGTGGACATGTTGCAGCTCCCAGTCTCTCTCGGGGCTTGACCGGTCAGCTCATGGTCGAGTCGGCCTGACAGGTGACGTCGTCGGCGGCGGCCTGCGGACTCATCCGGTTCAGCCAGACCTGGTCGAGGTCCTTGAGTACGACGGTGTTCGAAGGCCCATCCGGAGGTGGTGAGCGGGTGGCCGATCGTGGGCGCCCTCGGCCCCGGTCCCGAACGCGGAGACGTCGACGCCCTTCTTGCTTCCACGCCGTGGCCAAACCGGCGGTCAGACGGAGGTTAGCGCTAACAATTCGGGGACCTCCAGAACGGTGCGACTGCGGGTTCAGGGGTGGAACCACCACGTCTAAGTGACGCTGGAGAAATAGTTACCGATAACAGAGCGCCGTCGTCAAGGCTTCGATCGAAGTCCTCAGTGCCGATGCCGTGCGACAGGGGGCCGGTTCGGCTCGAAGTGACCCCTCGGGTCCCGACACTTCCGTTTTGTGCTGCGAGGTCCAGCTCCTCGGGCCGCGCGGACGGACTGCGGTGCACGGGCAGGCCGCGCATGATCGTTTGACAGGTTCTTCAAAGGTTCTTCATCGTCCGAGCCTTACGGTCGGCCTGCTCTCCGCGCCTGCGGCAGGGCGTAGCACAGGGGAAGAGGGGACCGATGAGGGCGTTCCAGGCGGGGCTCGGGGTGGCGGTCGCGGGGCTGGCGCTCGCGCTGGCCGGCTGTGGCGGTGGTGGTGACGGGGATGCGAAGGTGCCGTCCGCCGAGGGGGGCGCGTCGTCCGCGGCGGCCGCCGGGAAGGGGGAGCCGGGCGGCGGGGACGAGGTGAGTGCGTACGTCGAGAGCCAGCGCAAGTGGGTGGCGTGCATGCGGAAGAACGGGATCGACCTGCCCGACCCGAATTCCAGGGGGCAGGTCGACATATCCGGTCAGGGCACGGAGATTAAGAAGGCGCCGCAGTTCACGGCTGCGTCCGAGAAGTGCGCCGGCCTCAAGGCGACGGTCCCGCAGGGGCTGGAGGAGGCCAACGAGCCCAAGCTCACGCCCGCGCAGATCAAGGTTCAGCAGGACTACGCGGACTGCATGCAGAAGAACGGCGCGCTCGACTTCCCGGATCCGGACGCGAACGGGTACGAGACCGACGACAACTCCGGCCAGCCCGTGTGGGACCAGGACTCGGCCGGCGCCAAGCGTGCCATGCGCGTGTGCGCCCCGGTCCTCGGGCACCCGGCCGACTCCGGCCCGGCCAAGGGCTGATCGTGACCGGGACACTGACGGACCTCGGCGGCGAGCCGGAGGCGGAACCCGCGCCGGGCCGCCGGCGGGGGTGGCGGCGCCGGCGGACAGCACTGGCCGGTGCGGCCGTGCTCGTGGTGGCGGCGGTCGCGGTGGCCGGCGCGCTGGGCTTCGGCGGCGGCGGGCACGAGAGCCCGAAGGTGCCGCCCCGTGCCGGCTCCGTCGTCGCGGTGAAGCGCACCACACTGGCCGAACGGGTCACGGTCGACGGTCAGTTGGGCTACGGCACGGAGGTGCCGCTGCCGCTCAAGGCGACCGGGACCGTGACATGGCTCCCCCAGCAGGGTGCGACGGTGGGACGTGGCGGCACACTGCTGCGCGTCGATGACCGGCCGGTCGTGCTCATGTACGGGGCGCTGCCGACGTACCGGGACCTGGGCCTGCCCGGGGCGGGGGGCGGGCGGACGGACGGTGAGCGGTCGAAGGCCTCGGACGGCACGTCGTCCGGCACGCCCACGGACGGGCCGGCGGCCGCGGACGCGCCCGCGCCGCCGTCCGCGTCGGGGAGCGGGGGGTCCGGTCGGCAGGGCGGTGAGCTCACGGGCATGGACGTCCTCCAGTTCGAGCGGAACCTGGCGGCCCTGGGCTACACCGGTTTCACCGTGGACGAGAGGTTCACCGCCGCGACCGCCCAGGCGGTCGAGCGCTGGCAGAAGTCGCTCGGGCTGCCGCAGACCGGCACCGTGGGCATCGGGGACGTCATCTACGCCTCCGGCCGGGTGCGGATCGGCCATGCCGACGTCCGGCTGGGTGACGCGGCCGGTGAGAATACCCTGACCTGCACCGACACCTCGCGGAAGGTCATGGTGAACGCCTCGGCCGCGGACGCCGGGTGGGCGCGGCGCGGCGCCGGCGTCCGGATCACCCTGCCCAGCGGCACGTCCGTGCAGGGCACGGTGGTGTCGGTGGGGAAGCAGGCGAGTGCGCCCGAGGGGGGCGGCGGGGGCGGGACTGCGGACGCCGGGGCGTCGGTCCCGGTGACCATCTCCGTCAAGGACCAGAAGGCGCTGGGGAGTTCGGAGGGCGGCCCGGTGACCGTCGGCTACGTGGGACGCGAGGCCAGGAACGTGCTGAGCGTGCCGGTCTCGGCGCTGGTCGCCCTCGCGGAGGGCGGGTACGGCCTGGAGACCGAGGACGGCCGCTTCGTGGCCGTGAAGACCGGGCTGTTCGCCGACGGCGACGTGGAAGTGAGCGGCACCGCCGTCCGCGAGGGCATGAAGGTGAGGATCCCGGAGTGACCACGACGAGCGGTGCCGGCCCGGCGGTCCTGGAATTCGACGCGGTCTGCAAGACGTATCCGGGCGGTGTGGCCGCGGTCCGTGACGTGAGCCTGCGGATCGGCCGGGGCGAACTCGTCGCCGTCGTCGGCCCGTCGGGATCGGGCAAGTCCAGCATGCTGAACCTGATGGGCAGCCTCGACCGGCCGTCGTCGGGACAGGTGCGGATCGACGGCCACGACGTGGCGAAGCTGTCCGACCGCGAGGTCTCCGCGCTGCGCGCCACCCGGATCGGCTTCGTCTTCCAGCAGTTCCACCTCTCGGTCGGCGTCCCCGTGCTGGACGCGGTGGCGGACGGCCTGCTCTACGCCGGCGTCCCGATGCGCCGCCGCCGTACCCGTGCGGCTGCCGCGCTGGACCGGGTGGGCCTCGGCCACCGGCTGCACCACCTGCCGCAGCAGCTGTCCGGCGGCGAGCGGCAGCGTGTCGCCGTCGCGCGGGCGGTGGTCGGCGCCCCGTCCGTCCTGCTCGCCGACGAGCCGACGGGCAACCTCGACTCGGTGTCCGGCGCGGTGGTGCTGGACCTGCTGCGGGAGCTGCACGCGGCCGGCACCACGGTGGTGGTGATCACCCACGATCGGGAGATCGCGGACCGGCTCCCCCGCCGCCTGGAGATGCGGGACGGCCGCCTGGTCGCCGACAGCGCCCGCGGCCGGGAGAGCGGGGTGCTGCGGTGAGGCCCGGGACGCGGCTGCGCGTCGCCCGGCTCGGCCCCGCGGACGTCGTCCGCCTGGGCGGCACCGGGCTGCGGACCCGGCCCCTGCGGGTCTTCCTGTCCGCGCTCGGCATCGCCATCGGCGTCGCCGCCATGATCGCGGTGGTCGGCATCTCCGGCTCAGGACAGGCCGAGGTGGACCGGCGCCTGGACGCCCTGGGCACGAACCTGCTGCGCGTCGCGCCCGGGCAGAGTCTGGGCGGCGAGCAGGCCCGGCTCCCCTTCGAGGCGGTGCCGATGATCCGCCGTGTGCCGCCAGTGCGGCAGGTCGCCGCCACGGGCACGACCAGCGCCCACGTCTACCGCAACGAGCACATCGCCGTGGGCCGCACCGGCTCCCTCGACGTCCTCGCCGCCGAGCGGAACCTGCTCCCGGCGGTCGGCGGCCGGGTCCGCGTGGGCCGCTGGCTCGACGCGGCGACGGAGAAGTACCCCGCCGTCGTGCTCGGCGCCAGGGCCGCCCAGCGCCTGGACGTCTACACTCCCGGAACCCGGCTGTGGATCGGCGGCCACTGGTTCTCGCTGATCGGCGTCCTCGACCCCGTCCCGCTGGTGCCCGAACTCGACAGCTCGGCACTGGTCGGCTGGCCCGCGGCCCGCACGTACCTGCGTTTCGACGGGCACCCGTCACTGGTGTACGTGCGCACCCAGGACAGCCAGGTCGCCTCGGTACGCGCCGTGCTGCCGGCGACGGCGTACCCGGAGAAGCCGGGCGAAGTCCGGGTCTCCCGACCCTCCGACGCCCTCGCGGCCCGCGAGGCCACCGAGTCGGCGCTCACCGGACTGCTGCTCGGCCTCGGCGGGGTGGCGCTACTGGTCGGCGGAGTCGGGGTGGGCAACACCATGGTCATCTCGGTGCTGGAGCGCCGCCCGGAGATCGGGCTGCGCCGGGCCCTGGGAGCCACCCGCGGGCAGATCCGCACGCAGTTCGTCACCGAGTCGCTGCTGCTGTCCCTCGTCGGCGGCCTCGGCGGGACCCTCCTCGGGACGCTGATCACCGCGGGCTACGCGGCCGACCGCGGCTGGCCCACGGTGGTGCCTGCCTGGGCGAGCGCGGCCGGCATCGGGTCGACACTGCTCATCGGCGTGCTGGCCGGGCTGTACCCGGCGGTCCGGGCCAGCAGGCTCTCGCCGACGGAGGCGCTGTCCCGTGCCGGCTGACCCGTACGGGACGGGACGCGCGCGGGCGGCGCACTGCCAAGCGGCCGCCCGCGCCCGTCCCGTACGGTGGCAGACCCTCCGGGTGGGGAGGGGCCGGAGAGCGGGCGGACGAGGACTGGGGGACATACGGTGAGCTTTCGGCTGCGGGTTCTCGGACTGCTCGTGCTCGTCGCCCTCACCGCCACTGCGGCCACCGCCTGGCTCGCCGTGCGCCAGGCGAACCGCCAGGTCCAGGAGGCCGTCAGCGCCGGGCAGCAGGACGTCTCCCGGATCGTCGCCGGTCTCCGCGCGTACGGGTACGCGCACGGCACCTGGCAGGGCGCCGACGCCACGGTGCTGCAGCTCGCCCGCCGGACCGGCCAGCGCATCCAGGTGGTGACGGAGGCCGGCGCCCCGGTCGCCGACTCCGACACCCTCGCCGGACGCGAACCCCGCCCCGGCAGCAGGCCCGCCGCCCTGGTCGACGCGCGGCCCACCGTGCGTCTGCCGGACATGCGGACGCCGAGGGAGTCCGGCAAGCTCATGGCGACCGCCATCGCCGCGTACCGCTCCTCGGCCCCGTACGCGGCCTGCCTGACCAGGGCGGGCGTGCCCGTGGCCGTCCGGCCGGGCATCTACGGCGTCCCGCAGGCGAGCACCGACCACCGGCCCGCGCAGTGCGCCGAACTCCCCACCGAAAGCGACCCGCAGACGCCGCAGGACGTCACGCGGCTGCGCACCTGCGAGCAGGCGTCCGACCTGGCTCCGTGCCTCCAGCGGGTCTTCAACGAGCGCACGGCCGCCGTCGCCCCGCCACGGCTCGAAGTCCGCCTCGGCTACCGGAACGAATCCCCGCCCACCCTCGCCGCCGCCCCCGCCGCCTCCGCGGCCGGCGGGGTGGCCCTCGCCGTGGTCCTCGGCGCGCTGCTCCTCGGCCGGGCGGTCCTGCGCCCGGTGCGGGCGATGACGCACGCGGCCACGGCGCTCGGCGACGGCGACCTGGGACAGCGCGTACCGGCCAGCGGGCGGGACGAGATCGCCAGGCTCGCGACCGCCTTCAACCGCATGGCCGACTCGCTCCAGGCCGCCGAGGACCGCCAGCGCCGCCTGACCGGGGACATCGCGCACGAACTGCGCACCCCGCTGGCCAACCTGCGGGGCTACCTGGAGGCGCTGCGCGACGGCGTCGTCACCCCGACGCCCGACCTGCTCGCGTCGCTCCACGAGGAGACGCTGCTGCAGCAGCGGATCGTCGACGACCTGCACGACCTCGCGCTGGCCGAGGCGGGCGCGCTCACCTACCACCGCCGCGAAGTCGACCTGCGCGACGTGCTCGACGCCGCCCGCACCGCGCACCGCGCCCAGGCAGGAGCCGCCGGCGTGACCCTGATGACCGAGGCGCCGCACCCCGCGCACGTGACCGCCGACCCCGACCGGCTGCGCCAGGTCGTCGGCAACCTGGTGGTGAACGCCCTGCGGGCGACGGGCCGGGGCGGCACCGTGACGCTCGCCGCGCTCACCCGGGGCGGCCGGGCCGTCATCGAGGTCCGGGACACCGGCACCGGGATACCGGCCGCCGACCTGCCGCACCTCTTCGACCGCTTCTGGCGCGCCGACCCGGCCCGGGGCCGGACGACCGGCGGCAGCGGGCTCGGGCTCTCCATCGCACGGCAGATCGTCACCGACCACGACGGGACGGTGGAGGCCCGCAGCACGGTGGGCGCCGGCACGACGTTCACCATCACCCTGCCCGCCGCACCGGGGCCCTGTCAGGAAGGGGCGGCACCACCGCCGTCGGCCAGCCGGTAACCGCGCCCGTACACCGTCTCCAGGCGGCGCGGCCGCTTCGGATCGGCCTCCAGTTTGCGGCGCAGGTTCATCACGTGCGCGTCGACGGTCCGCTCCAGCACGTCCCGGTCGAAGCCGAAGACCCGCTCGATGATCTGCGCCCGGGTGAACACCCGGCCCGGCTCCCGGGCCAGCATCTCCAGGACGGCGAATTCCTTCGCGGTGAGCGTCACCGCCCGCCCGGTCACCCGCACCTCGAAGCGGACGGTGTCGAGCTCGAGATCCCCCGCGCGCAGCACCGCGGGCTCCACCGCCCCACCGCCGGTTCTGGACCGGCGCAGCAACGCCCTTACACGGGCCGTCAGTTCACGCGGACTGTACGGCTTGGTGAGGTAGTCGTCCGCGCCCAGGTCGAGGCCGAGGAGCATGTCCTCCTCGGTGGAGCGGGCGGTGAGCAGCAGGATCGGGACGCTCGACTCGGTCCGCAGGATGCGGCAGACGTCCAGCCCGTCGACGAGCGGCAGCATCACGTCCAGCACGATGAGGTCCGGCTGCACCGAGCGGGCCCGCTCCAGCGCCGTACGGCCGTCGGCCACCACCTGCACCGCGTGCCCCTCACGCTCCAGGTAGATCCGGACCAGCCGGGACTGCTTCTCGTCATCCTCGGCGACCAGGATCCGAGCGTTCACGACTTCTCTCTCCCCCCCGGCGCCGGAACCGGCGCTCGCGCCTGCCCCAGAAGGCTAGACCGTGGCGAGGAAAGCCGTGACGGCGGCGGCGAGGGCGTCGGGGGCAGTGGCCCTGATGAGTCGCCGGCGCGCCACAGTTTGTTGCTACGGAGACGACCAGGTACGTAATCGACGGCCTCGGTGACCTGAGCGGTCGCCGGTCACCAGGCCGCGCGGGCCGGAAGCACCAGGAGACCGCCGTCGACGTGCCTCTCGATGTCGATGACGACGTCCGCGGCCGGAGCCGCGGTGGTGACGCCCTGCGCCAAGGACCTGATCCGGTAGGACGCCTCCAGGAGTGCGTCCACCTGCCCCCGCGTCATGACTTTACCGGCCAAACGCTTCGGGGGGCCCAGCTCCAGCGACGACAGCCGCAGGAGCACGCCCGCGATCCGGGCTTCGAGCTCGTCGACGCGCCGCTGGTCGGTGTTCAGGCTGCGCACGAAGTTCTCGAAGGGATTGCCGGGGTCGTCCTGCCCGGCCTCCACGGCCTGGAGGACGTTCACCCGCCGCTTGAGCGCGACGGCGAGCTCCGCGAGTTCGAGGTGGGCGCGGAAGCGGCCGCCCTCGGTGGTGACGCCGTCGAACGCCGCCTCCAGGTCGGCGACGTCGACCCGTCCGTCACCGAACGCAGCGAAAGCGGCCTCCCACTTCCCGATGCGGCGGGCCGCCCTCTCGGTCGCCGTGCTGATCGCGTGAGCCGCAGAGTCGAGGCCAAGAGACGCACCGATCTTCCCCTGGTCGAGGAGTACCCCCGTGGCCTTGTCGATCGCGTCCCGGCACCCGTCCAGCTCGCTCCGCTCCTGCTCCAGCCTCTCGTCGCGGAGATCCTCCAGCAGCTCTGTGATGCGCTGGATCGCCGCCTGGCGCTGATGGTCGGCATACGCGCTCGCGCCGAGGGCCACCGCCATGAGGATCAGCGGTGCAGCGACGGTGAGCGCGGTCCCGGCTGCGGCGGTCCCCGCCGCCGCACCCGCGGCGCCTGCGGTCCCCGCCGTTCCGACGGGGACGAACGCCGCCTTGGCGGCTATCAACTTGCTGCTTTGATCAACCAGTTCGCCGTAGACGCCGTGCGGCACCGCCTTGGGCACCATCGGCTTCACGAGTCCCCTGCCGATCTGCGTCGCCACCTTCGCGGGCACGACCATCCGGTAAAGCACCTCACCGGACCCGGCGACCGCGGCGACAGCCGGAACGTCGCGGGCGTGCCCGGCGACCAGACGGGACAGCTCCTGGGCCAGCGGACTTACCGCACCCAGCAGCAACCCGGAGCCACGACTGTGACGTACCGTCAGCGGACGAGCCTCCAGGGTGACCAGAGGGGCCTGGGAGAACGCCGCGAGGGCCGACCGTAGTTCCGCCAGGCGCTCAGGAGTGAGCGCGTCCCCACCGGTCGCCGCAGGCACGTGCATGCCACCTGCCGTCGACAGCGCCCACACAGGCACGACCGTGGTGTCCTCATCGCCCATCGCTCCCCCTTGCTTCCCCCGCAGACGATAGCGGTGCGGACGCCGGCGCACTTCGCCCTTACCGAACACCTTCAGCGGGAGGGGATTGCGGCCTCCGTCGGGTCCGTCGGCGATGCCTACGACAACGCGCTGACGGAATCGACGATCGGGCCTGTTCAAGACCGAGCTGATCAAGCCCCGCCGGCCCTGGCGGAACCTCTCTGACGTCGAACTGGCCACCGCCGAGTGGGTCGACTGGTACAACCACCACCGCCTCCACGGCGAAATAGGCCACACCCCACCAGCAGGATACGAAGCCAATTACTACCTGACCGACCAGAAAGCCCAGGTCACAGTCAAGATCTAGGGTCTCCACCGAACCCGGAACGGCTCAGATCACCAATCGGACAGACACATCCGATCAACTGGCCGGCCCATCAAAGAGACACGCGCTAGACGCCCACCGTCTCCCGCAGGGTGAGCGCAGAGGCGGGGCGGGCGTAGGTCAGGGCGATGGTGCCGTCCGGTGCCAGCGCCACCGTGGGGACGTCGGCCGGGCAGGGCAGGGTTCCCAGGGGCTGGAAGGCCACCGGGGCGGAGGGGGCGGGCTGGGCCCAGTGGTGGACGGTGTCGCGGCCCGCAGCGAAGACGTGGACGCGGCCCTGGCGGTCGGTCACCGTCGAGATCCCGTCCTGCACCTCGGAGCCGCCGAGGTCGGTCCACGCCCCCCAGGTCCCGCCGGGCTCACGGACCCGGGTGGTGAGCCCCTTGGCGGCGTTCCGCACGAACACGTGCACCCGGCCGTCGGCGGTGCGTACCGCGGTCGGCGGGCCGACGCGCCGCCCCCGGTCCTCCGTGTGCTCGGGGTTGCCGAGCGACGTCCAGCGGCCGGCGTTCCCGACCACGATCTCCCGCGCGTTGCCGCCCCCCTGCCCGTCGAGGGCCGCGAACCGCAGCCCGAACACGAGCGTCCCCTCGCCCGGCATCGCCACGCACGCCAGCTGCGGTGCGAGCGGCCCGCCTCCCAGGTCCCTGGCGGGACCCCACCGCCCGCTGCCGGGCGCGGTCTCGTCGCGTACGGCCGCGTGCAGGCCCAGCACCTCGTACGCCGTGCCCGGCGCCCCCGCCGCGGCAGCGGGGACGACGACCTGACCGGCGCCCGGGTAGCGCCGGTGGGTCGAGCGTATCCAGCCCTTGCGGTTGGTCAGCGGCTCGTTGCGGCCCTGCCCGTAGTCGCCGCAGCCGCCGGGGTCGCCGCACGTCCAGTCGGGGTCGCCGCCGTACTGCAGCAGGAAGCGGGCCTTGAGCGCGACGGTCGCGGGCGGCAGGTTGAAGGGCCAGCGCTGGTTGTAGTAGCCGCGGTAGGCCGTGGTGGTGAAGCCGCGCGCACCCGACTCCGACCACCGCTTGAGCGCCTTCCACGCAAACAGCGCCACGGGCGTGTGGTCGCGGTGGTCGGAGTAGCCGACCTGGTCGCTGCCCTTGGGGTGCTGCTTGTCGTGGACCTGGATGTCCGGGTCGGGGTCGAGGGTGCGCACATGCGTGGGCGTGTACCGCTTCAGCAGCTCCACCAGGACGTCGACCAGCTTGTCGTGGGTGTACGTGCCGGTCGCGTCCGACGGCGACGGGCTGTCCAGGGCGGGCAGGTACGGCAGGGTCGTGCCGGGCTTGTCCCACAGCATCTGCACGCTCGCGCTCTGGTTCTGCTCGTGCATCGACACCTGGAGGAAGACCAGGCTGGCGCGGTGGGCGCCGTTGGCGAGCGTGTCGATCTGGGCGTGGAGTCCGCCCGGCAGGCCCAGCACCTCGCTGCGCCAGCGTGTGAAGTGCGGCAGCCCCAGCATGGTGGCGTACGCCTGCCGCAGCCCCTGGTGGCGCGCCGCCGAATACGCCGCCGTGTCGGCGTGGTGGTGCTTGTGCGAGCCGCCCGGCGGGATGTTCCTCCCCACCGACTCGCCCGCGGTCACGTACACCGACACCACCGGGATACCCGCCTGGATGTCGGACAGAATGTCGGGGTTCATGAAGAAGAGGTCGTCGTCGGGATGCGCCAGCACCTGCATGGCCAGCGCCCCGGCCTCCCTGCGGTACGGGCCCGACGGCGGCGCCGGCGCCACCTTCACGGCAGCCTCGCGCGACGCGCCCCTGCACCCTGTCCCGGCCAGCGCCACGGCTCCCACAACCCCGGCCAACGCCGCGCGCCGGGAGGGATGTTGTTCGTCATACGTCCTCATACCGGGCTTGAGTGGATTCCCCGCGGACGGGTTCCTTCCCGGGGGTGTGAGTTGCCCTACGGATCCGCGGGCGGCACGCGTCGGGCGTCTCGGTCTACAGCCGCACCCGTGGACGTAGGTCGTCCCCCCGCTGTTCCGCTGAGTGGCCGGGCGCTGTTGTGACGTCGGGGCGGTATTGCAGTTGGCGCAGGCCTCGTCGGATGGCGGTGATCAGGTCGTTCGGGTTGGCGAACGCGCGGTTGGCCGTGGTGGTGCGTCGCAGCACCGACCAAATGCTCACGACGGGAGGTCGGGTGCATAGGGCGGAAGCTGGTAGACGGTGAGCCAGTCACGCCCGGCGATGTAGCGGCGCATACCGGCGGTGAGGTGGGAGTTCAAGTTGTCCCAAACCAGTACGAGCGGGCCGCCGAGCTGCTGGTGTGCCTCCTGGACCAGGTCGCGGTAGTCCTTCCGGGAGAAGCTCTTGCGGCCATCGGGGCGGACGTCGGGGCAGGGTCGGTAGATCAGCCGGGACGGCTCGCCCGCTTTGTAGCAGGTCAGGGCGGCTACTGATAAGCGGCGGCGGGAGCGGCCCCGCACGCGGACGACCGGGGTGTGGCCGCGGGGTGACCAGGTGCGAGCGGTCGGCGGCGTCATCGAGAACCCGGCCTCGTCCTCGAAGACGAGCCAGCCGTCGAGCGCCGCCACGATCCTTCCGCGTCCGGCCAGGTCTCCTTCACCCAGTTCGCCACCCCGGCGTCGTCGCGCTCCACCGCCCGGCGGGCCGGCACCTGGCAGCTCCAGCCGTACCGTTTCAACAGCGCGGCGACACCCTGGACGGTGCAGCACTTGTGGAACCGGCGCCCAACTGGGTCCTGCCCAACTCCCTCACCCGGGCAGAAAGACGGGGCGACACCACGTGGGCGCCCACCCGTCATCCAGCGCCGATCCAGCGTCCGTACCGATGACCACGGATGGCGACAGATGACGAGACGTCAGCCCATCCGCCACGGATCCAGCGCGGATCCAGCACCCGGTACGACGACGGGGCCGGCCCCCACTCGGGCCGACCCCATCTGACCTGCACGTTTGCGGAATTATGCCACCTAGGCGAACACCCGCTACACGTTGAAGCGGAACTCCACCACGTCCCCGTCCTGCATGACGTAGTCCTTGCCCTCCATGCGGGCCTTGCCCTTTGCGCGGGCCTCGGCGACGGAGCCGGATTCGGTGAGGTCGGTGAAGGAGATGACCTCGGCCTTGATGAAGCCCTTCTGGAAGTCCGTGTGGATGACGCCGGCGGCCTCGGGGGCGGTGGCGCCGCGCTTGATGGTCCAGGCGCGGGATTCCTTGGGGCCGGCGGTGAGGTAGGTCTGGAGGCCGAGGGTCTCGAAGCCGACGCGGGCGAGGGTCGCGAGGCCGGGCTCGGTGGCGCCGACGGATTCGAGGAGTTCGAGGGCGTCGGCCTCGTCGAGCTCGGCGAGGTCCGCTTCGAGCTTGGCGTTGAGGAAGATGGCCTCGGCCGGGGCGACCAGGGCGCGCTGCTCGGCCTTGAAGGTGTCGTCGGTCAGCTCGTCCTCGTCGACGTTGAAGACGTAGAGGAAGGGCTTGGTGGTGAGCAGGTGCAGGTCGTGGAGGAGGGCGGCGCGCTCGGTGCCCTGGAGGATGCCCTGGGAGAAGAGGGTGTCGCCGCGCTCCAGGATGGCCTGGGCCTCTTCGACCGCGGCGACCTTCGGGGCGACGTCCTTCTTGATGCGGGACTCCTTCTGGAGCCGCGGCAGGACCTTCTCGATGGTCTGGAGGTCGGCGAGGATCAGCTCGGTGTTGATCGTCTCGATGTCGTCCTTCGGCGAGACCTTGCCGTCGACGTGGACGACGTTCTCGTCCTTGAAGGCCCGGATGACCTGGCAGATCGCGTCGGACTCGCGGATGTTCGCCAGGAACTTGTTGCCCAGGCCCTCGCCCTCGGAGGCGCCGCGCACGATGCCGGCGATGTCGACGAAGTCGACCGTGGCCGGCAGCACCCGGGCGGACCCGAACACCTCGGCGAGCTTGTCGAGGCGCGGGTCGGGGACGCCCACGACGCCGACGTTGGGCTCGATCGTCGCGAACGGGTAGTTGGCCGCGAGCACGTCGTTCTTGGTGAGGGCGTTGAAGAGCGTCGACTTGCCGACGTTCGGCAGGCCGACGATTCCGATGGTGAGCGACACTGGCGACTTCCCGTTGCTTCCGCGGCGGCCCCGTGGCGGGCCGCGGCGCCCTCCGGACGGGCGCGACGCCAGTCTACGGGGCCCGGGCCGGGCGGCCGCCCCCGCTTCGAACACCGGCGCCCAGGCGGGGGAATGTCGTCGTACGCTGCCGGATTTCCGGACGGGATACAAATACGCTGAGTAGGTGGATCAACACAGTGCGCGTACGGGTGGGCCGGGCGGCGCCCCCGCGCCCGTCGCCCCGCGGCCCGCTCCCGCCCGCCCGGCGGGCGGCAAGGCAGGGAGCAAAGGCGGCGGCGGGGCGGGAAAGCCGCGCAGACCCGGCCGGCTCGGCGGACCGGGCAGACCCGGCAGGGACAAGGCCACGGCCATGGCCGCCGCCCTCCTGCGCCGGCTGCGCACCCTGCGCCGCGCGCGCCCCCGCCCCCGCCTCACGGGCCTGGGCACCGGCGTGCTCACCACCCTCGTCACCGTGCTCGCGGGCGGCCTGGACGCCCTGCTCTTCGACGGGCCCGGCGTCTTCTTCGGCGTCGTCTTCGTCCTGGTGAGCGTGACCGCGGCGGTGTACGTGCGGCCGTACGACCTGGTGGCCGCCCCGGTGTCGGCGCCGATCGCCTTCGCCGTCGGGATCGCGCTGACCGCCGACAGCGGCGACGGGAGCTTCGTCGGGCATCTGCTCGGACTCTTCACCGGGCTCGCCCTGATGACCGGCTGGCTCTACACCGGCACGGTGGCCGCGGCGGTGATCGTCGCCGTCAGAGCTTTGCGGCTGCCATCGCGGCGCCGACGATCCCGGCGTTGTTCTGCAGCTCCGCGGGAACGATCTCCGCGCTGAGCCCGTGCCCGTGCAGGTAGGGCAGGAACTTCTCCGCCTTGCGGCTGACCCCGCCGCCCAGCACGAACAGATCCGGCGAGAACAGCATCTCCACGTGCGCGAGGTACTTGCGCAGCCGGTGGCCCCAGTGCTCCCAGCTCAGGTCGTCGTCCTCGCGCGCCTTGACCGAGGCGCGCGACTCCGCGTCGTGGCCGTGCAGCTCCAGGTGGCCCAGCTCGGTGTTGGGGACGAGGCGGCCGTCGACGAAGACGGCGCTGCCGATGCCCGTGCCGAGCGTGAGCACGATGACCGTGCCCCCGCGGCCGCGCCCGGCGCCGAAGGTCATCTCGGCTATGCCGGCGGCGTCCGCGTCGTTCATGACGACGACCGGGAGGCCGAGCCGCTCGCTCAGCGCCGCACGCGCGTCGACGCCGACCCAGCCCTTGTCGACGTTGGCGGCGGTGCGCGTCACGCCGTCCACGACCACCCCGGGGAAGGTCACGCCGAGCGGCCCCGACCAGCCGAAGTGCGCCACGACGTCGGCCACGCCGTCGATCACGCCGTCGGGGGTGGCCGGGTGCGGGGTCGGCACCTTGTAGCGCTCACCGGACAGGTCGCCCTTGTCGAGGTCGACGGGGGCGCCCTTGATGCCCGTACCGCCGATGTCCACACCGAACACGTTCATGACCTCCAGGCTAGAGGCGGGTCGCGGACCTCACCTCTTGTGGCTCCCCCCGCGGGAGGCGAACAGCAGCAAACCGGACCTTGTCCGTACGGGAAAATCCCGCAGTCCTTACGAGGTTTCCCCGGCGGTGGCCTCCGCACGCAGATCGCGCCGCAATTCCTTGGGCAGCGAGAACTGGATGTGCTCCTCGGTCGAGGTGACGACCTGCACGTCGCCGTAGCCGCGCGCGGCCAGCCACTCCAGCACCCCGTCGACGAGGATCTCGGGCACGGACGCGCCGGACGTGACGCCGATCGTGCGGACGCCCTCCAGCCAGGCCTCGTCGATCTCGTCGGCGAAGTCGACCAGATACGCGGCACCGGCGCCGGCCTGCAGGGCGACCTCGACGAGGCGGATCGAGTTCGAGGAGTTGCGCGAGCCGACGACGATCACGAGATCGGCGTCCGCGGCGATCTGCTTGATCGCGACCTGGCGGTTCTGCGTGGCGTAGCAGATGTCGTCGCTGGGCGGCGAGAGCAGGTTGGGGAAGCGGTCCTTGAGCGCGTCGACCGTCTCCATCGTCTCGTCGACGGACAGCGTCGTCTGGGAGAGCCACACGACCTTGTTCTCGTCGCGGACGGTGAGCCCCGCGACGTCGGCCGGGCCGTCGACGAGGTGGGTGCGCTCGGGCGCCTCGCCCATCGTGCCGATGACCTCCTCGTGGCCCTCGTGGCCGATGAGGAGGATGTCGTAGTCGGAGTCGGCGTAGCGGACGGCCTCGCGGTGGACCTTGGTCACCAGCGGGCAGGTCGCGTCGATGGTGGCGAGGCGGCGGGCCCCGGCCTCCTCGTGCACGACCGGCGCGACGCCGTGCGCGGAGAAGATCACGATGGAGCCCTCCGGCACCTCCTCCGTCTCGTCGACGAAGATCGCGCCCTTCTTCTCCAGCGTCTGCACGACGTACTTGTTGTGCACGATCTGCTTGCGCACGTAGACGGGGGCGCCGTACTGCTCGAGCGCCTTCTCGACGGTGATCACGGCCCGGTCGACGCCCGCGCAGTATCCGCGGGGGGCGGCGAGCAGGACGCGGCGGCTGGCTTCGGTCGTCATGCCGACCATCGTACGGGGGTGCTCTTGGCGGGCACGTGGGCGCTCGGGGTTTCGCGCGCCGCCGTCCGCGCTCCCGCGCGCCCCGCTCGGAGCCGGGGTGTCGGAGGGCGGCGCTAAGGTCGGGGGATGGCTCTCAGCACCTCGGCGGAAGCGCCGATCCCGGTCGGCGAGGTGTCCCGGCTGATCGGCGGGTGGATCGACCGGCTCGGCGCGGTGTGGGTCGAGGGGCAGATCACCCAGCTCAGCCGGCGGCCGGGCGCGGGCGTGGTCTTCCTGACGCTGCGCGACCCCTCGCACGACATCTCCCTCACCGTGACGTGCTTCCGCGCCGTCTTCGACCAGGTCGCGGACGTCGTCGGGGAGGGCGCGCGGGTCGTGCTGCACGCCAAACCGGAGTGGTACGGGCCGCGCGGCACACTGTCGCTGCGCGCGGTGGAGATCCGCCCGGTGGGGGTGGGCGAGCTGCTGGTCCGGCTGGAGCGGCTCAAGCGGCAGCTGGCCGGCGAGGGGCTCTTCGCGGCCGACCGCAAGCGCCCGCTACCCTTCCTGCCGCAGCTCGTCGGCCTGGTCACCGGCCGCGCGTCGGCCGCCGAGCGGGACGTGCGGGAGAACGCGCGGCTGCGCTGGCCCGCGGTCCGCTTCGAGGTGCGCAACGTGCCCGTGCAGGGCGCGACGGCGGTGCCGCGGATCGTCGCGGCGGTCCGCGAGCTCGACGCGCACCCCGAGGTGGACGTCATCGTGGTGGCGCGCGGCGGCGGCAGCGTCGAGGACCTGCTGCCCTTCTCGGACGAGCAGCTGGTGCGCGCGGTCGCGGAGTGCACGACGCCTGTCGTCTCCGCGATCGGGCACGAGCCCGACTCGCCGCTGCTGGACCTGGTCGCCGACCTGCGGGCCTCCACCCCGACGGACGCCGCCAAGCGCGTCGTGCCCGACGTGCGCGAGGAGCTGGCCCGGGTGCGGCTGGTCAGCGACCGGGCGCTGCGGGTGGTGCGCGGACTGCTGGACCGCGAGGAGCGCGGGCTCGCGGCGGCGCTGAGCCGGCCGGTGATGGCGCGGCCCGAGCGGATGATCGACGGGCGGGCGGACGAGGTGGCCGACCGGCTGGAGCGGGCCCGCCGCTCGCTGCGGCACGCGCTGGACCGCGCGGACGCCGACCTCTCCCACACCCTGGCCCGCGTCGTCGCCCTCTCCCCCGCGGCGACGCTGCGCCGCGGCTACGCGGTGCTCCAGCGGGCGGACGGCGCGGCGGTCCGCGACCCGGCGGAGGTCGCCGCGGGCGACGAGCTGCGGGCGCGGGTGGCGGAGGGGGAGTTCGCCGTACGGGTGGCGGCGGACGGCAGGGGCGCGGCGGACGGCTGACACGGCGGGCGGCAGGGGCGCGGCGGACGGCTGACACGGCGGGCGCCCGCTGAGACGGGGGACGGCTGACGCGGCGGACGGCCGGGGCGGGGCTGTCCGTGGGCGCCCCTAGGCTGGGCGCATGGGAGCAGACCAGGACACCACCACCGCGGCACCGGGCTACGAGCAGGCCCGGGACGAGCTGATCGATGTCGTGCGCCGACTGGAGGCGGGCGGCGCCACGCTGGAGGAGTCGCTCGCCCTGTGGGAGCGGGGCGAAGAGCTGGCGCGGGTGTGCCGGCGCTGGCTGGAGGGCGCCCGCAAGCGGCTGGACGCCGCCCTCGCCGCGGAGGACGCGGCGGACGCGGAGGCCGGCGCGGGGGAGGCAGCCGGGGAGCCGGAGGGGGACGAGCCCGACGCGGAATGAGCCCGTCCGGGGGCAGAATGCCTGGTCACCGGCATGAAGGGTGTGACCGGCGTCACAGTTGAACGCGGAATGGTTGAGTGTTCACACATGTTGGATCCGGTGTCCCACGACGGGACACCGCGTACCGACTGCTCAGAACGACTCTCCCCCCAAGAGGAAAACCATGACGCTCGTACTCGACCCCGCCGCCCAGGACCTGCTCTTCCGCGAGGCCCGCACCGCCAACACCTTCACCGACGAACCGGTGACCGACGAGCAGGTCCAGGCGATCTACGACCTGGTCAAGTACGCCCCGACGGCTTTCAACCAGCAGCCGCTGCGGGTCGTACTGGTCCGCTCCCCCGAGGCCCGCGAGCGCCTGGTGGCGAACATGGCCGAGGGCAACCAGCCGAAGACCTCCACCGCCCCGCTGGTGGCGATCCTGGCCGCGGACAACGAGTTCCACGAGGAGCTGCCGACCGTCCTCCCGCACTTCCCGCAGGCCAAGGACCTCTTCTTCTCCGAGCGCCCGGTGCGCGAGGCCTCCGCGGCGCTGAACGCCTCGCTCCAGGTGGGCTACTTCATCATCGGCGTGCGCGCGGCGGGCCTGGCAGCCGGCCCGATGACCGGCTTCGACGCCGAGGGCATCAACAAGGAGTTCTTCGCCGACGGCGAGCACACGGTGCTGGCCGTGGTCAACATCGGCAAGCCCGGCGAGGACGCCTGGTTCCCGCGCAACCCGCGCCTGGAGTACGACCAGGTCGTCACCACCGTCTGACGTGCGAGAGGCCCCGTCACCGTACGGGGCCCCGGATGCCGCGCCGCCCGCGTTCCCCCGCGCGGGCGGCGCTTCGTCGTTCCGGCGCCGGACCGGCACCCTCCCGCGGGCCTTTCCGGCGCCGCGTCGCTTGCGGCCCTACTGCTGCGCGCCGCCGCTCTCCTTGACGAGGGCCGCCACCGACGTGATCTGGGAGAGCGGGCCGGTGCCGAGCACCACCGTGGTGTGGCTCTGCTCCTGGTGCACCAGCGCGGTGTAGCGCTTGCTCTTCCACTGCTCCCACTGCACGCCGCCGGCGTTCACCGTGCCCGTGCCCTGCCGCTTGCCGTCGAGCGTGACCTCGGCGATGAAGGCGGCCGCGGCGGCGTTGCTCTGCTCGACGCCGACGTACTCCTTGTCGGTGCTGACGAAGCCGAGGTGCCAGGTCACCTTGTGCGGGTCCGTGGCGTCGAAGGTGTCCCCCGTGGGCGTCCAGTCCTTGCCGAGGCCCTCGGGGGCGGCCACCGGGTAGGGGGCGTAGCGCCGGGCCTGCTCCAGGGAGGCGGTGTAGTCGACCTTGAGCGACTTGGCCGGCGAGGCCTTGGAGTCGTGCGGGACGAAGAGGTAGATCACGGCGACGACGACGGCGAGGACCGCCAGGGACAGGAGGAGGTCCTTCACCGTCTTGTTGCCACGCTTGTCTGCTGCCACGCCCCTATCGTCCCCCATGCCCCGGCGCGTCCGGACCGCCGGGTCGGCCGCCGGGCGGACACTGCGCGGAGGGCGTCCGGGCGGCCACGGCACGTACCCGCTCATGTGACGGGTGCCCTGCTCAGATTCGCGGGCAGCAGGTAGGTTGGCGGCACCCTCAACCACCGGCCGTCCTCGTACAGAAAGGTGCGCTGCGATGACCGAGCACAACGGACAGAATCTGCCCCCCGCCTTGGAAGTGGCTCCCGAGGCACCCGACCGCAATCTCGCCCTGGAGCTGGTCCGGGTCACCGAGGCCGCCGCGATGGCCGCCGGGCGGTGGGTCGGGCGCGGCGACAAGAACGGCGCGGACGGCGCTGCCGTCAGAGCGATGCGGACCCTGGTGCACACCGTGTCGATGAACGGCGTGGTCGTGATCGGCGAAGGCGAGAAGGACGAGGCGCCGATGCTCTACAACGGCGAGCGGGTCGGCGACGGCACCGGTGCGGAGTGCGACGTCGCCGTGGACCCGGTCGACGGCACGACGCTGACCGCCAAGGGCATGCCCAACGCGGTGTCGGTGCTGGCGGTCGCCGAGCGCGGCGCCATGTTCGACCCTTCGGCGGTCTTCTACATGGACAAGCTGGTGGTCGGCCCGGAGGCGGCCGAGTTCGTCGACATCACCGCGCCGCCGTCGGTGAACATCCGCCGGGTGGCGAAGGCCAAGGGCAGCGCGGTGGAGAACGTCACGGTGGTGGTACTGGACCGGCCGCGGCACGAAGGCATCGTCAAGGAGATCCGCGAGACCGGCGCCCGTATCAAGTTCATCGCCGACGGCGACGTGGCCGGCGCGATCATGGCCGTACGCGAAGGGACCGGCGTCGACATACTGCTGGGCATCGGCGGCACGCCCGAGGGCATCATCGCGGCCTGCGCGGTGACGTGTCTGGGCGGCACGATCCAGGGCAGGCTGTGGCCCAAGGACGAGGAGGAGCGGCGCCGGGCACTGGACGCCGGGCATGACCTGGACCGGGTGCTCACGACGAGAGACCTGGTCAGCGGCGAGAACGTCTTCTTCGTGGCGACCGGCGTGACGGACGGCGAGCTGCTCAACGGGGTGCGCTACCGGCGCGAGACCGCGACGACGTCCTCACTGGTGATGCGCTCGAAGTCCGGCACGATCCGGCAGATCGACTCCGTGCACCAGCTGTCCAAGCTGCGCGCGTACAGCACGATCGACTTCGACCGGGCGCGCTGACCGGATCCCGGCCGCCCCTGCCGGGTGACCGGACGCTTCCGTACGCCCCCCGCGTACGCCCGCCGCACGCACCTCCTGCCCGGACCCGGCCGCCTCGACCCCGCGGCCTTCCGGGCAGGACGTGCGCCGCGGCGTTCAGCCCGCCACGGCTATCTGCTGGGCCGGGCGCTGCAGTTCGACCTCACGGCGGCGTCTGCGGGCGAGGACGACCCGGCGCTCGGCGGCGGTCATGCCGCCCCACACTCCGTACGGCTCGGGCTGGACGAGCGCGTGCTCGCGGCACTCCAGCATGACCGGGCAGCGGGCGCAGACCCGTTTCGCGGCCTCTTCCCTGGCCAGCCGCGCGGCGGTCGGCTCCTTGGAGGGCGCGAAGAACAGGCCGGCCTCGTCACTGCGGCACGCCGCGTCGGAGTGCCAGGGCCCGCCCAGGTCACGCGGGTGACCTGGTGGAGTGGTCGGTTCCGTGACGGGCTCGATCGGTTGAAGCACGGGATACTCCTGACGACGGCTCGTGGTCTGCCACGCCTGCCGCCCGCCGACTGCTCCCCGTGCGCGGCGTACGACAGCGGCAGCGCAGCTGCGTGTCCCGTTCCCCTACCCGCTGTACGCGACTTCATGCGCACCGTGTTCACCCATGAGCGCGCCAAGGCACCCCCGCTGACCTGGAGTTGGCGTGAACACGCAGCAGCTGTGGCGTACATACGCACCATCCGCCCCGGGTGCCGCGGTCGCGGTGCGGGGCGGCCCGGCCGCCTCAGTCGCCGAGCTGTTTCCTCGTCCAGTCCTTGACCTTCTTGCCGCGCTTGGCCTTCGCCTCGACGCCGCCCCAGAAGGCCACGCCGTCCACCCGTACGACGGGCGCGCCGGGGTCGGGGGACTCGTACGCCTTGATGTCGGAACCGCCCATGATGCCGATCACGCCGCCGCCGCGCAGCGTCACGTTCTCCGGCAGCTTGATGGTGACGCCGCCCATCACGGCGGTGCAGTGGATGACGAGTTCGGGCGAGGTGAAGGTCGCCTCGGACAGGTCGATGTCGACGCCGCCCAGGATCGCCACCGCGGTGATCTTGTGCCCGACGCGCCAGCGGCCCTTGCGCTCCGCGCCACCGAGGATGCCGACCAGGTTCGGGTTCTCGCCGCCGCCGTCGGCGTAGCCGCGCGGGGCGGCCGCCGGGGCCGCGGCGGGGTGGGCGGCCACGCCCGCGGGCAGGTCGGCGACGAGGGGCTCCAGCTCGCCCATGGTCTTGGCGGCGTAGACGTGGTCCAGCCGCTCGGAGTGCTCAGCCGAGTCGAGCCGGCCCTCGGCGAGCGCCTCGCGCAGGATGTCGGCGACGCGGTCCCGGTCGGCGTCGGACGCCCGCAGGCCCGCGGCGCCGGGGGCCGCGGTGGCGGCCGGGGCGGCGGGGGCCGCCGGAACCGCGGGGGCGGCCGGTGCCGCGGCGGGGGCCACGGCGGACTCGGCGGCGTCCGCCGGCTGCTGTCCGGGCTTCTGGAGCTGGGATTCGTCCACGCGCTCACGGTACAAGGACGCGATAGATCGCGACCACCCCGGGAACAGCCGGAGCCACCCCCCATCCGCCCCCTAGGGGACGGGGCCCGCGGGGGCCCGTACACCTCGGGGTGAGCCGGACCTCACAGGCGGGGGGCGGCGGGGACGCTCGTATGCTGGAGGGGCTTCAGCGACGACGCAGCCGAGTGAGGAATGCCCGATATGCCCGACTTCGAATACACGGATCTGCTCCCTCTCGGCGAGGACACCACTCCTTACCGCCTCATCACCAGCGAGGGCGTGAGCACCGTCGAGGCGGGCGGCCGCACCTTCCTCCAGGTCGAGGCCGAGGCGCTGCGCCGGCTCGCGGCCGAGGCGATGCACGACATCTCGCACTACCTGCGCCCCACCCACCTCGCCCAGCTGCGCCGCATCCTCGACGACCCCGAGGCCAGCCCCAACGACCGCTTCGTGGCTCTCGACCTGCTCAAGAACGCCAACATCGCGGCTGCCGGCGTGCTCCCGATGTGCCAGGACACCGGCACCGCGATCGTCATGGGCAAGCGCGGCCAGAACGTGCTGACGGCGGGCGGCGACGAGGAGGCCCTCTCGCGCGGCATCTACGACGCCTACACCAAGCTCAACCTGCGCTACTCGCAGATGGCGCCGCTGACGATGTGGGACGAGAAGAACACCGGCTCCAACCTCCCCGCCCAGGTGGAGCTGTACGCGACCGACGGCGGCGCGTACAAGTTCCTCTTCATGGCCAAGGGCGGCGGCAGCGCCAACAAGTCCTTCCTCTACCAGGAGACCAAGGCCGTCCTCAACGAGGCCTCGATGATGCGCTTCCTGGAGGAGAAGATCCGCTCGCTGGGCACCGCTGCCTGCCCGCCGTACCACCTGGCGATCGTGGTGGGCGGCACCAGCGCGGAGTTCGCGCTCAAGACCGCCAAGTACGCCTCCGCGCACTACCTGGACGAGCTGCCCGCCGAGGGCTCGCCCGCCGGGCACGGCTTCCGCGACAAGGAGCTGGAGCAGAAGGTCTTCGAGCTGACGCAGAAGATCGGCATCGGGGCGCAGTTCGGCGGCAAGTACTTCTGCCACGACGTGCGCGTGGTGCGGCTGCCGCGGCACGGCGCGTCCTGCCCGGTGGCGATCGCGGTGTCCTGCTCGGCCGACCGGCAGGCGCTCGCCAAGATCACCGCCGAGGGCGTCTTCCTGGAGCAGCTGGAGACCGACCCGGCGCGCTTCCTGCCGGAGACCACCGACGAGCACCTCGACGACGACGTCGTCCGCATCGACCTCAACCGGCCGATGGACGAGATCCGCGCGGAGCTGACCAAGTACCCGGTCAAGACCCGCCTGTCGCTGTCCGGCCCGCTGGTCGTCGCCCGCGACATCGCGCACGCCAAGATCAAGGAGCGGCTGGACGCGGGCGAGGAGATGCCGCAGTACCTGCGCGACCACGCCGTCTACTACGCGGGCCCGGCCAAGACCCCCGAGGGCTACGCCTCCGGCTCCTTCGGCCCGACCACGGCCGGCCGCATGGACGCGTACGTGGAGCAGTTCCAGGCGGCGGGCGGCTCCTTCGTGATGCTCGCCAAGGGCAACCGCTCCCAGCAGGTCACGAACGCGTGTGCCGCGCACGGCGGCTTCTACCTCGGCTCGATCGGCGGCCCCGCGGCCCGGCTCGCGCAGGACTGCATCAAGAAGGTCGACGTCCTGGAGTACGCCGAGCTCGGCATGGAAGCGGTGTGGAAGATCGAGGTCGAGGACTTCCCCGCCTTCGTCGTGGTGGACGACAAGGGCAACGACTTCTTCACCGACCCCGCCCCGGCCCCGACCTTCACCAGTATCCCGGTGCGTCAGGGGGCGTAGTCGCCTGACGGCAGTCGACAACGCCGCCAAGGGCAGCGACTTCTGCATCCCGGTGCGTCAGGGAGCCTGAGCCCGGGTGCCGTTCGGCCGTCGCCGCGTGATCCCTGCCCCGCGAAACGGGGCGTAAGGGGTAGCGGTGGCGGCCGAGTTGCGTTCGGGGGAGGCTGGCAGGTATCCACAGCTCAGGACGCTGGGAGGATGACGTGCCATGGCCGGTGTGATGAACGCGTGGAGGCGGTCCGCGGCCGGGCGGTTGACGAAGCAGGCGATGCACATCGAGCTGATGCACCGTTCGATGGCTTTCGCCGCACTGGGCTTCGTGACGCTCATGCCGCTGCTGGTGGTGGTCGCCGCCGCGACGCCGTGGGAGAACCGCCCGGGCTTCGCGCAGTGGGTCGTGGACGGCATGGGGCTCAACCCGGACGGCTCGCACCGGCTGCGCACCCTCTTCGCCGCGCCGAACACGGTGCTGAGCGCGACCAGCGCGTGGAGCCTGGCCTCGCTCGCGTACTTCGGGCTGTCCTTCGTGGCCAGCGTGGAGACCGGTTACCGGAAGATCTGGGACCAGCCGTCCGGGCCCTGGCACCGCGACTACCGGCGCACGGTGTGGCTGGTCGTGCTGACCGCCTACCTCTTCGGCGAGTCGCAGAGCGCCGCGGCGATGGGCAGCAACCTCGCCGAGCGCGGCGCCCGGATCGCCGCGACCTTCGTCCTCGGGGTCGTCTTCTTCGCCTGGGGCCAGAGCTTCCTGCTCTACGGCGCGGTGCGGGTGCGCACCGCGCTGCCCGGGGCGGTCTTCACGATGCTGGGGCTGGCCGGCCTGCGGATCTTCTCGCACCTCTTCTTCGCACAGCTGATGGTCAGCAACGGCGACGCGTACGGCCCGGTCGGCACCGTCCTGACGGTCGTGACGTGGCTGGTCGGCGTGGGCTTCGTGGTCTTCGGCGGCGCACTGCTGGGCCGCCACCTGCGGGACGTGCGGATCCTGCGGCGCGGCGCCGAGATCCCCCGGCCGCGGCAGGAGGGCTGGCTGGAGGAGCCCGAGGAGGCCGCGCCCGGCGTCCGCTGGCGCTCCGACGGCGCGGGCGGCGCGATCGACTGAGCCCCGGCGCCGGGTGACGCCCCCGGCGCGCCCGGCGCCCCGCGCCACCGGCGTACGTCCCCCGGCGCGCCCCGGCGCCGTACGCATCGGCCGCCCGGTGCGCACTGCGGGCACAGCGGGAACAAAGGCCCGGAGCGGGGCACTGTAGTAACCATGGACGTACACGGGACGGACGGCTCGCAGGGCGCGCAGGGCGCGGAGGGCTACCGCGTCGAGCACGACTCGATGGGCGAGGTGCGGGTGCCCGCGGCCGCGAAGTGGCGGGCCCAGACGCAGCGGGCGGTGGAGAACTTCCCGGTCTCCGGCCGTCCCCTGGAGCGCGCGCACATCGCGGCGCTGGCCCGCATCAAGGCCGCCGCGGCGCAGGCCAACGCGGCGCTCGGGGTGCTGGACGAGGACATGGCCGAGGCCATCGCGGCGGCGGCCGGCGAGGTCGCCGAAGGCCGCTGGGACGCGCACTTCCCGGTGGACGTCTTCCAGACCGGCTCGGGCACCTCGTCGAACATGAACGCCAACGAGGTCATCGCGACGCTCGCGACCGAGCGGCTGGGCCGCCCGGTGCACCCCAACGACCACGTCAACGCCAGCCAGTCGTCCAACGACGTCTTCCCGTCCTCGCTGCACATCGCCGCGACCGCCGCCGTGACCGGCGACCTCGTCCCCGCGCTCACCCGTCTGGCCGAGTCGCTGGAGCGCAAGGCCGCGGAGTTCGCGGACGTGGTGAAGTCCGGCCGCACCCATCTGATGGACGCCACACCCGTGACGCTGGGCCAGGAGTTCGGCGGTTACGCCGCCCAGGTGCGGTACGGGATCGAGCGGCTGGCGGCGTCGCTGCCGCGGCTGGCGGAACTGCCGCTCGGCGGCACCGCGGTCGGCACCGGCATCAACACCCCGCCCGGCTTCGCGGCCGCGGTGATCGCCGAGGTCGCGGAGGCCACCGGGCTGCCGCTGACCGAGGCGCGCGACCACTTCGAGGCGCAGGGCGCGCGGGACGGCGTCGTGGAGACCTCGGGCCAGCTGCGGACGATCGCGGTGGGCCTGACGAAGATCGCGAACGATCTGCGCTGGATGGCGTCCGGACCGCGCACGGGCCTGGCCGAGATCACGCTGCCCGACCTGCAGCCGGGCTCGTCGATCATGCCGGGCAAGGTCAACCCGGTGGTGCCGGAGGCGGTGCTGATGGTGGCGGCGCAGGTGATCGGCAACGACACGACGGTCACGGTCGCGGGCGCGGCGGGCAACTTCGAGCTGAACGTGATGCTGCCGGTCATCGCCCGCAACGTGCTGGAGTCGGTGCGGCTGCTGGCGAACGTCAGCCGGCTGCTGGCCGACCGCACGATCGACGGCATCACCGCGAACACCGCGCGGGCCCGCGAGTACGCCGAGTCGTCGCCCTCCGTCGTCACCCCGCTGAACAGGTACATCGGCTACGAGGAGGCGGCGAAGGTGGCCAAGCGGGCGCTCGCCGAGCGCATCACCGTCCGCCAGGCGGTGCTGGACGGCGGCTACGTCGAGCGCGGGCTGCTGACGGAGGAGCAGCTCGACACCGCGCTGGACGTGTTGCGTATGACACGCCCGTAACGCGTGATCCGTAAGATCTGTTCATGACAGCCCGAACCGAGAGCGGGGCGGCGGCCCCGGCAGGAGACCCGAACGGCGGCCGCTGGGCGCCCGGCGACCAGGTGCTCTGGCGCTACCGGGGCAACGGCGCGGACGACGGCTTCCACATCGCGCGCCCGGTCACGGTGGTGCGCGACGACCCGGACGTGCTCGCGGTGTGGATGGCGCCCGGCACCCCGGTGGTGCGCCCGGTGCTCACCGACGGCACGCCCGTGCACCGCGAGCCGCTCGCGACCCGCTACGTCAAGCCGCGCACCACCCGGGTGGAGAAGTGGTGGGGCAGCGGTGTGCTGAAACTCGCCCGTCCGGGTGAGCCGTGGTCGGTGTGGCTGTTCTGGGACGAGAGCTGGCGCTTCCGCAACTGGTACGTGAACCTCGAACAGCCGCTGCGCCGCTGGTCGGGCGGGGTGGACTCGGTCGACCACTTCCTCGACATCGCGGTGCGCCAGGACCGCGCCTGGCGCTGGCTGGACGAGGACGAGTTCGCGCAGGCGCAGACGGACGGGCTCATGCCGCCCGCGCTGGCGGCGCAGGTCCGGCGGGACGGGCGGCGCGCGGTCGAGGCGATCCGGGCGTGGGGCCCGCCCTTCCGCGACCCCTGGCCCGACTGGCGGCCCGACCCGTCCTGGCCCGTCCCGGCGCTGCCCGCCAACTGGGCCCACGAGCCGGACGAGGGCGCCGCGCGGGACGGCGGGAGGGGCGGCCCCGCGCGGGACGGCGGGGCCGAGGGCGCGTCCGGTACGCCCGCTCCGTCCGGTACGCCGGACGCGCCCGGCGGCCCGGGTGCGGCGGGCGGAACCGGCGGGCCCGGCGTTCCCGCCGGTCGGGGGCTTCCCGTCCGGCGGGCGAGACGATCGGTGTGAACCCCTTGTTGCGCCCCCGAGCGGCAACCGTAGGATCGTTCTCCGGAGCATCGCAGAAACGCCGATCTCAGCCTAGAGTTTGACGCCGCGTCACCAGTACGCCCGGTGGACGCCGGGCTCCGTATACGTTCCGGGGCCCGCCCCGGGCGGCCCGGCACCATCGGAAGAGCAGTCAGGGAGGCCCTGAGCAGTGGGAAGCGGCGGCGAGGAGCGCGCCGTGCCGAATGGGCACACGCGCAGCACGCACAGCACCCCGGCGGACCCTGCCGGCCCGGAAGCGGCCGGTTCCGAGGGCGCGCAGGGCACCGGAGGCGGCAGCGGCGGGCCTGACGGGCTCGACGCGCTCGACGGCTTCGGCGACGGTGACGGCGGGGGGCTGGACGGCGTACCGCCCGACGACCGGCCGTGGGGCCGCGCCGAGCAGGCCGGGGCCTTCGACGCGATCGGCGACCGCTACGACCAGGCCTTCCCGACCAAGCAGAGCCAGCTGACGGCCGGCGCATGGCTGGCCGGCACGCTGCCGCCCGGTTCCCGGGTGCTGGACCTGGGCTGCGGCACGGGCGTGCCGACCGCGCGCCAGCTCGTCGACGCGGGCCACCGCGTCACCGGGGTGGACCTGTCCACGGGGATGCTCGCGCTGGCCCGGGAGAACGTGCCGGAGGGCGAGTACCTCCAGGCCGACATCGCCCACCTGCCGCCCGGCCCGCCGCTGGAGCCCGGCGGCTTCGACGGCGTCGCCGCCTTCTTCTCGCTGCTGATGCTGCGCCGCTCGGAGATCCCGGAGACGCTGCGCGCGGTCCACGAGCTGCTCGCGCCCGAGGGCCTGCTGGCGCTGTCCATGGTCGAGGCGGACGTGGACGACGTGCCCATCCCCTTCCTCGGCCACACCGTCCGGGTGTCCGGCTACCTGCAGGACGACCTGCGGAAGGTCGTCACGGATGCGGGCTTCGAGGTGATCAAGGAGGATGCGTACGCGTACGCGCCGGCCAGCACGGACGTACCGCCCGAGCGGCAGATCTACCTCTGCTGCCGGCGGGCCTGAAACCACGCCCGCGCCCCGGACGTCCCACACACGCAGGCAGGAACGCCGTACCGATCACCCCCCAGCCCGCCGCGGCCCTCGCGTGGCGCCCAGACGGATGGAAACACTCGCGTGACCACGGACCCGCCCCGCCCGCCCCGGCCCCCCGCCGCGCCTGCGCCGGACCCGCGCGGCGGCTACAGCCTGCCCGAGAAGCAGACTGACGAGGCGGCGGAGCCGCGCACCGAACCCCGTACCGGCTCCTGCGGCGACCCGGTGGCCGAGGCCCCCGCCCGCCCGCGCCCGGCGTCGCCGGAAGCGGCCCGGCACCGGGGCCCCGGGCTGCCCGGCAAGGGCCAGGAACCGGGCGGCCCCGGTGGTGAACCGCCCGCCGCGCCGCGAGCCGGCGAGGAGTCGCTGAACTCCTTCGTGAGCACCCCGCCGCGCGGCACCCCCGTCGAAGCAGCCGGCCACCCCGCGGACGAGGAGTCGGGCGCGATGCGCATCCCGATGCCCGCGCAGACCGGGCCCGAGGCCGACCGGCTGCGCTATGTCGGCGCCGCCACCCGGCGTATCGCCCGCGGTGTCGACCTCGACGAGATCCTGCTGGGCCTGTGCCGCTCGGCGGTGCCGGCCTTCGCCGACGCGATCCTGGTCTACCTGCGCGAGCCGCTGCCGGTCGGCGACGAGCGTCCCTCCGGGCCGCTGCGGCTGCGGCTGCGCCGCTCGGACGGCGGCCTCGAAGGCCCGGCCGAACCGGACGACGACCGGCCGGTCGGGGCCTCTCCGCTGCTGCCGTCGCTGGTGCCGGCGGCGGAGTCCTCCTACGGCGGCACCGGGGACTCCATCGGCGTGCTGCTCGACGGGCCGCTCGCCGAGGTGCTGCGCGGGGTGCGGCCGGTCTTCGCCGACTCGCTGCGCGCCGCCGACGCGCTCGCCGAGCTGCTCGGCATCCCGCAGGACGACCCGTCCGCGCTGCCCACCGGCCGCCGCGCACTGCTCGCGCCGCTGCGCGGCCGCCGCCGGGTGATCGGCGCGGCGGTGCTGCTGCGGCGCGCCGAGCGCAGCCCGTTCGAGACCGACGACCTGCTGGTGGCCGCGCAGCTCGCCACGCACACCGCCCTCGGCGTCGACAAGGCCGTGCTCTACGGGCGCGAGGCGTACATCGCCGACGCGCTGCAGCGCGAGATGCTGCCGGACTCGCTGCCGCAGCCGACCGGGGTGCAGCTGGCCAGCCGCTACCTGCCCGCGGCGGAGTCCGCCCGGGTCGGCGGCGACTGGTACGACGCGATCCCGCTGCCCGGCAGCCGGGTCGCGCTCGTCGTCGGCGACGTCATGGGCCACTCCATGACCTCGGCGGCGATCATGGGCCAGCTGCGCACCACCGTGCAGACGCTGGCGGGCCTGGACCTCGCGCCGCAGGAGGTGCTCTACCACCTCGACGAGCAGGCCCAGCGGCTCGGCCAGGACCGCATGGCCACCTGCGTCTACGCCGTCTACGACCCGATCGCGCACCGCCTGGTCGTCGCCAACGCGGGCCACCCGCCGCCCGTGCTGCTGCACGCCGACGGGCTCGCGGAAGTGCTGCGCGTCCCGCCGGGTGCGCCCATCGGCGTCGGCGGGGTGCCCTTCGAGGCCGTCGAGCTGCCCGCACCCGCGGGCGCCACGCTGCTGCTCTACACCGACGGCCTGGTCGAGTCCCGCTCCCGGGACGTGTGGGGCGGGATCGAGCTGCTGCGCGAGCGGCTGCACGACGCCGCGTCCGTCGTCTCGCCGCCGCCGCTGGAGCCGCTGTGCGACGAGGTGCTGGAGATCCTCGGGCCCGGCGACCGGGACGACGACATCGCGCTGCTCGCCGCCCGTTTCGACGGGATCGCGCCGAGCGACGTCGCGTACTGGTTCCTGGAGCCGCAGCCGCAGACCCCCGGCCGGGCCCGCCGCCTGGTCCGCCAGGCGCTGCGCCGCTGGGACCTGGAGGACCAGCTGGAGGCGGCCGAGCTGCTGGTGAGCGAGATCGTCACCAACGCGGTGCGGTACGCCGAACGGCCCATCACCCTGCGGCTGCTGCGCACCGACGTGCTGCGCTGCGAGGTCGGCGACGACGCCCCGCTCCTCCCCCGGATGCGCCACGCCGCCCCGGAGGAGGAGGGCGGCCGCGGCCTCTACCTCGTCAACCGCATGGCCCAGCGGTGGGGCGCGACCCGCCTGGGTGCGGGCAAGGTGGTGTGGTTCGAGCTGCCGTTGTAGGCCATGTCCGACAAACGGGTGGCCGCGCGGACGGGTGCGCTCGGAGTGCCGGGGCCGTGGGAGGGTGCGACGGTGAGGGCAACTCCACCCTCATCCGCGGCGAGGAAGTATGACGAACGTACCCCCCACCACGAACAACGCCGGCATTCCCGTCGAGAGCGACGAGCACTCCCTCACGCTCGGTCCCGACGGGCCGATCCTGCTCCAGGACCACTACAACATCGAGAAGATGGCCCAGTTCAACCGCGAGCGGGTGCCCGAGCGGGTCGTGCACGCGAAGGGCAGCGGTGCGTACGGCCGCTTCCGGGTCACCAACGACGTCAGCCAGTACACCAAGGCGGACCTCTTCCAGCCGGGGCGCGAGACGCGCATGCTGGCCCGGTTCTCGACGGTCGCCGGTGAGCAGGGCAGCCCGGACAGCTGGCGCGACCCGCGCGGCTTCGCGCTGAAGTTCTACACCGAGCACGGCAACTACGACCTGGTGGGCAACAACACCCCGGTCTTCTTCGTCCGCGACACGATCAAGTTCCAGGACTTCATCCGCAGCCAGAAGCGCCGCCCCGACAACGGGCTGCGCGACAACGACATGCAGTGGGACTTCTGGACGCTGTCGCCGGAGTCCGCGCACCAGGTCACGTGGCTGATGGGCGACCGCGGCATCCCGAAGACGTACCGGAACATGAACGGCTACGGCTCGCACACGTACATGTGGATCAACGGCGCCGGCGAGAAGTTCTGGGTCAAATACCACTTCAAGACCGACCAGGGCATCGACTTCCTCACGCAGGCGGACGCCGACGCGCTCGCCGGGGAGAACGCGGACGCGCACCGGCAGGACCTGTGGGAGGCCATCGCGCGCGGCGACCACCCGTCGTGGACGCTCAAGGTGCAGGTCATGCCGTTCGAGGACGCGGCGGACTACCGCTTCAACCCGTTCGACCTGACGAAGGTGTGGCCGCAGGGCGACTACCCGCTCGTCGAGGTCGGCCGGATGACGCTGGACGAGAACCCGGAGGACTACTTCGTCCACATCGAGCAGGCCGCGTTCGAGCCCTCGAACATGGTGCCGGGCGTCGGCCCGTCGCCGGACAAGATGCTGCTCGGACGGCTCTTCTCCTACCCCGACACGCACCGCTACCGGATCGGCCCCAACTACGCGCAGCTCCCGCCCAACCGCCCGCACGTGCCCGTGCACTCCTACGCCAAGGACGGCCCGATGCGCTTCGAGCCGAATCGCGTGGGCGCCCCGTACGCGCCGAACTCTTACGGCGGCCCTGCCGCCTCCCCCACGGCGTACGGCGACATCGCCGGCTGGCAGGCGGCGGGCGACATGGTGCGCGAGGCGTACACGCTGCACCGCGAGGACGACGACTTCGGGCAGCCCGGCACGCTGGTGCGCGAGGTCATGGACGACGCGGCGCGGGACCGACTGGTCGGCAACGTCGTCGGGCACCTGGGCGACGGGGTGAGCGCGCCGGTGCTGGAGCGCGCGTTCGCGTACTGGCGCAGCATCGACCGGCAGACCGGCGACCGGATCGCGGCGGCGTTCAAGGCCGCCTGACACCCCCTCCCCGCAGGACCGCAGCCCCGAGGACACGTGCTGACGCCCCGTGCCTCGGGGCTGCACCGCGCCCGGGGTGGGCCCGGCCGGGGAATTGTGATATCACTTTGCTAGACCAACGGTCGTGGACACGACCGGGCACCACCTCGGGACCACAGGGGGAATCCGATGTCAGAGCACAAGCCCTCGGCCACCGCCGCCGACACAGCCACCGCACCCGCACCCGACGGCCCGCCGCTGCTGCCCGCGCCGCGCTTCACCGAGCGGCGGGCGCTCGGCATGTCGGGGCTGCCGTTCATGCTTCTCGCACTCGTCGTCGTCGCGGGCGGCGTCACGCTCATCGCGCTCGGCGGCACCAGCGCGCACAAGGAGCCGGGCGCGGGGGCCACCGCGGAGATCCTGCTCGGCGTGCTGATCGTGCTGTGCGCGCTCGTCACGCTCTTCGGCCTCACCCAGGTCGCCCCGGGCGAGGCGCGGGTGACCCAGCTCTTCGGGCGCTACCAGGGCACCATCCGGCAGGACGGGCTGCGCTGGGTGAACCCCTTCACCCGCCGCCGGAAGATCTCCACCCGGCTGCGCAACCACGAGACGGCCGTACTGAAGGTCAACGACGCCTACGGCAACCCGATCGAGCTCGCGGCCGTCGTGGTGTGGCAGGTCGAGGACACCGCGCAGGCGGTCTTCGCGGTCGACAACTTCGTCCGGTTCGTCGGCATCCAGACCGACACCGCGGTCCGGCACATCGCCACCAAATACCCCTACGACGCCCACGACGGCGACTCGCTCTCGCTGCGCGGCAACGCCCAGGAGATCACCGAGCAGCTCTCGCAGGAGATCGCGGTACGGGTCGGGTCGGCGGGCGTGAAGATCATCGAGTCGCGCTTCACCCACCTCGCGTACGCGCCCGAGATCGCCTCGGCGATGCTCCAGCGCCAGCAGGCGGGCGCCATCGTCGCCGCGCGGCAGACCATCGTGGACGGCGCGGTCGGTATGGTCGAGTCGGCCCTCGCCCGGATCACCGAGCAGGGCATCGTGGAGCTCGACGAGGAGCGCAAGGCGAGCATGGTGAGCAATCTGCTGGTGGTGCTGTGCGGCGACCGCGCGGCCCAGCCGGTGCTCAACACGGGGACCCTCTACCAGTGACGGAGCACCGAAGGTGACCGAGCCCGGCGAGGCGGAGGCGGCCGCCGAGAGCGAGACGCCGGCGGCCGCCGGCAACGGGGCGGGGACGGGGGCGGCCGGGACGGGGGCGGCCGCCCGCCGGGCCCGCAAGCAGGTGCTGCTGCGGCTCGACCCGGCCGTCCACGACGCCGTCGCGGCCTGGGCGGCGGCCGAGCTGCGCAGCACCAACGCGCAGATCGAGTTCCTGCTGCGGCGCGCGCTGGGCGAGGCCGGGCGGCTGCCACTGTCCGCCCGGCCGATTCCGCGCCGCGGCCGTCCGCCCCGTGACACCTCTCCCGAGGATCCGCCCGCACCCTCCTGACCAGCCGGTATTCCCTTCGGGGTGATTATCCCCCGTGCGTATACACACGATGTATACGCGTGGTGTAGTGTGCTCCGCATGTCAATCGGCCATGCCCTGCTCGGACTTCTGGAGTCCGGCCCGCGCCACGGTTACGACCTCAAGCGCGCCTTCGACGAACGCTTCGGACACGACCGCCCCCTCGCGTACGGGCAGGTCTACTCGACCATGGCCCGGCTGCTGCGCAACGGGCTCGTCGAGGTCGACGGCATCGAGCCCGGCGGCGGGCCCGAGCGCAAGCGGTACGCCATCACCGACGCCGGGATCACCGATGTCGCCGCGTGGCTCGCGCAGCCCGAGAAGCCCGAGCCGTACCTCCAGACGACCCTCTACACCAAGGTCGTCCTGGCGCTGCTCACCGGCCGCCCGGCCGCCGACCTGCTGGACACCCAGCGCGCCGAACACCTGCGCCTGATGCGCGAGCTGACCCGCCGCAAGGGCACCGGCGACCTCGCCGACCAGCTCATCTGCGACCACGCCCTCTTCCATCTGGAAGCCGACCTGCGCTGGCTGGAACTGACCGCCGCGCGGCTCGACGAACTCGCCGCGGAGGTGACCCGGTGACGTACTCCCCCACCACGGGCGACGGCGCCCGACCGGCCGCCGAGCCGCTGCTGCTGGCCCGCGACCTGCACAAGGCCTACGGCCGCACGCCCGCGCTGGACGGCGCCGACATGTCGGTACGGGCGGGCGAGGTCGTCGCCGTCATGGGCCCGTCCGGCTCGGGCAAGTCGACGCTGCTGCACTGCCTGGCCGGCATCGTCCGGCCCGACTCCGGCGAGGTCCGCTATCGCGGGCAGGCGCTGTCGGCCATGTCGGACGGCGCCCGCAGCGCCCTGCGCCGTACGGACTTCGGCTTCGTCTTCCAGTTCGGGCAGCTGGTGCCCGAACTGACATGCCTGGAGAACGTCGCGATACCGCTGCGGCTCGGCGGGCGGCGCCGCAAGGACGCCGAGGCCGAGGCGGCGCGCTGGCTGGAGCGGCTGGAGGTCGACGACGTCGCGGGCCAGCGGCCGGGTGAGATCTCCGGCGGCCAGGGGCAGCGTGTCGCCGTGGCCCGCGCACTGGTCGGCGGGCCACGGGTGGTCTTCGCCGACGAGCCGACCGGCGCGCTGGACTCCCTCAACGGCGAGCGCGTCATGCGGCTGCTGACCGCGGCCGCGCACGACACCGGCGCCGCCGTCGTCCTGGTCACGCACGAGGCGCGGGTCGCCGCGTACTCCGACCGGGAGATCGTCGTACGGGACGGCAAGTCGCGCGACCTGGACCGCGTGTCATGAGCGGCTCCCCACGACCGCGCGAGCCCTTCGCCGGTTTCGACGCCACTGCCCGCGCCCCGCACGGCCCCACCGCCCCGCACGGCCCCGCCGCCGCGCACGGCCCCGCCGGCTCCTCGGACGCCGACCGGCCGCGCGCCGGGCTGCGCGGCTGGGCGCACGACCTGCTGCTCGGCGCCCGCTTCGCCGCCGGCGGCGGGCGCGAGGGCTGGACCCGCACCGTGCTGACCGCGGTCGGCGTCGGGCTCGGCGTGGCGCTGCTGCTGCTCGCGGCGGCCGTACCGGCCATGATGCACACCCGCGACCAGCGCCGCGTCGCCCGCGACACCCTCTCCGTCGGCGAGCACCTCGAGCCGAGCGACCGCACCTTCCTGCTCGCCGACGAGAGCACCACCTTCCGCGGCGACCAGATCACCGGTGTTCTCGTCGCGCCGGACGGCCCGCACGCCCCGACCCCGCCGGGCGTCACGGCGATACCGCGGCCCGGCGAGATGGTCGCCTCCCCCGCGCTGAAGAAGCTGCTGGCGCACGAACCGATCCTGCGCGAGCGCATCCCGTACGAGATCACCGGCACCATCGGCAAGGCCGGGCTCATGGGGCCCGCCGAGCTGTACTACTACGCGGGCAGCGACAAACTCCTCGCCCACGACGCGAGCGGGCGGACCGGCAACGCCGACCGGATGGCCCGCTACGGCGCCCACAGCAACTCCGAGGTGCTGGGGCCGGTCTTCACGCTGCTGCTGATCATGGTCGTGATCGTGCTGCTGCTGCCGGTCGGGGTCTTCGTCGCCACCGCGACCCGGCTCGGCGGCGAGCGCCGCGACCGGCGGCTCGCGGCGCTGCGGCTGGTCGGCGCCGACATCCACGCCACCCGGCGCATCGCGGCGGGCGAGGCGCTGCTCGGGACCCTCCTCGGGGTGCTGGTGGGCGTCGGGTTCTTCCTGGGCGCCCGGCAGTTGGCGACGTACATCACCATCCGGGACATCTCCGCCTTCCCCTCCGACCTCGCACCGGACCCGCTGCTGACGGTGCTGATCGTCCTGGCGGTGCCGGCCGCCGCGGTCGCCATCACGCTGCTGAGCCTGCGGCGCACCGCCATCGAACCGCTCGGCGTCTTCCGCGACGGGCTCGGGAGGCCGCGCCGGGTGTGGTGGCGGATCGCCATCCCGGCGGTCGGCCTGGCGATGCTCGCCCCACTGTTCGGCAAGGTCAGGGGCGACGCGTCGGTCAACGAGTACCAGGTCGCGACCGGTGCGGTCCTGCTGCTCGTCGGGGTGACCGCGGTGCTGCCGTGGCTCGTCGAGACCGCGGTCGGACGGCTGCGCGGCGGCCCGGTCTCCTGGCAACTGGCCACCCGGCGGCTCCAGTTGAGCAGCGGCTCGGCCGGGCGCATGGTCAGCGGGGTGACGGTGGCCGTCGCCGGCGCCATCGCGCTGCAGATGCTCTTCCACGCCGTGGACGGCGACTTCGTGTCCGACACCGGCGCCGACACCGCACGGGCGCAGGTGGAGGTGGACGACTGGGGCGCGGGCCCCCGCACCACCGCACAGGACATCCGGCAGCTCGCCGCCACCAAGGGCGTCCGCGACGCCACCGGCTACACCAGCGCGAGCGTCAACCGGCCCGACGCGTACAAGCTCAGCGGTGACGCGCTGAGCGCGGACACCGTCTCGCTGACCGTCGCCGACTGCGCGAGCCTGCGCAACTTCGCGGCGATCGGCAAGGACTGCGGCCCGCACAGCGTCTACCTCGTGGCGCCGCCCGCCGGGGAGAACCGCACCTCCGCCGGCTACGTCACGCCCGGCGCGCGCGTCGACCTCAACACCGACTACTCCGACCGCTACACCGGCAACCCCCGGCTGTGGACGATCCCGGCCGGCGCCCGCACGGTCGCTTCCCGCACCGACCCGCTCGGCGGCCGGATGTGGGGCATCTTCACCGTCCCCGGCGTCATCGACGACACGTGGCTGTCCACGTCGTACGCCGAGATGTTCGTCAACCTCGACGACCGGACGCCGGACGCGGTCGAGTACGTCCGCAACACCACCGCGCGCTTCGGACTCGACGCCTACGCCAGCGACATCCACGGCACCACCTCCAAGACCGCCTACACCCAGCTGCGCCGTGGCCTGTTCGCCGGTGCGACCCTCACCCTGGTGCTCATCGGGGCGAGCCTGCTGGTGACCATGCTGGAGCAGCTGCGGGAGCGGAAGAAGCTGCTGGCCGTGCTGGTGGCCTTCGGCACGAAGCGCTCGGCGCTGGCCTGGTCGGTGCTGTGGCAGACCGCGGTGCCGGTCGTCATCGGCCTCGCCCTCGCCGTGGCGGGCGGGGTCGGCCTGGGGGCGGCGCTGCTGGCGATGGTCGCCCGGCCCTTCCGGATGGACTGGGCGGACGTGTTGTCCATGGCCGCGATCGGCTCCGCCGTCGTCCTGGGGGTGACTCTGCTCAGCCTCCCCCTCCTGTGGAGGCTGATGAGGCCCGACGGCCTCCGCGTCGAGTAGCGGGCTTCCCTGTCGCGTAGGGGCCGAGGGGCACGGCCCCTACGCGGGGTCCGGAGCGGGCTCGGGCTCGGCCGGGGCGGGAGGCGCCGCCGCAAGGGGAGAAGCAGGGGGGACGGCGGCGCGGTCGCGCGCGTACGCGCGGAGGTAGCCCACCACCGTGTTGCTCACGGCGACGAGGGGGACCGCCACGACAGCACCCCCGATACCCGCGACGAGCGACCCCGCCGCCACGGAGAGGACGACCGCGAGGGGGTGGACGCGGACCGCGCGGCCCAGGATGAAGGGCTGCAGGATGTGGCCCTCGATCTGCTGGACGGCGAGCACGACCGCGAGCACCATCAGCGCTATGAACGGGCCCTCCGTCACCAGCGCGACGACCACGGCGATGAAGCCGGAGGCGACCGCGCCGACGAGCGGGACGAAGGAGGACAGGAAGATGACCACCGCGAGCGGCACGGCCATCGGCACGCCGAGGAAGAAGATGCCGATGCCGATGCAGATCGCGTCGATCAGCGCGACGATGACCGTGCCCCGCACGTACAGCGTCAGCGTCCGCCAGGCGCGCGGGCCGGCGCCGGCGAGCCCGTCGCGCGCGGCCTCCGGGAAGAGCCGCAGCACCCACTTCCAGATGTTGGGGCCGTCGTAGAGCAGGAAGAGCGTGCTGAACATCGCCAGCAGCATGCCGGTGAGCAGGTCGACTATGACGGTGACGCCTTCGAGCCCGGCGTCGGTGAGCGCCTTGGAGTTGGAGCCGATGGCGTCGCTCAGGTTCTTCGCTATGTTGTTGATCTGGTCGTCCGTGACATGGAAGGGGCTGTTGAGCAGCCACTTCTTGCCCTCGGCGATACCGTCCTGAAGGCTGCTGGACAGGTTGTCGACGTTGTCCATCACCTGCCAGACGACGAACCAGCCGACCAGGCCCATGACGACGAACCCGCCGATGAACACCATGGCCGTGGCCAGCCCGCGCGGCACCCCCATCCGCTTGAGCCGGGCCACGAACGGCTGCAACAGCGCGGTGATGAGCAGTGCGGCGGCGAAGGCGAGCACCACCAGGCGCACCGCGCCGATGACCCGCATCAGCACCCACACCGTGCCGGCGAGGATCAGCAGCCGCCACCCGATCTCGGCGGCGACCCGCATGCTCCACGGCACCATCGCCGCCGGGTCTCCCGGCGGGGCCGCGGCCGCCCGCTGTCCGGGGATCGCGGCGGCCACGGGTCTCGCCGCGGCAGGCTCCGCCGCGGGCGCGGCGGCGGCTTCGGCCCCCGGATCGGCCGACGGTCCGTCCGGACCACGACCCGAACCCCGTTCCGCACCCGAGTCCGAGTCCGAGTCCGAGCCTGAGCCCGTGCCTGGCACGGGAGTTGGGGCGGCTTCCGGGGCCGGGGCGGGGGCGGCCTGTTCGGCGGCCGGGGCCAGCACGGAGAGGGCGGCGTCGTGCTCGGCCTCGCGGGCGGTGACCCTGGCGTGCCGCTCTTCCAGCCGGCCCGCGAGTCCCGCCAGCCCGGCTGCGAGCGCGGTACTCCAGTTGCGCTTCTCGGCCATCGCTCCCCGCCCCCCTCGACACGTCGTTGTGGACCCGCTGTGCAGGACGACGTTACCTGCCCTTGGGGTTGCCTTTGCTGCAGACCCGCACCCGGATGGGGGAACACGCCGACAAGTACGGATGAACACCGATGAAAGCGGGCGACCGCCGTCGACGGCGGCCGGCCGCGGACGCACGGAACCCCCGGGACCGTAACGGCCCGGGGGTTCCGTGGAATTCCGTGCGCCTCGGCGCGGCGGCCCAGTATCAGCGGCCTAGTAGTAGTGGTTGACCTGCCAGAAGGACCAGGCCTCGCACGGGCTGCCGTAGCGCGAGTTCATGTAGTTCAGGCCCCACTTGATCTGGGTGGCCGGGTTCGTGCGCCAGTCGGCGCCCGCGGAGGCCATCTTGGAGCCGGGCAGAGCCTGGACGAGGCCGTAGGCGCTCGACGAGGGGTTCTGGGCGGTGTAACGCCAGCCGCTCTCGTGCGACACGATGTTGGAGAAGCACGCGTACTGGCCGCTCCCGACGATCTGCTTGGCCATCGCCTTGACCTCGGCGATGGTGTACGTCGCCTGGGTCGGGAAGCTGGCGTCGGGGTTGCCCTTGCCTGCGGCGAGCTTCTTGAGCCGCTCCTTCTCCGCAGCCGCGTCCGCGATCTTCTTCTTCGCCGCCGCGTCCTTGGCCGCCTGCACGCGGGCTGCCTGCTCCGCGCCCTGCCGCGCATGCGCGTCGGCAGCGTCCGACTGGGCCTGTACCTGCTCAGTCAACGACGCCTGCTGGACCTGCTGTCCAGCCGGGATGTCTGCGAGGAGGGTCGTCGTCCCGGCAGCCTCGACGGGTTCGTTGGACCCGCCCTGATCGGCGCCCGACGCGACGCCCACGACGGCGCCCACAGTGGTGACCGCAGTGGCTGACGCCACCGCGAATCCCCGGACCGAGATCCGGCTCACACGGTTTCCTTCCGGCATCGCCCGCTTGGTGACCGCACGGACGAAATCGTGCCCCTGGCGCTGCCCCCTGGTCCGGTCCGCCGTACGGGCCGGTCGGTCACGGGGGTCTGGCCCGGTGCGAAGTCCGTAGCGGATTCGCGTGGTGCTCGGGCGGCTCATGGCGGTCGATGTTGACTTGTCCGGTGGTGCGAACCCGTTCCCCGAGGGGTAGGGGCGTGCCATGAGCGGGGCCTGACAGCCTCACACCCTGCCGTACGCAGACGCCGCGCGGCAATTTCCGGTTGAGTGGCAAAGCTCACATCGGCTAATGCGCGCCGATTTCCGGACGCGGAAGCGGTGAAACGCTAGGCTGCTGCGCCCCTTTCGCGGGGCGCAGCAGCTTCACTTCCGCTCAGATGCGGGCCAAACGGGACCAACGGCCGTACGGAGGCCGCAGGAAGACCGCGTCAGCGGCCGGCCCGCCGCGACGGCTCAGCCGACGCCGTCCTCCAGCATCTCCGTCACGAGGGCGGCGATGGGGGACCGTTCGGAACGCGTGAGCGTCACGTGGGCGAACAGCGGGTGTCCCTTCAGCTTCTCGACCACGGCCACCACGCCGTCGTACCGCCCCACCCGCAGGTTGTCGCGCTGCGCCACGTCGTGGGTCAGGACGACCCGCGAGCCGGAGCCGACGCGGGAGAGCACCGTCAGCAGCACGTTTCGCTCCAGCGACTGCGCCTCGTCGACGATCACGAACGCGTCGTGCAGCGAACGGCCGCGGATGTGGGTGAGCGGCAGCACCTCCAGCATGCCGCGGGCCACGACCTCCTCGATGACCTCCTTGGAGGTGACCGCGGACAGCGTGTCGAAGACCGCCTGCGCCCACGGGCTCATCTTCTCGGCCTCGGTGCCCGGCAGGTAGCCCAGCTCCTGGCCGCCCACCGCGTACAGCGGCCGGAAGACCATCACCTTGCGGTGCTGGCGGCGCTCCAGCACGGCCTCCAGGCCCGCGCACAGCGCGAGCGCGGACTTGCCCGTGCCGGCCCGGCCGCCCATCGAGACGATGCCGATCTCCGGGTCCAGCAGCAGATCCAGGGCGACGCGCTGCTCGGCGCTGCGGCCGTGGATGCCGAACGCCTCCCGGTCGCCGCGCACGAGCTTCACGCGCCCGTCGGCGGTGACCCGGCCCAGCGCCTTGCCGCGCTCGGACTGGAGCACCAGGCCGGTGTGCACGGGCAGTTCGGTCGCCTCCGGGAGCACGATCGACTCCTGCGCGAACAGCGCGTCCACGTCCTCGGCGCCCACCAGCAGCTCGGCCATGCCCGTCCAGCCGGAGGTGATCGCCAGCTCCGCGCGGTACTCCTCGGCCAGCAGGCCGACGGAGGACGCCTTGACCCGCAGCGGCAGGTCCTTGGAGACGACGGTGACGTCGTACCCCTCGGCCTGGAGGTTGCGGGCGACGGCGAGGATCCGCGAGTCGTTGTCACCGAGCCGGAAACCCGCGGGGAGGACCCCGGGATCGGAGTGGTTCAGCTCGACGCGGAGCGTGCCACCGAAGTCGCCGATCGGGATCGGCGCGTCCAGCCGTCCGTGGCGGATCCGGAGCTCGTCGAGCAACCGCAGGGCCTGGCGGGCGAAGTACCCCAGCTCGGGGTGGTGGCGCTTGGCCTCCAACTCCGTCACCACGACGACCGGGAGCACGACCTCGTGCTCGTCGAATCGGGTGAAGGCATTGGGGTCTGCGAGCAGCACGCTGGTGTCGAGTACGTACGTGCGCCGGTCGTGAACACGGCGATTCTTGCTGGTCACCACGTGTGGACGAACCCCCTCGGGGAGAGGTGAGGCTGCAATCCGGCAGCCGCTGGCCGGATGCCGGTCTGCCAGTGGTATGCCCTGGAAATCCGGTACCCATGCGGATGCATATGACAGTCATCCGACGGTCATGATCCGGTCACGGTCCGCTCACCGGCGCCGCGGCGCCGGGCCGGTCGCGACAGATGTCACGGTAACTCCGCACGTCCCGACCACAACAGCCGTTTTTGTCCTGGTCAGCGGAGGGATGCCCGCCGGTTACGCGCCGTAGCGGCGGTGCCGGGCGGCGTAGTCGCGCAGCGCCCGCAGGAAGTCCACCTTGCGGAAGGCGGGCCAGAAGACCTCGCAGAAGTAGTACTCGGAGTGCGCGCTCTGCCAGAGCATGAAACCGGACAGCCGCTGCTCGCCCGAGGTGCGGATCACCAGGTCGGGGTCCGGCTGGCCGCGGGTGTAGAGGTGCTCCGAGATGTGCTCGACGTCCAGGATCTCGGCGAGGTCCTCGATCGTGGTGCCGCGGCTCGCGTGCTCGTACAGCAGCGAACGCACCGCGTCGGCGATCTCCTGCCGGCCGCCGTAGCCGACGGCGACGTTCACCAGCAGGCCGTCGATGCCGTGGGTGTCCTGCTCGGCCTCCTTCAGCACCGCGGCCGTACGGTCCGGCAGCAGGTCCATCGTGCCCACGTGGTGCACCCGCCAGCGGCCGGTCGCCGCCAGGCCCGCGACGCAGTCCTCGATGATGCCCAGCAGCGGGACGAGCTCCTCCTGCGGGCGGTCGAAGTTGTCGGTGGACAGCAGCCACAGCGTGACCACCTCGACACCGGTCTCCTCGCACCAGCCCAGCATCTCGGCGATCTTGTCCGCGCCCGCCTGGTGACCCTGCTCCGCGGTGCCGCCGGCCGCCTTCGCCCAGCGCCGGTTGCCGTCGAGGATCACACCGATGTGCTTGGGGGCCTGCGCCACGTCGAGCCGGCGCTCCACCCTGCGGGAGTACAGCCCGTACACCAGGTCGCGCAGCTTCATCGCGTACCAGCCCCTCCTGCGCATCGTCGCCGGGCGCCAGGGTACTGCCCGAAAGGCCGTCCGGACGAACCGGGTGGCGGCGCGGCCGCGGCCCCCGGACGGCACGTACGACCAGATGGCACCGCACAGTAAGCGGTTAAACCGGCCGTGATAGGGAGAACCCGTGAACATCAGAAACCTCTACCGCGCCGCCGACGAGCGCTACGCCGGCATGGAGTACCGCAGGACCGGCCGCAGCGGGCTCAAGCTGCCCGCGATCTCGCTCGGCCTGTGGCACAACTTCGGCGACGACCGCACCCTCGACTCGCAGCGCGCGATCCTGCGCCGCGCCTTCGACCTCGGCGTCACGCACTTCGACCTCGCCAACAACTACGGACCGCCCTACGGCGGCGCCGAGGCCAACTTCGGCACCCTCTTCGCCCAGGACTTCCGCCCCTACCGCGACGAGCTGGTCATCTCCACCAAGGCCGGCTACGACATGTGGCCCGGCCCGTACGGCGAATGGGGCTCGCGCAAGTACCTGCTCTCCTCGCTCGACCAGTCGCTGGGCCGCATGGGCCTGGACTACGTCGACATCTTCTACTCCCACCGCTTCGACCCGGAGACCCCGCTGGAGGAGACGATGGGCGCGCTCGCGTCCGCCGTCCAGCAGGGCAAGGCGCTGTACGTCGGCATCTCGTCGTACGGCCCCGAGCAGACCAGGGAGGCCGCGCGGATCCTGCGCGGCATGGGGGTGCCCGCGCTCATCCACCAGCCGTCGTACTCGATGATCAACCGGTGGATCGAGACGGAGGGGCTGCTCGACGTCCTGGAGGAGGAGGGCATGGGCTGCATCGGCTTCGTGCCGCTCGCCCAGGGCCTGCTCACCGACCGCTACCTCGGCGGCATCCCGCAGGGCTCGCGCGCGGCGCAGGGCAAGTCGCTCGACCCCTCGCTCGTCAACGACGAGACGATCGCGCGGCTGCGGGCCCTCAACGAGGTCGCGGCCGGCCGCGGCCAGTCGCTCGCGCAGCTCGCGCTGTCGTGGGTCCTGCGCGACCCGCGGGTCACGTCCGCGCTGATCGGCGCGTCGTCGGTGGCCCAGCTGGAGGCGAACGTCGCCGCCGTCGGCTCGTCGCCCCTCACCCCGGAAGAGCTGGCGGAGATCGACCGCCACGCCGTCGAGCCCGAGGGCGTCAACCTCTGGGGCTGACGTCCCGGCCCGGCGGGGTGCCCCACGGGGTGGCCCCGCCGGGCTGCGCGGTGCCGCGGCGCGTCAGGTCAGGAGCAGGGCCACCGCGGAGCCCATCAGCATGAAAGGGCCGAAGGGGATCGGGGTCTTGCGGTTGGCGCGGCCGGTGGCCAGGAGGGCGAGGCCCACGACCGCGCCCAGCAGGAAGGCCGCGAGCGTGCCGGTGACGACGGCGGACCAGCCGTACCAGCCGAGGGCCAGGCCCAGCGTGGGGGCGAGCTTGACGTCGCCGAAGCCCATGCCCGCCGGGTTGATGAGGAAGAGCACCATATAGAGGACGCCGAGCGCGGCGCCGCCCAGCAGCGCCCGCGTCCACGACCCCTCGTGCGAGGGCAGCAGCGCCGCGCCGCCCAGCAGCACCGCCGTACCGCCCAGCGCGGGCAGCGTCAGGACGTCGGGGAGCCGGAAGACGCGCAGGTCCACCAGCGCGAGGGCCAGCCCCACGGGCACCAGCAGCAGCCACACCGCCAGCTCCGGGTGCGCCCCGGCCACCGCCGCGATCCCGGCGCACAGCGCTCCGCACAGCACAGCCGGGGCCAGGCCCCCGGCGGACATCCGCCCGGGGCCGTCGCACCCGGCGCAGTGGGCGGGCCCCACCCAGCCGCGCGGCCCGGCGGGCAGCGGGTGCCCGGCGCGGCAGCCCGCGGCCCACGGCTCCCCGGACGGCACCGCGAGCCGGTGCGCGGCCCGCGGCAGCAGCAGCCCGCTCGCCATTCCCCATACGGCCGCGGCCACGATCGGATAGACATGCACGAACGCCGACCGTACACGCCCGGCCCTCCCCGGGGGACGGGGGTCGGGCGGCAGTCCGAGGGAGGGCCCATGCACCGGCGTTGGCGCGACGGCGCCGCCACCCTGCGCACCCCGCAGGCCGACGTGCCGCTGCGCGTCGCCGCCTCCTACCGCGCCCGCACCCGCGGCCTGCTCGGCGCGGACGGCGTCGAGGGCGCGCTGCTGCTCACCCCGGCGTCGAGCGTGCACACGGTGCGGATGCGCTTCGCGATCGACGTGGCCTACCTCGACCGCCGGCTGCGGGTGCTCGCCGTCCGCACGATGTCCCCCGGCCGGGTCGGGCGCCCCCGCCTGCTGGCCCGGCACGTCCTGGAGGCGGAGGCCGGGGCTTTCGCGCGGTGGGGGGTGCGGCGCGGGGTGCGGGTCGAGGTGGTGGCGGAAAACGGGACGGGGACAGAGGGCGGCGCGGGGGACGGGGCCGGTGCCGGTGCCGAGAGGCGCAAGATGAGCTGACGATCAGCGGCGCTGACGGTTACCGCCGTCTCACATTGCGGCAAACCACCGTGCACGCTCCCCCGCCCGGCTGATAGGCATGCAGAATGCACATCGGATCGGCCACCGGAACGGCCGTCACAGACGAGATCGCCTCATACGACCCGCTTCCCTCCGACGACGAGCTGTGCCGCTGGGCGGCGCGTGACCGCGAGACCGCGCGGGTTTTCCGGCGGGGAGCGGCCGTCGCGGTCGCCGCGCCCGGACTGTCGATGCGCGACCGGCTCGTGGTGACCGGACCGCCCGCGGAGGCGATACCCCTCGCGCGGGACGTCGCCGGAGAGGTCGGCCGCGGCTACCGCCTGTTCGGCGACCGGGGTCTCGTCGACGCCCTCGTGCACGCCGAACCCGCCCTGCGCCCCACTGCCGGCTTCGGCTGGATGCACCGCACGGGCTCCCCCGCCGTCCCGCCGGACGGCTCCGCGCGCTGGCTGCCGCCCGCCGCCGCACCCGGCGTCACCGCGCTGCTCGACCAGGCCTTCCCCGACTCCTACGCCTACCCCGGCCGCCCCGGCGCCGCCGACCGCTGGGCCGGCGTCCCGGCGGAGGACTCCGGCGAGCCCCTCGCGGTCGCGGCGCTCGCCTGGTGCGCCCCCACCGTGGGCCTGCTCGCGGGCGTCGCCACCGCCCCGGCCGCGCGCGGGCGCGGGCTGGGCCGCCGGGTGTGCGCGTTCGTGCTCGCCGAAGCGCTCGCCGCGTACGGCACGGCCGCGCTCGTCGTCGACGACGACAACACCGCCGCCCTGCGCCTCTACCGCTCCCTCGGCCTCGGCTACCGCCCGCTGCGGGCCGCGTCCTTCGGCTGAGCGGGGGGCGGAGGGCGGAGGGCGGAGGGCGGAGGGACGGGGAGGCGCGCGGACGAAGAAGCGGGCAAAGAAAACGGGCCGGTTCGCAGGGGGGGAGAGCGAACCGGCCCGAGGGGGGGAGTTACACCGTACCGCGTCTCGGCCCGCATCCCGCACGTTACGCGGCAGGAGGAGTGAAGGTGATTTCCACGCGGCGGTTCTGCTGGCGGCCGGATTCGGTGGAATTGTCCGCTATGGGATAGTCCTCGCCGTAGCCGCGGACCTGAAATGTGTGGGACGAGTCACCGGCGCCGGCGAGTGCCGCGGCCAGCACCTGGTAGACCGCCTGTGCGCGCTGTCGCGAGAGCGTCACACCGTGCTCGCTGCTCCCCAGGTCGTCCGTGAATCCGAAGACACGGATGGGTGACGTGACGTGCCGGGCGTTGATGTCCGTCGCGATCGCCTGGATACGGGACGTCGCCGCGGCGGAGAGCTTCGCGCTGTTCTTCGCGAAGGCGACCTCCGACTGGAGCGCGTAGGTGACCGTCGCGTTCGACGTCTCCTCGCGCTGCTCCGGCTGGTCCGCGGCCACCGAGGACTCGTCCGACACCGACACGATGTCCAGCACCTTCGCCGGCGCGAGCTTCGACCCCTCGGGCAGCCGGAGGTTCGGCGAGCCCGCGTCGATGTGCTCCGGCGCCCCCGGGCTCGCGTCCCCGGCCGCGGGCGGCGCGGTGGGCGTCCCGGTGTCGGCGGTGGCCGCGCCCGCCGCGGGCGCGACGGCCACGGCGGTGCCGCCGGCCAGCAGGACGACGCTGAGCGTGATGCTTGCGGCTGCCGCCGCGGGCTTCATACGGATCACCCCTCGGAGATGGTGATTTTGGCGGGGGGCATGGTGGGGAGTTCGAAGTCCACCTGCGTGGTCGTCTCCGGCGGTGCCGGGAACTGCGCGAAGAAGGGCCGGGTCTCCTCGGGCTCGATGTCGACGAGGCCCATGGTGCACAGGCACATCCCGCCGGTGTCCCGGAGGACGTAGTACCGCTTCTTCCCCGCTGGGTCGACGAGGACGGCGCCCGCCACGGAGGGACCGGAGGGCACCAGTTCGGTCTCCGGGCCGCGCCAGTCGACGGCGTCGAACGCTTCGTCCCCGTTGTTGGTGACCGTGCCCTGGACGGTGACGAAGCCGCCGGAGTCGCGACTCGCCGAGTTGATCGTGATCGTCATCCCCGCCTCCCCCTTGACCTGGGCGAGCACCGTGGTCGGCGTGGCCGAGGGCGTGTCGCCCGCGGACGCGGTCGCCTTGCCGCCGCTTTTCGCGGCCGACGTGTCCGACTTCGCGGGGGGCTTGTCGTCGTTGCCGCCCGATCCGCCGCCGCAGCCCGCCAGCACGACCGCCGCCGTCGCCGTCAGCGCCACGGCGAGCGGCGCTTGGTGCCGCTTCCTCATCGTTCCCCGTTCCCTCACCGCTGGACCGACCGCCTCACTTGCTCAGATGAACCGTGTAGAGAGCCGACAGGTCGAGTACGAACCCGCCCGCCGTCGGATCGACCGTCAGGCTGCCCTGGTCGCAGGCCAGCCGGACGGCGGTGCCGTCGAGCCCGTCGAGGGAGCAGCGCGGTTCCACCACCGCCGTCGCCTCGGCCGTCGGGTAGACGTCCTCGCTGCCCTTCACCACCGAACTGCCCACCGACGAGCGCGAGGTGACCTTCACCGTGAAGCCGAAGTCCGCGCCGGGAGCGAGACCGCAGTCGTCCACCTCGGCGCCGTTGTCCGCGGCGAAGGCGGAAGCCTTGCCGCACGCGGCGGCGACGTCCTGCGGCGAGTGCGCGAGCAGCGCCTTGAGCGCCTGCGGATCTCCGGAACCGAGAGCGGTCAGCACAGCGTCGTGCAGCGCGTCCCTGCCCTCGCGCGCCGCGGCGAGCGCGGCGGCATCCGCCGCCGTCTGCGTCGTGTTCCTGGACACCGCCGCCTGTCCCACTGCGAAGTAGGCGAACGCCAGGAAGAAGAGCGCCGTCAGGGCCACGATGTAGATCCCGACCGTCTGGCCGTCGTCCCCCCGCAGGCCCGCTGCTACTTGCCGCCGCCGGAGATCTTGCGGATGGACTTGAGAATCGCCTTCTGGATGGCGTCGCCGATGCTGGTGGTCGCCAGCACCCCGATGATCACCGCGATCACCACCGCGATCCCGAGGTACTCGAACGACGTCTGGCCGCGGTCCGAGCGGGCGGTCAGACGGGCCGAGAGGCGTTCGGTCGCACTCTCCGTGCGGGTGCGGAGCCAGATCTCGGCGGTGGTGTAGCGCTGGAGTGCCCACCTGGTCATGATTGTTCGCCCCATCCTTTGTCACCTGGCTGGTGATACGTGCGGCGGTGGCCGTGGGGTGCCCGTCGGGGTCGGGGGTGGTGGTCACGGTGCACCGCCTCTCGCTGGTGGTCGGTTGTCGTCCGCAGCGGGTCAATCCGGATTGCAGGTGCAAATATGGTTGCGAATGCAAAGGTACACCCGAACCTCGGGCATTCGCAGCCGGTCGTGCGCCAATCGCCCACCGTGTGACCCGGCGGACAAGTGGCCCCTACAGCATGGCGGTTGCTCACCGCCTGTCGCAGCATGATCACCGTTTCCGGCACCGCCCACTCCACTTCATTCACCGCCGCCGCCGAAGATGTCGCCGAAGTGGATCTGCGAGCCGATGAGGGTGCCGGAGATCAGCAGGATCATCGTGGCGGGAACGAGGAGCACGGTGATCACGCCAGTGGCGCGGGGGACCATACGGGCCGCGCGGCGGCGGGCGCTCTGGGCCTCGGTGCGGCGCATGTCGGTCGCGATCTGGAGAAGGGTGCGGGCGATGGGCGCGCCGAGTTCCTCGCCCTGCTGGAGGGCGGTGACGAACTGGCCGACCTGGTCGCTGCGGTTGCGCTTGCGGAGCTGGTCGAAGGCGTCGCGGCGGCTGACGCCGACGTCCATCTGGCGCAGGGCGATGCGGATCTCGTCGGACCAGGGGCCTTCGTAGACGGCGTTGACGCGTTCCAGCGCCTGCCGGAAGCCGAGGCCGGCGCTCACGACGACGGCGAGGACGTCGAGGAAGTCGGGCAGGGTGCGCTCGATGTCGTCGCGGCGGCGGCGGATGGCGAGCCAGAGGCCGAGGTCGGCCCAGAACCAGCCGTAGGCGAGCAGCAGCAGGGCCAGGAACCAGCTGCCGCGGGTGATGAGCAGCAGGGCGGTGAGACCGCCGAGGAAGCCGTGGACCGCGCGCCGCGCGGCGTACCGCTCGACGGTCAACCCGTGCGGGTGGCCCGCGTGTTCGATGCGGGCGCGCATCTTCGCGACGCGGGCGGGTCCCATGAGCCGCATCACCAGCGGGGCCCAGCGGATGCCGAGCCGGTCGACGGCGTTGCCGGCGCGGGTGGTGCGGGTGCTGCCGACCTCCAGGGCGAGCGCGAGGTCGTCGGGGAGCTTGGCGTCGGAGCGCAGCAGGCCCACCGCGTGGACGACGCCGACCGCGCAGGCGGCCAGCGCGAGGGCCAGCCCGAGGCCGGCGAGGGTCATGGTGCTGGTGCTCATATGTCGATCCTCGACATCCGGCGGATCAGGGCGAAGCCGACGACGTACAGCCCGAGCGAGATCAGGACGCAGATCCGGCCGACGGTGGAGCCGGTCATGGCGCTCAGCGAGCCGGGCATGACGCGGTCCAGCAGGAAGAGCGAGCCGAGGCCGATGACCGGTACGGCGTAGGCGGTGACGGTGACCTGGGACATCTGGGTACGGATCTCGCGCCGGGTCTCCTTGCGCTCCTCCAGGGTGACGGTGAGGTTGCGCAGCGACTCGACGACCGAGCCGCCGGCCCGGCTGGAGAGCACGAGCGTGGAGACCAGGACGACCAGCTCGCGGCTCGGCAGCCGCTGCTGCAGCTCGCCGAGCGCGTCCTCGACGGAGTGGCCGAGGGCCATCGCGTCGGCGACCTGCCGCAGCTCCTCGCCCGCGGGCGCGTCCAGCTCCTCCGCGGCCATCGACACGGCGGTGCGCAGTGCCAGCCCGGCCTGCGTGGCGTTGGCCAGCACGCGGGCCAGGTCCGGGAGTTGGGCGATGAAGCGCTCGGTGCGCACCCGGCGGCGCCATTCCAGGAAGGAGTACGCGGTCCAGCCCGCGACGAGCGCGGCTATCGGCCCGAAGAACGGTGCGAAGACCACCCACGCGGCGACCCACGCCCCGGCCACGACGCCGATCGAGGCGGCCGTGAACTGCCCCGGCGTGAGGTCGGTGCCGGTCGCGGCGAGCTGCCCGGCGAGCCTGCGGCCCCATGCGTAGCCTCGCACCAGGCGGTCGAGCCGCGCGAAGGGCACGGTCGAGCCGCGCGCCTCGCCCGCGGCGCCCAGCTCGGCGGCGAGCCGTTCGACGAGCGCGGCCCGGTCGGCGCGGCCCCCGCGCCACGCGTGCAGGCCCCACACCGCGAGCAGCAGGGCGAGCAGCGTGACGCCCAGCACCAGCAGCGGATAGGGGCCCGCGGCGAAGTTGCGCCCCCCGGCGGCGGCTTGCGAGCGGACGCCCTCCGGTGGAGCGCCGGTCGCCGACGCCACGAGGGCCTGGAACGCGCTCACTTGGCCTCCCGGCTGTCGAGTTCGAGTTCGCTCTCGCCCACCCCGAAGGCGGCGGGCACGTGTTCGCCGGCGAGGTAGAGCCGCTCGCCGATCTCCCGTGGCACGGGCCGGTGTTCGTACCAGCCGCGGACGATGCGGTCGACGCCGAGCGGCTCGGCGCGGAAGCGGGACGCGGAGGTGAGCCGGAAGACGTCGCGGCCGCGCGAGGACAGCACGGCGATCTCGGCGATGCGGCGCGTGCCGTCGATGTGCCGGTTCAGCTGCACGATGACGTCGACGGCGCTGTTGATCTGGTCGCGCAGTGCCTCGTAGGGGATCTTGACCTCGCTCATCGACGCCAGCGTCTGCAGCCGCAGCACCGCGTCCTCCGCGGAGTTGGCGTGCACGGTGGCCAACGACCCGTCGTGGCCGGTGGACATGGCCTGCAGCATGTCCAGGGTCTCACCGCCGCGGACCTCGCCGACGATGATCCGGTCGGGGCGCATGCGCAGGCTGTTGCGCACCAGGTCCCGGATGGTGACCCGGCCTTCGCCCTCGACGTTGGGCGGGCGCGACTCCAGCCGGATCACGTGCTCCTGCTGGAGCTGGAGTTCGGCGGCGTCCTCGACGGTGATGATCCGCTCACCGTCCGGGATCAGCCCGGAGAGGGCGTTCAGCAGCGTCGTCTTGCCCGAGCCCGTACCGCCGCTCACGATGATGTTGCACTTCGCGCGGACCAGCGAGGCGAGCAGCAGCAGCATGTGCTCGTCGAGCGTGCCGAGCCCGATGAGCTCCTTGAGCGTGTACGCGCGTGGGAAGCGGCGGATGGTGAGCGTCGGCCCGGTCAGGGCCAGCGGCGGGATGATGACGTTGACGCGCTCGCCGGACGGCAGGCGCGCGTCGACCATCGGATTCGACTCGTCCACCCGGCGGTTGACCGTCGACACGATGCGCTCGATCGTCTGCAGCAGCTGCTCGGCGGACGAGAAGCGGGCGGCTACCTGCTCGATGCGGCCGCCGCGCTCGACGTAGATGCGGTCCGGGCCGTTCACCATGATCTCGGTGATCGACGCGTCCTCCAGCAGCGGCTCCAGGATGCCGAGGCCCAGCGCCTCGTCCACGACCCGGCGGATCAGCGCGGCGCGCTCGGCGGTCGACTGCACCGGGCCCTCGCGGCTGATGATGTGCCCGAGCACCCGCTCCAGCCGTGCCCGGCGCTCGGCGGGCGCGAGCGTCGACATCTCGGCGAGGTCGATCTCCTGGAGCAGCTTGGCCCGGTAGACCGCGACGAGGTGACTCTCCTGCGTCTGCGGGGTGGGCTCGTCGGCGGCGAGGCGCGCACGCAGGCTCATGGGGCGGTGTCCTCCCTCGGCATGGTCGCTGACCGCGACACGGGCCCGAACAGGTGCACTCCGGGAAGCACGGAGGGCACGTCGACCTTCGCGGTGGCGGTGTACGAGTCAGGGGACGTCCCCCAGCCGATCCTGACGGTCAGCCAGTCGCTGACGGCCGCGCCCCCGGCCTGCGTCCCCGCGCCCGTGCCCCCGTCCGGCGGCGGCAGCGCGGCGGTACGCGCTGCCGCGCGGGCCGCCGTCCCCGCCTGTTCGCCGCAGTAGGCGACAAGGCCCAGCTGGATCCCCGCGAGGGCGATGAGCAGCAGGAACGGGAGCATCCCGAGGTATTCCAGCGAGGCCACGCCCCTCTCCCCCGTCCGCCGGCCACGCCCGCCAAGGCCGCGGCTGAGCCGCGGGCCGAGCTTCCCGCCCGCGGCAGGCGGTACGCCGGGGGTGCGGCTGCGCCGCGGGGCGGGCGTCCGGGGGCGCGTGGGGGCACCTCCCCGGCGAAGCGCCGGGGGAGAACTGCGCGCCCGGCGCAGACGGCGCCGCACTCCGCCACCGACCGAAAGGGGCAGTTCGGTCCTCCCCCAGAACGTCGCCTGGGCGGTGCCCCCTGGACCGCCGGCCGGTGGTGGGTTGCTCGTGCAGTTCTCCCCCAGGGCTTCGCCCGGGAGGTACCACGCGTCCCTCAAAACGCCCGCCCGGCAGCGCAGCCGTGCCGTGGGAGTTGCCCCGCCGCGCAGCCGCGGCCCCGGGGCGGTCGCCCGGCGACGACAAACGCTCACCGCCCTGCGCAGCAGATACCTCATCCCGCGGGCCGTTCGCGGGGGATGCGGGCGTGGCCGTGGATCTTCGCCGGGAAGTCGATCGCGCCCGGGAAGAGGACCGGCACCTTCAGCGTCACCGTCACCGACACCGTGCCGTCCGAGGTGGAGGTTTTGACGTCCGCGGAGTCGGCCCACGCGCCGGGCAGGTCGGACGCGGCAGCCTCCTCCGCCGCGGACTGCGGGTCCGCGGCGACCGCGGCGGCGCGCGCGGCCTCGTCCGCCGCGTTGCCCGCGAGGGTGAAGGTGTAGCCCGCGAGGACGGCCTGCCACACCAGGATGAGGGTGACGAGGATGATCGGCGTCATCCCGAGGGTCTCCAGGGTCACCTGGCCCCGGTCGCCCCGGTCGCCTTTCCCCGTACCGGACGCGGCCGCGTCCTTGCGTTCGCGGCGGGACTTCTTGCCCCGCGGAGCGGGAAGCGTCGCGCCGGTGACGACGCCGATCTCGCCGGCGAGGGACCAGATGCCGGCCTTGACGGTGGAGCGGGCGTCGAGGTCGTGGAGGCGGCCCGCGTCGATGACGGGCTGGAGCTCGCGGAAGGCGGCGGGGACGACCGACGCGGCGATGCGGGTGCCGGTGATACGGCCGACCAGGGTGGGCTGGATCTCGGTGGTGCGGGTGTGGCGGTTGACGACCGCGACCGTGTCCTGGGGCTTGCGGATCTGCAGCCGGTCCCACAGCCGCACCATGCGTTTGGCGGCGCGTACGGCGACGACGTCGGGGGTGGTGACGAGCACCGCGGTGTCGGCGACCTCGACGGCGACCGCGTTCGCGCCGGTGATCTGGGTGCCGCAGTCGACGACGACGACCTCGTAGCGCTGCCGCAGGGCGGTGAGGACGAGGCGGGCGGCACGATCGGTGACCTCCTCGCCGCGCTCCCCGTCGGCGGGGGCGAGGAGCAGGGCGAGGCCGGACTCGTGGACGTACATGGCGTCCTGCAGGACGCGCGAGGAGACGTCGGAGATGCCGGCGAGGTCGGCGACGGAGCGGCGGAACTGCACGTCGAGGTAGGAGGCGATGTCGCCGCCCTGGAGGTCGAGGTCGACCAGCGCGGTGGAGCGGCCGGAGGCGAGCGCGGCGAGGGCGACGTGGACGGCGGTGACGGTCGTGCCGACGCCACCCTTGGCGCCCGCGACGGCCACCACGGTGCCGCCCGCGACGGCGGGCAGTGCGGCGGCGCGCTGTGGGCCGAGGTGCCGGCGCACGCCGCCGGCCCAGGTCGCGGCGGCCTCCACGCGGGCGCCCAACTCGTCGTAGGCGAGCGGGAGTCCGACGACACCGCGGGCCCCGGAGTTCATCGCGGCGGCGAGCGCGGCGGGGCCGGTGTCGGGGGTGAGCAGGACGACGCCGACCGCGGGGAAGCGCAGCGCGATGTCGCGGACCAGGTCCAGGGCGGGCATCGGGCCGATCGTCTCGTGGACGATGACGACTTCGGGCAGCTCGTCGAGACCCGCCTCGGCGGCGCGCGCGAGCAGGTCGAGCAGCGAGCCGGAGTCGGGCAGCGCGGGGGCCGGTTCCGCGCCGGGGAGCTGGGCGAGCAGGCCGAGGAGGGCGCGGGCGGCGTCCTGGTCGGAGGTGCCGGCGACGATGCGGATGGTCACGGGCGGGCACCTCCCGCGCCCGCGGTGTCGCCAGCCAGCGTGTAGTTGCGGGACGCGGCGGGCGGGGCGGCGGTGTCGCCGGGCGCGACCAGGGCGAGCCGGACGTGCTCGGCGAACGACTCGGCGTAGGCGACGCGTTGGGCGTCCTCGGCGTCGAGGGCGAAGGTGATGGGGACGCCCTCGGTGGACTGCCGCTGGGACTCGGCGTTCTTGTCGAAGGCCTTGATCTCGCCGACGTCGACGACCTGCGCGCCGGCGACGATGATGCGCGAGACGTCCGGCGCGGCGTCGGTCTTTCCGGCGAAGGTGGCGAAGATGTTGACCCGCGCGCCCGGGGTGATCTTGCCGGCGACGCCGGTCTCGGCGTCGATCATGATGGCGATCTCCATCTGGCCGGGCTTGAGCTGGGGGCGCGGCGCGACCATGTCGGTCTGCAGCAGCGAGCCCTTGGTGAGCGCGACCGCGGCGATCTTGCCGCGCACCTGCGCGAGGTCGCGGACCGCGGTGCCCGGCAGCCAGCGCGAGGGGACCTGGACCTGGCGCACGTCGGAGGCGTCGAGCTGCTGGTAGGCGGGTACGTCGGTGGTCAGCTCGTACGCGGTGACCTTCGAACCGACCTCGGAGCGCGCATCGTTGACGACCGCGAGCACTCCCGCGAAGGCGGCGACCGCGCAGACGGCGGAGACCACCAGCAGGACGACGCCACGGCGCTGACGTGAGTTCATGTGCGGTCGCACCTATCGCTTGTGGGGTTCGAGTTGGGGGCGGCGCGGGGTCTCCACGGACCGCCCTCGCGGGTTCGCGGCGTGCTTGGCCGGGCCGTGCCGGTCGGCCAGCCGGGTGGCGCAGAACAGGCACTGGTCGCCGATGACTTCGAGCCCGCACCAGGTGCAGGTGTCGCGCCGCACCGAGGTGACGAGCTGGTAGAGCATGCCGACGTCGGCGATGTAGGCGGTGAACTCGACGAGCTTGCCGGTGCCCCACCAGCGGGCGGAGTCCGGCGGCAGCGGTACCTCGCGGACGTGCTGCGAGCGCCACGCCGCGGCCAGCGGGCCGGTGATCCAGCCCGGGTCGAGGCCCTTGCCGGCGAGCGCGAGCTGCGTCATGTACCCGGGTCCGGGCGGTACGGCTGCCGGGTCGGCCTCGCCGACGTACGGCTCGGGGTGTGCGAGGACGGCGAAGTGCCGCCCGGGGACGAGGGACTTGACGTGGCTGCCGACGCCGACCGGCACCCGGTCGAGCTTGGCGACGGAGCCGAGCAGCGCGCCGGAGTGCAGGTAGTACGACAGCAGCCGGGCGGCGCCGGCCAGCACGCCGGGCCCGAGGTCGGTGCCGGAGAGCTGGCGCAGCTGCTCGCCGAGCAGGACGCGGGCCAGCGGCGGCAGGGCGAGCGGCACGATGGCCAGCCGGTCGGCCTCCAGGGCTGACCGGACGGTGTGCAGCCGGCGGCGGGCGGCGTCGTCGACCTCGGCGGGTGCGAGCGCGACGACGTGGCCGTACGCGTCGAGCGCGGCGGCGACGTGGGCGACGTGCTGCTCCAGCGGTAGCGCGAGGTCGTCGGAGGTGACCGTGATGACACTCGGCATCCGGAACCTCCCCCTTTCCGCCTGAACGGCCCCCTCGGCCTGGCGTTTTACGGTCGTCAGCTTATCGATGGGTAGCGGGTCGGGTGCGCAAAGTTGCGTATCGGGACAGGCGAACACCGGCTGTCGGCAAGAGGTCTTGACAACCCAATTGGTCTGGACCAACTTTCTCCCTTACCGGGACCACCCCGGTTCTTTCCCTTCGCGCTCCCACTACCCCCCAACTCCTTGCCCCCAGGAGGCAGTCGTGGAACGTGCATCGCACGCGAATAACGCGGGCCGTGCCCATCGCAGAACGTCCACCAGGCAGCGCACCGTCGCCGTGCTGAGCGCGGCGACCGTGGTCGGCGCGGCGGCGGCGTTCGCCGTCAACGGCAGCGCCAGCGCCGCGACCACCAACCTGGTCGCCAACTCCGGCTTCGAGAGCGGACTTTCCGGCTGGAACTGCACCGCCGGCAGCGGCTCGGCCGTCGCCGCCCCGGTGCACGCCGGCTCCGGCGCGCTCAAGGGCACCCCGGCCGGCTCGGACAACGCCCAGTGCTCGCAGACCGTGAGCGTCAAGCCCAACTCCCAGTACACGCTGAGCGCGTACGTCCAGGGCAGCTACGTCTACATCGGCGCGACCGGCACCGGCGGCACCGACCCGTCCACCTGGACGCCGGGCGCCTCCTCGCCGCCCACCACCGCACCCACGACTCCCCCGACCACGCCCCCGACCACCCCGCCCACGACTCCCCCGACGACGCCGCCCACCACGCCTCCGGCAGGGAACCTGCCCAAGCACCTGGTCACCGGCTACTGGCAGAACTTCAACAACGGCGCGACCGTCCAGACCGTCGCGCAGGTGCAGAGCCAGTACGACATCATCGCCGTCGCCTTCGCCGACGCGACCGGCACGCCCGGCGCGGTCTCCTTCACCCTCGACCCGTCGCTCAACTACAGCGCGGCGCAGTTCAAGGCCGACATCGCCGCCAAGCAGGCGGCGGGCAAGAAGGTCATCGTCTCGGTCGGCGGCCAGAACGGCACGATCTCCGTGCGGGACTCGGCCTCGGCGACCAACTTCGCCAACAGCGTCTGGTCGCTGATGCAGACGTACGGCTTCAACGGCGTCGACATCGACCTGGAGAACGGCATCGACTCCACCTACATGCCGCAGGCGCTGCGCGCGCTGAGCGCCAAGGCGGGCTCGGGCCTGATCATCACGATGGCGCCGCAGACGATCGACATGCTGTCGGCGGGCAGTGACTACCTGGCCACCGCGCTGAAGGTCAAGGACATCCTGACCATCGTCAACACGCAGTACTACAACAGCGGTTCGATGAACGGCTGCGACGGCGGCGTGTACAGCCAGGGCTCGGTGGACTTCATCACCACCCTCGCCTGCACCGCGATCCAGGCGGGCCTGTCCCCGTCGCAGGTCGGCATCGGCACCCCGGCGTCCACCAGCGCGGCGGGCTCCGGCTACGTGAGCCCGAGCGTCGTCAACAACGCCCTCGACTGCCTCGCGAAGGGCACGGGCTGCGGCACGTTCAAGCCGTCCACCACGTGGCCGGGCATCGGCGGCGCGATGACCTGGTCCACGAACTGGGACGCTTCCGCCGGCAACACGTGGTCCAACGGCGTCGGCCCGCACGTCCACGCCCTCCCGTAGTCCGGAGGACATGAGGGGCGCGGGGAACTGCGCGCGCAACCCACCACCGGCCGGTGGTCCGGCACGAACCGAACTGCCCCTTCGGGCCGGTGACGACGTGCAGGCAGTCGGTGGCTGGTCGCGCAGTTCCCCGCGCCCCTGAAAAACGCTCACCGCCCTCCGCGGAGGGCGGCCCGGGGCCGGCCGCGGCCGGGTGGGCGTCAGCCCAGGACGGCCAGTGCGTCGATCTCGACGAGCAGGCCCGCCGGGAGGCCGACGTACACCGTCGTGCGGGCGGCGGGCGGCTGGGCCAGCGCGGCGAAATACTCGTCGTACAGGGCGTTGAACTCGGCGAAGTGGGCGGTGTCCGTCAGGTACACCCGGACCATCACCGCGTCCTCCCAGGAGGCGCCGCCCGCTTCCAGGACGGCCTGGACGTTGGCGAGGGTCTGGAGGACCTGGGCGCGCAGGTCGGGGCCCGCCGGGGTGGGCGGGCGGCCCTCCTGCGCGGGCAGGAAGCCGACCTGGCCCGCGACCTGGAGGATGCCGCCCTTGCGCACGCCGTGCGAGAACCTCGCCGGCGGGACGGTGTGCGTCGGCGGCGTGATCGCCGTCTTCACGTGGGCCTCGGGCACTTCGCTCATCAGGTGGCGCCTTTCTGGGGTGCGGTCAGTGGTGGGGGCGGCGTGACGCCGGACAGCTCCGCCCCGACGGCCTCGGCGGTGCGCAGGATCAGTGGCCGCAGCCGCAGCAACTCCTCCGCACCGACCACGACGTTGGGCGCGGAGACGGACATGGCCGCGCACACCCGGCCGTCCGGCCCGCGGACGGGGGCGCCGACGCAGTTGATGGACTCCTCGTGGCCGCCCAGGTCGCTCGCCCAGCCCTGCTCGCGCACGCGGGCCAGCTCGGCGAGGAAGGCGGCGGCGTCCGGAGTCGAACGCGGTGTGTAGCGCGGGTAGTCGAGGTGCTCGGCGACGTCCCGCCGCTCGGGCTCGGGCAGGTCGGCGAGCAGCAGCTTGGCGACGGCGGCGACGGTGATGGCGACCGGGCGGCCGATGCGCGAGTACATCCGCACCGGGTAGCGGCTCTCGACCTTGTCGATGTAGACGACCTCGCCCTGCTCGTAGACGGCGAGGTGCACGGTGTGGCCGGTCTGCGCGTTGAGGGCGGCCAGGTGCGGGTGGGCGATGCCGCGGATGTCGAGGGATTCGACGGCCTGCTGGGCGAGCGCGAAGAGCCGGGCGCCGAGCCGGTAGCGCTGGTCCTGCTGGCGGTAGACCATGCCGTGCTCGTGCAGCGTGCGCAGCAGCCGCAGCGCGGTGGACTTGTGCACGTCGAGCCGGGTGGCGACCTGCTCCAGGCTCGCCGGTCCCTCGGCGAGCAGCGGCAGGATGGTCAGCGCCCGGTCGACGGTCTGGCTCACCGCGCCACCTCCTCCAGCAGGTCGTCGGCCCGGTCCGTCCAGCCGGGGCCGAGTCGCAGTCTGCCCCATGCGCTGTCGCCGAGGGCGGCGAGGGCGTCGGTGTGCCCGCGCGAGGGCGGTACGGCCAGGTCACCGGGCACGGTGAGGGCCGCGGCGGCGAGCAGGTGCCCGTGCCGCAGCCGGTCGCGCAGCGGCAGCCCGCGCAGCGTCGCGGACAGGAAACCCGCGGCGAAGGCGTCGCCCGCGCCGACGTGCGCGACGACGTCCACGGCCGGCGCGGGCACGTGCACGCGCGTCCCCCCACTGAAGGCCGTGGCGCCGCCCGCACCCTGCTTGACCACGACGGTCGCCGGCTCCGGCAGCGCGGCCCGCACCGCGTCGGCGTCCGGCAGGCCCCACGCGGCCTGTGCCTCGTCCTCGCCGACGAACACCAGGTCGCACCCCCTGGCGAGTTCGGCGAGCAGCCACGGGTCGGCGCCGTGCCACAGCGCGGGGCGGTGGTTGACGTCGAACGAGACGAGCGGTCGGCCCGGCTCGCGGTGCGTGAGCCGCCGCATCAGCGCCTTGCAGGTCGCCGACAGGGCGCAGGTGATGCCGGTCAGGTGCAGCACGCGCCCGGCCCACACGTCGCGCCGCTGCACCAGCGCGGGCGACAGCGCGGAGGCGGCCGAGCCCTTGCGGTAGTAGACGACCTCGGCGCGCCCCGGAACGGCGTCCAGCGTCGTGGCGCGCTCGCCCGCCGTACGGAAGTAGATGCCCGTGGGCCGGTGCGGGTCGCGCTGCACCGCGCCGACGTCCACCCCCGCCCCGGCGATCGTCTCGACGAGATGATCGCCGAAGCCGTCACTGCCGACCCGGCTGACCCACCGCGCCGTGTGCCCGGCGCGGGCCAGCGTGCAGGCGACGTTGGACTCCGCGCCTCCGATGCCCCGCTCGAACGCGGGTACGTCGGCCAGCGGCCCACCCGTACTCGGCACGAAGGTGACCATGGACTCGCCCAGGCATACGACGTCGAGGCTCGGCGTCACGCTCACGTTCACTTCCCCTCGGGTCTGCCGCCGTTGACCAGGCGCAGGACCGGATGTTAGACAGCTCGAATCACGATACGCAATGACCGTTGCACATGATGCAACGTCTTTCAGGGTACGGAGAGCGCATGGACGACGCTGCCGCAACAGTCGCCGAACGGGTCGCCGCGCTGCGCGACGAGCGGATCGACCACCGCTTCAAGGGGCTGCCGCCCGACGCGGACGGGCTCACCGTCGGTGAACTCACCGACCAGCGCCGCACGCTCACCGGCGGCGGCTTCAGCACCCCCCTGCTGGTCCTGTCCGCCGAAGCCCTGGACCACAACCTCGCCGCCCTCGAACGCTGGACGACCGACCACGGGCTCGCCTTCGCCCCCCACGGCAAGACGTCCATGGCACCCCGCCTCTTCGCCCGCCAGCTCGACCACGGGGCCTGGGGCATCACCGTGGCCGTACCCCACCAGCTCCGCGTGGCCCGCGCGTTCGGCATCCCGCGGGTCTTCCTCGCCAACGAGCTGGTCGACCCCGCGGCCCTCCGCCGGCTCGCCGCCGACCTCGACGCGGACCCCGGCTTCGACTTCGTCTGCTACGTCGACTCCCCCCACGGCGTGGCCCTCATGGACGCGGCCCTCGCCGGTGCCCGCCGCCCCGTCGACGTCGTCGTCGAACTCGGCGCGGGCGAGGGCGCGCGCACCGGCGTCCGCACCGAAGAGGAAGCCGTCGCCGTCGCCGAGGCGACCGCCGCCGCGGCCCACCTGCGGCTCGTCGGCGTCGCCGGCTACGAGGGCGAGGTCCCCGCCGCCGACCCCGCCCGCGTCCGCGCCTGGCTCCGCCGCCTCACCGCCCTCGCCGCCTCCCTCGACAGCGCCGGGGCCTTCGCCGACGCCGAGCGCGTCATCGTCAGCGCGGGGGGCTCCGCCTGGTTCGACGCCGTCGCCGAGGTGTTCGCCGACCTGCCCGTTCTCTCCCGGCCCGTCCTCCCCCTGCTCCGTTCCGGGGCGTACGTCACCCACGACGACCAGCACTACGCCCGCATCACCCCCTTCACCCGCGTCCCCGGCCACCTCGAACCCGCCTTCCGCCTCTGGGCCCAGGTCGTCTCCCGCCCCACCCCCACGCAGGCCTTCCTCAACGCGGGCAAGCGCGACGCCCCCTACGACCTCGGCCTCCCCACCCCGCTCACCGTCCGCACGCCCTCGGGGCTCCGCCCCGCCCCCTCCGCCCTCCGCGTCACCGGCATCTCCGACCAGCACCTCTGGCTCGACGTCCCCCCCGCCGACCCCCTCGAGGTCGGCGACCTCGTGAGCCTCGGCGTCTCCCACCCCTGCACCACCTTCGACAAATGGCCCCTCATCCCCGTCGCCACGGAGTCCGGCACGGTCACGGAATACGTCCGCACGTTCTTCTAGGCCCCCCGCCGGTGGGGCTGCCCGCGCCTGCCGGCGCCGGGTGTTTCCCACCCCCACCACCCGTGCAGGTGGAAGCGACAACTTCTGTCCACCTGCGGGGCTGCCCCGCCGTCGGGGGCTGACCCGCCGTGCCCGGCAGCCGCCCGGGCGGCGAGGGCCCGTGCGGGTAGGACGTCGGCTTTCTGCCCACCTGCGGGGCGCATTCGCCGTCGGGGGCGAACCGCAGTCCCTGCAACATCACCCCCACCGGCGTGCAGCCGCCGACGAGACGCCGGGAGGGGGACGATCACCCCACCCACCCCCGCCCCCACCGGCGTGCAGCCGCCCACGAGACCTGGGAGGGGGACGATCCGGGGGTGCCCCCGCAGGAATGCGCACCCCGTCCGGCACCGGACACATCATGACGTCAGACGCGCATTCCGAGGAGGTACCCCCGGAGTGGCACCCGACCCCACCCACCCGCCAGGGACGCGATGCCCCGCCGGGTGACACCAGGGGCGCGGGGCTGCATCTGATGTGCGGCTGGCGCCGCGTGGGCGCGACCAGCCCCCACCGGCGGGAAGGTCGCGCAGCCCACCGCACCACGCAGAACGTAGCGCCCCCCGCCCAGCCCCCGGCAAGGGCAACGTATGGTCTGGACCATGGACCTGGTGATACGCGGAGCGCACGTCATCGACGGCACCGGCGCGCACGCCGGATACCCCGCCGACGTCGCCATCGCAGAAGGCCGCATCACCGAAATCCGCCCCCCGGGCGTCAAGAGCGCAAAGCTCTCCGCCAGGAGGACCCTCGACGCCACCGGCCTCGCCCTCGCCCCCGGCTTCATCGACATGCACGCCCACAGCGACCTCGCCCTCCTCTCCGACCCGGCCCACGAAGCCAAGACGGCGCAGGGCGTCACCCTCGAAGTCCTCGGCCAGGACGGCCTGTCCTACGCGCCCGCCGACGACCGCACCCTCGACACGCTGCGCACCCTCATCGCGGGGTGGAACGGCGACGGCTCGGACGTGACGTTCGACTGGCGCACGGTCGGCGGCTACCTCGACCGCCTCGACGCGGGCGTCGCCGTCAACGCCGCGTACCTCGTCCCGCAGGGCACCGTGCGGATGACGGCGGTCGGCTGGGAGGACCGCCCGGCCGCCCCGGACGAGCTCATGACGATGAAGCGCCTGGTGGCGGAGGGAATGGCCCAGGGCGCCGTCGGCATGTCGGCGGGCCTGACGTACACACCCGGCATGTACGCCCCCGACGCCGAGCTGGCCGAGCTCTGCCGGGTGGTCGCCGCCCACGGCGGCTACTTCTGCCCGCACCACCGCTCCTACGGCGCGGGCACCCTCCGCGCGTACGAGGAGATGCTCGCGATCGCCCGGGAGACGCACTGCCCCCTGCACCTGGCGCACGCGACGATGAACTTCGGCGAGAACGCCGGCCGCGCGGCCGACCTGCTGGCCCTGCTGGACGCCGCCGCGGCGGACGGCGCCGACGTGACGCTGGACACGTACCCCTACACCGCGGGCTGCACCACGCTCGCCGCGCTGCTGCCGAGCTGGGCGGCGGTCGGCGGCCCGGACGCGACGCTCGCCCGGCTCCGCGACGAGCCCACCGCGGAGCGGATCCGGCACGCCCTGGAGGTGGAGGGCTCGGACGGCTGCCACGGTGTACCGGTCGACTGGTCGACGGTCGAGGTGTCCGGCACCGCCGACCCCGCGCTCGCGCCCCGCGTCGGCACCCGGCTCGACGGCTGGCCCGCGGCCCGCGCGCTGCTGCTGGCCGACCGGCTGGGGACGACGATCCTGCAGCACGTCGGCGACGAGCGGAACGTCCGCACGGTGATGCGGCACCCCGCGCACACCGGCGGCTCGGACGGCATCCTGCACGGCGCGAAGCCGCACCCGCGCGCGTACGGCACCTTCCCGCACTACCTCGGCCACTACGTGCGCGAGCTGGGTGTGCTGAGCCTCGAGGAGTGCGTGGCGCATCTCACCGGGCGCCCGGCGGCGCGGCTGCGGCTCCCGGACCGCGGCCTGGTCCGCGAGGGCTACCGCGCCGACCTCGTCCTCTTCGACCCGGAGACGGTCGCGGCGGGCGCCACGTACGACCACCCGCGCCGCCCCCCGACCGGCGTCCCGTACGTCCTGATCGACGGCCGCTTCGTCGTCGCGGACGGCCGCAGGACCGACGTCCTCGCGGGCCGCTCGGTGCGCGGCACGGGCCGCCGCCCGTCCCGCGGCGCGGGCGGCTGAGCCCGCGGCCAGGGCGTTCGCGGCGTCGCCCGGGTGGCGAAAAACACCGCGCGGCCCGCGTAACACCGCCGTAAGGTGACCGGCATGCAGGTGATCCAGTCGACGAAGCTCGCAAATGTCTGTTACGAGATCCGGGGCCCGGTTCTTGAGGAGGCGATGCGGCTCGAGGCTGCCGGTCACCGCATCCTCAAGCTCAACACGGGCAACCCGGCCCCCTTCGGTTTCGAGTGTCCTCCCGAGATCCTGGAGGACATGCTCCGGCAGCTGAAGGACGCGCACGGCTACGGGGACGCCAAGGGGCTGCTGAGCGCGCGCCGGGCGGTGATGCAGCACTACCAGACCAAGGGCGTCCCGCTGGACGTCGAGGACATCTACCTCGGCAACGGCGTGTCCGAGCTGATCCAGATGTCGATGCAGGCGCTGCTCGACGACGGCGACGAGGTGCTGGTCCCGGCGCCCGACTACCCGCTGTGGACGGCCTCGGTCTCGCTCGCCGGCGGCACCGCCGTCCACTACCGCTGCGACGAGCAGGCCGACTGGATGCCGGACCTCGCCGACATCGAGCGCAAGGTGACCGACCGCACCAAGGCGATCGTCATCATCAACCCGAACAACCCGACCGGCGCGGTCTACGACGACGAGCTGCTGCGCGGCCTCACGGACATCGCGCGCCGGCACCGGCTGGTCGTGTGCTCGGACGAGATCTACGACAAGATCCTCTACGACGACGCCACCCACACCCCGACCGCCGCGATCGCCCCCGACCTGCTGACGCTCACCTTCAACGGCCTGTCCAAGGCCTACCGGGTGGCGGGCTACCGCAGCGGCTGGCTCGCGGTGTGCGGGCCCAAGTCGAACGCCTCCAGCTACATCGAGGGCCTGACGATCCTGGCGAACATGCGGCTGTGCGCGAACATGCCCGCGCAGCACGCGATCGCGACCGCGCTCGGCGGCCACCAGTCGATCAACTCCCTCGTCCTCCCCGGCGGCCGCCTGCGCGCGCAGCGCGACGCGACGTACGAGGCCCTGACCTCGATCCCCGGTGTGACGTGCGTCAAGCCGAAGGGCGCGCTGTACGCCTTCCCGCGCCTGGACCCGCAGGTCTACAAGATCAAGGACGACCGCCAGATGGTCCTCGACCTGCTGCGGGCCGAAAAGATCATGATCGTCCACGGCACGGGCTTCAACTGGATGGAACCCGATCACTTCCGCATCGTCACCCTCCCCCGCGCGGAGGACCTGACCGAGGCGATCGGCCGTATCGGCCGGTTCCTGGACGGCTACTCGCAGCCCTGAGCGCTGCCGCGCGGGGTGAGCGTTTTCAGGGGCGCGTGGGGGTACCTCCCACGCGCCCCTGATCGCTCGGGCCCTACGCAGTAGCGAGGCGCGCGACCAGCGCCTCGTACTCCGCCCAGAGCTCGGGTGGCATGTGCTCGCCGAAGGCGGAGAGGTGCGGCGGGATCAGGGAGGCCTCCTCCCGCCACGTCTCCGGGTCCACCGTCAGCAGCAGCTCCAGGTCCTCGGGGGACAGGCCCAGGCCCTCGACGTCGAGGGCGCCCGGCGCGGGGAGGACGCCGATGGGGGTGCGGACGCCGTCCGCCGTACCCTCCAGGCGCTCCACCACCCACTTCAGCACGCGCGCGTTCTCGCCGAAGCCGGGCCACACGAAGCGGCCGGCCGCGTCCTTGCGGAACCAGTTCACGTAGTAGATCCTCGGCAGCTTCGCCGGGTCGTGGGCGCGGCCCACCTCCAGCCAGTGCGCGAAGTAGTCGCCCATGTTGTAGCCGCAGAAGGGCAGCATCGCGAACGGGTCCCGGCGCAGTTCGCCGACCTTGCCCTCGGCCGCGGCGGTCTTCTCGCTGGAGATGTTCGCGCCGAGGAAGACGCCGTGCTGCCAGTCGAAGGACTCCGTGACGAGCGGCACCGCGGTGGCGCGGCGGCCGCCGAAGAGGATCGCGGAGATCGGGACGCCGCGCGGGTCCTCCCACTCGGGCGCGATGATCGGGCACTGGCTCGCGGGGACGGTGAAGCGCGCGTTGGGATGCGCGGCGGGCGTGCCGGACGCGGGGGTCCAGTCGTTGCCCTTCCAGTCGGTGAGGTGGGCGGGGGCCTGTTCGGTCATGCCCTCCCACCACACGTCGCCGTCGTCGGTGCGGGCCACGTTGGTGAAGACGGTGTTGGCGTACATCGTCTTCATGGCGTTGGCGTTGGTGTGCTCGCCGGTGCCGGGGGCGACACCGAAGAAGCCGGCCTCGGGGTTGATCGCATAGAGCCGGCCGTCGTCGCCGAAGCGCATCCAGGCGATGTCGTCGCCGATCGTCTCGACCGACCAGCCGGAGACGGTGGGCTCCAGCATCGCCAGGTTGGTCTTGCCGCAGGCGGACGGGAAGGCCGCGGCGACGTAGCGGGACTCCCCGCGCGGCGGGGTGAGCTTGAGGATGAGCATGTGCTCGGCGAGCCAGCCCTCGTCGCGGGCCATGACGGATGCGATGCGCAGCGCGTAGCACTTCTTGCCGAGCAGCGCGTTGCCGCCGTAGCCGGAGCCGTACGACCAGATCTCGCGGTCCTCGGGGAAGTGCGAGATGTACTTGGTGGTGTTGCAGGGCCAGGGCACGTCGGCCTGGCCGGGGGCGAGCGGGGCGCCGACGGAGTGGACGGCCTTGACGAAGGCGCCGTCGCTGCCGAGCTGCTCCAGGACGGCGCTGCCCATGCGGGTCATGGTGCGCATCGAGGCGGCGACGTACGCCGAGTCGGTGATCTCGACGCCCATCGCGGACAGCGGTGAGCCGAGCGGGCCCATGCAGAAGGGCACGACGTACATCGTCCGCCCGCGCATCGCCCCGCGGAAGAGCCCTCCCCCGGAGCCTTCGGCCCGGGAGGTGCCCCCAGCTCCACCCGTGAAGACCTCGCGCATCTCGGCGGGGTCCTTCCAGTGGTTGGTGGGGCCGGCGTCCTGCTCCCGCTGCGAGCAGATGAACGTACGGTCCTCGACGCGGGCGACGTCCGAGGGGTCGGACGCCGCGTGGTACGAGTTCGGCCGCAGGGTCGGGTCGAGCCGGGTGAAGGTGCCCTTGGCGACGAGTTCCGCCGCGAGCAGGTCGTACTCGGCCTGCGAGCCGTCGCACCAGACGACCTCGTCGGGCTGGGTGAGCTCGGCGATGTCGCCGACCCAGCGGATCAGTTCCTGGTGGTTGGTGGGAGCCGCACTGTCACGGTTGCCGCGCGCCACGATCGCTCCGTCCCGCCGGGTCCGCACAGACCGGCGTGAGAGGTGAGGGTGTTGGTTCGGCCCCTTGGGGGCTGCGGCCCGGACGCGTGCGTGCCCGCCCCTGCACGGGGTCGCGGGCGCCCGTCCGGTACCGACCGCACTCATATGAGTGTGATCCCGCTCAGTCGAGTCTGTCCAGAGCGCCGGGGGTGAGCCACACCACGCGACAACAGCTCCCCGAACGGCCGATCGCGGGCCCCGGACGGCCGATGCGACGCGGGCCTTCGGCGGGCAACCTACGGTGGCGTAGGTAGCATTGACGCCATGAGCGCCGTCGATCAGACTGCTGAAATGCCCGCCGAAGTCGATGCACTCGATACGTCGAAATCTGTAAAGCCCAAGCTCAGAGGGTGGTTGCACGCCGGAATGTTCCCGGCCGTGCTCATCTCGGGCGTCGCGCTGACCGCCTTCGCCCAGAGCACCAGAGGGCGCATCGCATGCGCAATCTTCACGGTGTCGGCGTGCGCACTCTTCGGCGTGAGCGCGCTTTACCACCGGGGGAACTGGGGGCCGCGGGTCTCCGGAATTTTGCGCCGGCTTGACCATGCGAACATCTTCCTGATCATCGCGGGCACCTACACACCGCTGGCGATACTGCTGCTGCCGGGCGGAACGTCCCATCTGCTGCTGTGGCTGGTGTGGGCGGGCGCGCTCGCGGGGATCGCCTTCCGGGTCTTCTGGGTCGGCGCGCCACGGTGGCTGTACACGCCCTGCTACATCGCGCTCGGCTGGGTCGCCGTCTTCTTCCTGCCGGACTTCCTGCGCACCGGCGGCGTCGCGGTGATGGTCTGCGTGATCGTCGGCGGCGTCCTGTACAGCACGGGCGCGGCGGTCTACGGCTTCAAGCGGCCGAACCCGTCACCGCGCTGGTTCGGCTTCCACGAGGTCTTCCACTCCTTCACGCTGGCGGCGTTCATCGTCCACTACATCGGCATCTCGCTCGTCGCCTACCAGCACGGCTAGCCGCGCGGACGGCCGCGGCGGCGCTCCTCGACAGGCCCGCACCCCCCTGGGGGGTGCGGGCCTTCGTCATGCGAGTTACTCTTTTTTGAGAGTCACTGTCATTTGAGTCTCACTCGCATCGCAGGAGCTTCGCCATGCCCTCCTCCGCTCCCCCGTCCCCGTCCGCTCCCCCGTCCCCGTCCTCACCGTCCTCACCGCCCTCCCCGCCGCAGCCGGATCCGCGGCGCTGGCTCGCGCTCGTCGCACTGGCCCTGAGCATGCTCGTGCTCAGCTTCGACACCACGATCCTCAACGTCGCCCTGCCGACGATGGCCGACGAGATCGGCGCCACCACCGGCGACATGCAGTGGATCGTCGACTCCTACACCGTCGTCTTCGCCGCCGCGATGCTGCCCGCCGGGCTCCTCGGCGACCGCTTCGGACGGCGCCGGATGCTCATCGCCGGGCTCGCGGTCTTCCTCGCCGGGTCGGTCCTGGGCTCGCTGGTCGGCAGCCCCGGCGGGGTCATCGTCGCCCGCACGGTGATGGGCCTCGGCGGCGCCTTCGTCATGCCGCTCGCGCTCTCCGTGATCCCCGGGCTGTTCGGCCCCGCCGAGCGGCCCCGGGCCGTGGCGATCGCCAGCACCGCGGTCGCCTTCGGCATGCCGCTCGGGCCGATCATCGGCGGTGCGCTGCTGAAGAGCTTCTGGTGGGGCTCGGTCTTCCTGGTCAACATCCCGCTGGTCGCACTCGCCATCGTCGCGTGCGTGTGGCTGCTGCCCGAAACCCGCGACCCGGCCGCCCCGCGCGTGCGCGTCACCAGCACCTTCTGCGCCGCCGCGGGGCTCGGCGCGCTCGTCTACGGCATCATCGAGGCGCCCGGCCGCGGCTGGGGCGACCCGGTGGTGGCCGCCGCGCTCGCCACGGGGGCGCTGCTGCTGGCCGTCCTCGTGCTGCGCGAGCGCCGGGTGGCGCGACCGATGCTGGACATGAGCCTGCTGCGGCAGCGCGGCTTCCTGTGGAACGCCGTCGCCGCCACGCTGGTGAGCTTCATCCTCACCGGCATGGTCTTCGTGCTGCCCTCGTACCTGCAGAGCGCCCTCGGCCATGACGCGCTCGGCACGGGGCTGCGGCTGCTGCCGATGATGGGCGGGCTGACGGTCGCCGCCCGGCTCGCCCCCGCGCTCGTCGCGAAGTCGGGCCCGCGCCCGGTGATCACCGCGGGCCTGCTGGTGCTCGCCGCGGGCGGCTTCCTCGGCGCCACCACCTCCACGGGGGACGGCTACGGGCGGATCGCGGTGTGGCTGGCCGTCGCCGGGGCGGGGCTGGGGCTCAGCGTCGTCCCGTCCATGAACGGCGCGCTCGGCGCGCTCCCCCGCGAGCGCGCCGGCAGCGGGTCCGGGCTGCTCCAGACGCTGCGGCAGACGGGCGCGGCCGTGGGCGTCGCTGTCCTCGGCAGCGTCCTGGCCGCGGCCTACCGCAGCCGTCTCGACACGGCGGGCCTGTCGCCGGACGCCGCGCACGCGGCCCGCGAGTCGCTGGTCGGCGCGCACGCGGTGGCCGTACGTACCGGGCACCAGGCCCTCGCCGCGTCGGCGGACGCGGCCTACGCGCACGGCATGGACGTCGCGCTCGCCGTGTGCGGGGCGGCCGCGCTGGCGGCTGGACTGCTGCTGGCGGCCCTCCTGCCGAACCCGCGGCCGGGGCGGGCGGACACGAAGGCGGCGGAGGGCGCGTCCGCTTCGCCGGGCGCGGAGGGCGCTGCGGGCGCGGCCGGGGCGCTCGCCGAGCCGCGGGCGGATGCCCGACAATGAGCACATGCCGCCCTACCCCTGCGACGACGCCCCCTCCACCGCCCCGCCCCGGCCCCCCAGCCTGCGCGAACGCAAGAAGGCGGCGACCCGGCAGGCGATCCGCAGGGCGGCCTACCGGCTCTTCGCGGAGCAGGGCTACGACGCCACGCCCGTGGACCGGATCGCCGCTGAGGCGGACGTCTCACCGAGCACGGTCTTCCGGTACTTCCCCACCAAGGAGGACATCGTCCTGACGGACGACTACGACGCCGAGATGGCGGAGGTCCTGCGCGCCCGCCCGCTCGACGAGCGTCCCCTCGCGTCCGTGCGGCACGTCATGCACGCCGTCCTCGGCCGGGCGATGCGGGATCCGGACGGCCGCGAGGAGCTGATCCGGCGCGAGGAACTCGTCCGGGACGTCCCCGCGATCCGCGCCCGCGCGCACGAGAGCATGTCCGCGACCGGCCGGCTGCTCGGCGGCATCATCGCCGAGCGCACCGGCCGGCGGGCGGACGATCTGGAGGTCCGGGTCTTCGCGGCGGCCGTCTTCGCGGCGCTGCACGAGGCGACGATGTACTGGCTGGAGCACGACCGCGACGAGGACTTCGTCCTGCTCCTCGACCGCACCCTGGCGATGCTGCGGCACGGCCTGGACCTGCGGACCCCTTGACAACTGCCGCCCTACGCGGCCCCGCTCGCCGCGCACGCCCGTCCCGCCGCACGGCGGTGTGCGGCAGTGGCACCGGCCCGCACCGGCCTCGGCCGCACCCGCCGCCGAAGTGCTGGTGCTGTGACCGGGAGGGTTCACCGGCTTGCGACGCCCGGCACGGCACCTCGCTGCGTTGCCGCATCGACCGAGCAGGCCCGCTACGAGGCCGATCCGGTCGGCGGTGAGCGGATCGCCGGTGCCGCCCACGACGGCGACCTCGCGCGGCCCGTCGAGTGCGGCCTCCGCGACGGCCAGGCCCCAGCCGATGAACCGCGGCGCGCGCCCCGCGAGCGCGCCGACCACGCCGAGCGCCCGCTCGGCGGCACTGCGGTGCGGCTCCGCGCCGGTGTGCGCGGCGTACGACAGCAGCGCCCCGGCCGCCGCGGTCCAGCCCGAGGGCGTGGCGTTGTCGGTGGGGTCCTGCGGGCGCCGGATGAGGGTCTCGGCGTCGTCGGCGGTGTCGTAGAGGGTGCCGTCGTCGCCGGTGAAGTGGTGGAGGACGGAGTCCAGCAGCAGCCCGGCGAAGTCGAGCCAGACGCCCTCGCCGGTCACCGAGGAGAGCGCGAGGAAGCCCTCGGCGACGTCCGCGTAGTCCTCCAGCACGCCGTCGTTGGCGCCCGCGACGCCGTCCCGCGAGGTGCGGGTGAGGCGGCCGCGTCCGTCCATGTGCACGCGCACCAGCAGGTCGGCCGCGTCCACCGCCGCCTGCACGAGGTCGGTGCGGTCGAAGTACGCCCCCGTCTCGGCGAGCGCCGCGATGGCCAGCCCGTTCCAGGCGGCGACCACCTTGTCGTCCCGCCCCGGCCGCGCCCGCCGGGCCCGCGCGCCGAGCAGCCGTTCGCGTACGGACGCGACGCGGGCGGCGTCCACCACCCCGCCGCCCTGCGGGAGTTGCAGCACGGAGGCGCCCTCCTCGAAGGTGCCCTCGTCGGTGACGCCGAAGTAGTCGGCGGCGAACTTCCCGTCAGCCTCGCCCAGCTCGGCCGCGAGCTGCTCGGGCGTCCAGACGTAGTAGGCGCCTTCGGCGTGCCGGCCGCTGCCGTCGTCGCTGTCGGCGTCCAGCGCGGACGCGAAGCCGCCCTCGTCGGTGGCGAGTTCGCCGACGATGAAGTCCGCGGTCTCCAGGGCGATCCGCCGGGCCAGGTCCGAGCCGGTGGCGCGCCACAGATGCGCGTAAACCCTCGCCAACAGGGCGTTGTCGTACAGCATCTTCTCGAAGTGGGGCACGACCCACTCCCGGTCCACGCTGTAGCGGGCGAAGCCGCCGCCGAGCTGGTCGTAAATGCCACCGCGGGCCATCGCCTCGCACGTGTCCCGCGCCATCTGCAGCGCGCCCTCCGCGCCGGTGCGCGCGTGGTGCCGCAGCAGGAACTCCAGCGCCATGGACGGCGGGAATTTCGGCGCCCCGCCGAACCCGCCCCGCCGCGCGTCGTACTCCCGCGTCAGCCCCAGCAGCGCGGCCCCCATCTCCGCCTCGCCGGGCAGCCCGTGGGCGTCGTACACCGGCCCCCGGTCGGCGAGGTCCCGCACGATCCGCCCCGCGACGTCCGCGACCTCCTCCCGCCGGTCCCGCCACGCCGCCACCACCCCGCGCAGCACCTCCATGAAGGCCGGCATGCCCTGCCGCGGCTTCGGCGGGAAGTAGGTCCCGAAGTAGAACGGCTCCCCCTCCGCCGTCAGGAACACCGTCATCGGCCACCCCCCCTGCCCGGTGGCCGCCTGCACCGCCTCCATGTACACCGCGTCGACGTCCGGCCGCTCCTCCCGGTCGACCTTGACGGACACGAAGTGCTCGTTGAGATACGCCGCGGTCGCCTCGTCCTCGAACGACTCGTGCGCCATCACATGGCACCAGTGGCAGGCCGAATACCCCACACTCAGCAGCACCGGCACCCCCCGCCGCCGCGCCTCCCCGAACGCCTCGGGCCCCCACGGCCACCAGTCCACCGGGTTGTCGGCATGCTGCAACAGATAGGGCGACGTGGCGTCCCCGAGTCGATTCACGCGGCCACCCTCTCACGCCCCCCGCCCGGGGCGCCGCCCTTGCCGCACGGTGTTGCAACCCCGCGTCCCGTAGCCTGGTCCGGACAGCAGGGTGCCCGCTCGGCGACGGAGGAGGTACGCCGTGAGCGCGGGGATGATCACGCCGGCATGGATGCACGAGCTGGTGACCGCCGAGCAGTACGAATCCTGGTCGCCCGAGCAGTGCGCCGGTATCGAGGTCGTGGACGGAATCGTCGTCGTGAGCCCGAGCGTGTCCAAGTGGCACAACCGCCTCGCCCGTATCCTCGCCAACGCACTCGACGCGGCGGGCGGTGCCGAGTGGAACGCGGACACGGACTTCGACGTCCGCCTCCAGGACGTCCCGCTGATCAACCGGCGCCCCGACGTCGTGGTCTACCGGGCGGACACCATCGACGTCACGCCGACCCGGCCGGCGCACGTGCTGCTGCTGGTCGAGGTCGTCTCCCCCGGTTCGGAGACCACCGACCGGGTGGTCAAGCTCCAGCAGTACGCCCGCGCGGGTGTTCCCTTCTACTGGCGGATCGAGCAGTCCGCGGGCACGGTGCCGCTGGTGTACACCTACCTGCTGGACCAGGCGAGCGACACCTACCGGGAGGGCGAGGTCTTCACCGGCGTGGTCAAGGCGGCCGTCCCCTTCGCCGTGGACATCGACCTCACGAACCTGGGCTGACCCGGCCGGAAAAATTTTCTCCCGCCGTGTCGAAACGGCCGGGTCCCGTTCGACGCACTGGTGAGGGCGCGGGAGAGCGCCCCCCGGCCGGAGGCCGGAGCACCGAGCGGAACCCAGGAGAACACTGTGCGTTACATGATGCTGCTGCGGCTCGACCCCACCAAGGCGCCCAGCGAGGGGCCCAGCCCGGAGCTGATGGAGGAGATGGGGAAGCTGCTGGAGGACATGGCCAAGGCGGGGGTCATGCTCGACACCGGGGGGCTGCGGGCCAGCGAGCCGGCGTCGGTGATCCGGCAGGTCAAGGGGAAGCAGACGGTGCTGGACGGGCCGTTCACCGAGGCCAAGGAGGTCATCGGGGGGTACGCGATCATCCAGGCCAAGTCGCTGGAGGAGGCCACCCAGTGGGCCTCGCGCTTCCTCGCCATCCACGGCGACGAGTGGGAGATCGAGGCCGAGGTGCGGCTCGTGGAGGAGCCCGAGTAGCGCGCGACGCGGGGCGTCGGCTTTGCGCCGGCGCCCCGCGGCTGCTGTCATGGGTGCCCATGACAGCAGCCGAGGACCAGCAAGCGCGGCGCGCGGTCGAAGCCGTCTGGCGCATCGAGTCGCCGCGGCTGGTCGCGGGGCTCACCCGGCTCGTCCACGACATCGGCGTCGCCGAGGAACTCGCACAGGACGCGCTGGTCGCCGCGCTGGAGCAGTGGCCGCACGAGGGCGTGCCGCGCAACCCCGGCGCCTGGCTCATGACCACCGCGAAGCGCCGCGGCATCGACCTCGTCCGCCGCAACGAGGCCTTCGCCCGCAAGCTGCGGCTGCTCGGCCACGAGCTGGAGATCGCCCAGGGCGCGGCCGTCTTCGAGCAGCCCGCGGACACCGGCGAGGCCATCGAGGACGACCTGCTGCGGCTCGTCTTCGTCGCCTGCCACCCCGTGCTGTCCCGCGAGGCGCGCCTCGCCCTCACCCTCCGGCTGCTCGGCGGGCTCACCACCGACGAGATCGCCCGCGCCTTCCTCGTCGCCGAACCCACCGTCGCCCAGCGCATCGTGCGCGCCAAACGCACCCTCGCCAAGGAGAAGGTGCCCTTCGAGGTGCCGTACGGGGCCGAGCTCGCGGAGCGGCTCGCGTCCGTACTGGAGGTCGTCTACCTCATCTTCAACGAGGGCTACTCCGCGACCGCCGGGGACGACTGGATGCGGCCCGCGCTCTGCGAGGACGCCCTGCGGCTGGCCCGCGTGCTCCAGGGGCTGCTGCCCGCCGAGCCCGAAGTCCACGGGCTCGCCGCGCTGCTGGAGGTCCAGGCCTCCCGGTCCGCCGCCCGCACCGCGCCCGACGGCACCCCCGTCACCCTCCTGGAGCAGGACCGCAGACGGTGGGACCGGCTCCTCATCCACCGCGGCTTCGCCGCACTCGCCCGCGCCGACGCCGCCGCCCGCGCACGCGGCACCGATCCCGGGCCCTACGCGCTCCAGGCCGCCATCGCCGCGTGCCACGCCCAGGCGGTCCGGGCCGAGGACACGGACTGGGCCCGCATCGCCGACCTCTACCGCGCGCTGGGCGCTGCGGCGCCCTCCCCCGTGGTCGAGCTCAACCGGGCGGTCGCCGTCGGCATGGCGGACGGCCCCGCCGCCGGCCTCGCCCTCGCGGACGCGGTCGCCGCGGACGGGGCTCTTGACGACTACCACCTGCTGCCCAGCGTCCGGGGCGACCTCCTCGCCCGACTCGGCCGCACGTCCGCCGCCCGCGCCGAATTCGCCAGGGCCGCCGCTCTCACCCGCAACTCCGCCGAGCGCGCCCTCCTCCTCCGCCGCGCCGCCACCCTCCCCTCCGGGGAGGAGTAGGAGCCTCCCCACCTGTGGGGGTGCCCGCGCCCCTGCACGTACGTCGGCGGCTTCCCCGCCGCGGGGGTTTCCCGCGCCTGGCGGCGCGGGTGTTTCCCACCCCCACCACCCGTGCAGGTAGTAGCGACAGCTTCTGTCCACCTGTGGGACGACTCGCCGTCGGGGGCGAACCGCAGTCCCCCGCACACTCACCCCCACCGGCAGGCAGCCGCCAACGAGACCCCGGGAGGGGGACGATCCGGGGGTGCCCCCGCAGGAGTGGGGGCACCTCCCAGGCGAAGCCATGGGGGAGAACTGCGCGAGCAACCCCCACCGGCGGAAGCTCGCGCAACAACCGCACCGCGCGGAACGAAGCGTCCCCACGTAACAGACTTGGGACGAATCCGGGCCCGAGCCACGCGCTTGGCGCGCACCGTGAGCGGGCACGAAACCCACTCGACCAACCATCCGGGGGAGGATGCTGTGCCGGAGTCACGTATCGCGCTGCGGGAGACGGACCGCGCCGCGGCCGAGCGGCTGTTGGCGCGGGTGGCAGCGGAGCTGGGCGCCGCGGACACCGCGCCGCAGGTGCGCGCCGCGCGGGAGCGGTTCGACGAGATCACGGGCGCCGCGGCGGGCGAGTACGCCGCGTACCGGCGAGCGCTGGAGGCGGGCCCCGCGGGGCACCCGGCACCGCGCGGGGCGGCCGGCGCGGGCGGGCGGACGGCGGGCGGCGTGGCCACCGGAGTGGCCGCGCTGACCGCGTTCGGGGTGGACGTGGGGCAGGGCCTCTCCTTGGGCGCCGCTCTGGCGACGGGCGCGGCGGTCGGAGCCGCGGGCGTCGCGGCGCTCGGGACGGCGGCGGCCCGCGGCCGGGCGGCCCGGCGCGCGGCGAGCGCCGACGAACGCACCGCACCCGGCGGCGCGGAGCAGCTGCGCCTGTTGTGGCTCGCGGCCCTGGAGCGCCGCGGCATCCGCCCCTTCCTCGAAGCGGAGGCGGAGGCAGCGGCGGCAGCCCCCACCGGAACCCCCACCGGATCCCCCACCAGCGCCTCCACCCCCTCCCCCCGCGGCGCCGAAGACCGTCCGGCACCCTCCACGAAGGGCACGGGCAGGAGCGGCCTGCCCGAGCAGCCCTCACCCCCCTCGGCAGCCGAGGACGGGGGCGGCGGCCCCACGAGCCCCGAACCCGCCGCCGGGAGGCACCCGGCCGCGAAGAAGTCCACCCCCCTCGTGCAGCTCGTGCGCACTGCCACGGACCTGCCCAAGGGGCGCCGCCCCGGCGGCCCGGGTGCGGACCGCAGTGCCGCGGCCCGCACCCGGGCCGTACTGGACGGGTCGTTCGGGCAGCTTCCCGTCGTGGACGGGCCTTTCGCGGGCCGCGAGGAGGACCTCGCGTTCATCACGCGCGCGGTCCAGCACTCCCGCGCCCAGGTCGCCGTCCAGCCCACCGTGGTGGTGCTGCACGGCGACCCGGGCAGCGGCCGCACGTCGCTCGCGGTGCGCGCGGCACGGCAGTTGAAGGACCAGTTCCGCGGCGCGTGCGTCGTGGACCTGCGGGGCGCGGACGAGTCGCGTACCGCCCTTCCGACGCGGGACGCGCTGCTGCACCTGCTCAACCGGCTGGGCGCGCCACGCGAGCAGCTGCTCTTCCGGGACCGCCAGGACCGGCAGGACAACCAGCAGCATCTGCGCCGGCTGAGCGAGCAGTACCAGCAGCATCTGACCGGCGTGCCGGTCGTGATCGTGCTGGACGACGCCACCGACGCCGCGCAGGTCCAGGCGCTCGTGCCGGAGCGTTCGGAGAGCCTGGTGCTGGTGACCGCGCGCGAGCCGCTGGTACTGGACCTGCCGGAAGCGCGGGTCCACCACCGGGTGGTGGGCCCGCTGTCGCCCGCGGGCACGCACGCGCTGCTGCGCGGGCTGGCCGAGCCCGCGGGCCTGGAGGCGCCGGGCGCCACGCAGGCCGAGCGGATCGGCGCGCTGTGCGCGGGCCTGCCGCTGGCGTTGCGGATCGCGGGCGCCGCGCTCGCCGACCACCAGGGATACGACCAACTCGCCGGCGACATCGAGATGTTCGGCCCGCAGCCCGCGGTGGACCGGATACTGGCGCTGCGCTACCACGACCAGCCCGAGCCCAACCGCCGCCTGCTGCGGCGGCTCGCGCTCGCCGGCCGCTCCAGCTTCGGAGCCGCGGCGGCGGCCGCGCTGCTGGCCACCGACGACCAGGAGGCGGGCCGGCGGCTCGCCGAACTGGCGGCGGCCGGGCTGGTGGACCATGTGCGCGGCAGCCGCTACCGCCCGCACGACCTGGTGCGGGCCTTCGCGGCGGCGCGGCTGCTGGACGAGGAGGACCCGGCGGAGCGGGCGGCCGCGCACGAGCGGCTGATCATCTCGTACGCCGACCTGGCCAACACGGTGGTGCGGCTGGTGGAGGGCAAGACCTCGACGCGCGCCGGGCGCTTCGGGCAGTACGGGTTCGCGTCGCTGGAGGCGGCGCTGCGCTGGCTGGACGAGGAGTCCAGCTTCATCACGGCGGCGCTGCGCGAGACCGAGGGCGTCGACCGGGCGGCGGTGCAGTCGCTGCTGGGGGCCCTGTGCGACTACTGCCTGCTGCGCGGCGACCTCTACCGGCTGGGCGAGATCAGCGAGCTGGCGCAGGCGCAGCAGGCCAGGACGTCCCGCGACGGCCAGGACGAGGACCGCTCGGTGCTGGTGCGCTCGGTGCAGTGGCGCACGGGCATCGCGGCCCGGCAGCTCGGCGAGCTGGACCGCGCCAAGTCGACGCTGAGCACCGTGGTGGACCTGTACTTCGAGGCGCAGCACCCGGCGGGCGCCGCCCGCGCGCTGGACAGCCTGGGCATCACCCTGCACCACCAGGGCAACCTGCGCGAGGCCGAGGTGAAGCTGCGCGAGGCGCTGGCGATCCAGCAGACCCCGGAGCTGGAGGAGGACCGGGCCTGGACGATGCACGCGCTGGCCGCGGTGCTGCGCGACATGGGGCAGCTCGCGGGCGCGCTGGAGCTGCTGCACGAGTCGCTGGAGCTGCACCGGGCCAACGAGAGCGTGCAGGGCCAGGCGTGGGCGCACCTCCAGCTCGGCCAGGTGTATCTGCTGCTCGGCCGCCTCGACCGGGGCGAGCGCGAGCTGCGCGCCGCGGGCCAGGCGTACGCGCAGGCCCGCGACCCGCGCGGCACCGCCTGGACGACGACCCAGCTCGCCCGGGCCCGGCTGCTGCGCGGCGAGGCGCGCGAGGCGTCCGCCGACCTCGACGCCGCGGTCCAGCGGCACCGCGCGAGCGAGGACGCCCGCGGCGAGGCCTGGTCGCTGTACTACCTGGGCCTGGCGCTGGAGGAGAACGGCAGCACGGACGCGGCGCTGCGCACGCTGGAGCGCTCCCGGACGATGTTCTCCCGGATGCGGGACGTGTACGGGCTGGCGTGCGCCCGGCACAATTCCGCCCGCGTCACCCGCGACCAGCGGGCCGCCCGTACCGGAAACCTGCGCAACAGCGGCTTCGCGCGGCAGCTGCTGCAGGACGCCCGGCAGGACTTCCGCCGGATCGGCGTGGAGCACGGCGAGGCGTGGTGTTGCGTGGAGCTGGCGGTCATCGACGCGGGCAACGAGCGGCTCGTCGAGGCGCTGACCCTGCTGGAGGAGGCGCAGGGGCTCTTCGCCTCGGTCGGCGACCGGCGCGGGCGGGACTGGGCGGTGTTCCTGCGCGCGACCGTCCTCCCGCTGCTCTCCCCGGAGGGTACGCAGCAGGCCCTCGCCGATCTGCACGGGCTTGCCGCGCGCGAGCCGTACCAGGGGCGGGACCTCGACATGGACGGCTACGCCGCCGCGTACGCGCTCCTCCTGGAGCGCGGCTCCATCTCGCCCGGCGACCCCTGGGAGGCGTGGCGCCTCACCATGACCCCCGGCCGCGCGGCCCGCATGATCATGGCCGTCCCAACCTAGGGGGGTACGTGTGCCCGCGCCGGGCCGGCGTTTTCAGGGCGCGCCCCCGCCGCGCCGGGCACACGTTTTCAGGGGCGCGTGGGGGTATCTCCCAGGCGAAGCTCTGGGGGAGAACTGCGCGAGCAACCCTCCCCCACAGCTTCGCCTGGGGGTACCCCCATCTCGCTTCGCTCGCGGCCGGTGGTCCGGTACGAGACCGAACCGCCCCTTCGGGCCGGTGACGACCCGCGCCCGGGTGGGGGCTGGGCGGTACCCCACGCGCCCCTGGAGTGCCGCCCTGCGCAAGGGCAGCCCCGCCCGGGAGCCCGCGGGTCAGGACCCGGGCGTCCTGGGGGCCGGGGTGGAGACGCGGTCAACCGCCGGAGGCGCTTCCTCCTCCTCGAAGTCGATCTTCTTCATCTGCTTGCCCATGTTCTTCATGAGGAACCACAACCCCGCGGCAATCGCAGCGAAGATCACGAATCCGAGGAGCCCCGGCGTCACCTTGTCCTGGTTCACCTCGGCGAGGTGAACCAGGGGGTGGCCGGAGACGGCGTGGGAGGCCTGGGATGCAATCACGCTCCCCATTGTCGCCTAGGCCTCCCGGATGCCTGCAAAGAGGTCGTCCTCGGGGAGGGAGACGTCCACGCGGGACTTCGCGAGCTCGTAGTCCTCGTAGGGCCAGACCTCCTGCTGGAGGTCCATCGGGACGCGGAACCAGCCGCCGTCGGGGTCGATCTGGGTGGCGTGCGCGAGCAGCGCCTTGTCGCGGGTCTCGAAGAACTCCGCGCAGGGCACGTGGGTGGAGATGTTCCGCTCGGGGCGGGCGAACTCCTCCCAGCGCTTGAGCCACTCGCCGTAGGGGGATTCCATGCCGCGCGCTTCCAGGGCCTCGTGCAGGGCGAGGGTGCGGGGCTTGTTGAAGCCCTGGTTGTAGTAGAGCTTGAGCGGCGTCCAGGGCTCGCCGGCCTCGGGGTAGCGCTCGGGGTCGCCGGCGGCGTCGAACGCGACCATGCTGATCTTGTGGGTCATGATGTGGTCGGGGTGCGGGTAGCCGCCGTTCTCGTCGTACGTCGTGATGACGTGCGGGCGGAATTCGCGGATCAGCTTCACCAGCGCGCCGGCCGCCTCGTCGACGTCCACGAGGCCGAAGCAGCCCTCGGGCAGCGGCGGCAGCGGGTCGCCCTCGGGCAGGCCCGAGTCGACGAAGCCGAGCCAGGACTGCTTGACGCCCAGGATCTCGCGGGCCAGGTCCATCTCGCGGGCCCGCACCTCGTGGATGTGCTCCTCGATGTAGGGGTCACCCTGGAGCTTGGGGTTGAGCACCGAGCCGCGCTCGCCCCCGGTGCAGGTGGCCACCAGCACGTCCACCCCTTCTGACACGTACTTGGCCATCGTGGCGGCACCCTTGCTCGACTCGTCGTCGGGGTGAGCGTGTACGGCCATCAGTCGAAGCTGCTCAGTCAAGGCTGCTGTCCTCAAAGTCCGGTGATCCGTTGAACCCCCTCGGTCGGCGGAGAGGGCACGCCTCCTATAGTGACCGAGCGGGGGGACCAATAATTCCGCGGGCCGGTGAACGGGAGTGACGATCATGACGGCTGTGCAGGCCGGTACGACCGGTACCCCGACCCCGCCCGCGGGCCGCTACGGGCCCGGCGCGGACGCGCGGGCCGACCGCAAGCTGCGGATCGCGGCGATCGTGGCGGGCGTGCTCGTCGCCGCCGGCGTCGGCTGGTACGGCTACGACACGCTGTCGGGTGACAAGGTCAGCGCGCAGGTGGTGGCCTTCGAGGCGGTGTCCGACCAGGAGGTGCAGATCCACCTGGAGGTCCACAAGGGCACGGACACCGTCACGGTGTGCACGCTGCGCTCGGTGGACGCCGACCACAACGAGGTCGGCCGCAAGGACGTCCGCATCGACCGGCACGCCAAGGACGTGGACACCCTGGTCACGGTGCGTACCACCGCCCGCGGCGAGACCGGCGAGCTGCTCGGCTGCAGCAGCCCGTCCGGCAGCTGAACGAGGTCCTGACGGGCCCGCCGGAGGGCCCGGTACGGGGTCGGCGGGCTGACGCTTTCTGACGCGTTCGGCGGACTTATCCGCTCCCGTCCGTCGCCGGTAATTGTTAGGCTCGTGGTTTCGTCCCGGCTACCGGTGGCAATGCAATTCTTCACGACAGCACCGACGAGGAGCACTCTGTGACCCAGACCAGCGACAACGTCACCTGGCTGACTCAGGCGGCGTACGACCAGCTCAAGGCCGAGCTGGCCCATCTGTCTGGTCCGGCGCGCGCCGAGATCGTCGCCAAGATCGAGGAAGCCCGCCAGGAAGGCGATCTCAAGGAGAACGCCGGTTACCACGCGGCGCGCGAGGACCAGGGCAAGCTGGAGCTGCGCATCCGGCAGCTCAACCAGATCCTGGAGACGGCCAAGGTCGGCGAGGCCCCGGCGGACGACGGTGTCGTCGCCCCGGGCATGGTGGTCACGATCGCCTTCGACGGCGACCCCGACGACACCCTGACCTTCCTGCTGGGCTCGCGCGAGGGCATCTCCAGCGACCTGGAGACGTATTCGCCGCAGTCGCCGCTGGGCCGCGGCGTGGCGGGCAGGCGCGCGGGCGAGGACGCCACGTACGAGCTGCCGAACGGCAAGTCGGCGTCGGTGAAGATCCTGGAGGTCAAGCCCTACCGGGGCTGACACGCGGGGACGGAAGACGTACGGGAGCCCCCGGCGGCCAGGCCGCCGGGGGCTCCCGTGTGTCCGCCGGGGGTGTCCCGTACGGCGTTACGCCGTCGCGGAGCGGTACTTGTGGACCGCCCAGGTGCGGAAGACGGCGATGATGACCACCGACCAGATCAGCGACGCCCACACCGGGTGCTCCATCGGCCAGGCGCCGGACCGGCTCACGCCCGGGTTGCCGAAGAGCACACGGCAGGCCTGGACGGTCGCGCTGAACGGGTTCCAGTCGGCGACCGGCTGCAGCCAGCCCGGCATCTGCGAGGAGTCCACGAAGGCGTTGGACACGAAGGTGACCGGGAAGAGCCAGATCAGGCCGCCGGAGGTGGCCGCCTCCGGGCTGCGCACGGACAGGCCGATGAGCGCGCCGATCCAGGAGAACGCGTAGCCGAGGAGCAGCAGCAGCGCGAAGGCGCCGAACATCCTGCCCACCCCGTTGTGGATGCGCCAGCCGACCAGCAGGCCGACGCACGCGAGCACCACCACGGTGAGCGCGGTCTGCACCGAGTCCGCGAGGGTGCGGCCGGTGAGGACCGCGCCGCGGGACATCGGCAGCGAGCGGAAGCGGTCGATGAGGCCCTTGCTCATGTCGTCGGCGATACCGGCGCCGGCGCCCGCGGTGGCGAAGGTGACGGTCTGCGCGAAGATGCCCGCCATGAGGAAGTTGCGGTAGGCGGTGGGACTGAGGGAGCCGCCGACGGCGACGGAGCCGCCGAAGACGTAGCTGAACAGCACCACGAACATGATCGGCTGGACGAGGCCGAAGATCACGACCTCGGGGATGCGCATCATCCGCAGCAGGTTGCGCTTGGCCACCACGAGCGAGTCGTGCGCGGACTGCACGATGCCGCCGCGCGGCCGGGGCGCGAGGGTCAGCTGCGGGGTCTCGGTCGCGGCGCTCACTTGGCGCCCTCCTTCACGGTGCTGCCGGAGGCGTCGGCGCCGTCCTCGGGACCGGACCCGGACCCGGACACGTCTGCGGACTCCTCGCCGTCGCCGTTCTCGGGCACCTCTGCGGCGTGGCCGGTGAGGGAGATGAAGACGTCGTCGAGCGTCGGGCGGCGCAGGCCGATGTCGTCGATCTCGATGCCCTGGGTGTCCAGGTCGCGGATGATCTCGGCGAGCAGCTTGGCGCCGCCGGTGATCGGGATGGTGATCTTGCGGGTGTGCTGCTCGATCTTGGCGTCGCCCTTGCCGTGCTGGCGCAGGGCGCGGGCGGCGTCCTCGATGCGCTCGCGGTCGTGCACGACGACCTCGACGCGCTCCCCGCCGGTCTGCGCCTTGAGCTGGTCGGACGTGCCGCGGGCGATGACCTTGCCGTGGTCGATGACGCAGATGTCGTGGGCCAGGTGGTCGGCCTCCTCCAGGTACTGCGTGGTGAGCAGCATGGTGGTGCCGCCCGCGACCAGGTCCTCCATGACCTCCCACAGCTGCTGGCGGTTGCGCGGGTCGAGGCCGGTGCTCGGCTCGTCCATGAACATCACCGGCGGGCTGACCACGAGGGCGGCGGCCAGGTCCAGCCGGCGGCGCATACCGCCGGAGTAGGTCTTGGAGATGCGGTTGGCGGCGTCGGCGAGGTTGAAGCGCTCCAGCAGCTCGTCGGCCCGCCGCCGGGCGGCCTTGGCGCTGAGCTGGTAGAGCTCGCCGACCATCTGGAGGTTCTCCCGGCCGGTGAGGAACTCGTCGACGGCGGCGAACTGGCCCGACAGGCCGATGTGCCGGCGGACCTCGTTGGGGTGCTTGACCACGTCGATACCGGCAACGGTCGCGGTGCCGCTGTCCGGCTGCAGAAGGGTGGTCAGGACGCGGACGGCGGTGGTCTTCCCCGCCCCGTTGGGCCCGAGCAAACCGAGGACCGTGCCTTCCGGCACGTCAAGGTCCACTCCCCCCAGTGCCCTGACATCGCCGAAGGTCTTGACCAGACCCTCGGCATGGATGGCGCCCGGCATTTTTCGCTCCCGTCACTTGCGTGTACTTGGTGCGTGAGCCCTCGAGGTGCCCGGAGGGCTGCGACTGGCTGATTCGCTTGTACGGCTGTACGGCTGTACGACCGGTCGGCCGGCCGAAACTCATCGGCACCGGGTGCGCCGGTGCCGTCCACGGACGACCGGGGCGGCCTTTTCGCGATACACCGCGAGAATGCCAGACGCGATATATCGCGTCAACCCTGGCGCGTACACGTCCGGCAGCGGACCGTCGCGGGAGTCAGGCGATCACCACGTACCCGGCGTCCTCCAGCGCCGCGCCGACCGCGGCGCAGTGCTCGGGACCCTTGGTCTCCAGGTGCAGTTCGACCTCCGCCTCGGTGAGCCCGAGCCGCGGGTCGGTCCGCACATGACTGACGTCGAGCACGTTAGCGTCCACCACTGACAACACCCCCAGAAGCGTCGCGAGCGCCCCCGGCCGGTCCGTCAGCCGCAGCCGCAGCGACAGGTAGCGGCCCGCCGCCGACATGCCGTGCCGCAGGATGCGCTGCAGCAGCAGCGGGTCGACGTTGCCGCCCGACAGCACCGCGACGACCGGCCCCTCGTACGCGTCCGGCGCGGCCAGCAGCGCCGCGACCGGGCTCGCCCCGGCGGGCTCGACGACCAGCTTGGCGCGCTCCAGGCACAGCAGCAGCGCCGACGACAGCTCGTCCTCCGAGACCGTGACGACGTCGTCGACCAGGTCCCTGATCAGCGCGAACGGTACGTCACCCGGGCGGCCGACCATGATGCCGTCGGCCATCGTGGCCACCTGGCCGAGCGCGACCGGGCGGCCCGCCTGGAGCGAGGGCGGGTACGCGGCGGCGCCCGCCGCCTGCACGCCGACGATCCGCACGTCCGGCCGCAGCGCCTTGACCGCGACCGCGATGCCCGCCGCGAAACCGCCGCCGCCGACGCCCACCACGATCGTGCGCACCTCGGGGCACTGCTCCAGGATCTCCAGGCCCACCGTGCCCTGCCCGGCGATGATGTCCGGGTGGTCGAAGGGGTGGATGAAGACCGCGCCGGTCTCCTCGGCGTAGCGGATCGCGGCGCGCAGCGTCTCGTCGACGACCGTGCCGTGCAGCCGCACCTCCGCCCCGTAGTCGCGGGTCGCGGCGACCTTCGGCAGCGGGGCGCCGACCGGCATGAAGACGGTCGAGCGCACCCCGAGGAGCGAGGCGGCGAGCGCGACGCCCTGCGCGTGGTTGCCGGCGCTGGCCGCGACCACGCCGGCCGCGCGCTCCTCGGGGCGCAGGCCCGCGATCCGCACGTACGCGCCGCGGATCTTGAAGGAGCCGGTGCGCTGGAGGTTCTCGCACTTGAGGTGGACGGGCGAGCCGATGAGGGACGACAGATGCCGGCTGCTTTCCAGCGCGGTCATCCGGGCCACGCCGGAGAGCATCTTGTGGGCGCCGCGCACGTCGTCGAGGGTGATCGGGTGGGGCGCGGCGGAAACCGGTCGGTCCATACGACCAGTCTCGCAGCCGCCTGCGCGCGCGGCGCGCAGGGTTGGGGGACACGCCCGGGGGCAGGGGTGCGCCGCGGGCCGCACAGCAGGGTCAGAACCCGGTTGCGGTTTGTGCGTGCGGGGTAACTGGGGCGGCCCGGCCGCGTACTCTTCATCCCAACTTCCCGCTCCTTCGAGCGTCTTATCCTCCGTACGACCCTCCGCACCACCCCGGCGCCACCCCCGCACCATCCCGCAGCATCCGTCCCTCTTGTTGAATCGACAGAACGCGAGCTTCAAGGTCATGTCCAAACCGACGGAGACCTCGACCGAACTCCTGGAGCGCCTCCAGCACCAGGTGGCCCTCTTCGCGCGCCGCGCCGAGCAGACCCGGCTCGGCGGCGTAGGCAAGGCCCGCAACTCCATGGACCGCGCCGCCTACCTGCTGCTCAACCGGCTCGACCGGGAGGGACCGATGGGCGTCAAGGCGCTCGCGGAGTCCATGGGCATCGACTCCTCGACGGTCACCCGGCAGGTGGCCCCGCTGGTCGACACCGGCCTGGTCAAGCGCACGTCGCACCCCGACGACGGGCGGGCCGTGGTGCTCGCGGTCTCCCCGCGCGGCCGTGCCCGGCTGGACGACGTACGCGACTCGCGCCGCCGCCTGATGGCCCAGGTCACCGAGGGCTGGACGGACCAGGAACGGGAGCTTTTCACCGCGCTGCTCATCCGCTTCAACGCCGGGCTCGCCGACTGGCACGCCGGGCTGTCCCGCGGTGACGACGACCCTGCGGTGCAGGGCGCGGCCAGCGGGGCGGGCGGGGTCGCCGGGGCGTGAGCCGGCCGGGCTGCGTGCGGGGCCCGCGGGGTCTGCGGGGCCGGACGTGCGCCGGTCGCGCATCGGTCGCGTACCGGGGTGGCATCCGGTCGCAAGGGGGACGGGCAGAGGTCTTGACCCGGAACACCCGGTTGCCGTCCCATGGCCGCGTGGGGAAGCGCCGGGCGGCAGCTGAGACCCGACGAGACGCCGAGTTCGCGGCGTTCACCGCCGGGGCGGCAGGACGGCTGCTGCACACCGCGACCCTGCTCACCGGCGACCGCGAGCAGGCCGAGCGGCTGCTCGGCGCGACCTTGGCCCGCACCTACGCGGACTGGCTGCGGATGCGCTCCGACGACCCCTACGACCAGGCCCGGGCCGAGTTGGTGCGGCGCTTCGCGTCCCGCCCGTTCTGGCGCAGGCCGCGCGGCGGGGTGCTGAACCGGCTGACCCCGCAGGAGCGGATGATCGTCACGATGCGCTACTTCGAGGGCGTCGCCGAGGAGCAGACCGCCGCGCAACTGGGGCTGCCCACCGACCGCGTCCGGGCGATCTGCGCCCGCGCCGCCGCGACCCTGCGCAGCCGCCCACCGGGCCCGCCGCCGCGCAGCGTCGCCGAGGCCCGCTCGGGCGACGGCCCGGGCGGCCCCCCGAGCGACCTCCCGGGCGGCACGCGCCCGCACCGCGAGGTGCACGGAGCGGCCCGGTGAGCCCGGCGCGCAACCGGCGCGACGACGAGGTGCGCAGGCTGCTCGACACCCCGCACCCGATCGTGCCCGCGGGCCTGGTCGCGGAGGCGACCGCGCGGGGACGGCGCACGGTACGCCGCCGCCGGGTGCTGGCCCGCGCCCTGTGGGTGCTGCTGGCGGCCGCGGTGGCGGCCGGGATCGTCCTCGCGGTCCTGTACTGGCCGGACGATCCCGGCGGGGGCGGCGGCACCGGCGACGGCACGTGGTGGGGGCAGACGGTCACGGCGCGCATCCCGCCGCCGCTGTTACCCCGTCTGCCCCGCGTGCCGTGAGGCGGATTCCCGGCTCGGAACACCGGCCCCTCGACGTCAGCCCAGCGCCTGCGTGAGGTCGGCCAGCAGGTCGTCGGCGGACTCGATGCCGACCGACAGCCGTACCAGGTCCGCGGGCACTTCGAGGGCGGAGCCCGCCGCCGAGGCGTGCGTCATCCGGCCCGGGTGCTCGATGAGCGACTCGACGCCACCGAGCGACTCGCCCAGCGTGAAGAGCCCGGCCCGGTTGCACACCTCGACCGCCGCCTCCTCGCCGCCCGCGACGCGGAAGGACACCATCCCGCCGAAGGCCCGCATCTGCTTGGCCGCGATCTCGTGGCCCGGGTGCTCCGGCAGGCCCGGGTAGAGGACGTGGGTGACCTTCGGATGGGCCGTCAGCAGCTCGACGACGCGGGCGGCGTTGGCACTGTGCCGGTCCATGCGCACCGCGAGCGTCTTGATGCCGCGCATGACGAGCCAGGCGTCGAACGGCCCGGCCACCGCGCCCATCGCGTTCTGGTGGTAGGCGAGTTCGTCGCCGAGCGTGGCGTCGGAGGTGACCAGGGCGCCGCCGACGACGTCGGAGTGGCCGCCCATGTACTTGGTCGTGGAGTGCACGACGACGTCCGCGCCGAGCGCGAGCGGCTGCTGCAGGTACGGGCTGGCGAAGGTGTTGTCGACCACCAGCCGCACGCCCGCCTGCCGGGCGACCCCGGCGAGCGCGGCGATGTCGGAGACGCCCAGCAGCGGGTTGGACGGCGTCTCGACCCAGATGACCTTGGTCTCCGGCCGCAGCGCGGCGCGCACCGCCTGGATGTCGGAGGTGTCGGCGACCGACCAGGACACGCCCCAGCGCTCCACGACCCGGGAGAAGAGCCGGAAGGTGCCGCCGTACGCGTCGTTGGGGATCACGACGTGGTCGCCGGGGGCCAGGACCGTACGCAGCAGGCAGTCCTCCGCGGCGAGGCCGGAAGCGAAGGCGAGCCCGCGGCGGCCGCCTTCGAGGGCCGCGAGGTTGGCTTCGAGCGCGGTCCTGGTCGGATTCGCCGACCGGCTGTACTCGTAGCCGCCCCGCAGCCCGCCGACGCCGTCCTGCTTGTACGTCGACACCTGGTAGATCGGGGTGACGACGGCGCCGGTGGCGGCGTCCGCGGGCTGCCCGGCGTGGATGGCCAGGGTCTCGAACTGGCCGCCGTGCTGATCGGTGTGGTGATCGCTCATGCCGCCGAGGGTAGTGCCCCGGCCGCCCCGTCCCGGCGCTTCACCCGCCGGTACCACAGCCCCGTCGCGATCAGGGCGACGAGTGCCGCGCCGCCGGCCGCGCCGCCGAGCTTGAGGCCGGGCGGGGTGAAGTCGCAGGCCAGCGTGGTGGCCTTGCCGTCCAGCGGCACCGCGACGAGGCCGAGGTACTTGTGGGCGGGCTTGGCCGGGCCACCGCCGGCCGAGCAGCTCCAGCCCTCGATCCGGGGGACGGCGACGAGCGCGGTGCCCGTGCTGCCCGCCGGGAGGGTGGCCGAGAGGTGGTGGCCGTCGATGTGCACGGCGGTCGCCCCGGTGGCCGTGAGCTTCTGCACGGCGGCGGTGAGGCGCCCGCGGTCCAGGCAGCCGAGGGGCTGCTCCGGGAGCCGCAGGTGGCCGAAGAAGCTCAGCGCGACCTCGGCGCGGCCGGAGGCGGGGACGGTGCCGACGGGCACCATCGGGGCGCGGACGGCGGGCAGGTGGCCGTCCACGCCGACCGGCGCGGCGCCGCCGAGCGCCGCGGTGCCCTTGTACTGCGGGGCCCAGAAGTAGACCGGGGAGCCGGGCGCGCAGGTCGCGGTGAGCAGCGCCTTGCCGGTACCGGTGTCGGTGCGGGTGACGTGCGGCTGGTCGTAGACGGTGGCGCCGAGCAGGAGTTCCTGGTTGCTGAAGGCGGAGTCGGTCCACTGCGGGGCCGTACGGGCGAGGTCCAGGTCCGGCCGGACGGTGACCAGCGGCGGGACCGGGGTGGTGGTGGACGTTGTGGTGGCGCGCGGCAGTTCGGTGCTGCTGGGCTTCGCGGTGGGGGTGGAGTGCATGCGGGTGCCGATGGAGAAGATCGCGTCGGTGACCGGGTTGTCGAGCGTCACCGGGTGGCGGCCCTTGGCGTAGTGGCCGAAGCCCAGCTCGGACAGCGTCCAGGAGGTGATGTCGGAGGTGAGGCTGCTGTAGTACTCGGCGCCCTGGCCGCCGACGACCAGTTCGTCGTTGCCGCCGGGTACGTCGCCGGGGTCGGTGCGCGAGCGCGGCCAGTCGTCCTTGGCGGCGACCTCCGCGGCCATGTCCTGCTGGGCCGGGCCGAGCCGCGGCGTCCAGGACACCTCCTTGAGCTGGTCCTTGACGACCCGGCTCGCGGACACCGCGGACTCCCCGCCCTGCGCGAGCAGCAGCAGGACGACGGCGGCTGCCGGCAGCGCCCGCGCGCCCCACCCGTACCGCTGCCGGAGCAGCAGCGCGGCGGCGGCGGCAAGCCCGAGGACCAGGGCGAGCGCGAAGACGCGGTAGGTCCAGCGGTCGTCGGCCTGGCGGCCGTGCCCGGCGAGCGCGATGAGCAGCACCAGGGCGGTGCCGCCGAGCAGCGCCGGCAGCGCGGGCAGCCCGTCGGCGGCGGACAGCCACCCGGCGATCAGCAGCAGCCCGCACAGCACGAAGGTCTGTCGGTAGGGCACGCCGTTGGGTGAGGCCCCGGCGTGCCAGACCAGGTGGGTGGGCTCCCAGTTGAGCGACAGCGTCACGAGCACCGCGGCGGCCGACCACCAGGCCCGTACGCGTACGGCGACCGCCCGGTTGAAGGGCAGGGTCAGGGCGAGTACGAGCGCGGGGGTGCCGATGTAGAGGGCGGGGGTCGCGGTGCTGGTCGTCGCGGGCAGGAAGCGGGCGGCGATGTCGGCCCAGGCGGCGGGCTCGAAGGTCACCTTCGGGGTCGGGTCGGCGACCTTGGTGGCCTTGTAGATCACCAGCACCAGCGGGGCGGCGAGCCCGACGCCGATGAGCATCCCGCGGGCCGCGTGCAGCAGCGTGAGCAGCCGCTTGCGGGCGGTCTCGCTCCCTTCCGCGGTGAAGAGGCGTACCAGCAGCACGATCGCGGCGCCGAGGGTGGCCATGTAGGCGGTGTAGAAGTTCGACACCCACGCGAGCGCGACGACCAGCGGGGCGATGACCGGGCGGCGGGCGGTGCGCGCCCACTCGCCGACCAGGCACAGCATCGGGAAGGCGAACAGGCCGTCGAGCCACATCGGCACGACCGCGCCGTTGTCGAGCGTCCATCCGGACAGCGCGTACGCGGCGCCGAGCAGCGCGGCGAGCGGCCAGGGCCCGCGGCGCAGCCGCAGCAGCAGCACCGCCATCGCGGCTCCGGCCGCGGTGACCTTGGCGACGGTGATGACGTAGAGCGCCAGCTCCGGGCGGTCGGCCGGGAAGAGCACGACCATGAGGTCGAAGGGGCTGCTCAGGTAGGTGCCGATGTCGCCGAGGAAGTTCGTGCCGAAGCCGGAGTTCCAGTTGACGAAGAGGTCGCCGTCGGCGCCGCCGAGCAGCACCTTGCGCCAGTACACGTGGTAGGGCAGGTACTGGTTGCCGAGGTCGACGACGTTGCGGGTGTGCGAGCCGAGCGGGTAGCTGCCGGCGAGCGCGCCGCCGAGGCAGAAGAGCACGCAGGCCAGCACCGCGGCCCCCGCGCCCGCCCGCAGCGCGACGCTGCCCCGGGCCCACGCGCGCAGCCGCCCGCCTGCGGCTTGCGGCGGGCGGGCTGCCGGGCCTGCGGGATTCTCCTGGGCCGATACGGCCTCGGCTGCGGACACGGGTCCTCCGGGTTGTGGTGCGCTGCGCGTGGTACGTCCGGCCCGCGGGTCCTGTCGCCGCACGGGTGCGACCAGCCATCCCACACCGGCCCGGCGACACCGCCTCGACCACGGGGCGAACCCCGGGGCGCGACCGGGTGAACGCCGGGAATCGCCGGATGTCCCGGGTACGCGCGAGCCGCCGGCCGCCCGGGTGTCAGGGACCCGGGCGGCCGGCGGCCGGTTCGCCCCAGTGCTGTGACCGGGAGGGTTTGCCGGTAGCTTGCGGCGTCCGGTGCGGTGCGTCGCAAGGCGCCGGATCGGCCTCGTAGTGGGCCTACTCGGTCGACCCGCCGGGGTGAAGTTGAACGAGCCGCAGTTGTTGACGCCCACGGCCCCGACGTTGCGGGCATCGACGTTCTCGAAGGTCGCGCCGCCCGCGGACCGGGCACTGAGTACGGAGGTGCCGGTGCCGTCGACCTGGATGTCCTTGAAGTGCACGTCGGTGATCGTGTACCGGTCCTTCACCGGGAAGTCGGTGACCAGCATGATCGCGTTGTAGGTGCTGTCGAGGAAGTGGTCGCCGGTCACCTGGATGTCGGCGTCGATGTTCTTCTCCAGCGCGTAGAACCAGATCGCGCCGAGCCCGATGTTCCAGTTCAGCTCGTACGTGCCCGCGCGCACCGTGGTGTTGTCGGTGATCTTCAGCGAGCCGGTGAAGGGCTCGGCGCCGAAGCGGGAGCCGACCTGGATCGCGCTGCCCTCGCGGACGGGGTCGGCGATCAGGTTCGCCGAGACGGTGTTGTCCGTGCCGCCGTAGAGGGCGATGCCGTTGGCGAGGACGGGGGTCTGCACGGTGTTGTGGTCGACGGTGTTGCCCGCGTCCTCGACCTTGTCCGACCACAACGCGAGCGCGTCGTCACCGGTGTTGCGCAGGAAGTTGTTCGAGATGACCGAACGCGTCACGCCGGTGTGGAAGTTGATGCCGTCGGCGATCTGGTCGACGACCACGTTGTTGGTGATCCTCAGATTGCTCATCGGCCCGTCGAACCACATGCCGACCTTGGTGTGCTGGATGTACAGGCCGTCGATCGTGGAGTTGCTGAGCGCGCCGCCGACGCCGTTGACCTGGTCGGTGTCGATGCGCTCGCGGACGTCGCCCTCGATCGCGAAACCGGACAGGTGGACGTCCGAACTGCCGCCCTGCGCCGCGTCCTTGCCGTAGAAACCGACCCCGGTGTGCACAGATCCTCCCCCAGGCCCTTCGGGCTGGGAGGTACCCCCAGGGGCGGGCGTGGCGAGGTCCACTTGGTGGCCCTTGAGGATCGTGTACCAGCTGCCCGCGCCCTCGATCGTGACGTGGTCGACGACGATGTGCCGGCTGACCTGGTACGTGCCCGGCGGGATGTAGACCTTGAGGTGGGCGCGCTGCGCGAACGCGACGGCCTTGTCGATCGCCGCCGCCGAGTCGCGGTGCCCGGTCGGGTCGGCGCCGAACAGCAGCACGTCGGCCGCCGGCAGATCCACCTTCGGCGGCGCGACGAGCTGCGAGTCCAGCAGGTCGACCGTGGTGGCCGCGGCCCCGGCGGGCACGGACAGCCGCACCTTCTCGCCCGCCTTGTACGTACGGCCCAGCAGCAGCCGCTGCTCGTCGTAGAAGTGGTTGGGCCGGAAGGGCTTGGCGAAGACCGGCGCCGGGGTGGTGTCCTGCGGGACGCAGCCGCACTCGGTGACCCAGTAGTCCGGGTGCAGGATGTCGGCGCCCGGGTCGTTCGAGAACGGGTAGAGGTTGTAGAGCCAGGCGTACTGCGAGGTCAGCGTCATGGTCCTCGTCGTGCCGCCGACGCCCACCTTCAGCGGGGAGGTGAGCCCGCCGCCCTCGGGGGCGTCCGGGATGCTGTAGCGCACGTTGATCGCGTTGGCCGCGCTCGGCAGCGTGAACTCGACGTACTGCCCCGGCTGGAGCGTCACCGCGCTGCGGCCCGACGCCTCCGCGGGCAGCGTGTACGCGTCCCTCCCCGGCCCGATGACCGTGCCGTTCGTGACCGCGTTCTCGGCCTCCTGCTCGGCGAAGCCGACGCTCGCACCGCGCCCGGCGGTCAGCGCCGGGTCCAGCGCCGCCCGGGTGACCCGGGCCTTGCCCTGCCCGGCCTGCCCCGCCCCCTTGGCCGCCGCCGCTCCGGCACCCAGCACGCCGAACGCCGCAGCGGTCGCGGTGACCGCCGCGACCGCCACAACGGCTCTTCGCCGCGGGCCTGTTGACCATCTCGCCATCGACAGCTCGATTCTCTCGGGACACCTCGGGTGGGGGTTCCGCCGCGCGCGGGCGGCGGCGGTGAGGGTGAATTTAGGACCCTCCGGACCGACGGCACAAGGTGCGTGCGCTCGGTATTTCGTGTCTGTGCCGAGCAACTTCATGAGATTGCGCAGTTCTTGCGGTCGGAGTTCGGAGCGTTGCGGTGCCGGAGGGGACGGACGGGGGCCGGCGGACGGGAGGGGTTCCAGCCGAAAGCGGACAGCACGGGATGGTTGAGCCGGATCGGTGCGGGATTGACCTCACAGACATTTCGCCGCCGCTTTGGCAGGATGGCCGGAGCAGTCGGACTGGCGTCGGCTCTGCGGGGCAGGCGACGGTGGACGGTACGGCACCGGAGTCAGCAGCGGCGGACGACAGGGGCTGAGGCATGGGTATGGGGAATGCGACGTCGGCGGCGTACGGCACCCGGAGACTCCTCCCCCGACCACCACGCATCCCGCTCCCCGACCGGCTCCCCCACCTCCTCCCGGAGCTGGCACTGCTCGTCGCCGTCCAGGCCGTCTACAAGTACGGGCGGAAGGTCGCCAACGGCCACACCGAGGAGGCGTTCCACCACGCCGACCACGTGTGGTCGTTCGAGCGCGCGGTGCACCTGCCGAGCGAACACTCCGTGCAGCAGCTGCTGCTGCACAGCCACACGCTCGTGCACACCGCCAACTACCTCTACGCGACGGTGCACTTCCCGGCGATGCTGCTCTTCCTGGGCTACATGTTCGTGCGCAGGCGCGCGCACTACCTGTGGATCCGGCGCGCGATCGTCATCCAGACGATGCTGGCGCTGCTCGGCCACCTGCTCTTCCCGCTCGCGCCGCCGCGCATGCTGCCCGGCGACGGCATGATCGACACCGCCGCGGTGTACGGGCCCGCGGTCTACGGCAAGCCCGAGACGCACTCGATGGCGAACCAGTTCGCCGCGATGCCGTCGCTCCACGTCGGCTGGGCCCTGGCGATCGCGGTGGGTCTCATCGCCTCCCACCGCTCCCGCTGGCGCTGGCTGTGGCTGCTGCACCCGCTGCTGACGATGCTCGTCGTGGTCGGCACGGCCAACCACTACTGGCTCGACTGCATCATCGGCTCACTCCTCCTGGGCCTCGCCCTCTCCCTCGTCCCGGGCCCGACCCCGGGCCTGTCCCCCACCGACTCCCACCCCTGGGTGTGGCCCCTGCGCCGGGAGCCGCCCCGACAGGGGGCGGCTGCGCCGCGGGGCGAGCGTTCTCTGCTGCGCAGGGCGGTGAGCGTTCTTGGGGGCGCGTGGGGGCACCTCCCAGGCGAAGCCCTGGGGGAGAACTGCGCGAGCAGCCCCCCACCGGCCGGTGGTCCTGGGGGCGCCTCCCGGGCGGAGGTCCGGGGGAGGACCGAACTGCCCCTTTCGGACGGTGGCGACCCGCGCCACGTACGCGGCTGAGCGCGCATTCCTCCCCCGGGCTCCGCCCGGGAGGTACCCCCACGCGCCCCCTGAACGACGGGCGCCCTGCGCGCGGAGAGCACCCGTCAGGGGCGCGGGGAACTGCGCGACCAGCCCAGCGCCGGCGGAAGATCGCGACGCCCACCGCAAGGGGCACCCCGGAGCGCCCGTGACAGAGCGGGATTCAGTGCTTAGGGTTCGTGAATATGGATATGCACACCGTGCTCATCGGCTCCGAAGGGGCCACCTCCGGAGACGTACTGGCCGTCGCACGCGCCAACGCACAGGTCCGCCTCGCGGAAAGCGCCGTCGGGGCGATGGCCGCGGCCCGCCGCGTCGTGGACGCGCTCGCGGCGAAACCGGAGCCGGTGTACGGCGTGTCCACCGGCTTCGGCGCCCTCGCCGTCCGCCACATCAGCCCCGAGCTGCGCGCGCAGCTCCAGCGCTCGCTGGTGCGCTCGCACGCCGCGGGCATGGGGCCGCGGGTCGAGCGGGAGGTCGTCCGCGCGCTGATGTTCCTGCGGCTCAAGACGCTCGCGTCGGGCCGCACCGGCGTGCGGCCGGTGGTCGCGCAGACGATGGCCGCGCTGCTGAACGCGGGCATCACCCCCGTCGTCCACGAGTACGGCAGCCTCGGCTGCTCCGGCGACCTCGCGCCGCTCGCGCACTGCGCCCAGGTCCTCATGGGCGAGGGCGAGGCGGAGGGCCCGGACGGGCAGGTCCGGCCCGCGGGCGAGCTGCTCGCCGAGCACGGCATCGACCCGGTCGAGCTGCGCGAGAAGGAGGGCCTGGCCCTCATCAACGGCACCGACGGCATGCTCGGCATGCTGGTCATGGCCTGCGCGGACCTCGCCCGCCTCTTCACCTCCGCGGACATCACCGCGGCCCTGACCCTCGAAGCGCTGCTCGGCACGGAGAAGGTGCTCGCGCCCGAGCTGCACGCGATCCGCCCGCACCCGGGCCAGGCGGCGAGCGCGGCGAACATGCTGAAGGTGCTGGCGGGATCGGGCCTGACGGGGCATCACCAGGACGACGCCCCGCGCGTGCAGGACGCGTACTCCGTGCGCTGCGCCCCGCAGGTCGCGGGCGCGGGCCGGGACACCCTCGCGCACGCCCGTACGGTCGCCGACCGCGAGCTGGCGGCGGCCGTCGACAACCCGGTCATTACGGAGGACGGCCGGATCGAGTCGAACGGGAACTTCCACGGCGCCCCCGTCGGCTACGTCCTGGACTTCCTCGCGATCGCCGCCGCCGACCTCGCCTCGATCGCGGAGCGGCGCACCGACCGGCTGCTGGACAAGAACCGCTCGCACGGCCTACCGCCCTTCCTGGCGGACGACCCGGGCGTGGACTCGGGGCTGATGATCGCGCAGTACACGCAGGCCGCGCTGGTCAGCGAGCTGAAGCGGCTCGCGGTGCCCGCGTCCGTGGACTCGATCCCGTCCTCGGCGATGCAGGAGGACCACGTCTCGATGGGCTGGTCGGCGGCGCGCAAGCTGCGCACGGCGGTGGAGGCGCTCGCGCGGGTCGTGGCGGTGGAGATGGTCGCGGCGACCCGGGCGCTGGAGATCAGGGCGATCGGCGGCGGCTCCCCCGCCCCCGCGACGGCGGCGGTGCTGGCGGCGGCGCGCGAGGCCGGGGTGGCGGGCCCGGGCCGGGACCGCTTCCTGGCCCCCGACCTGGAGGCGGCGTACGTGTTCGTACGGTCCGGCGCCCTGGTGAGCGCGGCCGAGCAGGTCACGGGCCCGCTGGCGTAGGGCTCCGGACCCGGACGGGTCACGGGCCGCCGGCGCAAGGCCGCGGCGGAGGGGCGTCAGGGCGTGGTGTCGGGCTCCGGTTCCTCGGCCTGGCGGGCTCGGCGGGTCGACTCGACGAGCAGGCCCGCCCCGACGACGAGGAAGACGGCGCCGCCGATCAGGTACGGCCTGGTGTTGAAGGCCCCGGTGTCGGCGAGGCCCCCGTCCTCGTCCGCCTTCTGCACGTCAGCCGCGGCGGCGTGCGCGGCCGGGGCGGCGGCGGGGGCGTGCTCGGTGCTGGCGCTCGCGGTGGGGACGAAGTACAGCGCGGCAAGGACGGCGCCGGCGGCTGCCACCACGTAAGGGCGGGGCGAGGCCATGGGAACCCCCAGGGGTTGCGACGACGTGACCGTGGCCACCGATCGTAGTGACCTCCGCCACTCCTTGGGAAGCCGCCCCCCGGCACGCCCCCGGGCCCCCGCTCCGTCGGCCTACACCCGCCGCCCCCTCATCGCGGACAGCCCGCACACGCGAGGGCACGTACCGTCACCGCACGCGTGCGATGGAACACAATATCGGACAGAAAGGGTGATTTGCCCCGTCGTGGCTGTTTCCATGGTCGGAAGAAGCCCGCAGGCCGTACCGGCCGCGGGGGACTACTGCCGCATTGGAGAGCTGCGTGACGCCGCCCGAGAACGGATCCGCCCCGACCGAGGCCCCTGCCAAGCACCGCAAGATCACCACCCGCCGCACCCTCGCGGCAGTCGCCGTGCTGATGGGCGGCGCCGTCGCCCTCACCGCGTGCAACAGCGGCGGCGGGAGCCACGCGGACGGCAAGGCGTCCCCCTCGGCGTCGGCGACGTCGTCGGCCCAGGCCCCCTCGTCGTCCCCCTCGGCGACGAGCCAGGCCACCGAGGACGCGGCGGCGGCCAAGCACGCCTCGGCCGCGAAGATCACCATCACCCCGAAGAACGGCTCGACCGGCGCGAAGGTCAGCGGCGCGGTGAAGGTGACCGTCAGCGGCGGCACCCTGAGCAGCGTCACGATGAAGGCCAAGTCCGGGGGCAAGGCCGTGGCCGGCAAGCTGTCCGCGGACAAGAAGACCTGGACGCAGAGCGGCTCGCTCGCGCACAGCACCCAGTACACGGTCTCCGCCGCCGCGAGCGACGCGCAGGGCACGCCCACCGCCGCGACCGCGACCTTCGCGACCGCGGCCGCGAAGCCGTCGACCTTCACCGGCTACTTCACGCCCGAGGACGGCTCGACCGTGGGCGTCGGCATGCCGGTGTCGATCAACTTCGACCACGCCATATCCACCGGGGACCGCGCCGACGTGCAGCGCGCCGTCACCGTGTCGTCCACCAGCGGCCAGACGGTCGTCGGCCACTGGTTCAACAGCAAGCGCCTGGACCTGCGCCCGCAGAACTACTGGGTCGCCGGCACGCACGTGACCGTGACGATGAACTGGAAGGGCGTAGAGGGCGCCCCCGGTGTCCACGGCACGCAGCACAAGACGATCGGCTTCGACATCGGCCGCTCGCAGGTCTCCACCGTCGACACCCGGACGCACATGATGACCGTCGTGCGCGACGGCCAGGTCGTCCGCACCGTCCCGATCTCCGCGGGCAGCCAGGACCACACCACCTACGACGGCCAGATGGTCATCGAGGAGAAGCACGAGACGACCCGGATGAACGGGGCGACCGTCGGCTTCACCGACGACGACGGCAAGGGCGAGTACGACATCCCGGACGTGCCGCACGCCATGCGGCTCAGCGACTCCGGGACGTTCATCCACGGCAACTACTGGGGCGACCCGTCCGTCTTCGGCAACGTCAACACCAGCCACGGCTGCATCGGCATCGAGGACGTCAAGGGCGGCGGCGACCCCACCACCGACGCCGCCTGGTTCTACGACAACTCGCTGGTCGGCGACGTCGTGACGGTCGTCAACTCGCCCGACAAGGTCATCCAGCCCAGCAACGGCCTCAACGGCTGGAACATGACATGGAGCCAGTGGGTGGCGGGCTCGGCTCTGTAAGGGCCCGCTCCGACACGTTGCGGATCCAGGTCGCGGGGTCGTCCAGCACGGTACGCACCGAGCTGTAGGCGGCCCCGCGCAGTACGCCGTCGCGGCCCAGCCGGGAGATCACCACGTCCTGCGCCCGCCACCGGCGGTCCGTGACGCGCGCGGCCAGCTCGCGCCGCACGCCCGGCAGCAGCCAGGGCGCGAGGTCCGCGAGGGGGCCGCCGACCACCACGGCCTGCGGGTCCAGCAGGTTCACCGCGCCGCTCAGGGCTATGCCCAGGGCGGCGCCCGCCTCTTCCAGCGCCCGCAGCGCCGCCGGGTCGCCCGCGACCGCCGCGGCCTTCAGCGCCGGACCGCGCCCCGCGCTCACGCCCGCGGCGCGCAGCAGCGCCTCCTCGCCGGCGTACGTCTCCAGGCAGCCCGTCGCCCCGCACGAGCACGGGGGTCCCTCCGGGCGCACGGGCATGTGCCCCAGCTCGCCCGCGAAGCCGCGCGCCCCGCGGAAGAGCCGGCCCTCCACGACCAGCGCGGCACCGATGCCGATCTCGGCGGAGACGTGCACGAAGTCCGCGAGGCCGCCGTCGTGGCCGCCGAGCCACAGCTCGGCGAGGGCGCCGAGGTTGGCCTCGTTCTCCACGGCGGTGGACGTCTCAGGGAAGGCGGCGTCGAGCGGTACGTCCTCCCACCCGAGGTTGGGGGCGCGCAGGACGGTCCGGTGGTCGGGGCCGATGAGTCCCGGTACGGCGACGGTCGTCCGTACGGCGGTCAGCCCGGCTTCCTCCGCCCGCCGGATGACCTCGCCCGTCAGCTCGGCCAGCTCCCCGAGCACGGCCCCGGCGGGGCGGCCCCGGTTGGCGGCGGGCCGCTCGGCGCGGGCCCGCACCCGGCCGCGCAGGTCCACCGCGCACGCGGCGAGGTGGTCCACGCCGATCTCCGCGCCGATGCCCGCGGGGCCCGTCTCGGTGAGCGCCAGCACGGTGCCGGGGCGCCCGACCGTCCCCGGCCGCTGCGCGCCCTGCTCCTCGAGGAGGCCGGCCGCGAGCAGCTCGTCGACGAGCGTCGACACGGTGGCCCGGGTCAGCCCGACCTCCGCGGCGACCGCGGCCCTCGTCACGTTCGCGCCCGCGGCGAGCGCTTTCATGACCAGCGCCATGTTCCGCCGCCGCAGCCCGGCCTGCGCGCCGGTCCCTTTCCCCACGGTCTCCTCCGGAGGTCCTTAGCGTTTGCGCCCGGGCCTGTGCAACCCGGGCCTGCCCTTCCCGACTCCCCTCCAGCCCTCCGGGCTGCCCCTTGCTCTCCCTCCGGGACCTTACGGCCGGTGGATGGCTGGTCGCGCAGTTCCCCGCGCCCCTGGTTGTCGCCGTCCCCCGCATCGCCGAGCCCCGAGGGGTTCCCTGCCACGCCGGGCAAGCGCCCCGCAGGGGAGCGTGGGGGCACCTCCCAGGCGAAGCCTGGGGGAGAACTGCGCGAGCAACCCCCGCCAGGGGAAAGGCTCCATGCCACGCCAAGTGGCAATCACCCAGGGGCGCGGGGAACTGCGCGCGCAACCACCCACCGGCGGAAGATCGCGCAGCCCACCCCGGGCGGCAGCCCGAAGCGCCCCCTACCGCTGCTGCGCAGCGAGAGGCATCGCGGCGGCCAGCCGCGTACGGGTCGCGTCGTCCAGGGGCAGCGCAGCGTGAACGCGGCCCGACGTCGTGTTCCAGCGGGCGGCGATCGCCGCGGGAGCCTCACCCGTGAGGGCGGCGGCGGCCTGGACCGCAGCCCCGAGGGCAACGAGCTCGCCCGCGTCCGGCACCTGCACGGCGCGGCCGGAGAGCCGCCGTACCGTCTCCAGCCACGCGGTCCCCCGCGACCCGCCCCCGATGACGAGAAGCGGCTCGTCCGAGGGAGCCCCGCCGTCCACGGCGAGCACCTCGTCCAGCGCGCCCAGCAGCGCGTAGACAGCCCCGTCGTAGGCACCCTGAAGCACCTGACCGGCGGTCGTGTCGTGCCGCAGCCCGCTCAGCAGCCCCGAGGCGTACGGCAGGTTCGGCGTGCGCTCGCCGTCGAGGAAGGGGAGGAAGGCCACCGAGCCGCCGGGCTCGACGTCCTCGCGCTCGCGGCCGAGGAGCGCGGCGACCTTGTCGACGGCCAGCGTGCAGTTGAGCGTGCACGCGAGCGGCAGCCAGCCGCCGTCCGCCGAGGCGAACCCGGCGACGACCCCGCTCGGGTCGGTCGGCCGCTGCCGCGACACCGCGTAGACGGTCCCGGACGTACCGAGGCTGAGGGCCGCGCGGCCCGGCGTGAGCCCGAGCCCCAGAGCGGCAGCGGCGTTGTCACCCGTGCCCGGCGCGACGATCGCGCCTGCCCGCAGCGGCAGCCCCTCTCGTACCTGGCCGGCGGTTTCGCCGGGCCCGAGCACGGTGGGCAGCAGCCCTGCCGAGAGCCCGAGCGAGCCGAGCAGCTCCTCGTCGTAGCTCTCGGTGTCGGAGCGCCACCACCCGGTGCCGGACGCGTCGCCGCGGTCGGTGACACCGGCGCCGGACAGCCGCTCGGTGAGGAAGTCGTGCGGCAGCCGTACGGCCTTCGCGGCGGCCGCCGCCTCCGGCTCGTGCTCGGCGAGCCACGCCCACTTCGTGACCGTGAAGCTCGCCCCGGGCACCGACCCGAAGCGCTGCGCCCAGTGCTCGGCGCCGTACTTCTCGACGAGCGCGGCGGCCTGCGGGGCGGACCGCACGTCGTTCCACAGCATGGCGGGCCGCACCGGCGCGCCCTCCGCGTCGAGGACGACGAGCCCGTGCTGCTGCCCGCCCACGGAGACGGCCTCCGCGCGCGCGGCCCATTCACCCGTCTGGCTCAGCGCGTCCTGGAGTGCCGTCCACCACACCTCGGGGTCGGTCTCCCGGCCCGCACCGGTGCTGACGGTGTGCCGAGCCTGGCCGGAGGCCAGGACCGCGCCCGTCTCGACGTCGACGGCGAGCACCTTCGTCGATTGCGTGGAACTGTCGACCCCGAGGACGACCGCCCCGGACGACGCCCCGAGCGCCCCGTTCTGCCCCATGTGATTCCTGTCCCTTCCGGAGCCCGTCGCGAGCTGCCACTTCCCATCATCGGCCTCGCATACTAATTTGTTCAACAGTCTGACGAATAGGAGCAAGCCCTCATGACTTCCGAGACGAACCTCACCCCGGGGCCGGAGCACAAGTTCACCTTCGGCCTCTGGACGGTCGGCTGGCTGGGGCGCGACCCGTTCGGCGATGCCACCCGCGCGGCGATCGACCCGGTCGAGTCCGTCAACCGGCTCGCCGAGCTGGGCGCGTACGGCGTGACCTTCCACGACGACGACCTGATCCCCTTCGGGTCGTCCGACGCCGAGCGTGACGCGATCATCAAGCGCTTCCGCGCCGCCCTCGACACGACCGGCCTGGTCGTGCCGATGGCCACCACCAACCTCTTCACCCACCCCGTCTTCAAGGACGGCGGCTTCACCGCGAACGACCGCGACGTCCGCCGCTACGCGCTGCGCAAGACCATGCGCAACATCGACCTCGCCGTCGAGCTGGGCGCGAAGACGTACGTCGCGTGGGGCGGCCGCGAGGGCGCCGAGTCCGGCGCCGCCAAGGACGTCCGCGTGGCCCTCGACCGCTTCAAGGAGGCGTTCGACCTGCTCGGTGACTACGTCACGGAGAAGGGCTACGACATCCGCTTCGCCATCGAGCCGAAGCCGAACGAGCCGCGCGGCGACATCCTCCTGCCGACGATCGGCCACGCCCTGGCGTTCATCAACTCCCTGGAGCGCCCCGAGCTCGTCGGCCTCAACCCCGAGGTCGGCCACGAGCAGATGGCCGGGCTGAACTTCCCGCACGGCATCGCGCAGGCGCTGTGGCACGGCAAGCTCTTCCACATCGACCTCAACGGCCAGACCGGCATCAAGTACGACCAGGACCTGCGCTTCGGCGCCGGCGACCTGCGCTCGGCCTTCTGGCTGGTCGACCTGCTGGAGAACTCGGACTACGAGGGCCCGCGCCACTTCGACTTCAAGCCCCCGCGCACCGAGGACTACGACGGCGTCTGGGCCTCCGCGGCCGGCTGCATGCGCAACTACCTCATCCTGAAGGACCGCGCCGCCGCCTTCCGCGCCGACCCGGCCGTCCAGGAGGCGCTGCGCGCCGCCCGCCTCGACGAGCTGGCCCAGCCGACCGTCGCCGAGGGCGAGGGCCTGGCCGGCCTGCTGGCCGACAAGTCCGCGTTCGAGGACTTCGACGTCGAGGCCGCCGCCGAGCGCGGTATGGCCTTCGAGGCGCTGGACCAGCTGGCGATGGACCACCTGCTGGGCGTCTGACCCCTCGCGGGTCCACCCCTTCGCGGGTGACGCTCCTCCAGGCTCGCGGGGTCCCGCGCGACCGGCCTACGTACGACGTCCTGTCAACGTCGTCCCCCCGTCCGGGGGGCCGGTCCGCGGGGCCCCGCGCCCTTTTCTCACGCGAGGCCGAGGGGTACGGCCCGTAGCCCGTCCAGCACGCGCTGCCCGAACGCGGCCTCCGCGAGGGCCCATTCGGCGTCGTACGCCGACTCCGCCTTCTGCCCGAGGGGCAGCTCCGCCCACACGACCTTGCCGGGCGCGGCCGGGCAGAAGACGTCCCACCGCTCGCTCAGGGCCTCGACGAGGAAGAGCCCGCGCCCGCCCTCGGCGTCTTCGCTCTGCGCCGGGATGACGGGGCTCCCCCCGTCCCGGTCCCACACCTCGACGTAGAGGCTGCTCCCCGCCGCCCGGAGCTGCACCCCGATGAGGTGGCTGCCCGCGGGCCCGCTCATCTTGACCGCGTTGGTGACCAGTTCGGACCCGATCAGCTCGGCCCCGTCGATCTGCTCGGCGAGCTGCCACGCGGTGAGCGTCCGCCGGATGAACTCCCGCGAGAGGCCGACCGCCGCGAAGGCTGCGGCGAGCCGGATGCTCGCGACGTAGAGGACGCTGGGCGTCGGTACGTTCACTCGTCCCCCACCTCGTAGATGTCCACGTCCGCGCGATCGACGAGATACGCGGCAAGGTGCTCGCGCAATACCTGTGTTGAGCCGAAGTGCCGCAGCGACGGCACGACCACGGCGGCGCCGGAGCTGCGCTTCAGCTCCTCGACGAGCCCGTTGAGCACGGCGATCCCGCCGTCCTGCTCCTCCTGCCAGATCCGGACGAGGGCGTAGCCCCCGCGCTCGGCCCAGCAGCGCAGCCGTAACTCGTCCCGCCTCACCTCGACGTCGGGCGTGCCCGCGTAGGCCCGCATGTAGCCGTGGACGGCTCGCTTCATCCCGCCTCCTCGCCGGTGGATGCACCGATCACGAGGCGTCAACTGCGTTGCGCCGTGCGTGACGTGACGAGTGAAGCACCGTCAGAGTCGAATATGCAACACTCCAGATCGGAAATCCGGAGACACGATATTCGAACACTCATCTCCCATTTCAAAACGGGGAGTTGGGTGCTTCCATTCCGGATGTAGGCTGTATTCCAGAGCGGAGGTACACCGAGTGGTGGAGACGGCAATCGGTTCGACCGTGCCCCGGCGTCAACTGGGCCGACACCTGCGTGAGCTGCGCAATCAGGCCAGACTGACCGTGCGCGCGGCTTCGACAGCCCTGGAGTGGTCGGACCAGAAGATCTGGCGCATCGAGACCGGTCAGACGTCCATGCGCAGCCTTGATGTCGAGGCCATGTGCCGGGTGTACGGCGCTGATCCCGAGCTGACGCAGGGCCTTATGGGGCTGGCTAAGGAGACGAAGGCGCGCGGGTGGTGGCACGCGTACGGCGACGTGATCCCGGAAGGGTTCGACCTCTTCATCGGGCTCGAGGGTGCGGCGACGAGCCTGCGCAAGTACACCGCGGACCTGGTACCGGGCTTGGCGCAGACGGAAGATTACGCGCGCACGGTGATCCAGAAGCACAGCCCCGACGTCGCGGCCGACGAAATTGAACGCCGAGTACACGTACGGCTCGCGCGGCAGAGGTCACTGACCCGCGTTTCCGCCCCGCTCGCCGTCGAGTTCGTACTCAGCGAGGCGGTCCTGCGCCAAGCGGTCGGCGGACCGGACGTAATGGCCGCGCAGTTGGCCCACTTCCTCCACCTGATGGAGCTACCGAACGTCTCGCTGCGGGTTGCTCCGTTCACGGTAGGCTTGCATCACGGGCTCCTGACCGGCCCTTTTTCGATCCTGCGCTTCCCGGTCAACGGTGACGGACAGCCCACGGAGCCGCCGACCGTCTACGTGGAAGGCTTCACCGGAGACCTCTATCTCGACAAGCCGCATGAGGTCGAGCGGTACGACCAGGCGTTCACATCGCTCTGGGATGCGGCCTTGGACACCAAGGGCACCCAGGACATCCTCCGGAATGCAGCAAAGGAGTTCGCGCAATGATGAGTTCGGACCTCACGGGCGCGGTGTGGCGCAAGTCCAGCCGCTCCGAGAACAACGGGACGTGCGTCGAGGTCGCCTTCCTCCAGGACGGCCGCGTGGCGATGCGCGACAGCAAGGACCAGGGCAACGGCCCCGCACTCGTCTTCACAGCGGCCGAGTGGTCGGCGTTCCACGGCGGCGTCGTGGATGGCGAGTTCACGACTGCGTAAGGCCCCGCAGGGCACCGCACCCTGGAGGTCCGACCCCTCACAGCCAACAAGGGAGCACCGGCCATGATGAGTTCGGACCTCACGGGCGCGACGTGGCGCAAGTCCAGCCACTCAGCAGACAACCACCAGTGCGTCGAAGTCGCCCTCCTCCCCGACGGCAACGTCGCCACGCGCGACAGCAAGCACCACGGCACCGGCCCCGCCCTCGTCTTCACGGCGGCCGCGTGGACGGCCTTCCACCGCGCCGCCGCCAAGGGCGAGTTCGGGCCCGCGCAGATCCGGTAACGCCTGAGCCCGCGGCCCGCGAGCGACACTTGCCGCGTCACCAACCGTGTGCGTACCGTAGCGAATGGACGACGTTGTGCGACGCGGACGCGAGGGAGCGGCTATGCGGGTCACGGGATTGGCCAACTGCGCGGCACAGGGCGGGGACGAGGGGGACGGGCATCCCGGGACACCGTGGACGCCCCCGGAGGAGCCGCCGTCTCCTGACGGCGACACGCCGCCTGGTGACGGCCAACACCGCAAGTGAGCCCGACCGGTCGGCGGGACGCGGTACGGCGGCCGGGATGGGCGCAACTGGTGCGCTCCTTGGTCGACTCCGGCGTGCTGGCCGCGCCGTGGACGGCGGTGTTCGAGGACGTCGACCGGGCGCGGTTCCTGCCGCCGGTGATGTGGCCGTACGACATGACGACCAGGGCCAGCACGACGGTCAGCCGGGCGGACGACCCCGACGCCTGGTTCGGCTTCGCCGACGCGGACGTACCCATCACCACGCAGTGGGACGACGGGCGCCACCAGGGACCGGCGCCGGGCCGCGTACCCACCTCCTCCGCGTCGGCCCCGACCGTGGTCGCCGCCATGCTCCGCGCCCTGGACGTCCACGACGAGATGCGGGTGCTGGAGATCGGCACCGGCACCGGGTGGAACGCGGGGCTGCTCGCCCGCCGCCTTGGCGACGAGCACGTCACCAGCGTCGAGATCGACGCCGCGGTTGCCGCAGCGGCGGAGGCCGCCCTCCACGATGCCGGCATCGCCCCGACGCTCGTCGTCGGCGACGGGCTGCTCGGATGTCCGCAGCGTGCGCCGTTCGACAGAGTGGTGAGCACCATGGCGGTGCGCTCCGTGCCGTACGCCTGGGTGCGGCAGGCCGCCCCGCACGGCGTGGTGCTGACGCCCTGGGGGACGCGCTACTCGAACGCCGACGCGCTCGTCCGCCTCGTCGTCGCCGACGACCACAGCCGGGCCGAGGGCCGCTTCATCCGGCCGGTGGAGTTCATGAAGGCCCGCTCCCACCGCCGGAGCCGCGGGCTCCACACCGAGTACGTGCCCGGCGGGGACGTCGTCGCGGCGGCCGACAGCATCACCACCACCGACCTGACCGCAGCCGACCTCACCGACCCGGACTTCGCCTTCGCCGCCGGTCTGGCCACCGGCCGCGACTGCGTCAGCACGTGGAACCGGCGCGGCGCGCGGGTCTCGTTCTGGCTCTACGGGATCACCGACCGCTCCTGGGCCGCGACCGTCCTCGACGACCACCGGCCGACCTCCACCGTCTACCAGGGCGGTCGGCGCCTGCTGTGGAGCGACCTTCGCGCCGCCCACCGGTGGTGGACGGACTCCGGGGAGCCCGACGCCACGCGCTTCGGCCTCACCGTCACGCCCGACACCGAGACGGCCTGGCTCGACACCCCGCACCGGCCTGTCACCGAAGGTGAGTTCGCGCCCGCGTAGCAGACGCGACGCACGGCTACCGGCGATCAGGCGCGGCCCGGATCCTGCCCCCCGTCCGGGTCCTCCCGGACTTCGCGGAGTTCGCGGACGAGGAGGGCCAGCAGGCCCGGGAAGTGCTGCTCGGTGGCGTCCCGGCGCAGGGACACCGCGCTGCCGTTGCCGTGGAAGCGCTGGTCGATGAGGCCGGCCTCGCGGAGTACGCGGTAGTGGTGGGTGCGGGTGGCCTTGCCGACCGGGAGGTCGAAGGAGCCGCAGGCGCGCTCCTCGCCGTCGGGCCCGGCGGCGAGTTCGGCCACGACGCGGCGGCGGCGGTCGTCAGCCAGCGCGGCGAGCACCTTCCCCAGTTCCACGGCCACCATCCTCTCCCTCCGACAGGTACGGCTTGCATCGTACCAAGGGGGCGACCTAAGGTCCCGAGGTATGAATATCGTCATACCTGAGAAGCCGGGTCCCGTCGCCCTGTACGGATTCGCCCGTCCCCGCCCCGAACGCGCGGCGGAGCTGGAGAAGCTGCTGCTGTCCTTCGTCGAGCCGACCCGCCGCGAGCCCGGCTCGCTCCAGTACCAGGTCCACCGCGACGCCGCCGACCCCACGACCCTCGTCTTCTACGAGCTGTGGCGCTCCGCGGACGACCTGCGCCGCCACCTCGCCGTCCCGGAACTCGCCCGCTTCGGCGAGACGCGCATGGACTACCTGCGCGAGGACCTGGAGATCCACTGGCTGGCGCCGCTCAGCGCGGAAGAGACCGCCCCCCGCCCGTCATGAGCGCGGGTGATCGCAGCCCCGCGAATCCGGCGTTGATCCGCTCCCGCCCCCCGGAGAGGGTTGACCACGGCGCGTCCGGACGCATCTGGAGACCCACCGCCCGGACGCGCCGGACCAGCTCAGGACTGCATTCCGGTCCGTCACCAAGGGGGAAAGATGCTCATCCGCAAGACACTGGCCATGGCCGCCGCGACAGCCGGACTCATCGGCGCGGGGATGCTCACCGGCGCGTCCGCCGCGTCCGCGAGCGTTCTCCCGCCGGAAGGGAGCGGGGGCGTGGTCCAGTTCTGGAACAAGCACACCGGCCTGTGCCTGGAGATCGCCGACTGGCGCACCGACAACGGCGCCCCCGCCCGGCAGTGGTACTGCACCGGCGGCGCGAACCAGAAGTGGTACGAGACCACCAACTCCGCCGGCCGCCACACCTACGTCAACGTCAACAGCGGCAAATGTCTGGAGATCGCCGACTGGCGCACCGACAACGATGCTCCGGCCCGCCAGTGGGACTGCACCGGCGGCGCCAACCAGTCGTGGTCGTTCACGAACTCCCCGGAGGGCCTCCTGCAGAACTACAACAGCGATCGCTGCCTCACCATCTGGGACTACGGCCTCGGGGTGAACGCGTCGCAGTACGACTGCAACTCCGGCTACACGCAGGAGACCTGGCACCGCGAGTGACGTCGCCGGCCGTCGGGTAGCGCGGCGCGGCGTGCGCGCTCACGCCGTCGCCGCGGGGAGCTGGCCCAGGTCGGCGGCGACCTGGGCCAGGGAGCGGATGGCGTCGCTCTCGGCCTCGGTGCGCCACACCATGGCGAAGGTCAGCGGGGGGAGCCCGTCGGCGGGGCGCCAGGCGATGTCCGGGCGGGACCAGTAGGGGACGGAGTGGGCGGGGACGAGGTGGAGAACCTCGCCCTGGCTGATCTGCAAGAGCAGCCGCTCCATGTCGGTGACCAGCGGACCGCGTTCGATGGTCCGTCCCGCGGGGGTGTGCTCGGGCACCAGGGTGTTGCCCCAGTACGGCGGCATCCGGGCACTGGTGATCGCGAAGTCGGCCAGCATCTCGACCGGGACCCTGCACCGGCCGGCCAGTTCGTGGTCGCAGGAGAGCGCCACCGCCCTGCCGTCCAGGAAGAGCGTGGGCCCGACGGTGAGGTCCTCCTCCTCGACGGGCAGCCAGGTCACCAGGACGTCCAACTCCCCCTCCCGCAGCGCGGCGAAGGGATCCGTGAACGGAGCGTGCCGGAATTCCAGCTCCACTTCCGGGTACCGGCAGCGGAACTCCTGCCAGTAGTCCCGCAGATAGTGCACGTTCCCGGGGATCATCCCGACCCGCACGGTGTTGCCGACCCTGCGCGCGGCGGCCCGCGCCCGCTCCAGGCTCTCCCGCATGCTCGCGTACACCGGCACGAGGTCGTCCCGCAGTTGCCGCCCGACTGCGGTGAGCCGCACGTCCCGCCGGTTCTCCCGGTCGAAGAGCACGGCGTTCAGCCGCCGCTCCTGCTTGGCGATCGCCTGGCTCACCCGCGCCTGCGACACGTACAACCGCTCGGCGGCCCGCCCGAAGTGCAACTCCTCCGCCAGCGCCAAGAAGATCTCGATGTCCCGCAGCTCCACCGCCGCCCGCCTCCCCGTCGTCGTTCCGCACCGCCACCACGACCGGGCACGCGCGGCCCCTCCGGGACGACGGCCCACCGTGACCGGCGACGCGCACGGTAGATCGGCCCGCCAACAGCCCGCCAACAGCGGCACCGCCCGGCGCTGTTCGGCTACTCGCCGGGCGGCGGCGCGCAGTCGATGCCGGAGACCGGCGCGGGTGCCGAAGGTGTGGGGGGCTCGTCGGCACCGCGGGCGGCGTGGATCCGCAGCAGGCCGTCGATGCCGCGGAGCAGGGTCTCGCCCGCGAGGACGGGGTCGCCGAGGTAGCCCGCGCTCATCGCGCCGTCGCGGAGCATGACGAAGTGGCGGCCGGCGTGGTCGGCGGACTCCGTCGTGATCTCGGCGAACAGGCCGGTGATCGTCTTCAGGAACCAGTCGCGGTGCTGGACGACGGCCCGGTGGACGGGGTGCTGGGGGTCGGGGAATTCGGCCGCCGCGTTGAGGAAGGCGCAGCCGCGGTAGCCGGGTGAGCGGATCTGCTCGACGAGGGAGGCGCCGATGCCGCGCAGGATGGCGTCGGGCGGTGCTTCAGCGGCGGTCAGGGTGCCGATCTGGGTGCGGATCGCGTGGTCGACGCTGCCGATGTAGGCGACCGCCAGATCCTCCTTGCTGCGGAAGTGGCGGTAGAAGGTCGCATTGGTGACCTTCGCCTCGGCGACCAGCCGGTCGACGCCCACCGTGTGGATGCCCTCGGCGTAGAAGAGCTGCCCGGCGGTGCTCAGCAGCCGCTCCCGTGCCTTGGACACCCTCCCGGCGGATTCCGTCTGCGTCATACCGCCCAGCCTAGCAGGTAGAACGTTCTCTCTTGTTTCGTCGGCAGAAGTGTGCCAGGCTCAAAAAAGAGAGAGAACGTTCTACCCACTAACTCCCCGGAGACCCTCATGGCATCCGCAGCCGCCCCCGCACCCACGACCGCACCCACCCTGCGCCGCCTCTACGCCGCCCGGTTCGTCTTCGCCGCCGCGTGGGCGGCACTCCTGCTCGCCTCCGGCTCCGGCCTCACCACCCCGGCGAAGGTGCTCCTTGTCGTCTATCCCGCCTTCGACGTGGCCGCGGCCGTCGTCGACGCCAGGTCGGCCCGCACCGCAGCCGGCCCGCTCAAGGGCCTGTACGCGAACATGGCCGTCAGCACGCTCGCCGCCGTCGGCCTCGCCCTCGCCACCACCTCCGGCGCCGCAGCCGTACTGCGTGTCTGGGGCGCATGGGCGATCGTCTCCGGCCTGGTCCAGCTCCTCGTGGGCGTCGTGCGCCGCCCGCTGGGCGGCCAGTGGCCCATGATCGCCAGCGGCGGCATCTCCGTCCTGGCCGGCGCGTCCTTCCTCCGCACCGCCTCCGGCGACGACCCGTCCCTCACCGCCCTCGCCGGATACGCGGCGCTCGGCGGCATCTTCTTCCTCGCCTCGGCGATCCGCCTCCCCCGCCGGGGCTGACCCCCTACGCGTGGTGGCCGCGGATGTGGCGGCGCTCCGTCGGGTCCGTCGGCGGAGGGGCGTCCGCCAGGCGCAGGACCGGGTCCTCCGGCCCCTCCCGACCGGCCACGACGGGGTACGCCGCCCGGAGGGCCTTCGCGCGGTACTGGGCCGCGTCCGCGAGGCGGAAGAGGCGGCGGGCGGAACGCACGGGGCCGATCGGGTCACCTGTGGACGCCACACCGCAGGCCACGCCCTCCCCCACGTCGAGCTTCGCCGCCCGCAGGCACAGCTCGGTCGCCGCGTGCACGACCTCGTCCGCCGTACTGCCCACCGCGACGATGCAGAACTCGTCACCGCCCAGCCGGGCCGCCAGGCTCCCGGGGAGCATCGCGCCGCACAGGCTCAGCAGCGAGCCGAACCGTTCCAGCAGACGGTCACCGACCGCGTGGCCCAGCTGGTCGTTGACCTTCTTCAGCCCGTTCAGGTCGCACACGACCAGGCTCACCGCGGTGCCCTCGGCCCGGTGCCGTTCCAGCGCCTCGTCCAGGCGTACGTCCACGGCCCGCCGGTTCCCCAGCCCCGTCAGGGGATCGGTGAACGCGAGCCGCTGCACCTCCGCCAGCCGCTCCGTCTGCGCGATGCCCGACGCGAGGACCGCGGCCAGGACTGTCGCGAAATCCGCGTCCGGGCGGGCGAAAACGGGCTCGCCCGCCCGCCGGGCCACATAGATCTCACCCCACGCCCGGCCGTGCATCACCAGCGGCGCCACCACACAGCTCCCCCGGCCCCTGCGGCGCAACGCCGCCGCCCTCCCCCACGAGCTTCCCCCGGGCGACGCGCCCGTCCCCTCCGCCGTCTCCACCCACGCGTGCGGGGCCCCGCCGCGGGCCCAGCTGCCGTGCAGGAACTCGGCGATCTCCGGGAAATCGTGCACCGAATACGACTCGTCCTCCGGCTCCGATTCCTCGCCCGGGGCGAGGTCCCCGTCGTTCACCAGCACCCGCAGCCGCCCCGTCTCCCGCTCCCACGCGGACACCGCCGCGAAGGAGCCGCCCATCGCACGCCGCGCCCCCCGCGCACCCGCGCGGGCCGCCTCCTGCGGGGTCTGCGCCGTCGCCAGCGCCTGTGCCAGTTCGACGACCGCCGCGAGCCGTCGATCGGCCGTCCCGTCCTCCATCCCCCCAGGCTAGAAAGCTTTTGCCCTCGCCGGGCAGCGAATACTCCGAACGGCCGTCCGATCGCCCCTCGGACCTCCCCCCGGCGGGGGCCGCCTTCCCCCGGCGGGGGCTGCCTTCCTCCGGCGAGGGGCTGGGGGCACGTCGGCGGCTTCCCGCCGCGGGGGGCCCGCGCCTCCGGCGCGGGTGTCTCCCACCCCCACCACCCGTGCAGATAGTGGGCGAGTGCACGCCCTCTTGTGGGGGTGACCCGCCATCGGGGGCTAACCGCAGTCCCCGGAACAATCACCCCCACCGGCGGGCAGCCGCCAACGCAACGTCGGGAGGGGGACGATCCGGGGGTGCCCCCGCAGGAATGCGCACCCTGTCCGGCACCGGACACGTCATGACGTCAGACGCGCATTCCGAGGAGGTACCCCCGGAGTGGCCCCCGACCCACCCACCGCACGGACAGCGCGATGCCCCGCCGGG
>NZ_JOHY01000035.1 GCF_000721495.1 Streptomyces sp. NRRL F-5123
GAGGAACCGGTGGCGTTCGACGGTCCGGAAGGCCTCGGTGACCGCGTGGGTGCGCAGGTGGCCGCTTTCGGTGAGGCGGTTGAGGAGCGCTTCGCGCAGGGCGGCGGGGGTGGTGCTCTCGGGGGTCAGCGTCTTCTCCATTTCGGTGAGGCTAGGGGTGGCGCGGAGGGCTTGGCGGGGGGACACGGCGTCTTCCGCTCGTTCGGGGAAGGCCACTGCGCGGCCCAACCAGGCTGCTGCGGCCTGCTGGTGGGCGGGTACGCCGGCGCGGTTGAAGGTGAAGACCGCGTGGTGGGCGAGGACCGGCGAGGACCGCGCGAAGGCCGCGGGTCAGTAGTCCGTCAGAGGCGAGCTGCTTGAGCTGCCGCCCAGCGCGCTCGAACGCGGCGACGCGCTCCGTCCAGCCGGTCTCGGGAGCCTGCCGGCGGGCGGCATCCGCGGTCATCAGGTGTCGCATGGATGTCACCGCGCGCTTGAGCGTTGCGCCGGTCGGCGGGATGGGCGGCGGTCGCAGGGCGCCGAGCTGCGCCCATACGTCTCCGGTCTCGAACGGATCCTGTCCGGCCGAGCGGAACATGGCGGACAGCAGCAGGATCGAGCGCTCGCGGCCTCCGGGGACACCGATCTGCGGCAGGGCGTCGCGGGAGTCCGTACAGAACAGCTCGTGTGCGACGCCCATGCCCTCGGGGCCGCCGAACGCGTGGGTCTCCGGTTCGTAGATGCCACCGGTCCAGCTGCGGATCTGCCCGTCGGCGACGAGCTTTTCCAGCAGGTCGAACATCAGGTACTCCGTACGCAGCCGCAGTCCGCCGTCCTTGAGGAGGAAGTGGAACCGCTGGTCGCGCAGCCCCTCACGCAGGGCTCGGGCGCTCTCCGGCGTGACTACGCTGCCGGGAAAGGCCAGGGTCGCGTGCCACCAGGCCGGTTCGTGGGTGATCGGGATCTTCTCGTCGTCGGTGTCCATGCGCGCCTCGGCGCTCCTTCACAGTCGGTGCGGGTCAGGTGATGAGCAGGGCCTTCGTCCAGCCCGTGGTGTCGGTCCCGTCGAGCGCGAGCTGTGCTCCTGCGCGGCCTTCCACGAGCCCTGGCTTCGGCAGCCGGTCCAGGTCTGCGGTCAGGTGCTGAAGCAGGCCGTCGAGCAGAGGGGTGAAGCGCTCGGGCGCGGGGCTGTCGGCCGCGACGGCACGGGTCAGGGTCACGAGGCCCGCCCAGCCGTGGCAGAGGGAGGCGTCGGTGATGCGGGCGAGGTGCGCCGGGTCGGACAGAATCGCCACGAAGGCGTCCTCCGCCGCCCGGCGGCGGTAGGGGTCGTCCAGGGCGAGCCCGGCGAGCTGCTGGGCGCGGGCGACACCGGGCAGGCCGTAGCACCACGAGGGGCGGGCGGCCTGGTGGACCGGGGGAACTCCCGCGTTCAGGTGGGCGCGCGTCGTCCAGTACGAACCGCCGTAGACGTCCAGCCAGTTCGCGATCAACTCGATCGCCTCGTGCTGCCCCGGCACGAGGACGTCCTGCCCGGCGGCCAGGCACAGGACCGAGAGGACCCCGGAGATGCCGTGCGCCATGCCGTTGTTGCCGTGCCCGCCGGGCATCTCCTCGCCGCCGGGCCCGGCGGCGGACCACCACCCTGGCAACTCCCGGCCGTCGATCCGGACCGGTCGCGTCAGGGACACCAGGTAGGCCAGTACGTCCTCCAACCGCGGAGACGCCTCCTCACGGGTGAGCAGCAGCGCCGCGAGCCCGGACAGGCCACGTACGAGGTCGAACTCCGCGAGGTGCGGCAGCTCGCCGCGGTTGTGCCGCGCGTGGGCGGCGGCAAGCCGGGCGTCCACGATGCGATCGACCGTGGCACGGACGTCGGGACGGACGCGTCCCGTACGGCCGAGGACGAACTCCAGCGCCGGGGCACCGTGGAAAAGCGACGCGTTGCCGCCGGCGCTGACACCGCCTGCCACTGCTCGGGCCAGATGCTGGTGCGCGGCGGGCAGGTTGCCGCGTTCGATGTGCAGCAGCGCTGCCCCGAGCGGGCCTTCGGACAGATCCTGCGTCCGGGGCAGGGCCTTCGCCGTCACGAGCGCGCCGCCATGGGAACGACGATGCTGTGGGCGCGCCCGCCGATCCATCCGTCCGCATCCTGCGGCGGAGCCTCGTAGAGGGACGCGGTGCTGGTCGCGCTTGCGGCGAGGTGCACGCGCAGCAGGTCCAGATGCATGTCCTGGCGCAGGTCGAGGGGGAGTTGCATGTCGTCCTCGGCGAGCAGCACACGGTCGGGCATCCTGAACCGGCTCTTCCACGCGTGCAACTCCCGGGCCCACTCGCCCAGCGACGCGGTACGGCCGGGCAGGTCCCGGGACCGGAGCTTCCACCGCGCGGGCACCAGGACGGTGCGTCGGTGGCGCAGGGCAGGGAGGACGGGCAGCGTCCAGGCCGCTCCCCAGTCGAACCACGTCACCTGGGGCAGGCCGGCCCTGCTGATCTCGGCCAGGAACCGGGCCAGCGGCGGGGCGCAGTTGTTCCACACGAAGTTGACGGCGGTCGGGATGACCGGCTCGATCCGCGTACCGGTCGCGGCCTCGACGAGGTGGAGACGGCCCTTGAGCGCACGGACAGCCAGATCCGCGGGGAACAGCACCTCCTCTCGGGGACGCCGGAACTCGCCGACGCTGAGCACTCGGGGAAGAGCCTGCGGAGCCCGCGTCAGCAGGTCCAACGGGACGCGTCCGGCGTGGAAGGACAGCTGTACCAGCTCCGAGTCGGGCTCGCCCGTGGGCAGCTCCGCACAGGCCGCGGCAGCGTTCGGGACGAGGTGCCAGAACCGTCCGGTCATGGTGCCGACTCCGCGAGACACGGTCGAGACCTCCAGCCGGAAGTCACCCCGGTCGAGGGCGTGCATCGAGCAGGACCGGACGTGCGCGCACAGTTCGAGGTGCGGCGCGGCGATCCGGCGCGTGCCCGCGGCGGCCTCCAGCTCTTCGATCAGGGCCCCGGACAGCACCACCTCGCGGCGGCCTTCGGCCGCGGCCGTTCCGGCCAGTTCCAGCAGCAGACGGTCCCGCCGCGTCATCACGCGGGGCGGCGCGTGCACCCCACCAAAGCCCACGGGCAGCCCGAGGCCACGACCAGGGTCCGTCACCTGCTCCAGCGGCACCTCGGCGCCCTCGCCGTAGCGGGCGATGAACTGCTCGGTGTAGTCGTGCCACGCCTCGGTGCCCGCCGGGTGCATCGCGAGCCGGGCGAGAACCGTCGCAGCCGTCTCCGCCTCGGTGAGCACCGTCTCGGGTAACCGTACGGTGGCGTCCAGCCGTAGGTCTGTCGCGGAGGGCCCGCGCCGGACCTCGTCGCGCAGGGCGGCCGGAAGCACGTCGGCCGGGTCGACGACGGTCGCGGGAGCGCGCAGCGCGGAGCGCAGGAGCCGTGCGTGCAGGAGTTGGGCGAGCAGCCGGGACCGAGCGGGCTCCGACGTGCGCGGGTACTCCGCGGCGAGCTTCTCCGCCAGGTCCGCACATCGGATCGGCGCCCGTGCAGTGTCGAGCACCAGGGCGACCGCGGGCGACAACACGAGCGAGATCTCCGCTGCCCCCTCGGAGGGGACGACGACGCGTCCGTCGCGCAGGCGGGCGAGGTTGTTGACGCACACCTCCACGTCGGCCATCCGCTCGCCGCTTGCCTCCCACCTGCTGACGGCCTCGTCCAGAATCACCGGATCAGGACGGGCGACGGCCCGGTGCCGGTCCCCGACGCGTACCTCGGCCCCGGCGCCGAAGTGGAGCGGCGCGACCCCGGCGAACAGCCCGAACGGGGTGGAACGGCCGGTGTACCGGATCGCATACCGGGCGAGGGCCAAGGCCGCACGCCGCGCACGGCGCGTCGGCACCGAATCCCCGGCGACGATCGACTCGACCTTGCGCGTGAGGTCGGGGCTGGCACCGGCCACGGCCTGCCGGAAGGCGTCATCCGCCCACATCGCGGTCAGCCATGCACGCCAGTCGTCCACGGCGGCGTCAGCCCCCGGCCACGGCGGCACGGTCAGGCCGGCGACGCTCGCCGCGGCCCGCAGCATCCCGTCGGCCACGCCTCGGTAGGTCCTGGCTCGCGAGCGCGTCATTTGGAGCTCTCCCTCCTTGTACGAAGGTGCGTGCCGGGCGGAGGAACCCGCCCAGCACGCACAGACGGACCTTGCTACTCCACCGAGGAGCCGCCGCAGGCGCTCGGGCACGACGAGCCGCAGTTGTCGCCGGTGGTGCACATCAGCACCGACTCGCTGGCCGGGGTGTTCTCGATGAAGGTGATGTCGAGCTCGAACGGGTCGTCGGGGACCTGGGCGCTCGGCGCGGGAGCCGAGGCCTGGGTAGCAGTGGTCATCTGCACGTCCTTCCTCTTGAGGGGTGGTGAACCTGACCCGCGCCCCAGGAAGGGCCGGCCAGGGGCTCGTGGTCCGGGCGTTCGTCGGCAGGGCCCGGCGCCCGGGAATCACAGGGGATTGGTGAGGGTGAAGCACACGAACTGAGCGAAGAGCGCGAGCCCGCCCGTGGTGAACCATGGGTCAGCCGGGGCCGGATCGTTGAGCTGGCAGAGCGGTTTGTCACCAGGCACCGGCAATTCCCGGAACAGCAAGGTGCCGACCACGAGGGCCATGGAGGACGTGATCCCGCTGACGGTTTCCAGGTCGCGGAACAGGGTCCGGGGCTCGAACATCATGCTGAGCAGGAGGAGGATCAGCGGCGCGGCGGTACTCAAGGCCGCAAACGCCAACCTCGGTCCGCGGTAGGCGCGGGCGTCCGCAATCTCCTGGTAGACGGCCCGGTCCTGTGGGGACGGCTTCCACAAGGGGTGGCAGGCCGGGCAGCGCATCGCCGTGCCGCACTGCGCGCAGAGGACGAGTACGGCGCCACAGCGGCAGTGGGTGCCCTCGGCATGCCGCCTGGTCACGGGGCTTCCGATATGGCGGGGTCGTCCACCTCGAAGGTGTGCCCGCCCGGGTGTCCCGCGAATTCGCAGCACGGTTCGCTGCCCCGCGCGGGCGGGCTGACCGCGTCGCAGTCGTCCCGCACCTCCAGAGCCACGGGAAATTGCCCTTCGGCCCAACTGGTCCAGACGGAGCCGGTGTCGCAGCCGTCGAGGTGCAGAACGAAGGCGTGGTGGTCGCCGGTGGCGTGAGTTCCGAGAGGGCACCGGAGTTTCCGTTCCACGTCCTCCACCCTGGCGCTGCCGGGAGTGGCGAAGGAGAGCGCCAACGCCGTGAGGTGCCGGGGGAGGAGTGCGCGCGCTCCACAGACGGGAACTCGGGGGCGGGGCTGAGCACGGAAGGTTTCCGACATCGGGCGAGAGGGTCCTTTTACGTGTGGAAGCTCGGCGGAGGTGAGGGCCGTTGCTGTCAGCACGCTGACGCGGAACGGCTCAGGCAGGGGAAGCCGACGGAAGTACGCCGGCTGGCCGGACGGGCGGGGCTCGGGCGGAGGAGGATCCCCTGGCCTTCTTCTCCCTCGCGTTGCACGCGGGAGCTCGGGGGCACCGGCATTGAGGGAAGCCGACGATCTTGACCGCCGTCCCCGGTAGCGGGTTGTCGGAGTCGTAGGTGATGGGCGGCCGGACCTCCACCTGCTCGGTGAACGACTCGCCCGTCGCGGACACCACCGTGTCGACGCGGAAGAAGCGGAAGCGGAGCACGGTCACAGCAGCCTCCGTAGTAGGCGGTCGGCGTGACGGTGGCCGCTCACGACCGGCCAGCCGCGCGGATTCGGGCGGCGCACCAGGTACGCGTGCCGTCCTTGCTGACGCCCCATTCGTCTGCGAGCGCGTCGACCAGGAGCAGGCCGCGGCCGCTCTCCGCGTCGGAGTCCGCGGCCCGGATGCTCGGCCGGGTGGGAGACCCGTCTTCGACCTCGACGACGAGGAAGTCGCCGACCAGCACCATGCGGAACACGATCTGCTGGTCGGCCCCGTAGCGCAGCCCGTTCGTGACCAGCTCGCTGATCAGCAGCAGCGAGCTGTCGACCACCGACGGCAGACCCCAGAGCGTTAGCTTCGCGCGGGCGACTCTGCGCAGTCGAGGGACCCAAGCGGCCGTGGCCTCAGATACCTCGGCTCCCCGTAACAGCGGCTCACGGTCGACCGTCAACGAGAGCATCTGCCGTATGCCCGATAAGGCGGTTGCCGGGTTCCCGGCGCGCAGCTCGGCGAGGATCTCCAGGCCGGGGGCAACAGCAGCCATTTCCCTCACCTCTCGGCAACTCGCGGGTGACGGCGCGGCTCACTGGCCGACAGCAGCCGACCCTTCGTCAGGTCTCGTGCGGGCCCAACTACGGTGGCGCAGGCCCCCGTAGAGTTGCAACTGGATCGCCACTGAAATTTCTGTGCAACTCAAAAAAGGACTATTCGTGAGATTGCGCAGAGGGATGTGGCGGCGGCGCAGAGGATGCGACACTCTGCGCACAGTGGTAGAGAGCTTGCACAAGTGCTTGGGGGTAGTGCACACATGGCAGCGAAACGCGGTGCGAGCGGCAGGCGGCTGGAGCTCGGCATCCAGCTCAAGCAACTCCGGGAGAACTGCCCGCCCGTCGAGGAGGGCCGAGCCCGCGGGATGACCCGCAAGGCGGCGGTACGCGGCCTCAAGGCGCTCTCCGAGCCGAGCCTTGCCAGGATCGAGAACGGCGAGCTGAACTTCCGCCGAAACCCCGGGGATCTGAGGACGCTGCTGCGGCGGTACGGCGTCACCGACGATTCGCTCGTCGAGCAGTTGCTGGAGCTGAACCGGGAGAGCGCGAACGACGAGTGGCTGACGCAGTACCGCAGCTTCATGCCGACCGGGATGCCGCACTACGTCGGCCTCGAAGCCGAGGCGATGATGATCAGCGCCTACCACCCGACGGTCGTGTACGGCCTGCTCCAGACCGAGGCGTACGCTCGGGCGCTCTTCGAAGTGCAGCGGCCCGTCGAGGACACCACGGCGGAGTTCGTACGCCGCAACGTCGAGCTTCGAATGGAGCGCAAGCGCCGCGTCCTGGAGCGCGACGGCTCGGTCCGGCTACGCGTCATCCTCGGCGAAGCGGCGCTGAGGATTCCGGTCGGAGACGACGAGGTGATGCGCGAGCAGTACGCCGAGATCGTCAAGCTGGCCAGGCTGGACCACGTCTCGATCCAGATACTGCCCTTCAAGCGCGGCTACCGGTCGAGCAACGACTTTGCGATCATCGACCTCGGTGAGTTGCCCGCGCGGGTGCAGACGGACAATGCATGGGGCGCGGTGTCGACGTCGGACAAGCCCCGCGAGGTCGATCGGTTCACCCGCCGGTTCGACGCGATGGTGGGCGTGGCCCTGGGCCTCGAAGACACCATCGACTTCCTGGAAGAACTAGCAAGAAGGTAGTAGAGCCATTAACACTTACGTTCCGGCCAACGAACTGCTTCCCGACGAGGCCTGGCGCAAGTCGTCCTACAGCGACGGCACCGGCAACAGCTGCGTCGAGTTCGCCGACGCGCTCGCTGTTCTCGGCGGCATCGGAGTACGCGACTCGAAGAACCCGAGCGGCCCGGCCCTTACCTTCAGCCCGGCCGCCTGGACCGAGTTCGTCGACCTGGTCCGTACGGGCGGGGTCGACTTCGGCACAATCTGAAGTTTGGCTGCGCTGTGGGTGAGGGTGGTGCCGAAGGACTCTCCTCCGGCGGTGCGGAGAGGGGTCGCGTCGTTGACGCCAGCGGGGCCGCCACCCCGGACGTTGCTACGGAGTAGCAACTGCGCCATAGCTGGACCGGGCGCCAAGGACATCACCTGCCCTCGCGTCATACCTGGCGCAAGCGCCCGTCTCGGGCCAGGTGCCCAGTGGGGCGGGATACCTCCGCTCGCGCGGAGAGGACACCCAGGCGGTGGCCGGACCCTGGTTCACCCCCGGGGCACCTCCGCTCGCGCGGAGAGGACATCTGAGACACCGGCCCGTCGAGCCCGGGGATGGGGGCACCTCCGCTCGCGCGGAGAGGACCTCGCCGCTGGCGTCGCCTCGTCAATGTGGTGCGGGACACCTCCGCTCGCGCGGAGAGGACTCCAGGACCAGGGCGACGCCCTGACGGACACGCGGGACACCTCCGCTCGCGCGGAGAGGACCCGGCGGTGTCGCCGTCTCCCAAGACGAAGACCGGGACACCTCCGCTCGCGCGGAGAGGACTCCGGCGACGAACTCGACAAGATCGTCACCGACGGGACACCTCCGCTCGCGCGGAGAGGACCCACACTCCGGGCCGGTAGCACGACCGCGGGGCGGGACACCTCCGCTCACGCGGAGAGGACTGCCGCGGCAACGGACCCATGCACATCAAGGGCGGGACACCTCCGCTCGCGCGGAGAGGACCTCGGCGGTTCCCGGCCAGTGGCTCCGGCCGTCGGGACACCTCCGCTCGCGCGGAGAGGACCGCTTGTGGGACTGCTCGATGGAGAAGAAGGCCGGGACACCTCCGCTCGCGCGGAGAGGACGGAAAACTCCCGTCCGCACCGGCCGTGCCCGGCGGGACACCTCCGCTCGCGCGGAGAGGACGCCCTGGTTCGCGGCTCCCTGGACACCGCTTACGGGACACCTCCGCTCGCGCGGAGAGGACTCGTCAGGTAGTGCGGTAACGGGTGCGGGGCGCGGGACACCTCCGCTCGCGCGGAGAGGACGGGGCAGACGTGCCTGAGGCCGACGCGTCGATCGGGACACCTCCGCTCGCGCGGAGAGGACGCCGGGAAAGGGGTCACCGGGAGATGTTCCACCGGGACACCTCCGCTCGCGCGGAGAGGACCGCACGGGCGCGCTCCACGGCGCGCTCCAGCTCGGGACACCTCCGCTCGCGCGGAGAGGACGCGCATCGCCCGCTGGAAGATCTCCTCCAGCCCGGGACACCTCCGCTCGCGCGGAGAGGACCTTCACCGAAGCCGAAGAACTCGCCGAAGCGGCGGGACACCTCCGCTCGCGCGGAGAGGACGACACCGAGGAGGTGACATAGTGCCCGTCCCGCGGGGCACCTCCGCTCGCGCGGAGAGGACCCCACCACCCCCGTCCCGCCGGCCTCCGGCACCGGGACACCTCCGCTCGCGCGGAGAGGACTGCCACAGGCACTCAGCCAGGTCGAGTCGCTGCGGGACACCTCCGCTCGCGCGGAGAGGACGAGCGCAGCTCCGTCAGGATCTCGGCGTACGTCGGGACACCTCCGCTCGCGCGGAGAGGACCGAAGCGGGCGTCACGGCCAGCCCCGCCGTCACGGGACACCTCCGCTCGCGCGGAGAGGACACCTGGGGGCCGGACACGGGCTTTCACGTGCACGGGACACCTCCGCTCGCGCGGAGAGGACGCCGGTTCCACGGCGATGGCGCTCCACACCATCGGGACACCTCCGCTCGCGCGGAGAGGACACCGACGCCCTGTTCGCCGCGTACATCGGCGACGGGACACCTCCGCTCGCGCGGAGAGGACACCTTCACGGGCGCCGGCGGGGCGGCGTCGTTCGGGACACCTCCGCTCGCGCGGAGAGGACGCCGGGCCGTCGGGGGCTGCGCCGGCGGCGAGCGGGACACCTCCGCTCGCGCGGAGAGGACACTTCGTGACCTGCGGCGTTAGAGGGGCTTTGCAATCTCTTTGCTCGACTCCGGTCGCGCCTGGATGCCGCGGGTGCAGGTCGGGGCAGGCCGGTACATGGAACGTCAGCCTACGGCTGGGGACGCCATGAGCACCACGCGGGCGGCTGCCGTATCGAACCCGAGCACCGGGTTCCCGTAATCGTCTTCGGCCCTCATCGCCACCGGGGCCGCCCACGACCGGGTGACGGTCCACCCTTCGGCCATGGGGCTCCCGGACGGCGTCGCTAGGCTGCGGTTCGCAGCCGACTCAGAGCCGCCGGAGGGGCCGTGGACATCGCAGAGGCGCAGAAGCTCGCCTGGGAGAACAAGAGCGCCAAGGGTTTCAACACCACTGACGTGGCACTGGAGTTCGGGCTGCTCACCGCCGAGGTGGGGGAGGCGTTCACCGCGTGGCGGAAGAAGCTGCCGGACTTCGGCGAGGAGCTGGCGGACATCGTGCTCTACGCCGCGGCGCTCGCCGAGATGAACGGGGTGGACCTCGACGTCGAGGTGGCGCGCAAGATCGAGAAGAACGTCCGCAGGACGTACGAGCGGAATGCAGACGGGGTGCCGGTCAGGACCAGCGACGGCTGAACGCCTACGTTCCGGTTCGAGAGAGTGCGCCTGCCGGATTCAGCCATGAAGGCTTCTGGAACACTGGCTTTCCGCCAAGTCCACGTTCCCGCACAAAAGTGGGAGCGCGCATAGCTCCGTTCCCACCTTGCAGTGGGAACGGGGCGCGGGGGTACGGATGGCTGACCGCAAGGTGAGCATCCCGACTACTCGTGAGGTGGGTGTGGCTATGGCGGTGCCCCCACGGGCCTTACGGCGCTACCGGACGCCGTTGTTGATCGGTGTCACCGTGGTTGCTGCGCTTGCCCTCGCTGGCTGCAACTCCACCGCTGACTCGCCCCCGGCCGGCAAGCACGTGACGCAGGCACCGAGCTCGTCCACCGTCCGGTCGGCAGTGCCCACAGCTTCCGGCGACGTCGCCCGGCGCGCTGCCGCCGCGGCGTATCTGGGGATGTGGCAGGACATGGCGGCCGCCGGTCGAACCTCGGACTGGAAGTCGCCGCTGCTCGCCCATCACGCCACCGGCGACGCCCTGTCGACGATCTCCCGCGGGCTGTACGCGGACCACCTCAACGGCCTGGTCAGCAAGGGCGCACCGAAGGACGACCCCAAGGTGACCTCGGCCGTACCCGCGGCGGCACCGACGACCGTGACGGTCTCGGACTGCGGGGATTCGACAGGGTGGTTGAAGTACCGCAAGGGCGGCAGCAGCCCCGTCGGGGACAAGGGCGGACGGCGGGCGATCACGGCCGAGGTCCAACGGCAGGCCGACGGCACATGGAAAGTTGCCCGGTTCGCGGTCGAGGGGCTGGGGTCGTGCTGAGGCGGGGACTCGCCGTGGGCGCCGCCACCGCCGTGCTGCTCGGCATATCCGCCCTGCCCGCCGCCGCGGACGGGTGGGGGAGTGTCGACTGCACGCAGTCGACGTACGCGGGCTGCTCGCTCGGAGCTGGAACCGGCGGCTCCAGCAAAGGCGGCGACCACGGCGATGCGGGACACCCCGCGCGCGGACACAAGAAGGCCTCCGGAGGCAGCGCGCACACGAAGCCGAAGGACCCGAACCCCGACCTGAACCTCGCGGACTGCTCCTACCGGCGCAGCGACTACGTACCGCCGACCGGCGTCCTTCAGACCGGCTACAGCGGGAACCGCAACGACGCGCTGCCCGCTGTCTACCGCCCTGCCCCACCGGCGAATGCCGTCCCCGTCGACGGCCCCAAGGCGAGCCAGCCAGGCGCCTGGTACGTGTACAAGTGCAGCGCCGACGGTGTGCGGGACGCCTTCTACCGGCCGCCCGTGTGGATCCCCGACGCCCCGCGGCGGACGGCCCAGCCTGCCGTCCTCCCGGACCCGGCCGAGCTGGCGCGGGCGGCGTACGAGCAGCTGCGGTTGCCGTCGCCGACCGTGGAGTCGAACCCGGCGGGGGATCAGCTGGTCGGCCTGCCGACGTGGCTCTGGCTGGACCACGGCGGTTGGGAGCCGGTCTCGGCGACGGCGTCGGTGCCAGGCGTCTCCGTGACGGCGGTGGCCCGGCCGGTCTCGGTGGTGTGGGCGCTGGGCGACGGCTCCACGGTGACGTGCTCAGGGCCGGGGGCGGCATACAGAGTGTCCTCGGGGTCGAAGAGCGCGTCGCCGGACTGCGGGCACACGTACCGCGCTTCCTCGGCCGGGCGTCCTGGCAGCGCGTACGAGGTGACGGCCACGGTGCACTGGACGGTGACGTGGTCGGGCGCGGGGGAGAACGGGGTCTTCCCGGACCTGACGACCGTGTCGAACGCGGCGTTCCGCGTCGCCGAGAGCCAGGGCCTGAACGACAGCAGCTGAGCAACGTGGCGGTCTGGCAGCCGCGCCCTCGTGATGACGCAGCCGCGCGCAGGGAGCGCGGCGCGAAGACCTCGTACGCCCGGAAGGCGGTGTTCGGTGAGCACCTTCGTACCTCCTCCGCCCGCAGCCCCGATGGGAACGGCGAACTCCCACTCCCCCAGCGGGGTTCGGCGGTCCGTCGGTGCCCCGCGGCGGCGGCGACTGCCCTATCTGCTGCTGGGCGTCCTGCTCGTGGTGGGGTGTTCGGCCGGTGGCGTCGTAGTGGCGTTGCAGCTCGGGCACCGTCAGCAGGTGCTCGCGCTGGCCCGGCCCGTGGTGGTCGGCCAGCAGCTCTCGGCCCGGGACCTGAAGGAAGTCAGCGTGCCGGCCGACACGGGGCTCCAGATCCTGCCAGCCTCTTCCAAAGCACGTGTCGAGGGCCGTCCGGCCGCTTACAGCCTGCCTGCGGGCACCTTGCTCACCGACGCCCTGCTCGGGACTGCCCGCGTGCCCCAGACCGGCCAGGCAGAAGCTGCCGTGGGGTTGAAGGCCGGGCAGTTCCCGCCGGGCCTGCAACCCGGCAACCGGGTGACCGTCGTGGTCGCTCCGCCCGCCGACGCCACGAGCGGAACGGCACCAAGCCCGCTGTCATGGACCGGCGTGGTCACCGGCGTCCGAAAAGACACGACCGAGCAGACCACCGTGGTTTCGATCCAGATGGCGCAAGCCGACGCGCAGGCCCTCGCAGCGCAGCCAGCCGGGCAGATCAGCGTGGTCATCGTGCCGGAACAGCGGGGAGGCGGACGGTGACGCTGATCGCGCTGCTCAGCCTGAAGGGCTCGCCGGGGGTGACGACCACGGCGCTCGGTCTGGCGGTGTGCTGGCCCTCGGGGGAGCAGCCGGTGGTCGTGGAGTGCGACGCGGCCGGCGGGGACCTGCTGGCCCGATTCCGGCTGGAGCTCTCGCCGAGCCTGATGAGCCTGGCTGCGGCGGCCCGGCACGGCGCGGACGCCGGACTGCTGTGGCAGCACACCCAGCGCCTTCCCGGCGGTCTGCCCGTGGTCGTGGGCCCGGCCGGCGGCGACCAGGCCCGTGCCGCGCTCGCCCAACTCAACGCGGGAGTGGGAGAGGTCGACGTGCTGCGGCAGGCGGCCGACCGTGCAGGAACGGTCGTGATCGCGGACTGCGGCCGCTTCTCCGGCGACGAGGCCGTGATGCGGATCGTACGAGCCGCGGACGCCGTACTGCTGCTGGCGCACGCCCGGGACGACGCGCTCTCCCATCTCGCCACGCTGCTGGCCCGCCCGCCCTCGTGGCTGCGGGACCCGCTGTTCGTCCTCGCCGGTGACGGCTATCCCACACCGGAGGTCGCCGAGGCGCTGAACGTCACCGTGCTGGGACGGCTTCCCGACGATCCCAGGGGAGCGGCGGCCCTGGCCGGTCGTCCGGCCCGCCGGCCGGCACCCGCGAAGTCGCCACTGCTCCGGGCGCTCGCGCCGATCACCGCATCCGTGGCGCACCGTGCGGCCGCGTGTCCGCGGCACCGCTCCCGCAGCGCAGCCGGCGCCGTGTCCGACCCGCGCACGGTATGGGGCGGGGCGAGTCGATGAGCCAGGCCGAGTCGACGTACGCGGAGGGCTTCGATCCCCGCGGGACCGCAGACAACGACTTCGCCGCCGCCCCCGCCGAGCAGTTGCGGCAGGAACTGCGCCGGAAGCTGTCGCAGGAGCTGTCCGACCGCATCCGCGCGGACGAGGCGGGCCACAGGCCGGCCATGACGGAGGCAGAACGTCGGGCGCTGGCCCGGCAGATCCTCACCGACGCAGCCGAGGCGCATACCCAGGCCATGCTCACCCACGGACGTCCTGTCGTCGCTCCGGAGGTCGAGGAGCTGGTCATCGTCTCGGTGATCGACGAGGTCTTCGGCCTGGCCGGGCTCGAACCGCTGCTGCAGGACCCGCAGATCGAGAACATCAACGTCACCGGGGACCGGGTCTTCGTACGGTACGCGGACGGGCGTCGCGAGCAGCTGCCGCCGGTGACGGCGTCGGACACCGAGCTGGTGCAGCTGATCCGCGACCTTGCCGCGCGCTCGGGGGTGGAGGAACGCCGCTTCGACCGCGGGAACCCCGGTGTGGGCTTCCAGCTCCCCGGTGGGGAGCGGGCCTTCGCGGTGATGGCGGTGACGGTCCGGCCCTCGCTGTCCATCCGCCGGCACCGCTTCGAGCACATCACCCTCGCGCAGCTTCGCGCCAGCGGCACCGTCGACCCCGGCACGGAGCAGCTGCTGCGTGCGATGGTGCGCGCCCGCAAGAACATCCTGGTCACCGGCGGAACGGCCATCGGGAAAACGACCCTGCTCCGGGCCCTCGCCGCCGAGATCCCGCCCTGGGAGCGGCTGATCACCATCGAGGACGTCTTCGAGCTGGGCCTGGACCGCGACAGCGCCGCACATCCCGACGTCGTCGCGATGCAGGCCCGGGAGGCGAACATCGAGGGGCAGGGGATGGTCAGCCAGGCGGAGCTGGTGCGGTGGGCCCTGCGGATGTCCCCGGACCGGGTCATTGTCGGCGAGGTCCGCGGGCCTGAGGTGATCCCGATGTGCAACGCCATGTCGCAGGGCAACGACGGGTCGATGGGCACGCTGCACTCCTCGACCAGCCGCGGCGCCTTCACCAAGCTCGCCGCGTACGCCGTGCAGGGGCCCGAGCGACTGCCGCTGGAGGCGACGAACCTGCTGGTGGCCTCGGCCCTGGACTTCGTCGTCCACCTGGACAAGCCGCGCGGTGACCACGCCAGGCGGGTCGTGTCGTCCGTTCGCGAAGTCGTCGACGCCGACGAACGGCAGATCGTCTCCAACGAGGTGCTGCGCCCCGGACCTGACCTGCGTGCCGTGCCGGGCGTTCCGCTGCGCAGCGCCACCGTCGACGACCTGGCCGCCGCTGGCTTCGACCCAGACGCCTTCCACCGCGCCGGGTGGTGGCGTACGTGAACGGCTACGTGCCCCTGCTGGGGCTGCTCGGACTCGGCCTCGGCGCCGGGCTCCTCGTCCTCCTCCGCGCGTGGCGCACCCCGGACGCCCCGGCGGTCAAGCCCCGGATGCGCAAGCCGCGGCGGATACACGCGGGGCGGTGGGCCGCCGTCTCCGCGGCCGGCGGTCTGCTCGCCGCGCTGCTGACGGGCTGGATCGTCGGCGGTCTGCTCGCGGCGCTCGCCGTGTGGTGGCTGCCGCGCATGCTCGGCGCCGACGGGACGCGGGAGCGGACCGCGCGGATCGAGGGCATCGCCGGGTGGACGGAGATGCTGCGCGACACGCTCGCCGCAGCTGCGGGGCTGGAGCAGACCGTCGTGGCGACGGCCGGCACCGCACCCGAATCCGTACGACCACAGATCCTCGACCTGGCCGCACGGCTGGAGTCGGGCGAGCGTCTTCCGAACGCTCTACGGCAGCTCGCCCAGGAACTCGCCGACCCGACCGCGGACCTGGTCATCGCCGCACTCGTCCTGGCCTCGGGGCATGAGGCCCGCCGGATCTCCCCGCTGCTGGGGGAGCTGGCGGCGACGGCCCGTGCACAGGTCGAGATGCACCAGCGGATCGACGCCAACCGGGCCCGTACGCGTACCACGACCCGGGTCGTCGTCGGGACGACGCTCTTCTTCGCGGGCGGGCTGATCGTGCTCAACCCCGCCTTCCTCAGCCCGTACGACACGGCGACCGGGCAGTTCGTGCTGCTGCTGATCGGCGGCCTGTTCTCCGCCGGCTTCGCGTGGCTGCACCGCATGGCGCACTTCGACGAGCCCGAGCGCTTCCTCACCGCGCTCGGTGCAGTCCCCGCAACCGAGCGGGAGATGAGCTGAGATGCTGCCGCTGCTCGTCCTGCTGGGCGCCGGACTCGGCTGCGGCCTGTGGGCGACGGCGGTATGGCTCGTACCGCCGCATCCCCCGCTCGCCGAACTCGTCTCCCGGCTCCGTACGCCGCCCAAGCCCACGCCCGTCCTCCGCGGCACCGACGACGCCGGATGGGCGATACGGCTGGGCAGCCCCTTCACCGGCCTTCTGCGCGAGCTCGGACTGCCGGGCCACAGCCTCACCGGGGACCTGGCGGTCACCGAGCGGTCGCCGGAAGCCTTCCTCGCGGAGAAGGCCGCACTCACCGTGGTGGGCCTGCTGCTGCCCGGGACCGTCGAGATTCTGCTGGTGCTCGGCGGCCGTCCGCTGCCCTGGCAGATGCCGCTGGCCGGCTGCCTTGCTCTCGCCGTCGGCGGATTCCTCCTGCCGGACGTGACCGTGCGGCAGGAGGCCGCCCGCCGCCGCGCCGCGTTCCGGCACGCCCTCGGCGCCTACCTCGACCTCATGCACGTCCTGCTCGCGGGCGGCGCGGGCGTCGACGGCGCGCTCACCGACGCGGCGGCCATCGGCGAAGGCTGGGCCTTCCGACAGCTGCGCCGGGCGCTCAACACGGCGCGCCTCACACGCTCGTCGCCCTGGTCGGCGCTCGCGCAACTCGGCGACGAGTTGCAGGTCGCCGAGCTGTTCGAACTCGCCGCCGCACTGTCGCTCGCCGGAACCGAAGGCGCCCGTGTCCGCGCCTCCCTCGCCGCAAAAGCCGCTGCCATGCGCCACCGGGCCGGTGCCGAAGCCGAAGGCGCGGCCAACGCTGCCACCGAGCGGATGGCATTACCCGGGATGGTCATGGCCATCGGCTTCGTCGTCTTCGTCTTCTATCCCGCCCTCACCCAGATCACCGCCTCCCTGTGACCGAGGCAGGTCAGCCCAGCCGAAAGGACACCCGCCGTGGACCGTCTGACCTCCCTGTGGACCCGCCTCACCACCAGGCTGCGCGTGCTCGCCGCGGACGACCGCGGGGTGACCACCGAACACGTCATCTGGATCGCCTTCCTGGCGGCACTCGCCCTCACCGTCACCGCGCTGTTCGGGCCGAAGATCCTCGACGCCGCCCGGAACATCAGCTTCGAATAGGGAGCCGATGATGTCCCTCCACAGGCTGTGGACGTTCCTTCGCCGGGACGACGGCGGCTCGGTGACCGCCGAGATGCTGTTCGTCCTCCCCGTTCTGTTCACCCTGGTCCTCCTGCTCGCGCAGGTCACCGTCTGGTGGCACGCCACCCACATCGCCCAGGCCACCGCCGCCGACGCCCTCGCCGCCACCCGCGTTCAGGGCGGCACGACCGCGGCAGGGCAGACCGAGGCAGACCGGGTCCTGGACCAACTCGGCCGCGGCCCACTGGAGTCCGTGCACGTGAGCGTCACCCGCGGGGCCGACCGCGCGCAGGTCCGTATCACCGGCACCGCGAGCAGCGTCGTGCCGTTCGTCCACCTGCCCGTACGTGCGACGGCCGCCGGCCCCGTCGAACGCTTCCGCCCCGCGGACGGCACGTCGTGAACCGCAGCAGGCAAGAACAGGGGGAACGTGGCTCGGCGACGGTCGAACTCGTCCTGGGCGTGCCCGTGCTCGTCCTGATGTTCTGGCTGCTGATCTACTGCGGGCGGGCGTCCGACACCCGGCTGCGCATCGAGGACGCGGCGCACCAGGGCGCCAGAGCGGCGAGCTCGGACCCTACGGCGTCCGTGGCGGCTGCCGACGCGCGCGCGACCGCCACGGCTGCGCTGAGCGACGCCGGCGTCGCCTGCCGATCGGTCACCGTGACCACCCGCGGCAGCCTCGCTCCCGGCTCGGCCGTGACCGTGACGGTCGCCTGCACCGTCGGCCTGGAGGACCTCGTGCTGCTCCACCTTCCCGGCACCACCACGATGACCGCGCACTTCACCGCACTGGTGGACGTCTACCGCTCGACGGACGGAACGGCACCGTGACTGGAAAGTGCTTGTCGCGTGACGACCACGGTCAGGTGACGGCGTTCATCGTCGTCTTCACCGCCGCCGTCGTGATGTTCGCCGGCCTGGTCCTGGACGGCGGCCTCGCGCTGGCGGCAAAGGTGCGCGCCCTCGGCGAGGCCCAAGAAGCCGCCAGGGCGGGCGCGCAAGCGCTGGACCTCGCCGCCTACCGGCGCGACGGCACCGTACGTCTCGTACCCGCCCAGGCCCGCGCGCTCGCCCTGCGCTACCTGGCCACGACCGGCGACGAGGGAAAGGTCAACGCGACCGCCGAGACCGTGACCGTCACGGTCACCGCCCGCCAGCACACCCAGCTGCTCAACCTGGCCGGTCTGCACACCCTGACCGTGACCGCCACGGGTTCCGCCCACCCCGTCCGCGGCATCAACGCTCCCGACTCGTGAGGCACGGCATGTCTGCTCAGCCCACCGCGCACGTCCGCACCCGCCGAACTCTCCGGCGGGCGCGCGACATGGGGCGGGCATGCCTCGCCGCCGCGGCCCTGGCCGTGCTCGTCGCCGGGCTGCCGTACGGGCTGGCGCACTTCATCGGCTGGCCGCTGCCCCGTCACCTACCTGCCCGCGAGGACGTCACGGCTGCGCTCACCACGCCGATGAGCGCGACCTTCCTGCTTGACGTGCTGGCATGCGTTCTGTGGCCCACCTGGGCGCTGTTCGTGGTCGACACGGCTCGCGCGGTGGTACGGGAGGTTCGCGGGCTGCCGGTGCCCTCAGTGCCCGCGGCCCGGCCGCTCCAGTCGCTCGCGGCAGCACTCGTCGGCGCCCTCGTGCTGTCCCTGCTCGTTCTTCGCCCCGCGGCCTCCGCGTCCGCGGCTCCCGCCCCGACACGAGCGGCAGCGACCGCCCCCGCCCAGCCCGGCAGCACGCCCACCAGCAGCGCGGACCGCCGGGTTGACGCAGCTACCGTCGAGGTACGAGCGCCCCGCGACGGCGTCTACGACAGCCTCTGGCGCATCGCCGACCGCGAGCTCGGCGACGGAAGCCGCTGGCCCGAGATCTACGCCCTCAACCGCGGGCGCCCCCAGGCCGACGGACGGAGCCTCACCAGCCCCCACCTGATCCGCCCCGGCTGGATCCTGCGCCTTCCGGCCCCCGCGGTGTCACCGCGCCGTACGCCTTCGCGCCCGACGAGCCCCGCCCCGCCCACCACTACGGCACCGTCGCACCCTTCGACTCCGAGCCCGCCGCCCTCGCCGACCAGGGCAGGAACGCCAGCTCCACATGAGAGCCGACACGACTCCCACGGCCCCGGGATCGTCCTGCCCACCGGCGGATTCGTCGGAGCAGCCCTGGCAGCGGTCGTGGCCGGCGCGCTCGCCACCGCCCTCCGGCGCCGCCGCATCCGGTACGAGCCGGGCAGCGGCGACCGGGGCGACCTGGCCGTCGCGCCGGTTGTACGGGCGCTGCGGGTTGCCCACGGCCAGGCCGCTCCGGAAGTCCAGCCAGCTCCCCGCCCAGAACCCGCCGACACCCCCGGGCCTTCGAAGGCGGCCCTCTCCATCGGCGTCCGCGACGGACGCGCCCTCGCATGGGACCTGGCCCGGACCCGCGGGCTCGGGCTCATAGGCCCGGGCGCCCTCGACGCCGCCCGCGCCCTGCTCGTATCGCTTCTCGCGGAGCAGGCTGCGGACATCGTGACGCCGCGCGCCGACGCCGAACTCCTTCTCGACGGCACAGCGGCGGGAGGCTCGACCTCCGGCCTCCAACTCGTCGAGGATCTGGACGCCGCGCTCACGCAGCTGGAGAGCGAATTGCTGAGCCGGGCACGGGTGGCTGCCGACAGGCACGACGCCGTCGTGGCCCGGAGGCTCGTCCTGGTCGCGGCACCGAACACCTCCACCAACCGGAGACTCCAGGCCGTACTCGACAACGGCTCCAGCCTGAACATCGCCGGTGTCCTCCTCGGCCAGTGGCTGCCCGGCGGCACCCTGCGAGTCCGCGCCGACGGCACCGTGGCGGCGACGAGCCCGGACCTCGCAGCCACCTTCACCAGCGCCTGTCTGTTCCACCTGCCCCCCGCCGACGCCCGGGATCTGCTCGACCTCCTCAACCGGGCAGCGCCACCGACATCTCCGGAACCGACTGCCCTCGCTGCTGTGACCGCTCCCCGCGCGCCAAACGGACACCGCCCGGCGCCGTCCCACCCCGGCCCGCCGGAAGCGCGGCGGCCCCGGCGCAAGCTGGGCACGGGATCCCCGTCCGACACCGCTCCCCAGCAGGTTCAAACCGTGTCGAGCCCGAGCCCGGGAGCCCCCGACGAGGGCGAGCCGACACCGGCCGCGGAAGAACCCGAGCCGGACGACGCGCGGCTCCCGCTCGAACTCACCTTCCTCGGCCGCGTCCGTCTCACCCACCACCTCCCCGACGGCGACACCCACGCCGACCTCACCTCATCCCTGACCCCCAAACACCGCGAACTCCTCACCTACCTGGCCCTCCACCCCGACGGCGTCCGCAGAGAAGCCCTCGGCGCGGCCATCTGGCCCGACGCGCCGCGCACCCGCCCGTACAACAGCTTCCACGCCACCCTGAGCCAACTGCGCCGAGCACTGCGGACCGCCACACACGACGAGCAGACCGACGTCACCCTCAACACGGACGGCGTCTACGCCCTGGACCCGCACCGCGCCTCGGTCGACCTCTGGGCCCTCAACGACGCCCTCCGCGCCGCCCGCATCGACGCACCCGCCCGGCGCCCGGCAGTGGAGCAGGCCCTCACCCTCTACACTGGCGACCTGGCCACCGACGTCGTAGCCGAGTGGATCGAAGCACCCCGCGAAGCCCTCCGCCGCGACCTGCTCGACGCCCTCAGCGCCCTGATCCGCGACGTCCGCCCCACGCACCCCGACGAAGCTCTCCGCCTCCTCGAACGCGCGCGGTCCCTCGACCCGTACAACGAGGCGGTCTACCGCGCGATCGCCCGCCTCCAGACCCACCTCGGCCACCACGACGCCGTCCCCCGCACGGAGAGCCTCCTGGCCACAGTCCTCGCCGAAATCGACGAGCGCCCCTCCGCCGAGACCAGCACCCTCTTCACCGAGCTCCGTGCCCGGCGGAACCGAAAGCCGGCACCACCGACATCAGCCGTCGGATCCTGACGTCTCGCGCCGGTTCCCGCGGGAGCGGACGCCGCCCTGTTCCGGCACCGCGGAGTCAGGCCGGTGCGCGGGCGGGTTGGCCTCTTGCCGCGCAGCCATGAAGCGGCCCAGCAGGACCCACACCACGGCGCAGCTCTCCACGTACTCGATGGCGGAAATCCCCGAGATGTCGATCGAGTGGGCGGCACGGTTCCTGAGGGCGACCAGTTCGGCGATGAGATCGGCTACGTCGGCGTCCAGACCGGCCGCGACCAGGCGCTCCGCCCACCGTCGTGGGGTGATGGGGAAGACGCGGTAGGACGGCTCGCCGCCGTACGGAGTGCTGTCCCCGACGATCTGCTGCGCCTCGGAGAGCCGTAGTTCGACGCGGCGCCACGCTGCCATGATCGCTGCTTCCGGGGCGGTGACGGCGACATCGCGAAGTGCGTCGAACGCGCTGGGCCGCTGAGCGTCACCGCCATGTGCGGCGTCGGAGCCCCTACCGGCGTGGTCGTCTTCGTCCGCGGCCTCGACGACCGCCTCGTGGAGCTGGTTCACGTCAGCGGCGAATTCGAGTTCGCCAGCAGGCGTGCTGATGACCCGGATTCTGTCAACGAGCCCGGTTAAATGATCACGTAGCAGGTAGATGAGAGTGACGGTGACAGCGGGCCAAGTGAGCGTCCTGATGTACGCCAGTACGATCTCGGCGATCTCCACGAGTTCATTGTGTCCAATCAGGTCGCCCGGCGCTACGGTACCGAGTTCTCGTCGTGGCGGCGCTGTCTCACGCGTTCAACAAGGTCCCCGTGCTGCTCTGCCCACTTGACCAGGGACTCCTCCGCGACCAGGAGGTTCCTTGCAGCGTCGGTGAGTTGATAGGTGGCGTGGTAGGGAAATTCGGGCTCTCGAATTCCCACGACCAGCTCGCTCTGTTCCAGCCTCCGCAGTGTCCGGTTGAGCGTGCTGTCGCGCAGGTGGCGGTGCTGACGGCCAGGCCAGCCGTCGTCGGTGGAACGCTCCTGGATGGCGTTGAGCAGCTCGGTGTATTGGGAGGGGCCGCGGCGCAGGACGACAAGCACGTCCCATACCCACTCCCCATTCGTCATGTGACGTACGTCAATGGAGCGTTGCAAATAGGTTTCATCATCCGGAGGATGCGATTCCGGTACTTCTCGGGTGCGCAGCCATCTGCCAATATTGACGGAGCCGTTCTGACGTGTGGTGATGGTCGAATCGGAGCGTCTTCTCGCGCGTTTCGGCACGGCCGGATCCTCCAAGGATTGAGGCGGGCAATCGCCACGGTACGTCAGGCGCGTGGGTGGGCGAGACGTTTTTCGTGAACATGCCTTGGTGGTGCAGGTGTTCGGACCCGACGTGTGTCTGCGCGACGGCCGGCTCGCGACGCTCAACCTGATCACGCCTTGTGGGAGACCGATGCGCCTTCCTGTATGGGTTCTTTTGTCGGTTCCCTCTGGAAGGGAAGGGGGGAAAGACACTCCGTCGCTGGTGGGAGTGGTGGTGCCAGTGCTCAGGGTGCACGCAACTCGTCAGCCGCCAAGCGGGGTCATCAGACGGCGCGGTGCTGATGGTGGTGAACATGTGAATATCTCCTGGCTGCGAACTTTATGTGATGTGCTGGCCGCACTCACTCACTTCTATTGTTTTTCAGTAGGGAATAACTATTCGCATGCGCGTTGGTGAGGGGGTGGGTATGGGTCGCCATTGAGGAAGTATTGGACTGTTGAATATCTTGGAATTCTTTGCCGCACTCCCTTGAAATGAGTGAATTGGATGGGATAATCGAATTAAAAGGGGCGGTGCTCAAGGTGAGCGCACCGCGGGATGATGGGAGATGATCGTGGGAAGCGATTCGCGGTACCAGGGTCGGAGTGCGATCGATGTCCTTCCGGAGGAAATGAAGCACGTCACCGAGAACGACTTCCGTGAACTTCAGCGGATGGCCCGCGGGTACTGCCGGGCCGTCGATGCGACGCGTTCCCGGCGGCGCATGGACGGAAGCGCTACGGCGGTACGTGGCGGGCGTGCCCTTTACGGCACCGATGACGTGAGCGACGACGTCACGCAGGACGCCGTCCTGATGTTCGCCAAGCGGCTCCACAAGATCGTCACGACCTGCGAGGTGTCGGCGTTCCTGGTCGCCACCCGGCAGCCGTCGGCATGGCAGTACGTCCGGCGGGACGGTGACGTCATCGTGGTCAGCCGGCGGACCGTGGGGTATTGGGCCGTGCGGGATGCGGCGGCGCGGAACGGGTATCGGTTGGACGTCCGGCCCGACGCCGCCGACACGGTCGCGGGGCTCCAGGCGATGCGCGGCGTCCCGCACGCCGACAAGCTGCCGTCCCTCGCCCTGGCGCCGTACCTCGCCGGGCACTCCGAGACGATCTTCCGGACCGCGTGGGGTGACGGGACCAAGTTCCCCATCCTCGCCGACGTGCTCGACCAGGCCAGCACGGCGGACGATCTTGGTCGCGCCGGAATCATGGGGAAGACCGCGCAGAAGATCTTCGGCGGGCCCCGGAACTCCTCCTCGAAGGTGCAGCGAACCAGGGATGCCGCGCTCGCGGAGTGGCGGGACTTATCGGCGTCGTTGGACGCGGTGCGCGACGACATGGTGTTCCGGAGCGCGCAGTCGCAGTAGCGGACGCCGAGTGCAGGAGCGGCCGGATGTCGGTTCAGGAACCGCCCCGGCCGCTCTTTTTTGCGCCCGAGAAGTTGCTGAAAAAACTCCTCATGATCGGTATTCGGGCCGGTTCTGGTGCCGTATTTAGGTGACAGCGAAAACGAACCGAGTCTTCGCCCGGCTACGAGCGAAGGGGGCTCTCGATGAAGGAACCTGAAACGCCCAAAGAGGAAGAAGTACGGTCGGACGTACTTCCGTGGATCGCCACGGTCGCAGTCTTCCTCATGTATCTGATCATCGCGCTCGCGGTATTCGTCGCGGGCTGACTCGCTGATCTGTCGCGTCGCATGGGCGGTAGCCCGGATCCTTGTCCGGGCTACCGCCCGTCCGTTGCAGCAACATGATCGCACAGGAGAGGGAATATGCGACTCATGTACAGCGAATCCGGCGACGTCATCCGTCCCGGAACGATGATCCACATGACGTCCGGCCCGTCGATCGGGCAGGCATGGCGGTTCGAGCGGATCACTCCGCACCAGGACGGCCACCGGATCCATTGCACGCGCTCACACCCGCGCACCGGTCGCCTTCACCGCGAATTCCACCCGAGGGTCTTCGGGTGCCACGTCGCGGCCGACATCTGCTGGTATCGCGACCGCGCCCGGATAGCCCGATGGGTTTCGGTCCTGGTCACGCAGACCGTTGTCCTGACCATCGGTGGCGTGATCGCGTGGCTGGTCGCGGAGTACGGAAACGCGCAGTGGGGCGGGCTTCTCAGCGCGTTCGGCGTCCACCACACCCAGTAGCCCGCGCCGAACCGACCTGTGCGGACCCGGGCGTGCTCCTGCACGCGCGGGGCCGTAAGTCGGCCCGGCCTCGCTCCGCCGCCCGCACCACAGCCTGACCGGCAAGAACTCCCGCGCCCCGTCCAGCTCCCCTGGCGGGGCGTGGGTCCTTCACCCCGTCGCCCCCCGCCGAGTCGACACTGCGCGCCCGGCGGGACCTCACATGAGAGGAGTCGTGCAGTGATCCCCGTCGACGCGTCCGAGCGGACGCGGGAGGAGTACGTGCAGAACATCATCGACGTCTGGCTGTTGGCGACGCCCGAGCAGATGCGCCGTGGGCGGCGCTGGTACCGGACCGCGCACGAACTGGCGGAGAAGATCACCGACGGGAGCGCCCGTACCGGCGCGGGGGTCATCGCCGCGCTGTCGGCGAACAAGTCCTGGCCGGAGAACTGCCGCCTGGCGCAGGCTGCCTGCGGCACGGAAGGGCTTGCGTCGGGTCACTTCGCCGATGCGCTGCGGAAGGCCGCGCGCATCCTGGCTGGGGCCGACCCCCAGGACGTGCTCCCGATGGAGCGCAAGACCGGCCACTTCTTCCGCTGCATCGCCAGCCCCGAGGATCCTTCGGCCGTCGTGGTCGACCGGCACGCTCACGACGTGGCGGTGGGCGAGACCTACGGCAGCCGCGAGCGCGGCCTGTCGGCCGCCCATCGGTACGAACTGCTCGCGTCGTGCTACCGGGAGGCAGCGCGGCGACTCGGTGAACTGCCCAGCACCGTGCAGGCGGTGACCTGGGTCGTCCACACCGACCGGATCGCCGGTACGAGCACGCGCGGCCCGCGCCCCGACCAGCGCGCGCTGCTGGCAGCCTGACCCGTCTTGCCGCTGATCGGTAATCGGGCACCCCGACACCCCGTATCTGTACGGGCCCCCGTACTGCCGCGGCCGCACGCCCTGCCCCGCGTGCGGTAGGGCGTGCCCCCACACGCCCGGGCACCTCCGTCCCTCCCCCCCCACCGGAGGTGCCCGGGTCCGCATCGGAAGAGGAGGACGTCGTGACCGGGGCAACGCCCGCCGCCGAACGGTACGTCGAGCGTCCGCAGGACCCGGACCGGCTGCTCCCGTACCTGGGCTGCCGGATCACTGCGTTGCCGGACGGCTCGCCGCCGTGGAGCGGCGTGCTCATCGCGCTCGGCGAGCGTGCACACATCCGGGCAGCGACCGGGGAGATCAAGGAGTTCCCGTTACCCGGCACTGTCTTCGCCGTCCCGCGCTTCCGGTGACGGCGCGCCCGAAGCACCTCCGCTCGCGCGGAGAGGACCACAGCCCGAGCCGGGCCGCCAGGCCAAGCCGCGGGACACCTCCGCTCGCGCGGAGAGGACAGCCAGACCAGCATGCCCGCGAGCGTGGCGTCCGGGACACCTCCGCTATCGCGGAGGGGGCAAAGCCTGCCACCAGCCCGGGGAAGTTCGCCTCTGAGGTGCCTCATCCCGCCGCGAAGAGGGCGGCCACTGGTGGGCGAAGCGTACAAACCATCCCGAACCCCAGGAGGAGTTGATGAGCCAGTTCGAATACTTCCAGTTCCTCGGCTACCGCTGGAACGTCGTCCACGCGAAGACGATCGCCGCCGACCTGCCGGTCGGAACCGTCGATGTCCGACCGTTCTTCGCGTCACTCGGCTTCGTCCGCATCGACGCCGATCACGTCCCCCACGTCGACCTCACCAAGCCGCTCATCCTGGTTCGCATCGCCGAGCTCGGCGGCGCGGCGTTGCTCATCGACGGATGGCACCGCGTCGCCCGCGCCCGCCGCGACGGCGTCTCCGAGTTGCCCTGCGTCGTCCTCGACACGACGCAGGAGCGGACCGTCCGGCTCCTCGGCGGCACCGTCGACGACGTCCCCGCGCCCGCGCCTTTCGCTGAACAGGACATCCGGGCCGCGGTACTCGGCGAGATCACCGACCACTTCACCGAGTGCCGCGAGGAGCAGCAGACGTACGCAGGCCTCGACATCACCGAGGTCACCCATGAGCAGGACGGTGTCGTCGTCCACGGCTACGACCGCCGGTCGCGCCGCCGATTCACCGCCACGGCCACCGCTCGCGTCACCACCGAGCCGGGGCCCGCCCCCACCGCGTAGCCACCACGCCACCCGCACACCTTCCACCACCTGCGCAGAAGGGAATTCCGCATGTCCATCGACGTGAACGAGGCGTTCGCCGCAGGGCGCGAGCGCCAAGCCATCACCGCCCGCGACCGGCAGGGTGAACTCCGGGCGGGCGTCGAGGCCGGACGGCTGCGGCGGCTGCCGGACGGCCGGTACAAGGTCCTCACCGGATTCGACGCCGGAGAGATCCTCAGCGCGCTGGGCGAGCCGGTGCACGGCCTGGACGAGAAGGCCAGGGGAGCCGTGGCCCTGTACTCCGCCGTCCCGGCCTGGCACCACCTGGGGCAGGTCGTCCCGGGCGGCACCACCGACATCGACACGGTCCTGTCCCTGGCCGGGATCGGCTTCGAGGTCGTGACCGTGCCCGCCTTCTACCTCTGGGACGGCCGTTACCTCCCCCACCCCGGGCAACGCCACACCGTACGGGCCGACACCGGGCAGGCGCTCGGCATCGTCGGTCCGGACTACGAGGTGATCCAGAACCGGCGCTCGTTCGAATTCCTGCAGGAGCTCGTCAGCGACACCGACGCCGTGTGGGAGTCCGCCGGGTCCATGCGCGGCGGCAGCAAGGTCTTCGTCGCGCTGCGCGTCCCCGGCCACGTGGTGGTCGACCCCGGCGGTCTCGACGACCGGATCGTCCCGTTCATCGTGGCGATCAACAGCCACGACGGCCGTTCCGCGTACGAGGTCGTTGCCACGCCGTGGCGGCCGGTGTGCGCCAACACCGAACGCCTCGCCGTCCAGCAGGCCGCAACCCGGTGGAAGGTCCGCCACACCCGCAACGCCACCGAGCACATCCGCGAGGCGCGCCGCACGCTGCGGTTGACCAGCCACTACTACGACACCTGGGCCGCGGAGGAGACAGCGCTGGCGCGCACGAACCTCGCCATCGACGAGTTCAACACCGCCATCGACGAGTTGTGGCCGCTGGAGGAGAACGCGACGGCACGGCAGCAGCGCACCGCCGAGCAGCGGCGCGACCGCCTGCACGCACTCTTCGGGGAGGAAGCGTCGCGCAGCGGGCGTACGGCGTACGCCGCCGAGCGCGCTGTCACCGACTACACCGACCACTTCGCGGCGATCCGCCCCAGCGCAGCCTCCGGGCTCAAGGGAAACGAGCCCGCCGCCCGCGGCCTGCGCCTGCTGGAAGGCACCGACGACGCGGTCAAGTCCCACGCGCACCAGCGCCTGATGCTCATGCGCCGCCGCTGAATCGACGGTCCACCGGTAGGGCCCGGCCTCGCGAGGCCGGGCCCTACCTCCCATTCGACAAGGAGGTCCCGCCATGACCCCGAACTCCCCCGGCTCCTTCGACGCACCCCTGGACGGCGCCTTCAAGGACCGGATCCTCCGGGCAATCACTCTGCTCTCCGAGCTCGCCGCCGCGCTCGGGCCCGGTCGCCACAGCATCACCTGCTCCGCCATCCGAGTCGGTGAAGGCTTCAGCCTCTCCTCGGAACTGCTGGTCGGCACGACCGGTGTGGACAACCCGGAGGTGGTGCCGCCACTCGCCCTCGCCCTGTCGGAAGGCCTCCAGCCCGACTGGTCAAGCGGATTGGTCGTGCGCAGCCACCACCACGAGGGCGGCCATGACCTCCTTCGCGGCTGGGTGACGGTCGACGACGGGCTGCGCCCTCTCACCGCTTCGGAGATCGAGCTCGCCCACACCACCGACCCGCTCACCGGCCAGCACCTCCCCCCGGAACCGGGCACGGTTTTCGGTGACGCCTTCCCGCTCGGCGATCCTGAGGGGCCTGACGACGGGGGTGACGAGCGTGGCACCGCCCTTCACGATGTCTGAGGAATCCGCCCAGGCGTGGCTTACCGAGCTGGTGGTGATGCACGAACTCACCGAATGCCTCGGCGAACCTCCCCTTTCTCATGGGGAGTTACCGCTAATCGGCATGACCTGGGACCCCGTTGACATCGGCGAGGAGGACACCCCGAGCGCGCTCGTGCGCGCCGCCCAACGCGCCGGCGTCATCGCCAAGCCTGCCCACGCCGAGCTGGCCTTCGAGTACATCGACGACGGGGACACCGGACGCTACCGCTGGCTCCTGGACCTGACCGCGCCGACTCCGCTCAAGCTCTCGACCCTGTCGGAGTCCCTCTCCCTCCTCGGCCGACCCGGAGCTACGGGCATCGCGGCGGCGCTGGCAGTCCTGCGCGAGGCGGTCGAGGCGGCTAACCTCCTACTGCACCAGCTGTCCGACTACGTACGGGCCAGCACACCGTCGCCGGACGGCGAACCTGGAGCAGAAGGCCTAGGCCCACGCTGAGCACACCGCCCGGGAGGCGATGCGGATGGACACCCGCTGCCGTACAAGGCGCGTCGCTGCCGCACTCCTTCCGGGCCGGGCCGCACGGTGAACCACGACACCGAAACGCTGATGTTCGGCGCCACCGAGCGCGTCCAGCAGGCCATCCTCGACCACGAGGCCCCCGCCGTCGTCGTCCTCCAGGGCGACCGCCTCCTGGTCATGTCCGACTACGACTACCACCGCGACCGCGACACCGCCGCCACCTTCGAACGCCGCGCCGCCGCCCAGGCCCACGAAATCCACGCCGTCCGCTTCGTCTTCGCCGTCCCCCAGATCTGGGAGCCGACCGAGTCCGGCATCAACGCCGGCCCCGTCTCCAACACCCCTCTACGCGAGGGCGAACACGAGGTCATCGCCTGGCTGGCCTACGACACCACCGACGGCATCGACTACGGCCACGTCCCTTACACCCGCCGCCCCAACGGCAACCCGGTCTTCGACACCCCCGAGATCTTCACCAACCCGGTGCAGCCGTACGACCGCTACCCGGGCTGGTTGCTGCTGCGGCTGCTGCTCGAAGCGGAGGATGGGCCGCTCGGCGACTGAAGGCTGAGCTTCTGCGCCTGCCGGTCGCTCTTGGGACGTGCGACTGGATGGAACCTCCGCTCGCGCGGAGGACCTGCGGGCCCACTGGCCGTAGTCGCGGACGGCCGGGACACCCCCGCTCGCGCGGAGAGGACCTGCCCGGCGTTGTCGGTGAGCAGGGCGGCGGCGGGACACCTCCGCTCGCGCGGAGAGGACACCAGCAGTCGGTCACAGGTCCGTCACACCGCCGGGACACCTCCGCTCGCGCGGAGAGGACGGTGTCTCCCACCGGGCCTGCCAGCGCCTGCCCGGGACACCTCCGCTCGCGCGGAGAGGACGACACCCTCAGCACGGCCATCATCAACAGCACCGGGACACCTCCGCTCGCGCGGAGAGGACGGGTCGTGATCCGTGCCGCACCCCGTGCAGTGCGGGACACCTCCGTTCGCGCGGAGAGGACATGTCCGACCTGCGCGACCGGTACGCGTGGTGCGGGACACCTCCGCTCGCGCGGAGAGGACCTCGCCTGTGCCCATGCGGGCCCGGCGATCACCGGGACACCTCCGCTCGCGCGGAGAGGACGGAGGAGCGCTACCGCGCCGCCCAGACTGCAGCGGGACACCTCCGCTCGCGCGGAGAGGACCCCTTGACGGTCTTGGAGCCCTCCACGCCCGCCGGGACACCTCCGCTCGCGCGGAGAGGACTACGCCACCGACGGCACCCACTGCTTCTACTACGGGACACCTCCGCTCGCGCGGAGAGGACCCGTCCTGCTGCGGTTCGGATGTCAGCCGCGCCGGGACACCTCCGCTCGCGCGGAGAGGACCGGCTATAAGGATGTTCACCCCGCAGGACATGCGGGACACCTCCGCTCGCGCGGAGAGGACGTCGCTCGATGGCGCCTGGTAGGCGCGCAGGTCGGGACACCTCCGCTCGCGCGGAGAGGACCCCGCCATGAGGATCTGCGCGTTGGGGAACAGCGGGACACCTCCGCTCGCGCGGAGAGGACACTTTTTGACCTGCGGCGTTAGAGGGGCTTTGCAATCCCTTTGCTGTCTTGGCCGCGTAGGCCCGGAAGCTGGCCAGCTTCCGAAGAGATGTCGTTGTGCACGTGGTGAGTATGGGGCGAGGAGTCGCGGCTTGGAGTCATTTGCCCAGGTCAGCCCGCATTGTCAGAGGGGGGTGATAGCTCTGGGGCATGGAAGCGAGCGACTTCGGTGCGGCGGCGGGCGTCTGCCTGGACTGCCGGTTATGGGGCAAGGAGAAGGGGCTGTTGCGGCCCTACCCGGTGGTGTGTCACATGCTGGATGCCGCCGCGGTGTTCTCCGCGCTCTGGGATGACCTACTGGGAGCTGAGCTGCGATCCCGTATCGCGGCAGCGCTGGGGCTCGACGAGGCGAAAGTGCGGGCGGTGCTGGCCTTCTGGGCAGGGCTGCACGACCTGGGGAAGATCACTCCGCCGTTTCAGGCGCAGGTCAAGGAGGAATTCGCCAGGCTGCGGCAGGACCCGGCGTACGCATTCGCGCGGGGCGCCGAGCGCGAGGGGGAGTTCCGGCACGAGGTAGCCACACACTGGGCGTTGGCCGAGCTCTTCGCAGATGCAGGTTATCCCGCCGGGACCGGTAACAGGCTCCTGAGGGCCGTCAGCCACCAGATCGCCCAGATGCTCGGAGGCCACCACGGAACCGTGGGGTCGGCACTGAGTCGGCATGAGGTCGAGGGGGCTGACGCGTACAAGGCGGGGCTCGGCGGAACTGGTTGGGCCGACCAGCGGCGTGCGCACTTCTTGGAGCTGAGGCGGATCACCGGCGGAACCGCCGTTCCGGCCGAGCTGCTGCCGGCCGAGCTGGCCGTGATCGTCCTCGGCCTGGTCATTCTCGCCGACTGGCTCGCAAGCAGCACCGAGCACATCTCCGGGCTCATGCCGTCGGCCGGGTGGAGCGGGACGCCGGACGAGCTGGACGCGCACTGGAAGCTGACGAACGCTGCGGCAGCAGGCCAGGTGCGCAACGCGCGGATCGGACGGGTGACCTTCGACGCCCAGGCGTTCGACGAGATGTTCCCGTTCGTTCCCAACCCGCTCCAGCAGGACATCGCCACGCACCTTCCCGCGCTCGTCGCAGGCCACCGCGGGGGATTGGTTCTGGTCACCGCGCCCACCGGCGACGGTAAGACGGAAGCCGCCCTGCACGCGACCTCGATCCTCGGCCGGGCCTCCGGCGCCCGCGGCTTCTACTTCGCCCTGCCCACCATGGCGACCGCCGATGGCATGTTCCCCAGGGTGCGCGACTTCGCCGGCAAGTCCCTCGGCGGCGAACGGGCCCTGGCCCTCGTCCACTCCATGTCGTGGCTGAGCCCGCTCTACGCCGCCCCGACGGAAGACGACGCAGAAGTAGACGCGGGCCTCAGCGCAGACGCCCCGACCGCCCTGGAAGCCGATGCCTGGCTACGAGGTCCACGGCGGGCCCTGCTCGCGCCCCTGGGCGTCGGCACCATCGACCAGGCGCTCGCCGGCGTCCTCCCGCTGCGGTACAACGCCCTGCGCCTGTTCGCCCTCAACGACAAGGTCTTCGTCGTCGACGAGGCGCACGCGTACGGACCGTGGATGCACAAGCTGCTGACCGTCCTGCTCGAATGGCTAGGTGCCTTCCGTGCTCCCGTCGTGCTGTTGTCGGCCACCCTGACCGGCCGGACGGCCGCTTCCCTGGTCGACGCCTACCGTCGCGGCGCAGGTTTCGCCGAGCCTGCGCAGATCGCGCCCTGCTACCCGGGGTGGCTGTACGTCGACGCAGGGACCGGCGTCGTCCACCAGCCGCGCCACACCCCGAGCGCCCGCGAACGCGTCCTCGACGTCCAGGTGCGAACGGTCCGCTGGGATGCGATGAGCGATCCGTCCTTTTCCCCTCGGCGCGGCGGTCGCCGCGCCGAACTCCGGAAGCTGCTCGCGCCGGTCGCAGAAGGGGGCGGCACGGCCCTGGTGTGCTGCACCACCGTCGCCGAGGCCCAGAGCACCTACCGCGACCTCGTCGCCGCCTTCCCCGAACTCGCCGCGTCCGACGGCGGAATCCGGCTGCTCCACTCCCGCTACCCCGCTTACGTCCGCCAGCGCATCAGCGCCGCATGCGAAACCGCCTACGGCAAGCCGACCAGTCCGCAGGAGACTCCCGCCGGGCCGCGGCCCGCCTCGATCCTTGTGGCGACGCAGGTGGTCGAGCAGTCCCTCGACCTGGACTTCGACCTCGTCGTCAGCGACCTCGCCCCCCTCGCGCAGCTGCTCCAACGCGCCGGCCGCGCCCGCCGCCACGCCCGAGGCCCCGCGGGACGTCCCGCTTGGGCTGCCGAGGAGGACCGGCCGCAACTCGTCGTCCTGGAACCGATCAACGAGGAGGGCCGCACCGCACCGCCGGTGACCTGGGGGACGGTGTACCCCCACTCGCTCCTTGTGCGGACAGCGCAACTCCTGCGCTCGCGGACGGGCGGCATCAGCGTGCCGGGGGAAGTCCAGGAGATCGTCGACGAGGTCTACGCCGAGGAGTTCGTCGACCGGCTGGACGCCAGCGTGCAGGTCGAGCTGCGCGCGATGGATGCGCAGCACCAGGCCGAGGAGCACGCCGAGACCCACCTCGCCGACATCGTCAGCATCCCCGCCCCGGCCGAGTTCCGCGGCGACCTCCACCCGCTCAGCCGCCGTGAGGCCGGCGTGACTGAAGAGCTGCTGACGACGCGGCTGGGCGCGGACACCGGTCGGCTCCTGTGCCTGTTCGAGCAGCCCGACGGCGCGCTGACCCTGGACGCGGAGGGCGACGTCCCGCTGCCGAAGGGCACCTCGCGGGCGGCTTTGAGGCAGATCGTGTCGCACGTCGCGCCGGTCCCGGGGCGGTGGCTGAGGGGCGAGGGCGAGGAGGGGCTGGTCCCGGCGTCGTGGCGTAAGCACTCGCTGCTACGGGACCTCGTGCCGCTCCGTGTGCGCCCGGACGGTGCTGGGGTGTGGGTGGGGTGGTACGGGTCGAGCCCAATTCGCCTGTCGTCACAGGGGGTTGAGAGCGGGTGACCGAGTGGGTACAGTGATCGACGACAGCGCGTCGTAGTGCTAGCGACTTTTCCCAAAGGTGGCAGCCTTATGGCATCAGCTGTCCCCCGCCGTGGCCGCCCGCTACTGGGAGGCGGCGTAGTCGGCCACGGCGGGGTCAAAGCCCGCTTGCGCAGGCGAGTGGTGATCTCTGCCCTGCTCCCAGAGGTAGCAGCGGGCCCACCTCCACACACCTGTGGAGTCACCTTGTGTAGGGACAGTATAGGAATTGACTCACGTGGCCAGCATGTTCAACCTCCTCACGGAGCCCTGGATCCCCGTCCGCTGGGCTCAGCCCGCCCCCTCCGACGACGACCCGCCCGACCGCGTCGGCCTGCGGACCGCGCTCGTCGACGCCCACCGCATCAAGCAGCTCGCCCCGGCGCAGCCCCACGTCCACGCTGCCCTCCTCCGCATCCTCTACGCGCTCACCGCTCGCGTGACCGGGCTGGACGAGCAGGGAGCGGCGGGCGACTGGCTGGAGCGGCAGGATGAGGTCATCGACGCCGGGCAGCTCTCCAGCGCAGCCGTCGACGCGTACTTCGGCCGCTACCCGGACCGCTTCCACCTCTACGACGAGGACGGTGGGCGCCCGTGGATGCAGGACCCGCGGCTCGCCCGGCAGTGCGACCCGGCCAACACCGCGGGCGTCAACAAGCTGGTCATGACGCGGCCCTCGGGCAACAACCACGCGTGGTTCCGGCACGGAGGTGACGGTGCCCCCGACCTCCCCTCGTCCGCGGACGCGGCCCTGCACCTCCTGACCTGGCACTACTACGGCCCGTCCGGCCGCTGCTCCTCCCGCGAGGTCAACGGCGTGAAGTCGGCCAGCACCACTGCGGGCCCGCTGCGTACGGCCCTCTCGTACCACCCCGAGGGCGAGAACCTCTTCCAGACGCTGCTCGCGGGGCTGGTCCCGCCCAGCTCCACCGTGCGCCGCGACGAGGACCTCTGCCCGTGGGAGTGGGAGAAGCTCCCTGACCCCGAGAAGGCGCCGGACGCCCCGACCGGGCCCTGCGCGCGGCTAACGGCGTGCTCGCAGCACGCGGTGCTGCTCGTACCGGGCGGTGAGAAGGGCGAGCTGGCGGCGGACGCGTACATCACGTGGGCATACCGGGAGGGGCGCATCCCGCGTGACGACCCGTACCTGATCTGGCAGATCAGCCAGCAGGGCAACCGCTACCCGCGGCCCGCCGACTCCTCGCGCGCGCTGTGGCGGGACGTGGACACGCTGCTTGAGCACCGTGTCAGCGACTCGGACGGGCCGCAGCCGCCGCTGGTGTTCGAGACCGCCCGTGGGCTGTGGCCGCACATGCGAGTGCGTGCCCTCGGCTTCGACCAGGAAGGGCAGGCCAAGAACGTCCAGTTCGTCGAGGGCGTGACGCCGTACATCCTCGGTGAGGCGGAGCAGGTGGAGCCGTCCAGCCGCCCCAAGGTCGCGCGGCTGCGGCAGTTGGGCGAGCGGTACGGGCGTCGGCTGGACCGCGCCGTACGGAGGGCCTACCGGATGTACCTCGACGACAAGAAGGCCGACGCCGGCGCCTGGTCGGCCGACGCAGCAGCGCGCTACTGGCCTGCGGCGGAACGCGAGTTCTGGGCCCGCTTCCGTCCACTCCAGTCCAAGGACGACGGCGCTCCGGAAGCCGCCGACTTCGACTTCGACGCCACCCGCTCGGCCTTCCTGCGGATCGCGGAGCAGGCGTACGACGTCGTCACCGAGCGGGCGGGCCGCACCCTGCGCGGCGCGCAGGCCGTCTCCGACGCGCGCATCGAGCTGTACGGCGGCCCCCGCCGCCGCTGACCACGCCGAGTTCGGACCCCGTACCCACCCTCACCGAGAAGGCCCCGCATGACGACGATCTCCGAGCCCGCGCGCTCCACCGACCGCCTCACCCGCTACCAGGCGTACGTGCGGTGGGTCGAATCCACCTGCGGCAGGGATCCCGGCGCACGCACGACGCTGCGCAAGGGACTCGGCCGCGGCCTGGACGACATCCGCTACGTCCGCGGTATGCACCGGCTCATCGCGCGCTGGCTGCCGCAGGGCACCGAAACGTCCGACGCCGAGCAGCGGGCGTACTACTCCGTCGCCTCGCTGATCGCCGCCCAGCCCCGGCACAGCTTCGCCAAGGACGAGCCTGAGCTGGACGTGGATGCGGCCGAGGACGTCGTGCCCCCCGCCGAGCCGGAGGACGAGCAGGAAGCCGCCTCCCCCGGGAAGGCGTACGGCGACAGTCTGGGCATCGCCTTCGCCGACGCTGTCCTCATCGGCGGCGGCAACCGCGAGATGCGCCTGTCCACCGCCGAGACGCGGCTGCATCTGCTGACGCGGCAGAGCCTGGACGGTCTGCACCGCCATCTCCCCTCCACCGTACGGTTCCTGCGCGACGCCGACGCGAAGATCGACTACGCCCGGCTGATGTCCGACCTGGCGGACTGGCCCGCCCGGCAGGGGCGGATCTCGCGCCGCTGGCTCCAGGACTTCTACTCGCGCTACGCGAAAAGCAAAAACGAGGCCGCGAACGCCGCCGACGCCGACGAGACCCAGGACCCTGACGCGGGCCAGTAGCCCACCCCAGCCGCACCCCACCACCCTCACCACGGAGTCACACCATGCGCAGCACCGATCCCGCCCGCTTCATCGACATCCACATCCTCCAGTCCGTGCCTTTTTCCAATTTGAACCGAGATGACACGAATTCGGTCAAGACGGTGCAGTACGGCAACGCGCTGCGCACCCGCGTCAGCAGCCAGTCCTGGAAGCGGGCCGGCCGCGAGGCATTCGAGGAGCTGACCGGGCACCGCACCCTGCGCACCCGCCGGATCGGCGAGCGCGTCACCCGCGAACTCGTCGTGAAGGGCTGGCCGGACGCCCTGGCCCAGCGCGCGGGAGCACACGTCGCGGCGGGCAGCAGCATCAAGTTCGAGCTGGGCACCGACCGCGAGAAGAAGGTCATCACGAACAGGGTGCTGACCAACGCGATGATCTACCTGCCGGACCCCGCCGTCGACGAGCTCGTCGCGCTCGCCGAGGAGCACCGGGCCGAGCTGGAGGCGGCCAAGGACATCAAGAAGACCGGCGACAAGAGCGTGCTGCCCAAGAAGCGCATCGAGGAGCTGCTGCGCGCCCGCAACGCGGTCATCAACCTCTTCGGCCGGATGCTCGCCGAGGTGGACGACGCGGGCGTCGACGGTGCTGTGCAGGTCGCGCACGCGCTGACCACCCACCGCTCGGACGTCGAGCTCGACTACTTCTCCGCCGTCGACGACATCACCGACTCCTGGAACGACGCCACCGGCAGCGGGCACATGGGCAACGCCGAGTTCAGCGCCGGCACCTTCTACCGCTACGCGACGATCGACCTGCGCGACCTGGCCGCGAACATCGGTCCCGACCCTGAGAACCAGACCGCCCGCGAGCTGGCCGAGGCGTTCCTGAGCTCGTTCATCACCTCCCTGCCGCAGGCGAAGAAGAACGCCACCGCCCCGCACACCATCCCCGACCTCGTGCACGTCGTCGTCCGCTCGGACCGTCCGCTGTCCTACGCCGCCGCCTTCGAAAAGCCCGTCGCCGCCACCGCGGAGGGCGGCTACGTCCAGCCGTCCGTCCGGCAGCTCGCCGCCTACGCGCACGCCGCCAACACGCTCCTGGGCCAGGACCGGGTGCTGTCCGCCGCCTGGGCCGGGCTGCCCGCGGGCGAGATCACCGCCGCCGACCTGACCGGGCTCGGTCAGCGCAAAGCGGCCTTCGACGCCCTCGTGCGCGGCGCCGTCGAGAGCGCCCTGGGCGGCAGCCCGGCGGAGGCGTCCGAGTGACCACCGACACCCTTCCCGCCACCGCGGCCGCCGAGGGCATCCCGCCCTCGGCCGTACCGGAAGCCGGCCTGCTGCTGCGGCTGACCGGGCCCCTCCAGTCCTGGGGCGAGCACAGCCACTTCAACGACCGCGACACCGCCGCCTTCCCGACCCGCTCCGGCATCCTCGGGCTGCTCGCCGCGGCCCTGGGCCGCCTGCGTACGGAGCCGGTCGACGACCTCGCGTGCCTGTCGGTGACCATCCGGATGGACCGGCCCGGCGTATACCTGCGTGACCTGCACACCGTCGGCGGCGGCCTGTCCGCGGACCGGACCGTCACCACCGCCGACGGCGGAAAGCGACCCGGCGACACCGGCACGCTGCTCAGCCACCGCCACTACCTCGCCGACGCCGCCTTCACCGTCGCCGTCACCGCTCCCTCCGCGGACGGCGACCTGCTGGACCGGTGCGCCGACGCCCTGCGCACCCCGCGCTGGCCGCTCTTCCTCGGCCGCCGGGCCTGTCCGCCCGAAGGGCCCCTGCTGCTCGGCCGCAGCAGCGACGCCCTGCGCCACCTCATCCGCCTGCCGCTGTCCGCCCGCACCCCGCGTGGTGACGGGCGCCCCGCCGTGGAGTTCCTGTCCGACCGGCCGCTGGACCGGCTGCCCGTTCCCGCCACGGCGACCGCCCCGCGCAGCAACGACGGCGTCCACCCGGAGTCCGAAGTCAGCGATGACCCGGTGTCCTTCGCCCCGCGCGACCGCGCGTACCGCTCGCGGCCGCTCTACCGCCGCAGTGTGCTGCTGCCCGACACCGAGTACGCCGGCCTGGGCGCCGATGCCCTCCGAAGCCTCGCCCGCTACCTCGACGGTGAAGGGGGTCTGCGGTGAACGTCTGGCTCACCCGCGTCATCCCCGACCCGCGCAACCGCGCCGCCGCCTTCGACCTCGGTGGCGCCGGCTCGGCGGTGAACCTGCACCGCCGGCTGATGTCCCTCTTCCCCGACGGCATCGGCTCGGACGCGCGCGCGAAGCTCGGCGTCCTCTTCCGCGCGGAGGATACGCCGACCGGCACGCACCTGCTCCTCCAGTCCACGTACCAGCCCGATGTCGGCCGTCTCCCCGACGGCTACGGCACCGCCGTCTCCCGCCCGCTGGACCCCCTGCTCGACGCGCTGCGCCCCGGACTGGCCGTCCGTTACCGGTGCGTCGCCAGCCCCGTCCGCAAACCCGGCGCCACCACGCGGGCCGCCTACGGCCTGCCCGCCGTCGTCGCCCTGAGTGGCGCCGCGGCCGACGAGTGGTGGGCGCGCCAGTCCGAGGCGTGCGGGCTGCGCACCCTCACCCTCACCTCGCAGCAGCTGGACGGCATCCGCGGCCAACGCGGCAAGAACGGCGCCGCCGCCCAGCAGCGCATCAGCCACAACCGCACCCGCTTCGACGGCACCGCGCTCATCACCGACGCCGAGCTGCTGCGCACGAAGCTCGTCGAAGGCATCGGACGCGCCAAGGCGTACGGCTGCGGCCTGCTGTCCATCGCGCCTGCCAGGACGCCCGGATGAGCGCGCCCGCGCGTCGCCGCCCACGTGGGTCCGGGCCCGGCCCGGGCGACGCGCGGCGCAAACTCGCGGCCCCCACGGTTGCGATGCTGCCGCGCGTTGCCGACTCGCTGTCGTTCCTCTACCTCGACATCGTCCGTATCCACCAGGACGACACCGGCGTCTGCGCGGAAGTGACCAGCCAGCAGCGCGGCACCGAGACCCTCTACCTGCCCACCGCAGCCCTCGCGTGCGTCCTGCTCGGCCCCGGCACCTCCATCACGGCCCGCGCCCTGGCCACCTTCGCGCGCAACGGCACCACCGTGCTGATCACCGGCTCCGGCGGCGTGCGCTGCTACGCCGCCACTCTCCCGGACTCCCTCACCACCACCTGGCTCGAACGCCAGGTCCGCACCTGGGCCGACGACACGCAACGCCTGAGCGTTGCCACGGCGATGTACGAGCAGCGGTTCGGCGCCGGCACCGTCCCGGCGGGCACCACCCTTGCCCAGCTGCGCGGCATGGAGGGCCAGCGTGTCCGCGCCCACTACCAACTCCTCGCCCGCCAGTACAAGATCGGCCGCTTCCGCCGCGCCTACGACCCCGAGTCCTGGGACACCCAGGACCCCGTCAACCTCGCCCTGTCCGCCGCGAACACCTGCCTGTACGGCATCGTCCACGCCGCGATCCTCGCCCTGGGTTGCTCACCCGCCCTCGGCTACGTCCACCACGGCAACCAGCAGGCCTTCGTCTACGACGTCGCCGACCTCTACAAGGCCGACCTCACCATCCCCCTCGCGTTCTCCCTCAACGCCTCCACCAACCCCGAGGCCGAGGCCCGCCGCTCCTTCCGCGACGCGCTGCGCCTCTTCCGTCTCCTCCCGCGCATCGTCACCGACATCCAGCATCTCCTCGACCCCACGACCGACCGTGAAGCCCCCGACCCCGAGGAACAACTCGTCGACCTCTGGGACCCCGTCACCGGCCCCATCCCCGGCGGCACCAACCACGCCACCTGACCCCTACGCGGGAGGCCCCGCACCATGCCCTCCATGACCGTCATCGCCGCCACCGCCGTCCCCGACCACCTCCGCGGCGCCCTCACCCGCTGGCTCCTCGAAGTCACCCCCGAGCTCTACGTCGGCTCCGTCTCAGCCAAGGTCCGCGAAGAACTCTGGTCCGCCGTCTCCGCCTCCACGGCCGCCGGCACGGCGGTCCTGGCCCACCCCGCCGACAACGAACAGGGCTTCACTCTCCGCACAGCCGGCACCCAGCGGCGAGAGCCGCTGGACTTCGACGGAATGACGCTGATCGCGTTCAGGAGGGAGGGTCAAGGGATGGCAAAGGCCCTCTAACGGTCCAGGTCAGGAAGTGTCCGCTCCGCGCGAGCGGAGGTAGCCCGCGGCTGACGCCGCTTGGAGGCCGGCGGCTGACGTCCGCTCCGCGCGAGCGGAGGTAGCCCGAAACCCACCAGCGCGTGAGCCTGGGCAAGACCGTCCGCTCCGCGCGAGCGGAGGTAGCCCGCGCCGCGCTGCTGCTGCCCTCACCGACGCGGAGTCCGCTCCGCGCGAGCGGAGGTAGCCCGAACACCCCGGCGTACGAGGCGGCGGCGAGGACGTCCGCTCCGCGCGAGCGGAGGTAGCCCGGGACACCACACCGCCCTGAAAATGGTCAACGGGTCCGCTCCGCGCGAGCGGAGGTAGCCCGGCCCGCCAGGGCCTGGAGTGGTGCGCGAAGCGGTCCGCTCCGCGAGCGGAGGTAACCCGTCGGTCAGCGAAGGCGCCGACGTGCCGTTCCTGTCCGCTCCGCGCGAGCGGAGGTAACCCGGCGCTAGACCGCTTTTCCGACGCCGTCGACGAGTCCGCTCCGCGCGAGCGGAGGCAACCCGAGCTTCAGCCGCTCCTTCAGGCCGTCATCGACGTCCGCTCCGCGCGAGCGGAGGTAACCCGCGCTTCAGCGTATCGCTGGCCTGGGCGAGCGTGTCCGCTCCGCGCGAGCGGAGGTAACCCGCAGCGTGGGCGGCAGGACAGGTCGGGCTGGAGGTCCGCTCCGCGCGAGCGGAGGTAACCCGATCGTGTTCGAGAACCCGCCGCCACGTCAGTCGTCCGCTCCGCGCGAGCGGAGGTAACCCGGAGTTGCAGGAGGCGCTCGCCGGGTTGGCGCCGTCCGCTCCGCGCGAGCGGAGGTAACCCGGAACCGTTGCTCCTCCGCGGGGCTCAGGCCCAGTCCGCTCCGCGCGAGCGGAGGTAACCCGGCAGTCTGGGAGGCCTCGCACTCTGGGCTGAAGTCCGCTCCGCGCGAGCGGAGGTAACCCGACCGCCCTGGGCCCCCTGGTACGCGGCCTGGGGTCCGCTCCGCGCGAGCGGAGGTAACCCGACTCCGCGTCAGGCCCCGAGCGAGGCGTGAAGGTCCGCTCCGCGCGAGCGGAGGTAACCCGTTGGTGATGGGGCCGATGTCGGGGCCTGCGGGGTCCGCTCCGCGCGAGCGGAGGTAACCCACCGAGCCGCTGGGTCTACCTCATCGGGTCCACGTCCGCTCCGCGCGAGCGGAGGTAACCCGATCCAGCCCGGCCCCCTGCTGCGGGACCGTGTGTCCGCTCCGCGCGAGCGGAGGTAACCCGTAGACGAGCGGCCGGTGTTTGCGCGGCGGGATGTCCGCTCCGCGCGAGCGGAGGTAACCCGGTGGACTTGTCCAGCCTGATCGCCGCGGCGCGGTCTGCTCCGCGCGAGCGGAGGTAACCCGGCGACGGCGGCGCGGTCCCCGGTGTCACCCCGGTCCGCTCCGCGTGAGCGGAGGTAACGCGCCCAAGAGTCCCTAACGGTGCATAACCGATTTGCGTGCGAGGACACGGTTTCATGAGATGTGCGAAAGGCTGTCCGGAGTTTCGCCCGGTCCGCTGTCGGCACAGTCGCCGGTGCCGAGGGTGTTGGCGATGTTGTACGCGGTCTTCAGAACGCCGTTGAGGTGGTCGACGGCCTTGTTGGTCGTGGCGATCGCTGTGGCGTTGTTTGCTTGAGCAGTCGCAATGGCCGCACCGGCGCCCGGCACCGAAGGCAGGCCTGCGGCCGTCAGGGCGGTCAGCGCCTGCTGCAGCGTGGATATCTGGGTCCGTACACCGTCTATGTTCTGCTGTTCCTGGTCGACGTCGTAACTAGCGTTGGAGGTGACGTCGTAGCCCACTACGTTCTCCGCGTCGTAGCCGACCACGTTCTCCACGTTGTAGCAGCCGTCGCCGTTGCCGCCCTTGGCGTCCTCGCGCTCCTTGGCCAGGTCCGCGTCAGTCGTGGTGACGTCGTCACGCACCGTCTTGGCGTTGGTGAAGGAGCGGTTGGTGCCTTGGAGCGTCGCGAGCGCGTTCTCGGCCTCTCGCAGGGCAGACGCTTGGGCACTGGCTCGGGCGTTGGCCTCGTTTGTGGCCTGGTCCTGTTGCTGGCCTGCCTGCTCGGCCGCCGCGTCTTCGGTCCAGCCGCCCTGTACCAGGGCGCTGCACACGCTCTGCCCGTATATCTGACTGCTGCTGTCACGGACCACGATCACGACGCCGTCTTTCTGGACGCCGCAGACCACGGGGACGACACCCTGCGTGCTGCTTGCCTGCGTGGTCCAGAAATCGCCGCCCCTGGAGAACGACTTCGCGAGTCCACCGCACAAGTCACTGGGATCCAAGGAGCCGTTGCCCGTCACCTCGGCACGTGTTGCGTGTCCGTACAACCAGATCGTGCAGGTACCCCCCGGAGCTTGACGCGGCGCTGGGGTACTTGCGCCGGGGGTTCGTGACGGCGCGGCGTGGGCGCCAGGCTTGGCGGCGGGGGAGGACGAACAGGCGGTGAGGAGCACGCCGGAACAGAGCAGGACCCCGGCGGCAGCGCCTGTTCTCATTGTGTGTTCTCCTCGTGGATTCGCTGTGAAGCAGATGTGTTGGGAGGCACTGTCCCAAATCCGTGCCGCTGATGTGGCCAGGTCCGGAATTTGTGGCTGTGCGGCCTGACCAGTGCGAGCGCATGGCCGGTGGCCGGGGTGTGTATTGGGTTGCGTCCGCCTCGCGCGACGCCTGGGGATGACGGCTCTTCGGCGTCCGTCCCCTACTACGCCCGTACCTGTCGGAGAACCCGTGTGGCAGTGCACGCCACCGACGGTGACCTGTGCGGGTCAGACGCGCGCCGGGGCGGCGGGCACCTTCTGCGTAGGCCTCGTCGCGCCCACGTAGTCGTCGCCCTCGTAGCGGTACGGCTCGACGCGGACGGTGGCTCCGGTGTGCGGCGCGTCGATCATCTGGTCGGCGCCGATGTAGAGGCCCACGTGGTGGATGTGGCTCGGGGCGCCGTAGAAGACGAGGTCCCCGGGTAGCAGGGGCGCGCCCGCAGGGAGGTGCGGGCCGCGGTGATACTGCTCCTGGGCCGTGCGGGGGAGGGGGATGCCGGCGGCTGCGTAGGCGGATTGGGTGAGGCCGGAGCAGTCGAAGCTCGTGGGGCCCGTGGCGCCCCAGGCGTAGGGGAGGCCGAGTTGGCCCTGGGCGTAGTTGAGGGCTTCGAGGGCGGCCGGGGTGGCGGCCCGGGGGGCGCCGAGGGTTGAGGGGCTGGTGTAGAGGGCGGCCTGGGTGAGGACTTGGGAGACGTACCACTCGGCGTGGTTGTAGGCGTAGACGGCGCGGTGGAGGTCGGTGGGGGCGCCGGAGCGGCAGAGGTAGGTGGCCGCTGCGTAGATCGCGTCGTGGGGGTCGTACGGGGACGGACCAGGGTCACCCGGCGGACGGGCGGTCACTGCGGTGAAGGTCGCCGGGAGGAACTGCATTGGGCCTTCCGCCCCGGCGGAGTTGGCCCCTGTCTGGACGCCGGGCAGGCCTGAGCGGCCGTGGTCGCTCTCGATCTTGCCGATGGCGGCGAGCACGGGCCAGTCCAGCCCCGGGCAGGTCTGAGCGGCGTCGACGTAGAGGGCGAGGTAGTCGGGCGGGATGTCGGACAGCGCGGTGGCGCTCGCCATGCTCGCTGTGCCGGTGAAGGGGGAGAGGAGGGACGTCGCACCCGCCGCGGTGAGTGCGACGAGGAGGGTGAAGCAGGCCAGCGCTGCCGCGACCGCTTTCGCCACGGGCGTCAGCCGCTCGTGCGTACGGAAGCTGGCGGGGGCGTGGGCGACGGGGGAAGGAGTCCGCCCGGGCTGGGGGCGGCCACACCGCCGCTGCCTACCGGCGTGACCTGCGGCCACGCGGCGAGGAGCCCCGCGAGGCGCAGCCGGCCCGGCGTCGGGCGGTGCGCGTAGACGGGGAGCCAGTGCTCGCCCGCCGGGTTGCCGTCGGTGGTGAGGTGGTCGGTGGACGCCGTGGCCACGGGGACCCGGGCAGGCTGGTCGAGTTCGGCGAGGGCCGCGGTCAGGGCGCGGCGTACGGCCGCTTCGCGGCGGGCGGTGGGGAGCCAGAGCAGGAGCGGTGTGGTGATGCCCGTGGTCGTGGCGAGTTTGGCGTACGCGGGGAGCTTCGCGGCGACGCGGTCGGGGCGCTCGGTGGCGAGGTCGTACTCCAGGAACCACTCGACGGTGGAACCGGCCTCCTGCCAGCGGGCGTACGCGTCGGGGCGGACGATGTCGCCGAAGTGGCGGGCGCAGCGGGCCTCGGACCACCAGGTGGTCAGCTGCCCGCTTCCGCCGCGCCGCGCACCCGCGATCAGGGTGGTGAAGACCTCGTTGGTGCCGACGGTGTGGGCCAGGCGCAGCGAGTGGGCGATGCCGATGGCGCGTTCGTGGCGGTAGCCGAGGTCGCGCGGGTCGAGTCCGTCCTCGTGGGCGAGGATCGCGGCGCCCGCGGCGTCGAGGACGTAGTGCATGGGCGCGGAGCCGGACGGCGCGTACGGCTGGAAGCGGTCGACGACGCGCCAGGTGAACAGCTCGCGCAGCCGCATGTTCGCCGAGCGCTGCGAGGGCCAGGCCATGGCGGCGAGCTGGGTGCTGGTGAGGACCTTGTGCTCGTGGAGCATGCGGGCGATCCAGCGGTCGCGGGCGGTCAGCCGGGAGGCGAGGCGGGCGATGTACTCGCCGGTCGCCGCCGCGCGGGGGGTCGGCCGGGGCGGGCGGTGGGCGCGGAGGGCGCGCTGCGGGATGGGGTTGGTGATCACGGACGGGTTCACCTCCGGGGAGGTCAGGGGGTGCGGCGGGGGTCCGCGGCGGGGGCGGTGGGCTGCGGCGCGGGGTCGGGCGGCGGCAGGGCGTTGCGGCGGGCCGCGGCGCGGATGAGGCGGGCGCGGCCGGGGACGGGCGGCGGGAGCTTCTCGGTGACGGCGGTGAAGGCAGGGGCTTCGGCGCCGTGGAGGACGGGGCGGACGACGGCGTGGAAGGCGTCGAGGTTGGACAGGTCGTGGGCGGTGAGGCGGGGTTCGGTGTGCCGGGCGAGGCGGTGGGCGTCCTCGGGGGAGGCGTTGAAGAAGATCTTGGTGCGGGCGTTGGTGCTGACGCCCTCTTCGAGTTCCTTCGGCAGCTGGCGCAGGTGCTGGTGGGCGAGGGTCATGGACAGCCGGTAGGCGCGGGCCTCGGCGAGCATGTCCTCCAGGGCGTAGGGGAGGTTGAGGAAGTTGTGGGCCTCGTCGAGGTAGAGGCCGGCGTCGTGGCGGCGGGGCTGCGGGATGTGGGCGCGGCGGGTGGCGGCCTGCCAGGTGGCGGCGACGGCGATGGAGCCCATGAGGTGCGCGGTCTCGGTGCCGAGGGCGTCCTTGGCGATACGGACCAGGCAGATGCCGCCGTCGAGGACGGCGTCCATGCTCACGGTGGAGGGGCCGCCGGCGAGGGCTGCGCGGACGAAGGGGCGCAGCAGGAAGCCGCGGAGCTTGTTCATCAGCGGGGCGGTGACCTGGGCGCGGGCGGGCGCGGACAGGTCGTCGTACCAGGACCAGAAGCCGCGCAGGATGTCGTCGTGGATCTGGGCGGTGGCGCGCTGCCGGAAGGCGGGGGAGGTCAGGAGCTGGGGTAGCTCGCTGAGCAGCGGGGTGCCGGGGAGGGCGCGCAGGGTGAGTAGGCCCGCGCGCAGGATGTCGTCGGTGCGCGGGCCCCAGGACGCGGAGTAGACGCGGGAGAAGATCGACACGAGGTTGTCGACGGTCGCGGCGGAGTCCTCGCCCTGGAGCGGGTTGAGGACCGGCGGGCGGGCCTTGCTGCCCGCGTCGAAGAGGATCACCTTGTCCCCGGCGTCCTCGGGCAGCCGCATCAGGATGTCGGTGATCAGGTCGCCCTTGGGGTCGACGACGACCAGACCCCGTCCGGCCTCGGCGTCGGCGAGGATCATGCGGGCGAGCAGCTCGGACTTGCCCGAGCCCGTGGCACCCAGGACGTGCAGGTGGTGGCGGGCGTCGGGGACGCGCAGGCCGACGGGCCGGGAATGGCCGGAGTCGGTCAGACCGACGGGACGGACGGCCGCGCCGGTCGTGGGTACGCCGGGAGGGGGCGGGACGGCCCGCGCCCCGGCGCGCTGCAGAGCGGGGACGGCGTCGTCCCAGGGCAGGTGCGCCAGCGCGGCCAGTTCAGGGATGGACAGCAGGTCGCCGCGGTCGAGGCGGCGTTCGTCGACGCGCGCCCGTACGCGCCGCAACCGGACGCGGCGGTAGTAGTTGTGCTCGGTGTACGCCGAGAACGCCGCCGCGAGGGCGTGCGCCCGCCCGCGCAGCGCCGCCTGCTGGGACGGGCTCCGCTCGGCGGTTCCGGCCGCGGCCACGGCGTAGCGGATCCGGGTCTCGTACGACGCCCCGCGCTGCTTGACCACGATCGCCCGGTCCTCCGCGGCGGTCGCGAGCACGGTCTGCCGCTCCTGGACCGGGGGAGACGGGCGGGCTGGACGGTTCGCACCGGGGGTGAGCAGGTCCAGCAACCGGGCGACTACGCGGGCCGAGGCCCCGGCGCCGGTGCGGCGGGCGCGTTTCACCCGGCGGCCGGTGACCGGCCGGGCCAGGACCTGCACGATGGCCTGCTCGTCCACGCCGAGCCCGGCCGGAGCGCCGAGGAGCGCCCGGATCGGGTCGGCGGGGAAGTCGGTACGGATCGGCAGTGCTTCGGTGCGGGCGAGCCGCAGCTCGCCGCCCGCGGCCGCCACTGTGCCCTTCCCCGTGAGGAATCCGCTTCCCGTGGACGTCGTCCGGGTACGTGCGCCGGGCCAGGCCGCCTCGATCGCCCGCTCCACCATGCCCGGCGGGATGACGCCGGGCACCCACATCCGGATGCGGATCGTCTCGCGGTCGAAGACGTACTCCCAGGCCAGGTGCGGCTGCCCGGTCCAGTAGCGGCGCCATGCCGGACGGAGCAGGCCCAGCAGGTTCGCCCACAGGGCCGCGGAGCCGGCCGGGTCGGTGCCGGGCGGGGGCAGGATGCCGACCAGCCGGGCGTCGGCGGCCAGGCGGCGGCGGAGCCTGCGGCGCCACCACCGGCGGCCCCACGCGGCCGAGCCGAGTACGGCCGCGAGCGCCGGGGCAGCGATCGGCGCCCACGCGGTGGCCGTCACGAAGCTCTGCCGGAGGACCGAGTGCAGCGTGCCGCCCGGGTCGACGAGGAAGCGGCCCAGCGGGGAGGCGCTTACGGTCGGGTTCGTCATGTCGGCTCCCCGGACCGAGCCGCGCGCCGGGACGAAGGGGCGGCGCCGGCCCCGCGGCGCTCGGCGTCCACCTCGGCCTGCCAGGTGCGGAAGGTCCTGGTGCCGAGGCGCTTGAGGTAGTGCGGGATGCGGTTGGCGGGGATCCCGACCAGCCGTGGGCCGAGGACGGCCAGCAGGTCGTTGGCCTCCTGGGAGTTCCAGCCCGCGTCGTGGACGGCCTGCTCGTCGGGGAAGACGTCGGCGACGCGGTCGCGGGCGACGTCCAAGGCCGCGTCCTGGGTGCCGCCGAAGCTGTAGACCCACAGGAGGTTGTCGGGCGGGTCGGGCTCGACCAGGGCGCGGAAGCGGGCGACTTCCTTGGTGTAGGCGTAGAAGCCGGTCGCGTCCCGGGCGCATATGACGCGCAGCCACGCCAGCAGGTAGGCGTCGGAGAAGAAGTCGCCGCTGTCGTGGATCCGCACCCACGCGCCGTGGAAGCGACGGCCGCCGAGTTCAGCGGTCATCGCTTGCTCCCACCCCGGCAGGTCGTCGAGGACGAAGGCGAGGTTCGCGTGGTGCTTGGCACGGACCTTCGGCCAGCGGTAGGTGCCGTTGCGGGCGTAGCAGACGTGGCGGCAGATCCCGGCGGACGGGCACGTGTTGTACGTGCGCCCGTCGGGCAGCCGTCCGGCCCAGGCGGGGAGCGTCCAGTTCCAGACGCCGATGGCCCGCATCTCGCGGTTCTGCGTCAGGAGCCGTGAGGGTCGGTCGGAGGAGGGGCAGGGCGCTGGAGGCATGGTGAGCCCTTCGCAGCAGAGGCAGGGGGAGCGCGCCGGTCAGCCGGCGCCGAGGTCGAGGTAGCCGTCGTCGTCCTCCGCCAGCGCGTACGCCCCGTCGGTGTCCTCGTCGACGTCGAGGGAGAAGTCGTCCGGTGCGGCGTCGTAGGCGGCCAGCTCGGCGGGGTCGGTGGTGACGAGGGTGTGCTCGGCGGGGGAGGCGACGGCCTGGAAGGCGACGCGGTGCGTGCCGGTGGACAGCAGCCCCTGTCCGCGGTCGGCCGAGAGCAGGAACTGGCGCTCGCCGTCGGACAGGTTGAAGGTCGTGGTGATCTCGTCGATGGCCTGCGGTGCCTGCCGCAGCAGGATCTGGGTGGCGGCGTTGGCGACGACGGCTTTGCCGAGGTCGGTGCCGAGGACGTCGGCGGTGTCCTGGGTGGCGACGGTCAGTCCGGCCCAGCGTTTGCGGCCGGCCTTCGCCATCCGGAACAGGAAGTCGGCCCCGGCGGGCTCCCGCATCAGCAGCCACGCCTCGTCGACGACGACGAGCCGCGGGCGGCGCAGCGCGGGGTCGGAGATCTTGCGCCAGACGGCGTCGAGGGTGAGCAGCGTGCCGATGGGCTTGAGCTCGTCGGCCAGGTCGCGCAGCGAGTACACGACCAGGTGCCCCTCGGGCCGGGTGGTGGTGGGCCCGTCGAACAGGCCGGAGAAGGCGCCCTCGACGTACGGGTGCAGGCGCGCGGCCAGCTCGTCGGCCGTACGGTCCCCGGCCCGGCTCAGGACCTCGGCGAGGTCGGCGAGCAGCGGTGCCGGACGGGCCCAGGTGCGCGGGTCGCCGGTGATCCCGGCCCGCTGGTAGGTCGAGGTGATCGCGCGGTCGAGCACCGCCCTTTCGGCGGGGGCCGGTTCGGCGCCGAGCAGGACGGCGAGCGCGGTGTGGAGGAACAGCGAGCGGCGCAGCAGGGCGTCGCGCGGTGCGCTGCGGCGGCCGTCGGGGCGGGTGTGGAGCGGCAGGTCGAAGGGGTTGATGCGTACGCCCTGGTCGCCGAGGTGGACGTACGTGCCGCCGACCGCGGCGGTGAGGCGGGCGTACTCGTCCTCGGGGTCGATGACGTGGACCTCGATGCCGCGGTAGAGCGACCGCAGGAGTTCGAGCTTGACCAGGTACGACTTCCCGGCGCCGGAGCGGCCCAGGACCACGGAGTTGTGGTTGTCGAGGGCGAAGCGGTCCCAGTGGACCAGGCCCTGCGAGCCGATGTTGTAGCCGTAGAGCACGCCGCTGGGCGCGGTTGTGCCGGCCGGGTCGGGCGGCGGCAGGTCGGGGTTGGTGAAGGGGAAGCTCGCCGCCAGGGCGGCGGTGTCGAAGGTGCGGCGCATCCGGATCGGGTCCAGGCCGAGCGGCAGGCAGGTGACCCAGCCCTGGAGGCTGCGGTACGTGGTCGGCTTGGCGTCCATCAGCAGGCTCGCGGCCAGCGAGCGTACGGCGGTGACCTCGTCGGCGAGGGACTCGGCCGTGGCCGCGTGCACGGTCAGGTACAGGCCGGTGCGGTAGAGCTTGCCCTCGCCGCGGGCGACACGGGCAGATAGCTCGTACGCGTCCTCGGTCGCTGCCTCGACGTGCGGGTCCAGGAGCTTTCCGTGCTCCTGGGTGTGGCGGCGGCCGGACTCCATCTTGGCCAGCTGGCGCTTGAGGCGGTTCGCGGCGGTGACGGGGTCGATGGGCTCGACGTGCAGGGCGACGTCGACCCGGCCGGGGTAGGTGAGCAGCGGCTGGAGCCAGCCGGGGTGGACCTCGCGCGGGTAGCCGGTGACGGCGAAGGACGCGACGTGGTCGGTGCCGACCTCCAGCCGGCGCGGGGTGACGGCGAGGGTGTCGGGGGCGAAGGGGCTCGCGGTGCGCTGCCGTGCCGGGGTGCGGGGCTTCTTGCTCATGACCGGTCCTCTTCGCCGTCGGGCCACGCTCCGGTGATGACGTCCTGCGGGCCGGCGAGTTCGGCGGACGGCGGGAGGAGGCTGTCCGGGTTGCAGGCCGCGGTGAGGACGGCGGAGGCCTGGTCGGCGTCCAGCGGCGTGATGGTGATGCCGGTCGGGCCCAGCAGCTCGGCCGCCTCGCTCAGCCGCCGGGCCAGCCGGTTCTCCGCAGCGCGCAGGGCGGCTTCGGTGACGAGGCCCGAGCGGCGTCCCGCCCGCAGTTGGGCGAGCGCGGCCAGCGGTGAGGCGCCGCCGAGGCCGTCGGTGGGAGGTGCCGCGCCGAGCGGCTCGCGCAGGACGAGCAGGACCTGGCGGCGCAGCAGGACCGACGAACGCCCCAGCTCGACAAGGTAGTCGGCGTGCTCGCGGGCCGCGTTCTCCAGCGCGGGGTGCGGCAAGCCCGCTGCCTGGGCGTGGAGTTCGGCGATCTGCGCGGACAGGTCCAGGCGCTCGGCTCGTACCAGGACCTGGACGGGGGCGGTGAGCGAGTGCAGGTAGCGGCCGAACGCCGCGACGAGAGCTTCCTGCTCGGTCGGGGTGCGCAGCGCGAAGTTGACCGTGCCGCATGCCGCGACCGCGGCGAGACCGTCGGAGCCGAGGTCGATCACCCCCGCGTCGTTCACGCCGTCGACGGGGAGGCTCGGCGGGCCGGCCGCTTTCCCGAGGTGCTCCGTGCCTGACGTGACGCGGGCGGCGAGCCAGGCGGGTGCCGGGTCGGTCCCTTCCGGGGCGGCGATCTGCAGGCGGGCGGCGGCCCGTTGCCGTACCGCGGCCAGGACCAGCCGGTCCATCGACATGCCGTCGCGCCGCCCCAGTGCGAGGAAGGCCGCGGCGCCTGCGGTCGGGACGGCGCCCAGCAGGAAGACCACCGCGGGGACGAAGCCGCGGCTCAGCGACCACGTCCCGTAGAGGACGACGCCGGTGACGGCGAGGATGAGCAACTGGCGTCCGGTGAGGTTCGCGACGACGGTGTCCTCGCGGTCGACGTCGGCCGGGATGCGTACAGGCTGGCTCACCGGCGATCACCTCCTGGCGGTGTGCGGCGGGGCGGTGGGGGTACTTGGGCGGCGCCGGCCCGGGGGCGCGGCTCGCGGAAGGTGGCGGGCGGGGGCGGCGCAGTCACCCGCCGGGGCTGCACCGGATTTGCGGGGACCGGCTGTCGGAAGAGCGGCTGCCGGGGCGGAGGGCCCGTGGGTCGAGCGGTAGCCCGTACCCGCGCAGGCGCACCCGGAGCGCGGAACGTCGGCGTCCCCGGCGGTTGCGCGGGCCGCGGTACAGGGGCGGGAGTCCCAGGGGCGCCCGGAGCCTGGAACGTCGGCATGGGCGGCGGACCGGCCGCCCGACGCGGAGATGCCGCGGCCTGCGGGCTCTGCCCCGGTGCCCGGAACACCGGCTGCCCGGGCGGCCGCCGACGCGCGACGGGTGCGGCTGCCGCCGGGTTGACGGCCCGCCGCGGCGCCACCGGGGCGGGCGCGCCGCCCGGCCGCCGCGGTGTCCCGACTCCGTTCGGCCCGCTGGGGACAGCGGCCCTCGCGTTCCCGGCGCCGCGCAGCATCCCCAGCGTCTGGTACATCAAGTACGCCCGCGCCGCCCGTCCCGCGAACGACCGGCCCTGGCCGACCCGCACCGACCCCAGGATCCAGAACGGGATCTTGAACAGAATGTACGTCAGCGCCAGCGTCACCAGCAGGTTGACCAGCCCGCTCGACACCCCGCCGAACAGCCCCTTCCCGGCGAGCCCGCCGGGGTTCAGGAAGACGCGGATCCCGGTGATGAGCGTCAGCGACTGCGCGACCTGGATGGCCAGCACTCCGCCGAACGTCCGCCACCACCACCGGGCGATCCCGTCCGTCTGTGGCAGCGCATGGCACATCAGCGCCAGCGGCGCGCCCGCCACGAGGATCACCGTCAGCGCCACCCGCACGACGTACGTGATCAGCAGCGCCACCAACACGCCGATGACGACGACCCACATGATGTCCGTGAACAGGTCAGCTCCCGGCACGAAGCTGCTCAGCACGAACGTCGCCAGCGTGTTGCCGGCTCCCTCGCCGTCCGCCCCGGCGCCCATCACCGCGTGCGAGAGCGCGTTGGCCAGGTCGACCGCCTTGCCCGCCAGGAACAGCGACAGCCCGGCGGCCAGCAGCCCGACGGGGATCCGCGGGGCGATCTCCTTGACCGAGTACCGGCTCTGCAGAGACTCGTACGACATCAGCACGATCCCGGCGAGCGCGATGAGGATCGCGTAGACCGCCAACACGATCTCCCACGAGTTCTGCCACAGTTCCCCGACCCGCGGGAGCGACGACAGGCTCGGCGTGGCCAGCAGGGTGTCGCCGAGCAGCTTCAGTAGCGGGTTCAGCGCCGCGGTGATGATCGTCTTGAAGAAGGCGCCGATCGCGGCGTTGATGCCCTTCGTGATCCACCCGGTGATCCCGCCGGGACCGCCGCCCGCGTCCGGCGGCGGGGACGTCGCTCCTGGCGCTGGGGTATCGGTGGGTGCCGAACTGCCCGGTTGCGGGATGCAGTCCTGCGGCGCGCACGAGGACGGGGCGGGCGTGGGGGCGGCGGTCAGCGGCGCGGTCGTGGTCGTCGGGGCAGGTGCGGTCGTCGTGGTGGTCGGGCCCGGCGAAGGTACGGGGTCGGCCCGCGCGGGCAATCCGCCCACGACGACCGCCACCGTGACGGCCACGGCGGCAGCCAACGCGCGACGCCGGCGCCGTCTGCGGACAGGGGAGCCGCGCCGGGCACGACGGCCCGGCGCGGCAGGAGCGCTGGTCACTGCGCGCCCACGATGCCCTTGAGGATCTGCACGATGAGCGGCGCGAGCGCGGCCAGCCCGTATCCCCACCCGGCGCTCTTGAACGCGGTCTTGGCCTTCTCGACCTCGCCGGGGTCACCGCCGGCCATCAGGTAGCGGACGCCGCCGATCGACAGGAACACGGTCGCCAGACCGGCGAGGATGCCCATGATCCAGTTGCGGATGTTGTTCAGGACCGTGCTGACCGAGGTGGCCAGCGCCAGCACCTGAGACGGCTCGGCGGCGGTCGCCGCCGGCACGCCGACAGCGCACAGCACGAGGACGGCGGCGGTGACCGTCAGCGCCCGGCGGCGGACGAGGCGGCGGCAGCGACGGACAACGGGAATCAGCATCGGTGGCCCTCCAGGGACAGCTGGCGGTTCGGGGCGGGCGAGGTGCTCCCGCGCTTCCCCAGGCCCGGATCCGGGACCGTTTTGGACACTCCGTCGGTGCTCTTCCGCGGCTGGCCCGGCAACCGGTCCAGCGCGGCCGTCGCCGCAGGGTCGTCCGGATCAGCCGTCCGGCACTCCTCGCGGATGAACGCGACGAGCCGGGCCTCCGCACGGCTGCGTGCCTTGTACGCCGCTCCCACCGTCGTCCCGTGCCGGTCCGCCCACGTGGCCACCGGCATGTCCTCCAGCCGGGTCGCCCCGATGAGGTCCGCCTCGCCCCGCGACACGACCGCCGCCCGCACCGCCCGGGCCAGCACCAGATCCGGATGCCCGACCGGCGACCGCGGCGCGACCGAACGGAACCCGCTCCCGCTCACCGGCACCGGCGCGTCGAGCGCCTCCATCAGCGCCGCGTACCCCTGCCGGTACGCCGCCCACCGCAACCGCGGCAGCACATGCGGCCGCCCCAGATCCACCGTCGCCAGCCCACCCAGGAACCCGGCCAGCACCTCGGCGTGCACGTCGAACGCGTCCCCCGGAAACCGCGCACCCAGCCACCGCGCCACCCCGCTCAACGCCGGCAACGCCATCCCGGTGCACGCCAGCGTCCAGGCCGCCCCCTCCCGCCGCGACCGCCGCACCAGATACGCCCACACCTCGTCCCGCGCGCCGGCCGAACACCGCCGCCGCAACATCCGCTCCCTGACCTCGTCCAGCGCCACCTTCCGGTTGGGCAGCGCGCTGAACCTCCGCCCGTTCAACGCCAACGGCGCCGGCCCGGCCACCAACAACGCGAACGACGCCCTCGCGCTGTCCAGCGGCAACGGATCCCGCAACCCCTGCTGATCCCTTCCGACACGTCGAGCACCCATGACGCGGCGCCTCCTCGATCGACGACGAGCTGACGCCCATCACCGAGCCAGACCCACGCCAAGAAACCGCCACGACCGCACCAAGACAGTGATCTTTAGCAGCGGACCGGCGACAAAGACGGAGCGGCTATCGGCGACGGGGGGCTACCTCGTGTGCCTCTTCGCATACGCGCACGGGCGATCTTCCTGAGGGGCGCCCCTCGCGGTGAACGGTCCGGTTGTCCCCGGCGTCGAGGCCGTAGGCGGCAGCCAGATGTCGGCCCGCGGGGGCGGTTGAGCCGCGACGGGCGGGTGCTCACCATCGAAACTTTTTCGTTTCGTTCCGACACTGGACCGGGTGTTCGATTTCCTGTCATGATCCATCGGCCTGCGGATTTTCCGTGAAGATCCGGGGGCTGATTTGTGCTGTCTGGGGGATGGGAATGTGAATGCGCGCGTGGGGTCTGTGGCTTCGGAGAGTGTCGCTGACGGTCTCGCTGGGACTGGTCGCGGGCGTTGCGGTGCCGGTGGGAACCACCTTCGCCCAGGGCGTGCCTGCGTCCGCCCCGCAGAAGGTGGCCGGTTCGGCGCCCACGCAGCGTTCTGGAACGGCGTCCGGTCGTAGCCACAAGGCGTCGGCCGCCGCGACCGCGGCTGCCAAGAAGCTTGGCGGAAGCGGTGCCGTTCCCTCGCCGAAGGGCGCCCTGCCGCCGGAAGCGGATGTCAAGCCGGTGGCCCTGCCCGGCAAGGCGGCGGCGCAGCCCGACCTCGTGGATGTGCTCCCCGCCGAGGCGAAGCCGCAGCCGCACGGGTACGACGCGGCCACCAGCCATGAGGTGACCAGCCAGCGAGGCAAGTACGTCCAGACCTTCGCCAACGCTGACGGCACCTCCACCACCCGGGTCTACAAGGACCCGCAGTTCTACGAGACGTCCGACGGCTCGTGGGAGCCGGTGGACACCACCGTCAGTGCGGCGGCCGTGGAGCGCAGCGCCTTCATCTCCGGCCCGATGACGACCACTTCGGGCTGGGCGGTGGACAGCAGCCAGAGTCCGCTGAGCTTCGCTCCGACGGCCGCGGGCGATCCCGTGGTGACGATGAGGCTGGACGACTCCCACTCCGTGGGCTACGGCGTTGCGGGCGCGGCAGCAGTTCCCGGCCAGGCGTCCGGGGACAGCGTTTCCTACGCGGACGCACGCCCCGGCGCGGACCTGGAGCTCAGGGCGACCGCCACCGGGGTCAAGGAGGACGTCGTCCTCAAGTCGGCGGACGCACCGGCGGACTGGGTCTTCCCGCTGCGTCTCGAAGGGCTGACGGCGTCCCAGGCGGCTGACGGCTCGGTAGTGTTCACCGACGAGGCCGGTACGGCGCGCGCCTCCCTCCCCAAGGGCTGGATGGAGGACTCGGCCGTCGACCCGCACTCCGGCGACGGTGAGATATCCACCGCCGTGACGCTCTCCCTGGTGACGTACCAGGGTGCGCCGGCGGTGCGGATGCACGCTGACGAGGCATGGCTGCACGACGCGGCCCGGGTCTTCCCGGTGCGGATCGACCCCACCGTTGTCGGCAGTGTCGACGACAACTCCGACACCTACGTGGAGTCCCCGTACAACCAGGACTTCTCCGGTGACCTCGAGCTGAAGATCGGCACGTACGACGGCGGCGCGCACAAGGCCAACGCCTTCATGAAGTTCGACAGCGTGAGCACCTCCCTGAAGAACCAGTACGTGCTCGGCGCGCAGCTGTACATGTACAACACCTGGGCGTACTCCTGCACCGCGGCCTCGGTCAGCGCCTACCCCGTCACCCAGTCGTGGACGTCCACGTCCGCGACCACCTACCCCGGCCCCTCCGTGGGTTCGGCGCTGGGCAGCGCGAGCTTTGCCAGGGGGTGGCGGCCGGACGGCGTGACGTCCTCGTCCTGCCCGGCGAAGTGGGAGCCGGTCAACCTCGGTACAGCCGGCAAGACGCTCGTCGAGGGGTGGACGCACGGCAAGGCCAACTACGGCCTGGCGCTGAAGGCCTCGACGAGTTCGAGCACGGGCTGGAAGAAGATCGTGAGTGCCAACAACGGCACCGGCGACCCGTATCTGTCCATCACGTACACGAAGTACGGCGCCGCCTACACTCTGTCCTCCGCCTCGCCGAAGCCGCCGGTCACCGGCTCACAGGACGGCAAGGTCTCGGTCAAGGTGACCAACCTGGGCACCGACACCTGGACATCGAGCAACGGCTACAAGCTGGGCTACAAGGTCTACGGCTACTCCAGCGGCAAGCTGATCACCACCAACACCGCGGCGGCCGCCATGCCGTCGAACGTGGCGCCCAACGCGTCGATCACCCTGAATCCCACGATCAAGGCCCTGCCTCCGGGCAAGTACCTGATCGACTGGGACATGTACTCCGGCAGCACCGCCTTCTCGTCGCAGAGCGTCCCGGTCGGCAAGATGGCGCTGACGGTGCCGGCGGTGGCGCCCACCGTGAGCAACGTGCTCCCGCCGAGCGGCTACTCCGCGCAGACGCTGTCGCCGCAGCTCACGGTCATCGCCTCCGACAACAACGGCGCGGGACTGACGTACCACTACACCGTGCTGGACGGCACCACCACGGTGGCCGACTCCGGCGCGATCACCGACCACGTGTGGACCGTGCCGCAGACGCGGCTCCAGTGGGGCAAGACGTACACCTGGAAGGTCGTGGTCGCCGATTCCCAGGCATCGCAGACCATCGGCCCCAGCACGCTGCTGACCCAGGTCCCGCAGCCTCCCGTGGCCTCGCACTTGGGCACCACTGGCGGTGACCACGGCTTCAACGCGGAGGTCGGCAACTTCACGACCTCGGCCACCGACGCCTCCGTCGCCACGGTGGGACCCGATCTGACGGTGGGCCGCACGTACAACAGCCTGGACGCCGGCACCACGCATGCCTTCGGCGCGGGCTGGTCCTCCCGGTTCGACATGAAGGTGACCGCGGACGACGACGGCTCGGGGAACGAGGTGGTCACCTACCCCAACGGCCAGCAGCAGCGGTTCGGCCGCAGCTTCATGACGCTGACGCAGATGATCGGGGTCGGAGACCTCACCGGCGACGGCCTGAACGACATGGCCGCGGTCGATCCGGTCACCGGTGCGCTCTGGCTCTACCTGGGGCCGGACTTCTCCGGCACCGAACGGATCAAGATCGGCAGCGGCGGCTGGACCGGCATGTCGCAGCTGACCGGCGGCGACTTCAACGGCGACGGCATCGGCGACGTCATCGGCGAGCAGACCAGCACCGGGATCCTCTACCTGTACACGGGCCGCTCCGACGGCGTCCTCAACAACCGGGTCCAGCTCACCACGGGCTGGGGCGGCTACAGCGGCACCATCTCCGCCGACTACAACGGCGACGGCAAGCGCGACCTCGTCGCCATTGACAGCGCCACCGGCAACCTGTGGCTGTGGCCCGGCACGGGCACCGGCACCTTCGGCACCAAGGCGCAGATCGGCAACGGCTGGCTGCCCTACCGCCTCGTGACCGGCGGCGACTTCAACGGCGACGGCAAGGCGGACCTCCTCGCCGCCAACAGCACCACCGGCGACCTGTACATATGGGCCGGCCACGGTGACACGAAGTTCGACGCGAAGCTCCAGACCGGCGACAGCTGGAACAGCGTCGCCCAGATCGCCTGGGTGGGCGACCAGACCGGAGACGGCACGGACGACTTCCTCGCCATGTGGACGAACCAGGACCTGCTCCTCTACAAGGGTCCGGACTTCTCCGGCTTCACCATGAAGGGGATCATCTACGGTAGCTATGTCTCCCCGGCGGGCCAGTTCGCCAGCCTGGTCGGAACGGTCGGCGGCGGCTGGCGGCTCACCGACAAGTCCAAGACGGTCTACACCTTCGACACGGCCGGCCGGTTGGCGAAGATCACCGATCTCGACCACATCAGCGAGACCCTGAGCTACGGCAGCTCGGGGAAGCTGGACACGGTCACCAACACCACGTCGGGCCGGTCCCTGCACGTGACCTGGAACGGCGCCCACATCGGGACCATCGCCACCGACGCGGTGAACGGCTCCCCGCTGACGTGGACGTACGGCTACGACGGCGACGACCTCACGCAGGTGTGCTCGCCCACGTCGGCCACAGCCTGCACCTCCTACTCCTACGGGTCGGGATCGCACTACCGCACCCAGGTGCTCGACGCCTCCCCGAACACCTACTGGCGGCTGGGCGAGTCCGCGGACGACGGCACCGACGCGGGCGACGAGGTGGACGTCAACCAGGGCGGCAAGGACGGCACGTACTCCTCCGTGACCCTGGGCTCCGGCGGCGCGCTCGCCGGTACCGACGCGACCGCGGCCACGTTCAACGGCACCTCCTCGTCGGTACGGCTCCCCGACGGCTCCGTGCAGAACGGCGGCTCCTACCTGGCGGCCGAGCTGTGGTTCAAGACCACCAAGCCCGGGCCGCTGCTGGAGTACGAGGACAAGGCGCTGGGCTCGACGACCACGCCGACCAACTACGTGCCGGCCCTGTACGTCGGGGCCGACGGCAAGCTGCGCGGCCAGTTCGGCAACGGCAAGGTCGAGCCGATCACCACCGCCGCAGCCGTCACCGACGGCGCCTGGCACCACGCCGCACTCACCGGCGAGGGCACGGTGCAGCGGCTCTACCTGGACGGCGCCCAGGCCGGCACGCTCAACGACACCCCGATCAAGAGCGTCGACAAGCCTTACACCTATGTCGGCGCCGGATGGTTCAACACCGGCTGGCCGTCCACCCCGTTCACCACCAAATACGGCTACTTCGACGGCCAGATCCAGGACGTCGCCCTCTACAACCACACGCTCGGCGCGCAGGTCGTCCAGTCCCACTACACGGCCCGGACCGCCGCCGACGAGCTGACCGAGGTCACCCTGCCCAGCGGCAACACCGCCTGGAGCGTGGACTACGACAACGGCGTCGACCGGGTCTCCGACGTCACCGACCCGCAGGGCGGCACCTGGCAGCTCGGCACCACCAGCGTCGCCGGCTCCGGCACGGACCTGACGCGTACCGTCACCGTCACCGACCCGTCCGGCAACGAGCAGGCGTACGACTACGACCCGCTCAACGGCGGGCGGGCCACCGGCTACTCCCTCACCGACGGCAGCAGCCGCAGCTACACCTACGACACCGGCGGCTTCCTGTCGACGACGACGGACGAGAACGGGCACAGCGTCACCCAGACCAACGACGCCCGCGGCAACATGCTCTCCCGGACCACCTGCCGGGACGAGTCCGCGACGACCTGCTACACCAGCTACTACGCGTACTACCTGAACGCTGCCGACCCGACCGACCTGCGCAACGACAAGGTCACGGCGGTGCGGGACGCCCGCTCGGCGAGCGCCACCGACAACACCTACCTGACCGGCTACACCTACACCGCCGACGGCCAAGTGGACTCGGTGACCGGACCGGCCGGCTCCGGGTGCCCCACGGGCTGCAAGACCAACCGCACCTACACCGACGGCACCGAGCCCGCGGTCGGCGGCGGCACCACGCCGGCCGGGCTGCTGAAGACCGCGACCAACGGCCAGAGCGGCGGCACCACCGCGTACGCGTACGACGCGCAGGGCGACCTGGCGAAGACCACCGACCCGGCCGGGCTGGTCACCGCCTACAGCTACGACCCGATCGGCCGCATCCTCACGCAGACCGACATCTCCGACTCCGTCCCCGCCGGCGCGACCACCACGTACACCTACGACGCCAACTCGCGGATCGCCACCCGGACCGACCCCGCCGCCGGCAACGCGGTGGACGGCACCACCCATCGGGCCCGCACGTCGTACACCTACACCGACGACGGGCAGGTGCAGTCCCAGACCGTCTCCGACCTCACCGGCGGCGACGAGGCCCGCACCACCACCTACGACTACGACGCCCAGGACCGGGTCAACACCCTCACCGACCCCGCAGGGCTGGTCACCAACTACGACTACGACCAGTTCGGCAACCGCACCTCGGTCACCACCGGAGTGGGCACCGACCAGGAGACCGAGACCGACTACACCTACAACCTGCGCGGCGAGCAGACCGGCACCACCCTCAAGGACTGGACCGGCGACCCCGCCCACCCGTCCGACCCGCAAGACCTCGTCCTGGAGTCCCGGGCCTACGACCCCGCCGGCCGCCTGGGCTCGGTCACCGACGCGATGGGCCGCACCACCTCCTACACCTACTATGCCGACGACACCCGGGCCACGGTCACCGCCACCGGCTACCACGACCCGGACACCGGCGCCGTCCGCGACATCACCCTGGAGTCCGACACCTACGACGGAGCCGGCCACCTGGTCAAGCAGGTCACCGGCGGCACCAAGCCGGTCGAGACCGACTACACGGTGGACCCGGCCGGACGCACCACCCGCACCGTCGTGGATCCGGGCGGCCTGAACCGCGCCGTGACCAGTGCCTACGACCCCCTCGGCGACGTGGTCTCCGCGACGCGTACCGGCGGTGGGGCGACCGAGCAGACCGAGGCGACCTACGACGCCCTCGGCCACCCGCTGTCGGCCACGGTCCACAACAACTCCCAGGACCTCACGACCACCTGGACCTACGACCGGCGCGGCCTGCCGCTGACCATGGTCGACCCGCTGGGCAACACCGCCGGCAACTCCCCGGCCGACCACACCACCAGCTACACCTACGACACCCTCGGACGGCTCACCGCCACCTCCCAGCCCGCCGTCCAGAACGAGACGTACGGCCGGCAGCCCGCCACCACGCACCCGACGAGCACCGTCGGCTACAACAACTTCGGCGAGCAGACCCACACCGCCGACCCCGACGGCAACACGGCCACGACCACCTACGACGCCGACGGCCGCGCGACGAAGGTCTCCTCCGCCGCCTACACCGCCCCCGGCTCCGACACCCCGGTGCACGTCACGGGCACCACCACCTACGACGCGCTCGGCCAGGTGCACACCGTCGCCGACGCCTTCGGCAACACCACCACCTACACCTACGACCAGCTCGGCCACCTCACCCAGCAGACCCAGCCGGGCCTGCTGAAGGCGGACGGCACACGCGAGGACGGCGGCGTCTCGTCGTTCGGCTACGACCTCGACGGCGAGCAGCTCAGCGCGACCGACCCGACCGGCGCGCAGGTCCAGGCGACCTACGACGACCTGGGCCGGCAGATCACCTCCACCCAGGTCGAGCGCTACCCCGCCCCCGGCCGGTACCTGACCAGCACCATGCGCTACGACGACGCAGGCAACCTCGTCCGCTCCGCGCTGCCGGGCATGGACGTCACCGTCGACTCCCAGACCACCGTCACCGCCTACGACGCGCTCGGCGAGGCGACCGGGACCACCGACCCCGACGGCCGCACCGTCCACGCCGGGTACGACCTGGACGGACGCACCGTCAGCACCACCCTGCCCAGCGGGCTGACCACCACGACCGCCTACGACGCGGCCGGCCGCCAGACCGGCACCGCCCAGTCCAAGGGCGGCACCACCCTGCGCTCGGCCGCCATCGGCTACGACCCGAACGGCAACGCCACCAGCGTCACCGACTACGCCACCCCGCCGCACACCACCACCTACGCCTACGACGCGGCGAACCGCCTCATCCAACAGGTCGAACCGGGCAACGGCACCACCCCGATCACCACGACCTTCGGCTACGACCCGGCCGGCAACCGCACCCGCTTCACCGACGGCCGCGGCAACGCCACCTGGTACACCTTCAACACCCTCGGCCTGCCCGAGTCCACCATCGAGCCGGCCACCGCGACCGCGCCCGACCCGGCCGACCGCACCTGGACCACCGCCTACGACAAGGCCGGGCAGGCCGTCACCGCGACCGAGCCGGGCGGCGTGAAGCAGACCAGCGCCTACGACGCGCTCGGCCGCGTCACCAGCAGCACCGCAACCGGCGGCGGGACCGAGACCGGCGGCCACCTGTTCACCTACGACCTGGCGGGGCGGATCCTGACCGCTGCCACCGACGCCCAGGCCACCCCCGACGCCTTCACCTACAACGACCGCGGCCAGCTGCTCACCGCCACCGGGCCCAGCGGCGTCAGCTCCTACACCTACGACGACGCCGGGCAGATGACCGCCGGCACCAGTGCCGCCGGCACGGCCACCTACACCTACGACAACGCCGGCCAGCTCACCGGCGTCGCCGAACCGCTGACCGGTGCCGCCCTCAGCTACCACTACGACCAGGACGGCAACCCGGACAAGGTCGGGTACGGCACCGGCAAGGACACCCGCACCTTCGGCTACGACACCCTCGACCGGCTCACCAGCGACACCCTCACCACCCCCGCAGGTGCCACCGTCGCAGCCACGACCTACGGCTACGACACCAACGACCAGCTCACCACCAGGACCACCACCGGCACCGCCGGAGCCGGCACCGACACGTACACCTACGACCCGTCAGGCCGCCTGTCCTCCTGGACCCGCGGCACGACCACCACCGACTACGGCTGGGACGCCTCCGGCAACCTCGTCAAGAACGGCACCACCACCGCCGACTACGACGAGCAGAACCACCGCACCAGCGACAGCACCGGTGCCACGTACACCTACTCCCCCCGCGGCACCCTCACCACGGTCACCGGCGGCGACCACCCCCGGACCTACACCTACGACGCCTTCGACCGCATGACCGCCGCCGGCGGCACCACCTACACCTACGACGCCCTCGACCGCCTCACCACCCGCGGCTCGACCGCGTTCACCTACGCCGGCGCCTCCACCCAGATCACCACCGACGGCACCGCCGCCTACACCTACGACCCGGCCGGCCACCTGATCGCCCTCGACCAGAACGGCACCGTCACCCTCGCCTACAGCAACACCCACGGCGACGTCACCGCGACCTTCACCCCCGACGCCACCACCCCTGGGGCCTCCACCGCCTACAACCCCCTCGGCACCCCCACCGCCACCACCGGCACCACCCCCGCCCTCGGCTACCAGGGCGCCTGGACCGACCCCACCACCGGCCAGGTCGACATGAACGCCCGCTGGTACGACCCCACCACCGGCGCCTTCGACTCCCGCGACACCTACCAACTCGACCCCAACCCCTCCACCCAGGCCAACCGCTACACCTACGCCAACGCCGACCCGCTGGACGTCACCGACCCGACAGGCCACAAGGGCAAGGGCGGCGGCAAGGGTGGGAAGTACCCCGTACCGGATCTGTGTGAATTCGAGCCTTTGTGGATGGCGGTGGTTTGCGAACTCGGCGACATCCAGAAGACTGAGACAGTGGACCACTGCAAGATCGTCCACTGTCCCGACCCCTCGCCCAACCCGTATCACGGATCGCCCAACTACAGCCCGTCAGTGCCAACCGGCACCATGGGCAGTGGCTCCCAGCCTCTCGGTGGCGGCGGCCCAGGCACCGCGGACGACCCCCACGGTGGCGGAGGCCACAACGGCCACACCCAGCCCGTCACCCACCACCCGAAGCCCCCGCCACCTCCGCGCGACCCCTGCGCCCACCAGCACTGCGTCGTACCGCCCGGCCCCACGCTCCTCCCATACATCGCCCTCCCCGTCGGCCTGACGGCGGTGAACGGCGCAGTCGCCGTGGCCGAGGATGTCGCCCTGGACTTCGGCGCCTGGGCCGTCGAAAATGCCGTGGACGGCGTGGCCGACCTGCTGGGCACCGGTGACGACCCTGCCCCCGACCCGGAGCCCGAGCCCGAGCCGAACGGCCGCGGCGGCGACCGCGGCCCCGAAAACAGGGCACCCTCAACATGCCTCGACAACCCGATCCCCGGCTCGGATCCGAACGTCAAGAACGGTGGCTGGGAGTACTACGCTCCGACCGGTTACGGCGGGCGATCGCAAGGAGCCGTCATCTGTGCGGCTCATAAGAACAAGATGGGATACAACAAGGCCGGTGAGCCGGCGGGGAACGTCGAGGCTCAGCGAAAGGCAGTCCAGTACGGTGGGAAGGTTAACAGCTGCCACCTTGGTCCCTCGGTTCTCGGGGGTCGCGGGCTCAGGGCGAACGTCGCGGCATGCTGGCGCAAGACCAATACGGACAACGGCTCCAGTATGCGCACCTTCGAGAAAAAGGCGGAGCAAGCCTCAATGGCCGGTAACGTGGTCATGTACACAGGTCTCCCCGACTACGCGACCGGGAAGAGCACGATACCCATCGGGTTCTACCTCGGTTACATGGCTCAGGATCCGGCCACTGGGGTGGTTGTAAGCTCAGGCACCACGTATGTCCGCAATGACGGCCAGGGACTCCTGCCCAATCTCGGCAACTGAAAGTTCGGAGCGATGACAAACAGGGATTTGGAGCAGCTTACTCGGCTGCTGCCGCCACCCGCGGAGGACGTCTCCGCGCCACCGTGGGGCCAGTCCAGGGCGGACGTGGGGTTCGATTTCCCCTCGGACTACCGGGCTTTCGTCGACCTGTACGGCGGGGGCCACATCGGGGGGCCCGACTCCTTTGAGACGTTTGATATCTATGCTCCGTCCGCCGTCCCGAGGCGGCCTGGGGAACCCGGTGGATTCGAAGCCTTCGTGGCATGGCACACCTCGGAGTTCGCGTCGATGTTCGAGGGCGCCGACGCAGATTTCTGGGGTGGAACCGTCTATCCGATGTATCCCGCCCCAGGGGGTCTGCTGACGTGGGGCGAGAACGAGCAGGGAGACTTGTTCTGGTGGCTCACGGAGGGGGACGACCCGGATGCTTGGCCGGTGGTGATGTGGGCCCGGGGACCCGCGACCACGTACCGGTTCGACGTTGGCATGGTCAGGTTCCTGTACTCCATGGTCAGTGGCGATACGCTCAGCCCGGAGTGGCTGCATTTGTCGCAGCCCCGGTGGGTGCTGACCTCGGACTGGCGACAGCGCGGCCTCAACGTCTCTGCCGACCCGTCAAGTTGAGTCGCGCCGCAGTGCCTGGCCTCCGAGCTCGCCGCACGCGGGCGCGTGTCTGACCAACGACCTTTCTGGCTCTCTGGTGGTGACGGAACGTGTGAGGGTCGTTGACTTTCGCGTGAATGATGTCAGCGGTCTTGTACAGGCGGTCTTTCGGGTCTCTCTCCCGTGGTCATCGAGAGGCAGCCGTCCCGGCGGGCAGCACCAGCAGCGCAAGGCCGCTTTCAAAGACCTGTGCACCCAGTGTCCGTTGCGCCAGCGGTGCACCAAGGCCAAAGCCGGACGGATCCTGACCATCCGCCCGCACCACGACCTCCAGTCCGCCGCCCGCCACCAGGCCGCCACCGACCTCGGATGGCAGGCCGACTATCGCCGCTGGAGACCACCAGCCGAACGCTGCTCCTGCCGAAAATGTCATCCGTGCAGGTCACGCGGCATGTTCGTATTCGTGGAGGATGCCGCCGAGTCGGTCGCGTCGTCGGATGTCGAGGTGGTCGATCTGCCTCGTTTTCGCGGCTGGTGTCGGGGGTGGTTGGAGGGGACGGGCGTTCGCGATGCCCTGGTGCGGTCGGTGGGAGTTGTAGTGCTCCTCGAACTCCCGTAGGGCGTGCAGCAGGTGGCGGTGGTTCCAGATCAGGGTGCGGTCGAGGAGTTCGCGGCGGCAGGTCTGCACCCACCGTTCCATGATCGCGTTCATGCGCGGGACTCGGATGCCGCTGAGTACGACCTGGATCGCCGCGTCGTTGAGGATGGTGTCGAACAGGGCGGGGAACTTCCCGTCCCGGTCGCGGATCAGGAACCTCGTCCGGCAGCCGGCGTCCTGTAGGTCCATGACGAGGTTCCTCGCGGCTTGTGTCACCCATACCGCGGTCGGGTGGGCGGTGGCGCCGAGGATCCGGATGCGGCGGCTGGCGTGCTCGATCACCGCGAATCCATACAGTCGTGTCCCAGACAAGGTGACGGTCTCGAAGAAGTCGCAGGCCAGTAGGGCGTCGACCTGGGAGCGCAGGAAGTCTGCCCATGTGCTGGAGGTCCGCTCGGGTGCAGGGTCGATGCCGGCGTCCTTGAGGATCTCCCAGACGGTGGATGCGGCAACCTTCACGTTCAGGACGAGGAGCTCGCCGTGGATGCGGCGGTATCCCCAGCTTGGGTTCTCCCGGGCGAGTCGCAGCACCAGGAGTCGGATGGAGCGCACGGTCCGTGGCCGTCCCGGGCGCTTCGGTCGGGACATGGCGGCGTGGCGGCGTGCGACCAGGTCGCGGTGCCAGCGCAGGACCGTGTCCGGGCGTACCAGCAGTCGCAGTCCGCGCAGCGCGTCCCGTGGTAGCCGGTGCAGCAGGGCGGCCAGGAACGCGCGATCGCTTCGTGTGAACCGGACTCGCTCCGAGCTGACGTTCGAGCACCATGATCTGATGCCGCAGCGCGAGGATCTCAGTGTCCCGCTCCCGATCGCTCATGGGGAGCAGACGTAGCATCGCGAACGCGTTCGTCACGGTCAGATAGGCCAGTCGAAGCAGCACAGCTGATCATCATTCCCTGGCCTCACCGTCCATGCCAGGGCCTTCGAGCGGCCGCCCCTACCTGAACATGCCGCACCTCGCACACCCTCCCACCAGGGCGGATGGGGTTATCGGCAGGGGCAGCGCCGGAAGCCAACTTCGCGGCGGGGCGGGGCACCACGATAGGGCCCCGGCGCCGGGGCGAGACCCGGGGTCTCGACCCCACCTGGTTCCGGAAGAGCGGGGCGGCGCAGGCCGAGCCCCGTTTCCCGCGGCGCGCACGAAGCACGCCGCGGCCCTGCGAGCACGGGAGATGATCTTGAACGCAAGGCGCACCATCGCGCGCAGCCTCATCGCCGCCGCGTCGGCCGCTCTCCTGGCCCTCGGATTCTCCGGCGAGGCCGCTGCCGCCTATCAGTACGTGTGGGTCTACAACTCGGGCGGCGGTACCTGCGTGTCGAACTACTCTGAGGTCACCACCGGTACCGGTGGCTCATATGTGAGCAGGGCCGGCGCGTGGAACAACGGATGCAGCAACAACTACTACGCTGCGGCCGGCGACCTGGCCGTCGACACCATGCCGCTGTGGTACGACTTCGGCACGTCCACCTGGATCGTGTGCTTCGAAAGCGGCTGGTTCATCAATCTGTCCGCCGGCCAGCAGGTATCGATCACCGGCAGCGGGTTGAAGTACCGATGCGGCGTCGACAAGTGGTACGCCAACAACACCGGCGCCTACGCATACGTCAACGGCTCCATGCACGGCGGCTGGTACCCCTCCGGAAACGAATGGCTTGCCGCCGACGGCCTCGCTGCCAGCAAACCTCCGGCCGAGCCCAAGATCAGCGCCGCCACCGCGATCCGCACCGGCCAGGTCCGTATCGGCAGCCCGACCGGCCCCAAGGCCACCAAGGCCCAGCTCCAGCCCGCACCGGGCCGCAACGCGGCCGGCATTCCCCAGGCACTGCAGGTCGCGGTCACCGTGAAGTAGCCCCCGCCGGCCCGGCCACGACTGCCGGCACGGGCAGCGAATTCCGGGGTGCCGCCTCGGCGGCACCCCGGTCACGGCCTCCCGCGGCTGGCCACTGCCACCTGTGGTGCGGGCACGCCGCGCGTGGGGACTCACAGAGGACTGCCGCTGGCCCAGCGCCAGGCCGGGTACTGGACGCCGCCCGACCAGCGGCCGAGCAGGACGCCCTCACCCGCCTCGCCGACACCTGCCCCGACACGACCCTCGACGTGCCCGTCGCCTGAGGCCGGCACGACGAAGCCCCGTCACCAGTCCGGCGGGGCTGTTCTACGGTCCGAGCGTCGCGCCCTGCAGTTCGTCCTCCGAGCACACGTGGTCGCCAGTACTGCGGTGTCCGAGATGATGGGGGCGCGGCTCCCCAGTGTTCCAGCAGAACCAGTACGCGTAGTCGCGGTTGCTGAGATACAAGACGGTGGGTCAGGGCCCGGGCACGGCCACGTCCCGGTCCTGGACACAGGCGCTGGTGACGGTGACCGCCAGGAGCAGGCCGAGAGTGTCGACGACCAGGTGCCGTTTGCGGCCGGTGACCTTCTTCCCGGCGTCGTAGCCGCGACTCGCGGCGGCGACGTGCCAGGACGCCTTCACGCTCTGCGAGTCCACGATCGCCGCCGTCGGGTGTTTCTTGCGTCCGGCCGCCCAGCGGTCCTGCTCCCGCAGGGCGTCGTGGAGGAGGTCGAGGAATCCGTTCTCCCGCCACCGCCTGAAGAAGCGGTAGACCGCCTTCCGGGGCGGGAGGTCCACCGGCATCGCGGTCCACCTGATCCCGTTGTCGGTCAGGTAGAGGATCGCGTCGATCATGACGCGGTGGCAGTAGCCCTCTGGCCTTGCGCCGTGTCCGCGCAGCCAGGCCGGCACCGGGATCAGCCGGCGCACCAGCCGCCACTGCGCCCGGTTCAGATCCGAGGGATACGCCCTCGCCCGCCACGTGCCGTCACCGGCGTTCCCGGCCGTATGGGCCATGCAGTCACAACGATGACCAGCCGACTTGCCCGGCATGCCGATTTCGATGTACTGGGACGCATCAACGGGGCCTCGTTCCGGGCGTGTTCTGGATCTCGACAATCCACACGCTAGAACTGGGCGCCGTTGTCCTGTCCCGCCCTTCACCCCTCGGGCGACCCCTCGCACACCCGTCCCATCGCGCTCCCCGACCAACCGGATTCGCGAAGGGCTCTTACCCAGGTGGCCGGCGGCACCGCCAACTACGCGCACCACGCCGGAGACTGGAAGGGTGCGACGACCACGGTCGCCGCGGTGACCGTGGCGGTGTGGGCGCTCGCACGCGCCGTCAGGCGCCTGGAGCCGGTCGCCTTGCTGATCGCCATGGTGGTGGTGAGCGTCGGTGTCGCCCTGCTGGGCACGGATGTGGAGCTGGTGAAGGGGATCGCCTCGATCCCGGCGGCCCTGCCGTCGTTCTCCGCGCCGGACCTGTCGGCCGTGCCCGGGCTGGTGGGAGGGGCGTTCTCGGTGGCACTGGTCGCTCTCGCGCAGGCCGCGGGTATCACGCCGTCGATGCCGAACCCGGACGGCACGCGCTCTGACGTCAACGGCGACTTCCGCTCCCAGGGATACGCCAACCTCGCCGGCGGGCTGTTCCAGGCCATGCCGTCGGGCGGCTCGCTCTCGCGCACGGGTGTCGCTGTCTCCGCTGGGGCCCGCACCCGCTGGGCCGGGGTGATCTCCGGCGCCTTCCTCGCCCTGATCGTGCTCCTGTGCGGGTCGCTCGCCGAACGCATCCCCAGCCTGTCATCGGCGGCCTGATCCTCGTCGTCGGCGGCGAGCTGATCTGGGGCAAGCGCCACGACATCATGCTCGTGCTGCGCACTTCCTGGATGTCGTCGGGGGCGATGATCCTCACCTTCCTGGCTACCACCCAGCTCCCTCTGCAGCAGGCGATCGTCCTGGGGGCTGTCCTGTCTCTTCTTCTGTACTGCGTGCAGGCAGCCCGTCAGGCCCGACTCGTCGCCCTCCACCGGGTCCCCGGCAGCCCCGGTGGCCCCGGGCGCTGGGAGACCGCAGACCCGCCCGCGCACCTGAGGCCGGGCACGGTCACCGTCCTGGACTACGCGGGGTCATCGTTCTTCGCCGAACTGCCCCGCATCGAAAAACAGCTCCCTGCGACCGACGACGCACGGGGGGCGGTGCTGGTCCTGGTCGTCAGGGCGCTGCCCGACGTGCCGTCCTCGGCCATGCTCAAGATCCTCGACCGCTGCACCGCCCGCCTCGCCGAGCAGGGCGGCCGGCTGATCCTGTGCGGCGTGCAGCCCGCCTTCGCGCAGCTCCTGGAGCGCTCAGGTCTGGCCGGGCGGCTCGGCCGGGGCGGCATCGTTCCCGCCACGCAGGAACTGCTCGGCCCTCTGGAAGCCGCGTATGCCGACGCCTCCCGCTGGGCCGGGAAGCGTTCATCCGAACAGCCCCCTGCGTCTGGCTGACCGGCCCCGGTCCGGTGAGGCTGGACAAGGAGCACGCCGGCACGACCGGTGCGGCCGGCGAGGGAGGAAGAGCCATGGCGTACGAGCCCAAGCCGGCCACCGAACGGACAGCGGCGGTCAACCGTGAAGCGCTCGCCCGGTACGCGATGGGCGACCGCCGCGACTTCGCCGACAACGACCGCGGCTTCCTCGCCCCGTTCCCCGACACGGTGCAGACCGCCGACGGGCGGGTGATCTTCGATCCGTCCTGGTTCGACTACATCCGCGACCAGGAGCAGGCGCCCGACACGGTCAACCCGAGCCTGTGGCGCCAGTCCCGACTGATGAGCAAGGGCGGCCTCTACGAGATCGCCGAGCGGGTCTACCAGGTCCGCAACTGCGACATCGCGAACCTGACCGTCATCGAAGGCGACACGGGCCTGGTCGTGGTGGACTGCACCGCCTCGGTGGAGTCCGCGACCATGGGGATGCGGATGATCCGCGAGCACGTGAGCGACAAGCCCGTCGCCGCCGTCATCTACACCCACACGCACATCGACCACTACGGCGGTGTCAAAGGCGTCGTCTCCGCGGACGACGTCGCCTCCGGGCGGGTGCCGATCATCGCCCCCGGCACGATCGCCTCCTTCGACAGCCACGCCATCGGCGAGAACGTCATCGCCGGCAACGCGATGTCCCGCCGCGCCGGCTACGCCTTCGGCAGCCTCCTCGGCCTGAACTCCTGCGGATGCGTCAGCGCCGGCATCGGCATCATGACCCAGGCCGGCCCCACCGTCTCCTACCTGTCCCCGACCGACTCCGTCACCAAGACCGGGGAGCGGCGGGACCTGGCGGGCCTGGAGTTCGAGTTCCTCTACGCGCCCGACACCGAGGCGCCGGAGGAGATGCACATCTGGATCCCCGAACTCAAGGCCCTGACCTGCGCGGAGAACGCCAACCACACGCTGCACAACATCCAGACCCTGCGCGGTGCACGCACCCGCGACGCCCGCAACTTCGCCCGCTACCTCGACGAGACCCTGCAGCGGTGGGGCGACGACGCTCAGGTCCACTACGGCCCGCACACCTGGCCCGTCTTCGGCAACGCAGACGTCACCGCGTTCCTGGAGTCCCAGCGCGACACGTACAAGTACATTCACGACCAGGCGCTGCGGCTCGCGAACAAGGGCTACACCCCGCTGGAGGCGGCCGAGGTCGTCGAGCTGCCCGAAGAGCTCGGCCGGAACTGGGCCGGCCGCGGCTACCACGGCACTCTCCACCACGACGTGCGCGCCGTCTTCCACAAGGAACTCGGCCTGTGGGACGGCGATCCCGTCACCCTCCACCCGCACCCGCCCGCCGAGACCGCCCGACGCCTCACCGACCTCATCGGGCCGGACAAGATCCTCGCCGAGGGCCGGCGGGCCTTCGAGGAAGGCGACTACCGGTGGGCGGTGCAGATCCTGCACGCCCTGGTCTTCGCCGACCCCGATCACACCGAGGCGAAGAACATCCAGGCCGACGCGTACGAGCAGATGGGCTATCAGGCCGAAGGCCCCCAGTGGCGCGGCATCTTCCTCACCGCCGCCAAGGAGCTGCGCGAAGGCATCGTCCCGGCCGCGTTCGCCACCGCCTCGCCCGACACGATCCTCGCGATGCCGATCGACATCCTCTTCGACTTCGCCGCCGTCCATCTCATCGGCGACAAGGCCGCCACCGCCGATCTCCGCATCGACTTCCGCTTCACCGACCACGACGACACCACCTGGACCATGTGGATCCGCCGCGGCGTCCTCAACGCCCGCCCCGGCGCCCACCCCGACACCCACCTCACCGTCGCCGGCCCCAAACCGGCACTCGTCGCCGCCCTCCTGGACCCCGCCGGCGCGCACCAACTCGCACAGGCCGGAAAGATCACCCTCGACGGAGACAAGGACGCCCTGCAGACCCTTGCCGGACTCTTCGACACCTTCGACCCCGACTTCGCCATCGTCACCCCCGACGCCTGAGACGCCGGCTCGCGAGCTGCTCTTGTGTCTCGGCGGCCGGCAGTGCCCGGGTGGCGATCCGGCTGCCGCGACGGACGGGTACGCAGGGGCGCGGGCCGCGGAGGCTCCCAGCAGCTCGCAGATGACCAGACCGGTCACCGGCTGCGACAGCGCGGGTGCTTCCGGCGGGACTCAGATGGGGGTGGTGGTGGCGTCGGTGACGGTTTCGACGCTGGTGCGGGTGCCCCAGCCGGTGCGGGCGCACGTGGCGATGGCGTACCAGCGCACCACCCGCAGCACCACGAGGTTCCACACGATGGCCAGGGGAGCATGGGCGGCCAAGCGCAGGCGGGCACGCAGTGTCTCGCCTGCGCGGCGCACCGCGAGGTAGCGCAGGGCGTGGAGGCAGCCTGCGACCACGGGGACCAGGAAGGGCAGACTGGTCCAGTCGGCCGTGACCGGCCGCATGAGGACAAGCCACGCGAGAAGCAGGCTGCTGGTGAGAGTGAGGGAGGGTCTGGCGCATCTTTGGGTGACAACAGGTCACGTCACCCGATCGTGCAGCAGACCCCATCGACTGCAGGCGCCGCTGAGGATGTCCACCCTGTTTCGAAGTTATCGGTGTCCCGGAGACGACCGCGCAGGTTGTCCATGCTGCCGAACAGGCAGAGGCCGACCCGCTGGCCGGTCGCGCGGGCGAGTTCGACGTGCATCATCACGAACTTCTGCGGACTGTGCCAGCCCCGGTAGGTGGAGAATGCCACCTCCCCGACGCCGCGGACGAACATGGCCCTCGGCGCGACGAGGGCCTCGTCGAGCGCAGCTCCGAGGTGCCGTTCGAGGCGCGAAGCTTCCTGTAGGCGACGCCGTGTCGTGCGCTCCCGAGAGCTGACCGTCGCGGTGAACAATTTCCAGTTCAGGCCGACGGTCCCGGCTCGCCCTCCGACCAACTCGATATCGTTCTCCTCGGCGATCTGCCGGACGGCTCGGTCGGACCAATACAGGTAACGGCCGACATCGCCTCTATTGGAGCCCATGCTGCGGTTTCTCCCTACGTGTGACGATGGTGCCCATAGTGCCAGCGGTAGATAGCAGTTGGAGCGAACGTCCAGTTGCGGAACCCTGCGAGTAGCGGGCTTGCCCGGCGGGTTGCGTCCGTGGAAGTGGTGTAGCTCATTGGAACTGGTCTGGAATATCCCAGCGTCGGGTTGGTATCCGGCGCAGAGGAATGGCCACCGACTGATCCCCGAGCTGTGGGGAGCCGCGGTGACGGGACTCGCCGCGGCTCTGGGGGTGAAGGGGCCGATGGTTGA
>NZ_JOHY01000036.1 GCF_000721495.1 Streptomyces sp. NRRL F-5123
GAGTCCAGCGGTGACCCCAAGGCGATCAACCTGTGGGACATCAACGCCCGCAACGGCATTCCCTCGAAGGGTCTGCTGCAGGTGATCGACCCGACGTTCGACCGCTTCCACGTGGCCGGCACGTCGCACAACATCTACGACCCGGTCGCGAACATCACCGCCGCGTGCAATTACGCGGCCGACCGCTACGGCACGATGGACAACGTGAATTCCGCGTACTGATCCGCCGCTGATCGTGAATTGATCCGCCACCGCGCGTGAAGGGCGGCGGGGCCACACAGGCCCCGCCGCCCTTCGGCGTACCCGCCCTCCTGCCCGGTGGGGCCACGGGGCGAGGGCCAGGACGGCTTCGTTCGGGCAGCGGGCGGCGGAGGACCGGTCGCAGATCTGGTAGCGGTAGGAAGCGGCGGCCGCGCCGGGGACCCGGTCGGGGTCCACGGCCCCGCACCCTCGACGTGATCCTGGCCGGCTGACCGCTGACCGCTGACCGCTGACCGCTGACCGCTGACCGCTGACCGCTGACCGCTGACCGCTGACCGGCTGGCCGGCTGATCGCTGACCGCTCGCCGCGCGGGGCGTACGGCCGCGGCCGGGACGTCCGCGCTCCGCACGCCGGGCCGGGGGACGGCGTGCCGGCGCGCATGTGGGGGAGGGGTGCACCGGCTGAGCGGTGTGCCGCGAGCCGCGGTGTGCAAGCGGCGGGGAAGTCCCTACGGTGGGTGTCCGCGGCTGTGCGCCGGCGGTGACCCGAAGGGGGTTGTGTGGAGCCCGAGTTGGCGGCACTTGCGACGTCTGGTGCCACGGCGTTCGTCGAACTGCTGGTGTCGGAGGCCTTCGAGCGGGTGAGGCGCCCGCTGGCCCGGTTCCTGCGGCGGGGGTCCGGCGGCGCGGCCGCAGCGGGGGAGCTCCAGGAGGACAGCCGGGTGGCGCTGCGGGCACGGGAGGCGGGGGACGAGGGCGCCCTCGCCGACGTCCGGCAGCGGTGGCAGGCGCGGCTGGCGGTGATCTTCCGGGACGACCCCGGTGCCGCGGCCGAGCTGGCGGGGCTGCTGTCGGAGCTGGCGCCGGAAGCGTCGCGGGGCTTCGTCAGCCTGGTCAGCGGCGGCGTGAACTACGGCCCTGCCTTCCAGGGCTCGCACATCCACGGCGGCATCGTCTTCAACGTCCGGCCCGCCGCGACGCCCGAGCCGGACGGGCGGGTGCGGCCGGACCAGGTCCCGCCCGTGACCGTTCCGTTCAGCAACCGGCGCGCCGAACTTGCCGCGCTGGACGTGGCGTTGGGCAGGCCGCCGGAGGGGCCGGCGCGGGTCGGCGTCGGGGTCCTCGAAGGGCTCCCCGGTGTGGGGAAGACGGCCACGGCCCGCCGCTGGGCGGAGCTGGCGCGCGAGCGCTTCCCCGACGGGCAGCTGTACGTCGACTTCGCCGCGCTGCGCGACCAGGCGGCGCCGTCCGGACCCGCAGGCGGGGACGTCTCCGAGGCGCTGGCCATGTGCCTGAAGTCGCTCCCGGGCGGTGACCGGGACATCCCGGACTCCGTCGCGGCCCGGACGAACCTCTTCCGGTCGCGCTCGGCGGATCTGCGCATCCTGCTCGTCCTGGACGACGTGACCGCGGCCTCCCAGGTACGGGCGCTGATCCCGAAGGGCGCGGGCAGCGCCGTCCTGGTCACGAGCCAGGGGCGGCTCGCCGAGCTGTTCCTGGACGGCGGCGCCCGGCCCATCCCGGTCGGGCCGCTGGACGGGCACGGCGGCCTGGCGCTGCTGCGGGACCGGTGCGGCGAGCAGACCGTCGAGGCCGAACGGGAGGCCGCCGAACGGCTGGTGGAGCTGTGCGGCGGGCTGCCGGTGGCCTTGCAGGTCGCGGCGGCCCGGCTGGTCACCGGCGAAGGGCTGGGCGTGGCCGAGCTGGCCGCGGAACTGCAGGAGGAGGCCGGCCGGCTGGCGGGCCTGTCGCTGTTCGGGGAGGAGTCGCCGGTGTCCGTCGCCCTGGGACCTTCGTACCGCCTGCTGCCGCCGGAAGCGGCGCGCCTCTACCGGCTGCTGGGCTGGCTGCCGGCCACCGACTTCGACGCCGGGGTGGCGTCTGCCGCCGCCGGCGTGGACACCGCCGCGGCGAAGCGGCTGCTGGGCGTCCTGGTGAAGGCGAGCCTCGTCGAGACCGTGCGGGGCGGCCGCTACCGCGTCCACGACCTGGTCCGCCTGCACGCGCGCGAGCGAGCGGTGGAGGAGGAGCCCGCGTCCGCGTACGCGGAGCTGACCGAGCGGGTGGCGCGGCACTACCTCGCCCTGGCCGCGCTCGCCGACCGGGCGGTGCGGCGGGACCGGCTGCGGGTGGCCCGGCTGGACGAGCTGCTGCGCGACGCCGCCGACCCCTTCGCCGCGCCCGGCGGACCGGCCCCGCTGGAATGGCTGGACACCGAGCGGGCCGCGATCCTCGCGGTGCTGCGCGCGGCCACGGCGCACGAGCTGTACGGCCTGGTGTGGCCGCTGGCCGAGGCCTTCACCGTCCTCTTCCTGCACCACCGCTACCTCGGCGCGTGGCAGGAGTCGCTGGAGCTGGGCGCCGACGCGGCGGCGCAGGCCGCGGCGCGCGCGAGCACGGCCGAGGACGTCGCGCTGGCCACGGCCGCCGAGGCGCGGCTGCGCAGCCTGCTCTCCCGCCCGCTGCTCGACCTCGGCGACACCGCGGGGGCGGGAAGGGAGCTGCGGCGGGCGGAGGCGCTCGCCGCGGTGTCGGGCGACCTCCACGTCCACGCCTCGGTGCTGGAATTCCTCGGGCGGTACCTGACGCCCTTCGAGCTGTCGGGAGCCGTCGACACGCTGCGCCGCTGCCTGGAGCTCAACGAGCGCGCCGGGGATCCGCGCGGCGCCGCCCTCGCCCTCTTCTTCCTCGGACGCGCGCAGCACGTCGACGGCGACCCGGCCGGGGCGATGGCCACGCTGCTCAGGGCCCGGGACGCCTTCGCGGCGCTCCCCGAACCCGACCCGCGGATGGCGGCCCGGGTGGGCGCGGGCATCGGCGCCGTCCACGCCCACTTCGGCGAGTACGAGGACGCGGTGCGCGAACTGCGCGCGGCGGTGCGAACGCTGGAGGAGAACGACGCGGCGCACTACGCGGCGCAGGCCCTGGAGCAGCTCGCCCGCGTGACGGAGCTGGCCGAGGGGCGTACGGAGCAGGTCCGCGCGTACGTGCGCCGCGCCCGGGAGATCTACGCGGCGGTCGGCCACGACCGCGTCCGGAGCCTGGACCGTTGGCTTGAGGCCCTCGGGGAGTGATGCGGCCGGTTGAGCGGGTTGGTGCGGTTGGTGGGCCGGGCTGGTGCGGCTGGTCGTGCGGGTTGACGGGGGCGGTGGGCCGGGCTGGTACGGTCCGCGGGCCGGGGCGACGCCGCTACCGGGCCGGGGGCGCGGGGCGCAGCCGCAGGGCCACGTCCTCGCCCGGCCGCTCGCCCACCTGCAGCGTCATCACCGCGCCGTCCAGCGGGGCGCCGGCGAGCAGGCACGCGTGCACGACCGCCGCGGCCAGGCCCGCGTCCCGCGCCGGCCCGGTCGCGTCCACCGCCACGACCCGGCCGTCCCTGAGTCCGACCAGCGTGCCGCCGCCGCGGACGGCCGAGGCCGCGAGGAGGCTGCCGGGCAGCTCGTCGAGGCGGTCCCCGATCCAGCGCAGCGCCTCGACGGCCGTGGCCGCGGGACGGCTGCGCAGCAGGGCGGAGGCGCTCTCCGTCAGCCGGCGGTCGCGCTCGTCGTCCGTGCTCGCCAGGTGGGTGAAGGAGCTGACGGTGTCCGGGCCCGCGGTCCCGTACGCGGCGACAGCCGCCGGGACGCGGCGGACGGTGACGGCCGGGGCGTCGGCGCTCGCCGTCACGCCGGCCGTCACCAGCCATGACGTGACCGGCCCGGCGGGGGAGTCCGGGGCCGGCAGCGCGAGGGGCGCAGGCGGCGGCGAGGGCGGCTCCGGCAGCTTCAGGAAGCCGTAGACGGCGCTGCGGAGCCGGGCGAGCGCCCGGCCGGGCTCGGCGAAGGCCTGACCGGCGACGCCGGCGTACCGCTCGGGTGTGTGCCGTTCCGCCGCGATCGCCCGCACCTGCCGCAGCAGATCGCCGCGGGGCTCGAGCCGCGGCGCGGCGGCGGCCAGCGCGTGGACGGCCGTGCCCGGCACCGCGTCCGCGCCGATACCGGCCAGCAGGACGGGCGTTCCGTTCGCGGCGCCGTACAGCGTCACCGAGCCGTGGTCGCCCACCAGGACGTGCGCCGCGACGAGCGCGGGCCGCCAGGCGTGGACGGCGGGGATCAGCAGCAGGCCGGCGTCCAGCGCGGAGGCCAGCAGCGTACGGATCTGCCACGCCCCGTGCCCCGACCACACGTTGGGGTGGATGATCGCGCCGACCCGGTACTCGTCGCAGGGCAGCTGCGCGAGCAGCCGCGGGAGCAGGTCCGGGTGCCGGCCCAGCAGCGAGGTGGGGCCCCATGTGGAGCTCACCATGACCAGCCGCTGATGCTCCGCGACGCCCAGGGCCGTACGGTACGCCGCCCGGCGCGGACGGCTGGCGGCCAGCTCGTCGAAGCAGGGGTCGCCCACCAGCAGCGTCCGCCCGGCCGCCTTCGGATGGGCGGCGACCAGCTGCTCCTCCTGCGCGGGGTGCGACACCGCGAGCCAGGCCCGCCCGCTCTCCAGCAGCGCGTCCGGCACCGCACCGGAGAGCCGGGTCCGCGTGCTGCGGGAGTCCGGGACGAGCTTCTGGAAGCCGATGCCGTGCGGCAGCACCAGCACCGGGCAGTCGCCCTCGGGCACGTCGATGTTCTCGCTCGCGGAGACGATGAGGTCGGGGGAGAGGTCCCCCAGCTGCTCCCACGGCATGACCCGGCACCCGCTGCTGCTCAGCAGGTCCAGCACCCCGGAGCTGAAGGCGGACGTGGGGTCGTAGGCGAAGACGACCGTCACCCGGGGGTCGTCCCGCAGCAGCGCCGGCAGCGTCTCCAGGGCCCGCACGGTCGAGGTGACCGTACGCGCGGCGACGACGAGGGTGCGCTCCCCCTGGAAAGTCCTCCAGCGCGGGGCGTCCTGCCCGACGGGCACGCGCAGCGGACGGCTACCGGACACCGCGCCCGTCTCCGCCATACCTGCCCCGCCCATCAGTCAGCGGCTCGCGGCCCGGGGCTCGCGGCTCGCGGCCCGGGGCTCGCGGCCCGCGGCCCGCGGCCCGGGGCTCGCGGCCCGGGGCTCGCGGCTCGCGGCTCGCGGCTCGCGGCTCGCGGCTCGCGGCTCGCGGCTCGCGGCTCGCGGCACTGTGGGCTTATCGCACATCAAGCCGGCTCAGCAATCCTTCGGGCGTCGTCGTCGCAGGCGGACGTTCACGTGAACGCGTACACCGTAACCCGGAGGAGGAGGCGCGCCGGGGCGCCCGGCCCGCCCGACCTGACCGGGCCGGGGCAGGTGCCGGGCTCAGCTCACCGCCTGCTTCACGAGCAGGGCGATTCGCGCTTCGACCTCGGGCGTCACGTCGGTGAGAGCGAAGCCGGCCGCCCACATCGTGCCCTCGTCCAGCTTCGCCTGGTCGCTGAACCCGAGCGTCGCGTAACGGGCCTTGAACTTCTCCGCGCTCTGGAAGAAGCAGACGATCTTGCCGTCCAGCGCGTACGCGGGCATCCCGTACCAGAGCTTCGGGGCGAGTGCCGGGGCAGTGGCCGTGACGACGGCGTGGACGCGCTCGGCCATGATCCGGTCCGAGTCCTGCATCTCGGCGATCTTCGCGAGCACGTCCCGCAGCGCTTCCGCTGCCTTGTCCGCACGCGAGCCACGGCGCGCCGCCGTCTTCAGCTCCTGGGCGCGGTCCTTCAGCGCGGCCCGCTCCTCGTCGGTGAACCCCTCGTGTCTGCTGTTCCCGGTGCTGCTCATGGCGGACTCCCCTTCGACGTTCTTCGTGCGCGGTCCCGACGCATGGCGAGCGGCGGCGTACCGCCACCCGGCAACGGCACACGGCGTGCCGATGGGGACGAATCTCGCAGAGCCGTCCCGACCTTGTCAACGGCACGCACAGTGCCGTTAGGATGCCGGGCATGACCGAGACGCCCGCCGCACCGAGACGCCGAGGCGCCGTGCGCACCCAGGAGCTGCTGCAGGCGACCCTCGATCTGGCCGCGGAGGCCGGCTACGCGGGGCTGACCATCGAGGCGGTAGCCCGGCGGGCCGGGGTGGGAAAGCACACGATCTACCGGCGCTGGCCGTCCATGCCGACGCTGCTGCTCGACGCGCTCAGCCGGGTGTGGACCAGCGACCTGGACTACCGCGACACCGGGGATGTCCGCGCCGATCTGCGCGAGCAGTTCCTCCGCTCGGGTCTCGCCCTGTCCAGCCCGCCGATCGGCCCCGTCTACCGTGCGCTCATCGCCGAGGCGCAGTCCGACCCCACCTTGCGATCGACCCTGCACGAACGCTTCCTGGCCACCGTCGAGCAGAGCACCCTCGACCGGATCGTCCGCGCCCAGCGCGCCGGTGAACTGACCGCGGGGGTGAATCTGGAACACGCCGCCGAGGTGCTGTGCGGCTCGCTGTACTACCGCAGCCTGCTCTCGACCCGCCCCGTCGACGAGGGCGTGGTCGACGGCCTGCTGGACATGTTCATGGCCGCCTACGCCACCGGCCGCCAGTGCTGTGACCGGGAGGGGGCGCAGCACTGGCTGCGCCCGTCCCATGGCACCGGTTCCCCGCCGTCAGGCCCGGCGGGCGTAGGAGGTGAGGCGGTCGGCGAGCGCGACGACGAGGTCGCGCAGTTCACCGGGGCGCTCGATGACGAACGGCAGGTCGAGTGAGGCGAGCACGGGAGGCAACCAGTCGAGCCGCTCCGCCCGCAGCTCGACGCGCAGCCAGCGCTCGGTGGCCCGGTCCTCGCCTGCCCCTGGCGGGTGGTCCTCCACGGTCGCGACGCCGGCCGGAAGGCGGGCGCGGACCTGCTCCACCGTCCCGTGGATCCGCAGGGTCACCTCGTGGCGGTACTCGGCCGCGGCGAACGCCGACAACAGGCGCTGTGCCGGGTCGGGACCCGTGGGCGCCTCGAACGAGCCGGGCAGGGCTCGTGCGTCCGCGATGCGATCGAGCCGGAAGGTTCGGTCCTCGCCGATCCGGGGGTCCCTGCCCGTGACGTACCACCGGCCCGCATGGACGACGATCCCGTACGCGTGCAGCGTGCGTTCGCTGCGCCGTCCGTCGCGGTCGGTGTAGCGGATCGAGACCGGTCGTCGGTGGTTCACCGCATCGGCGACGGCGAGCAGGACGTCGGCGTCCGGGGTGTCGACGTCGTCGGGCTGATCCGTGAAGGCGAGAGCATCCAGGAGGGTGTCGAGCCGACGGGCGATGTGCTTGGGCAGCACCCGCCGGATCTTCGCCGACGCCGTCTCGCTCGCCGTGCGCTCCGTGGTCGTCAGCCCTGCCCGGCGGCCGGCGAGCAGGCCGAGCAGAACCGCCAGCGCCTCGTCGTCGCTGAGCATGAGCGGAGGCAGGCGGTACCCGGGCGCGAGCCGGTAACCGCCGTAGCGGCCGCGCACCGATTCCACGGGCACGTCCAGGTCGATCAGCTGCTCCACGTACCGGCGGACGGTGCGCCCTTCGACGCCGAGCCGGTCGGCGAGTTCGGCCACGGTCCGGGTGCCGCCCGACTGCAGCAGCTCCAGGAGTGTCAGCACGCGGCCGGTCGGTCGGGGCATGTCGGCAGCCTAACGCGAATACAGGACCGATTCTGTCCACTATTTCTCCTAGCCTGCGACGAGCACGCCTCCAGCACAGCAGAGGAGATCTCATGGACTTCGTCTCGATCCGCATCATCACCGGCGACGTCGCACGCCTCGTCGAGTTCTACGAACGAGCCACGGAAGTACGGGCGACGTGGGCCACCGAGGACTTCGCCGAACTCAGGACCGCGGGCGCCACCCTCGCGATCGCCGGCACCCGCACCGTCCCGCTGTTCGCCCCGGGCTCCGCCCGCCCGGCGGACAACCACAGCGTGATCACCGAATTCCTCGTCGACGACGTGGACCGCGTCCACCAGAACCTGACCGGCTTCGTGACCGAATTCGTCAACGGACCCACCACGATGCCCTGGGGCAACCGGTCCCTGCTGTTCCGCGATCCCGACGGCAACCTCGTCAACTTCTTCACCCCCGTCACCCCGGCGGCCGTCGAGAAGTTCGCACGCTGACGCCACGCACAGCCGCTCGCCGGGGAGCCCCGGAGACCCCAGGGCCCGGATCTACTCGTCGTCGGCGTCCACGGCTGCAGCCCAGCGCCTGCTCCAGGCGTCCAGGGGGGCCAGCGCCCGGACCAGGTCGCGGCCGAGGGCGGTCAGGCGGTAACCCTCGTCGCCGAGCGCGACGAGCCGGGCGTCCGTCAGCTCGTTGAGCCGGGTGTTGAGAACGCTGGACGACATGTCCCCGCACCGTCGCTGGAGGTCCCGGAACCCGGCGGCCGACCTGCTCAGCTCCCACAGGATGCGCATGCTCCAACGGCGGCCGAGCAGATCGAGTGCCGCCATCACCGGACGGCCGGACTCCGATCCCCGGACTGGCTCACCGGGCTTCGGTGTACGCGCCGCCATGCCACTCCCTGGAGTTGGTTGCCGACCGCATCGTAAGGGAACGGGCGTCCGACCGGCGGGGTCGGTGCGACGTGCGCCCCCCGCGCCGCTCCTCCGAACGCAGTGCTTCCGTATGCGAAGCGCGGCGGGTAGCGTTGCGTGTATGCTGCGATTTTCGAAGCACGGAGGACCGCCGCGCCTCGCTCCCGTCGAACCTCCGTACGACTCCGAGACCACTGCGGCCCTGGAAATGCTGGGACCGCCGATCGCGCTGTTCCGGATCTTCGCTCGCCGGCCGGAACGGGCGCAGGGCATTCACGGGTGGGGGCGGTACTACCTCTCCCGGCAGTCGGCCTTGGGGCTGAGGCACCGTGAGCTGGTGATCGACCGCACCACCGTACGGTGCGGGGCCGAGTACGAGTGGGGCGTCCATGTCGCGGTCTTCGCCGAGAAGGCGGGGTTCGACGCCGAGCAGATCCGTTCCCTCGTCGCCGGAGGCCCGGAGGACGGCTGCTGGAGTGATCCGGCCGACCGCGCCGTGCTCAGGTCGGTGGACGCCCTGTGCGAGACGAACGACCTGTCCGACGACCAGTGGCAGGAGCTGACCGACGCGGTCGGCCAGGAAGCTACCGTGGACCTTCTGCTGCTCTGCGGCTGGTACCACGCGATCTCCTTTGCCGCGCGGGTCCTCCGGCTCCCGCCCGAACCCGGAACCCCGGCCTTCGACGACTGCACAAGGAGCACGACGACATGACGGGCCACCACTTCCCCGCACCACCGACCGTGGTACGCCTCGCGACGTACTCGAGGACCGAGCTGGTCGAGATCCTCGGCGAGGGTGCCGATCCCTTCGGTGTCGCAGACGCCGGGTTGACATGGCTGCCCAAGAAAGACCACTTCGGTGTCAGGCACGAGGGCCGCCTCGTCGCGCACGCCGGTCTGCTGCAACTCCCCCTGTCGATCGGCGGGGTCGGCACAGAGGTGGTGGGCCTCGGCGGGGTCGCTGTCGCTCCCGAGCTGCGAGGCCACGGACTGGCACGGTCGGTCGTGTCGGCAGCCCTGGACCACGCACGGACGATAGGGCCCCGGTACGGACTTCTCTTCTGCCGGCCGCCCCTCGTCGCGCTCTACGAGCGACTCGGCTGGCGAGCCCTTGAGCAGCACGTTCGCGTGGAACAGCCCGAGGGGTCCGTGATCATGCCGCTGCGGACCATGTGGACGCCGCTACGCGACGACGCGGACTGGCCTGCCGGAGAGGTCCACCTGCTCTCACTCCCCATGTGACCGATCGCTCCGCTGAGTACCGCCCCGGGATGCGCACCACCGGGCCGGAGTCGGCGACCGTCCGCCGCTTCCGCTGCGCCCACCGACCCGCAGCTGCCGTCAGCCGGTGCCCGAGGCGGTGAGGAAGTCGAGCACCACGGGGGCGGCCACGCTGCGGAACTCCTCGAAGTAGGCGTGCCGTGCACCGTCGATGAGGTGCAGCCGGGCGGAGGGGATCCGGTGCGCCAGGAGCGGGGCGTTGGCCGTGGGGTTGAAGCGGTCGTCGCTGCCATGGACGACCAGCGTGGGCGCCTCGATCTCCGGCAGAGCCTGCCACGCGTCGTGGCGCCTGCTGGCGACGCGGTGGCGGCGGCGGGCAAAGGCGGGCATGTCCGGGTCGCCCAGCGTCCTGTACGGACCGGGATGATCGGCCCGCCACTGCGGCGTGTACATCAGGTCGAGGAGCGCGCGTCGGACCGCCGCCGGATCGGCGGCGGTCAGCGCGGCCTCCACCGACGGCTCGTGTGCCACGCTGCGGGGCCCGCCCGGTGACGTGCAGCCCAGCACCAAACGGCGGACACGGCCCGGGTGCCGGACCGCGACCCACTGGGCCACACGTCCGCCCATGGACGTGCCGTACACGTCCGCAGCGGCGATACCCGAGTCGTCCAGGACCGCGACGACGTCGTCGGCGAACATCTCGGTGCTGTACGGCCGGTCCGGCTTGTCGCTGTCGCCCGTCCCCCGGTAATCGAGTGTCACAGTGCTGTGCGTCGCGTGGAAGTCGTCGCGGACACCGTCCCACCAGTGGTGGCTGTTCGCCTGGCCCGCCAGCAGGACGAGCGCAGCCCCCTCGCCCCGGACCTGGTAGGCGATGCGCGTGCCGTCCGGGGCTGTCGCACGAGGCATGAAGGAGTTCACCCCCGAAGACGAAGTGACGGAAGAGGCAGGCGCTCGACACGCCCGGCCGCTGCGGGGCCGGCCCGGCGCCGGCCAGCGTACCGAGGCCGGCTACGGCCGGGCCGGTCCCGCCCGTGACGACGTGAACCCCGGGTCGTTCCCGCAGGTCGGTTCGGCGGCGGAGCGAACTGCCGGTTCCGGTCCGGGCGGCGCGTCAGGCCGCGAGGCTCAGCGCGGTCCGGGCAGCGCGTCAGGCCGCGAGGCTCAGCGCGGCCCGGCGTTCCACGCGCCCCCGCAGGGCCAGCGTGGCCGCCGCGGTCGCGGTGCCGGCCAGCAGCGCGGACCACCACAGGACGGCCGGGCCGACCGTGCTGTAGAGCGCCACGCCCGCCGTCAGGGCGGTGAACCGGGCCACCCCCCAGGTCCCCTGGAAGGCCCCCTGGTAGCGGCCGCGGGCGTCCGCCGGAGCCAGGTTGGCGACCAGGGCCGCGGCGATGCCGGCCACCGCGACCTCGCCGAGCGACCAGACCACCACGGACACCGCATAGCCGGTCACGCTGTCGGCGACCCCGGTCAGCGCCACGCCCACGGCGATCAGCGCGCTGCCCGCCGCCTGGACCGGCAGCTGCGGCAGCCGGGCCAGCAGCGAGGTGGCGAGCGGCTGGAGCAGCACCACCAGGACCGCGTTGACGGCGGCCATCGCGCCGTAGACGGCGGGCGACAGGCCGGAGTCGTGGACGGCCAGGGGGAGCGCGACCTCGGTGAGGGAGTAGACGAACAACTGGACGCCGAAGAGCGAGAGCAGCGCGAGCAGCAGCCGGTCGCCCAGCACCACGCCGTACCCGGTGCCCGGGGCCACCTCGGCCGTGGGCTCGGGCCGGGTCTCGGGAATCGTGGCGGCGACGATGACGGCGAAGACGAGCAGGGTGGCCGCATCGACGGCGAACAGCAGCCAGTAGCCCTGCGCGGCGAGCACCCCGCCGAGCACGCCCGCGGCCGCGGTGCCGAGGTTGACGCCCCAGCCGAACAGCGCGTACGCCCGCTGCCGCCGCCGCGCGTCGACGGCATCGGCCATCAGTGCGTACGCGGCCGGGGAGACGGTGGCGCCCGCTGCGCTCAGCAGCAGGGCGGCGGCCGCCATCGTGGCCACGCCCGGGGCAGCGAAGAGCAGGCCCTGGGCCGCCGCGGCGCCGGTCAGGCCGACCAGCATGGTGGCGCGGCGGCCGACCCGGTCGGCCAGCAGGCCGCCGAGCGCGGGCCCGATCAGATTGCCCGCGCCCAGGGCGCCGAGCACATAGGTGGTCTCCGCGCCGGTCACGCCGCGAGCGGCGAGGAAGAAGACCAGGAACGGGGAGACCAGGTAGCCGAGCCGGTTGACGACGGTGCCGGCGAAGAGGGTCCAGACGACGGAGGGAAGGCCGCGGAAGGGGGTGAACATGCGAGCAGCTTGCGACCAGGTCACCCCGGGCGGCCATTGATTAAGATAGGGCTGAATCCACGGCTCGTGAACCAGGCGGCGAGCCACCCGGAACGCACCAGGGGCGCAGCGTATGAAGGCCGAACTCAGCTTCTCCGCAGCCGACATGGCCCAGACCCGGTTCGCCGTCTCACCCATGTGGGAGGTGGTCACCAGCTACCGGCTGCTGCGCTCGGAGCAGGAGCAGCCACTGCACCGGCGGTGGACGGCGCAGGTCCGGCCGCGCCTGGCGGAGGCGGGGCTCGACCGCGGCTGGCTGGCCACGGTGATCCCCGCCGACGGCTATCTCGCGGACTTCCTGAACCCGACCCCCGCCGACCCCTTCCCCACGCTCACCGACGAGCTGGCGGCGATCCGGCGGACACCGGCCGACCGTGTGCACGTCGAGCTGGACATGCTGGCCGCGGAGCAGGACCTGTCCCGCTCCGCGCGCGTCCGCCTGCTGCGGCAGGCGCCCGAGGCGGCCCTGGACAAGATCACCGAAGAGGTGGCGGCCTACTGGGAACTGGCCCTGGCGCCCTACTGGGACCGCATCCGCCGGCTGCTGGAGGCCGACGTCTTCCACCGCGCCCGGCAGGTCGCCGAGTACGGCGCCGGCCGGGTCCTGGGCGATCTGCACGAATCCGTCACCTGGGACGCCGGGACGCTGCACCTGGTACGGCGCCACTGCTCGCTCACCCGCACCGAGACCGGCTCCGGCCTGCTGCTGGTCCCCTCGGCGTTCGCCTGGCCGCGCGTCCTCACCCGGTCGGTGCCGCCGGACCCGCCGCAGCTTGCCTACCCCGCCCGCGGCATCGGGACCCTGTGGGAGCCCCGCCCCACCGGATCCACCGAGGCCGTCGCCGCCGTCCTCGGCCGCTCCCGCACCCAGCTGCTGGCCGAGCTGGACACCCCCGCCTCCACCACCGAACTGGCCCACCGCTGCGGCCTGTCGGCCCCGGGCGCCTCCCAGCACCTGACCGCCCTCCGCGACGCCGGCCTGGTCACCGCCCACCGCGCGGGCCGCTCCGTCCTCTACGCCCGCACCACCGTGGCCGACGCCCTCCTGTCACCACCCACCGGCTGAGACCGCACCCGCCGCCCCCGAGGACACCACCGCCTGACGCCGGCCCGCACCGGCCCCTTCCGGGGCAGCGAAACCACGGGACGAAACGAGGGCCGGTAACAGGGAGTTGACGACAGCGACCGACAGGCGCGTCAACCAGGCGACATATCCTCCTGCTTGATGATCGGCAAGGAGCGAGGGGCCGCCATGGAGGTATCCGAACCGGACGGCAGCGGCGCGCCGGCGGTCGTGCACGCTCCGGAATTCGTGGGCCGGACCCGGGAGTTCGCCGAGCTCGCCCGGGCCCTTGCCGCGCCGCCCGCGGCGGTGTGGATCGAGGGCGAGGCCGGGATCGGCAAGAGCAGGCTGCTGCGCGAGTACGTGACCGGGGCGGCCGAAGGAGCCGGGCGGGTACTGGTCGCGCGCTGCCCGCCACTGCACCACCCGCAGACCCTTGGCCCGCTGGTCGACGCGGTGCGGCAGGCCGTCGAGACGGTGGCGGGGCTGCCGCTGAGCCCGCTGGCGGGGGCGCTGCGGCCGCTGTTCCCCGAGTGGTCCGGCGACCTGCCGGCGGCGCCCGGCCCGGCCGAGGACGCGACGGCGGTCCGGCACCGGGTGTTCCGGGCGCTGGCCGAGCTGCTGGGCAGGCTGGACGTGGCCGTGCTCGCCGTGGAGGACGTCCACTGGGCGGACGAGGCGACGCTGGAGTTCCTGCTCTTCCTGGCCTCGGGGGTGCCGCAGCCGGTGGGCCTGGTGGTGACGTGCCGTCCGGAGGACGTGGCGGGCGGTTCGCTGCTGCGGCGGCTCGCCACCCGGCTCGCCGCCGACTCGTCCTCGGCGGCAGGGCGGCTGCGGCTGCCCCTCGGGCCGCTGGACGTGGCGGCGACGGCGCGGCTGATGTCGTCGATGCTGGCCGGCGAGCACGTCTCCGACAGGCTCGCCGGGTTCGTCCACCAGCGCACCGAGGGTGTGCCGCTGGCGGTCGAGGGCGCGGTGCGGCTGATGGCCGACCGGGCGGACCTGCGGCCGGGCGCCGCCGGCTGGGGGCGCAACCGGTTCGACGAGATCGGCGTGCCGGCGACCGTCCGCGACATGGTGCTGGAGCGGCTGGGCCGGCTCGGCCGGGACGGGCGGGCCGTGCTCCAGGCCGCGGCGGTGCTGGGCCGGCCCGCCGACGAGGCGACCGTCCGCGCCGTGGCGGACCTGGCGGCCGTCCGCGCCCAGGCGGGCCTGGCCGAGGCCCTGGACCGCGGCCTGCTCGACGACGACGGCTGGGGCCAGGTGGCCTTCCGGCACGCGCTGGCCCGCCAGGCGGTGTACGACGCGATACCGCCGTCCCGCCGCCGGGCTCTGCACCGGCGGGCGGGACGGACGCTGGAGGCGCTGGTCCCGCCGCCCGTGGGGGAGCTGGCCGACCACTTCCGCGTGGCCGGCGAGCGGGCCGACTGGTGCCGGTACGCCGAGTGGGCCGCCGACCTGGCGCTCGCCTCGGGCGACGAGACGACCGCGGGCACCCTGCTGCACGACCTGGCCGTCAACGCGGGCCTCCCCCCTGCCTCGATGGCCCGGCTGATCAGGAAGTTCCCCTTCGCGTCCTTCGCGGGGCCGGCCCGGTTCCGGGAGCTGGTGCCGCCGCTGCGCGCCGCCCTGGCCGCCGGTGTGCGCGACCCCGGCCAGGAGGCCGACATCCGCGTCCAGCTCGGCAACGTGCTGCTTTTCATGGGCGAGGACGACGCGGGCCGCGCCGAGCTGAAACGCGCGATCCCGCACCTGGGCCACGATCCGGCCGAGGCCGCGCGGGCGATGATGCGCCTGGGCTGGCCGCGCAGCAGCAGCTGGCCCGTCCCGGCCCATCTGCGGTGGCTGGAGCGGGCCGCCGAGCTGGAGGTGCCGTCGATGACGGCCGCCGACCGGATCGGCTTCGCCGCGGACCAGGCCACGGCCCGGCTGATGCTGGGCGAGACGGACGGGTGGGAGCTGGTGGCGCGGATCCCCGAGGCCGCCGCCGCCCCGGCGGAGTGGCAGCAGATCGCCCGCGCCAACGTGAACATCGGCGACATGGCGATGCTGTGGGGCCGTTACGCCGTCGCCGCGCAGCGGCTCGACACGGCCCTCGCCCTGGCCGACCGCCGCCGGTACCGGCGCTACGCGTCCGTCGCCGTGGTGACCCGGACCCATCTGGACTGGCTCACCGGCGCCTGGGACGGCCTGGCCGAACGCGCCGCCGCGCTGGCCGGGTCCGAGGACATCCTCCCGCTGGCCCGGCTGGAACTGCTGCTCGTCGTCGGGCAGTTGCAGGCCGCGGCGGGCGCGTACGGACCGGCCGCCGAGCAGTTGCGGCCCGTGCTGGAGGGCGAGGTGGGCAGCGGGGCGCTGGCGGACTCGATGGAGCCCGCCGCGGCGCTGGCCCGGCTGGCGCTGGCCGCCGGCCGGATCGAGGAGGCGCTGGAGATCACCGAGGAGCCGGCCGCCCTCATCGCCCGCAAACGCACCTGGGTCTGGGCCTCGGACCTCGGCCCGGCGCGGGTGGCCGCGCTGACCGCCGCCGGCCGCGTCGAGGAGGCCGCGAAGCTGACCGCGGCCTTCGCCCGCGGGCTGCGCGGCCGGGACGCCCCCGGGCCGCGCGCGGGGCTGGCCGCCTGCCGGGCCGTCCTCGCCGAGGCGCGCGGCGAACACGCCTCGGCTGCCCGGCTGTTCGCCCGCGCTGCCGCGGCCTGGCAGGCCCTCCCCCGACCCTACGAGGCGCTGCTGGCCCAGGAGCGGCAGGCCGGCTGCCAGCTCGCCGCGGGGAAGCGGGAGGCGGCGCTGTCCCTGCTGGCCGACGTGCGGGAACGGCTGATCGCGCTGGGCGCCCTGGGGGACGCCGACCGGGTGGTGGCCCGGCTGCGCGAGCACGGCGTCGCGGCGAAGCGTCCCCAGCGCGGCGGCCGGCGCGCCCACGGCAACCGGTTGTCGCCGCGCGAACTGGACGTCACCCGCCTGGTGGCCACCGGACGCAGCAACCGGCAGATCGCCGAGGCGCTGTTCCTGTCCCCGAAGACGGTGGCCCAGCACCTGAGTTCGGCGATGCGCAAGCTCGGCGTCTCCTCGCGCACGGCCCTCGCGGTGCTCGCCACCGGCACGGAGTTCCCGCAGCGGGACGTACCGGACCGGCCGTCCGGCGGCGTGGCCAAAAATAGGTGATCTGCCGGATGCCCGGCCGCGTCCTGCGGGGCCAGAGTTACCGGACAGGCGCCTCACAGGCCGGCGGGAACGGGCGGGGCGCGTCACGACGACGGCGTCATGGGGACCGTTCCTGATCCCGTCCGAGCCCGCCGCAAGGCACTCAGGATCCCCGGCCCGCCCGGGCCGAGGCGCAGGGCCCGCCAACGGGCCGGCGCCCCGCGGCACTTCGGCCCCGCGGGCCGTCCCCGGACCGCCCCGACCCGGCGGAATCCGTACCGCACGCTCCCGGCGACGCAGCCGGAACCGGATGTCCCCTGCACAAGGAGAAGTCGACAGATGAGTGAGTACAGACGACCTCCGCGGCCGCGGGCGGGGCTGAGCCGCCGCGTCGCCCGCCGGCTGGCCGTGTTCGCGGCGGCGCTGCTGGCGGCGCCGCTGACCGTCGCGCTGAACGCCGTTCCGGCGCAGGCCGGTTCACCCTCGGCGCCGGACACGGCCGCCGTGCCGTCGCCCGCCGCCGCGGCGCCCGGGGCCGGGCAGACCGTCACCACGCTGACCGGCGGGAAGATCCTGGTGCGCCCCGACGGCACGCAGGTGATCCGGGACGGCGGCCCGGCGCTGAACTACACCGGCCCGAACGGCGACCGCTACGTCGTGCCCGCGGAGGCCGCGCCCTACGCGGGCCGGTCGCTGGACTGGGCGCTGTTCGACGTCTCCGCGCTGGTGCGCGACCACATCACCGACGGGGCCAAAATCCCCGTGGCGCTGTCCTTCAGCTCTGCCGGCGCGACCCCGCCGCCCGGCATCACCCTCACCTCCTCCGGCGGCGGCATCAGCGCCGTGGGCTACATGACGCCCTCCTCGGCCGAGGAGTTCGCGGCGTACCTGCGCGAGCGGATCGCCGCCGACGTCACCGCCGGCCGGCCCGCCGGCGCCACGCCCCTGCCCGGCGTGAACCGGCTGGCGCTGGCAGCGGCCGCGCCCGGCCAGGGCGTGACCCCGCAGTACGCCTACCAGATCGCGCAGCTCGACACACCGGGCCTGACCGGCCCGGCGAACGCGATCGTCAGGCTGTGGGACATGGACTCGTTCAAGGCCCTGTCGACCACCCTCGCGTCCACCGGCGGTGTCGTCCGGATCGCCGTCCCCGAGGGCCACTACTTCGCCGTCGCCCAGTTCGCCGAGTTCGACGACCAGGGCAACCCGGTCGAACTGCGGTACGTGAGCGCGAGCTTCACCGTTCCCGCCGGCAGCGGCGCCGTCACCGAGGTGTCCCTGGACGAGAAGAGCGCCACGTCGCGCTCCACCGCCGCCACCCCGCGGCCCTCCCTGCAGATCAACCAGAACGTGGCCTGGGGACTGCAGAGCGCGACCGGCGACTGGGACGTCATCTCGACGATGCTCAACGGTGCGCAGGGCACCGAGATCCAGGGCAGCCCCGGCACCGACATCTACGTCGCGCCGACGTCCTCGGGCCCCTCCGCCGGAAGGCTGCGCTACTTCGTGCAGTGGGACGGCATCGCGCCCCCGTCCGGCGGCACCTTCCCGTACCAGGGGGAGAGCGCCTACCCCTACCGGTACGACCTGGCGTTCGGCTGGGACGACACGATCCCGAAGGGCCCGTACCAGGTGCGCGGCGGCGACCTGGCCACCGTCAAGGAGCACCTCTACGCCGACCCGGTGCAGACGCCCGCGAACTTCGAGTTCTCGAAGGCCCCCATCGACCCGGTCCTGCCGGCGGAAGTCGCCGCGACGCAGAACAGCGACGGGCTCACCCGCGAGGCGCCCGGCGACTTCACCGACTACGTCGGCACCGCGGACGGCGGCACCTGGATCTTCAACGCGGGCATCGGCCTGGGCTACAGCCTGAACGAGATCATGGCCGATCCCCGCACCTACGCCGGCGGCCACACGTACTCGACGGACTGGGGCCGCGGACCGCTGACACCGCAGTGGGGCCAGCACCTGCCACGGCCGGACGCCCTGTACATGAACTGCGAGGCGTGCGTCACCGAGAACGCCGACGAGAACCACGTGGTCGCGCTCTACCCCGCCGACGCCCAGGACACCCAGCAGGCCGCGTCCGGCATCCGGTACCTCGACGAGAGCGGGGCCTGCTACATCGACGGGCAGAAGGTCGCCGCATACCCCGCCTGCATCGACGACCACCCGCTCGCTGCGGGCAGCGCCCCGGCCGAGCCGAGGACGTACCGCCTGGTGTACGACACCGCGCTGTCGCCCCGGACGCCCCACTACAGCCAGGCCACCTCGACCCACACGGACCTGACCTTCCGATTCGCCTACAAGTCCCGGCCGCCGGCGGACATGGCGCTGCCGTCCGGCTACCAGTGCGAGGAGTTCCCCGTGAAGGGCGCCTGCGAGATCCTGCCGGTGCTCACGCTGAACTACGAGCTGGCGGCGGACGAGCTGAACACCAGCTCCGCCCCGGTGCAGCAGCTGAAGCTGAACGTCGGCCACCTCACCTACGACGGCCTCGGGTCGCACGCCGCGATCACCTCCGCCTCGGTGGACGTGTCCTTCGACGGCGGGACCACGTGGCAGCACGCGGTGGTCGGCGGGCACGACGGCGCCTACACCGCGCACTGGCCCAACCCGGCCTCCGCCCGCGGGACGAACCCCGCGCTGCGGGTGACCGCCACCGACGCCGACGGCGGGTCGATCACCCAGGTCGTCGACGACGCCTACACCATCGCCGCGCAAGCGCGCTGATCCGGCCGGAAGGAACGAGACCATGTTCGGACGCCTCTTCCCAGCCACGGCGATATCCGCCGCGCTGGCCGCGGTCGCCCTCTTCTGCGCGGCGCCGGGTGCGACGGCCGCCGGCCCCGCCGCGCACCCGGCACAGTACGACCAGCACGGACCGCACTACCAGCGGCCGGCCAACCTCCAGGACGCCTGCCCGGCGGCCTCGCCAGGCCAGGTCCGCTGCATGGCCCTGATCCGCACCGACGTGCACGGCGGCCGCGGCGTCAGGGGCCGCGCCGCACACCCCGCCGGGGCGGCGGACGCGCTGCCGACCGGGTACAGCCCGGCCGACATCCGCTCCGCCTACAACCTGCCGTCCGCCGGGGGCGCCGGGCAGACCGTCGCCGTCGTCGAGGCCTACGACAACCCCACCGCCGAGGCCGACCTCGCGGTCTACCGCGCCACCTACGGGCTGCCCGCCTGCACCACCGCCAACGGCTGCTTCACCAAGACCAACCAGGAGGGGAAGCAGTCCGGCTACCCCGCCGGCGACCAGTACACCGGCTGGAGTCTGGAGACGGCGCTCGACGTGGACGCGGTGTCGGCGGTCTGCCCGGCCTGCCGCATCCTGCTGGTCGAGGCGGACAGCAACAACGACGACGACATGGCCGCCGCGGAGAACACCGCCGCGCGGCTGGGCGCGACCGAGATCTCCAACAGCTACGGGGAGGACGAGGGCTGGGGGATGTCCGCGTACGAGTCGGCCTACCGCCACCCCGGGGTGGCGATCACCGCCGCCTCCGGTGACCTCGGCTTCTCGGTACCGAAGTTCCCCGCGGTGCTGCCCTCCGTGACGGCCGTCGGCGGCACGTCGCTGGTACGGGACCCCGGCACCGCGCGGGGCTGGTCCGAGACGGCCTGGGGCCCGTCGAGCAGCGGCTGCTCGGCCTGGTACGCCAAGCCCGACTGGCAGACGGGCGTTCCCGACTGCCCCGGCCGCGTCACCGCCGACGTGTCCGCGGACGCCGACCCCAACACCGGCGGCCTCGCCGTCTACGACACCACCCCGGACAACTTCCCCTACCCCGGCTGGATCGAGGCGGGCGGCACCAGCCTGGCCTCCCCGATCGTGGCCGCCGTCATCGCCCTGGCCGGGAACCCGGGCGACTTCCCCGACGCCTCCCGCCTCTACCGCCGCACCGCCGACCTGTACGACGTGACCGGCGGGTCCAACGCGGCCTACGGCTTCGACTGCGGCGGCGACAACCTGTGCAACAGCGCCCCCGGTTACGACGGACCCACGGGCCTGGGCACCCCGAACGGCCTCGCCGCTTTCTGACCCCGGCCCGGCGCACCGGGGGCGGCCCCCGAAAAGGCCGCTCCCGGTGCGCCGTCGGCTGGGGCGCGGCGTGTCGTCATCGCGGTGGCCTCGGGTGTCCGGCGGTGGGTGTGCCAGGCGGGTCCGCACGGTGCACGTACTGGAAGACCAGGCCCAGCACGCCGGCCAGCAGGACGCCCAGGCCCAGCAGGAAGAGCCACACACCGAAGACGACGCCGAGCGCGGTCAGTGCCGCACCGGCCCCGACGACGGGCGGGTAGGGGCTGCGGGCGGGGAAGAAGTCCACCGGGCCCGTGCGTTCCGCGATCTCGCCGTCCGGACGGTCCTCAGGGCGGGCACCGCCGTCCCGTGCCGTCCTGGCGAAGAAGGCGGCGATCAGCGCGGACATCAGGAAGGCGACGCCGAGCACCGCGCTGCCCGCCGGTTCGCGCGACCAGATCCCGTACCAGAGCCCGGTGCCGAGGAAGAAGCCCGACACCCCGCCGAACAGCCACGCCTCGGTCGTCATCGGGCCGCCTCGCCGTGCGGGTCGGGGGTGGCCCGGCCCGGGGGCGTGCGGGGCACGGGGAGCCCGGCGGCCTCGGGGTGGTGCAGGTCGAAGGCGGGGGAGTCGGACCGCACGCGCGGGAGGGTGAGGAAGTTGTGCCGGGGCGGCGGGCAGGAGGTCGCCCATTCCAGCGAGCGGCCGAAGCCCCACGGGTCGTCCTCGGCGACCCGGGGCGCGAAGCGCGCCGTCCGCCACACGTTGTAGAGGAACGGCAGCGTGGACATGCCCAGCAGGAAGGCCCCGACGGACGACACGGTGTTCAGCGTGGTGAAGCCGTCAGCCGCGAGGTAGTCGGCGTAGCGGCGCGGCATGCCCTGCTCGCCCAGCCAGTGCTGCACCAGGAAGGTCGTCTGGAATCCGGTGAAGAGCGTCCAGAAGTGGATCCGGCCGAGCCGCTCGTCGAGCATCCGCCCGGTCCACTTCGGCCACCAGAAGTAGAAGCCGCCGAACATCGCGAAGACCACGGTGCCGAAGAGCACGTAGTGCAGGTGCGCCACCACGAAGTAGCTGTCCGTCACGTGCAGGTCCAGGGGCGGCGAGGCCAGCAGCACCCCGCTCAGGCCGCCGAGCAGGAAGGTGGTGAGGAATCCGACGGCCCACAGCATGGGGGTCTCGAAGGAGAGGCTGCCGTGCCACATGGTGCCGATCCAGTTGAAGAACTTCACGCCGGTCGGCACCGCGATCAGGAACGACATCAGGGAGAAGAAGGGCAGCAGCACCATGCCGGTGGCGAACATGTGGTGCGCCCACACGGTTGCCGAGAGCATGGTGATCGCGATGGTCGCCCCCACCATGCCGATGTAGCCGAAGACCGGCTTGCGGCTGAAGACCGGCACGATCTCGGTGATGATCCCGAAGAACGGCAGGGCGACGATGTACACCTCGGGGTGCCCGAAGAACCAGAACAGGTGCTGCCACAGGATCGCCCCGCCGTCGGCCGCGTCGAAGACGTGCGCGCCGAACTTCCGGTCGGCCTCCAGGGCGAGCAGTGCCGCGGTCAGTACGGGGAAGGCCAGCAGCGCCAGGATCGAGGTGAAGAGGATGTTCCAGGTGAAGATGGGCATCCGGAACATCGTCATCCCCGGCGCCCGCAGGCACACGATCGTGGCGACGAAGTTCACCGCTCCCAGCGTCGTGCTCAGCCCGGACATCACCAGCCCCATCGCCCACAGGTCGCCGCCCGCGCCGGGGGAGTGGACGGCGCTGTTCAGCGGGGCGTACGCGAACCAGCCGAAGGCCGCCGCCCCGCCGGGAACGACGAAGCCGGACACGACGACGAGCGCGCCGAAGAGGTAGAGCCAGTACGTCACCGCGTTCAGCCGCGGGAAGGCGACGTCCGGCGCGCCGATCTGGAGCGGCATCACGGCGTTGGCGAAGCCCGCGAACATCGGGGTCGCGAAGAGCAACATCATGATGGTGCCGTGGATGGTGACCAGCTGGTTGTACTGGGCGTTGCTCCAGAACTGGAGACCCGGGCGGGCCAGTTCGGCGCGCATGCCCATCGCCAGTAGTCCGGCGAAGAGGAAGAAGGCGAACGCCGTGACCATGTACATGTTGCCGATGACCTTGTGATCGGTCGTCGTCAGATACCGCAGCAGCCGGTCGCCCAGCCTGCTGCCCCGCACCACCTCCACCGGCGTCGGCCCGGCCGCCTCCGGTTGCGCCTGCTCCTGCCGGGTGCGTGTCATCGCTTCCTCCGCTCGGGCTCGGCCAGCGCTTCCTCGGCGCGGCGCCGCTGCTCGGGAGTCGCCCCCAGCTCCACCCGCCGCCCGTAGTACCAGCGGCTCAGCGCCACCCGCAGCCGCCGCCATCGGGGTGCGCCGGGCTCGGGAGGCCGCGGGGACGGCAGATCCCGCACCACGAAGCGGTACAGCTTGTCGGGCGCGGCCGGCACGTGCCCCGGCTCCAGCGCCCCGTGCACGTTCTGCCGAACGACCCCGGTCTCCTCACCCCGGATCAGCACGGTCCGCTCGTGCTCCTGCAGCGCCAGGCACAGCCGCTTGGTGACGGCGAAGGAGACGACCGGGGCGACGAAGAACCCGATGCGGAAGACCCACGTCAGCGCGTTGAGGGACAGATGGAAGGAGAAGGCCGTCACGTCGTTCCCGCCCGCGGCGAGCAGGACGCCGTACGCGACGATGCCGGCCACTCCGAGCCCGGTACGGGTGGGCCGGTCGCGCGGCCGGTCGCACAGGTGGTGCTCGCGGCTGTCACCGGTCACCCAGCGCTCGACCAGCGGATAGCACAGCAGCAGGACGGAGAGCAGCCCCGGCAGCAGCACCGCGGGCAGCAGCACGTTCCACATCAGCGTGTGCCCGGCCGCGTTCGTCTCCCAGGGGGGCATCAGCCGCAGCGCGCCCTCCAGGAAGCCGACGTACCAGTCAGGCTGGGCGTTGGTGCTGACCTGATCGGCACGGTAGGGGCCGTACGTCCAGACCGGGTTGACCTCCGCCACCGCGGACAGGACCGCGAGTGTGGCGGAGACCAGCAGGAACAGCCCGGTGGACTTGGCGGCGAAGTACGGGAACATCGGCCGCCCCACCACGTTCCGGTTGGTGCGCCCGGGCCCGCCCCACTGGGTGTGCTTGAGGTAGAACACCAGGATCAGATGTGCCGTCACCAGCGCCAGGAGCAAGGCCGGGACGAAGAGCACGTGCAGCACGAACAGCCGCCCGATCAGCACGTGCCCCGGATACGCCCCGCCCCACAGCAGATACGCCAGGTAGGTGCCGGCGACGGGGATCGACAGCACGATGGTGTGGGCGGTGCGCAGGCCGGTCCCCGACAGCAGGTCGTCGGGCAGCGAATAGCCGCAGAAGCCCTCCAGCAGGGCGACGAAGAACAGCAGCACGCCGATCATCCAGTTGATCTCGCGCGGCTTGCGGAAGGCTCCCGTGAAGAAGTTGCGGAGCATGTGCACCGCCATCGAAGCGAGGAACAACAGCGCCGCCCAGTGGTGCATCTGGCGGACCAGCAGCCCGCCGCGGACGTCGAAGCTGATGTGCAGCGTCGAGTCGAACGCCTCGGACACCGGCAGCCCGGCGAGCGGTGCGTAGCTGCCGTGGTAAAGGATCTGGCGTGAACCGGAGTCGAAGAACAGCGCCAGCCACGACCCGGTGAGCAGCAGGATGACGAAGCTGTAGAGGGCCAGCTCGCCCAGGAGGAAGCTCCAGTGGTCGGGGAAGGCCTTGCGCAGCACGACCCGGACCGTCTCGCTGACCGGCAGCCGCTGGTCGAGGGCCGTGACGCCGGAGCGCACGGCTCCGCGCACCGCCGCGCGCGCACGCATCCGCCGTCTGCGGAACACCGGCACCGCCGATCACCCTCCCACCACACCGAAGGACGGGACGCGGGGGCCGGGAGCGGCCACCCTTCGGCGCTGAGTACCCCGAAACCGGGAGCGCGCACGTCGACATCCGCCGATCGGCGCAACGGATTCCCCCCGGCGGGCTCAGCTGACGGTGGAGGCCTGCGGACCCGCACCGTGCTCTCCGTACGGCGCCACGCGCGACGCGTACGCCCGGACAGCCGCTCACCACCGCATGGCGTCGACGTCCGTCAGACGGGCGCCCATGTTGCGCTCCATCATGCGCAGCGCCGCCTCCGCCAGATCGGCGTGGAGGTGGGCCACGGCGTCCCGGAGCACCGTGACCTCCAGATGCCGGATGTGGGCATCGAGCGCCGAGTAGAGCACGCACTGCTCGGTCGCCTGGCCGCAGAGCACCACGTGCCCGATGCCCTCCTGCTGGAGCAGGTACTCCAGTGGCGTCTGGTAGAAGACCGAATGACGGGCCTTCACGACGAACAGCGACTCCTCGTCCGGCACCAGCGGCTCCACCAGCTCCGCGTGCGGACCGCTGAGCGCCGCGTCGACCAGCTCGTCGTGGTGGGAGCGCCACCGGCCGAAGTTGTCGTTGACGTAGATGACCTCCGTGCCGCTCCGGCGCGCACCGGCCAGCGCCCTGGTGAGGGCGGGCAGTTTCTCCCGTACCGACGCGACCAGCAGATCGGCGTCCGGGTGGTCGTAGGTGTTGATCACGTCGATGACCACGAGCGCAGCCCGTCCTGCCCTTTCCATGAACCCATCCTGCCCCGGACCGGAGCCGTGGCGGCGGTGCCGCACCGCCGTCCTGGCGTTGCCGCGACCGTCGGCCCGGCGCGTGTCCAATCCGCCCCCAACCGCTCTCGCCGCTGTCCCGTAACCGCTGGTGGCCCGTCTCGGCAGAGCTCGCCCCGATGCCGTCGGGGGCGAGCCGCTGCTGAGCGACAAACCGGGTCGACGGTGGCCACTGCGGTACCCGATCATGCGTTCATGCCTTTGACAGACACCCTTGCCCGGGTCGATGCAGACCTGGCCGCCGGCCGGGTCCCCGTCGCGCGCCAGCGCCTGCGCGGGCTGGTGTCGTCCTTTCCCAACGACCTGATGCTTCGCCGGCGCTTGGCCGAGGTGTACCGCCTGTACGGAGACCCTGCGGAAGCAGGCCGCTGGATGTACCTCGAACAGGACCGGGACGCACAGGAGACCACCGCGTTCGAAGCGAGATACCGCACGGCTCCGCAGCGAATGCGGGCACTTGCCTGGCAGGGCCCGGAGTCGCTTGCCCGAACCACCTTCGCCGGAGAGCAACTGGCATCGGTGCGGGCAGCGTGCTCCGATGCCATGGGACGCCCCGTCGACTGGGACACGGTGCCGTCCGGCGAGAAGGCGGACAGCAGGTGGAGCGCCTTCGCCGACTTCCTCGCAGGGGCAGGATGCCTGGTGGCGGTCCTCGCGTTCTTCGCGATCTGGGTGAACGGACTCGTCGCCCTCTTCGACTGACTCAGATCGTCGGGGCCTGCGGACCTGGAGCCTGCCGCCGGAGGCCCGACTCCTGCGGGCGGCCGCGCAGGACGCCGCAACCACGATTTCGCAGTCCAGATGGCGTGGGAACAGTTCGCCGCACGATACGGCGTCAACAACGTCTACGCGGACGTCAACCGTAACTACGGGCCCCGTGCCGGCCAATGGGCGATCCCCGACGCGGGCCCGGCAGGCGGCGTCGGTAAGCCCGACCTCGGCATCCAGAACATGCCCATGGCTCCGGAAGGAACGGGCACCGGCTGGTGGCTCTACGAGATGAAGCCCGCGACTCAGGCAATTGAGATCGGAACCACCTACGGGAATTCTGCCAGCACCATGCTGCAGCTCCGTGGATACATCGAGGGGCTCCGTAACACCGGGATCAACGCCCACGCGGGAGATGACGGCGTCCTGGTCCCGAACTCCGAAATCAATCCGCATACCGGGCAACTGGTCACCGTCTTCCAGCCCGCCGACTGGGACACGTACGGCCGTAACTACACGCATCCGGACCCGAACATCGAGAGTCTGCAGGGACTGATCTACTACTCCTCCTTCAAACTCAAGAAGGAGAAGGACCGCTCCAAGGAGTTCGAGCGGGAGCTCGCGTCCGTCCAACTTGCGGCTTCCAACCTCGGTATGGACCTTGAGACGTTCACCGAGGTCGCCAATGGCATGGGGTGTGATCAGCCCGTTGAACGCCTCACTGAGCAGTTGCCTCTACCTGGCGGCGCAGACTGCCGCCAACTCCCAGGTCGATCCGCTCATGGAGCAGCTCAACGTCCTCGGCCGAAAGGCCTACCTCTGGCAGAGCCTCGCGGCGCTCACCGTGCCCCTCGTGCCTGCACTCGGTCTGGAACTCGTCACAGGTACGTCGGTGACCGAGGGACCGCTCGCCCCGTTCGAAGGCGAGCTGCTGCCGTGGAGTCTGCCGCGTATCGTTGCCGGGACCCAAGACGGCTTCGGGCTCGCGGCCTGAGATCCGAAACGGAGAAGGAATGCTGCGACGCGAAGGCGACGGCACGGCCTGGTGGCAGGCCCGCCAGCGACTCCTCGGCCGCCGGACCGACGTCCCGCACGTACTGAAACTGCGCCTTGTGGCCGAGGGTGACAGCGCCGACGTCGCACAATGGACGCGACGGATCATCGAGCAGGTGCACGGGGGAGTGGGAGGCCTCGACCCAGCTGCCAGTGCGGACGGGGCGCAAACGGGCTTTGCGGAGACTTTCGAACGCCTGCCCGCCGGTCCGGAAGGGGAGGACGAGGCACTGGCCCGCCTCGCGGACGGACGCACATCGAACGTCTTCCTGCGCTGGTCACTCGCCTCAATGCGTCGCGACGCCGAGGAAACCGAACCGAGTGCGGTGCTGATCCTCCAGCCCGTCTTCGGCAGGCCGACCTGGGAACTGGGTCTGCACACCGGGCCCGCACAGCAGACCGAGGACAGGCACCAGGACATCGACGCGCTGTGGGAAGAACTCCTCGACTCGGCTGGGCGGTTGCCGCTTACGGTCTGGGGTGCCGTCAGCTACGACGTCCCGGTCCCGCACGGCACTCCCTACGAGACGTACTTCGCCATTCCGGACGGCGCCACCCAGGCCCGTACCCATCCCCGCGGCTACTTCCCCCGCAACTTCCTGACCGCCACGCACCTCGACGCCCTCGGCGGCGCGGCACAGGTGGCCGCGCGCTGCGCCGAACTCGGCCTGCGCTACCAGCCCGTGCCGCGCGGTGACCTTCCGCCGGGGGCGGTGGTGGGTGGTGAGGAGCCCACCCTCCACACCTCCGACGCCACCCTCGCCGCGGTCCGTGACCTCCTGAACCCGATCCTGATCCACCAGTCCTACACCTGGTACGCGGGCCCACCGCTGCGGGTCTTCAAGGAGCCCGGTACCGCCTTCCGCCGCGTCCCGCCCGACATCGTCACCCCGTGGTTCGACGACGACCCTCCGCTCGAACCCGACTCCGGCGACGCCCGCCGCCTGGTCCCCGACGTCTGACGGAGCCGGGCAGCACCGCGTCCCGCAGGCCGACGGGATGCACGTCGCCGTGCTCGCTGCGGGGCATCACCGAGTGCCACCGATGTAGCCCGGCAGGCGATGGGGGTCCCCCTCGGCGGCCCGCGGGAGCGGCTTCGCTGCCGCGGGTCCGGATGGGGACATCGTGGGTGGAAGCCCGCGAGAGGCGTGCGGACCGGCGGGCCTGCACGGATGCGATGAGCAGCCGGTTTCCCCTTCGGCGGGCATGGCGATCCCGTCCCGCCGGCGCCGGCCGCGGGGCCGGTTCGGACGCGGCGAGGGCTGTCGGGGCCGGCGGTGTCGCCGATAGCGTGGTGTGCGTCACTCATTCCCCCCACGGCGGCGCGGGTACCCGCTTCGTTCTCACCCTGGCGCCGCCCATCCCCGAAGGGATGTCAGATGAAGTGCACGACATCGCTCACCCGTGGATCCCTCGCCTTAGGGACCGGCCTGCTCGCGGGCGTACTCGCTGTGCCCACCACGGCAAGCGCGGACGCCTCGCCGTCCCAGGCGTTCTCGGCCCAGTCCGCCGACGCCTGCCCGCACGGCCTCACGCAGGGCACCCTCAGCTGGGTCGTCGACCAGTCCTGGCACGCTGTGGTGTACGTGAACGGCACGCTCAGCGACCAGCCCGAGTCCGCCTCCAGCGGCTCCTTCGCGTGCGCCGAGGACGGGTACGAATCGGACGCGAGCTTCACGATCTATGACGGAGCGAACGCGGTGACCACCGCCCATGAGCAGGTCGACAACGGCGTGGTCGGATTCGGCTTCCCCCTCAGGGGCGGTATCGACGTCCGGAGCGGCAGCGTGGTCAGCGAGACGCTGGTGATCCAGATCTGCCGCTCCCCGGTGAACAGCCAGATCAAGGCCCCCACCTACTGCGGCAAGGCGGTGACGTACTACCCGACGTACGTCACCGGCTAGACCACCTGCCGCCGGCCGGCCACTGGCGGAACCAGGGACAGGGCTGGTTGTGGCACCCCACGTGACGGCGACCGGCCCTGCCTCCTCGGCTGATGCCCGGTCAGCTTGCAAGCCCGTCATTTCACATCCATTCACCTGAGGGTGAGGACGGGCGAGCGACGACGAGAGCCTCTGAGCGGCGTATTCGCAGCTCAGAGGCTCTGTTGTGACCCCCCGGACAGGGGGGTCAAGGACCCGGATTTACAGGTCGAAGTAGAGCTCGAACTCGTGCGGGTGCGGGCGGAGCTGGATCGGGGCGATTTCGTGGGTGCGCTTGAAGTCGATCCAGGTCTCGATCAGGTCGGCGGTGAAGACGCCGCCGGCCTGGAGGTACTCGTTGTCCTCCTCCAGGGCGGTGAGGACCGCGGGGAGGGAGGTGGGGACCTGGGGGACGCCGGCGTGCTCCTCGGGGGCCAGCTCGTAGAGGTCCTTGTCGATCGGCTCGGCCGGCTCGATCTTGTTCTTGACGCCGTCCAGGCCCGCCAGGAGGAGGGCGGAGAAGGCCAGGTAGGGGTTGGAGGACGGGTCGGGGGCACGGAACTCGACGCGCTTGGCCTTCGGGTTCGAGCCGGTGATCGGGATACGCATCGCCGCCGAGCGGTTGCGCTGCGAGTAGACCAGGTTGACCGGGGCCTCGAAGCCGGGGACCAGGCGGTGGTAGGAGTTCACCGTCGGGTTGGTGAAGGCCAGCAGCGACGGGGCGTGCTTGAGGATGCCGCCGATGTAGAAGCGGGCGGTGTCGGACAGGCCCGCGTAGCCCTGCTCGTCGTAGAAGAGCGGGGTGCCGCCCTGCCACAGCGACTGGTGGACGTGCATACCGGAGCCGTTGTCACCGAAGATCGGCTTGGGCATGAAGGTCGCGGTCTTGCCGTTGCGCCAGGCGACGTTCTTCACGATGTACTTGAAGAGCATCAGGTCGTCGGCCGCGGCCAGCAGCGTGTTGAACTTGTAGTTGATCTCCGCCTGGCCCGCGGTGCCGACCTCGTGGTGCTGGCGCTCGACCTGCAGGCCGGACTTCTCCAGCTCCAGGCTGATCTCGGCGCGCAGGTCGGCGAAGTGGTCGACCGGCGGGGTCGGGAAGTAGCCGCCCTTGTAGCGGACCTTGTAACCGCGGTTGTTCTCCAGCGCGCCGGTGTTCCAGGCGCCGGCCTCGGAGTCGATGTGGTAGAAGGACTCGTTCGACGACGTCTGGAAGCGGACGCTGTCGAAGACGTAGAACTCCGCCTCCGGGCCGAAGTACGCGGTGTCGGCGATGCCGGTCGACGCGAGGTAGGCCTCGGCCTTCTTCGCCACGTTCCGCGGGTCGCGGCTGTACTGCTCGCCGGTGATCGGGTCGTGGATGAAGAAGTTGATGTTGAGCGTCTTGTCACGGCGGAAGGGGTCGACACGCGCCGTGGACAGGTCGGCGCGCAGCGCCATGTCCGACTCGTGGATCGCCTGGAAGCCCCGGATGGACGAGCCGTCGAAGGCCAGTTCCTCGGCCGGGTCGAACGCCGATGCCGGGACCGTGAAGTGCTGCATGACACCTGGCAGGTCGCAGAACCGGACGTCGACGAACTTGACGCCCTCGTCCGAGATGAACTTGTTGACGTCGTCGGCGTTCTGGAACATCCCACTCCTCCTAGGCCCGGCCGGCCGGCCGGGGGTGGCGATCGAGGTGCGGCCACTGCGGCGGCCCACACTGCCATGACCATAAAGACCTGGCATTTCTCCAGCATGACCCATTTGTTTCGCGGATGTTAACCGGGTGGTGACGCGCCTGGTCCCCGGCGCGCGGCGCTGGGCCGTCCGGGGGTTACCGTGGTCGGGTGGACAACAGGGAAGTCATCGGATCGTGGCTCTCGGGGCCCCGTGCGGCAGCCGAGAAGATGGGCGTGGAGTTCGGGTACCGCGGTGAGCGGCTCGGGCTCCCGGAGAGCGGACCCGGCTCCATCGCGTCGGTCGGCCGGCGCATCGCCGCGCTGTTCATCGACTGGTTCCTCAGCGTGCTGATCGCATACGGTCTGCTTGCGCACCGTGACGTACATCTGGCGAGCAACTGGGCGCTCCTCGTGTTCGGCGCGGTGAGCACGATCGGTCTCGGGCTGGTCGGCGCGACCCCCGGCAAGCTGATCATGCGCACGCGGGTCGTGCAGGTCGACGGCACGCGCCTCACCCTGCTGGGTGCCCTCCTGCGCGCCGTACTGGTGCTGCTCGTCGTCCCGGCCGTCGTCTTCGACCGCGACACCCGCGGCCTGCACGACAAGGCCGTCAAGACCGTCCAGATCCGGGTCTGAGCCGCCGCTCCCGAACTGCGGAGGATCCGGAACGGTCCGGAAACGGTCCGGAACGGTCGGAACCCGAACGCCGTGACAGCCGAAAGGGCGCCCCCGCGACGGGAGCGCCCTTTCCTGGTCAGGTGAGGGAGAGATCAGCGGCCCTTGGGCATCCGCATGCCCCTCGGCAGCGGACCCTTCGGGATCGGGAGCTTGGACATCGGGTCGCCCAGCGCGCGCAGCCGGTCGTTGACCTGGGTGGTCTGCGGGCCGGTCAGGGTGCGGGGGAGGCGCAGCAGCGTCGTCCGCAGCTTCTTGAGGGACAGCTCGCCCTCCGCCGTGCCCACGATGTAGTCGTGCACCGGCACGTCGTAGACGATCCGGGAGACTTTCTTCTTCTCGTTGGCCAGCAGGCCCTTGACCCGGTTCGGGTTGCCCTCGCCGATGAGCACCACACCGGCCTTGCCGACCGCCCGGTGCACCACGTCCTGGCTCTTGTTCATCGCCACCGCCGGTGTCACGGTCCAGCCGCGGCCCACGTTCTGGAGTACTGCCGCGGCCGCGCCGGGCTTGCCCTCCAGTTGGCCGAAGGCGGCCTTCTCGGCACGGCGGCCGAAGATCACCGCCATCGCGAGGAAGGCCAGCAGGAGTCCCAGGATCCCGGCCCAGATCGGATGATCGATCAGGAATCCGAGTGCGAGGATGACACCGAAGGTGACGATTCCCACAGCCGCCACGATCAGCCCGACCTTGGGGTCGGCCTGCCGGGTCATCTTGTATGTCTGAGCGATCTGTGCCAGTCGCCCAGGGTTCTCGGATGTCTTCCTCGCCATGGGGCAAAGGATACGTGGCCGCCGGCTCAGCCGTCACGGCGACCGCCTGCTGCGCGGGACCCGCTTCAGTCGCGTACGGCGTCCTCGCGCGCGGCCGTCGTCAGGGGCGCCGCCGGATCGGGGACGGTGGCCGTGGCCAGGGCCGCCATCTCGTGCTCGGCCTCCCGGCGGTCCCTGGCGCGCTGCCGGTCGGCGACGACGGACGCCCAGGCGTTACGCCGGGCGGTCTGCTGGCCACCGCGCAGCAGAAACGATTCGACAGCACGCAGCGCGCCGGCGACCGGCGTATGCGTGGGCAGGTGCAGATACGGACGTGCATGGACCGACTCGGACGGCATGGCGTCCCCCTCAGGAGCAACGAGACGAACCGGAGTGCGCAGTGTCGTGCGTGGTGCGGGGCGGTGCGGGCGCGTCTGCCGCCCCGGCCGTGAGAACCAGGCTCGCGACAACGTGTTACCAGCCGGTGACCACCCGGTCAATCTCACATGAAAGCCGCGCCCCCGCCCGCACCCCGCCCCGCCAGGTCACTCTTCCGGCAGCCGGGCAGGGCCGGGTGAGGGGATTCACACGCCGGCCCCCGCGGGGCCGGTACGGCTCAGCCCGCGTGCACCGCGCCGGGCAGCGCGCCCAGCTGCGCGCGGCGGTCGACGGCCTGCTGGAAGAGGCGCCCGGCGCGGTAGGACGAGCGGACCAGCGGCCCGGACATCACGCCGGCGAAGCCGATCTCCTCGGCCTCCTCCTTCAGCTCCACGAACTCCGCGGGCTTGACCCAGCGCTCCACCGGGTGGTGCCGCACCGAGGGCCGCAGGTACTGCGTGATGGTGATGAGCTCGCAGCCCGCGTCGTGCAGGTCCTGCAGCGCCTGGCTGACCTCGGCGCGCTCCTCGCCCATGCCCAGGATCAGGTTGGACTTGGTCACCAGGCCCGCCTCGCGCGCCCGGGTGAGGACGTCCAGGGAGCGCTCGTAGCGGAAGCCTGGGCGGATGCGGCGGAAGATGCGCGGCACCGTCTCGACGTTGTGCGCCAGCACCTCGGGGCGCGATCCGAAGACCTCGGCGAGCTGCTCGGGCACCGCGTTGAAGTCCGGGACGAGCAGCTCGACCTTGGTCCGTCCGGCGGCCCGCCCGGCGGTCATGGCGTGGATCTGCCGCACCGTCTCGGCGTACAGCCAGGCGCCGCCGTCCTCCAGGTCGTCGCGCGCGACGCCGGTGATCGTGGCGTAGTTCAGGTCCATCGTGACGACGGACTCGCCGACGCGGCGCGGCTCGTCGCGGTCCAGCGCCTGCGGCTTGCCGGTGTCGATCTGGCAGAAGTCGCAGCGCCGGGTGCACTGGTCGCCGCCGATCAGGAACGTCGCCTCGCGGTCCTCCCAGCATTCGTAGATGTTGGGACAGCCTGCTTCCTGGCACACCGTGTGCAGGCCCTCGCGCTTCACGAGCGACTGCATCTGCGTGTACTCGGGGCCCATCTTCGCCCGCGTCTTGATCCACTCGGGCTTGCGCTCGATGGGGGTCTCGCTGTTGCGGACCTCCAGGCGCAGCATCTTGCGTCCGTCGGGTGAGACTGCGGACACGACCGGCTCCCTAAAGCTGAGATTGTGCCTGAGGCTTTGATTCTTCGGTGAACGCCAGCTTACGCCGCGGAATTCCTGGAAGGCGTGTCGATGACGCGGGGCAGCGGGACGGCCGTGGCCAGGACGTCGGCGAGGTGCTTCTCGACGACCGGCAGCACCTCGGCGACGGTGACGTCCCGCCCCAGCTCCTCCGCCAGCGAGGTGACGCCCGCGTCCCGGATGCCGCACGGCACGATGCGGTCGTACCAGGTGGTGTCGGGGTTGCAGTTGAAGGCGAAGCCGTGCATGGTCACGCCCTTGGCCACGCGGATGCCGATCGCCGCGAGCTTGCGGTCCTCGCGCCGCTGGCCGGCGTTGGAGGGTGCGTACTCCGGGCCGTTGAGCCGCGGGTCGAACTCGTCGTCCGTCAGCCGCGGGTCGAAGTCCAGGGTCAGCCCGCTCGGCCGCTGCTCCACGCCTGTGGTCGCGCTCCGGCTCGACTCTGCTCCGGCCGCGTGTCCCTCCCTCGTTCCTCGGTCGGAACCCGCAACCTGCGCTGCATCTCGCCTGCGCTGCTCCACCGGGTCGCCCAGCACCCACACCCCCGAGCGCCCCTCCACCCGGGAGGTCTCGACGCCGAAGTCGGCGGCCACGCGGATGAGGGCCTCCTCGATACGGCGGACGTGCGCCACGACGTCGACCGGGCGCGGCAGCTTCAGGATCGGGTAGCCCACGAGCTGGCCCGGGCCGTGCCAGGTGATCTTGCCGCCGCGGTCGACGTCCACCACCGGGGTGCCGTCCAGCGGACGCTCGCTGTCCTCGGTGCGCCGCCCCGCGGTGTAGACCGGCGGGTGCTCCAGCAGCAGGCAGGTGTCCGGGATCTCGTCGGCGAAGCGCGCGGCGTGCACGGTGCGCTGCTGCTGCCACGCCTCCTGGTACTCCACGGCGTCGGGTCCGAAACCCAGGTGAACGAACTTCAGCTCACTCACGGCGACTCCTCTGCGGTGCGCGGCGCGGCCGACGCGGGTTGTCGTGAGGCGCCCCGTCAACTGTACGGCGGCCAGGCGGAGCAACCCTGCGCGGGGCGGCCCCGCCCGGCGCGAAACGGCGTGACCCATACCACGGTGGCCGCCATCGGCGCAGCCGGCTTACCCGGCAATGTGGACCGTTGTCGCTCAATCGGACGAATACGGGGCTCTTGTGGCGAGGCGGACGGCGCAGACCGTTACATTCGCGCCGATCCGACGTTGCCGCAGAGGAAGAGGGCCGTACCGCCGATGGCCGACCGTGTCACGCCGCGCACCCCGAACGGACCCTCCGTCGTCCCGGCCCCCGGGCCCGGACGCCCGACCGCCGCCGGCCACCACCCCCCACCCGCGCAGTTCGCACCGGACGAGGAGGACGAAGCGGCGATGGACGCGGACCTGGAAGCCGACCCGGACCTGGCAACGGGCCAGGCCCCGCAGACCGTCGCCGCCGCACCCGGCGGTACGGGCCGGAGCGGGCGCACCCAGCACCGCAACGCCCGGCTGGCCGCGCTCATCGCCGAGGCCGGCTTCTCGCACGCCGGACTCGCCCGCCGGGTCGACCGGCTCGGCCAGGAGCACGGCCTCGACCTGCGCTACGACAAGACCTCCGTGACGCGCTGGCTGCGCGGCCAGCAGCCGCGCGGCACCACGCCCGCGCTCATCGCCGAGGTCTTCACGCAGCGCCTCGGCCGCCGGCTGTCCGCGCAGGACCTCGGGCTCGACGCGTGCGCGCCCGTCTACGCCGGGCTCGAATACGCAGCCGGCGCGGCCGAGGCCATCGACATCGTGAGCGGCCTGTGGCGCAAGGACACCGGCAACCAGGCCGAACTGCGCAAGATCGCCTTCTCCCCTGCGGGCCTCGTCGTCCCCAGCCGCGACTGGCTCATCGGCGCCGCCGACGACTCCGTGAGCCGCCTGTCCGCCCCCCTCCCGCCGCCGCGCACCGCCGTCGCCGCCCCGCGCACCCCGCCGCCCGGCACGGCCACGGCCGTACGCGTCCCGGGCGGGGCTTACGGCGCCGCGGTGCGCGGGCCCGCCGCCGCGTACGGCCAGAGCGGCGTGCGGGTGCCCGCGCAGAGCCGCGGCACGCAGCGCGGGGCCGGGCAGGACGCCCGCGGCGTCCCGCCCACCGCCGCGGGCCGCGTCGGGGCGGGGGACATCGCGGCGCTGCGCGCCGTCGGCGACCTCTTCCGCGCCCTGGACCACGCGTACGGCGGCGGCCACGCCCGCCAGGCCCTCGTCCGCTACCTCGAGCACGAGGCCGAGCCCATGCTGCGCGGCACCTACGGGGAGACGCAGGGGCGCCGGCTCTTCGGCGCCGTCGCCGACCTCACCCGGCTCGCCGGGTGGACCTCCTACGACATCGGGGCGCACGGCCTCGCGCAGCGCTACTTCGTCCAGGCGCTGCGCCTCACCCAGGCCGCGGGGGACCGCGTCCACGGCGGGTACGTCCTCGTCACGATGAGCCGCCAGGCGGTCTACCTCGGGCACGGGCGGGAGGCGGTGCAGCTCGCGCGGGTCGCGCAGCAGGGGGTCGGGACGACGGCGCCGCCCGCCGTACGGGCGCTGCTGCACGCGGCGGAGGCGCGCGGGCACGGCGTGCTCGGCGAGACCCGCGCGTGCACCGCCGCGCTCGCCCGCGCGGAGCGCGCGTACGCCGCCGCCCGGCCCGGCGACGAGCTGCCCGCGTGGGCGCGCTTCTTCGACGAGGCGCAGCTCGCGGACGAGTTCGGGCACTGCCACCGCGACCTCGGGCAGTACCGGGCCGCGGTCGCGCAGGCCGAGCGCTCGCTCCAGCTGCGCGCCGCCGGCTACGCGCGCAGCCGGCTCTTCTGCCGTGCCGTCCTCGCCTCCGCGCGGCTCGCCCTCGGCGAGGTGGACGCGGCGTGCGCGCTCGGGGCGGAGGTGGTCCGCGGGGCGGCGGACATGCGGTCCGCTCGCGCGGCGGATTACGCGCGGGACTTCGCGCGGCGGCTCGATCCCTACCGCGACACCTCCGCCGCCCGCGCCTTCTTCACCCGCACCTCCCCCGCGGGCCTCCCCCTCTGACCCCGCCCCGGAAGCGCTCGCGCTACCGCCCGGGGGTTGCGCCTGCCGCCGCCGGGCGACAATCCCGGGGCTGCGTCTGCCGCGCCGGGCGACGATCAGGGGCTGCGCGAGCTACCTGCCACCGGCCGGTGGTCCGGTACGAGACCGGACTGCCCCTTTGGGTGGGTGGCGGCCCGCGCCCCGGTGGGGGTGGGTCGCGCAGTTCCCCGCGCCCCTGAAAACGCTGACCCGGCGGGGCAGTTCATGCCCGGCGGCGTAGCCGCAGCCGTGTTCTGCCGCGGGGGACTCGTTGTTGAGGCTGCGTCTGCCGCGCCGGGCGACGATCAGGGGCTGCGCGAGCAACCTGCCACCGGCCGGTGGTCCGGTACGAGACCGGACTGCCCCTTTGGGTGGGTGGCGGCCCGCGCCCCGGTGGGGGTGGGCCGCGCCGTTCCCCGCGCCCCTGAAAACGCTCACCCGGCGGGGCAGTTCATGCCCGGCGGCGTAGCCGCAGCCGTGTTCTGCCGCGGGGGACTCGTTGTTGAGGCTGCGCCTGCCCGCGCCGGGTACATCAGGGGCGCGGGGAACTGCGCGAGCAACCTGCCACCGGCCGGTGGTCCGGTACGAGACCGGACTGCCCCTTCGGGCCGGTGACGACCCGCGCCCCGCGTGGCAGCGCAAGCCCCCGCGCGGCAGCGCGAGCCCCCCGTGGGGGCGGGGTCAGGCGGCGGCCTGGTGGGGGGACGGGGACGGGAGGGTGTCACGGACCACCGTGGAAGCGGCGCGGCGCGCGGAGATCAGCGCGCCCTGCAACGTGCTGGACGTGCGATGGGAGCCGCAGACGTAGAGGCCGTGGAGCAGGCGGACGGGGCGGTGGAGGTCGTGCGGGGGCGGCATAGCCGCGACCGCCTCGGGGTCGGTGTGGAAGCCGAGCAGCTCCCACTCGTCCGTCGGCGTGTCGTACAGCTCCGCGAGATGCGCCCGCACGGACTTGTCGGAGTCGCCGTCCGGCGGCGGGCCGAGGACGACCGAGGTGACGAGGGAGCGCCCGGCGGGGGCGCGGGTGGGGTCGATCGCGGAGGCGGGCAGCGAGTGCGAGACGGGCCCGAGCCGGTCCGCGTCAAGGACGAGCACCGGCTCCCGCAACGGTGCCACGGGCGCGGCGTGGTGGTAGACCGTCACCTGGTGGAAGCCGGGCACCCGCAGCCCCGGCAGCAGCTCCGCCGCGGCCCGCGCACCCGTCGCCACGAGCACCGCCCGGCAGGGCAGCTCCGTGCCGTCCGCGGTGCGCACACTGTGCACCGCGACCCGGTCCGCCCGCGTACCCAGACGTAGCGTCCCCGGCGGCAGCGCGGCCGCGAGCCGTTCGGGCAGGCTCGCCGCGCCACCGGCCGGTACGCACGTACGGCCCCGCGCGAAACCGCGCAGCACCAGGTCGGCCACCCGGCTGGACGTCTGCAGCTCGGGGTCGCACAGCAGCGCGGCCAGCAGCGGCCGCAGGAAGCCCTCGACGCTGCGCGGCGCGAAACCGCGCCGGGCGAGCGCCTGCGCCGCGGACGTCTCGGGACGCGCGGCGAGCCGCCCGTCGGGCGCTCCCGCGAGCCGCCCGAGGGTCGCGGCGAGCCGGGCGCGGTCCAGCGCGGAGCCGAGGCCCGCCGCCCGTATGCCGCGCGGGTCGCCGACCCGGTAGCCGCGCCCCCCGGAGCGTACGAGCGCGCCGGGCGCCAGCGGGGCGAGCTGCAGCCCCCGCAGTCGCGGCACCCGGTGGAACTCCGGGTAGGAGGTGTTGAGCAGTTGGGGCCTGCGGTCCAGCCGGAAGCCGTCGACGGTGTCGGTGGCCATCCGGCCGCCGACCCGCTCCGCGGCCTCCAGCACGCCGACCGTCAGGCCGGCGTCCAGCAGGTGGTGCGCTGCGGACAGGCCCGCGAGGCCCGCTCCGATCACCATGACGTCCACAGGTGCTGTGGTCTTACCGCGTGCTGACAGCACGATGTCCCTCCCCGAGGTTCGGGCCGACTCCCCGCTCGTGTGACGCCCGGCGCGGGGCGCACGACCGGTGCGGCTCGGTCGGTGGGGCGCGCGCGGCGCAGAGCGCTGGTAGGGGTCATGCCCCCATCAAAGGTCCTTGATGCGGGCGCAACCGGCCCGATCCGGCCTTATCCGGTACGCAACGCCGCCCGGATCGCTTCGTCGATACCCGGGTGCGCGAAGGTGAACCCGCTCTCCAGCAGCCGCGCGGGCCGCACCCGCTGGCTGCCCAGCACGTCCCCGGCGAACTCGCCGAGCGCCGCGCGCAGCACGGGCGCCGGTACGGCCGCGAGCGTCGGGCGGCGCAGCACGCGGCCCATCGCCGCGGTGACCTCTCGGTTCGTCAGCGGCTCCGGCGCGGTCAGGTTGACCGGGCCGGTCAGGGCGGGCGTGTCGAGGATGTGCCGCAGCGCCGCGAGCTCGTCCCGCAGCGAGATGAAGCTCCAGAACTGTCGGCCGTTGCCGAGCCTGCCGCCCAGGCCCGCCTTGAAGATCGGGAAGAGCCGCCCCCACGCGCCGCCCTCCCGCGCCACGACCAGGCCCGTACGGGCGAACGCGGTACGGATCCCCGCCGCCGCGGCCGGCTGCGCCGCGGCCTCCCAGTCGCGGACCAGCTCCGCGAGGAAGCCCGTGCCCGGCGGGGCGGACTCGTCGACGGGGCGGTCGCCGGTGTCGCCGTAGTAGCCGATCGCGGAGCCGCACACCAGCACGCGGGGCGGTACGTCCATCGCCGCGAGCGCCGCGGCGAGCGTCCGCGTGCCGCGGACCCGGCTGTCGTACAGCACCTCCTTGCGGGCCGCCGTCCACCGCCGGTCGCCGACGCCCGCGCCCGCGAGGTGGACGACGGCCTCGCAGCCCGCCAGGTCCCGGGGGTCGAGCCGCCCCGCCACCGGGTCCCACCGCACCTCGTCCGCCCCCGCCGGCTCCCGCCGGACCAGCCGCACGACGTCATGCCCGCCGCGGGCCAACTCCGCCCCCAGCGCACTCCCGATGAGCCCCGACGCACCTGTGACGGCAATTCGCATGCCCTCATCCTCCCCCGGGGGCCGCCTTCACGCCGCCGGGCAGGCGTCACGGGTGCGCGTGCACGTGCGCCGCCGGGCACGCCTTCCTGCGGCGCAGGGCGGTGAGCGTTTTCAGGGGCGCGTGGGGGTACCTCCCAGGGGAAGCTCCGGGGGAGAACTGCGCGACCAGCCCCCACAGGCCGGTGGTCCCGGGGGTACCTCCCAGGCGAAGCTCCGGGGGAGGACCGAACCGCCCCTTCGGGCCGGTGGCGACCCGCGCCCCGGGTGTGCCCCGCGCCGCGGGGCGCGACCCCCGCCGCGCCCCCGCGAACTCGCGCGCCGCCCCGCGCCGCGGCACGCTCAGGCGAACGCGTCCCACAGACGCGGCAGCTTCGCTGCCATCGCCGCGGAGTCGTCGAAGTCGAGGTCCTCGCCCTCGGGCGTCTCCCGGGCCGGGAGGCCCAGATCGGGGAGGGGGAGCGCGGTGAGGCGCTCGTACGCCTCGTCGGCGGCGTAGCCGACGTCCTCCGCGTCGCCGTCCGCGTCGGGGTCGAAGCCTGGGACCAGCTCGGCGAGGTCGTCCGGCGCCGCCAGGGCGCCCTCGAAGACGTGCCGGCCCTGGGCGATGAGCCAGCAGCGGAAGTAGTCGAAGGACTCCTCGTCGGCGCCGCCGAGCATGATGTCGGCGGCGGCCCACAGGTCCCAGCGGAAGGCCCGCATGAAGCGGGTCTCGAAATGGCGGGCGAAGTCGAGCACCGCCTCGGGGTCGAGCCGGGTGAGGCGCTCGACGAGCAGATCCGCATGCTCGTCCGGATCGCCGCCCGCCGCGTCGCGCGTGCTGTCGACGATCTCCCAGAACTCCGTCTCGTCCATCACCGGTCCAGCTTCCCGGTTGCCGCGGGCGCATGCACGCGATCTCCGCCGGACGCGTCCGTGTCGTTACGCACACCGGCGCGCGGTGCGGCGCGCGGACGCGCCCCCGCGCCCGGCGGCCGACCCCGCCGCCGACCGGCCGCCACGGCGGGAAAGGACCGCTCAGCGGCGCCGCAGCCGCAGCCGGTAGCGGACGGTGCGGCGCAGCGGCCGGAAGCCCAGCGTCGCGTTGACGGTCAGCAGGTGGCGGTTGTCGTCCGGGACGGCGGTGTACAGCTCGGTCAGGCCGGGCTGCGCGGCGGCGAGCCTGCGGAGCAGCTCGGCGGTCATCCACAGGGCGAGGCCGTGGCCGCGGTGGTCGGGGACGACCGCGGCGTCGTACTGGCGGGCGCGCCGCGCGCCGTCGCCGGGGAGCAGCACGGTGGCGTAGCCGACGAGGTCGCCGGTGCCGTGCAGCGCGGCGACGGTGAGCAGCCGGTCGCCGCGGCGGGCGGCCAGCTCGGCGGTCTCGTGGACGTGCGCGGGGTCCCAGCGGGTCGCACCTGGGGCGAGCCCGGCTTCCGGGGGCAGCGGCGGGAGAGTGCGCAGGGCGGCGGTGAAGCCGTCGGCGAGGGTGTCGGGGGCCGCGCCCTCCCAGGCGGTGAGCCGGTAGCCGGGGTGCGGTACGTCGGGCAGCTCGGCGACGGGCGCGGGGATGTCGTCCAGCGGCAGCCGCTGCCAGGTGCGGCGCAGGACGGGGACGAAGCCGCGGGTGGCGAGGAAGCCCTCGCCGGACGTGCCGGACGTGACCTCGCCGACGACGCTGCCGCACCCCTCGGCGGCCGCGGCCTCGGTGACGGTCGCGAGCAGCCGGGAGCCCGTGCCGAGCCGGCGGTGCGCCGGGTGCACGGTCATCCGGATCTCGCCGGTCACCCCGCCCTGCCCGTCGGCTCGCGGCACGTGCCCGCCCCCGCCGGAGCCGCCCGCGCCGGAGCCGCCCGTACCCGCCGCCGTCAGGACGTCCGCGATGCCGTCCTCGCCCGCCGGGAGGCGCAGGGACGCCGTGGCCACCGGGTCGGACGCCGCGCTGCGCAGCAGCCACAGCACCTGGCGGCGGCTGCTGCCCGTCGTGGTCAGCCGGGCGCGGACCGCGGCGTGCGAGGGCACCGGCTCACCGGGCCGGTCGTGCGCGAACGCGGCCGACTGCACGCGGTACCACGCGTGCAGGTCCTCCACCGTGGGAGCGGCCAGCGGGCTGGGGTTGGCAGGCATCCGGGGCAAGCTAGCGGGTAGGTGTAAGCGCCCGCAATCCCTTGCGGGTCATCAACCGTGCCCAATTCCCCCCAGCCGGAGGGCACTTGACCCCTATTCGGGACGAACGGCCGCCGCCGCCCCGCCGGGTGGCCCGGTCACCCGGAGCCAGCCTGCGGGGCGGCGGCAACTTGCCACGTACGAGCGGCGGGTACGGGGTGCGCTGCCCCTGCCGACGGGACCGCGGTCCCGTACCGACGGCTCAGAGGCCGTACCGCTCGGCCGCCTCCTTGACCTTCGACGGCTCGATCTCGCCGCGCCGCGCGAGCGCCGCGAGGGCCTGCACGGTCACCGACTGCGGGTCGACACCGAAGTGCCGGCGGGCGGCGTCGCGGGTGTCGGACAGGCCGAAGCCGTCCGTGCCGACCGACGTCCAGTCCTGCTCGACCCACGGCGCGATCTGGTCGGGCACCGCCCGCATCCAGTCGCTGACCGCGACGACCGGACCCGGCGCGCCCTCCAGCGCCCGCGTCACGTACGGGATGCGCTCCTCGCCGCGCAGCCGCGCCGCGTCGCACTCCATGGCCTCGCGCCTCAGCTCCGTCCAGGACGGCGCGGACCACACGTCGGCGGCCACGCCCCAGTCCTCGGCGAGCAGCTTCTGCGCGTCGAGCGCCCAGTGGATCGCCGTGCCGGACGCGAGCAGCTGGAGCCGGGGGGCGCCGGCCGCAGCGTCCGCCGCCTCCTGGTAGCGGTAGAGGCCCTTGAGGATGCCTTCCTCGACGCCCGCGGGCATCGCGGGCTGCACCTTCGGCTCGTTGTAGACCGTCAGGTAGTAGAAGACGTCCTCGGCGTCGGGCCCGTACATGCGCCGCAGGCCCTCGCGGACGATCACCGAGACCTCGTACGCGAACGCCGGGTCGTAGGAGAGCGCCGCCGGGTTGGTCGAGGCGAGCAGGTGCGAGTGGCCGTCGGCGTGCTGGAGGCCCTCACCGGTCATCGTGGTGCGGCCCGCGGTCGCGCCGATCACGAAGCCGCGGCCCAGCTGGTCGGCGAGCGCCCAGAACTGGTCGGCGGTGCGCTGGAACCCGAACATCGAGTAGAAGATGTAGAACGGGATCATCGGCTCGCCGTGCGTGGCGTACGACGTGGCCGCCGCGGTGAAGTCGGCGAGCGAACCGGCCTCGGTGATCCCCTCGTTGAGGATCTGGCCGTCCTTCGCCTCCTTGTAGTACAGCAGCTGGTCGCGGTCGACCGGGTCGTACGTCTGGCCCTTGGGCGAGTACAGGCCCGCGGACGGGAAGAGCGACTCCATGCCGAAGGTGCGCGCCTCGTCCGGGACGACCGGCACCCAGCGGCGGCCGGTCTCCTTCTCCCGCATCAGGTCCTTGACCAGCCGGACGAACGCCATCGTGGTGGCGATCTCCTGGCTGCCCGAGCCCTGCTCCAGCGCCTTGTACGCCTTGTTGTCCGCGGCCGGCAGCGGCAGCGGTTTCGCGGTGACCCGGCGGGCGGGGGCCGGACCGCCGAGCGCGGCGCGCCGCTCGCGCAGGTAGCGCATCTCGGCGGAGTCCTCGCCCGGGTGCCAGTACGGGACGACGTCCGCGTCCAGCGCGCTGTCCGGGATCGGAAGCTCCAGCAGGTCGCGCATCGTGCGGAACTGCGCGAGCGTGAGCTTCTTCATCTGGTGGTTGGCGTTGCGCGACTCGAAGCCCGCGCCCAGGGTGTGACCCTTGACGGTCTGGGCCAGGATCACCGTCGGGGCGCCCTTGTGCTCGACCGCCGCGCGGTAGGCCGCGTAGACCTTGCGCGGCTCGTGCCCGGCCCGCGAGGTCTGGAAGAGCTCCAGCAGCTTGGCGTCGGCCAGCGTGCCGCCGAGCGCGCGCAGCGCCGGGTCGGCGCCGAAGAAGTGCTCGCGGATGTAGGCCGCGTCGCGCGTGGCGTACGTCTGGAACTGCGCGTCCGGGACCTCGCGCAGCCGCCGCAGCAGTGCGCCCTCGGTGTCCTGGGCGATGACGGCGTCCCACGCCGAGCCCCACAGGGCCTTCACGACGTTCCAGCCGGCGGCGCGGAACTGCGCCTCCAGCTCCTGCACGATCTTGAAGTTGGGGCGGACCGGGCCGTCGAGGCGCTGCAGGTTGCAGTTGATGACGAAGGTCAGGTTGTCCAGGCCCTCGCGCCCGGCGAGCGCCAGGGCGGCGGTCGACTCGGGCTCGTCCATCTCGCCGTCGCCGAGGAAGGCCCACACGTGCGAGTCGGAGGTGTCCTTGATGCCGCGGTGCTCCAGGTAGCGGTTGAAGCGCGCCTGGTAGATCGCGGACAGCGGGCCGAGGCCCATGGAGACGGTGGGGAACTCCCACAGCCACGGCAGCCGCCGCGGGTGCGGGTACGAGGGCAGGCCGTCGCCGCCGGCCTCCTGCCGGAAGCGGTCCAGCTGCGCCTCGGAGATCCGGCCGTCGAGGAAGGCCCGGGCGTAGATGCCGGGGGAGGCGTGGCCCTGGATGTAGAGCTGGTCGCCGGAGCCCGCGCCCTCCTTCCCGCGGAAGAAGTGCTGGAAGCCCGTCTCGTACAGCCACGCCGCCGACGCGAAGGTGGCGATGTGGCCGCCGAGGCCGAGCTTGCTGCCGCGGGTGACCATGGCCGCGGCGTTCCACCTGGTCCAGGCGGTGATCCGGGACTCCAGCGCCTCGTCGCCCGGGTAGGCGGGCTCGGCGGCGGTGGGGATGGTGTTGACGTACTCCGTCTCCAGGAGGGCGGGCAGCACGGGGCCGCCCCCGGGGCCGGAGGTGTCGCCGGCCGAGGCGTGGTCGAGAACGCGCCGCATCAGGTACGCGCCCCGGTGGGGGCCGGCGGCCCGGGTGACCGCGTCGTACGACGCGAGCCATTCCGCGGTCTCTTCCGGGTCCCGGTCCGGGATCTGATCGAGCTGACCTGGCCGGGTACGGCCAACGGCGTCAGGCATGGGGTGCCGCCTTCCGGACGGAGGGAGGTGATGAGGAGCGATGGATTCGTCGGCAGACAGGGCTCGCCCTCGGGAATCGACGATACCTCTGCGATCGATGATCGATCAATCCTGCTCAGGGGACGAATTCAAAGTCGGCACGGGGTGCCAACCTTCGAGGCACGCCGTGCCGCGAGGGCTTCACCTTCGAATTCCGCGGGACCCTCCGTGCGCCTCGGAGGATTATGCGGCCAACGGCATGGTTATACCTGCGGAGCGCAGCTCAGCACATGCGACTTGATGAGGGCGCAGATCTCCGGGTCGCGCCGGGTGAAGGCGTCCACGATCTCCTGGTGCTCGGCGGCGTACGCCCGCGGCGCGGGGCTCAGCCAGCGGATCGACAGCGTCGTCCACACCTCGATGCCCAGCGCCTCCCAGGCGTGCAGCAGCACCTTGTTGTGCGTCGCCCGGACGATCTCGTGGTGGAAGGCCACCGTGTGCCGGGCCTGGGCCTCGCCGTCCAGCGCGGCGTCCGCCAGCCGCAGCGCCTCGACCTCCCGCTCCAGAGCCGACGGGTCCGCCGCCAGCCGCGGTGCCGCCAGCTCGGCCGCGACCTGTTCGAGGCCCGCGCGCACCGGGTAGCTCTCCCGCAGCTCGGCCGCGGTGAGCCTGCGCACCCGCACGCCCTTGTTCGGCGCGGACTCGATGAGCCGCAGCGTCTCCAGCTCGCGCAGCGCCTCCCGTACCGGCGTCTGGCTGACCTGCAGCTCGGTCGCGATCCGGCGCTCCACGATGCGCTCGCCGGGCTTCCAGCGGCCGCTGACGATCCCCTCCAGGATGTGCTCGCGGATCTGGTCGCGGAGGCTGTGCACGACCAGGTGGGGGACTGCGGCATGGGTCATGGGGCGCGCTCCTTCACCGGTGGCGTGCTCTAGACGATACGACGCGGAGGCAACCCTGCCTCCCACCGGACCGCATGTCAGACGGCCGCGCCCCCGCCCCGGGAAACGGGGCGGGGGCGCGGCCGTCCGACCGGAGGCCTCGCGGGGCCTACAGGCCCAGCTCGACCTCGAACTCGCCGGCCTCCAGGATCTCCTTGACCGCCGTCAGGTAGCGGGCCGCGTCGGCACCGTCCACCAGCCGGTGGTCGTAGGACAGCGACAGGTACGTCATGTCGCGGACGCCGATCGTCGTGCCGTCCGGGGTCTCCAGGACCACCGGGCGCTTGACGGTGGCGCCGATGCCCAGGATGGCGGCCTGGTTCGGCGGCACGATCACGGTGTCGAAGAGCGCACCGCGCGAACCGGTGTTGCTGATCGTGAAGGTCGCGCCCGCCAGGTCGTCCGGGGTGATCTTGCTGGCCCGGACGTTGGCCGCGAGCTCCGCGGTCTTCTTGGCGATACCCGCGATGTTGAGGTCGCCCGCACCCTTGATGACCGGGGTCATCAGGCCCTTCTCGGAGTCCACGGCGATGCCGATGTTCTCGCTGTCGAAGTAGGTGATCGTGCCCTCGTCCTCGTTGATCCGGGCGTTGATCACCGGGTGCGCCTTGAGCGCCTGCGCGGCGGCCTTGACGTAGAACGGCATCGGGGAGAGCTTGACGCCCTCGCGTGCCGCGAACGCCTCCTTGGCCTGGCCGCGCAGCCGCATCAGCCGCGTGACGTCGACCTCGACGACGCTGGTGAGCTGCGCCTGCGAGTGCAGGGCCTTCATCATGTTGTCGCCGATGACCTTGCGCATCCGGGTCATCTTGACCGTCTGGCCGCGCAGCGGCGAGACCGCCGCGGCGGCCTTCGGCGCGGCGGCGGGTGCGGCCGGGGCGGCAGCGGCGCTCGCGGCGGCCTTGGCGGCCTCCGCGGCGGCGAGCACGTCCTGCTTGCGGATCCGGCCGCCGACGCCCGTGCCGCGCACCGAGCCCAGGCTCACGCCGTTCTCGGCGGCGAGCTTGCGCACCAGCGGGGTCACGTACGCGCCCTCGTCCACCGGGGCGGTGGCCGCGGGAGCGGCCTGGGCCAGGGCAGCCGGGGCCACCGGCGCGGGGGCCGGAGCCGGGGCGGGAGCCGGAGCAGCCGGAGCCGGAGCCGGGGCGGGCGCGGCAGCAGCCGGAGCCGGTGCGGCCGGCGCGGGGGCCGGGGCAGCCGGGGCCGGGGCGGGAGCGGCAGGAGCCGGAGCGGCGGCGGGCGCGGCACCGGCGGCGCCGACGACCGCGAGCCGGGCGCCGACCTCGGCCGTCTCGTCCTCCTGGACCAGGATCTCCAGCACCGTGCCGGACACCGGCGACGGGATCTCGGTGTCGACCTTGTCCGTCGACACCTCGAGCAGCGGCTCGTCGGCCTCGACCGTCTCGCCGACGGCCTTCAGCCAGCGGGTCACGGTGCCCTCGGTCACGCTCTCGCCGAGCGCGGGCAGCACCACGTCGGTGCCGGACGCGCCGGAGCTGCCCTCGGCGGCCTGCGCCGTCGGGGCCGGGGCCGGGGCGGGGGACTCGGTCGACGGCGCGGTGGGCGCGGCGGGCTCGGGCTGGGCGGGCTCTGCGGCCGGGGCGGGAGCGGCGGCGGGCGCGCCGCTGCCGTCGTCGATCACTGCCAGCTCGGCGCCGACCTCGACCGTCTCGTCCTCGGCGACCTTGATGGACGCCAGGACGCCGGACACGGGCGAGGGGATCTCGGTGTCGACCTTGTCGGTCGACACCTCGAGCAGCGGCTCGTCGGCCTCGACGCGCTCACCTTCGGCCTTGAGCCAGCGGGTGACGGTGCCCTCGGTCACGCTCTCGCCGAGCGCCGGCAGGGTTACGGAAACCGCCATGGTTGCGGTTACTCCTCTGCAATCTGTGCGGATGGGTGGCGTGTAGTGAGGGTCAGTCGTGCGAGTGCAGCGGCTTGCCCGCGAGAGCCAGGTGGGCCTCGCCCATGGCCTCGTTCTGCGTCGGGTGCGCGTGGATGAGCTGCGCGACCTCGGCGGGCAGCGCCTCCCAGTTGTAGATGAGCTGGGCCTCGCCGACCTGCTCGCCCATCCGGTCGCCCACCATGTGGACGCCCACCACGGCACCGTCGCGGACCTGGACGAGCTTGATCTCGCCCGAGGTCTTGAGGATCTTGCTCTTGCCGTTGCCCGCCAGGTTGTACTTGAGCGACACGACCTTGTCCGCGCCGTAGATCTCCTTGGCCTTCGCCTCGGTGATGCCGACGGAGGCGACCTCGGGGTGGCAGTACGTCACGCGCGGCACACCGTCGTAGTCGATCGGCACGGCCTTCAGGCCCGCCAGCCGCTCGGCCACGAGGATGCCCTCGGCGAAGCCGACGTGCGCGAGCTGGAGCGTGGGCACCAGGTCGCCGACCGCCGAGATCGTCGGCACGTTCGTCCGCATGTACTCGTCGACCAGGACGTAGCCGCGGTCCATCGCGACGCCCTGCTCCTCGTAGCCCAGGTTCTGCGAGACCGGGCCGCGGCCGATGGCCACCAGCAGGACCTCGGCCTCGAAGGTCTTGCCGTCGGCCAGCGTCACCTTCACGCCGTCCGCGGTGTACTCGGCACTCTGGAAGAAGGTGCCGAGGTTAAACTTGATCCCGCGCTTGCGGAAGGCCCGCTCCAGCAGCTTCGAGCTGTTCTCGTCCTCGACCGGGACCAGGTGCGGCAGGCCCTCGACGATCGTCACGTCGGTGCCGAAGGACTTCCACGCCGAGGCGAACTCGACGCCGATCACACCGCCGCCCAGCACGATCGCCGACTTCGGCACGCGGTCCAGGGTCAGCGCGTGGTCGGACGAGATGATCCGGTTGCCGTCGATCGTCAGCCCCGGCAGCGAACGCGGTACGGAACCGGTCGCCAGCACCACGTGCCGGCCCTGGATCCGCTGCCCGTTCACATCCACCGAGGTCGGCGACGACAGCCGGCCCTCGCCCTCGACGTAGGTCACCTTGCGCGAGGCGACCAGTCCCTGCAGACCCTTGTACAGGCCCGAGATCACGTCGTCCTTGTACTTGTGGACGGCTGCGATGTCGATGCCCTCGAAGGTGGCCTTCACACCGAACTGCTCGCTCTCGCGAGCCTGGTCCGCGATCTCACCGGCGTGCAGCAGCGCCTTGGTGGGAATGCAGCCGTTGTGCAGACAGGTGCCCCCGAGCTTGTTCTTCTCGATCAGGGCGACGTCCAGTCCCAGCTGCGCGGCACGCAGAGCGGCCGCGTAGCCGCCACTGCCGCCGCCGAGGATCACTAGGTCGTAAACAGTGCTGGCGTCGTTCGCCACGTCACGTCCTCCATGCATGGGTTCGCCGGAGCCGGTCCACCATGACCGGACGGCGGCTTTGGTTCGGCCGCTTTGTCTCAAAGGGGGGCCCTGTCGTGCCGAGACAACATCTTCGCACTTCTCGCGCCCTCGCGGGGCACCGGCCCTGCCCGACGGAACACGCGGTACGGCCCCCGACATGCCGTCGGGGGCCGTACGCGTGACACATCTCACCTGCTGCCCGCTTTTGTCAGAACCCGCTCCCGCGGCCCCCTGCGCGGGCGGCGCGGGGGAGGTGACGGGGCGCGCTCAGAGCAGCTCGCCCTCCGCGGTCCGCCGGGCCAGCGCGACGAGCGTCCGTACGGCCGAACCGGTGCCGCCCTTCGGGGTGTAGCCGGACGGCCCGCCCTCGTTGAAGGCCGGACCCGCGATGTCCAGGTGCGCCCAGGTGATGCCCTCGCCGACGAACTCGCGCAGGAACAGCCCCGCGACCAGCCCGCCGCCCTGGCGTACGCCCATGTTGGCGATGTCCGCGGTGGGGGAGTCGAAGGTCTTGCGCAGCGCCTGCGGCAGCGGCATCGGCCACGAGTCCTCGCCCTCGGCGAGCGCGGCGCCGTGCACGGCGGTACGGAAGGCGTCGTCGTTCGCCATGATTCCGAAGCGGCCGTCGCCCAGCGCCAGCACCATCGCGCCGGTCAGCGTCGCAACGTCCACGATCGCGTCCGGCGACTCCTCCGAGGCCCGCACCAGCGCGTCGGCGAGCACCAGGCGGCCCTCGGCGTCGGTGTTCAGCACCTCGACCGTCTTGCCGCCGTACATCCGCAGCACGTCACCGGGACGTGTCGCACCGCCGCCCGGCATGTTCTCGGCCAGCGCCAGCCAGCCGGTCACGTTGACCTGCAGGCCGAGCTTCGCGCTCGCCACGACCGCGGCGAAGACCGCGGCCGCGCCGCTCATGTCGCACTTCATCGTCTCGTTGTGGCCCGGGGGCTTCAGCGAGATGCCGCCCGAGTCGTACGTGATGCCCTTGCCGACGAAGGCGAGCGACCGGTTCGCCTTGGGGTGCGTGTACGCCACCCGCACCAGCCGCGGCGGCGTCGCCGAGCCCTGGCCGACGCCCATGATGCCGCCGTAGCCGCCCTTGAGCAGCGCCTTCTCGTCCAGCACCTCGACCTTCAGGCCGAATTCCTTGGCCGCGGCCTGCACCTCGGCGGCGAACGCCTTCGGGGTCAGGTCGTTCGGCGGGGTGTTCACCAGGTCACGCGCCCGGTTCACCTCCACGGCCACCGCGACCGCGCGCTCCACCGCGGCCTTGAACGCCTTGTCGCGCGGCTTGGCGCCCACGACGGCGACCTCGCCCAGCGGGGCCTTGCCGGCGTCCGCCTGGTAGGCGGTGAACTTGTACGCGCCGAGCAGCGCGCCGATCCCCACCGCCTCCACCAGCGCCGGCTCGTCCGCCGGGAGCGCGTACGCGGCCTTCTTCGCGCCGGCCAGCGCCCGCGCGGCCGTGCCGGCGGCCTTGCGCAGCGCCTCGGGGTCGAAGCCCTCGTCTGCGGCGGGCGGCTCGCCCAGCCCCACCGCCACCACGACCGGAGCCTTCACGCCGTCCGGCGCGGGGAGCTTCGTGAGCTCCCCCTCCGCGCCGGTCGCGCCGAGCGTCTCCAGGGTCGCGCCGAGCTTGCCGCCGAAGGCGGCGTCCACCGACTCCGCGCCCGGCGCGAGCACGGGGCCGCCCTTGGCGGCCTTGCTCACCCCCACGACGACGGCGTCCGCGCGCAACGCTGCGGCGGCGGAGGTACTGAGTGTCAGAGCTGTCACGGTCGGTAGGGTCCTATTCGGTCGAGGTCCGCATCGATGGCCGGTGGGTGGCCCGGCCGGGCCGTCTCCGCATGGTAATCCGCCGCACCATCGGGGCATTTCGCGGGCGACCAGCCGAGCGTACGCCGCTCCGCGGCGGGTTATCGGTTGCGCTGCCTGGGGCGGTGAGCGTTTTTCCACCGCCCGGCGCCGAGGGGGCGTGCGGCTGCGGCGTGGGGCACACCAGGGGCGCGCCCAGGCGAAGCTCTGGGGGAGAACTGCGCGAGTAACCCGCCACCGGCCGGTGGTCCGGTACGAAACCGGACTGCCCCTTCGGGCCGGTGACGACCCGCGCCCCGGTGGGGGTGGGCCGCGCAGTTCTCCCCCAGAGCTTCGCGTGGGTGATACCCCACGCGGAGTGAAAATGCTCGCCGGTGGCGCAGCCGCAACCTGAGACGCTCGCCCGCCACTCCAGCCGAAGGCTGAAGCGGTTGCCCCGCGGGGCCGCCGCGCCCCGGGACGCGTGGCGCCCTCCGCAGGAGAGGGGCTCAGCGCAGGGCGAGGGGGAGCAGGGTCACCGTCAGGGCGGATTCGGCGAGGGCGCCGAAGACGTCGCCGGTCACGCCGCCGAAGCGGCGGACGCAGTGGTGGAGGAGGGCCTCCGCGGTGGTGAGGGCGAGGACGACGGAGAGGGCGGCGCGCAGGGGGGTGAGGCCCCCGAAGGGGGTGTACGCGGCGGCGGCGAGGGCCGCGCAGGCCGCGGGGGCGGCGAGGGCGGCGGGTACGGGGATCGTGCCGGCGACCGCCGCGCCGAGGCCCTCGGGGCGGGCCGGCGGGACGCCCACGCGGCACGCGAGGGTCAGCGCCGCCCGCGCGGTGACGCCGGCGGCCACGGCGGCGGCGCACCCGTACCGCCACCCGTGCCCGTAGCACTGCGCGACCGCCGCGACCTGGGCGAGCAGCACGAGGACGAGCACGACGACGCCGAAGGGCCCCACGTCGGACTGCTTCATGATCCGCAGCGCGTCGTCAGCCGGCTTGCCGGAGCCGAGCCCGTCCGCGGTGTCGGCGAGCCCGTCGAGGTGCAGCCCCCGGGTGAGGACGGCGGGGACGGCCACCGTACCCACCGCCGCGAGCAGCGGCCCCGCGCCGAGCGCCCACAGCAGGCCGCCGCAGCCCGCGGCCGCGAGCCCCACGACGGCGCCCGCGAGCGGCGCGGCCAGCATGCCGCCGCGGGCCGCGCGCCGGTCCCACCGGCGCACCCGGACGGGCAGCACGGTGAGGGTGCCGAAGGCGAACCGCAGGGCGTCCGCGGTGGTGGGCCGGGAGTCGTCGTTCACCGCGCGAGGCTATCCGCCCCGCCTCCCCGCCCCATCGCCCGGGCCGCGGCGAGCAGCAGGACCAGGACGACGCCGGCCAGGTGCTCGTACCCGGCGAGGTTCGGGATCGACACGGCCTCCAGCACCATCGCGGCGACGATCGCGCCCGCCGTCCACCACGCGCGGTGGCGCAGCGCGACGTACACCCCGAGCCCGACGACCGCCGCGGACGGCCCGGTGTCGCGCACCAGCAGGTCCGCGTGCGGCAGCGCGAGCGGCCAGCGCGGGTCCGCCCACAGGCAGCAGCGGGCGAAGCCGGTGCCGGCGAGAGTGGCCAGCAGCGCGACCGCGAGCATACGGCGCGGGCCGACCGTCGCCTCGGCGATGCCGAAGACCACGACGACCTGGAGCACCAGGCCCCACACCGGCAGCTCGGGGTCCGGCAGGAAGAGCGACAGCGGCGTCCGCAGCAGCGCCTGCCACCAGGGCAGGTTCGCGTAGACCGCGCCGAGGCGGTCCACCCAGCCGGTCGTGGCGTGCCGGTGCTGGAGGAGCTGGAGGACGAGGATGCCGGCGCATGCGGCGAGCGTGACCGGGATCCCGCGCAGGCCGCCCGCGCGGACCCGCCCCCACACGTCGGGGAAGAGCTGCCGGGCCTCCGCGACGGGCCCGCGGTGCCGCGTGTCCGCCGACCGCGCGCTGCCCGTTCCCATGGCTGGGAAGCATAAGGCGTAATGTCCTATTTACGGCATTACGTATGAGGTGCGGCGCGCCTACGCCGTGACGTCCTCTTCCTCCTCCTTCTGCTCCTCCGGCTCCTTCGGGGTCTCTTCCCGGGGAAGCTCGGCGGAGAGCGCCGCGGCGGACTGCACGAGGGGGAGGGCGAGCAGCGAGCCGACGCCGCCGCCCAGGTGGAGGCCGTGGTCGAACAGCGGGTCGAGGGAGACCCGGTCGAGCGCCTTCGCCTGGCCCGGCTCGCCGGTCGCGTGCGCGGCCAGCCACCAGTCGGGGGCCCGGAAGGCGACCCGCTGACCCACCAGCGCGCAGGCCGCGCCCACGACTCCGTCGAGGACCACGGGCATCTTGCGGACCGCCGCCTGCAGCAGGAAGCCCGTCATCGCGGCGTAGTCGGCGCCGCCGACCGCGGCCAGCAGCGCGATCTGGTCGCCCAGCACGGGGCGCGCCCGGCGCAGCGCGTCGCGGATCGCGGCGCACTTGCGCATCCACCCGAGGTCGTCGACACCGGAGCCGCGGCCGGTCACCACGGAGGCGTCCGTGCCGCACAGCGCGGCGATCAGCACGCCGGCCGCCGTCGTACCGCCCACGCTCAGGTCGCCGAGCAGTACGAGGTCGGTGCCGGCGTCGGCGTGCCGGTCGGCGATGGCCATACCGTGCCGGAAGGCCTCCTCGGCCTCCTCGCGGGTGAGGGCGTCCTCGACGTCGATACGTCCGGAGCCGCGCCGTACCCGATACGCCGTCACCTCGGCGGGCAGCTCCGCCGGATCGCAGTCCAGCGCCATGTCGACGACCTCGACCGGCACGCCGCCCAACTGCCGGGCGATCACGCTCACCGGGGCCGTACCGTCGAGCACTCCCCGCACCAGCGCGCCGGCCGTGCCCGCGGGCCGCGCGGACACGTCGAGCTCCGCGACCCCGTGGTCCGCGGCGAAGAGCAGCACGCGGGGCGAGGTGATCGGCCGTGCCGGGACCACTCCCTGCACGGCGGCCAGCCAGTCCGCGATCTCCGCGGCCTTCCCGAGCCCCGCCGCGGGCCGCACGAGGGAGGACCAGCGCTCCTGGGAGTCGCGCCGGGCCCGGGCGTCGGGTCGCTCCACGAGGGAGCCGAAGTCGTCGAGTTCGATGCCACTCACCCGCCGAACGTTACCGCCCCCGTCCGGCGGCCCGCCCTTCCCCCTGCGCGGGGAGCACGTTCCCGCTGCGCGGGTGGCGGGCGTGCCGAGGGTGCGGATGCTCCGCCGGGTACGCGCAGCGGTGCGGGGTCCTGAGTTTGCCGCTGTGCGGGGCGGCGGGCGTTTGAGGGTGCGGATGCTCCGCCGGGTACTCCAGGGGCGTGGGGGCACCTCCCAGGCGGAGCCTGGGGGAGAACTGCGCGACCAGCCACGGCGTGCCGTCACGTCGTCACCGGTCCGAAGGGGCAGTTCGGTCCTCCCCCAGAGGTTCGCCTGGGAGGTGCCCCCACGCCCCTGAAAGCGCGTGTCCGGCGGCGCAGCCGTCCCCGAAAAAACGCGTGCCCCGCGGAGCATCCGCACCCTCACATCGCGTGCCCCGCGGCGCAGCCGTGCCTTCCCCGGGAGGGGGTCAGCGGAGGGGGAAGGGGAGTCCGGACACCGTCAGGAGGACGTGTTCGGACTCAGAGGCGATCGCGGCGTTGAGAACGCCGAGCTCATCGCGGAAGCGGCGGCCCGACGCCGTCGCGGGGACGACACCCGCGCCCACCTCGTTCGTGACGGCCACCGCGGTGCGACGGGTCGCACGCCACGCGGTGACGAGTTCGTCGACCCGCGCGCGGACGCGCCGCGCGGCCCCCGCGCGCCAGGCCGCGTCGTCCCACGCCCCCTCCTCGTCGAGGACGTGCGTGAGCCACAGCGCGAGGCAGTCGACCAGGAGCGGCGGGCCGGAGGCGTCGGCGAGGAGGGGTACGAGGTCGCGGGTCTCCAGCGTGCGCCAGCCCGCGGGGCGGCGCTCGCGGTGCCGGGCGACGCGCTCGGCCCACTCCGTGTCGCCCTCCCGGGTGCCGCCCGTGGCCACGTACACGACCTCGGGGAAGGCGGCGAGCCGCCGCTCCGCCTCGGCGGACTTGCCGGAGCGCGCGCCGCCGGTGACGAGGGTGCGGCGCGGCACGTCCGGCACCTCGTGGTAGTCGCCGGCGGTGAGCGTCGTCCCGTCCGGGACGGCCCGCGCCCCGTACGCGGCGAGCCGGCGGCCGAGTTCGGGCTGCGGGGGCGCGTCGTGGCCGATGTGCAGGGCGACGACGTCGGTGGTGCCGGTGACCGCCCCGGCGGCCCGCAGCCGGGCGAGCGCGTCCGGCCGCCCCACCGCGTCGAGCAGCACGAGGTCGTACGGCGGCTCGCCTGCGCCCTCCGCGAGGCCCGCGGGCGCGCAGCCGGGCGGCAGGTAGAGCAGCCGCAGGCCCGCGGGCGACTCCACGCCGTACCCCGTACCCGGCGCGTCCATGGCCAGCGCCCGCACCTTGTGGCCGGTGATGAGGGTGAGCCGCTGCCCGTCGGGCACCCGGGCGGGCGCGGGCAGGCCCGCCGGGATCTCCACGGGGGGCCCGTCGTGCGGGTGCGAGAGCAGCACGAGCCGCAGCCCCGCCAGGCTGTGCCCGGCCCGCGCCGCGGCCAGCGCCACCCCGGGGGTCAGGTCGAGCAGCACCACGTCGTCGACGAGTACGGCGCTGGGCGCGCGGCCCCCGTCGCCCGTCGCGAGGGCGCACGCCGCACAGGGGCAGTCGGGGACGGGCAGGCCCGCGGGCCCCGCGGTGCCGAGCAGAGTCGCTTCCACGGACACGATCGTCTCGCGTCCGGCTGCCCCGGGCGCGCGGGGTCCGCCATGTGGCGACCGTCCCCACCCGCGCGTCCTGCGGCTACGCTGCCAGGGCAGGGCCCGTCAGCAGACGTACGAGGAGACCTACATGGCGTGGACGTGGCGGTTCGAGACGGCCGACGGCACCGCGGTGGAGCCCGCGGTGCAGCCCGAGGAGTTCACCACACAGGGGGACGCCGAGTCCTGGCTCGGCCTGTACTGGAAGGAACTGCTGGAGGGCGGCGCGGAGCAGGTCGTCCTCAGCGACGGCGACACGAAGATCTACGGCCCGATGAGCCTGCACGCCGAGGTCTGAGCCCCGCTCACTGGTCGAGCGAGGACAGCGTCACTTCCGCGGTCTTCGTCGAACCGTCCCGGTCGTAGGTGACCTTCACCTTCCGGCCCGGCTCGAGTTCGGCGAGGGCCGCGGTCAGCGACTGGACGGTCGTGACCGTCGTGCCGCCCAGCTTCGTGATGACGTCCCCGGACTCCAGCCCCGCCTTCGCGGCCGCGCCGCCCTTCGTGACGGACACGATTGCCACCCCGGCGGGCTGCTGGTCCGGGCCGACCACACCGCGGACGGTCACGCCGAGCGCCGCCCGGCCGGAGTCCGTCACCTTGCCGTTCTTGATGATCTGGTCGGCGATCCGCTTGACCGCGGACGCCGGGATCGCGAAGCCGATGCCGGGCGCCGCCCCGCTGCCCAGTTGGGGGTCGGTCGCCGCGAGCGTCGGGATGCCGATGACCTGGTTGTCCAGGTTGACCAGCGCGCCGCCGCTGTTGCCGGGGTTGATCGCCGCGGACGTCTGCACCATGTCGGGGATCGTCGCGCCCGTCCCGCCGCCCGACGCGCTCTCGCTCACCGTACGGTCCGTCGCCGACACGATGCCCTGCGTGACGCTGCTGGACAGGCCCAGCGGATTGCCCATCGCCAGCACGATCTGGCCCACCGCGACCTTCGACGAATCCCCGAACCGCGCGGGCTTCAGGCCCTTCGGCGGCGAGTCCAGCCGGATGACGGCGAGGTCGTTCGCCGGGAAGGACGAGACGAGCTTCGCGGCGAGCGGGCTGCCGCCCGTGGCCAGCGACACCTGGAAGGCGGTGGCATTGCCGATGACGTGGGCGTTCGTGACGATGTCGCCCTTGTCGTCGTAGACCACGCCGGAGCCCAGCTCCTGGTCGGTCGTGATCTGCACGACCGACGGCAGCACCTCCTTGACGGTGCTCTCGTACGCCGACTGGAGCTCGCCGCCTCCGCCGGAGGCCGCGACTGCGGCGGGGGCCGCGCTCACCGGGTCCCCGGCGCTTCCACTGCCGCTCGTGCACGAGGATGCCGTCACCGCGAGGCCTGCTACGCACGCCATGACGTGGGCACTCCGGAGTCGCCTCATGGGAAGAGTCTGACTTTCCGCCCGCCCCCCGACCCGCCCACCGCGTCCATCCGGGTCCCCCGGCGCCCACCCCCGGGCTGCCTCCTGCGGTGCCCTGTGCGACGAGCCACGGTCAAGGGACGATCCCGCGACGGCGGAACAGGGCGGCCGCAGGGTCACCGCCCCCGGCGGAAAGCGGACCGCCCACCGCAAGGGCAGCCACCACGGGCCGGCCCGGCCAGGAGGGCTTACGCGCGGATGCCGCAGACGTGGAGGAGGGCGGCGACCGCGCGGTAGGGGTCGGTCCTCCCCGCGGTCTCCTCGGCGTCGAGCAGGGCGGCCAGCGCCCCCGGCGCCGAAGGCGCCATCGCGTGGTCGGGGGCGGCGTCGGTGAAGACCCGCACGCCGTACCACGTGTGCAGCGGCACGTTGATGCCGGTGAGCGTCGCGGTGAGCGGACCGAGCCGGTCCGCCCGGGTCGCCAGCCCGAGGCGGTTGACGTACCCCTCGGAGGTGAACGCGTGCAGCGCGGACGGGAAGTCCCCGAGCAGCCCCGGCCGCATGGCCAGCGCGTCCCCGTTGCGGACGAGCAGCGACAGCAGCCCCCCGGGCGCGAGGACCCGCGCGAGCGCGGCGAGCAGCGGCTCGGGATCGGCCACGTACATCAGCACGCCGTGGCACAGGACGACGTCGAAGCACGCGGGCCCGAAGTGCCGGCCGGTCTCGCGGCCGTCGCCCTGGAGGACGACGATGCGCGCCCGCACCTCCGCGGGCTCGGCCATGACCGCCGAGCGCAGCACGCCGAGCATCGCCGGGTCGGGCTCGAGGCCCGTGACGAGGTGCCCGGCGCGGGCGAGGCGTATTGCCTGGGTGCCCTGCCCGGGGCCTACGTCGAGCACGCGCAGCCGGCGGCGCGCGGCGTGCGCGCCGCCGGGAGGCGGGAAGTGCAGGGCCAGCTGCTCGTCGAGCTGCCGGGAGACCAGCTCCTGGCGGACGGTGTTCCGCAGTCCGCCGAGAGTGCCCACCCAGGTGTCCGCGCCGCCGTGGAATCCGGCGGCGCCGGGCAGTCCGGAGTCCAGCCCGGCGTTCAGAGCTTGGCGCCGCGCGCGACCTGCGGCTTCGGCAGCCGCATCCGGCGCATCTGGAGCGTACGCATCAGGCCGTAGCTGACCGCGCGCTTGGTGTTCTGGTCGGGGAAGCGCTCGGCGAGCCGGCGGCGCAGCGAGATCGCGGTGACCACCGAGTCGATCACGATGAGCACGATGACCAGCAGCCACAGGATCAGCGAGAGGTTCTGGAGCGCGGGCAGCAGGCTTCCGATGAGGATGAGGATCGCCATCGGCAGGAAGAACTCCGCGACCCGGTAGCGCGAGTCGACGTAGTCGCGGGTGAATTTGCGCACGGGCCCCTGGTGGGCGGCCGGGAGGTTGCGCTCGTCACCGTTGGCCAGCGCCTCGCGGCGCTTCGCGAGGTCCTGGCGGCGCGCCTCACGCGCGGCGCGGACCTGCGACTTGCGGTCTGTCGGCGTGTTGAGCGCCTTGCGGCGGCCGGTCTGGGCCTCGCTGCGCTTGGGCGTGGGGCGACCCTTGGGAGCCTGCGGGTCGCGGGTCTGGTCCTCAAGCACGGTAGCTACTGCTTGGGCCTGCTCATCTGGGGTACGACGTCGGAACACATCTCCCAGGTTACGTGGTTCCGCCGCGCTACCCCAGCCCCTCACCTACTCCTCGGGCAGGGGGAAACCGAACCGTGATCGTCCTTGGGGAGGAGCGCATCCGGTCCCGAACAGTGCGGTAATGGAACCAGGGCCCGTAGGCTGGGGTCTGTAGAGGTGCTGGAGCAGTTGCCGGAGAAGGGGGCGCGCGAGGCCCATGAGCGGTGTCATGAAGCGGATGGGACTGATCTTCCGCGCGAAGGCCAACAAGGCTCTGGACAGGGCCGAGGACCCGCGCGAGACGCTTGACTACTCGTACCAGAAGCAGCTGGAGCTGCTGCAGAAGGTGCGCCGGGGTGTGGCGGACGTCGCCACCTCGCGCAAGCGGCTGGAGCTGCAGCTCACCGAACTGCAGAAGAAGTCGGCGACCTACGAGGACCAGGGCCGCAAGGCGCTGGCGCTGGGCCGTGAGGACCTGGCGCGCGAGGCGCTGTCGCGGCGCGCGGCCCTCCAGCAGCAGGTCACCGACCTGGAGACGCAGCACACCCAGCTCCAGGGCGAGGAGGAGAAGCTCACGCTCGCCTCCCAGCGCCTGCAGGCCAAGGTGGACGCCTTCCGTACGAAGAAGGAGACCATCAAGGCCACCTACACCGCCGCGCAGGCGCAGACCCAGATCGGCGAGGCCTTCTCGGGCATCTCCGAGGAGATGGGCGACGTCGGCATGGCGATCCAGCGCGCCGAGGACAAGACGGAGCAGCTGCGCGCCCGGGCCGGCGCCCTGGACGAGCTGATCGCCTCCGGCGCCCTCGACGACCCGTCGGGCCTCGCCAAGGACGACATCCAGGCCGAGCTGGACCGGCTGTCCGGCGGCAGCGACGTCGAGCTGGAGCTCCAGCGGATGAAGGCGGAGCTGGCCGGCGGCACGAGCAGCACCCCGGCGATCGAGGGCGGCCAGCAGGGGCAGGACGCCCAGGGCCGGCCGCAGGACACCCCGAGGTTCGACAAGCAGTGACGACGGGCGGTGGTCCGTGTGCCGGCCTCGCCCGGCGGCGGACACCGCACCGGCGAGGCCGGCCCGCTTCCGGTACGTACGCCCCAGGCTCCGGTATCTCTCGACCCGCCCGGTCCCGTACGCCCGCACGGCGCCGCGCCGCTGTTCCCGCACTTCCGCAGCCGTACCGCCCTTGAGTCGCAATGGAGCCGCAACGGAGGAGGCCGTCATGATCGCGCGGATCATGGGGGAGGGGCAGGTGAGGTTGGCGGACGCCGACCTCACCGAGCTCAACAAGCTGGACGACGAGCTGCTCGCCGCCGTCGAGGCCGGCGACGAGGAGGGCTTCCGGCACACGCTGGGCGCCCTGCTCGACACGGTCCGCCGGCTCGGCGAACCGCTGCCCGACGACGCGCTGGAGCCCTCTCAGCTGATCCTCCCCGCGCCGGACGCCACGCTCGACCAGGTCCGCGACATGCTGCACAACGACGGGCTGATCCCTGGCTAGGACCTCCCGGCGGTGGGGGCCGCCCGCGCGGCTCTCGCGCCGGGCGCTGTGGACGGGGCTGCTGCTGTGCTGCGCCCTGTCGGTGCTGCTCGCCCTGCTGGGGGTCGTCGACGGCTGGATCACGGCCCTCGTGGCGTGGGCCGGCACCGCCGTCGCGTTCGGCGACGCCCTGCGCAGCCGCCGCGCCTACGTCGCCTCCGCCGCCGAGCGGGAGCGGCGCGCCGCGCTCGCCCGCGACGAGGAGGCCAGGCGCCGGGTCGCCGAGGAGCGGCTGCGGATAGCCCGCGAGCTGCACGACGTGGTGGCCCACCAGATCGCGCTGGCCAATGTGCAGGCCTCCGTCGCCGCGCACGTCATGGACCGCCGCCCCGACCAGGCCCGGCAGGCGCTCGCGCACGCCCGGGAGGCCAGCCGCTCCGCCCTCGACGAGCTGCGCGCCACGGTCGGGCTGCTGCGGCTGCGCGGCGAGCCCGACGTGCCCATGGAGCCCGCGCCCGGTCTCGGCCTCCTCGACCAGCTCCTCGACGGCTTCCGCCGGGAAGGCCTCCAGGTCACGGTGGAGTGCCTGTCGTCGCAGGCCGGGGGGTGCGCGACGGGGGAGCGCCCGCCGCTGCCGGTCAGTGTGGACCTCACCGCCTACCGGGTGATCCAGGAGTCCCTGACCAACGTCCGCAAGCACGCGGGACCCGGCGCCGGGGCGGTGGTCCGGATCCGCCGCGAATCCGGTGCGCTGGAGGTCGTCGTGGACGACGACGGCACGTCCGCCGCGCCGGCTGCCGCCGGGGTTCCCCGGCAGGCGTCTGCCGGTACGCCCGCCGGCGAGGACGGGCACGGGCTGCTGGGGATGTACGAGCGGGCCAACGCGCTCGGCGGCGTCTGCCGGGCGGGCGCCCGCCCGGGCGGGGGGTTCCGCGTGTGGGTCCGCCTGCCCCTGGCGGCGCGGCCGTACGCGGGGGTTCCGGCGGAGGGGGCGTAGCCCCGTCGCCAGGTGTCCCCACGGGGGTGGGGGGCCTGGTTCGTCGCGGGACCGTCCGGCCCCCCACCGGCGGAAGATCGCGCAAAGCACCCTCCGGGGCAGTCCGAGGCGCAAGGGGGAGCGGCGGCTACGCGAAGAGCCGCGACGGGATGAACGGATTGGGCGGCCTCATGCCGCGAAGGCACAGGTAGCCCGCGGTGGAGACCTCCAGACCGGCCGCGAGGCCGACGTCGACGGCCCACTCCTGCTCCGCCGTGAGTTCGGTGACGCGGACGGGGTGGCCCTCGGGCATGGTCAGGAGGGCGGCGGTGAGGAGGCGGGTCGCGAGGCGGCGGGAGGTCGCGGCGAGGGCCTGGACGCCGCGGTCGTCGGCGTAGCAGTAGCCACTGCCCGCGAGGTCGTCGACGACGAAGAGGCGGAAGTGGCGCAGGAGCTGCTCGTGGTCGGGGCCGCGGGCGCCACCGCGGGAGCGGCGGTCGACGGAGTCCATGAGGTCGCGGTGCCGCTCGGTGCCCTCGTGCACCGCGCCGTCCGGCGGCGGGAGCCGGGAGGGATCGACCACGCCGGTCAGCCGCATCGCCGGGTGCAGCGTGAAGCCCGCCCTGCGGTACGTACGCGCCGCGACGGGGTTGCGGGAAGCGCAGATGACGCCGCGCAGGCACGCCCGCCCGTGCACCAGCGCCCGCGCCATGAGCGCCTTGCCGACGCCCTTGCCCTGCGCGCCCGGCGTCACCACCAGCAGCGACAGCCCCCAGGTGCCCTCCCGGCGGGAGGAGAGCACCGCGCCGACCGGGCCCGCCGTCTCGTCCTCGGCGATCCAGCAGCCGCCGGGGTCGGTCCTGGCCAGGTGCCGGGTGCGGTCGCGTTCGCGGGCGTCGGCCGGCCGGGGCGGCGCGGCCGGCCCGGCCGGGAGCGAGTGCGGGGCGGCGAAGGCCGCGGCGGTGATCTCCCGTACGAGCTCGGCGTCCGCGTCGTCGTCGCGTACCGGTCGAAGGATCACCGCCCCATCATCGCGCCGTACGGCCGCCGGCGGCAGGGGGTTTCCGGCACCCCGGCGCCCGTCGAGCACCCCTACGGCAGCGCGAGCATCTGCTCCAGGGCGAGCTTGGCGTAGTGCTCGGTCTCGGCGTCGACCTGGATGCGGTTGACCGGCTTGCCGTCGGCCAGCGACTCCAGCGCCCACACCAGGTGCGGCAGGTCTATGCGGTTCATGGTCGAGCAGAAGCACACCGTCTTGTCGAGGAAGACGATCTGCTTGTCCGGATGCGCCTTGGCGAGCCGCCGTACGAGGTTCAGCTCGGTGCCGATCGCCCACGCCGAGCCGGCGGGGGCGGCGTCCAGCATGGTGATGATGTGCTCGGTCGAGCCCACGTGGTCGGCGGCCATGACGACCTCGTGCCGGCACTCGGGGTGCACCAGCACGTTGACGCCGGGGATGCGGGCGCGGACGTCCTCGACCGACTCCAGCGAGAAGCGGCCGTGCACGGAGCAGTGGCCGCGCCACAGGATCATCTTCGCGGCCCGCAGCTGCTCGGCGGTCAGCCCGCCGTTCGGCTTGTGCGGGTTGTAGACGACGCAGTCGTCGAGCGACAGGCCCATGTCCCGGACGGCGGTGTTGCGGCCCAGGTGCTGGTCGGGCAGGAAGAGCACCTTCTCGCCCTGCGCGAAGGCCCACTCCAGGGCACGCCGGGCGTTGGACGACGTGCAGATGGTGCCGCCGTGCCGCCCGGTGAAGGCCTTGATGTCCGCCGAGGAGTTCATGTACGAGACGGGCACGGTCACCCCGTCCACCCCGGCGTCCGCCAGCACGTCCCAGCACTCGGCGACCTGCTCGGCGGTGGCCATGTCGGCCATCGAGCAGCCCGCGGCCAGGTCGGGCAGGATCACCTGCTGCCGGTCGGAGGTGAGGATGTCGGCGGACTCCGCCATGAAGTGCACGCCGCAGAAGACGATGTACTCCGCCTCGGGCCGCGCGGCCGCGTCCCGCGCGAGCTTGAACGAGTCGCCCGTGACGTCGGCGAACTCGATGACCTCGTCACGCTGGTAGTGGTGCCCCAGGACGAAGACCTTCTCGCCGAGCCGCGCCTTCGCGGCCCGGGCGCGCTCCACCAGATCCGGGTCGGACGGCGCCGGAAGGTCGCCCGGGCACTCCACGCCGCGCTCGCTGCGTGGGTCGGACTCGCGGCCGAGCAGCAGCAGCGCGAGCGGCGTGGGCTGTACGTCCAGAGTTTCGGTGGTGGTCACGGGCCGGACGCCCTTTCTTCGACAGCGCAGACCTTTTCGTCTACTTGACACTATCTATCATAGCCCGTTCGCGTCACCTTGACGATGCCCGGACGCGTCAATGTGACGCATTCGATCCGCGCGCACCTGTGCGAGCATGGGGGGACGAACACGCCGCGGCCCCGCCGTGGGTGCCGGAATGAATCCGGAAGGGCGCCGGTTAGCAGTCGGTAAGCCAGTAGTCCGTACAACCCGGGAGTGAGCAGATGACGGTTCAGGACGAGACCACCACCACGGACGGCATCATCCTGTCCGAGGCCGCGGCCTCCAAGGTCAAGAGCCTGCTGGAGCAGGAGGGCCGGGAAGACCTCGCGCTGCGGGTCGCCGTCCAGCCCGGCGGCTGCTCCGGCCTGCGCTACCAGCTCTTCTTCGACGAGCGCTCGCTCGACGGCGACGTGGTCAAGGACTTCGGCGGCGTCAAGGTCGTCACCGACCGTATGAGCGCGCCGTACCTCGGCGGGGCGTCGATCGACTTCGTCGACACCATCGAGAAGCAGGGCTTCACGATCGACAACCCGAACGCCACGGGTTCCTGCGCCTGCGGTGACTCCTTCAGCTAAGCCGTAGCGCTCCGCGCCGGGTACGTGTTTCCCGGCCGCGCCGGGTGGGCTTTCTTCCGCGGCGCAGGGCGAGCGTTTTCAGGGGCGCGTGGGGGCACCTCCCAGGTGCCCCCACGCGCCCCTGAAACGCTTACCCCACCGCCGGCTGGGCGACGACGTACGAGGTGTGCGAACCCTCAGGCGTGGCGGTGAAGAGCCAGGACGGCACGAGCGCCTGGCCCCCGCCGGGGAGGAACTGGGGGGAGAGCCCGAAACGGGCTCCGCTGACGTCCACCGGCGCCGTGGGCGGGGCAGCGCACGGCTTCGTGGGCGGGGCGGTCGCCGAGGCCCCCGCGTCGGCGACGGCCGCGCTGCGGCACCCCATGTCCCCGGGGTGCATCATCCGCCGCTTCGGCAGCTCCTCGAACGCCCGCCGGGCGCCGACCACGCTCTTCCGCTCGCCCGCCGCGAGCTGCGCGAGGTGCCCGTGCGCATTGCTGATCACGCCGTCCTGCGCGACGGCGACCGACGTCTCCCAGCCGCTCGTGGGCAGCCCGTCGACCACCGGGTCCGCGGTCACCGTCCGGGACGTGCCGGCCGTGCGCGAGGCGTCGACCTCCGCCCCGGACAGGCCGAGCACGCCGAGGACGGGCGCGGCCGCCGCCCTCGCCTGCTGCTCGCCGACCGGTCCACCGTCGGCCGGGGAGACGACGACGGTGCCGGGGGCGACGGCCGTGGCCCGGTACGAGCCGTCGTCGTTCCTCGCCGGCGGCGCGGCCGTCCGCTGCCCCGGGCCGACCTGCCCGTTGCGGGCGTACGACCAGACGCCCGGCGCGTCCTTGCCGACCAGCAGCGCCGGCCCCGTACCGTCCGGTGCGCCGACTCGCCAGAAACCCCCACCGTCGACGACCGGCCCGGCCAGGCCCAGCGCGGACGCGAGCCGGGTGACCGCCGCGCGGTCGGGCCCGGCCGCCGCGGGCCGGTAGAGGGGGGTCGGCCCCGGTACGTCGTCGGGCAGTGCGCCCGTGAGCCGGTAGGAGCCGGAGTCCGAGGGGAGCACGGGCGCGGGGAGCGTGACGGCCGGGCCCGGTCCCGTGTACGGCGTACGCATGATCGGCGCGACCGGGTGGACGGTGTCGCCGCCGCCTTTCGCCGTCACCGTCAGATACGCCCCGCCCGTTCCCGCCGCCAGCACCGCGGCCACGGCGACCGCGATCAGCAGCCGCCGCCTGCCGTGGGTGCCACCGCCGGGCCGTTCGTCAACGCCTTCGTGTCCGTGCTCGCCGTTCACCGCTCACCCTCCTCGGCTCCGCCAGGTGCCGATGGGACGCGGCGGCCCGCGCGCCGGTTCCGCGCTACGGGACGGGGCTCGGCGGGCTCAGTCCCCGTACTCCGCCATGCCCGCCACCACGTGGGCGGACGCTGCCGGGACGGTGATGCCGTGCGGCCCCGCGGCCCGCTCGACCGGGGCGGCGGCGGGAGCGGCGTGCCAGTGCGCGGCCATCTTCCGGCAGTCGCCGATCAGCTCCTCCATCGAGTCGGGCTCGGCGAGCGGGACGGGGGCGATCGGGGACGGGGTGGCCGTGCCGTGTGACGTAGCGCTCATACCTCCGACACTGGCACGACCGGAGCGGGGGAGAAAGCCCTACTATCGGGTAGTTTCACCGCGTCGGCGCACTCCGCGTCCGCAACCCGGGGCAAACCGCAGATGTCCCGGCCGCACGGCGGATTGCCGGTAGCGTGGAGGACTGCCCGGACCCACGCAACCCCTCAGGTCCCATTCCCCCGTCACCACAGGAGCCTGCCGCCGTGCGCATCGCCGTCACCGGATCCATCGCCACCGACCATCTGATGACCTTCCCCGGCCGCTTCTCCGACCAGCTGGTCGCCGACCAGCTGCACACCGTGTCGCTGTCCTTCCTGGTCGACTCGCTGGACGTCCGCCGCGGCGGCGTCGGCGCGAACATCTGCTACGGCATGGGCCTGCTCGGCACCCAGCCCATCCTGGTCGGCGCCGCGGGCAACGACTTCGGCGAATACCGCGCCTGGCTCCAGCGGCACGGCGTCGACACCGCCTCCGTCCGCATCTCCGAGGTGCTGCACACCGCCCGCTTCATCTGCACCACCGACGCCGACCACAACCAGATCGGCTCCTTCTACACCGGTGCCATGAGCGAGGCCCGGCTCATCGAGCTGCAGCACGTCGCCGACCGCGTCGGCGGCCTCGACCTGGTCTCCATCGGCGCCGACGACCCCGAGGCGATGATCCGCCACACCGAGGAGTGCCGCTCCCGCGGCATCCCCTTCGCCGCGGACTTCTCCCAGCAGATCGCCCGGATGAACGGCGACGACATCCGCGTCCTCGTCGACGGCGCCGCGTACCTCTTCAACAACGAGTACGAAAAGGGCCTCATCGAGACCAAGACCGGCTGGACCGAGGAGGACATCCTCGGCCGGGTCGGCGTCCGCGTCACCACACTCGGCGCGCGCGGTGTGCGAATCGACCGCAAGGGTGAGGAGCCGATCGAGGTCGGCTGCGCGGAGGAGCAGGCGAAGGTCGACCCCACCGGCGTCGGCGACGGCTTCCGCGCGGGCTTCCTCTCCGGCCTGGCCTGGGGCGTCAGCCTCGAGCGTGCCGCGCAGGTGGGCTGCATGCTGGCGACCCTGGTCATCGAGACGCTGGGTACGCAGGAGTACGAGCTGCTGCGTACGCACTTCATGGAGCGGTTCACCAAGGCGTACGGCGACGACGCCGCCGCCGAGGTGCGGGCCCACCTGGGCTGAGGCTCCCCCTGCGCGGGGGCTCGCGCTCCGCGCAGGGTGGGTGTTTGTGGCTGCGGCTGCGCTGCCGGGCACACGTTTTCAGGGGCGCGGGGAACTGCGCGAGCAACCACGATGACGCTGCACGTCGTCACCGGCCCGAAGGGGTAAGTCGGTCCGATCCGGACCACCGGCCGGTGGATGGTTGCTCGCGCAGTTCGCCCCCCAGGCTTCGCCCGGGATGTGCCCCCACGCGCCCCTGGTGTGCCCCGCGGCGCAGGCGCAGCCCGAGAACGCTCACCGCCCTGCGCAGCAACACGCTCAGGTCCGGCGGCGGACCACGTAGGCCGTGCCCTTCGGGGCCGGGCGGGGGCCCAGGTAGTCCTGGGAGCGCATGGTGCACCACGCCGGGATGTCGAGGGCGGCGGCCTCGTCGTCGGAGAGCACGGTCACCGTCCCCCCGACGGGGACCCGGTCGATGACCTTCGCCAGCTCGATCACCGGGATCGGGCACCGCTTGCCCAGCGAGTCCACGACGAGGTCCGCCGCGGGTTCCGGGGCCGGGCCCGGGGACGTGGGCGCCCCGAGGTGGGCGCGGACCTCGGCGACCACCGACGGCAGCACGTCGAGGAAGCGCTCGACCTCCGCGCGGGAGGTGCCCGGCGGGAGGGAGACGCGGATGTTGCCCTCGGACAGCACACCCATCGCCTTGAGGACATGGCTCGGGGTGAGCGTGCTGGAGGTGCAGGAGGAGCCGGACGACACGGAGAAGCCGGCGCGGTCGAGGGCGCCGAGGAGTGCCTCGCCGTCGACGTAGAGGCAGGAGAAGGTCACCAGGTGCGGCAGCCGCTCGGTGGCGTGGCCGACGACCTCGGTGTCGGGGACGAGTCGGGGCACCCGGGTGCGGACGAGGTCGACGAGCGCGGAGAGCCGGGCGGCCTCCTCCGCGGCCCGCGCGCGGACGGCCCGGAGCGACGCGGCGGCGGCGACGACCGCCGGGAGGTTCGGGAAGCCGGGGGAGCGGCCCGACTCGCGCTCGTCCGCCGGGTGCGCGGGCGCGAAGCGGGTGCCCTTGCGGACGGCGAGCAGCCCGACCCCGGGCGGCCCGCCCCACTTGTGCGCGCTGCCCGCCAGTAGCGACCAGCCGCCCTCCGCGGGGCCCCAGGCCAGCGACTGGGCCGCGTCCACGAGCAGCGGCACCCCCGCCGCCCGGCACACGTCGGCGGCCTCGGCCACCGGCTGGAGCGTGCCCACCTCGTGGTTGGCGGACTGGACGCAGGCCAGCGCGGTGTCGGGGCGCAGCGCGGCGGCCAGGTCCGCGGGGGAGAGCCGGCCGGTGCGGTCGACCCCGACCGTGGTGGCGTCGTACGCCTCGGCGGCGTGCAGCACGGCGGAGTGCTCGACGGCGGAGACCACCACATGGCGCCCGGTCCTGCGCCGCCCGGCCATCGCCCCGGCGACCGCGGAATGCAGCGCGACCGTCCCCGAAGGAGTGAAAACCAGCTCGTCCGGGCGGCAGCCGACGGCCTCGGCCGCGGTCTCCCGCGCGGCGTCCAGCAGCAGCCGTGCCCGCCGCCCCTCCCGGTACAGCCGCGCCGGGTCCGCCCACCCCTCGTCGAGCGCGGCGAGCAGTGCCTCGCGTGCGACGGGGTGCAGCGGAGCGGCGGAGGCCGTGTCGAAGTAGGGCACCCCCGCACGCTACCGCCGCGCGGGCCGCGCCCGGCGGGCGCCCGTACCGCCGGTGCGGTGACGCGCGGAGCGGCCGGCGCCCGGTCAATGGGCGTCAGAAAGACGCCCTGAGCGTGGGATTCCACCCCTTCGGGGTGCGCCCCGGCGCGTTGGACCCCCTCCCCGCGCGACCCCAAATAGCGTCCAGTAGGGTTTGGTCCGCATAAACATCCACACCTCAATGCCTGCAGCCCGGGCCGACCGACCAGCACACGGCCGGAACACCCGGACGAGCGGGCGAGACTCTCGGGAAGGCGCTACGTGAGTCCCAACGGCTCCGACCTCCCCCCCCGCCCGGAGGGCATGGGAGGTACCCCCGCCCACAGCCCCCAGGGCGTGGGAGGTTCCTCCACGTCACGGCGCGGGTTGCGGCGGAGGCTCCCGCAGGCGCTGGCTGCGGGCCTGGTCCTTGCTATGGCCACCGGTTGCTCCTACAAGGACTATCCCCGGCTCGGCATGCCGAGCCCGGCCACCGAACAGGCTCCGCGGATCCTCGCCCTGTGGCAGGGCTCCTGGGCCGCGGCGCTGGCGACCGGCTGCCTGGTCTGGGGCCTGATCCTGTGGAGCGTGATCTTCCACCGGCGCAGCCGGACCAAGGTCGAGGTCCCTCCGCAGACCCGCTACAACCTGCCCATCGAGGCGCTCTACACGATCGTCCCGATCGTGGTGATCGCGGTGCTCTTCTACTTCACCGCGCGCGACGAGAACAAGCTTCTCGCGACGTCGAAGAAGCCCGACCACGTGGTCAACGTGGTGGGCTTCCAGTGGAGCTGGGGCTTCAACTACCTGGAGAACGTCGACGGTGACCCGTCGACCGGTGCCACGGTCCCGCCGGAGCTGTCCGGGATCCCGGCGAACAAGCTGCTCTTCCCGAAGGGCGCCGAGGGCGTCTACGACGTCGGCACCCCGGCGAGCGTGGACCCCGACACCGGCAACCCGGGCCCGACGCTGTGGCTGGCCGAGGGCCAGACGGTGCGCTTCGTGCTGACCTCGCGGGACGTGATCCACTCCTTCTGGATCGTGCCCTTCCTGATGAAGCAGGACGTCATCCCGGGCCACACCAACGTCTTCGAGGTGACCCCGAACAAGCGTGGCACGTTCATGGGCAAGTGCGCCGAACTGTGCGGCGTGGACCACTCGCGGATGCTCTTCAACGTGAAGGTCGTGACGCCCGACGAGTACCAGCAGCACCTGAAGGATCTCGCCAAGGCGGGCAAGACGGGGTACCTCCCGTCCGGAGTCGCCACGACGGGCAACGCGAAGAACTCGGAGCCCAAGACCACATGAGCATTCTCAACGAACCGCACGGCGCGGCACCGGCCGACGACTCCTATGAGGATGAGATCCCGGCCCGCGTCAAGAGCCCCGGCTCCGTGGCCGTCAAGTGGCTGACCACCACCGACCACAAGACGATCGGCACGCTGTACCTGGTCACGTCGTTCGCGTTCTTCCTCATCGGCGGCGTGATGGCGCTGCTGATGCGCGCGGAGCTGGCGCGGCCCGGCAACCAGTTCATGTCGAACGAGCAGTTCAACCAGGCCTTCACGATGCACGGCACCGTGATGCTGCTGATGTTCGCGACACCACTGTTCGCGGGCTTCACGAACTGGATCATGCCGCTCCAGATCGGCGCGCCCGACGTCGCCTTCCCGCGGCTGAACATGTTCGCCTACTGGCTGTACCTGTTCGGCTCGCTCATCGCGGTCGGCGGCTTCCTGACCCCGCAGGGTGCGGCGGACTTCGGCTGGTTCGCGTACTCGCCGCTGTCCAGCGCGGTCAACTCGCCGGGCGTCGGCGCGGACATGTGGATCATGGGTCTGGCCCTCTCCGGCTTCGGCACCATCCTCGGCGCGGTCAACTTCATCACCACGATCATCTGCATGCGCGCACCGGGCATGACGATGTTCCGCATGCCGATCTTCGTGTGGAACGTGCTGCTGACCGCCGTGCTGGTCCTGCTCGCCTTCCCCGTGCTGGCCGCGGCGCTGCTCGCCCTGGAGGCCGACCGGAAATTCGGGGCGCACGTCTTCGACTCCGCGAACGGCGGAGCGCTGTTGTGGCAACACCTCTTCTGGTTCTTCGGCCATCCAGAGGTGTACATCATCGCCTTGCCCTTCTTCGGCATCATCTCCGAGGTCATCCCGGTCTTCGCGCGCAAGCCGATGTTCGGTTACATCGGCCTGGTGGCCGCGACCATCTCCATCGCGGGTCTCTCCGTGACGGTGTGGGCGCACCACATGTACGTGACCGGCGGTGTGCTGCTGCCGTTCTTCTCCTTCATGACCTTCCTGATCGCGGTACCGACCGGTGTGAAGTTCTTCAACTGGATCGGCACCATGTGGAAGGGCTCGCTGAGTTTCGAGACACCGATGCTCTGGGCGATCGGCTTCCTGATCACCTTCGCCTTCGGCGGTCTGACCGGCGTCATCCTGGCCGCGCCGCCGCTGGACTTCCACGTGTCCGACTCGTACTTCGTGGTGGCGCACTTCCACTACGTGGTGTTCGGCACCGTCGTCTTCGCGATGTTCGCCGGCTTCCACTTCTGGTGGCCGAAGATGACCGGCAAGATGCTCGACGAGCGGCTCGGCAAGATCACCTTCTGGACGCTCTTCTTCGGCTTCCACGGCACCTTCCTGGTGCAGCACTGGCTCGGCGTCGAGGGCATGCCCCGCCGCTACGCCGACTACCTGGCGGCCGACGGCTTCACCACGCTGAACACGGTGTCGACGATCAGTTCGTTCCTGCTCGGTCTGTCGATACTGCCGTTCCTCTACAACGTGTGGAAGACGGCGAAGTACGGCAAGAAGGTCGAGGTCGACGACCCGTGGGGCTACGGCCGTTCGCTCGAATGGGCGACGTCCTGCCCGCCGCCGCGGCACAACTTCACCTCGCTGCCGCGTATCCGCTCCGAATCCCCGGCGTTCGACCTGCACCACCCGGAGATCGCGGCGATCGACGCCCTGGCGGGCCACGGCGCGAGCAGTTCGGCTATTTCCGGCGCTGAGGGCAAGGGAGCGGGCGAGTGAAGGTCCAAGGATGGATGTTCGGCGGCTTCGCGGCCTTCATCCTCGCGGTGGCCGTCGTCTACGGCCTCTGGTCGAAGGAGCCGGCCGGCACCACCGCGCTGTTCCTGGGCTTCGGCCTGTGCACGATGATCGCGTTCTACCTCGGCTTCACCGCCAACCGGGCGGACACCGGGGCGATGGACCGCGAGGACGCCGACGTCGCGGACGACGCGGGGGAGCTGGGCTTCTTCAGCCCGCACAGCTGGCAGCCGCTGATGCTGGCCGCCGGTGGCGCCCTGGCCTTCATGGGCATCATCTTCGGCTGGTGGCTGCTGTTCTTCTCGATGCCGGTCATCCTGATGGGTGTCTTCGGCTGGGTGTTCGAGTACTACCGCGGTGTGGACCGCACGCAGTGACCGCGGTCTGACCGCACCACTGCCCAGGGCGGGCCGCGGCACCCCACCAGGTGCCGCGGCCCTGCTCGCGGCTCCCCTCGCGGTGGGGCTCACCGCATGCAGCGGCGACGGCAACCCGCTGGCGGAGCCGCCCCACGAGTCCGCGGCCAAGGTGGCGTACTCCATCGCGGACGGCGGCAAGGCCGACCCCAGCAAGCCGCTCAAGGTCACCGTCAAGGACGACGGCAGCCGGATCACCGACGTCACGGCCACCGACGCCGCCGGCCGCTTCGTGGCGGGCAAGCTCAGCGAGGACGGCCGCAGCTGGCAGTCCACCACCGCGCTGGCCGCCGGCGCCCACTACACGGTCCGGGTGAGCACCGAGGACTCCGACGGCCACCCCGGCCGCAAGACGCTGACCTTCGACACCACCCCGGCCGACGCCGGCCTGCACGTCACCTTCGGCCCCGACGCGGGCACGTACGGCGTCGGGCAGCCCATCACCGCGGCGCTGAGCGTCCCGGTCAAGTCCCCGGCGGCGCGTGCCGTCGTGGAGTCCCACCTCCAGGTGAGCGCCAGCCCGGCGGCGTCCCCCGGCTCCTGGTACTGGGTCGACGACCGCACCCTGCACTACCGCCCCAGCGCCTACTGGCCCGCGCACGCCCGGATAACGGCCACCAGCACGCTGGGCGGGGTCAAGGTCCAGGACAAGCTCTTCGGCGGCGCGGACAAGCCGCTCACGCTGCAGACCGGCGACCGCATCGAGGCGGTCACGGACGCGGCGACCGACCAGATGACCTTCAAGGACGACGGCAAGGTCGTCCGCACCCTGCCCGTCACCACGGGCAAGCCCGGCTTCGACACCCGCAACGGCATCAAGGTGGTGCTGGCCAAGGAGAGCTTCGTACAGATGAAGAGCACCACCGTCGGCATCGCCGCGGGCAGCTCCGACTCGTACGACCTGCCCGTCTACTGGGCCACCCGGGTGACATGGAGCGGCGAATACGTGCACGCCGCGCCCTGGTCCGTCGGCTCCCAGGGGTACGCCAACGTCAGCCACGGCTGCACGGGCATGAGCACCGACGACGCGCACTGGTTCTTCGACCACGTGCGCCCCGGCGACATCGTCCAGGTCGTCAACAGCCACGGCGCGACGATGACGCCGTTCGACAACGGATTCGGCGACTGGAACCTCGACGAGGCCCAGTGGCTCAAGGGCAGTGCCCTGGGCAAGGCCACGGCGCCGAGCGCGCAGCAGGGCTCCACGTCCGGCGGTGGCGGCCCGATGTCACCACTGTCCAACCCCGCCCGGCTGCGCCCCGAGACGGCCTGAGCGGCCCGCTAGCGGGCCGCGACGGCCTTCGAGGGCTCAGCGGCCCCCGGGACGCTGCGGCGCAGCAGCACGGCGAGCGTGTCGTTCAGCGCCACCGGGTCCACCGGGTGCGTGACGGCGGCGTCCGCGCGGCTCCAGGTGGCCAGCCAGGCGTCCTGCGGGCGCCCGATGAGCACCAGCACCGGCGGGCAGCGGAAGATCTCGTCCTTGATCTGGCGGCACACGCCCATCCCGCCCGCCGGAGCCGTCTCGCCGTCCAGGATGCAGGCGTCGATACCGCCGTTGCCCAGCTCGGTCAGGACCGCGGGCAGCGTCGCGCACTCCACGAACTCCACCGGCGGCAGGTCCGCGGCGGGCCGGCGGCCGACGGCGAGCCGGACCTGCTCCCGGGTGTTGGCGTCGTCGCTGTAGACCAGCACCGTGGCGGTCGCCTGCATCCTGGCTCCTCGAAGCTCGTGAACGCTTTCTCAAGTGCTTGCCGATGCTACTCCCGCGAGGGCCTTCCGTGGAGGGGCCGGAGCACCTCCGGATCCGCTGGCGCGTCCGGCCGTCCCCCGTCCGGGTGACCTCAACGCCGCTGGACACGGTCGCGCGAAGGACCTTGACACACCGAAGGGGACCCCCGGAGTGAGCGCCAGATAAGCGACCGACATAATGACGGACGTGGCGACAGCAACAGCAGTAGAAACCGGGCACGCGCACCCGTCGGTCAACCGGCCGAACCTCACCAGCGTCGGAACCATCATCTGGCTGAGTTCCGAGCTGATGTTCTTCGCGGCCCTCTTCGCGATGTACTTCACCCTTCGGTCGGTCACGGGTGCCGACTTCTGGAAGGAACACGCGCATGCGTTGAACGTGCCGTTCTCCGCGACGAACACCACGATCCTGGTGCTCTCCTCCTTCACCTGCCAGATGGGCGTGTTCGCCGCCGAGCGCGGTGACGTGAAGAAGCTGCGCTCCTGGTTCATCGTGACGTTCATCATGGGCGCGGTGTTCATCGGCGGGCAGATCTTCGAGTACACGAACCTGGTCAAGAAGGACGGGATCTCCCTCAGCTCGGACCCGTACGGCTCGGTGTTCTACCTGACCACCGGCTTCCACGGGCTGCACGTGACGGGTGGTCTGATCGCCTTCCTGCTGGTGCTGGGCCGTACGTACGCGGCCAAGCGCTTCACGCACCAGCAGGCCACCGCTGCGATCGTCGTCTCCTACTACTGGCACTTCGTCGATGTCGTCTGGATCGGCCTCTTCGCCACGATCTACCTGATCAAGTAGTCGGTCGCGTACCACAGCACGGTGCCGGACAGGCACAACCCGAAGCATCGAGACAAGAGATCCTGACACCGGGGTAATCCGTGAAAAAGCTCTCCGCACGACGGCGCCACCCGCTGGCGGCGCTCGTCGTCCTACTCTTCGCGCTAGCGGCCACCGGGGGGCTGTACGCCGCGCTCTCTCCGGCACCCAAGGCGCAGGCCGACGACTCTTCCCAGTCCATCGCGATCACCGAGGGACAGAAGCTGTTCTCGGTGGGCTGCGCGAGCTGCCACGGCGCTCACGGGCAGGGCAGCTCCGACGGCCCGAGCCTGGTCGGCGTCGGCTCCGCGGCGGTGGACTTCCAGGTCGGCAGCGGCCGGATGCCCGCGCAGCAGCCCGGCCCGCAGGTCCAGAAGAAGAAGAAGCAGTACAGCCAGCAGGAAATCGACCAGCTGGCCGCGTACATCGCCTCGCTCGGCCCCGGCCCGGTGGCCCCGACGGCGAACCAGTACGACCCGGCAGGCGGTGACGTCGCCAAGGGCGGCGAGCTGTTCCGCACCAACTGCGCGCAGTGCCACAACTTCGTCGGCAAGGGTGGTGCCCTCACCGATGGCAAGTACGCCCCCACGCTGAAGGGTGTCGAGCCCAAGCACATCTACGAGGCCATGCAGACCGGCCCGCAGAACATGCCGTCCTTCCCGGACACGACGATGCCGCAGCAGCAGAAGCAGGACATCATCGCGTACCTGAACGAGGTCGACACCGCACAGTCCAAGAACCCGGGCGGCTTCACGCTCGGCGGCTTCGGCCCGGTGCCCGAGGGTCTGTTCGCCTACGTCTTCGGCCTCGGCACGCTGATCGCCATCGCCGCCTGGATCGCGGCCCGGACGACTAAGGCCAAGAAGTCATGAGCGAAACCGGATCCAACGACGTGTCAGAGCCACACGAGCACCTGCCGGCCGCCGGGGGCGGCCACGGCGCCGAGACCGCGGTCCACCGCGACCCCTTCGGCGACCCGGGGCACCCCGAGCACGAGTACCGCCGCCAGGACATCGACGAGAAGGCGGCGAAGCACTCCGAGCGCGTCGTCGCCGGGCTGTTCACCCTCTCGATGATCGGCACCATCGCCTTCATCGCGTGCTTCGTGATCTTCCCGGTCGGCAAGTACGTCTACATCTTCCCGTTCGGCCACGTCAGCGCGCTGAACTTCTCCCTCGGCCTGACGCTCGCCGTCGCGCTGCTGGGACTCGGCGCGGGTGCCGTCCACTGGGCCCGCACCCTGATGTCGGACGAGGAGATGGCCGACGAGCGGCACTCCGCCGGCGCCGACGAAGAGCTGCGCGCCACGATGGAAGAGCAGTGGAAGCAGGGCGTGCAGGAGAGCGGCTTCGGCCGCCGCAAGCTGGTGCGCAACACCATGCTCGGCGCGCTCACGCTGGTCCCGCTGTCGGCCGTGGTGATTCTGCGCGACCTCGGTCCGCTGCCGGAGGACAAGCTCCGCCACACCGCGTGGGCCAAGGGCAAGGCGCTGATCAACCCGAACACCAACAAGCCGCTGCGCCCCGAGGACATCGCCGTCGGCTCGCTCACCTTCGCCAACCCCGAAGGCCTCAGCGAGGACGACGAGGACTTCCAGGAGCAGCTCGCGAAGGCCGCCCTGATGGTCGTCCGGATCAAGCCGGAGGACATCAAGGACAAGAAGGAACTCGACTGGTCCCACGAGGGGATCGTCGCCTTCTCGAAGATCTGCACGCACGTCGGCTGCCCCGTCAGCCTCTACGAGCAGCAGACGCACCACGTGCTGTGCCCCTGCCACCAGTCGACGTTCGACCTGTCGGACGGTGCGCGAGTGCTCTTCGGGCCGGCCGGGCACCGGCTGCCGCAGCTGCGTATCAGCGTCAATGGTGAGGGTAATCTGGTCGCCATGGGCGACTTCGAGGTTCCCGTCGGTCCGGCCTTCTGGGAGCGCGGATGAGTACATCGACTGAGACCGCCTCGACGAACACTCGCCGGGGCCCGAAACCTGCAGGCCAGAAAGTCGCGGAGTGGACAGACGCGCGGCTCGGGCTCTACAAGGTCGGCAAAGCCAATCTGCGGAAGATCTTCCCCGACCACTGGTCGTTCATGCTGGGCGAGATCTGCCTCTACAGCTTCATCATCCTCATCCTCACGGGTGTGTACCTGACGCTGTTCTTCCACCCCAGCATGGCCGAGACGATCTACCACGGCCCGTACGCCCCGCTCCAGGGCCAGCGGATGTCGGAGGCGTACGCCTCCACCATGCACATCAGCTTCGAGGTGCGCGGCGGTCTGCTGATCCGTCAGATCCACCACTGGGCGGCTCTGATCTTCCTCGCGGGCATGCTCGTGCACATGATGCGCATCTTCTTCACGGGTGCGTTCCGCAAGCCGCGTGAGCTGAACTGGCTCTTCGGCTGGACGCTGCTGTTCATCGGCTGCTTCGAGGGCTTCACCGGCTACTCGCTGCCCGACGACCTGCTGTCCGGCACCGGTGTCCGGTTCGTGGACGGCGCGATCCTCTCCACGCCGGTCATCGGAACGTACCTGTCGATGTTCATCTTCGGCGGCGAGTTCCCCGGCCACAACTTCGTGCCGATCTTCTACTCGGTGCACATCCTGCTGTTCCCCGGCATCATGGCGGCCCTCGTGACCGCGCACATGATCCTCGTCGTGTACCACAAGCACACGCAGTTCCCGGGCGCGGGCAAGACCGAGAAGAACGTCATCGGCATGCCGCTGCTCCCGATCTACACGGCCAAGGCGGGCGGCTTCTTCTTCCTGGTCTTCGGTGTCATCGCGGCCCTCGCGGCCATCGCGACGGTCAACCCGATCTGGGCGATCGGCCCGTACCGGCCGGACCAAGTGTCGACGGGTGCCCAACCCGACTGGTACATGGGCTTCCCCGAAGGCCTGATCCGGGTGATGCCCGGCTGGGAGATCAACGCATGGGGCCACACGCTCGTGCTGGGTGTGTTCATCCCGTTGATAATCTTCCCGCTGGTCCTGGTGGCCATCGGCGTCTACCCGTTCATCGAGTCCTGGATCACCGGTGACAAGCGCGAGCACCACCTGCTGGACCGCCCGCGCAACCGCCCGGTGCGCACCGGACTGGGTGTGGCCTGGCTGACGCTGTACTTCACGCTCCTCATCGGCGGCGGCAACGACCTGTGGGCCACGCACTTCCACCTGTCGATCGAGACGATCACCTGGGCCGTGCGGATCGGCTTCTTCGTCCTGCCGGTGATCGCGTTCTGGGTCACCAAGCGGATCTGCCTCGGCCTCCAGCGCCGGGACCGCGAGAAGGTGCTGCACGGTCGCGAGACCGGCATCATCAAGCGGCTCCCGCACGGCGAGTTCATCGAGGTCCACGAGCCGCTCCCGCAGGAGCAGCTGCACATGCTCACCGCGCACGAGCAGCCGCAGCCGCTGGAGATCGGCCCCGCGGTCGACGAGAACGGTGTCGAGCGCAAGACCAGCCCCGTCACCAAGCTCCGGGCCAAGCTGTCGCGCGGTTACTACGGCGAGCACAGCCAGATCCCGAAGCCGACGGTCGAGGAGTACGACGAGATCACGAGCGGCCACGGTCACCACTGACCGACCTGCGGTCCGCTGAGCCGGGTGGGTGCCCTTCGCGGGTGCCCGCCCGGCTTCTTCCGTCCCGGAGGGGTGGTGCGGGCGGTTGCCGGGCCACCGGCCGGTGGTGGGTTTGCCGCCCAGTTCCGCCCCCGGAGCTTCGCCCGGGAGGCACCCCCGGCGCCGCCTGAGTGGTGCCGCCTGCCGATAGGGTGGGCCCCCACGGCCCGAGGGCGAGGTAGGAGCGTAACCATGAGCGTTGTGAACCCGGCAGAGAGCACCGGCACGGGATCGCTCCGGTCCTGGCCGGACGTGCTGACCGCGCTGATCTCGGGGCAGGATCTGGACGCCGAGGACACGGCGTGGGCGATGGACCAGATCATGACCGGCAGCGCCACCGACGTGCAGATCGCCGGCTTCGCGGTCGCGCTGCGCGCCAAGGGGGAGACGGTCGAGGAAGTCACCGGCATGGTGCGGGCGATGTACGCGCACGCCAAGACCATCGAGGTGCCCGGTCCCACGGTCGACATCGTCGGTACCGGCGGCGACCGCGCCAAGACCGTCAACATCTCCACCATGTCGGCCATAACGGTCGCGGGCACCGGTGCGAAGGTCGTCAAGCACGGCAACCGCGCCGCGTCCTCCGCGAGCGGCGCCAGCGACGTGCTGAGCCACCTCGGGGTGAACCTGGACCTGCCGCCGCACCGGGTCGTGGAGGTCGCAGAAGAGGCGGGCATCACCTTCTGCTTCGCCGTGAAGTTCCATCCCGCCCTGCGCCATGTGGCCACCGCGCGCGGCGAGTTGGGGGTCGCCACGACCTTCAACTTCCTCGGCCCGCTCACCAACCCGGCCCGGGTACGGGCGCAGGCCACCGGCGTCGCGAACGCCCGGGTCGCGCCGATCATGGCCGGGGTGCTGGCCGAACGCGGCTCGTCCGCACTGGTCTTCCGCGGTGACGACGGCCTGGACGAACTCACGACCACCGCCACCTCCCAGGTGTGGTGGGTCCGCGACGGCAAGGTCACCCACCAGTCCTTCGACCCGCGCGACATCGGCATCGGCCTGGTGCCCGTCGACGCGCTGCGCGGCGGCTCCCCGGCGCACAACGCCGACGTCGCCCGGCGCGTCCTGGCCGGCGGGACCGGCCCGGTCCGCGAGGCGGTGCTGCTCAACTCCGCGGCCGCGCTCGTCGCCCTGGAGCCCGGCATCGGGACGCTGGAGGAGCAGTTGGCCGCCGGCGTCGAGCGGGCCGCGCAGTCGCTGGACTCCGGCGCGGCCGCCGCGGTGCTCGAGCGCTGGGCCGCGGCCAGCAACGCCTGAGCCCCGCCGCACCCGCTTCGACAGGCGCCGTCCGCACTGCGGACGGCGCCTTGCGCGTGCGCGGGGCTGTGGCAGAATCCCTTTCAGGTCACGAGTGACAGCGCAAAGGCCCCGGCTCGCTGTCCGGCAACCCTCCGTCCGAGGCGGGGTGCCCCGGGTGATGACCAGGCTGTGAGCAGCAGGGCTCACAGCAAGCCGGACTGGGGAGTTCTCTCATGCGCAAGCGAATGCGATAGGGCCTTTCGGCCCCGGTTCCGCCTTTCCGCGGTGCCGTCAGTGCACCGGTCCACCACCTCGTCCGCTGCCATCCAGCCGTCCGACGGCTTCCGTCGCCCGCGCAGGCCTGTCGCCTGCCGCCGAGGCGCGCCGCCGCCCGCTGCTCTCGTGCCAGGAGATCGCCATGACCGCAACCACCGTGTCCGCCGCCACCGACGCCACCGGTTCCGCCGACCCCGCCTGTTGCGAGCCGCTGCCCGTGCTCGGCCGGGACGTCACCGTCCCGCTCGTGACCGGCAGCGACGTCACCTACGCCGCCCTCGACTACGCCGCGAGCGCCCCCGCGCTCCAGCGGGTGTGGGACGACGTGGCCGCGTACGCCCCCTACTACGGCAGCGTGCACCGCGGCGCGGGGTACCTCTCCCAGCTGTCCACGGACCTCTTCGAGCAGAGCCGCGCCACGGTCGCCGAGTTCCTCGGCTGCCGCCCCGCCGACCAGGTGGTCTTCACCCGCTCCACCACCGACTCGCTCAACCTGCTGGCCGCCGCGCTGCCCGCCGGGACCCGGGTGTTCGTCTTCGAGACCGAGCACCACGCGGCGCTGCTGCCCTGGCAGCGGGCCACCGACGCCGAGGTCGTCTGCCTCGCCGCCCCGCACACCCCCGAGGAGGCCGTCGCCGCGCTCGACGTCGCCCTGCACGGCGCGCCCAAGGGGCCCAAGCTGGTGTGCGTCACCGGCGCCTCCAACGTGACCGGTGAGCTGTGGCCGGTGCGCGAACTGGCCGCCGCCGCACACCGGCACGGCGCCCGTATCGTGCTGGACGCCGCGCAGCTGGTGCCGCACCAGGCCGTGGACATCTCCGAGCTGGACGTCGACTGGGTCGCCTTCTCCGGCCACAAGCTCTACGCGCCCTTCGGCTCCGGCGTCCTCGCCGGCCGCGCCGACTGGCTGCGCGAGGCCGAGCCCTACCTCGCGGGCGGCGGCGCCACCCGTACCGTCGTCCGGCGGGCCGACGGGCAGGTCGAGACCGAGTGGCACACCACCGTCGCCCGGCACGAGGCCGGATCGCCGAACGTCATCGGCGCCTACGCGATCGCCTCCGCGTGCCGCGCCCTCACCGAGGCGGGCTTCGACCGGCTCGAAGCGCGCGAGCGGCAGCTGCTGAAGGTGCTGCGGGACGGCCTCGCCGCGATCCCCGAGGTCCGGGTGCTGTCGCTCTTCGGTGAGGACTCCGCCCGGGTCGGCGTGCTCAGCTTCGTCGTCCGCGGCTGGAACAGCTCGCACCTCGCGGCGGCGCTCTCCGCGGAGTACGGCATCGGCGTGCGGGACGGGCTCTTCTGCGCCCACCCGCTCGTCCGCCGCCTCCTCGGCACCGACACGGAGGACCTCGGGGCGTGCGGATCCCCTGACCCCGGGGCGGGGTTCAACGGCAACGCCGTGCGGGTGAGCTTCGGCGCCGGCACGCCCGTCGAGGACATCTCGCGCTTCGTGGCCGCGCTGACCACTCTCGTCCGCGAGGGCGCGGCCTGGACCTACGCCACGGAAGCCGGCCGCTGCGTGCCGGTCGCCCCGGGGGCTTGATCCGGGAGAGAGCTGCCCTGTGCGTGGGGCGGTGCGCGTTTTCAGGGGCGCCTGGGCGGTGCCCCCACGCGCCCCTCAGAACGCTTGCCCCCTGCGCAAGGGAAAGGTCACGAGTCGAGGCCGATGGCGAACGCGGCCTCCAGGTCGTGCTGGGAGTACGTGCGGAAGGCCACGTGCGTGTCCGTGGCCTCCACACCGGGGATCTTGCTGATGCGGCCGGGGATGATGTCGGCCAGTTCGTCGTGCTTGCCCACCCGGACGAGGGCGACGAGGTCGTACGTGCCGGTCACCGAGTAGACCTCGCTGACGTTGTCGAGCGCCGCGATCGACTCGGCGATCTCGGGGATCCTGTCCACGGTGGTCTTGATGAGCACGATCGCGGTGATCACGGCTGCGCGTCTCCTTGGGTCGTCCCGGCGATGACGCTCAGCTTAGACCGGGGCCGGTAGCAGGCCCACGCCCAGCAGAAGCCGAAGGCGAAGCCCACGACATGGGCGAGGTAGGCCACCCCCGGGCCCGCGGCGGCGGACTGCGCGGCGAACCACTGGAGCACGAACCAGAAGCCGAGCACCACCCACGCCGGGAAGCGCAGCGGGACGAAGAAGAGGAAGGGGAACAGGCTGGTGACCCGGGCCCGCGGGTAGAGGTAGAGGTACGCCCCGAGGGCGCCGGAGATCGCGCCGGACGCGCCGACGAGGCTCTGCGTGTCGGCGGAGTGGGCGAGCGCGAAGGCGTACGTGGCGAGGTAGCCGGCGGCGAGGTAGAAGAGGGCGAAGCGCACCCGGCCCATGCGGTTCTCGACGTTGTCGCCGAAGACGTAGAGGAAGAGCATGTTGCCGATCAGGTGCAGCCAGCTGCCGTGCAGGAACATCGACGTGAGCACGGACAGGTACGGCGACGGCGGGTACGGGTCGGCGGCGCTGCAGCCCGCGGGCAGGCCGAGGGCTGCAGCGGAGGGGCGGGCGTGGAACAGCTCGGCGGGGACGACGCCCCAGCGGTCGAAGTAGAGCGCCTGCCGGCACGCGAGGGCGTGCCCGGTGCCGTAGGCGGGGAGGAAGCCGGACAGCGGGCCGAGCAGGAAGACGGCGGTGCACAGGGCGATCAGCCCGTACGTGACGACCGGCGTACGGCGGACCGGGTTCTTGTCGTACACCGGGATGACCATGCACTGATCATGACGCAGCGGTCGTAACGGACATAGGCCGCCTCGCCGCAGCGCGCCGCACACGAAAGGCCGTAGGGTGACCGGGACGCACGCTCCCGACAGGAAGAGGTACCAGCCATGCCGGTTCCCCTGCCGACCGCGACCACGCGGTGGCGCTGCACGCTGTGCGGAAACCTGACGCGTTTCGACGTCACCCGCTCCTCGCGGGTCGTGGAGTACGTGCACCTGGACCTGGCGGGCGAGCCGTCCGTGGAGGAGACCGAGGTGCTGGCCGAGACCGTGGAGTCGGTGCGCTGCCGCTGGTGCAACGCGGTGGACCGGATCGAGCTGGTCGACCGGCCGGGCGCGGCCGCGGACGGTGACGACGGGAACAGCAGTGCGGAAAGTGCCGCCGGGGGCGGTTCCGCGTCTGGTTGACGCCTGGACGGGGACAATAGAAGCAGGCGTTGTCATCGAAGGGGGCCGGGAGGACGCCGAGGGTCGTCGGCAGATTCGGACGGGAGTGACTGGTGGACGGAAGCGGCGGTTTTCCGCGCCCCGGGACGGACGGGGCCGCGGTGGAGCCTGCCGAGCCGACGGCCGCCGAGCAGTCCGGTTCCGGACCCGGCACTCCGGCGGACGCGTCCGGGCCGTCCGCCGCGCACGGCGGGCCGGACTCCGCGTCCGACGAGCCCGCGTCCGACGAGCCTGGGTCCGACGAGCCCGCGTCCGACGAGCCTGGGTCCGACGAGCCCGCGTCCGACGAGCCTGGGTCCGACGAGGCTGCGTCTGACGAGCCCGCGTCCGACGAGCCTGGGTCCGACGAGCCCGCGTCCGACGAGGCTGCGTCTGACGAGGCTGCGTCTGACGAGCCCGCGCTCGACGAGGCTGCGTCTGACGAGCCCGCGTCTGCCGAGCCCGCGCGCGACGAGGCTGCGTCTGCCGAGCCTGCGTCCGCCGACTCCGCGCTCGACGAGCCTGCGCTCGACCGGCCGCTGCCCGAGGGCGTACGCCACCGGGTGGTCGCCATCGCCGCCGACGCGTTCGGCAGCTTCACCTACCAGGAGCTTCCCGTCTCGCTCCGCCCTTACGCCCGCTTCACGCCCAGCCGCCGGGTGAAGTACGCCGGTACGGCGCTGGCCGCCGCCCTGGAGCACGACCCGGCCTTCCGGCAGCGGGTGGCCGGGCGGCTGCGGGATTCGCAGGCCGAGCTCGCGGGGGCGCTGGAGGACGGCACCCCGCCGCCGGCCGCCGACCCGCTGGACGTCGCGGCCGCCGCGTATCTGCTGCGCCCGGCGGGCTGGGCGAAGCTGGTGGCCACCGCGGGGGAGGAGGCCCAGCGGGCGGATGCCGAGCGGGCCGACGAGGAGGCGCTGCGCGAGCTGGCCGCCCTGCGCGCCGAGGTCGAGGCGCTGCACGAGCACGGCAGGGCCGAGGCCGCGCGCGCGAGGGCCGAGCTGGAGTCCGTGCGCAAGGAGGGCGACGCGCTGCACCGCAAGCTGCGCAGCGCCCTCAGCGACGTCAAGCGCGCGGAGGCCGCGCAGCGCCGGCTGCAGACGGAGGTCGACGAGCTGCGCACGTCGGCCGCGCAGGAGCGGACCGCCGCCGACAGCGAGGCCCGCCGGCTGCGCGCCCGGCTCGCGGAGGCCGAGGCGGCGGTCGAGGCCGGCCGCCGGGCCGTGCGCGAGGGGCGCAGCGTTGAGGACGTACGGCTGCGGCTGCTGCTCGACACCGTGCTGGACGCGGCGGCCGGGCTGCGCCGCGAGCTGGCCCTGCCGCCGCGGGACACGATGGGCGTGCTGCCCGCGGACACCGTGGACGCGGTCGCGCCGGGGACGTTCAGCGCGCGGGACATCGCCACCCGGGCGCTGTCTGCCAACGACCCGGCGCTGCTCGACCAGTTGCTGGCGCTGCCGCAGGCGCACCTGGTGGTCGACGGCTACAACGTGACCAAGACCGGCTATCCCGCGCTGCCGCTGGAGAAGCAGCGGCTGCGGCTGCTCGGCGGCCTCGCGGCGCTCGCCGCGCAGAGCGGCGCCGAGGTGACGTGCGTCTTCGACGGCGCCGACCTCGACATGCCGGTGCTGCTCGCGCCGCCGCGCGGGGTGCGGGTGCTGTTCAGCAAGGCCGGGGAGACCGCGGACGAGCTGATCCGGCGGCTGGTGCGGGCCGAACCGCCCGGGCGGCAGATCGTCGTCGTCTCCGCCGACCGTGAGGTCGCCGACGGCGTCGCCAAGTCGGGGGCCCGGCCCGTCGCCTCCACGCTGCTGCTGCGACGCCTCGCCCGGGTCTGAATCCGGCGCCTCCGCAAGTCCGTTCACCATTCCCGTGCGCCCGTACGTCCGTGCGGGCGTTCACCAGCGCACTAGTACGCACCCTGTGTGAATCGGTCATCACGCTGCGTTGAAAGCGTGTAAAGAAAACTTGAACCGGTCGAGATTTTGCCTTCCGGGATTTGAACCGATCACGGAAAGGTCACTAAGGTCAGGCCTCGTACCTCCGCGCAGTCGATCATCCAATCCGGATGGCGCTCGGAGGCCGCCCGCCAGTCGTCAACCGGTAGGCGGCTGAAGGAAGAAGGAGCTCGCCTTCGTGGCGTCCCACCGTCGACCCAAGCCGGCAAGCCGCACGCGTGTGACCGTGCTGACCGCGACCGCTGCGGCGGCCGTCGCGCTGTCCGCCCAGGCTGCCAACGCCGCTCCTGCCAAGCCCAGCAAGCCCACCACGGTCAAGGACGCCAAGGCCCAGGTGGACGCGCTCTACACGCAGGCGGAGCAGGCCACCGAGAAGTACGACGCGGCGAACGAGAAGCTCAAGTCGCTGCAGGGTGAGGCCAGCTCGCTCCAGGACCAGGTGGCCCGGCAGCAGCAGCACCTCAACACGCTGCGCGACGGCCTAGGTGTGATCGCGGCCTCGCAGTACCGCACCGGTGGCATCGACCCGTCGCTGCAGCTCTTCCTCTCGTCCAACCCGGACAGCTACCTGGACCAGGCCTCCGCCCTTGACCAGGTCAGCTCGATCCAGACCAGCGCCCTCCAGCAGCTCCAGAACGCCAAGCGGACCCTGGACCAGGAGCGCGCGCAGGCCACGGCGAAACTCGCCGAACTGGAGTCCACCAAGACCGAGCTGGCCAAGCGCAAGACCGAGGCCAAGGACAAGCTCGCGCAGGCGCAGTCCATACTCAACGGGCTCACCGCAGCGCAGCGCCAGCAGATATCCAACGACCAGGCCCGCGCCAACCGCGACACCGGCCGCGCCCCGCTGGGCGGCACGTCCGCCAGCAAGTACGCCGCCAGCGCCTTCGCCGCCGCGCAGTCCAAGATCGGCAAGTCCTACGTGTACGGCGGCTCCGGCCCCAACACCTTCGACTGCTCCGGCCTCACCTCCTGGGCCTACCGCCAGGCCGGGGTGTCCATCCCCCGCACCGCGGCGGAGCAGGCCAACGCCGGTACGCGCATCTACTCCAAGTCCGACCTCAAGGTCGGCGACCTCATCATCTTCTACGGCGACCACCACCACGTCGGCCTCTATGCCGGCGACGGCCAGGTGCTGCACGCCCCCAAGCCGGGCACGGTCGTGCGCTACGAGGCCATGAGCAACATGCCCTTCCAGTTCGGCGTCCGCATCTGAGCCGCTCCCCTCTGGGCTGATCCCGCCGGGGCCGACCCGCAACACCGCCCGGACGCTACGGCGTTCGGGTGGTGCCGTTTCCGTCCCCGCCCGCGTGCCGGTCGGCTGACCTGCGCGGCGACCACCCCCGCGCACATGTGCGGGTCGCTGCGCCGCTCACCGCGTTTGTACGGTACGTGCCCGACTGGCTACTGTCGGCTGCCGTGGCATCCCATCGACGTGCACCGCAGCCGGGCCCGGCCGCCCGTGCCACCCGGCTCACCGTGCTCACCGCCGCGGCCGCGGCCACCGCGGCGCTCACCGGCGGCGCCGCCCAGCCCGCCGCGGCCGACCCGTCCGCGACGGCGGCCGGCACCACCGCCCGCCTCGACCGGCTCTACCAGCAGGCCGAAGCGGCCACCCAGGCGTACGACGCCGCCACCGAACGCACCCGGCAGCTCGGCGCCGACCTCGCGAGCCTCCAGCAGCGCGCCGCGCAGGGCCAGCAGCGAATCAACGAACTGCGCACGGGACTCGGCCGGCTCGCCGCAGCGCAGTACCGCGGCGGCGCCCTCGACCCCACCCTCGCGCTGCTCCTGTCCGACGACCCGCGCGGCTTCCTCGACCAGGCCGCCACCCTCACCCGCCTCGGCGCCCGGCAGGCCGGGCGGCTGGACGAACTGCGGTCCGCCCAGCAGGCCCTGGACGGCCGGCACGCCCAGGCCGCGGGCAAGCTCACCGAACTCGCCCAGGCCACCGCGGAGCTGACCCGCCGCAAGGCCGCCGTCCAGCACGCCCTCGCCCAGGCCCGGCAACTCCTGCGCACCCTCCCCGCCGCCCAGCGGGCCCGTTACGCCCCCGGCACGGCCGACCGCTCCTTCCGGCCCTTCCCGCTGCTGCCGCCGCTCGGCGACCTCCCCGCCGCCTCCGGCCGCGCCGCCCTCGCCGTGGCCGCCGCCCACCAGGTCCTCGGCGCCCCCTACGTGTGGGGCGCGACCGGCCCCCACTCCTTCGACTGCTCGGGCCTGATGCAGTACGCCTACTCCCGCGCGGGCGTCTCCCTCCCGCGCACCTCCCAGGAGCAGGCCCACGCCGGGCGCCGCGTCCCCCTCTCCCAGGCCCGCCCCGGCGACCTCGTCATCTACCGCAACGACGCCAGCCACGTGGCGATGTACGTCGGCGACGGCCGCGTCATCCACGCCCCCTACCCCGGCGCCCGGGTCCGCTACGACCCGGTGTCGATGATGCCGGTCACCGCGGTGGTCCGCCCCTAGGGCGAGCGGCGGGGCCCGCCCCGTACGATCGCCCCATGACCGCGCCGCCCACGAGACGCTCCGCGATCGGCGCCCTCACCGGCGCCCTCGCCGGGCTGACCGCCTGCACCGGCGGCAGCGGGAGCGCGGCCCCCCGCCGGACCGCCACGGCCGACCCCGCCCTCCAGCAACTCCTCACCCGGCGCGCGACGGCGCTCCTGCACCGGGACCGGCAGGCCTTCCTCGCGGGCGCCGACCCGCGGGCGACCCGCTACTACGCCGCCCAGCGGCGGATGTTCGACGACATCGCGGAGGTCCCGCTCGCCGCCTGGTCCTACCGCCTCGTCCGCACGGGCGCCTTCCCGCTCCCGCCCACCGCCGACGCCGGCGGCACCGTGCGCACCGCCGCCGAGGTCGAGCTGAGCTACCGGCTGCGCGGCTACGACGCCCGGCCGGTCCTCTCCACCGAATACCTGACCTTCACCCGCCGCGCCGGGCACTGGTACGTCGCCGCGGACGACGACGGGGCCTCCGCGGGCAAGCGCACCGCCGTACAGCTGTGGGACCAGGGCAAGGTCACGGCCGTACGGGGGACGCACAGCCTCGTACTGGGCCTCGTCGACACCGCGACGCTGCGCGGCTACGCCGCCGACGCCGACCGCGCGGTGCCGCAGGTGCAGCGGGCGTGGGGGAAGGCGGGCTGGCCCGGCAGCGTCGTCGTCGAGGCGCCCGGGACCCTTGACCAGCTCGGCGCGCTGCTCGCCGCCGACCCCGACGACTACCGCGGCATCGCCGCCGTCACCACGGGCGAGCTGGGCGGCAGCGCCGCCGCCCCGGCCGACCGGGTGCTCGTCAACCCCGCCGCCTTCGGCCGCCTCTCCGCCTTCGGCCGGCAGGTCGTGCTCACGCACGAGACGACCCACGTGGCGACCCGGCTCGCCACCACCTCCCACACCCCCCTGTGGCTCTCGGAGGGCTTCGCCGACTGGGCCGCCTACCGCGACTCCGGCCGCACGGCCCCGGAGATCGCCCCCGAACTCGCCCAGGACGTCACCGCGGGCCACATTCCCGCCGCCCTCCCCGCCAACGCCGACTTCCGCCCCACCGCGCCCGCCCTCCCGCAGGCGTACGAGGGCGGCTGGCTGGCCAACCGCCTGATCGCGGACCAGTGGTCCCCGGCGACCCTGACAGCCGTCTACCGCGCGGCCGGCACGGGCACGCCCCTGGACGCGGTCCTCCAGGCGCACCTGCACCTGAGCCTGGCCGCCTTCACGGCGCGCTGGCGCACGTACGTCCGGCAGGAGCTGACGTGAGACGGGACTCCGCGACCGTGAGCCGAGGTGAGCGGGGGCTGCGCGGCGGTCTCCCCGGGCGGGAACGGAGCGCCCGGGGTCCCGCAACCGCCGGGCCGGGAAGCCGGGGGGACGCACGATGAGCCGGCCGGAAGCCTCACCGGAAAACCCCGCGGACGCGGACTTCACCCCCGAGCACATCGCCCGGGCCAGGGCGCTGCGCCAGGGCGTGTGGCCCGTCGCCCTCGCCGGCCGCGCCGCGAACCTCGCGCTGCTCCTCACCCTCGGCCTCACCCCCGCCGGGGCACACCTCGTCGCCGCGTTCGGCGGGGCCTGGGCCGGGCGCGTGGCGGGCGCCGCGCTCACACTCGTCCTGCTGCCGCAGCTCCTCACCCTGCCCTTCGCCGCCCGCGGCCGCGTCGTACGGTCCCGCTTCGGCCTCGTCACCCAGAGCTGGCGCGGCTGGGCGGCGGACCAGCTCCGCGGCCTGCTCATCTCGCTGCCGCTCGTCGCCGGGGCGCTCTTCGCCGTGTACGCGCTCGCGGGCGTCACCCGCTGGTGGTGGGCCTGGGCCGCGCTCGGCGCCGCGGCCGTCACCGTCGCGCTCTCCTGGGCGGCCCCCGTGGTGTTCGAGCCGCTCTTCAACCGCTTCACGCCCATGCCCGCCGGGCCCCTGCGGGACGCGCTGCTCTCCCTCGCCGCACGTGACGGCGTCACCGTACGGGACGTGCTCGTCGCCGACGCGTCGCGCCGCACCACGGCGCTCAACGCGTACGTCTCCGGCTTCGGCCGGACCCGGCGGATCGTCGCCTACGACACGCTCCTCTCCACCGCCGAGCCGCGCGAGGTCGAACTCGTCGTTGCCCACGAACTCGGCCACGTCGTCCACCGCGACGTCCCCCGCGGCACCGCCCTCGGTGCCCTCGGGGCCGCGGCCGGCGTCTGCCTCCTCGCCCTCGCCGTGACCTGGTCCCCTCTCCTCACCGCCGCGGGCACCACCCACTTCGCCGACCCCCGCACCGCCTGGCTCCTCGCCGCCACCGCCGCGACCGGCGCCGCCCTCGCCGGCCCCTTCGGCTGTGCCCTCTCCCGCCGGGTGGAACGCCGCGCCGACCACCACGCGCTCGCCCTCACCGGCGACTCCGCCGGCTTCATCGCCATGCAGCGCCGCCTCACGGCGGTGAACGTCGCCGAACCCTCACCGCCGCGGGCCCTCCACCTCCTCTGGGGCACGCACCCCACCCCCGCCGCCCGCATCGCCGCGGCCCGCGCCACCCGCTGACGGGTGTGGCTTGCGGCTCTCCCGCCGCGGGGGTTGCCCGCGCCTGCGGCGCGGGGTGTTTCCCCCCCCCGCCACTCGTGCGAGGAGGACATCGGCTGACGGTCTTCCCGTGGGGCCCATTCGCCGTCGGGGGCGCACCGCAGTCCCCGGGACATCACCCCACCGGCAGGCAGCCGCCAGCGCAACGCACGAGCAGGGCGACGCTCCACCCCACCCACCCCCACCGACAGGCAGCCGCCCACGAGACGTCGGGGGACGGGCACGATCACCCCACCCACCCCCACC
>NZ_JOHY01000037.1 GCF_000721495.1 Streptomyces sp. NRRL F-5123
CCAGCGTTCCCCGCGCCGCCCGCCCCCTCCGCCTCCCCGGCCTCCCCCGGGCGGATGCTCGCCGCCGCCCTGCTCGGCTTCTTCCTCATCACCCTCGACGCCTCCGTCGTCAACGTCGCGCTCCCGGCGATGGGGAAGGACCTGCACGGCGGACTGTCCGCGCTCCAGTGGGTCGTCGACGGCTACACCCTCGCCTTCGCCGCGCTGATGCTGTCCACCGGCGCGCTGTCGGACCGGATCGGCGCGGGCCGCGCCTTCGCCGGCGGCGTGCTGGTGTTCGCGCTGTCGTCCCTGGCCTGCGGCCTCGCGCCCGGTCTCGCCGTGCTCGTCGCGGCGCGCGTGGTGCAGGGCACGGCGGCGGCGGTGATGCTGCCCTCCTCGCTGGCGCTGGTGCGGCAGGCCTACGCGGACCCGGTCAAGCGCACCCGCGCCATCTCGGTGTGGGCGACGGGCGGTTCCACGGCGGTGGCGCTCGGCCCGGTGGTGGGCGGGGTCCTCACCACGGCCTGGGACTGGCGGTCCATCTTCTACGTCAACCTGCCCTTCGCCGCCGTGACCCTGGTGCTGGCCCGCGGCGCCCGCGGCGAACGCCGTCCGGCGCCGCTCGACGTGCCCGGCCAGGTCACCGCGGTGCTGGCGCTCAGCGCGCTCACCTTCGCGGTGATCGAGGGCGGGGTGGCCGGCTGGGTCGCGGCGGGCGCGGCGGTCGCCGCGGGCGCGGCCTTCGTGCTGGCCGAGACCCGGCACCCGCACCCCGTCGTCCCGCTGGGCCTCTTCCGGGGCGCCGCCTTCTCCGCGTCGGTGGCGGCGGGCGCGGCGCTCAGCGTGGGCTTCTTCGGCATGTTCTTCGTGCTGGGGCTGTACTTCCAGCAGGTACGCGGCGAGTCGGCGCTCACGGCGGGCCTGATGTTCCTGCCGATGACGCTGCTCATCTCGACGGTGAACGTCCTCTCGGGCCGTGTCACCAACCGGTTCGGGCCCCGGCTGCCGATGGTCGCCGGCCAACTCGTCATGGTGGCGGGCCTGCTGGCGCTGCTGCCGGTGGGACGGCACACCCCGCCGCTCGCGGTGGCGTTCCTGATGGTCCCGCTGGGCGTGGGGGGCGCCCTGGCCGTACCGGCGCTCACCACGTCGGTGATGGGCGCGGTGCCCGCCGAGCGCGCGGGGCTGGCCGCGGGTGTACTGAACGCCGCCCGGCAGGTCGCGGGGGCGCTGAGCGTCGCGCTCTTCGGCTCGCTGGTGGCCGGCTCGCACTTCCTGCCCGGCCTGCGGGCGAGCCTGCTGGTGGCCGCGGGCCTGGTGCTGGCCGCCGCCGCGGGGGCGGCGGTGGCGCTGCGCCCGCGCGACTGACGCCGCCCGCCCGGTGGTTCACCCGGCGGCGGGCTCCCGTGCGGTGCCGCGCTCATGGGCGTCGAGCAGCTCGTCCCAGTGCTCGGCGGCCCACGCGCACGCGGCGGCGAGCGGCTCCAGCAGGCTGCGGCCGAGCGGCGTCAGCGCGTAGTCCACGCCCTGCCGCGGGTCGGCGTGCACCGTGCGGGAGACGAAACCGTCCCGCTCCAGGCCCCGCAGCGACTGCGTGAGCACCTTGGGGGTGACGCGGCGCAGCGGGACGCGCAGTTCGGAGAAGCGGCGCGGGCCGTCCTCCAGGCAGGCGAGCACCAGGGGCGCCCATTTGTCGCCGAAGCGGAAGGGGAGCAACGAGGACGGGCACACCTCGTCGAACAGGTCGGCGGGCAGCGGCGGTCGGCGGGGCGTCATGGGCTCTCTCCTCCGGTCTTGCGGTTCGGGGCTCGGCGGTGCGGTGGCACGGGCCCGGTGCGGTGGTGCAGGGCCCGCCGGGTCGTGCGGGGCCCCGCCCGGCGGTACGGGCCCGGCCCGGCGGTACCCGGGAGGTAACCGCCCCCGCGGCTACGTTTCCCGGGCGGCGCACAGTCGCGCATCACCGCATCACCTCAAGCCACGCCACCAGCAGGAGGTATTCCGCCGATGGGCACCTACGTCATCTTCGGGGCCGGCGGCCGGGCCGGCCGGGAGGCCGTCGCCGAGGCGCGCCGCCGGGGCCACCACGTCACGGCGGTGGTCCGCGACCCCTCCCGCCACGCGGCGCTTGCCGCCGAGGGCGTACGGCTCGCCGCCGGGGACGTCACCGACCCGGCGGCCGTCGCCGCGCTCGCGGCCGGGCACGACGCCGCGGTCAACACCGCGGCCGTGTACGGCGAGGGCACCGACCCCGCGGCCTTCTTCCCCGCCGCCGCCCGGGCGCTGGCCGCGGGCCTGGCCGAGGCCGGCGTGCCCCGGCTGGTCACGGTGGGCCTGTCCGCCGTGCTCCCCGGCCAGGACGGCAGCAGCCAGCTGGACTCCCCCGCGTTCCCCGACGAGTTCCGCCCGTTCTGCACGGCCCACGCGGCGGGCCTGGACACCCTCCGTGCCGAAGCGGGGGCCCTGGACTGGCTCTACCTCGCGCCCGCGGGCGACTTCGTCCACGACGCCCCCGAACCCACCGGCCGCTACGAGCCCCGCCCCCACATCGACCCGGCCGCCCGCATCACCTACCGCGACTTCGCCCTGGCCCTCCTCGACGAGGCCGCGGACCCCCGCCACCACCGCACCCACCTCGCGGTGACCTGAGCGGCCCGAGCGGCCCGCTGTCGGTGGCCGCCCGTACGGTCTGCCCATGACGGATCACGCGTGGGCGGGTGTACGGGAGCGGGTCGCGGCGGCGGGCGGCGGCCCGGGCGGCGGCGAGGTGTTCGGGGCGCGGTGGCACGGGTGGGTCCTTGAGGACCCGCTCACCGAGCGCGAGGTCGCCGAGCTGGAGGCGCAGACGGGCGTACGGCTCCCGGAGGACTACCGCTCCTTCCTGCTGCACGTCGGCGCGGGCGGCGCCGGGCCCGCGTACGGCCTCTTCCCGGTCCGGCGGGTGCAGGGCCGATGGCGCTGGGAGGGGGACGGCGCGGACCTGGCCGACCTGTCGGCGCTCGCCGTGCCCTTCCCGGAGCGGGGCCCGGACCCGGAGACCGTCGCCGCCCTGCTCGCCGAGCGCCCCGAGGAGGAGGACTTCGCGGAGATCGAGGACTTCGACGACGCCTTCGAGGCGTGGGACGAGCGCTGGGAGGCCGTCATGTACGCGCCCGAGCGCACCGCGGGCGCCGTCACGATCTGCCACCTGGGCTGCGCCCGCCGCGAGTGGCTGGTCCTCACCGGGCCGCACCGCGGGACGGTGTGGTCCGACGACCGGGTGGACGACGTCGATCTCGCCCCGCTCCTCGACGGCGGCGGCGCTCCCCTCACCTTCGCCCGCTGGTACGCCGGCTGGCTGGAGCAGGCCGAGCAGGCCGCGGCCGCCGGGCCGCCCGCCCGGGGCGGCACGGCCCACGGTCGCAGCTAGTGCTGTGACCGGGAGGGTTCACCGGCTTGCGACGCCCGGCACGGCACCTCGCTGCGTTGCCGCATCGACCGAGCAGGCCCACTACGAGGCCGACCCGGCGCCCTGCGACGCACCGCACCGGACGCCGCAAGCTACCGGCAAACCCTCCCGGTCACAGCACTAGAGCAGCAGCTTGAAGCCCTCGTGGCTCGCCTCGAAGCCGAGGGAGAGGTAGAAGCGGTGGGCCGCGTCACGGGACTTGTTGCTGGTCAGCTGGGCCAGCGCGCAGCCCTGTGCGCGGGCGCGGTCCAGGGTGCGGCGGACGAGGTCGCGGCCGAGGCCCGAGCCGCGCAGGTCGGCGCGGATGCGGACGGCCTCGATGAGGGCGCGCTCGGCGCCGCCCTTGCCGAGGCCGGGGATGCGGGTGACCTGGAGGCAGCCGACGGCCTCGCCCGCGGCGTCCACGAGCACCAGGATCTCGTTGCGCGGGTCCGTCTCGACCGCGGCGAAGGCCCGCTCGTAGGCGTCGGTGACCTCGACGGTCGCCGGGTCGACCACGCCGTCCTCCCCCGCGAGGAGGGCGAGGACGGCGGGCAGGTCGGCGCGGGTCGCGGGGCGGAGGTCGTGCCGGTACGGGCCGGGTTCGGGCGTCGTGCTCATGCGTCCGATCCAACCAGGCCCGGTCCGCGCCCACGGACCCGGCCCGTACGGCGGGAGAGCACCGCCGGGCGGGCCTTTCCGGGGCGCGGGCAATCGCACCGGCAACCACCCGGCGTGCCGCCCGGCCCGGCCCGCCCGTCCGTGCGGCGCGGCGTTCAGCCGCGCTTGCCGTCCACCCGGCGGGGGATGCCCAGCGGGTTGCCGTCCTGCAGCTCCGGGGGCAGCAGGGCCGGCGGAGTGTCCTGGTAGGCCACCGGGCGCAGCCAGCGCTCGATGGCGGTCGCGCCCACCGAGGTGGAGGTGGAGGTCGTCGCGGGGTAGGGCCCGCCGTGGTGCTGGGCGGCGGTCACGGCGACACCGGTCGGCCAGCCGTTGACCAGGACGCGGCCCGCGAGAGTGCTGAGCCGGGCCAGCAGTCCGGCGGCGGCCCCGTTCTGCCCGGCGGCCTCGGCGACGCCGAGGTGGGCGGTCGCGGTGAGGTTGCCCGGCAGCCGGTCGAGCACGGCGGCCAGCTCGTCCGCGGAGCCGTACCGTACGACGACGGTCAGCGGCCCGAAGCACTCCTCCAGCAGCACGTCGTACGCGCCCTCCGCGGCCAGCTCGGCGGCGGCGACGGTCAGAAAGCCGGGCCGTACGCCCAGCTCGCCGTCCTCCGCGGGCGCGACCGGCGCGGTCACGGCGGGCAGCGCGGCGCGGGCGGCGGCGCCGGCCAGGAAGTTGGTGCGCATCCGGCCGTCGAGCAGCACGCCGGCGGCGGCCCCGCCCGCGGCGCCGGTGAGCGCGGCCACCAGCCGGTCGCCGTCGTCCCCGGCGGGGGCCAGGACGAGGCCGGGCTTGGTGCAGAACTGGCCGACGCCGAGCGTGAAGGACCCGGCGAGGCCGGTGCCGATCTGCTCGGCCCGCTCGGCCGCGGCGGACTCGGTGACGACGACGGGGTTGAGGCTGCCCAGCTCGCCGTGGAAGGGGATGGGGCGCGGCCGGGCGGCCGCCGCGTCGTACAGCGCACGCCCGCCGGGCACCGAGCCGGTGAAGCCCGCGGCGGCGACGAGCGGGTGGCGGACCAGCTCGACCCCGGCGGCGAAGCCGTGCACGAGGACGACGGTGTCGGCGGGCAGCCCGACGGATACGGCCGCGCCGCGCAGCAGTTCGGCGCACAGCGCGGAGGTCGCGGGGTGGTCGGGGTGGGCCTTGACGACGACGGGGCAGCCCGCGGCGAGCGCGCTCGCGGTGTCGCCGCCGGGCACGGAGAAGGCGAGCGGGAAGTTGCTGGCCGCGTAGACGGCGACGACGCCGAGCGGGATCTTCATCCGGCGCAGGTCGGGCCGCGGGATGGGCTTGGCGTCCGGGTCGGGGGTGTCGATGATCACGTCGAGGTACGCGCCCTCGTCGACGACGTCCGCGAACGTCCGCAGCTGGAAGGCGGTACGGGCGAGTTCGCCGGTGAGGCGGGGCACGCCGAGCGCGGTCTCGGCGTCGGCGGCGGCGACGACCCGCTCGCCCGCCTCCTCCAGCGCCCCGGCGGCGGCGCGCAGCAGCCGGGAGCGTACGCTTCGGTCGGCGAGCGCCGGGATCGCGGCGGCGGCGGCGCGTACGGCGGCGTCCACGTCCTCGGCCGTGGCCTCGACGGCGACCTGCTCGCGCTGCTTCCCGCTCCGGGGGTCGACGCTCCAGACTGGTACTGCCACCGGAATAACCTCCACATTTCCGTACTGCACGACGCTGCTGCACCAGGACGTTGTTCTATATACTGAACGACGTCTTTAGATGTGAACCTGCAAGGGGAGCCTACGTCCGCGGCTCCCGGCCGAACAAGAGGGGTCGAGCGCATGGCTGCTGCCGAGGGAGCCGGTTCCCAGGTCAAGTCCGCGGTCCGCACGGTGGAGCTGCTGGAGTTCTTCGCGGGACGGCCCGGCATGCACAGCCTCGCCGCCGTGCAGGAGTCGGTCGGCTACCCGAAGTCCAGCCTCTACATGCTGCTGCGCACCCTCGTCGACCTGGGCTGGATCGAGACCGACGCGACAGGCACGCGGTACGGCATCGGCGTGCGCGCGCTGCTGGTCGGCACGTCCTACATCGACGGCGACGAGGTCGTGGCCGCCGCCCGGCCCACCCTGGACCGGCTGTCGGACGACACCAGCGAGACCATCCACATGGCCCGCCTCGACGGCACCAGCGTGGTCTACCTCGCCACCCGGCAGTCCCAGCACTACCTGCGGCCCTTCACCCGGGTCGGCCGCCGGCTGCCGGCGCACTCCACCTCGCTCGGCAAGGCGCTGCTCGCGACGTACACCGACGAGCAGGTGCGCAAGCTGCTGCCGGAGACCCTGGAGCCGCTCACCGAGCACACCCACACCGACCGCGAGAAGCTCATCGAGGAGCTGGCGGTCATCCGCGAGCAGGGCTTCGCGGTGGACCGCGAGGAGAACACGCTCGGGCTGCGCTGCTTCGGCATCGCGGTGCCCTACCGCACCCCCGCGCGGGACGCGGTCAGCTGCTCGGTGCCGGTGGCGCGGCTCACGGCCGGGCACGAGCAGATGATCAAGGACGCGCTGTTCGACGCGCGCGACCGGCTGCTGCTGGCGACCCGCCGCCTCTGACGGCCCGCCCTCCGGGGGCGGGCGCCTCGAACCCCGCTCGTCAGCGGTGCCCCCTTCGTGGGAACGGGACGGAACCCCAGGACATGGCCCGGCCGGGGGGTCGTAGGGTCGTGAACATGGGGATCATTACGAACGGGAACGACAGCAGCACCTCGGGCCGTGACAGCGGCGCCCCGGCGGGCGACGCGGAGACGCAGGAGTGGGTCGCCCGGCGCGCCTCGTCCTTCGGCGCGGTCGCCACCGACTACGACGAGCACCGCCCGGGCTACCCGTCCGAGGCGGTGGCGTGGGCCCTCGCGCCCGTGTCGGCCCGGCGCGGCGGCGGCCCCCTGGACGTGCTGGACCTCGCGGCGGGCACCGGCAAGCTGACGCGCGAGGCGCTCGCGCTCGGCCACCGGGTCACGGCGGTGGAGCCGGACGCGGGGATGCTGGACGCGCTGCGCGAGCGGCTGCCGCAGGCCACGGCGCTGTCCGGCGCGGCGGAGCGGATACCGCTGGCGGACGCTTCGGTGGACGCGGTGGTCGTGGGCCAGGCCATCCACTGGTTCGACCAGGAGCGCGCACTGCCCGAGATCGCCCGGGTGCTGCGGCCCGGCGGGGTGCTGGCGACGCTGTCCAACGCCGACGACGACCGGGTCGGCTGGATCGCGGGCCTGGGCGAGATCTCGCCGAGCCAGGTGTCCTTCCTCGGCTGGGAGAACAAGCCGCGCCGCGCCATTGAACCGCACCCCGCCTTCTCCGCGCCGGTGGAGGCCGACTTCCCGCACGTGATGGTCCGCACCGCCGAGACGCTGACCGCGACGGCCGCGACCCATTCGCATCTGCTGGTGATGGAGCCCGCACAGCGGGCGGCGGCCACCGCCCGCATCCTGGACTACCTCAAGTCCCGCCCGGAGACGGCCTCGGGCGAGTTCGAGCTGCACCTGGTGACCCGGGTCCAGCGCTGCGAGCACGCGGCGGGCTGACACCGGGCGCCGGGGCTCCCGCCGAGGCTCCCTCGCGGCCCCCGGGCTGCCGGTGGCACAGTCCTCCGGCAGCACCCCGCGTACGCTCCATCACAGCACGCTCACCAGCAGTTACCGCCGGGAATCGGTGATTCCCAACCTCTGCCCAGAGCCTCTTCCCGCTGCTACGCTCTCGCCGCGCCGTGGCGGGGAGTTCCGGGCAGGAAGAGGTGACCGTGGGCACTGCCGTCGACGACGATTCCGTCGCGTTCCACGCGTTCTTCGAACGGCATTACGCCGAACTCGCCCGGCTGGCACACCTGTTGACGGGCGAGGCGGACGCTGCCGACGATCTCGCGGCGGACGCACTGGTGGCCCTGTGGCGCCGCTGGGACCGGGTCAAGGCGACCGAGCACCCGGTGGCGTACGCGCGCGGCGTGGTGGCCAACCTCGCCCGCTCCCGGATCCGCAGCGCGGTACGCGAGCGGCGCCGGGTGGCGCTCTTCTGGTCGCAGCGCACCGAGCGCACCGAAGGACCCGACCTCCCGGCCGTGCTGGACCTGCGCGAAGCGCTGCAGCGGCTGCCGTTCCGCAAGCGGGCGTGCGTGGTGCTCCGGCACGCGTTCGACCTGTCGGAGCGGGACACGGCCGACGCGCTGGGCATCTCGGTGGGCACCGTCAAGAGCCAGACGTCCCGCGGTATCGCGGAGCTGGAAAGGCTGCTGCAACCCCGGACACCCGATACCGGTACGGTGCAGGGACCGGGTGCGGCGGCCGCGAGCGGCGGTGCGGGCCCGGATCGACTGCCGCGCACCGGACGGCCGGACACCCCGGTCGGCGCGGCGGGCGGCTCCCCCGGCGACATGGGCCCGGGGACACAACTGCTGGGTGCGGCGGGTCATGTGGCTCGTGCTCGTACTCGTACGGGACGGGGACTGTGATGACCGATCTGCCGGAGCGGCTGCGGGAGGCCGCGCACGCCCACCGGCCCGACAGGGAACGCATGCTCGCCCGCGTCGAGCACGCGATGACCGCGGACGGCACCGGGAGCGGCGCGCCGGATTCCGCCGCCCGCGGCCACGACCGGCCGGTGGCGGCGCCGTGGATGCGGGTCACCGCGGTGACCGCGGCCGTGGCGGGCGCGATCGGCATCGGCGGCCTCGCGGTGGGCGCCGTGACCGGCACGAACCAGCCCGGCCACTCCTCGGTGACGTCGGACAGCGCCGACCCCGCGCCGCCCTCCCCGATCGCCTCGGGCAGCACGGGCGGCGGCGAGCGCCGGGTGCCCGTGCAGCGGCACTCCACCACGCCCTCCGCGCACCGAAAGTCGCCCGGGCCGCGCAACACCGCGGGCCGCGGCACGACCACCCCGCCGCTCCAGGCCGCGCCGCCGAGCGTCCCGGGCTCGCCCCCGCATTCCTCCGGTCCGTCGTCCGCGGGCACCGGCCTGCCGCAGGGCAGCGGGCCGCTCCAGTCCGACGGCGTGCTCGGCTCGAACAGCGACGCGTACTGGACGGAGAGCGACGTGCGGCTGACGTCGCAGAAGCCGATCACCTCGCTGACGGTGGAGCTGCGGATCGCCCGGGTCAACGGCGAGACGTACTCGGCCTCGTGGACCGACGCGACGCAGGTGAGCGTCAAGGTGACGACCGAGGCGGACTACATCGTCTACCGCTGGACGCTGGCCGCCGGGCAGACGCTCCCGGCCGACACCTACAGCTTCGCCGGGCAGTTCACCCACGACCCGGGGCAGGGCGGCACGGACGGCGACCGCTACACCGCCACCGCCGGGTACGCCACGGGCGGTTCGGTGACCGTCGGCGGCGGTTTCTGACCCGCTGCCGCGGCCGACAGCGGGCGTTCCAGGGGGATTTGTCACCTGAGACGGCAGTTGCGCAGGGGCCTGGACGGCACAAGGCCGACGCGGGGAAATCTGCCGGAAATATTTTGTCGATCCGCGGCAACCTCCCGCGCCCCGGCGGCAACTGGGGGGTGCACGGCCCAGCACGCTTCCCCCTCAGGAGAAGCTCCGGGGCGCGGCGGTACCCCCATGATCGCCGCTCCCCGGCATCCCCCGCCCTGCACGCGATCAACCCGTGTGCAGGGCGGCGCGGGCCGCCGCCAGATCCGCCCGGCTCGCCAACCCCGCGTGGTAGAGCCGCAGTTCGGTGGCACCCAGCTCGGCGGCGTGCGCAGCGTCGGCGGCGAGCGTGCCGGGGCTGCCGCCCATGCCGGAGACCACCGTGAAGTTGGCGGCCACCACCGTGTCCGGCCCGGCGTGCGCGGCGACGGGCGCGAGCACCGCCTCCCGCCCCGCGGCACCGGCCGGGCCGCCCGGACAGGGCAGCACGAGGCCGTCCACCTGGGCGAGGATGCGCCCGACGTCCACCCCGGCGTTGGCGCCGCAGCGGTACGGCACCGGGTCGGCGTGCATGAGCACCCGGAAGCCGGGCCCGGCGGCGGCGCGTACCGCGGCCACGGCCTGCTCCTGGAGCGAACCGGCGGTCCGGGTACGCCACTTGAGCGTCAACTCGGTCCACCGCGGGCCGAGCAGCGCCTCGATGCCCGCGTTCCCTTCCGCCTCGCCGCTCCACACGGGCCCGAGCGCGGCCCGCACGCCCGCGGCGAGTTCGTCCGGGTCGGCGCCGAGCCCGGCGTAACCGGCGCGGCAGGAGGGGCAGAAGCACAGCGACATCAGGTACTGCCCGGCGTCGCCGAGCGGCACCCCGCCGATCTTGTCGTGGGCGTGCAGATGCGCGAGCCCGTACCAGCCGAGCGACTCCAGCTCGGTGCCCGCGGCTCCCGGGCGCACGGCGGCCTCGGCGGCGAGGTCGAGCAGGTAGCCGCGGACGGCGGGCCGGGCGATGCAGGGCGCCCACGGGTAGCGGTCGCCGTAGGCGTTGACGACGGAGGTGTCCGGATACTCGGCGCCCAGCCGGGAGTTGTGCGCGAGCACGACCCAGGTGTGCACGTCGAGGCCCGCCGCGCGCAGCGCCTCCGCGGCGCTCCCCCACGCGTCGCCGGGCGCCCACGCGCCCGCCGGGTAGGGCCGCAGCTCCCGGCCCTGCCAGCGGCGCTCGTCGACCGGGTAGAGCACGGCGGCGTGCTCGGCGGTGACGACGCGGTGCCGCGGGTGGCGCGGGGTGAGCGCCCGGGTGGAGTGGTAGGCGGCGGCCAGGGTCACCTGGGCGACGCCGAGATCCGCGATGCGCTCGGCGGCGGCCGGGTCGCCGTTGACGTCCCAGGGGTAGACGAAGGCGGAGGCGCGCATGTCAGCGCCCCCCGAGCAGCGCGGTGCCGCGCTCGACGAGTTCGGCCAGTTCCTCGACGTGTGCGGGCGGGGGCTCGCTCAGCGGCGGCCGGACCCCGCCGACGTCCAGGCCGCGCAGCCGCACCCCGGCCTTGACCAGCGAGACGGCGTAACCGCGGCCCTTGCTGCGGAGGTTGACCAGCGGACGGTAGAAGCCGTCGATGAGCTTGTCCACGGTGGCGTCGTCACCGGTGGTGAGGGCGCGGTGGAAGGCGAGCGCGATCTCCGGCGAGAAGGCGAAGACGGCCGAGGAGTAGAGGGTGACGCCGATGCCGCGGTAGGCCAGGCCGGTGAGTTCGGCGGTGGGCAGGCCGTTGAAGTAGCGGAAGCCGTCGCCGGGCAGTTCGGTGCGCACCGCGCTGATGATGCGCTGCATCAGGTCGAGGTCGCCGTGGCCGTCCTTGAGGCCGATGATGTTGGGCACCTTGGCCAGCTCGACGACCGTACCGGGGGTGAAGACGGCGTTGTCGCGCTGGTAGACGATGACGTCCAGGCTGGTGGCGGCGGCGAGCGCGGCGTAGTGCCGCAGCAGGCCCTCCTGGTCCGCGACGACCAGGTACGGCGGCATGGCCAGCAGCCCGTCGGCGCCCGCCCGTTCGGCCAGGGCGGCGTATTCGGCGGCCAGCGCGGTGCCGTACCCGGCGCCCGCGAGCACCGGGACGCGCCCGCCGGCCGCCTCGACCGCGGCGGCCACGCACGCGCCGAACTCCGCCGGGGTGAGGGCGTGGAACTCGCCGGTGCCGCAGCAGGCGAAGACGGCCGCCGCACCGGCGTCCACCCCTGCGCGCACATGGGCCCGGAAGACGTCGAGGTCCAGGGCGCCGTCCGGACCGAAGGCCGTCACGGGGAAGAACAGCAGGCCGTCGAGACGCTCGGCGAGTGAGGGTGCGGTCATCGGGTCCCCCTGAAGGTCCGGGTCGTGCGCTCATCTGATTCACGTCCATATTCGTGAACGCTGCCACGCTAAGCGAGCATCCGTACGCGGGTCAAGCCGACGGGCGCAGGTCAGACGGGTGGGTCGGGCATGATCGATGTCCATATACATGAACCACGGCCATGGATATACTCGCGTGCACCGCCCCCAGGCCCCAGCGGCCGGTGAGACCGAGGAGAGACCCGACATGCCCGCTCCCCGCACCATTCTGCTCACCGGCGCCGCCGGCGGCCTCGGCACCCTGATGCGCGGCCTGCTCCCCTCCTACGGCTACGAGCTGCGGCTCCTGGACATGCTCCCGATCGAGGGCGAACCCGACGCGATCACCGCCGACCTCGCCGACACCGAGGCGCTGCGCGAGGCGGTCCGCGGCGTCGACGCGATCGTGCACCTCGCGGGCATCTCGCTGGAGTCCACCTTCGACAAGATCCTCAAGGCCAACATCGAGGGCACCTACAACCTCTACGAGGCCGCGCGCGCCGAGGGCGTCCGGCGGATCGTCTTCGCCTCCAGCAACCACGCGGTCGGCTACACCCCCCGCCCGCAGGGCGACGACCCGCTCATCCCGCTGGACACCCCGCGCCGCCCCGACACCTTCTACGGCCTGTCCAAGTGCTTCGGCGAGGACCTGGCGCAGCTCTACGCCGACCGGCACGGCACGCAGACCGTCTCCATCCGCATCGGCTCCTGCTTCCCCGCACCCACCACGGTGCGGATGCTCTCGGTGTGGATGAGCCCCGCCGACTGCGCCCGCCTGCTGCACGCCGCTCTCACCGCCGACGTGACCGGCCACACCGTCGTCTACGGCAGCTCCGCCAACACCCGCCTGTGGTGGGACCTCGCCCCCGCCCGCGCCCTCGGCTACGAGCCGCAGGACGACTCCGAGGTCTTCGCCGCGAAGCTCGTCGCCGAGCAGGGCGAGCTGAACCCGGACGACCCCGCGCACGCCAACCTGGGCGGCGCCTTCTGCACCGAGCCGCCCATCTGGCCGTACTGACGGCCTAGTAGTCGCCGCCCTCGGCGGGCGAGGAGACGCCGACGACGCCCTCCATCTCGGACAGGTCCGTCACCAGCAGCGGGACGTCCCCCGAGCCCTCGATCGACAGCTCCACCTCCGCGGCGCCCCCGGCGGCGGCCCGTCCGTCCTCCCGGTCGGCCCACGGCGCCCGGTTGACGTGCACCTCCACGACCCGGAAGCCGGCCCGCGTGCACCGCTCCAGGACGCGGGCCAGCACGCCGGTGCCGACCTGGTAGGAGATCCGCAGATCCGACTGCCCGGGGCCGGCGACCGCCGGGATGCGCGCGGTGACCAGCGGGAAGACCCGCACCACCAGGAAGTGCCCGGCGGTCGCCGCGACCGCGAGCAGCACCAGGCCGCCGCCGCAGGCCATGCCGATGGCGGCGGTCAGCCAGATCGTCGCCGCGGTCGTCAGCCCCCGCACGGCGTCCCGCCGTACGAAGATCAGCCCGCCGCCGATGAAGCCGATCCCGCTGACGACCTGCGCCGCCACCCGCGACGGGTCCAGCGTCACGCCCTCGTGGCCGAGCACCGTACCGAAGCCGTGCTGCGAGACCTCCATGAAGAGGGCGGCCCCGACGCCGACCAGGGTGTGCGTACGCAGCCCCGCGCTCTTCTGCTGGACCGCCCGCTCCAGCCCGATCAGCGTGGAGAGCACGAGCGCCAGCCCCAACTCCCCGAGCTGCCGCGCCCCCTGCCCGCCGCCCGGGTCCCACACGACGGACGCCACCGGTTGCCAAGTGTGCATCGGTCCACGCTACTGCGCGGCCCGCGGCGGCGGCCGCCGGTAAACGGGTGTCGCGGGGCGCGCGTCCCGGCGATCATGGAGCCCGCCCCCCGACCACGACCGACAGGAATCCCGTGCCCGTACCCGTCCCCGCCGACCCGACCGTCCTCCACCCGATGCCCGGGCAGCCGCGGGTGGTGCTGCTCAAACCGCTGGTGAAATCCCCGCTGATCGAGGTCGGGGAGTTCTCGTACTACGACGACCCGGACGACCCGACCGCGTTCGAGACGCGCAACGTGCTCTACCACTACGGGCCGGAGAAGCTCGTCATCGGCAGGTTCTGCGCGCTGGGCACCGGAGTGCGGTTCGTCATGAACGGCGCCAACCACCGGATGGACGGCCCCTCGACCTTCCCCTTCCCCACCATGGGCGGCTCGTGGGCCGACCACTTCGACCTGCTGACCGGCCTGCCCTCGCGCGGCGACACCGTCGTCGGCAACGACGTCTGGTTCGGCCACGGGGCGACGGTGATGCCCGGCGTGCGCATCGGTCACGGGGCGATCGTCGCCACCGGCGCCGTGGTCACCGCGGACGTCCCCGACTACGGCGTCGTCGGCGGCAACCCGGCCCGCCTCATCCGCACCCGCTACGGCGCGCAGGACGTCGCCCGGCTGCTCTCGGTGGCGTGGTGGGACTGGCCCCTGGACCACATCACCGCCCACGTCCGGACGATCATGTCGGGCAGCGTCGCCGACCTGGAGGCGGCCGCCCCGCGGTAAACCGCGTGCCGCGGCGGCCCGCGGGCGGTTAGGCTCGCGGGCATGTTCTTCATGCATCAGCTCTACGGCTGACGCGCGGCGGGCCAGCGCCCCGTCCTCGTCGCACGCCCGCGGGCGCGCGGCCCCGCTCCCCGGGCTTCCGGCGGAGGGGCCGGCGCGCGGGTGTGCCGTGCCCGTCCGCCGTAGACCTGAAGTGAGTTGATCATCCATGTCCCGTCGCCGTGCCCATGTCGCGATGGTCGGCATCCCCGCCGTCAGCCACGTCCTGCCCAGCCTCGCCCTCATCCGCGAACTGGTCGCGCGCGGCCACCGCGTGACGTACGCCAACGACCCCGCCGTGGCCGACCTGGTGAGCGCGACCGGCGCCGAACCGGTGCCCTGCGCCTCCGTACTGCCGGTCGCCGACAACGACTGGCCCGAGGACCCCGTCGCCGCGATGGGCCTCTTCCTCGACGACGCGGTCCAGGCGCTGCCCCGGCTGCGCGCCGCGTACGACGCCGACCCGGCGGACCTGTACCTGTACGACATCGGCGCCTACGCCGCGCGCGCCCTCGCCGAGGCGCAGGGCAGGCCGCTGATGCAGCTGTCGCCGACGTTCGTGGGCTGGGAGGGCTACGAGCAGGACGTCGCGGTCCACCTGCGGCAACTGCCGGGCGCGGACGCCTACCGGGAGCGGTTCGCCCGCTGGCTCGCGGGCTGCGGGGCGGCCACCACCGACGTCGACGCCTTCTCCGGCCGCCCCGCGAACACCCTCGCGCTCATCACCCGCGCGATGCAGCCGCACGCCGACCGGGTCGACACCCGCACGGTGACCTTCGTCGGCCCGTGCTTCGACCCTGCGGAGGGCGCGGACGCCTGGACCCGCCCGGCGGGCGCGTCGAAGGTCCTGCTGGTCTCGCTGGGCTCGGCGTACACCCGGCAGCCGGAGTTCTACCGGCGGTGCCTGGCGGCGTTCGGCGACCTGCCCGGCTGGCACGTCGTCCTGTCGGTCGGCAAGCACACCGACCCGGCCGGCCTCGGCGTGATCCCGGCGAACGCCGAGGTGCACCCCTGGGTCCCGCAGCGGGCCGTGCTGGCGCAGGCGGACGCCTTCGTCACGCACGCCGGGATGGGCGGCTGCAGCGAGGGGCTGCTCGCGGGCGTCCCGATGATCGCCGTCCCGCAGGCCGCCGACCAGTTCATGAACGCCGACCGCCTCGTGGAGCTGGGCGTAGCCCGCCGGGTCGACACCGCCGACGCCACACCCGAGGCGCTGCGCTCCGCCCTGCTCGCCCTGACCGCCGACCCCGAGGTCGCCCGCCGCTCGGCCGCCCTGCGTGCCGCCGCGCGGTCCGAGGGCGGCACCCCGCGGGCCGCCGATCTTGTCGAGGCCATGCTGGACTGAGGCGCAAAACACGCCCGGCGGTTCCGGGGAAGCCCCGGGCCGTCGGGCAGACTGCGTAATCGCCCGGGCAAGGTTGCGCCCGGAACGGGGAAGTGAAGGACGGGGGTCCGGTGATGTGGCACGGGGTGACGGCGGTGGACGTGCCGGCTCCGGACAGGTTCGACTGGTTCGTGGAGACGATCTCCACCGCCCTCATGCCGTCGGCCTTCTCCGCACCGGACCCCGCCGCCTTCCACGCCGAGGGCGCGCTGCTGGACCTCGGACCCGCCCGGCTGGCGCGCTTCGCGTTCTCGCCGCTGCACTCCCGGCGCACCCCGGCCCTGATCCGCCGCGGGGACCCGGAGCAGTACCAGCTGGGCCTGGTGACGCGCGGCTCGGCCTGGTACGCGCAAGGAGGCGGCGAGGCGGAGCTGCGCGCCGGGGACATGGTGCTGTGGGACACCTCGCGGCCGTACGAGTCCCGTTCGGGCCTGGACGGCGCGGGCGTCGAGGCGCTCGTCCTGCAGATACCCAAGGCCCGCATGCCGCTCGCCGGCCGCCAGGTCGAGCGGCTGCTCGCCCGGCGGGTGGAGGGCGGCGACGGGATGGGGGCGGTCCTGGCGCAGTTCCTGGTCGCCGTCGCAGGGAACGGCTCCGGGGTACGGCCGCAGGACCTGGGCAGGCTCGGCGGTGTGGCGGTGGAGCTGGCCACCACGTGCCTGATCCAGCAGTTGGGCGCGGAGGCCGAGCCGCCCGCCGCGGCCCGCGTCCATCTGCTGCTGCGCAGCATCGACGCCTTCATCGAGCAGAACCTCGCGGACCCGGACCTGACCCCGCGGGCGATCGCCGAGCACCACCACATCTCGCTGCGCCGCCTCTACACGCTCTTCCAGGAACACGCCTCCGGTTCGCGCGGTGAGGGCGTGGCGGCCTCGATCCGCCGCCGCCGGCTGGAGCGCTGCCGCGCCGACCTGGCCCGCCCGCAGCTGCGCCGCCACCCCGTCCATGTCATCGGCGCCCGCTGGGGCTTCGGCAACGCGGCGGCCTTCAGCCGGGCCTTCCGCGCGGCGTACGGCACGAGCCCGCAGGCCTACCGCGCGGCGGCGGCGCAGGCCGAGCCTTCCCGCGCCTGACGGCCCACCGCCCTGCACGCATCGTCAAGGAGCGCGGCACGCGCGGCACACCCCCGAGATCCCCCCGTCCCTAGGCTCGGACCCGACCACACCGGGAGCCGACGGTGCGCCAGGACACGGTGACCGCGGCACCCGGCGACAAAAATGGGGAAAGCACGATGAGAAGAAAGTCCCTCGGCTCATGGACAGCCTCCACCGCGGTAACACCGGGGCTGGTGGGCCGCCGTCGCCAGCAGTGCTGGGACAGCGTCGACCGGCGCCAGCGGGCAGCAGATCAGGTTCTCCGACGGCCGGCACGCCGTCCACTCGCTGTACGCGGCGGGGCACGACCGCATCGGGGACCCGGTGGAGCACTGCCTTCCCGCCCCCGTCACCGACAACTCGACGACGCGGGCCGGTGGCGGTGACCCGCCCCACAGCCGGCTGACGGCGTCCGCCTCCGAAAACCACCCGCCCGGCTCCCGCGCCCCGGCACCACCCCCCCGGTGCCGGGGCGCGGGCCGTCAGCCCTCGGGCGGTGCGGTGCGGGGCTTGCGGTGACGCCCGGTGGGCGCGGGGAAGGCGTCGGACGGGTCGGGCGGCGGCTCGGCGGCGGGGTACAGCAGCCGCTGGGCCGCGGCCAGGCTGGGGACGACCGCGTAGGGCTCCCACGTGTGCCCGTTCCAGCGCTGGATCGCCCGCGGCTCGTCGGGGTTGAGGTGAGCGGCCCGCGGGGTGTCACCGGAGACCAGGGGGACGGCGCGGAGCCGCCCGATCCTGGCGTCCCGGCGCTGCACCCACTCCGACAGCGGTTCGTCCATGCACGTTCTCCTGACGGCTCGACAGCCCGTCCCCCGAGGAGGTTAGCGCCCGCCGTCCTTCACCGGCGGGCACCCCGCTGACGGATTCCGGTACGTTCCTGCGGTGAGCGAGCAACTCCCCGGCGGCGGTGTCGCGCTGTCACCCGACGAGATCGAAGCCCTGCCCGCCAGGTGGTCGTCCTGCTGGACCCCTGACGAGGTCGCCCGACGGCTGGCCGGCATCGGCACACCCTGGTACGTGGCCGCGGGCTGGGCCCTGGACCTCTTCCGCGGCGAGCGGACGCGCCCGCACGGGGACATCGAGATCGCGATCCCGGCCGCGAGCTTCCCCGAGGTCCGCCGCCGCTTCCCCGGACACGTCTTCGACGCGGCAGGCAGCGGCCGCATCTGGCAGGACCCCACCCCGGAGGCCCTGGCCGCCGTCCACCAGACCTGGCTCCGCGACCCGGCCACCGGCAACTACCTGCTCGACGTCTTCCGCGAACCCCACGACGGCGACACCTGGATCTTCCGCCGCGACCCGAGCATCCGCCTCCCCTACCGCGACATCGTCCTCCGCACCCGGAGCGGCGTCCCGTACCTGACCCCCGAACTGGTCCTGCTGTTCAAGGCCAAGCACGTCCGCCCGAAGGACCAGGCGGACTTCGTGTCGACCGCCCCCCGCCTGACCCCCGCGCAGCGCACGACCCTGGCCACCCTCCTCGCCCGCGTCCACCCGGGCCACCCCTGGACGTCGCAGCTGTAGCCGCCCCCGGCGGCCGCCGGGGGCGGCTGCAGCAGGGACCCGCACGGGCCCGCGCTGCTGTTCGCGCCGGAGGCGTGCGCCGCATTCGCCCGTGCCGTGGCGGAGGGCGGCCTGCGGGCGCAAGGGCGTACCCGGACGGCCGCGGGTAATGGAACCGCAAAGGCCGGTCGGGCGTTAATGCGGACATGACCGCAATGACCCCCGGCTCGAATGTGCCGCTGCCCGTGCCCCGTGTGACCGTCGAGGTCAGCGCGCCGGTGCGGCTGGACGTCTCGGGCCTGCTGCTCACCGCCGACGGCAAGGTGCGCTCCGACGACGACTTCGTCTTCTACAACCAGCCGCAGGGCGGCCCGGGGGTGACGCACCGCGCGGGCGGGGGCGCCGCGCCCGACGCCATCACGGTGGACACCGGCGCGGTGCCCGCCACCATCGAGAAGGTCGTCGTCACCGCGAGCATCGACGGCGGCGGCGCCTTCTCCGGGACGACGCCGACCGCCACCGTGCGCGGCGCGGACGACGGCGCCGTCATCGCCACCTTCGCCCCCACCGGGCTCGGGCCCGAGACGGCGCTGGTCGTCGTCGAGGTCTACCGCAGGGGCGGCGCCTGGAAGGTGCGCGCGGTCGGGCAGGGGTACGCGAACGGGCTCGCGGGCATCGCCACCGACTTCGGCGTGACCGTCGAGGAGCCCCCCGCGCAAGCGCCGCAGGCCCCGCCCGTACCGCAGGCTCCTCCCGCAGGCCCCGCGGCCACGCACCTGCCGCCCCCGCCGCCCGCTCCCCCGGCGGCGCCGCCGGCACCGCCCGCCGCACCCGCCCGCATCAGCCTCGACAAGGGCCGGGTCAACCTCCGCAAGAACGAGACGGTCTCCCTCGTCAAGGCGGGCAAGCCGCTGCTGTCCTCGGTCCGGATGGGCCTCGGCTGGGAGCCCGCGTACGGCGGCCCGGCCATCGACCTGGACGCGTCGGTCATCGTCTACGGCCCGCAGCGCAACCACCTGGAGACGTGCTACTTCGGGCACAAGAAGGCCCAGAAGGGCGCGATCAAGCACTCCGGCGACAACCTGACGGGCCACGGCTCGGGCGACGACGAGACGATCGTGGTCCACCTCGGCCGCCTCCCGCAGGACGCGACCGGCCTGGTCTTCACCGTCAACTCCTACTCCGGGCAGACCTTCGACGCGGTCGCCAAGGCATACTGCCGGCTGCTCGACGACTCCACCGGCGAGGAACTGGTCCGCTTCGACCTCACCGGCAGCGAGCCGCGCACGGGCGTGCTGATGGCCAAGCTCGTCCGGCAGTATTCCGGTGAGTGGGAGATGACCGCGCTCGGCACCTTCGCCGACGGCCAGACCGCCAGGGCCCTCGTCCAGCCGGGCGCCGCCGCGCTCTGACAGGCGTCGCCGTATACCGACGGGCTCCGGCGCGGACCGGCGAGCCCGGCGCGATCCGGCGCGCCCCATCGAAAGCGGGCGCGCCGCAGAGCCACTGACGCGCCGCCACACCCACCGGACGGCCCAATTCCGCTTACGGGACTGGGCCGTTCGGTTGTGCGCCGGGCGCTGGACACCCCCCGTAGTGTCATGGCCACCTAAATTTTACCGGTGCGCATCTACCCGCATAGACCCCGGGCCGGGACGCTGGTGTGAGTACGCCCCCTCACCCTCAACCCCCCTAGCCACGGGAGTGCTCAGCCATGCCTGCTCACCGCCTCGCCCACCGCATAGCCGCCACCGCCGGCACCGCGGCCCTCGCCGCCACCGCCCTGCTGGCCGGCAGCGGCAGCGCCTCCGCCGCCCTGCCCACGCCCATCGCCGCCTCCACCGCCCGCACCTACCTCTCAGGGATGCCGGCCACCGCCGAGACGCACGCCTCGACGTACGACCGGAACCTCTTCCCGACCTGGATCACCATCTCCGGCACCTGCGACACCCGCGAGTACGTCCTGAAGCGCGACGGCAGCGGCGTGACGACCGACAGCTCCTGCAAGGCCACGGCCGGCACCTGGACGAGCGTCTACGACGGGGTGACCACCACGAGCGCGTCGACGTTCGACATCGACCACCTCGTGCCGCTCTCCGAGGCCTGGGGCTCGGGCGCCTGGGCCTGGACCACCGCGCAGCGGCAGGCCTTCGCCAACGACGTGACGCGCCCGCAACTGCTGGCCGTCTCCGCGTCGTCCAACCGCTCCAAGGGCGACAGCGACCCGGCCGAGTGGCTGCCGCAGGCCTCGTTCCAGTGCACCTACGCGCGCGCCTGGGTGCAGGTCAAGCACTACTACGGCCTCACCGTGGACAGCGCCGAGAAGTCGAAGCTCAGCTCGATCCTGAACGGCTGCTGACACGGGGCAGAAACGTCACGGCCTCCCCGGCGGCGCACCCGGGGCGGCCGTCACTCCCCCACTCGCGGGACTCACGGAACGAGCACGACCTTGCCGCGGTTCGCCCGGCCCTCGATCACCGCGTGCGCCAGGCCCGCGTCGGCGAGCGCGAACTCCGCGTGCACGGCGGGCCGCAGCGCGCCCGCCGTGAAGAGCCGCCACAACTCCCGCACCCAGCCCGCGTACCGCTCGGGCTGCCTCCTGGCCACCCGCGCGATCTGGAAGCCGATCACCGATCTACCGCCCGCCAGCAGGTCGTACGCCTCGATCGTGCCGCCGCCCGAGCTGTACGCGACGAGCCGCCCGCCGGGCGCGAGCGCGCGGACCGCGGGCCCGAGCAACTCCCCGCCGACCGCGTCGACCACGGCGTCGTACGGCCCGCCCCAGCCCTCCTCACCGTACGCCACCACGCCGTCGGCGCCGAGGGAGCGGACGAAGCCCGCCTTCGCCGGGTCGCCCACGGCCCCCACGACGCGCCCCGCGCCCCGCAACCCGGCGAGCTGCACGGCGAGATGGCCGACCCCGCTCGCGGCGGCGGTGACCAGCACCGACTCGCCCTCCGCCAGCTGCGCGGCCTCCAGCGCGCCGAGCGCGACCACCCCGCTGCGCACCAGCGCCACCGCGTCCCGCGCGGTCGCCCCCGCCGGAACGCGCACCGCCATGGTGGAGTCGAGCAGCGCGAAGTCGGCGTAGCCGTGCCCGAAGCACAGGCCGGTGACGTGGTCGCCGGGCGCGAAGCCGGTCACTCCTTCGCCCACGCGTACGACCTCGCCCGCGACCTCGCCGCCGAGGGGGACGGGCGGGCCGCCCGCGCGCACCTTGCGCACGACGGGGAGCGTGACGCCCACCGCCGCGACCTCGACGAGCAGTTCGCCCGCCGCGGGCTCCGGGACCGGGACCTCCTCCAGGAAGAGGCCGCCGTCCGGCGCGCCGCCGTCCTCGTACCGTATGCGCCGCATACGCGATCGACCCCCGTCGTGACCGATGAAAATTCATTGGAGATTCCAACGGTATCGTCATAACCGTGGGGATGTCCAACGTTTTCTCGTATGCTGCCGGGCATGACGGAGAACCCGCAGGCCCCCAGCAGTATTCGTGGCCTCCCCAGCTGGCTGCTCGGCCGGGCGGCGGCCCGCGGGCGCGCGCTGGTCGCGGACGCGCTCGCGCGGCACGACACGAAGATGTGGCACCACGTGGTCCTGTCGGCCCTCGCCGACCTCGGCCCCGTCGCCCAGGCCGAGCTGGGCCGGGCCGTCGCGCTCGACCCGAAGGACGTGGTCGGCGTGCTCAACGACCTCCAGGCGGCCGGCCTCGTCGTCCGCACGCCCGACCCGGCGGACCGCCGCAAGAACGCGGTACGCCTCACGGCGGCGGGCGAACAGCGCCTGGGCGAATGCACGGTGGCCGGTCAGGAGGCCAACGACCGCCTGCTGGAGCCCCTTTCGGCGGACGAGCGCGTGCAGTTCCTCGACATGCTGCGGCGGGTCAGCGGCGTGGCATGACTCCCACGGCGGGAACGCGTACGGCCGCCCCGGCGGCGGACTCCGGGGCGGCCGACGGGCCTTCGGGCGGGCGCGAGGTCAGCGCCCGGCGCGCTGGCGGCGCCAGGGGCCGGTGATGGCGACCATGATGCCGGGGGTCTGGATGTTGGCGAAGAGCGTGTCGCCGTCGGGCGAGAAGGTCACGCCGGTGAACTCGCTGTACTCCGGCTCCTCCGCGGAGCCGATGTTGAGCTCGTTGCGGGCCAGCGGGTAGGTGCGGCCGTCGTCGAGGGCGCCGAACAGGTGCTGCACGCCCTCGCCGTCCTCGGCGATGATCAGGCCGCCGTACGGCGAGACGGTGATGTTGTCCGGGCCGTCGAACGGCCCGTCCTTCTCCGGCGCGGTGTTGACGCCCAGCAGCACCTTGAGGGTGATCGTGCGGCGGACCGGGTCGTAGAACCACACGGCGCCGTCGTGCTGCACCGGGCTCTCCGCGCGCGCGAAGGACGACACGACGTACGTGCCGCCGTCCGCCCACCACATGCCCTCCAGCTTGCGGGCGCGGGTGACCTGGCCCTCGGTGAACTGCTTGCGCACCGAGGTCGTCCTCGCGTCGCGGTCCGGGACGTCCACCCAGTCCACGCCGTAGCGGGTGCCGATCACGGTCGCGCGCGACAGGTCGTCGACGAAGTGGCCCCTGGCGTCGAAGCAGCGGAAGGCCTGGAGCACGCCGTCGGTGTCGCCGAGCGTCGCGAGCCGGCCGCGGCCGTGGTGGAAGCCGTGCGGCGGAGTCCAGCGGTAGAGCAGGCCGTTGGGGCCGGCGGCGTCCTCGGTGAGGTACATGTGGCCGCGCTTGGGGTCGACGACGACGGCCTCGTGCGCATAACGCCCCAGCGCCTTGATCGGCTCGGGGTGGCGGTTGGCGTGCCGGTCGTGCGGGTCCACCTCGAAGACGTAGCCGTGGTCCTTGGTCATGCCGTTCTGGCCGGCCCTGTCCTCGGTCTCCTCGCAGGTCAGCCAGGTGCCCCAAGGGGTCGCGCCGCCCGCGCAGTTGGTGGAGGTGCCGGCGATGCCGACCCACTCGCTGACCGCGTCCGCGTGGCCCTTGCCGCGCCCGCCCTCGTCGCCGCGCCAGTGCTGCGGCACCTCCACGACGGTGCAGCCGCCCGCGGCCGCGGGGTCGTACACCAGCTCCGCGGCGTGCGGCACGGGGTGCGCCGCCTTCGCCAGCGGGCCGCCGATCTCGTGGTTGTTGACCAGCAGCGTCGCGCCGCGGCTGCCCGCGAAGGCGGCGGTGCCGTCGTGGTTGGACGGCGTCGTCTCGCCGGAGTCCAGCGTGGTGGTCCCCGTACGGGTGACGACGCGGTACGAGAAGCCCGCCGGCAGCGCCAGCAGCCCCGCCGGGTCCGACGTCAGCGGCCCGTACCCCAGCTCGTCGCCGTGGCCGTGGCCGTCCTCCCCGTGGCCGCCGTGTCCCTGCGCGTCCGACGCCAGCGCGCCGGGAGCGGTGGCCAGTACGTCGACGGCACCCGCCAGGGCGATGCCGGCCCCGGTGATCGCCGAACGGTGAACGAAATCTCTGCGGCTGAGCGGCACGGTGGTCCCCTTGTCTCGCGTACGCGACGCCCACGCGGCGCGTTTTGCTTGCGTGCGGCGGCCACGCTCGCCGCCGGGGGCCAACTCCCGGTGAACACCCGGAGTACGACGGGGGTCTACTCCATGGTGGGGCCAAGAATTCGCAAAGGGCGATTCAAATTCGCCGGACCGCAGGGCCGGGCTCCGGGGCCGGGCGCTTCCTCGGGAGCGCGATCGCCTGACCGGTATCGGCGGGGATCCCGACGTACGGCTCAGGATGCCGCAGCCGCGTAGAGCCCCTTCTCCCGCAGCAGTTCGAGGAAGGCGGCCGTCTGCCGTTCGTCCAGCGCCTCGACGGGCAGGCCCATGGCCATCCGAGGGGACAGCCGCAACACCCGGAAGTCACCGACACGCGACACGCTCCGGAACGACCGCCACGTGCGCGCGGTGGCCAGGTCCGGACTCTGCGTGCGGTACTCCGTGTCCGTCATGGTGACGGTGACCTCACGGGCGCCGCCCAGGTAGGGCGCCAGCTGACGCCGGACGGAACGCTCGCGCAGCAGGAAAAACCCCGCGCCGTAGACCACCAGCACCGCACCCACCGGAACTGCGGCGCGCGCTGCGACGAACCCGGCGATCATCACCACGACTCCGGCTGCCATGAGTCCGCCGGTGACGACCACACGCTGGATGTACCCGCTCCGGGCACAGGCCCGGTACGAGCGCAGCACGGTGTCCGGCGTGGTGACGAAGGTCGTCGTTATCAGCGTCTCGGCCATACTGGCTCCTGAGTCCGGTGGGGAGACGGCGGCGGATTCCAAGTCCGTGCCTGCTCCGGAACCCCCGGGGGTCAGCGCTGCGGCGCCGGGCACGAGGTCGGGGCTGCCGCCCCGGAACCGGGTGTGAAATGCCCTGCGGGGCAAGCGTCTTCAGGGGCGTGGGGGTGCTCCAGCCGCCCCCTGGAAACGAGTGCCCCGCGCGGCAGCGCGAAACGCTCGCCCGGCGGCGCAGCCGTGCGCCTTCCGCGGCAGCGGGAAAACGCTCATCGCTCGACGAGGGCGCGGCCGCCCCGCAGGGGCAGGGTCAGCGGGCCTCGCGTGAGCGGGCCTTGAACGCTGCCTTGCGGGCCGCCTTCGCGGAGCGGCGGTCCGGGTGGAGCTGGCCCATCGCCTCCAGGACGTCCGCCGTGGCGGGGTGGTCGACGCGCCAGGCCGCGTCGAAGAAGCCGTCGTGGCGGGCGACGAGGTCGGCGACCAGCTCGGAGAGGAGTTCGTGGTCGTCGCCCGCGGCGAGCTGCGCGGCGAGGGTGTCGACGGTGAGCCAGTAGACCATCTCCGGGTCGGGCGCCGGGACGTCCCGCGCACCGCTCTCGGTGAGCCACACGCGGGCGAGCCCGCCGAGCTGGCGGTCGTCGAGGACCTCGCGGAGCGCGGGTTCGGCCCCCGCCCCGACGAGGGTGAGGGTCTGCTGGCACATGAGCCGCCGGGAAGGGGCACCGTCGTCCGTGCCGCGCGCGGCGGCGAGCAGCTCACGGGCCGCCTCGGCGGGCTTGCGGTCGGCGAGCCAGCCCTCCGCCTCGGCACGGGCGAGGCGGTCGGGGTAGCCGGAGAGCGCGTCGAGGAGTTCGGAGCCGGGGGCGCCGGCGAGGTCGCCGACGACGGGGGCGGACGCGCCGGCGTCGAGCAGGAGCTGCCGCAGGCCGTAGAGGCCGAGCGGGGTGAGCCGGACGAGCCCGTAGCGGGAGATCTCCTCGGGGTCGAGGTCGTCGCCGGGCTCGGGGAGGCCGGAATCGTCCTCGTCCTCGATGAGGGCGTCGTCGAGCGGCTGGTAGTCGACGAGACCGGTCGGGGCGAGCAGCCGGAAGTGGTCGTCGAGACGCAGCATGACCTCGGTGACCTCTTCGAGGACGGCGTCGCTGGGCTGCTCCATCTCGTCGGGCACGACGAGGGAGGCGGCGAGGACGGGCAGCGGTACGGCGCCCTGCACGGATTCGGAGCCGTCGTCGAGGGCTGCCAGGGTGTAGAGGTTGGCGAGGGCCGTGTCGAGGAAGTCGGCTTCCTCCTCCGGGTCCCAGTCGGGCCGGTCGGCGGGCAGCTCGCCGTCCCCGGAGTCGTGGAAGCTCTCCAGGTCCGGGGCGGCGGCCTCGGCGAGCGCGGACTCGGCGGTGGCGAGCCAGGCGTCCAGGACGTCCTGCACCTCACCGGCGGCGACGGCGTCCAGGTTCTCGCCCGGCACCGCGCGCCCGGCGGCCTCGCCCAGCGGGGCCGACTCCTCGGCCTCCTCCTCGATCTCCAGGGCGAGCAGCCCGGAGTCGACGGCGGCGGCCCACGCCTGCGCGGTCTCACCCAGCGCGTCGGGATCCTCCGCGGAGAGCCCCAACTCCCCGGCAGCGGCGACGAGATCGGGTTCCAGCAGCTCCCCCGTCACGTCCACCGCCCGCTCGGGCGCGGCCCACCGGGCCAGCCGGAGCGCCCGCTCCAGCAGCGGCACGTCCAGCGCCGAGCGGGCGAGGTCACCCACGGGAAGCAGCCGCACCGGCGGCAGGACGAAAGGACTTGCGGACATCGGGAAGGCTCCCTCTTCGGCGTTCGGCCACATCTGCGGCGGCGACCCGCACCGCCTGCTCCCCCTCAGCCTAGGGGGTCCGGCCGGGCGCGCCCGCGAGGCGGGACGCCGCTCCCGCCCGGGCGGGAGGGCGGGTCGCGGGCGCGGCCGGCGGGTCAGTTGTGGCTGTGCAGGGCCGCGTTCAGGCCGCCCCAGGAGCCGGTGCGCGGGAGGACCTCGACCTTGCCGGTGGTGGAGTTGCGGCGGAAGAGGAGGTTGTCGGCGCCGGACAGCTCGACGGCCTTGACGATCTCGCCGTCCGGGAGGGTGACGCGGGTGCCGGCGGTGACGTAGAGGCCGGCCTCCACGACGCAGTCGTCGCCCAGTGCGATGCCGAGGCCCGACTCGGCGCCCAGCAAGCAGCGTTCGCCGACCGAGACGATCTGCGTGCCGCCGCCGGACAGCGTGCCCATGATGGACGCGCCGCCGCCGATGTCCGAGCCGTCGCCGATCACGACGCCCTGCGAGATGCGGCCCTCCACCATCGACGAGCCGAGCGTGCCCGCGTTGAAGTTGCAGAAGCCCTCGTGCATCACGGTCGTGCCGGACGCGAGGTGCGCGCCCAGCCGGACGCGGTCGGCGTCGGCGATGCGCACGCCGGACGGGACGACGTAATCCGTCATCCGGGGGAACTTGTCCACGCCGTACACCGACAGGTGCAGGCCCTCGGCGCGGGCCGCGAGCCGGGCCGCCTCCAGCCGCGGGACCGGGACGGGGCCGATCGACGTCCAGGCGACGTTGGCCAGGACGCCGAAGAGCCCTTCCAGGTTCAGCTGGTTCGGGCGGACCAGGCGGTGGCTGAGCAGGTGCAGCCGCAGGTACGCGTCGTGCGCGTCGAGGGGCTTGTCGTCCGTGGACGCGATGGCGGTGCGGACGGCGACCACCTCGACGCCGCGGCGCGGGTCGGGGCCCAGCGCGGCGGGGGCCGCGCTCCCCAGGGCCTCGGCGGCCTCGTCCGCGGTCAGCCGCGTGGTGCCCGCGGGGCCCGGCTCCGCGGTCAGCTGCGGGGCGGGGTACCAGGTGTCGAGCACGGTGCCGTCGTCGGCGACGGTCGCAAGTCCGACGCCGAGGGCGCCGGAGGCACGGAAGTCATTCATATGCAGACGCTAACGCCTGCGCCGCCGCTCCCCGCACCCGGCCCGCCGCGACCTGGCCCTTCCGGGGCCTGCCCCAGCCCTCCGGGCTGCCACTTGCCGCTGTCGCGGGCCCGCCCGGTGGGGGCTGGTCGCGCGGGCCACCGCACGGCGCGGCCCGGAACGCCCTCACGACGCGCCGAAACGGGCGCGGTAGGCGGAGGGGGACAGGCCCGTCACCCGGCGGAGCACGTCGCGGAGGTGGGCGGCGGTGCCGAGGCCGGTGCGGCGGGCGACGACGTCGAGGCGGGGCTCGCCGCGTTCGATGAGGCGGCAGGCGAGGGCGACGCGCTCGCCGGTGAGCCAGGCGAGCGGCGTGGTGCCGAGCTGGGCACGGAAGCGGCGGTGGAGGGTCGCGGGGCTGACGGCCGCGCGCGCGGCGAGGTCGGCGACGGTCAGGGGCGCGTCGAGGCGTCCGAGAGCCCACGCCAGGACGGGCCCGAGCGAGTGGTCGCGCAGCTCGGGCACGGGGCGCTCCACGAACTGGCGCTGCCCGCCGTCCCGGTGGCCGGGGAAGACGAGCCGCCGGCTCACGGCGTTGGCGACCTCCGCCCCGTGGTCGCGGCGGACGACGTGCAGCCCGAGGTCGAGCGCGGCGGCGCTGCCCGCCGCGGTGAGGATGTCGCCGTCGTCGACGAAGAGCACGTCGGGTTCGAGCCGCACCGCGGGGAAGCGCGCGCGGAAGAGATGGGCCCAGCGCCAGTGCGCGGTGGCCCGGCGCCCGTCGAGGATCCCGGCTTCGGCCATGGTGAAGGCGCCGCTGCAGAAGCCGACGATCCGGGCCCCGCGCGTGTGCGCGCGGCGTATCGCGTCGAGCACGGCCGCGGGGCGCTGCGCCTCGACGTCGGGCCGGTTGGGGACGATCAGCGTGTCCGCGGTGTCGGCGGCGTCGAGCCCGGCGACACCGCCGAGCGTGAAGAAGCCGTCCCGCATGCGGGTCTGCGGCCGGGCCGCGCACAGCGCGAAGTCGTAGAGGTCGCGGTCGAGTTCGGGCCTGGGCAGGCCGAAGATCTCGATCGCGCAGCTGAGTTCGAAGGGGTTGGAGTTGTCGTCGACGAGGACGACGACCCGGTGCGAGGATCCTTGCGGCATGTGCGATTCCTAGCACTGCCGCAGGGGTGCGCGCCTGCCCGAGGATGATCCGCATGACGACTGAACCCACCGCGCTCGCGGCCGCCCTCGCCTCCTTCGACGACCTGTGGAGCCCGCGGATCGTCTCGCGGGTCAACGACTACGACGTGCGGGTCGCGAAGGTGCGGGGCGTGCACGTGTGGCATGCGCACCACGACACGGACGAGTTCTTCCTGGTCCTGGACGGGGAGCTGCACATCGCGCTGCGCGAGCCGGCCGGCGAGCGCACGGTGGTGCTGCCCCGGGGGTCGGTCTTCACCGTGCCCCGGGGCGTCGAGCACTGCCCGTCCTCCGCGGAGGGCGCGTCGATCATGGTGCTGGAGCCGACGGGCACGCTCACCGTGGGTGACAGCCACGAGGAGGTGCCGGACCACGTGGACGCCACGACCGGCCACCCCCTCGCCCTGTGACCGTCAGTACCGCGCGGCCGGCGGCTCGGACTCCCACGCCGCCGCCTGCTCGGGCCCGGCCCCCAGGACGGCGCAGCGCAGCCAGTGCTCGCCGGCCGGGAGATGGGCCAGCAGGGTGGGGACGGCGGTGCGGACGGCCAGGACGTTGGTGCCGGGGAGCACTTCGACGACGTGGCCCTCACGGGGCTCCGCGCCGGGCCCCGGCAGGTCGGCGAGGCCGCTGAGGTCACCGGCGGGTCCGGCGGCAAGGGCGCGGCCGGGAGCGGTCTCGCGGCGCGTGCCCGGACCGTCGCGGTCGACGGCGAAGCCGCCTTCGGCGGTGTGCAGGGCGCGCTGGTTGCGGATGCGGTGGGTGCGCAGGTGCCAGGGGCCGGCGGCGGTGAGCCAGGTGGTGATCTCGACGTCGGCCCAGGGCCGCCAGGTGCTGCGGACGGTGCCGTCCTCGGCGAGGGCCTCGAACTCCTCGCACGTCTCGCGGACCCGGAAGTGCACGGGCTCGTCCTCGTCGTCGCTGACGGCGAGCACCGAGTCGTACGCCCCGTGGACCAGGCCGAGGTCGCCGGCCGGGAGGCTGAAGCCGAAGCGGGTGGAGTAGGCGAACTTGGAGTACTTGGCGGGGCCGCCGCGCGCCCAGGTGTTGTGCTGGAGCCCGCTGAGCAGCGTGACGTCCCCGCCGGAGCGGGAAAGGACCGCGCCCGCGGGCGGCTGGACGAGGGTGCCGGGCAGATCGTCCGGCAGCGGCTGCTCGTCGGCGGCCCAGAAGGGGTCGGTGGCGGGCAGCGCGAGCGGCAGGAAGGCCTTCATCGCCCAGTACGGCGAGGCGGGCCCGTTGTACTGCTCGGCGACGGCGGGCTGCGGGTAGCCGTAGCCGATGCTGAGCAGCCCGTCGGGCGCGATGCTCCCGGTGCGGTCGCGCCACCAGCGCAGATGCCGCATCAGCAGCCCCTTGACCTCGCCCGCGGGCAGCGCGTCGGAGCCGGACCAGGCGAGGGCGCCCCAGAAGGAGCCCTGCGCGAAGCGGTAGACGAGGCTGCGCCCGTACGGCACGGCGGAGCCGTCGGCGGCGAACCAGTGCCGGAAGCCCTGGGCGAATTCGCCGGCGCGCTGCCGGAAGCGGGCGGCGCGGGCGGCGTCCTCGTCACCGGCGAGGACGGCGTAGATGAGGCCGTAGAAGTGCATGGCCCAGGGGATGTAGTAGTCGCGCTGCGGGGTGGGGCCGTCGGCGTACCAGCCGTCGTCGAGCGCGTAGGTCTCCAGCCGGTCCAGGCGGGCGTGCCGGGCGTCGCGGTCGTGGGCGTAGCCGACCCGGTCCAGGCCGAGCGAGACCATGACGGGGAAGAAGTTCCAGTTGTTGTCCGGGGTGCGGGCGTCGACGAAGCGGGCGAGCCAGGCGCCCGCGCGGTCCTTCTCGGCGCCGCTGAGCGGGTCCCAGAGCTTGTCGGGAGCGAGGGCGAGGGCGAAGCCGAGGGCGGCGGACTCCACCGTGCGCTGGTCGATGTCCCGCGGCTCGCCCCAGTACTCGGGGTGGGCGGGGTCGGTGCCCGCGGCGAGCCCGCGCGCCCACAGCTCCCAGTGCGCGAAGTCGCCCCCGCCCGCGGCGAGCGGGGCCAGCCCCCACAGCGGGCGGGCGTAGCCCTCGAAGTCGGCGGCGGTGTCCGGGTGGTGGGCGATGTTGACGCCGAGCCGGATCCTGGCCCCGCCGGGGCTCGCGTACGGTGGCAGCACGTCCGCCAGCTCCCGCGCGTACGCCTGCATCTCGGCGCGGGCGCCGCCCGTACCGTCGCCCGTACCGCCCCACGCCCCGCTGCCCGTACCGCTGCCCATGGGGACCGCCCTCCCGACGCCGATGTTGCGACAACTTTCGCAACCAGCTCCGCGCACGTCAACGCCCCTCCCGCCGCGATGACCGCGGGAGGGGCGGGCCACAATGGCCGCATGGAGCACGCGATACGGCACAGGGTCCCGGTGTCCGGGGGCAGTTGGGTCACCGTCGACGTGTTCGGGGAGCCGGGCGCGCCCGGCCTGCTCGTGCTGCCGGGCGTCATGAGCGACGCGCACGGCTGGCGGGACGTGGTGCGGGCGCTGAGCGCCTGGCCCTCGGCCGCGGTCGTCAACCGCCGCGGCCGCACCCCGTCCGGGCCGCTGACCGGCGACTACTCGATGCGCACCGAGGTCGCCGACCTGGGCGCCGTCCTCGATGCCCTCGGCGAGCCGCGGGCGGTGTTCGGCTGGAGCTACGGGGCGCTCGTGGCGCTGCTGGCCGCCGGGGAACGCCCGGTGCGGCAGCTGATCGGCTACGAGCCGGTGCTCCGCCCGTTCGGCGCGGAGGCCCTGGAGGAGCTGAAGGCGGCTGACGCGGCGGCGGACCTGGACCTCGCGGTGGAGATCGTGAACCGGCGGATCTCCGGGTTCTCCGCGGAATACGTCGAGGCGCTGCGCGCGGACCGCCCGACCTGGGAGATGCTGCGCAGGCTCGCCGAGCCGCTGTACGCCGAGATCGCCGCCCTCAACTCCGCGGAGCCGCGGCCCCTCGGCCGCCTGGCGGAGCGCGTCGACCTGGTCGTCGGCGCACGCAACCGCGGCCTGCCGCCGTACGGGACGGCCTTCGAGGACGTCCGCGCCCTCGTACCGGGCGCCGCCGTCCACGTCCTGCCCGGCCAGGGCCACCTGGCCCACGCCGAGGGCCCCGCGGAGCTGGCCGCCCTGCTCGACACGCTCGCCGGCTGAGCCGAGCGGCCCGCCGGCCGCCTCAGGGGAAGGACTTCGCGAGCAGCCCGAAGGCCAGCTCCGCCTCCGCCGTGGCCTGCGCCAGGGCGTCCCGGGCGCGCTCCCCCGCGAGCATCCGCTCCAGGTTGCACACCGTCAGGGCCCGCTGCACGGCGAGCGCCTGGCCCGCGAGCACGCGGGGCACGACCGCCCGCGAGGGAGCATCGCCCTCCTCCGCGGGCAGGGCCTCGGCGAGCGCCTCCGCGAGGCCGTCCTCGCTGCGGATCCACTGCTCCATCAGCCGCAGCTTCAGACTGGGCGCCTCCATGACCATCCGCTGGAAGGCCAGGAATTCCGGGTAGTCGGCGAGCCCGGTGTTGGGGTCGGCGGCGGCCAGGCCCGCGAGGAAGTGGCGCCGCAGCGCGGCCACCGGCGGCTCGCCGGGCTGCCGGGACCTGACGACGCGGGCGGGCTCGTCCACGTGGTCGCGCAGCGGGTGGAAGACCAGGTCCTCCTTGGTCGGGAAGTAGTTGAAGACGGTCTTCTTCGACACCTCGGCGGCGGCGGCGACATCGGCGACCGCGACCCGGTCGAAGCCGTCCCGCAGGAAGAGCGCGATCGCCGTCTCGGAGATGTGCTCGCCCGTCCGCAGCTTCTTGCGCTCCCGCAGCCCCAGCTCGTCAGCCATGGCCGGATTCTACCAAGAATGTTCACCTCGGTTGACTATTACACTCAAAGTAAAACTTGCCTCTATGTATTTTTATACCTAGGGTACTTCCCATGGGAGACAAGAGCACCTGGGCCCCCGTCTACGACGGGCCCGTCCTGCTGATGGACACGCGCCAGGTCAAGCTGGTGGGCGCGGCCGCCGTCACCGTGCTGCTGCTGGCGATCCTCGACATCAACATCGTGTCCGCGGTGGCGTGGAAGACGGTCTCCGATCTCGACCCGGTCCACGGCATCGCCGAGCTCCCCTGGCTGACCTCGTGCTACGCCCTCGCCGACTGCATCGTGGTGCCGCTCTACGGCAGGCTCGCCGACGAGTACGGCAGCAAGCCGCTGCTGCTCGCCGCACTGGGGCTCTTCAGCGCCGGCTCGCTCGGCTGCGGCGCCGCCCGGTCGCTCACCCAGCTCATCGCCGCCCGCACCGTCCAGGGGCTCGGCGCGGGCGGGCTCACCGCGATCACCCTCGTCCTGACCGGCACCCTCTTCGACGACCGCGACGAGGACGGCGATCCGGACCGCACGGTCAAGCCCTCCCACGCCGTCGGCGTCGGCGCGGCGGTGATGTTCGGCATCGGTCTGGCGCTCGGGCCGACTCTGGGCGGCCTGATCGCCGACAGCCTGAGCTGGCGCTGGGTCTTCCTGGTCAACCTGCCCGTCGCGGCAGCGGCGTTCGCGGTCTTCGCCCTGGCCCTGCGGCTGCCGGCGCACCCGGTACGCCGCCGGATCGACTTCCTCGGCGCCGCCCTGCTCGCCGGCTTCGGCGCGTGCGCGCTGCTGGCGGCCCAGTGGGGCGGCAGCCGCTACGCCTGGTCGTCGGCTGAGATCGCCGCCCTGACCGGGGGCGCGGTGCTCCTCGCGGGCTGCTTCGTGTGGCGCAGCCTCGTCGCGCCGGAGCCGCTGGTCTCGCTGTCCCTGCTGCGCAACCCCGTCTTCCGGATGATGACGCCTGTCTCGCTCGTCGCGGGGACCGGCGTGGCGGGCGGCCTCTTCTACGTCAACGGCTACCTGCAGGTCGGCCGAGGCCTGAGCACCGGGCGCGCCGGCCTGCTGACCGCGTGCACGGCCGCCGGCGTGCTGGCCTCCGTACCGGTCGCGAAGGTCGTCGTCGACACACTGGGCAAGTTCAAGTACCTGCTGGTCGCCGCGGGCCTCTTCGAGGCCGTGGTGCTCATCGCCTTCGGCGGGATAGGAACGGGCACGAGCTACTGGGTGATCGGCGCGGGTTGCTTCGTGCTCGGCATCGGGATCGGGCAGTCACTCGGGCTGGGCCTGCAGTACATGCAGAGTTCCGTGGATCCGGCGGATCTGGGGGTCGCGACGGGGTCGCTGCGGTTCGCCCAGCAACTGGGCACGTCGTTCGGCTTCGCCCTCTACAGCACGATCGTGGCGCGCTACCTGGACGCCCACCTGACGGGGGCGGCGAGCGTCGACGGGAACCTCGACACGAGCGCGCTGCGCCTGCTGCCCGCCGCCGAACACCGCGCCGCGGCGGGGGTCTTCGTGAACGCCACGAACGTCGTCTTCGCCGTGGCCGGTGTCCTCTGCCTGGCGGCGGGCCTGATGGCGCTGGCCATCCGCGAGAAGGGCCACCGGGCGGCGGGCCGCTGAGACCCCCGGTGCGACGCAGCCCCGGCGCCGTCCCGGCGCCCGTGGAGGGGAGGGCTGCGTCGCACCGGGAACACAACGCGAAGGGGGCGCGGTCACCCGCGCCCCCTTTTCACGCACGCCCCGCGCGGAGCGCACTGCTCAGACGTTGAAGCCCAGTGCGCGCAGCTGTTCGCGGCCGTCGTCGGTGATCTTCTCGGGGCCCCACGGCGGCATCCAGACCCAGTTGATCTTGAGGTCGGCGACGATGCCCTCCGTCGCGGTCTGGGCCTGCTCCTCGATCACGTCGGTCAGCGGGCAGGCCGCGGACGTGAGGGTCATGTCCAGGGTGGCGACGTTGGAGTCGTCGACGTGGATGCCGTAGATGAGGCCCAGGTTGACGACGTCGATGCCCAGCTCGGGGTCGACGACGTCGTACAGCGCCTCGCGGATCTCTTCCTCGGAAGCCGGCTTCAGCGCGACCTCGGTGCCGTCAGTCATGCGGTCTCCTCGGGGGTGGTGCCGGACAGCGCCTGCGCCGTGGCGTCCTTCCAGGCCATCCAGCTCAGCAGCGCGCACTTGACCCGCGCCGGGTACTTCGAGACGCCGGCGAACGCGACCGCGTCCTCCAGCACCTCCTCCATCGCGTCGTCGGGCTCGATCTGGCCGCGGGACTGCATCAGCTCCAGGAAGGTCTCCTGGATCTTCCGCGCCTCCGCCAGTTCCTTGCCGACGAGCAGGTCGTTCAGGACGGACGCGCTGGCCTGGCTGATGGAACAGCCCTGGCCCTCGTACGAGACGTCGCCGACGACCTCGCCGTCCATCCGCACCCGCAGCGTGATCTCGTCGCCGCAGGTCGGGTTGACGTGGTGCACCTCGGCCTGGCCCTCGCGCAGGCCGCGCCCGTGCGGGTGCTTGTAGTGGTCCAGGATCACGTCCTGGTACATCGAGTCCAGCTTCACAGCAGCACCACCATCACCCGAAGAAGTTCCTGACCTGCTCCAGCCCGTCGACCAGGGCGTCGACCTCGGCCGGGGTGGAGTACAGATAGAACGACGCCCGCGTGGTCGCGGGAATTCCGTACCGCAGGCAGACCGGGCGGGCGCAGTGGTGGCCGACGCGGACGGCGATGCCCTGCTCGTCGAGCACCTGGCCCACGTCGTGCGGGTGGATGTCGCCGAGGGTGAAGGAGATCGCCGAGCCCCGGTCCTGCGCGGTGTCGGGGCCGATGATGCGCAGCGACGGCACGTCGCGCAGCCGCTCCAGCGCGTACTCGGTGAGCGCGTGCTCGTGCGCGGCGATCTTGTCCATGCCGATCGCGGTGAGGTAGTCCACGGCCGCGCCGAGCCCGATGGCCTGGGCGATCGGCGGGGTGCCGGCCTCGAACTTGTGCGGCGCGGGCGCGTAGGTGGAGGAGTGCATCGAGACGGTCTCGATCATCTCGCCGCCGCCGAGGAAGGGCGGCAGGTCCTCCAGCAGCTCCTGGCGGCCCCACAGCACGCCGATGCCGGTCGGGCCGACCATCTTGTGCCCGGTGAAGGCCACGAAGTCGGCGCCCAGCGCCTGCACGTCGAGCGCCATGTGCGGGGCGGCCTGCGAGGCGTCGACGAGCACGAGCGCGCCGACGTCCTGGGCGCGGCGCACTATCGCCTCGACCGGGTTGACGGTGCCGAGGATGTTGGACACCAGCACGAAGGAGACGATCTTCGTCTTCTCGGTGATGACCTGCTCGATGTCGGACAGGTCGAGCCGGCCGTCGTCGGTGAGCCCGAACCACTTCAGCGTCGCGCCGGTGCGCTGCGAGAGCAGCTGCCACGGGACGATGTTGGAGTGGTGCTCCATTTCGGTGATGACGATCTCGGTGTCCCGGTCGACCCGGTACGGCTCGTCCGCCCACCCGAGCATGTTCGCGACCAGGTTGAGCGACTCGGAGGCGTTCTTGGTGAAGATCACCTCGTCGCGGCTGGGCGCGTTGACGAACGCGGCGACCTTGTCGCGCGCGCCCTCGTACAGCGCGGTGGCCTCCTCGGCGAGCACGTGCACACCGCGGTGGACGTTGGCGTTGGAACGCTCGTAGTACGCGTTCAGCACGTCGAGGACCTGGCGCGGCTTCTGCGAGGTCGCCGCGTTGTCCAGGTACACGAGCTTCTTGCCGTCGTGGACGACCCGGTCGAGGGCCGGGAAGTCCTTGCGGATCGCCTCGGTGTCGAGGAGGCCGGGCAGGGGCCGCCGGGTCGGCGGGGGGAGTGTCACGCTGCAGCACCACCCTTCACATAGGACTCGTAGCCCTCTTCCTCCAGCTTGTCGGCCAGTTCGGCGCCGCCCGACTCGGCGATGCGGCCGGCGGCGAAGACGTGGACGAAGTCGGGCTTGATGTACCGCAGGATGCGCGTGTAGTGGGTGATCAGCAGCGTGCCGACCTGCCCGGACTCGCGGACCCGGTTGACGCCCTCGGAGACGATGCGCAGCGCGTCCACGTCCAGGCCGGAGTCGGTCTCGTCGAGGATCGCGATGTGCGGCTTGAGCAGTTCCAGCTGGAGGATCTCGTGGCGCTTCTTCTCACCGCCGGAGAAGCCCTCGTTGACGTTGCGCTCGGCGAAGGAGGGGTCCATCTGGAGCCGCTCCATCGTCTCCTTGACCTCCTTGACCCAGGTACGCAGCTTGGGGGCCTCGCCGCGGATGGCGGTCGCGGAGGTGCGCAGGAAGTTGGAGACGGAGACGCCGGGGACCTCGACCGGGTACTGCATGGCCAGGAAGAGGCCGGCCCGGGCGCGCTCGTCGACGCTCATCGCGAGGACGTCCTCGCCGTCGAGGGTGACGGTGCCGCCGGTGACGGTGTACTTCGGGTGGCCCGCGAGCGAGTACGCGAGGGTGGACTTGCCGGAGCCGTTGGGACCCATGATCGCGTGGGTCTCGCCCTGCTTCACGGTCAGGTCGACGCCCTTGAGGATCTCCTTGGTGGAGTTGTCGGCCTCGACGGTGACGTGCAGGTCGTGGATTTCAAGCGTGGCCATGGGTGACTCAGGACTCCTGGGTGACGGAGACGAGCACGTCGTCCCCAACGATCTTGACGGGGTATACGGGCACGGGCCGCGTTGCGGGCAGCCCGGAGGGGCGGCCGGTGCGCAGGTCGAAACGGGACCCGTGCAGCCAGCACTCGATCTGGCAGTCCTCGACCTCGCCCTCGGAGAGCGAGACGTTGGCGTGCGAGCAGATGTCGTAGATGGCGTAGACGTCGCCGCCGGTGGAGACGACGGACACCGGGGTGCCGTCGACCTCGACCCGGCGGGGGGTGTCCTCCTCCAGCTCGGCGAGCTTGCAGACGGCGACGTACGCGTCGGTGGTGGTCATCCGACGGACGCCTCCAGCTCCGCGTCGATCTTCGCCATCAGCCGCTCCTCCAGGTCGGCCAGGCCGATCTGCTGGACCAGCTCGCCGAAGAAGCCGCGCACGACCAGGCGGCGCGCCTCCGGGGTGCGGATGCCGCGGGACTGCAGGTAGAAGAGCTGCTCGTCGTCGAAGCGGCCGGTCGCGGAGGCGTGACCGGCGCCGACGATCTCGCCGGTCTCGATCTCCAGGTTCGGCACCGAGTCGACGCGGGCGCCGTCGGTGAGGACCAGGTTGCGGTTGAGCTCGTAGGTGTCGGTGCCCTCGGCGGCTGCCCGGATGAGCACGTCGCCGATCCACACCGCGTGGGCGTCCCGCCCCTGCAGCGCGCCCTTGTAGGCGACGTCGGAGCGGCAGTGCGGGGTGTCGTGGTCGATGAAGAGCCGGTGCTCCTGGTGCTGGCCCTCGTCGGTGAAGTACAGCCCGTACAGCTCGGCCTCGCCGCCGGGGGCGCCGTAGACGACCCGCGGGTGGAGGCGGACCAGGTCGCCGCCGAAGGTCACGACGACCGACTTGAAGCTGGCGTCGCGGCCGACGAGCGCGGTGTGCTGTGCGGCGTGCACGGCGGTGTCGTCCCAGTCCTGCACGGACACCACGGTGAGCTTGGCGCCGTCGCCGATCAGGTACTCGACGTTGGCGGCGAAAGTGGTGTCACCGGTGTGGTCGATGACGACGACGGCCTCGGCGAAGGCGCCGACCTCGACGACCTGGTGGCCGAAGACCGTGCCGCCCTCCCCGTGGACGGCGATCCTGACCGGCTCGGTCAGGATCGTGTCCTTGGGGATGCTGACGACCGAGGCCTTCTCGAAGGAGCTGAACGCCTGCGCGGCGACCCGGTCGACGGGCTTGCCGGCGCGCCCGACCCGCGGGTCGGTGCGGTCCACGGTCTGCACGGTGACGCCTTCCGGCGCCGTCACCTCGACGCGCAGGGCGCCGGTGGCCTCGGCGGTGCCGTCGTGCAGCCCGCGCAGCCGTTCCAGCGGAGTGAAGCGCCACTCCTCCTCGCGTCCGTGCGGTACCGGGAAGTCGGCCACGTCGTAGGACGGGGCCGCGCTGACCCGGGCGTCGGCGGGCTGTCCCACCGTGATGGCACCGTCCGTGGTGCTGCCCGCAGGGGTGATGTCAGCCATGGCTAGTCGTACAGCTCTCTTTCGGGAGGAACTCGGGAAAGCTCGGGAAGGCTCGGGGACGTCGCGAGCGGGATACGGGAGGCGCGCCGGCAGCTAGCCGACGGCGCCCTCCATCTGCAGCTCGATCAGCCGGTTCAGCTCCAGGGCGTACTCCATGGGCAGCTCCTTGGCGATCGGCTCGACGAAGCCGCGCACGATCATCGCCATGGCCTCGAACTCGGTCAGACCGCGGCTCATGAGGTAGAAGAGCTGGTCGTCGGAGACCTTGGAGACCGTCGCCTCGTGGCCCATCGACACGTCGTCCTCGCGGACGTCGACGTAGGGGTACGTGTCCGAGCGCGAGACGGTGTCGATCAGCAGCGCGTCGCACAGCACGTTGGACTTCGATCCGGCCGAGCCCTCGCCGATCTCGATGAGGCCGCGGTAGGAGGTGCGGCCGCCGCCGCGCGCCACCGACTTGGAGACGATGTTGGACGACGTGTTGGGCGCCATGTGCACCATCTTGGCGCCGGCGTCCTGGTGCTGCCCCTCGCCGGCGAACGCGATGGACAGCGTCTCGCCCTTGGCGTGCTCGCCCATCAGGTAGACGGCCGGGTACTTCATGGTGACCTTGGAGCCGATGTTGCCGTCGACCCACTCCATGGTGGCGCCCTCGTAGGCGACGGCGCGCTTGGTCACCAGGTTGTAGACGTTGTTCGACCAGTTCTGGATCGTCGTGTAGCGGCAGCGGCCGCCCTTCTTGACGATGATCTCGACGACGGCCGAGTGCAGCGAGTCGGACTTGTAGATCGGCGCGGTGCAGCCCTCGACGTAGTGGACGTACGCGTCCTCGTCGACGATGATCAGCGTCCGCTCGAACTGGCCCATGTTCTCGGTGTTGATACGGAAGTAGGCCTGCAGCGGGATGTCGACGTGCACGCCCTTGGGGACGTAGATGAACGACCCGCCGGACCACACCGCGGTGTTCAGCGACGCGAACTTGTTGTCACCGGCCGGGATGACCGTGCCGAAGTACTCCTGGAAGAGCTCCGGGTGCTCGCGCAGCGCGGTGTCGGTGTCCTGGAAGATGACGCCCTGGCTCTCCAGGTCCTCGCGGATCTGGTGGTAGACCACCTCGGACTCGTACTGCGCGGCGACACCGGCCACCAGGCGCTGCTTCTCCGCCTCCGGGATGCCGAGCCGGTCGTAGGTGTTCTTGATGTCCTCCGGCAGGTCCTCCCAGGACTCGGCCTGCTTCTCGGTGGACCGCACGAAGTACTTGATGTTGTCGAAGTCGATCCCCGACAGGTCCGAGCCCCAGGTCGGCATGGGCTTCTTGCCGAACAGCCGCAGGCCCTTGAGCCGCAGCTTCAGCATCCACTCCGGCTCGCCCTTCTTCGCGGAGATGTCCCGGACCACGTCCTCGGACAGGCCGCGGCGCGCGGACGCGCCCGCGATGTCGGAGTCGGCCCAGCCGTACTCGTAGTTGCCGATGCCTTCCAGCTCCGGGTGAGTGGTCTCCGTGGGAGCAGTCATGCGGGGTTCCTCCCGGACGTGCGGGCTGTTGCCTGATCGGTGGGGGTGGTGCTGCGGGGCACCTGCGGGGCCTTGGGCACGAAGGTCGTGCACACGCCGTCGCCGTGGGCGATGGTGGCCAGCCGCTGAACATGGGTCCCGAGCAGCCGGGAGAAGACCTCGGCCTCCGCCTCGCACAGCTCGGGGAACTGCTCGGCCGTATGGGCGACCGGGCAGTGGTGCTGGCACAGCTGCTCCCCGGCGGGGCCGGAGTCGCTGCTGGTCGCGGCCGTGGTCGCCGCGTAGCCGTCCGCGGACAGCGCACGGGCCAGGGCCCGGGTGCGGTCCTCGGGGGCCGCGGCCTCGACGGCGGCGCGGTAGCGCTCGGCCTGCGCGGCGACGCGGGCCCGGGCGAAGGCCGACACGGCGGCCTGCCCCTCGGCTCCGCCGCCGGCGGTCTCGGCGATCCAGCGCAGCGCGTCGGCCGCGAGGGCGTCGTAGGCCTGGTCGAAGGCGTCCCGGCCGCAGTCGGTCAGCGCGAAGACCCTGGCCGGGCGGCCGCGGCCGCGCTGGCCGTAGACCCGCTGCTCGCGGGGCTCCACCACGTTCTCCGCGACGAGCGCGTCGAGGTGGCGGCGGACGGCGGCCTGGGTGAGACCCAGCCGCTCCGCGAGGTCGGCGGCGGTGGAGGGTCCGTGGTCCAGGATGGACCGGGCGACCCGGTTGCGGGTGCGCCGCTCCCCGGTCGTCTGCTCCTCCGCCGCCCCTTGAGCGGCACCACCGACGTATTTCACAAAGACATTGTTGCGTAATTCGTCAGGCCCCGGCAAGCCGCGCCGGCGCCGGGCGCGGTGTGCTGCATCACTTAGGGTCACCTAATGACGCCCCGCGGCCGGATCCGCCGCCCCGCCTCCCTAGACTCGTCCCATGCGAAACGCGTCCGGGGTCCCTGCTGTCGAGGTGGCCGGTCTGGTCAAGCGGTACGGGGCCCAGGCCGCGGTCGACGGTCTCGACCTCACGGTGCCGCGCGGCAGCGTGACCGCCGTACTCGGCCCCAACGGGGCGGGCAAGACCACCACCGTCGAGGTGTGCGAAGGCTACCGCCGCCCGGACTCCGGCAGGGTACGCGTCCTCGGACTGGACCCCGTCACCGAGGGGGCGGCGCTGCGGCCCCGGATCGGCGTGATGCTCCAGTCCGGCGGCGTCTACCCCGGCGCCCGCGCCGAGGAGATGCTGCGGCACACCGCCGCGCTGCACGCCCATCCGGTGGACCCGGCGCTGCTCATCGAGCGGCTCGGCCTGGAATCGTGCGGCCGCACCGCCTACCGGCGGCTGTCCGGCGGGCAGCAGCAGCGGCTCGCGCTGGCCATGGCCGTCGTCGGCCGCCCCGAGCTGGTCTTCCTCGACGAGCCCACCGCGGGCCTGGACCCGCAGGCCCGGCGGGCCACCTGGGAGCTGGTGCGCGAGCTGCGCGCCGACGGCGTGAGCATCGTGCTGACCACCCATTTCATGGACGAGGCCGAGCAGCTCGCCGACCAGGTCGTCATCATCGACGCCGGCCGCGCGATAGCCCGCGGCACCCCGGAAGAGCTGTGCCGCGGCGGCGCCGAGGGCACCCTGCGCTTCACCGGCCGCCCCGGTCTGGACCTCGCCTCGCTGCTCAAGGCGCTGCCCGCCGACAGCGCCGCCGCCGAGCTGGGCCCCGGCAGCTACCGCATCGAGGGCAGGGTCGACCCGCAGCTGCTGGCCACCGTCACCTCGTGGTGCGCCCAGCACGGCGTCCTGCCGGAGGGACTCGCGGTGGAGCGGCGCACCCTGGAGGACGTCTTCTTGGAACTGACCGGCAGGGAGCTGCGCGGATGACCGCCACCACGAGCACCACGGACACCGCGCCGGACGCCCCGCACGCCGGCATGTTCGCGCCGCGCCCCGGCCCCGCCGGCACGGGCGCGATGATCCGCGCGCAAGCCCTGCTGGAGACGAGGATGCTGCTGCGCAACGGCGAGCAGCTGCTCCTCACCGTGGTGATCCCGGCACTGCTGCTGCTCGTCTTCAGCTCCGTCGACATCGTCGACACCGGCGCGGGCAAGTCCGTCGACTTCCTCGCCCCCGGGATCCTCGCGCTCGCCGTGCTCTCCACCGCCTTCACCGGCCAGGCCATCGCCACCGGCTTCGAGCGCCGCTACGGGGTGCTCAAGCGCCTCGGCGCCTCGCCGCTGCCGCGCTGGGCGCTGCTGACCGCCAAGACCTGCTCGGTGCTGGTCACCGAGCTGCTCCAGGTCGTCCTGCTGGTCGCGATCGCCTTCGCGCTCGGCTGGTCCCCGCACGGCAACCCGCTCGCCGTGCTCGTCCTGCTGCTGCTCGGCACCGCCGCTTTCTCGGGGCTCGGGCTGCTGATGGCGGGCACGCTGCGCGCGGAGGCGACGCTCGCCGCCGCCAACCTGGTCTTCCTGCTGCTGCTCATCGGCGGCGGGGTCGTCGTGCCGATGGACAAGTTCTCCGGCCCCGTGCGCTCAGCGCTCCAGCTGCTGCCCGTCTCCGCGCTGTCCGACGGCCTGCGCGACGTCCTGCGGGACGGCGCCGCGATGCCCTGGGCCGACCTCGGCATCCTCGCGGTGTGGGCTGCGGTCGGGCTCGCCGCGGCGAGCCGCTTCTTCCGCTGGGAGTAGCCGCGTGCGGGCCCCGCGCGGGCCCCTCGTGAAAACACGCACAAGGAGGCGCCTACGATGGCTCCGTGCCGAAGCTGCCCGAAATCGCGCGAAACCCGCTCGCCTTCATCGCCGCCAGGTGGACCCCGGACCCCGTGACGGTCCGCCGGGCGGCCCTGGCCGCCCTGGTGATGTCCGTGGTCATCGTGATCACCGGCGGCGCGGTCCGGCTGACGGCCTCCGGCCTGGGCTGCCCGACCTGGCCCACCTGCAACGGCGACAGCCTGCTCGGCACGCGCGAGATGGGCATCCACCACGCCATCGAGATCAGCAACCGCATGCTGACGTACGTGCTGTGCGCCGCGGTCGGCTGGGCGATCATCGCCGTCCGCGCGGCGGAGCCGCGCCGCACCGGCCTCTACCGGCTGGCGTGGGCGCAGTTCTGGGTCGTGGCCGGCAACGCGGTGTGGGGCGGCCTGACCGTCCTGACCAAGCTCAACCCGTACGTCGTCTCGCTGCACTTCCTGCTCACGGTGGCCCTCATCACCGTCGCGGTGCTCACCTGGCAGCGCGTCGCGGAGGGCGACGCCTCACCGCGCCCCCTGGTCGGCAAGCCGGTGCGCCAGCTGGGCCTGGTGCTCGCGGGCGCGTCCGCGGTGCTGATCGTGGTGGGCACGCTGGTGACGGGGGCGGGCCCGCACCCCGGCGACTCCAGCGGCAAGTACAAGCTGCAGCGCATCGAGGTCGACTGGAGGACCATCGCGCAGCTGCACGCCGACTTCGCGTGGGTCGTCGTCGGCCTGACCGTCGCCCTCTGGTTCGTCCTCCGCGCCGTCGACGCCCCTCGCGGCCCCCAGCGCCGCGTCGCCGAACTCTTCGCCGTCCTCATGGCCCAGGGCGTCATCGGCTACGTCCAGTACTTCACCCACCTCCCGGCAGCCCTCGTCGACCTCCACATGTTCGGCGCGAGCCTCATCTGGATCGCCGTCCTCCGCGTCCTCCTCGCGATGCGCGAACGCCCCGAGTTCGAACCCGGGGCTTCTCCCGCCACCGCTGCCGCGGAGCCGCGCGAGAGCGTTCTGGGCTGACGACTGACGCAGAGGGGACGCATCAGGGGCGCGGGGAACCGCGCGAGCAACCACCCACGGCGAGAAGATCGCGACGCCACGCGCAAGGTGCAGCCCGTCGCGTAAGGGGCGCGGGGAACTGCGCGCCCAGCCCCCACGGCGAGAAGATCGCGCGACCAGCGCGAGAGGCACCCCGGAGCGCAAGGGGCGCGGGGAACTGCGCGCCCAGCCCCCACGGCGAGAAGGCCGCGCGACCAGCGCGAGAGGCACCCCAGAGCGCAAGGGGCGCGGGGAACTGCGCGCCCAGCCCCTACCGCGAGAGCCGAAGACGCGGCGGGCGTTCCCGGACCCCACCAGCGCGGCAACGCGCCCCGCGTCGGACGCGGACCACTCCCCCGCCCCGACCCGAGCAGCGGCGAACGCCTCCAGGGCCGCCTGGAACCCCCGCGCCGCCGCGACGTGAAGCTCGGCCAGCCCCACCGCGCCGCCGACATAGAGCACCTTGCCGAAGGGCGCCAGCAGGAGCACGGGCCCGGGATCCCCGCCCACCCCCACGTGGACGTGGGCCAGCTCCCCCGCGAGGCGCGCCGCCGCGCCCTCGTGCGCGGGCCCGGGCAGCAGCACCACGTCAACGCCCTCCCCACGGATGGCCCGCAGGAAGGCGGCAGCCGCACCCGGCCCCGGCCCCTCCTGGCGGTGCCGCAGCACGAGCGGCAGGCCCTCCGCGACCGCCTGCCACGCGAGGTGGCGCAGCAGTACGGGGTCGGCCGGCCGCGAGCCCACCCGGCGGGAGCCGAGCCAGCGCGCGGCGGCGTACCGCAGTTGCGCGGGCTGCGGCGGGCCGTGGGCGGCACCGGCGCCCGGCCCGCCGCCCAGCTCCTCCGCCGCGCACGCGAACCCCACCGCGCCCAGCGCAGCGCCGTGCACGGACTCCGCGAGATTGGCCAGAAAGCCCCCTGCCGTCCCGGAGGTGTCGGCAACCTGCTGGGCCAGCTGCTCCAGCCGCACGATCTCGTACGCGGCCGCGCCGCCCGCCGCCCCCAGTTCCTCGGGCGGCACCAGCTCACCGGGCTCCCCCGTGTCGACCAGGTACGTACCGACGCCGGTGCCGCGCAGCAGCCGCCGTACCGACTCGTACGCGCCCAGCTCGCGGCGCCTGGCCAGGTAGCGTGCCGGGGCGCAGTGCGGTTCCAGGCCCAGCAGCGGCGGGCACCAGCGGCGTACCGCGAAGCCGGCGGGGCTGTCGAAGAGCGTGGTGTGCGGCGCGGCGGCACCCGGCAGCCATGCCTCGAAGGCGCCGAGGCCGAGGTCCGCGGGGTGCACCCCGTGGCCGTACGCGTCCACCAGGTGCCCGGCCACCCGCCGCCCCCCTCGCCGCCCGCCTGCCCGTCAGGACCCCGTCATGGTCCGTTCGGCAAGTGACAGCGTCAGGTGTGGGACCCGCCGCCGATCTGAATTCCGGCCATCCTTCGCCACTCGTAGGGCCCGGTCCGCACGCGGCCCGCGAGTTCGCCCCCGAAGTCCTCCGCGAGGGTGAGCCCTGCGGCGTTCACCGCGTCGCGGGCGGCGTCGTAGCCGGGCGCGACGAGGTCGCCCCAGACGCCGTCCTGCCCGACCAGCACGATGCGCGCGCCTCGGGCGCCGATGTATTCGACGGTGGCCTCGGCACCGCCGTGCTCCCGCGCGAAGCGCGCTGCCTGCCGGGCGAGCCGCCCGGTCCCCTTGCTCTCAGCCATGGGGCTCATGCTACTCGCGGGTAGCTACCTCGGCCCCCGCACAGCGGAAGAGGTCAGTGGAGGAAGGGGTCCACCGCCACGGCGACGAAGAGCAGCGTGGCGTAGGTGATCGACCAGTGGAAGAGCCGCATTTCCTTGAGCTTCGGGCCCGTCACACCGGCCTTCGCCCGGGAGTGCAGCGCATGCGCCTCCTTGAGCCAGAAGGCGCCGAGGGCGGCCGCGACCACGGGGTAGAACCAGGACGTCTCACCGAGCGGCCACCACAGGGCGAGCGAGGTCAGGACCATGACCCAGCTGTAGAGGACGATCTGCCGGGCCACGACCTGGTTGCCCGCGACCACCGGGAGCATCGGGACGCCGACCCGCTCGTAGTCGTCCTTGACCTTCATGGACAGCGGCCAGTAATGCGGCGGCGTCCAGAAGAAGAGGACGAGGAAGAGGACGAAGGGCGCCCAGCCGAGCTCGTTGCGGACGGCGGACCAGCCGATGAAGACCTGGAGGCAGCCGGCGACCCCGCCCCACACGATGTTCTGGGCGGTGCGGCGTTTGAGGCCGAGGGTGTAGACGAAGACGTAGTAGAGGATCGCGGTGAGCGACAGGCCCGCGGACAGCGGGTTGACGAGGACCGCGAACCACACCGTGGAGACCACGGAGAGGGTGATGCCGAAGACCAGCCCCTCGCGCGGCGAGACCAGCCCGGTGACCAGCGGACGCTGCTCCGTGCGGTGCATCATCGCGTCGATGTCGCGGTCGATGTACATGTTGAGTGCGTTGGCGCCGCCCGCGGAGAGGTAGCCGCCGATCATGGTGACGACGACCAGCCACAGGTCGGGCACGCCGCCCGCGGCCAGGAACATGACCGGAACCGTCGTGATGAGCAACAGCTCGATGATCCGCGGTTTCGTCAGTGCCACGAACCCCATGACACGGGCCGCCAGCGGCCGATGCACGGGGCCTGTCGCGATGACCCCCGCGGGTCGGGTTTCGACGGCCGTCACGAACACCCCAAGGAGATGAGTCCAGCAGACCGGCGGACACCTGGCCCCGCCTGCACACCAGCGGGCCGGCCACGGTGCGGCCTGCGCGTACCACGCCACTCTAGACGTAGGGAATACCCCGGCTGCTTCCGGGGTCGGTCGTGTTGCCGGGCCCGGCCCTTCGTACCGGACCGAGGACCGTTATCCGGCATTCGTCCCGTGTCGTCCGGCGTTCGTACGTGGTCTCTACGCCGTTCAACCGGGGCATATGAGCCGTCACCGGGATTCGGGAGGCGAACTCGGACGTACGGGGGCAGGATCGAATAGGTGAGCGCGCTCGGCGGTAGGCTCAGCCGCGTCGGGTAGGCACCACGTCACCGGCGCGTTCGACATTGTTGAGAGGAGCCCTGACCCAGGGTGAGCAAGCAGCCGACCACCGCAGACCTTGACTGGACCGATCTGGACCAGCGGGCCGTAGACACCGCCCGAGTCCTGGCAGCCGACGCCGTGCAGAAGGTCGGCAACGGCCACCCCGGCACCGCGATGAGCCTTGCCCCGGCCGCGTACCTGCTCTTCCAGAAGGTGATGCGGCACGACCCCGCGGACGCCGACTGGACCGGCCGCGACCGCTTCGTGCTGTCCGCGGGCCACAGCAGCCTGACGCTCTACACCCAGCTCTATCTCGCCGGTTACGGCCTGGAGCTGGCCGACCTGGAGGCCTTCCGGACCTGGGGCTCGCGGACCCCCGGCCACCCGGAGTACGGCCACACCACCGGTGTGGAGACCACCACCGGGCCGCTCGGCCAGGGTGTCGCCAACGCGGTGGGCATGGCGATGGCCGCGCGCTACGAGCGCGGTCTGTTCGACCCGGACGCCGCCCCCGGCACCTCGCCCTTCGACCACACCGTCTGGGCCATCGCCGGTGACGGCTGCCTCCAGGAGGGCATCTCGGCCGAGGCGTCGTCGCTGGCCGGGCACCAGAAGCTGGGCAACCTGGTGCTGCTGTGGGACGACAACCACATCTCGATCGAGGGCGACACCGAGACCGCGGTCTCCGAGGACACCCTCAAGCGCTACGAGGCGTACGGCTGGCACGTCCAGCGCGTCGCCCCGCTGCCGAACGGCGACCTCGACCCGCACGCGCTGTACACCGCGCTGCTGGCCGCCAAGGCCGAGACCGAGCGCCCGTCCTTCATCGCGATGCGCTCGATCATCGCGTGGCCCGCGCCGCACGCGCAGAACACCGAGGCCGCGCACGGCTCGGCGCTCGGCGAGGACGAGGTGCGCGCGACCAAGGAGGTGCTCGGCTTCGACCCCGACCAGCACTTCGCGGTCGAGGACGCCGTGATCGCCCACACCCGTGCGGTCGGTGACCGCGGACGCGACGCCAAGGCCGCGTGGGAGAAGTCCTTCGCCGCCTGGCGCACCGCCAACCCCGAGCACGCGGCGACCTTCGACCGGGTCGCGGCGGCCGAGCTGCCCGCGGGCTGGGAGGAGCACCTGCCGGTGTTCGAGACCGGCAAGTCCGTCGCCACCCGTGCCGCGTCCGGCAAGGTGCTGGAGGCGCTCGGCGCGATCGTGCCCGAACTGTGGGGCGGCTCGGCCGACCTCGCGGGCTCGAACAACACCACGATCGACAAGACCTCGTCGTTCCTGCCGGCCGGCAACCCGCTGCCGGAGGCGCAGCCGTACGGCCGCACGGTCCACTTCGGCATCCGCGAGCACTCGATGGCCGCCGAGATGAACGGCATCACGCTGCACGGCAACACCCGTGTCTACGGCGGCACGTTCCTGGTCTTCTCCGACTACATGCGCAACGCGGTCCGGCTGTCGGCGCTCATGCACCTGCCGGTGACGTACGTGTGGACGCACGACTCGATCGGCCTCGGCGAGGACGGCCCGACCCACCAGCCGGTGGAGCACCTGGCCTCGCTGCGCGCCATCCCGGGCCTGAACGTGGTGCGCCCGGCGGACGCCAACGAGACGGTCGTGGCGTGGCGGGAGATCCAGAAGCGCTGGACGAAGGAGTTCGGCAAGGGCGCGCCGCACGGCCTGGCGCTCAGCCGGCAGGGCCTGCCGACGTACGACCGCAACGAGGACGCGGCGCGCGGCGGCTACGTGCTCTTCGAGGCCGAGGGCGGCCCGGCGCAGGTGATCCTGATCGGCACCGGTTCCGAGGTCCAGCTCGCGGTGGGCGCGCGCGAGGAGCTCCAGGCGGCCGGCATCCCGACCCGTGTGGTGTCGATGCCGTGCGTGGAGTGGTTCGAGGAGCAGGACCAGGCGTACCGGGACGGCGTGCTGCCGCCCTCGGTCAAGGCCCGGGTCGCGGTCGAGGCCGGCATCGCGCTGACCTGGTACCGCTACGTGGGCGACGCGGGACGCATCGTGAGCCTGGAGCACTTCGGTGCTTCGGCGAGCGCGGGCGTGCTCTTCCGCGAGTTCGGGTTCACCGCGGAGGCGGTGGCCGCAGCGGCCCGGGAATCTCTCGCCGCCGCAGATCGCTGACGCAGGTAACACGACACACCAGGAGATGCAATTCCCATGACAGACGCACTCAAGCGCCTCTCCGACGAAGGCGTCGCGATCTGGCTGGACGACATGTCCCGCAGGCGTATCACGACCGGCAACCTGGGCGAGCTCATCGACCAGAGCCACGTGGTCGGCGCCACCACCAACCCGGCCATCTTCCAGAAGGCCATCGTCGGTGACGCGCTCTACGACCCGCAGGTCTCCGACCTGGCGGCGCGCGGCCTGACCCCGGACGAGGCGGTGCGCATGATCACCACCGCCGACGTGCGGGACGCGGCGGACATCTTCCGCCCGGTCTTCGACGCGACGAACGGCCGCGACGGCCGGGTCTCGATCGAGGTGGACCCGCGGCTGGCGCACAACACCCGGGCGACGATCGCCGAGGCCAAGCAGCTCGCGTGGCTGGTGGACCGGCCGAACACGCTCATCAAGATCCCGGCGACCAAGGCGGGCCTGCCCGCCATCGCGGACGTCACCGCGCGCGGCATCAGCGTCAACGTCACGCTGATCTTCTCGCTGGAGCGCTACCGCGAGGTCATGGACGCGTACCTGACCGGTCTGGAGAAGGCGAACGCCTCGGGTCTGGACCTCTCGAAGATCCACTCGGTGGCGTCCTTCTTCGTCTCGCGCGTCGACACCGAGATCGACAAGCGCCTGGAGAAGATCGGCACGGACGAGGCCAAGGCGCTCAAGGGCAAGGCCGCCGTCGCCAACGCCCGGCTGGCCTACGAGGCCTACGAGGAGGTCTTCGGCTCCGACCGCTGGGCCGCCCTGGAGCGGGCCGGCGCCAACCGACAGCGCCCGCTGTGGGCCTCCACCGGCGTGAAGGACCCGAACTACCCGGCGACGCTCTACGTCACCGAGCTGGTCGCGCCCAACACGGTCAACACCATGCCGGAGGCCACCCTGGAGGCGACCGCCGAGCAGGGCGAGGTCACCGGGAACACGATCGCGGGCACGTACGAGCAGTCGCGCGCCGAACTGGCTGCGATCGCGGCGCTCGGCATCTCGTACGACGATGTTGTCCAGCTGCTGGAGGACGAGGGCGTCGAGAAGTTCGAGACGGCCTGGAACGACCTGCTGGACTCCACCAAGGCGGAACTCGAACGGCTCGCTCCTTCGGAGGCCTGAGGTGAGCACTGCTACCGATGAGGCGGGCTCGCGCGGTGACAACCCGCTGCGCGACCCGCTGGACCGGCGGCTGCCCCGCATCGCCGGTCCGTCCGGCCTGGTCATCTTCGGCGTGACGGGTGACCTGTCGCGCAAGAAGCTGATGCCGGCCGTGTACGACCTCGCGAACCGCGGGCTGCTGCCGCCGGGCTTCGCGCTCGTCGGCTTCGCCCGCCGGCAGTGGGAGAACGAGGACTTCGCGCAGGAGGTGCACGACGCCGTCAAGGAGCACGCGCGCACGCCCTTCCGCGAGGAGGTCTGGCAGCAGCTGGCCGAGGGCTGCCGGTTCGTGCAGGGCGACTTCGACGACGACACGGCCTTCGAGACGCTGAAGTCCACGATCGAGGAGCTGGACAAGGCGCGCGGTACGGGCGGCAACTTCGCCTTCTACCTCTCCGTGCCGCCGAAGTTCTTCCCGAACGTGGTGCAGCAGCTCAAGAAGCACGGCCTGTCGGAGGGCACCGGCGACTCGTGGCGGCGCGCCGTCATCGAGAAGCCGTTCGGGCACGACCTGGCGAGCGCCCAGGAGCTCAACCGGATCGTGCACGACGTCTTCCCGCCCAACGAGGTCTTCCGGATCGACCACTACCTGGGCAAGGAGACGGTCCAGAACATCCTGGCGCTGCGCTTCGCCAACACCATGTACGAGCCGATCTGGAACCGGTCCTACGTCGACCACGTCCAGATCACGATGGCCGAGGACATCGGCATCGGCGGCCGTGCCGGGTACTACGACGGCATCGGCGCGGCCCGCGACGTGATCCAGAACCACCTGCTCCAGCTGCTGGCGCTCACCGCGATGGAGGAGCCCGGCTCCTTCCACCCCAAGGCGCTCACGGCGGAGAAGCTCAAGGTGCTGGGCGCGGTCGAGCTGCCCGACGACCTCGCCAAGCACACCGTGCGCGGGCAGTACGCGCACGCCTGGCAGGGCGGCGAGGAGGTGCTCGGCTACCTGGAGGAGGACGGGATCGACCCCAAGTCCAAGACCGACACCTTCGCCGCGATCAAGCTGACCATCAACAACCGCCGCTGGGCCGGGGTGCCGTTCTACCTGCGCACCGGCAAGCGGCTGGGCCGCCGGGTCACCGAGATCGCGGTGATCTTCAAGCGCGCTCCGTACCTGCCGTTCGAGACCGGCGCGACGGAGGAGCTGGGGCAGAACGCCCTGGTCATCCGCGTGCAGCCGGACGAGGGCGTCACGGTGCGGTTCGGCTCCAAGGTGCCGGGCACCTCCACCGAGGTGCGGGACGTGACGATGGACTTCGCGTACGGCGAGTCCTTCACCGAGTCCAGCCCCGAGGCGTACGAGCGGCTCATCCTGGACGTGCTGCTCGGCGACGCCAACCTCTTCCCGCGCCACCAGGAGGTGGAGCTGTCCTGGAACATCCTCGACCCGGTCGAGGCGTACTGGGACAAGCACGGCAAGCCCGCGCAGTACGCGGCGGGCACCTGGGGCCCGGCCGAGGCGGACGAGATGCTCGCACGAGACGGCAGGAGCTGGCGCCGGCCATGAAGATCGATCTCACGGACACCACGTCCGCACGCATCAACGCCGGGCTGATCGACGCCCGGCACGCCAGCGGCACCCCCGCGGTGGGCATGGTGCTGACGCTGGTCATCGTCACCGACGAGGGCAGCGCCTACGACGCGCTGCGGGCGGCGCACGAGGCGTCGCGCGAGCACCCCTCGCGCATCCTCGCCGTCATCAAGCGTCCCGGCCGCTCCCCCCGGGAGCGGGCGGGCGCCCGGCTCGACGCCGAGGTGGTCGTGGGCGACGAGGCCGGCACCGGCGAGACCGTCGTGCTGCGTATGCACGGCGAGCTGGCCAACCACGCCGAGTCCGTCGTGCTGCCGCTGCTGCTGCCGGACGCCCCCGTGGTGTGCTGGTGGCCGGACCAGGCGCCGGAGCACCCCGGCAAGGACCCGCTGGGGCGGCTCGCCCAGCGCCGGATCACCGACGCGGCCTCCGCGGAGGACCCGGTCGGCTCGCTGACGCTGCGCGCCGAGGGCTACACCCCCGGTGACACCGACCTGGCCTGGACGCGGCTCACGCCGTGGCGCTCCATGCTGGCGGCGGCGCTGGACCAGAAGCACGCCCGGATCGTCTCGGCGGCCGTCGAGGGCGAGGCGTACAACGCGAGCACCGAGCTGCTCGCGCTGTGGCTCGCCGACCGGCTGGGCGTCGAGGTCGAGCGCAAGGTCTCGGACGGGCCCGGCATCACCGGGGTGCACCTGTTCACCGAGGCCGGCGACATCTGCCTGGACCGCGCCGACGGGCGGCTCGCCGAGCTGTCGGTGCCGGGTCAGCCGGACCGGCACGTGGCGCTCAAGCGGCGGGAGACCTCGGAGCTGATCGCCGAGGAGCTGCGCCGGCTCGACCCGGACGACATATACCGCGCGACGGTGGACTTCGGCGTCAAGCACCTCGTCGGTGCCGGGGCCTCCGCCAAGGGCGGCAAGGAGGCCGGGACGGCCGCCAAGGGCGCCTCCGGGGCGACCCCGTCGGCGGCGAAGAAGGCGGCTCCGGCTTCCGGCTCCGGCAGCAAGGCGGCGAATTCGAAGTGAGCACTCCCGAGGTCGTCGTCCACCGCGACAAGGAGCTGATGGCCAGGGCCGCCGCGGCCCGGCTCATCACCCGCGTCGTGGACGCGCAGGCCGCCCGCGGCACCGCTTCGGTGGTGCTCACCGGCGGGCGCAACGGCAACGCGCTGCTCGCGGCCCTCGCCGAGTCCCCCGCGCGCGACGCGGTCGACTGGGCGCGGCTCGACGTGTGGTGGGGCGACGAGCGCTTCCTGCCGGACGGCGACCCGGAGCGCAACGTCACACAGGCCGCGGTGCTGCTGGACGCCGTCCCGCTGGACCCCGCCAGGGTCCACCCGATGGCGCCCTCGGACGGCCCGTACGGCTCCGACGTCGACGCGGCGGCCGCGGCCTACGCGGCCGAACTGGCCGCCGCGGCCGGCCCGGAGGACCACGCGCGGGTGCCGGCCTTCGACGTGCTGATGCTCGGCGTCGGGCCGGACACCCATGTGGCGTCCCTCTTCCCCGAGCACCCCGCGGTCCGCGAGGACGTCCGCACGGTGGTCGGCGTCCACGGCTCCCCGAAGCCGCCGCCGCTGCGTGTCTCCCTGACGCTGCCGGCGATCCGCGCGGCCCACGAGGTCTGGCTGCTCGCCGCGGGCGAGGACAAGGCCGGGGCCGTCGCCCTGGCGTTGTCCGAGCCGGGCGGGCTCCAGGCCCCCGCCTCGGCCGCCCGCGGCCTGACCCGCACGCTGTGGCTGCTGGACGCCGCAGCGGCGGCGAAGCTCTCCGTCTGAGCAGGGCCCCACAGGGGCGCGGGGAACTGCGCGCTCAGCCATCCACCGGCCGGTGGTCCGGATCGGACCGAACAGCCCCTTTCGGACGGTGGCGACGTGACGGCACGTCGTGGCTGGTCGCGCAGTTCCCCGCGCCCCTTCGGGGCCCAGGCCCCCGCAGGGGCTAGCGGCCGCGCAGCTCGCGGTACCTGGCCACCAGGTGGGACGTACTGGCGTCCAGGCCCGGCACGTCCGCCCCTTCCGTCAGAGCGGGCTCGATCCGCTTGGCGAGGACCTTGCCGAGTTCGACGCCCCACTGGTCGAACGAGTCGATGTTCCAGATCGCCCCCTGCACGAAGACCTTGTGCTCGTACAGCGCGACGAGCTGCCCCAGCACGGACGGCGTCAGCTCGGTGGCGAGGACGGTCGTCGTCGGGTGGTTGCCGCGGAAGGTCTTGTGCGGGACCAGCTCCTCGGGGACGCCCTCCGCGCGGACCTCCTCGGGGGTCTTGCCGAAGGCCAGCGCCTGGGTCTGGGCGAAGAAGTTGGCCATGAGCAGGTCGTGCTGGCCGGCGAGCGGGCCCAGTTCCGCGACGGGGCGGGCGAAGCCGATGAAGTCCGCGGGGATGAGCTTCGTGCCCTGGTGCAGCAGCTGGTAGTACGCGTGCTGGCCGTTGGTGCCGGGCGTGCCCCACACGACGGGGCCGGTCTGCCAGTCCACGGGCTTGCCGTCGCGGTCGACGGACTTGCCGTTGGACTCCATGTCCAGCTGCTGGAGGTAGGCCGTGAACTTCGCCAGGTAGTGGCTGTAGGGCAGCACCGCGTGCGACTGCGCGTCGTGGAAGCCGCCGTACCAGACGCCGAGCAGGCCGAGCAGCAGCGGCGCGTTGCGCTCCGGCGGGGCGGTCCTGAAGTGCTCGTCGACCAGGTGGAAGCCGGCCAGCATCTCGCGGAAGGCGTCCGGGCCGATCGCGACCATGAGGGAGAGCCCGATGGCCGAGTCGTACGAGTAGCGGCCGCCGACCCAGTCCCAGAACTCGAACATGTTGTCCGGGTTGATGCCGAACTCGGTGACCTTCTCCGCGTTCGTCGACAGCGCGACGAAGTGCTTGGCCACCGCGTCGTCCCCGGCGCCGAGCTGCCCGAGCAGCCAGGTGCGGGCGGAGGTGGCGTTGGTGATGGTCTCGATGGTGGTGAAGGTCTTGGACGCGATCACGAACAGCGTCTCGGCCGCGTCCAGGTCGCGTACCGCCTCGTGCAGGTCGGCGCCGTCGACGTTGGACACGAACCGCACGGTCATGTCGCGGTCGGTGTACGCGCGCAGCACCTCGTAGGCCATCGCCGGGCCGAGGTCGGAGCCGCCGATGCCGATGTTGACGACGTTGCGGATCCGCTTGCCGGTGTGGCCGGTCCACTCGCCGGAGCGGATGCGGTCGGCGAAGACACCCATCTTGGTGAGCACCGCGTGCACGCCGGGGACGACGTTGTAGCCGTCGACCTCGATCGTCGCGGACTGCGGGGCGCGCAGCGCGGTGTGCAGCACCGCGCGGTCCTCGGTGGTGTTGATCTTCGCGCCGCGGAACATCGCGTCCCGCAGCTCCGACACGCCGGTCGCCGCCGCCAGTTCGCGCAGCAGCGCCAGCGTCTCGTCGGTCACCAGGTGCTTGGAGTAGTCCAGATGGAGGTCTCCGACCTGGAGGGTGTAGCGCTGGGCCCGGCCGGGGTCGGCCTCGAACAGGTCCCGCAGGTGGGTGCCCGCCGTCTCGTCGCGGTGCTTGGCGAGCGCGTGCCACTCCGGTCGCTGGTCGAGACGGATGCGGCTCTTGCCGTCCTGCGCGTTGGTTTCGGACATCAGTCCACTTCTCCTCGTCCTCGCTGCGGGATCAACGCTAGTTGATGACGCGGCGGAACGCGGGCCCGGCACCCGGTGCGGCCTGCGGTGACCCTGGCTCAGAAGGGCCCGGGGAATGGGTCAGAACCCGCCGCGGTGGATGCGCCCGGCGTAGTGCTCCTCCAGGACCGCGTTGCGCTCGAAGCCGCCGGGCAGGTTCGCCGAGATGTAGACCGGCGCGGTCGCCCCCTCCGCCGTGAGCAGGCCCACCGCCTCCGCGACGACCATCTGGACCAGCAGCGCCGAGGTGATGGTGGACACCCCGCACAGTGCGCCGCCGTCGGGCAGCGGCAGCAGCGCGTCACCGGCCGGGGCGCAGTTGTCCAGGACGGCGTCGGCGACGTCCGCGAGCCGGCGGCCCGAGGGGTGCAGGGCGGGCACGGCCCGGGTGTGGGTGAGCGAGGTGAGCGCGACCAGCCGGTGGCCGGCCTCCTTGACGTGCAGGGCCATGTCGACGACGGAGTTGTTGACGCCCGAGTTGGAGACGATCACGAACAGGTCCTGCGGGCGCGGGGTCGCCAGCTCGTACAGCCGCTTGGCCAGGCCCGGGGAGCGCTCCAGCAGCGGGTCGGCGAGCACCGAGCGGTCGTCGCCGCCGCGCAGCACGAGGTCGGACAGGCCGATGCGGTTGGTGGGGATGAGGCCGCCCGCTCGGCCGACGATCTCCAGCACGGTGGCCTGCGAGTGGCCGGTGCCGAAGCCGTGGATCACTCCGTCGGCGGCGACGCAGTCGGCGAACAGCCGCCCGGCGGCGGCGACCGAGTCCTTGTTGGCCTCGATGGCGCGCTCGACCGCGTCCCGGCCGGCGTCGGCGAACGTGGCGGCGCTGATCTGTGCTTCGGCCATGGCCGGACCCCTTTGCGTGCGGTACGTGCGATGAACTGCGGGTACGTGCGGCGGTTCTCCGTACGGCGTACGGCGGCGCGTTGTTCGCGGTTCGCGCGGCCAGGGCCGCGCCGTGTGCGGCTGCGCTGCCCTCGACCGCGCGATCTTCGGCTCAGCGAACCGAAGGTGCACCTCCATGATGGAACAGCCAACCAGCCACGGCCGTCAAGACCGCAGCAGGCGGGCCAGCGCGACCGCGCCGCCCACCCCGTCGGACACCGGGAAGACCCGCACCCCGGTGCCGGCCAGCAGCTCGCTCACCCGCCCCACCAGCGGTCCACCGGGCCCGAGCAGCCCGCCGCTGAGCACCAGCGGCTCACCCGCCCGCGGCCCCAGCGCCCGTACGCCCGCGGCCAGCAGCTCCGCCGCCCGCGCCAGCAGCCCCGCGGCGACCGCGTCCCCCTCCCCCGCCGCGGCCACCACCAGCGGGCTGAGCAGCGCCAGCTCGACCGGCGCCGCCTCGTAGGCCCGCACGACGACACCCTCCGCGACCGCCTGCGCGAACGGCCCGCCGGGGGCTCCCCCCACGGGCCCGGTGAGGTCCCGCGCCCCGGCTGCCGGGCGGCCCGGACCGCCGTACGCGATCCCCGCACCCAGTGCGCTTTCCCCGGAGGCCGCGGCGGGCGGCGACCCGGCCGCGGCCTCCGGCCGTACTCCCGGGCCGGAGGCCGCGGGTACCCCGTAGTGCGCCAGTACCGCCGGGACCAGCGAGGTGGCCGGGCCGCGGCCGTCCAGGGCGGCCAGCGTGGCGCGGACGGCCTGGGCGCCGAGCCAGAAGCCGCTGCCCTCGTCGCCGAGCAGCCAGCCGTGGCCGTCGGCGACCAGCGCGCGCTGCCCGGCGGTGACGCGGGCGGCGACCGCGCCCGTGCCCGCGATGAGCACCAGGCCGTCGCGCGGGGCACCCGGCGCGGCCGCGAGCGCGACCTCGGTGTCGCCGCCGACCTCCACCGCGTCCGGTGCCATGCCGAGCGCCGCGAAGGCGTCGCCGAGGCACGCGAGCACCAGGCCGTGGCCGCGTTCGGGGCCGAGCCCGGGGGCGGCGCCCGCGAAACCGCCGTGGACCGCGCCGACGCGGGCGCGCGCCGCGGGCGGCACGGCCTGCGCCAGGGCCGCGGCCAGGTGTGCGGTGAGCTGGGCCCGGCCGACGCTGAGCGCGTTGCCGGGTCCGCCCGAGCCGGTGCCGAGGAGCGCGCCGCCCGGCTCGGCCGCCGCGAGCGCGGCCCGGATGCGGGTACCGCCCGCGTCGATCCCGACGACGAGCCGCCGGTTGTAGATTTCGTTCATCGCCACGCATGGTGGTTGACGGATTCACCGCGCACAAGCCCCGCGCCGCGGACGCGCCGGGGCCGCGGGGCACGGGGCGCGGCGCGCGCCCGCGGCGGTCCGGAAGCCCGCCGCAGGCGTACCGCACCGCGACCGGGGCGGCCGAGAGGACCGAGAAAGGCGCAGCCATGATCACCGCACTGATCCGCTCCGAGCTCCCCCGGATGTCCGACTCGCTGCGCAAGGTCGGCGAGGCGGTGCTGGCCGACCCCGCCGCGGCCGGCCGGGGGTCGGCGGCCGAGCTGGGGCGCCGTACCGGGACCTCGCAGGCCACCGTGACCCGCTTCTGCCGGGCTTTGGGCCTGGAGTCGTACCAGCAGCTGCTGATCGAGCTGGCGCAGGAGCAGGGCCGCAGTCAGGCGGCGCCGGAGGCACGGGAGAACGCCCGGCAGGCCGCGCTGGGCCCGCGGATCGGCCCGGAGGACGACCTGGAGCATGTGATAGCCGTGGTCGCACAGGCGGATCTGCGGGCCATGCGGCACACCGCCGACCACCTGGACCGGGAGGGGGTCGAAAAGGCCGCCCAGGCCCTCTCCAGGGCCCGCAGGATCGACGTCTACGGCGTGGGGGGCTCCGGGATCGTCGCGCGCGAGGCACAGGCCCGGCTCTTCGGTATCGGCTGCCCGGCGCACGCCTGGACGGAGGTGCACTCCGCGGAGACCTCCGCGGCGCTGCTGACGCCCGCCGACACCGCGCTCGCCGTGTCGCACTCGGGGACCACCCGCGAGGTGCTGGAGCCGCTGCGGCTGGCCGCGGACCGCGGCGCCTTCACCGTCGCGGTGACGGGCGACCCGCGCTCGCCGCTGGCGCAGGCGGCGGACGTCGCGCTGACGTCCTTCTCCGGCGAAACCAGCTTCCGGCGCGGCAACTTCGGCACCCGGCACTCGGTGCTGCTCATCGTGGACTGCCTGTACGCGCGCGTCGCGCAGCTCACCTACGAGCGCGCGACGGCGTCCATCGCGCTGACCGCCCACATCGCCGACGCGCACGCCGCCGGCCGCCCGCGCCGCCGCTGACGGCGCTCGGCACCGGCCGTGAGGCCGGTCCCGGCGGCGGTGTCAGATCTCGCCGCGCAGCTTGGCCAGCGCCTCGGCGAGGATCGCCTCGCCGTCCGCGGCGGAGCGGCGCTCGCGCACGTAGGCGAGATGTGTCTTGTACGGCTCCGTACGCGGCGGGGCCGGGGGATTCTCCTCGTCCTGCCCGGCGGGGAAGCCGCACCGGGGGCAGTCCCAGGTGTCGGGGATCTGCGCGTCGCTGGCGAAGCTCGGCTGGGTCTCGTGCCCGTTGGAGCACCAGAAGGAGATGCGGAGACGCGGCGCGGACTCGCCGCGCTCGGCCTCTCCCATCGGCCCCGCTCCGACCCGACTGCCACGGATCGCGTTGCCACTTGCCACGGTCGTAACTCCCTGCGTGATGGTGCTGCGAGGTTCGCCAGTTTACGGGGACCTTACGTGCCGTCCAGTGGCAGGCACACGACCGCCCCCCGAAGGCGTTCCCTCATAGTAAGCCGCAGGGGCGACGAGGCGTCAGTTCCCTGTGGACGGGCGGGAGTCGCCGCGGGGGGCGCGGTGCCGTCGAAAGCGGGCCGGTCCTACTTGTACTTCATGACCAGGCCGAGGACGACGATGCACGCGAACCACAGCAGGCCGATGACGACGGTGATCCGGTCGAGGTTGCGCTCGGCCACGGACGAACCACCGACGGAGGACTGCATGCCGCCGCCGAACATGTCCGACAGGCCGCCGCCCTTCCCCTTGTGCATCAGCACCAGCAGCAGAAGCAGCAGGCTGAGGATGATGAGGGCGATGGAGAACCCGATTTCCACGGCTGGACCAACTCTCTCGACTACAGGACAACGACACGGGGCCGACCCGTGTGGATTCCCGGTTCGGCCCCGCCAGGGTACTTCACAGTGCCGCGGACCTCACTGGTCGCGGAAGCGGACGATCTTCACGAACTCGTCCGAGTCCAGCGCGGCACCGCCGACGAGCGCCCCGTCGACGTCCGGCTGCGCCATGATCGCGGCGACGTTGCCGGACTTGACCGAGCCGCCGTACTGGATACGGATCGCGTCTGCGGTCGGCTGGTCGTACAGCTCGGCCAGCCGCGCCCGGATCGCGCCGCAGACCTCCTGGGCGTCCTCGGGGGTCGCGACCTCGCCCGTGCCGATCGCCCAGACCGGCTCGTAGGCGACCACGATCGACGCGGCCTGCTCGGCGGTGATGTCCTTGAGCGCGCCGTCCAGCTGCGCCAGGGTGTGCGGCACCTGCTGCCCGGCCTTGCGGACGTCCAGGCCCTCGCCGACGCACAGGATCGGCGTGAGGCCGTTGCGGTAGGCGGCCTTGACCTTGGCGTTGACGATCTCCTCGGCCTCGCCGTGGTACTGCCGCCGCTCGGAGTGGCCGATGACCACGTACGTGCACTTGAGCTTGGACAGCATCGGCCCGGAGACCTCGCCGGTGTAGGCGCCGGAGTCGTGCGCCGACAGGTCCTGCGCGCCGTACTTGATACGCAGCTTGTCGCCCTCGGCCAGCGTCTGCACGGAGCGCAGGTCGGTGAAGGGGACCAGTACGGCGACCTCGACGGCGTCGAGGTCCTTGTCGGTGAGCCCGAAGGCGAGTTTCTGGAGGTGCGCGATGGCCTCGAGGTGGTTGAGGTTCATCTTCCAGTTGCCCGCCATGAGCGGGGTGCGGCTCTGCTCGGTCATGGGTGTTCCTCTGTCCCTCAGTCCTCAAGCGCGGCAAGGCCGGGCAGGGTCTTGCCTTCCAGGTATTCCAGGCTCGCGCCGCCGCCGGTGGAAATGTGGCCGAAAGCCGTCTCGTCGAAGCCCAGGATGCGGACGGCCGCGGCGGAGTCGCCGCCGCCGACGACCGTGAAGGCCGGGGAGTCGATGAGGGCCTGGGCCACCGCGCGGGTGCCGTCGGCGTAGTCCGGGTGCTCGAAGACGCCCATCGGGCCGTTCCAGAAGACGGTGGCGGTGTCCGCGAGCTTGGCCGCGAAGAGCTTGCGCGACTCCGGGCCGATGTCCAGGCCGATCAGGTCGGCCGGGATGCCGTCGACCGGCACGGTGACCGGCGAGGTCGGCGTCTTGGCCTTGAGGTCGGGGAATTCGGGGCTGCCGACGACGTCGACGGGCAGCACGAACTCCACGCCCTTGGCCTTGGCGCGCTCCAGGTAGTCCTGCACCGCGGGGATCTGGTCCTCCTGCAGCAGGCTGCTGCCGACCTCGTGGCCCTGGGCCTTGAGGAAGGTGAAGACCATGCCGCCGCCGACCAGGATGCGGTCGGCCTTCTCCAGCAGGTGGTCGATGACCCCGAGCTTGTCGGAGACCTTCGAGCCGCCCAGCACGACCGCGTACGGCCGCGCGACGTCCTCGGTGAGCTTCTTGAGCACGCCTACCTCGGTGGCGATCAGCCCGCCGGCGGCGTGCGGCAGCCGGGCCGGCAGGTCGTAGACCGAGGCGTGCTTGCGGTGCACGGCACCGAAGCCGTCGCCGACGTAGATGTCGGCGAGCGCCGCGAGCCGGTCGGCGAAGGCGCCGCGCTCGGCGTCGTCCTTGCTGGTCTCGCCGGCGTTGAAGCGCAGGTTCTCCAGCAGCGCGACCTGCCCGTCGGCCAGGTCCGCCACGGTGGCGGTCGCGCTGTCGCCGACGGTGTCGGCCGCGAACGCGGTGCTGATGCCGTCCTTGCCCAGCAGCTCGCCGAGCCGCTTCGCCACCGGCGCGAGCGAGAACTGCGGGTCGGGCGCGCCCTTGGGACGGCCCAGGTGGGAGGCGACGATCACCCGTGCGCCGGCCGCGGCGAGCTTGGTGATGGTCGGTACGGCGGCGCGGATCCGGCCGTCGTCGGTGATGGTCTCGCCCGCGAGCGGCACGTTCAGGTCGGCGCGGACGAAGACCCGCTTGCCCGCCACCTGCCCCTCGCCGATGAGGTCGTCGATCGTCTTCATCTTCTGCGGTCACTCCGGTCTGCCGGCCCGGCCGCTCGGCCGGGTCTGCCTGGGTCTGCCCTGTCTGCTTGCGGGGGGCACCGGCACGGCGACAGGGCCCGGCGCGGGCGCTCCGTCGCGCCCGGCCGGACCCTGTCCCTCACATCCGCGGTGCCGTGTCGGCTGTGCCGTCTGCTGCTGCCGTCGGGCAGGTCAGAGCTGGCCGCCGACGAAGACCGTCAGGTCCACCAGGCGGTTGGAGTAGCCCCACTCGTTGTCGTACCAGCCGATGACCTTGACCGTCTTGCCCTGCGCCATGGTCAGCGAGGAGTCGAAGGTGCAGGAGGCCGGCCAGTTGACGATGTCCGAGGACACGATCGCGTCCTCGGTGTACTCCAGGATGCCCTTGAGCTGGCCCTCGGCGGCCTTCTGGAAGGCGGCGTTGACCTCGTCCTTGGTGACCTCGCGCTCCAGGTCGACGACCAGGTCGGTGACCGAGCCGGTCGGGACGGGCACGCGCATGGCGATGCCGTCCAGCTTGCCCTTGAGCTGCGGGATGACCAGCGCGGTGGCCTTCGCGGCGCCCGTGGTGGTCGGGATGATGTTCTCCGCCGCCGCACGGGCGCGCCGCAGGTCCTTGTGCGGGAAGTCCAGGATCCGCTGGTCGTTGGTGTACGCGTGGACCGTCGTCATCAGGCCCTTGACGATGCCGAAGTTCTCCAGCAGCACCTTCGCCATCGGCGCCACACAGTTCGTCGTGCAGGACGCGTTGGAGATGATGTTGTGGTTGGCGGGGTCGTACTGGTCCTGGTTGACGCCCATCACGATGGTGATGTCCTCGTCGGAGGCGGGCGCCGAGATGATGACCTTCTTGGCGCCGCCGGCCAGGTGCTTGCCGGCGTCGGCGGCCTTGGTGAAGATGCCGGTCGACTCGACGACGACGTCGACGCCCAGCTCGCCCCAGTTCAGGGCGGCGGGGTCGCGCTCGGCGAGCACCTTGATGGTCTTGCCGTCCACCGTGATGGTGTCGGCGGTGTGGGTCACCTCGGCCTTGAGGCGGCCCAGGATGGTGTCGTACTTCAGCAGGTGTGCCGTGGTCGCGGTGTCACCCAGGTCGTTGACAGCCACGATCTCGATGTCCGCGCCCTGCTCCAGGGCGGCGCGGAAGAAGTTACGACCGATGCGGCCAAAGCCGTTGATGCCTACCCGGATCGTCACGAACCGATCTCCTCGCTCAGTCGCCGGAATCCGTTCCGGCTGCGAAATATGGGATGTCCCCGACCACGTCCGACCCTACCTCGCCCGTGTCGCCCGAGTGACATTGCCCATCCCGGGCCGAGCGTTTTCCGCTGCCGCGGGGGTACACCCCGGGTGGGCCCGCGGCTTTCGTACGCTCACCGCCCTCCGCGAGACAGCGCCTCAGACGACCATCTCGTCGGTGAGGCTCGCCTCGGTGCCGGGGAGGCCGAGGTCGGACGCCCGCTTGTCCGCCATGGCGAGGAGGCGGCGGATGCGGCCGGCCACCGCGTCCTTGGTCAGGGGCGGCTCCGCGAGGGAGCCCAGCTCCTCCAGGGAGGCCTGCTTGTGGTCCATCCGGAGCCGGCCGGCGGCCGCGAGGTGCTCGGGCACCTCCTCGCCGAGGATCTCCAGGGCCCGCGCGACCCGCGCCCCCGCGGCGACCGCCGCGCGGGCGGACCGCCGCAGATTCGCGTCGTCGAAGTTGGCCAGCCGGTTCGCGGTGGCCCGCACTTCGCGCCGCATCCGGCGCTCCTCCCAGGCGAGGACGGAGTCGTGCGCGCCGAGCCGGGTCAGCAGCGCGCCGATCGCGTCCCCGTCGCGTACGACGACGCGGTCGACGTTGCGCACCTCGCGGGCCTTCGCCGGGATCTGCAGCCGGCGGGCGGCGCCGACCAGGGCGAGCGCGGCCTCGGGGCCGGGGCAGGTGACCTCCAGCGAGGACGAGCGGCCCGGCTCGGTGAGCGAGCCGTGCGCCAGGAAGGCCCCGCGCCACGCGGCCTCCGCGTCGCAGGTGGCACCGGAGACGACCTGCGGGGGCAGGCCGCGGATGGGCCGCCCGCGGCCGTCGACCAGGCCCGTCTGCCGGGCGAGCTGGTCACCGCCGGCGACCACCCGGACCACGTACCGGCTGCCGCGGCGCAGCCCTCCGGGGGCCATCACGACCAGGTCGGAGGAGTGGCCGAAGATCTCCAGGATGTCCTTGCGCAGCCGCCGCGCCGCGATCCCGGTGTCCAGTTCGGCCTCGATCACGATCCGGCCGCTCACCAGGTGGAGCCCCCCGGCGAAGCGCAGGATCGACGACACCTCCGCCTTGCGGCAGCAGGTCCGGGTGACGGGAAGCCGGGAGATCTCGTCCTTCACCGCTGCCGTCATCGCCATGGGCCGATCCTTCCACGCATACGAAAAATCCGGTCATACGCGGCGGCCAACAACTCCGGGTCGTGCCGCGGCCCGTCGGGGGCGGCGACCGGGGCCAGCTCGACCGTGCCGCCCAACCGCAGCGCGGCCTCGTCGAGGCTGTCACGGTCGGGCACGGCGGCCTCGTCGGCGAGAACCACGTCGATGGTGAGTTTAGGGGCGTGTCGCCCCAAAACCTCCAAGTGACGCTGCGGAGAAAATCCGTCGGTCTCGCCGGGTTGCGGCGCGAGGTTGAGCGTGAGCACCCGGCGCGCCCTGGTCGTCATCAGCGCGTCGGCCAGTTCCGGCACGAGCAGGTGCGGGATGACCGAGGAGAACCAGGAGCCGGGGCCGAGCACCACCCAGTCGGCGTCGAGTACCGCCTGCACGGCCTCCGGTACGGCCGGCGGGTCGGGCGGCACCACCATGACCTCCTGCACCTCGCCGGGCGTGAGGGCCACCGTGGCCTGCCCGCGGACGGTGCTGATCGCGTCGGGCGCGGCCGGGTCGTGGCCGCGTACGGTCGCGTGCAGGTCGAGCGGGACGGCGGACATCGGCAGCACCCGGCCGTGCGCGCCGAGCAGCCGGCCCACCCACTCCAGCGCGGCGACCTCGTCGTCGAGCTGCTCCCACAGGGCGACGATGAGCAGGTTGCCCACCGCGTGGCCGTGCAGGTCGCCGCCGCTGACGAAGCGGTGCTGGACGACCTGCGACCAGGTCCTCCCCCACTCGTCGTCGCCGCACAGCGCGGCCAGCGCCTTGCGCAGGTCGCCGGGCGGCAGGACGCCCATCTCGCTGCGCAGCCGCCCGCTGGACCCGCCGTCGTCGGCGACCGTGACGACGGCCGTCAGATCGCCGGTGATCCGGCGCAGCGCGGCGAGCGAGGCGGCCAGCCCGTGGCCGCCGCCGAGGGCGACGACCTTGGGCGGCACGCCGCGCCCGCGGCCGGCTGCGTTCCGACCGGTGCGGCGGCCGTACCGCCGCCCCGCCATGATCACTCGCGCCCCATGTCCCGATGCACCGTCACCGTCTCCACTCCGTCCGCCGCCAGCCGCTGGGCCAGCCGTTCCGACATCGCCACACTGCGGTGCTTGCCGCCCGTGCAGCCCACCGCGATCGTCACGTACCGCTTGCCCTCACGCCGGTAGCCGGCGGCGATGATGTGCAGCAGCTCGGCGTAGCGGTCGAGGAACTCCTTGGCGCCCGGCTGGTTGAACACATACGTCGCCACCTCGTCGTTGAGCCCCGTGAAGGGCCGCAGCTCCGGCACCCAGTGCGGGTTGGGCAGGAAGCGGCAGTCCACCACCAGGTCGGCGTCGACGGGCAGGCCGTACTTGAATCCGAACGACATCACGGTGGCCCGGAGTTCCTGCTCCTCCTCACCGGCGAACTGCGCGTCGAGCTTCGCGCGCAGTTCGTGCACGTTGAGGCTGGAGGTGTCGACCACCAGGTCGGCGTCGCCGCGCAGCTCGCGCAGCAGGTCGCGCTCGGCGTTGATGCCGTCCACGATGCGGCCCTGGCCCTGCAGCGGGTGCGGGCGGCGCACCGACTCGAAGCGCCGGACGAGGGCCTCGTCGGACGCCTCCAGGAAGATCACCCGGCGCTTGACGTGCTTGGTCTCCAGGTCGGCCAGCGACTCCCGGAGGTTGTCGAAGAACTGCCGGCCGCGGACGTCCACGACCACGGCGATCCGCGCCACGTTGCCCTGCGAGCGGGCGCCGAGGTCGACCATCGTCGGGATGAGGGCGGGCGGCAGGTTGTCCACCACGAACCAGCCGAGGTCCTCCAGGCACTTGGCCGCGGTGCTGCGGCCGGCTCCGGACATCCCGGAGATGATCACCAGTTCCGGGATCGCCTGGGCCGGCTGGCCGGCCTCGCCCGGTGCGGCGCTGGTCATACGCTCGGTTTCCTTCTCGGTGTCCTGCTGGGTCTCTTGTCGGGTTTCCTGCTCTGCGTCCTGCTCTGCGTCCTGCTCTGCGTCCTGCTCGCTCATGTGCTCTTCCCCCGTGGGTCGCGCCCGGACGGCACCGGCTCGGTGCCGTCGGCCGGGCGGCCGTCGTCTTCGATGATCTCTCCGGTCGCGGTGTTCACCGCCGGTGCGGCCGGGGCCGCGGACGCCAGGGCCGCGGCGACCGTCTCCGCCGTACGGCGGCCGATCCCCGGGACCTGGCAGATCTCCTCCACCGTCGCCGCGCGCAGCCGCTTGAGCGAACCGAAGTGCTTCAGCAGCGCCTGCTTGCGGGTCTCGCCGAGGCCCGGCACCTGGTCGAGGGCGCCGGCCTTGAGCGTCTTGGTGCGCTTGCTGCGCTGGTAGGTGATGGCGAAGCGGTGGGCTTCGTCGCGGACCCGCTGGAGCAGGTAGAGGCCCTCGCTGCTGCGCGGCAGGATGACCGGGTCCTCGTCGTCCGGGACCCAGACCTCCTCCAGGCGCTTGGCCAGACCGCACACGAAGACGTCGGCTATGCCCAGCTCGTCCAGCGCCCGGCGGGCGGCGGCGACCTGCGGCCTGCCGCCGTCGACGACGACGAGCTGCGGCGGGTACGCGAACTTGCGCGGTCGGCCGGTGTCCGGGTCGATGGGCCCGGCGGCCTGCTCGGCGCGGCCCTCCGCGGCCGCGCGCTCGCCGTCCGTGCCCGCGTGCTCGCCGTCCGCCGCCCCGTCCGTGTCCTGCGGCTGGTCGGGCTCCCACTCGCCGGTCTTCTGCCGCTCCTGGAGGTAGCGGCGGAAGCGGCGGGAGATCACCTCGTGCATGGAACGGACGTCGTCCTGTCCGGCGAAGGACTTGATCTGGAAGCGGCGGTACTCGCTCTTGCGGGCCAGCCCGTCCTCGAAGACCACCATCGAGGCCACCACGTCGTCGCCCTGGAGGTGGCTGATGTCGTAGCACTCGATGCGCAGCGGCGCGGTGTCCAGGTCCAGGGCGGCGGCGATCTCCTCCAGCGCGCGCGAGCGGGTGGTCAGGTCCGAGGCGCGCCGGGTCTTGTGCAGCGCGAGCGCCTGCTGCGCGTTGCGCTGCACGGTGGCCATCAGGTCCTTCTTGTCGCCGCGCTGCGGCACCCGCAGGCTCACGTGCGAGCCCCGCCGGTCCGCGAGCCACTGGGCCAGCGGCTCCACGGGGCTCGGCAGGGCCGGGACCAGCACCTCCTTGGGCACGCCGCCGCTGCCGCCGGACTGCCCGGCGTCGCCGCTCTCCTCGCCGTAGAGCTGCTGGACGGCGTGCTCGACCAGGCCCGCGGTGTCGACCGCCTCGACCTTGTCGGTGACCCAGCCGCGCTGGCCGCGCACCCGGCCGCCGCGGACGTGGAAGATCTGCACGGCGGCTTCGAGGTCGTCCTCGGCGACGGCGATCAGGTCGGCGTCGGTGGCGTCGGCGAGCACCACCGCGTTCTTCTCCATGGCGCGCCGCAGCGCCTCCAGGTCGTCCCGCAGCCGGGCCGCCTGCTCGTACTCCATGGCCGCGGCGGCGTCCTTCATCCGCTGCTCCAGCCGACGGGTGTACGTGCCGGTGTGGCCGGCCATGAAGTCGCAGAACTCCTCGGCCAGTTCGCGGTGGTCGGCGGGGCTGATCCGGCCGACGCAGGGCGCGGAGCACTTGCCGATGTAGCCGAGCAGGCAGGGCCGGCCGATCTGCGCGGAGCGCTTGAACACCCCGGCGGAGCAGGTGCGGACCGGGAAGACCCGCAGCAGCAGGTCGACGGTCTCGCGGATGGCCCACGCGTGGGCGTACGGGCCGAAGTAGCGCACGCCCTTGCGCTTGGGGCCGCGCATGACCTGGACGCGCGGGAATTCCTCGTTCATCGTGACGGCGAGCGACGGGTAGCTCTTGTCGTCACGGTATTTGACGTTGAAGCGCGGGTCGAACTCCTTGATCCAGGAGTATTCGAGCTGCAGCGCCTCCACCTCGGTGGCGACGACCGTCCACTCCACCGAGGCCGCCGTGGTGACCATGGTGGCGGTGCGCTGGTGGAGGTTGGTGATGTCCTGGAAGTACGAGGACAGCCGCTGGCGCAGGCTCTTCGCCTTGCCGACGTAGATCACCCGGCCGTGCTCGTCCCGGAATTTGTAGACCCCGGGAGAGTCGGGGATCTGGCCCGGCTTCGGTCGGTAGCTGCTGGGGTCTGCCATGACTCCCACCCTACTGGCGGGATGCTGCCCACCGGGGTCAGGCTCGGGCTCCCGGAACCGTGCGATCCGGATTCCGGGAGCGCGCCGGACCGCCGGTCAGCTCGCGGGTCCCGCGGTGATCGTGCCGCCCGCCACCGTCAGGTGGACGGCGGGCAGCGCCCTGGTCGCCGGTCCCTGGACCACGGCCCCGGTCTCGGCGTCGAACTGGCTGCCGTGGCAGGGGCAGGACACCGTCGTGCCCTCCACCCGGTCGACCACGCAGCCCTGGTGGGTGCACACCGCGCTGAACGCCTTGAAGGTGCCCTGCTGCGGCTGCGAGACCACCACCTTGTCCTCGCGGTAGAGCTTGGCGCCGCCGACCGGCACGTCGCCGGACGGGCCGAGCGCCACCGGCTCGGTGGGCCCGGACGCCGAGCCGGTCCTGCCGCCGCACGCGGCCAGCCCGGCACCGGCCGCGCCGGCGGCCCCGGCGAGGGCCGCCCCGCGCAGGACCGTACGGCGGCGGGGCGGCAGTTGCTCGGTGCTCATCAGGCCTTGGCCGCCTTCTTGCGCGTCGCGGTGGTCTTCCTGGCCGCCGTCTTGGCCGCGGCGCGCTTCCTGGGCTGGGGCACCGCCGCGTCACTGACCCGGTCGGCACCGAGCACGTCGCGCAGGAACTTGCCGGTGTGGCTGGCCGGGACGCCGGCGACCTGCTCGGGGGTGCCCTCGGCGATGACCAGACCGCCGCCGCTGCCGCCCTCGGGGCCCATGTCGATGACCCAGTCGGCCGTCTTGATGACGTCCAGGTTGTGCTCGATGACGATCACCGAGTTGCCCTTGTCGACGAGGCCGGAGAGCACCTTGATGAGCTTGCTGATGTCCTCGAAGTGCAGGCCGGTGGTCGGCTCGTCCAGGACGTAGACCGTACGGCCGGTGGAGCGCTTCTGCAGCTCGGACGCGAGCTTGACGCGCTGCGCCTCGCCGCCGGACAGCGTGGGCGCGGACTGGCCGAGCCGGACGTAGCCGAGGCCGACGTCGTTGAGGGTGCGCAGGTGGCGGGCGATGGCGGGCACCGCCTCGAAGAACTCCAGCGCCTCCTCGATGGGCATGTCCAGCACCTCGGCGATGGACTTGCCCTTGTAGTGCACCTCCAGGGTCTCCCGGTTGTAGCGCGCGCCGTGGCAGACCTCGCAGGGGACGTACACGTCCGGCAGGAAGTTCATCTCGATCTTGATGGTGCCGTCGCCCGCGCAGTTCTCGCAGCGGCCGCCCTTGACGTTGAAGGAGAAGCGGCCCGGCAGATAGCCGCGCACCTTCGCCTCCATCGTCTCGGCGAACAGCCGCCTGACGTGGTCGAACACCCCGGTGTACGTCGCCGGGTTGGACCGCGGGGTGCGGCCGATGGGCGACTGGTCGACGTGCACGACCTTGTCCACCTGGTCGTCGCCGTCGACCCGGGTGTGCCGGCCGGGGACGCTGCGCGCGCCGTTCAGCTCGCGCGCCAGGTGGGTGTAGAGGATGTCGTTGACCAGCGTGGACTTGCCGGACCCCGACACGCCCGTGACGGCGGTGAGGACGCCGAGCGGGAAGGACACGTCGATGTCCTGGAGGTTGTGCTCGCGCGCACCGTGCACCGTCAGCTGCCGCTTGCGGTCGATCGGGCGGCGCACGTCGGGCGTGGGGATGACCCGCTTGCCCGCCAGGTACTGCCCGGTCAGCGACTCGTCGTTGCCCAGCAGCTCCTTGAGGGAGCCGGAGTGGACGACCTTGCCACCGTGCTCGCCGGCGCCGGGGCCGATGTCGACGACCCAGTCGGCGGTCTTGATGGTGTCCTCGTCGTGCTCCACGACGATCAGCGTGTTGCCCAGGTCCCGCAGCCGGACCAGGGTCTCGATCAGCCGGTGGTTGTCGCGCTGGTGCAGGCCGATGGACGGCTCGTCCAGCACGTAGAGCACGCCGACCAGGCCGGAGCCGATCTGGGTGGCGAGCCGGATGCGCTGCGCCTCGCCGCCGGACAGGGTGCCGGCCGCGCGGTTGAGCGAGAGGTAGTCCAGGCCGACGTCGACCAGGAAGCGCAGCCGCTCGTTGACCTCCTTGAGCACCCGCTCGGCGATCTTGCGGTCGCGCGCGTCGAGCTTCATCGCGCCGAGGAAATCCGCGCAGTCGCTGATCGACATGGACGAGACGTCGGCGATGGACTTGTCCTGCACGGTGACGGCCAGCACGATCGGCTTGAGCCGGCTGCCCTCACAGGTCGGGCAGGGCACCTCGCGCATGTAGCCCTCGAAGCGCTCGCGGCTGGAGTCGCTCTCGGAGTCCTGGTGGCGGCGCTTGACGAACGGGATGGCGCCCTCGAAGTGCGCGTTGTAGGCGCGCTCGCGGCCGTACCGGTTCTTGTACGCGACGCGGATCTCGGACTTGTGGCCGTGGAGCAGGGCCTTCTTGGCGCGCGCGGGCAGCCCGGCGAACGGGATGTCGGTGCGGAAGCCCAGCTCGGACGCCAGGCCGTCGACCAGGCGCTCGAAATAGCCCTTGGACATGCCGCCGGTCCAGGGGGCGATGGCGCCTTCCTGGAGCGACTTCTGGTCGTCGGGGACGACGAGCTCGGGGTCGACCTCCATGCGGGAGCCGATGCCGGTGCAGTCGGGGCAGGCGCCGAAGGGCGAGTTGAAGGAGAAGGACCGCGGCTCCAGCTCCTCGAAGGACAGGTCGTCGTACGGGCAGTACAGGTGCTCGGAGAACATCCGCTCGCGCTGCGGGTCGTCCTCCGGCAGGTCGACGAAGTCCAGGATGACCATGCCGCCGGACAGGCCGAGGGCGGTCTCGACGGAGTCGGTGAGCCGGCGCTTGGCGGAGTCCTTCACCGTGAGGCGGTCGACGACCACCTCGATGGTGTGCTTCTCCTGCTTCTTCAGCTTCGGCGGGTCGGTCAGCTGGACCGTCGTGCCGTCCACCCGGGCCCGGCTGTAGCCCTTGGTCTGCAGATCGCCGAAGAGGTCGACGAACTCGCCCTTGCGCTCGCGCGCCAACGGGGAGAGCACCTGGAAGCGGCTGCCCTCCTCCAGCTCCAGCACCTTGTCGACGATCGCCTGCGGCGACTGCCGGGAGATCGGGCGCCCGCACTCGGGGCAGTGCGGCTTGCCGATCCGGGCGAAGAGCAGCCGGAGGTAGTCGTAGACCTCGGTGATGGTGCCCACGGTGGACCGCGGGTTGCGGGACGTCGACTTCTGGTCGATCGAGACGGCCGGCGACAGGCCCTCGATGAAGTCGACGTCCGGCTTGTCCATCTGGCCGAGGAACTGCCGGGCGTAGGAGGACAGTGACTCCACGTAGCGGCGCTGGCCCTCGGCGAAGATCGTGTCGAAGGCGAGCGAGGACTTGCCGGAGCCGGACAGCCCGGTGAACACGATGAGCGAGTCCCGGGGCAGCTCCAGCGAGACGTTCTTCAGGTTGTGCTCGCGAGCGCCACGGACGATGAGTCGATCGGCCACGCCTGTGCGCACCTTTCCTAGAAACGGGGGGAGAGTCGTCACCCCCCAGTCAGCCTAAACGGGGAGCCCACGGCATTTCTTCCTGTCGCGGAGGTTGCGACACACCGACCATATAGCACGCGTATTCGATTTACGGGATCGTGCCGCCAGGTTCACCCGATCGTGTGGCGGGCGTCGCACCCCGCGCCCCGGGGCATACGGAACCCTGTTGCCGTATCCCCCACGACCTCAAGCCTGCCCGACGCCACTGACAACGCCGAGTCCCCGGGAGTGCCCGTGACCGTCCAACGACCCGACCCCGAGCGCGATGCGGCCGAGGTGTCCGAGGCCACCGCCGAGCTGCTCGGCACCGCCGCCGAGCTGTCCGCGGCGGACCTCGCGGAGCCCTCGCTGCTGCCCGGCTGGACCCGCGGCCACGTCCTCTCCCACGTCGCCCGCAACGCCGACGCGCTGACGAACCTGCTGACGTGGGCCCGGACGGGCGATGAGACCCCGATGTACGCCGACGCAGCCACCCGTGACCGCGACATCGAGGCGGGCGCCGCCAGGAGCCCCCAGGAGCAGCTCGCCGACCTGCGCGAATCGGCGGACCGCTTCACCGCGGCGGCCGCCGGGCTGCCCCCGGCCGGGTGGGCGGCGCAGGTCGCGATGCGCTCGGGCCGGGTCGTCGCGGCAGCCGAGGTCCCCTGGCGGCGGCTGATCGAGGTGCGGCTGCACCACGTCGACCTGGACGCCGGCCACGGCACGCAGGACCTGCCCGCCGACTTCGCCGACCGCGCGCTGGCCTGGGCCGTCGACGGGCTCGCGGCGCACGAGGGCGTGGCGGCGGTGCGGCTGCGCGACACGGACTCCGGCACCGTGTGGGACCTGGGCGCGGCAGAGGAGCCCGAGCTGACGGTGGCGGGCCCGGCCCGGGGGCTGCTGGCGTGGGTCAGCGGGCGCGGCTCGGGCGACGGGCTCGACGTGAGCCCCGCAGGACACGCCCTGCCGGTGCTGCCACCGCTAGTCTGACGCCATGGCCTACAGCGGACAGGTGACGGTGGGCGGGCCCGCCGACGCACACGAACTGACCGACCTCATCATCAGCAAGGTCGCGGTCGGTCCGATGGAGAACAACGCATATCTGCTGCGCTGCCGGGCGACCGGCGAGCAGCTGCTGGTCGACGCGGCCGCGGAGCCCGCGACGCTGCTGAACCTGGTCGGCGACGACGGGCTCGCCTCGGTGGTGACCACCCACCGGCACCAGGACCACTGGCAGGCGCTGCGCGAGGTCGTGGCCGCGACGGGCGCGCGTACGTACGCGGGCCGCGAGGACGCGGCCGGCATCCCGGTCCCGACCGATGTGCTCGTGGACGACGGCGACACGGTGACGGTCGGCCGGATCACGCTGACCGCCCGCCACATCGTGGGCCACACCCCGGGCAGCATCGCGCTGATCTACGACGACCCGCACGGCCACCCGCACGTCTTCACCGGCGACTGCCTCTTCCCCGGCGGCGTGGGCAACACCTTCGGCGACGCGGTGGCCTTCACCTCGCTGCTCGACGACGTGACGGAGAAGGTCTTCGGCGCGCTGCCGGACGAGGCCTGGGTCTACCCGGGCCACGGCAACGACACGACGCTGGGCGCCGAGCGCCCGCACCTGGCGGAGTGGCGCGAGCGCGGCTGGTGAACCGCCGCTGGGAGTCGTCCACCCGACCGGGTGAGGTGGACGGGCCGCCCGGGTGACTGGTCGAACGACGGCGCGACCGGGGACCGTACGGCGGCCCGGCCGTTACGGGCCGGTCAGCGGCGGCGGCGCATCCGCTCGCCGACCTCGCCCTGGTCGGTCTCCCACCAGGGCCTGGTCATCTCGGGTACGGCCGGGGGCGCGGCGGGTGCCTCAGCAGCGTGCGCGGGGGCGGACGGCGCTGCGGTGGCGGCGGGGGCGGGGGCGGGGGGCGCCGCGGCGAGGGCTTCGCGGTCGAGGCGGGCGTCCAGCTCGGCGGTCTTGAGGCGTTCGGCGCGCCACCACTCCAGGAAGACCAGCAGGATGAAGGGAAGCCCGACGAGTTCGGCCAGCGTCAGCATCAGCCCGCCGCCGAGCATCTGGTCGTGCTGCAGGCTGGGTCCCCAGGTGCGCGGGTGGGCGGTGTACCAGTGGCCGGCGATCAGGCTGCCGCTGGTCATCACGACGATGCCGGGCACCGAGTCGAAGAGCCCGTCGAGGAAGACGAGCGCGGCCCGTACCGGGTGCGAGCACCAGCGGGGCAGCAGTTCCTGGCGGCTCAGCATGGGCAGCACGAAGAGGCAGCCGGTGAGCAGCAGCTGCAGGTGCATGAGCTGCCGGACCGCCGGGTTGCCCAGCGCGGTGGCGAAGTAGGGGGTGAAGTAGATCGTCAGCTCGGAGGCGAGCACCATCAGCGAGCTGACCAGCGGGTAGGTGAGCACGCGCACCGGCCGGGAGGAGAAGGCGCGGTGCAGCCGCCCGCGGGGGTCGGCGAGGCCGAGCGGGTCGCCGAGCGCGAGGCCCAGCGGGGCGAAGAGGTCCAGCAGGATGTTCTGCACGGCCGCGGGCCAGAAGAGCACCCGGTCGTAGACGGCCAGCGAGGACATCGTCGCGACGACGAGGGTGCCCAGCCCCAGGACGTAGAAGGCCGCGGTCCGCCACAGCGGCCACCGCTCCCCCGCGCGCAGCCGGCGGCGCACCCCGTAGGCGTAACCGGCGCCGAGCAGCAGAACGGCGGCCAGCGCGATGCCGTCGAGCTGCCAGGCGTCCAGATACCGCGCGCCGGTCAGCTCCGGGAGCGCCTGGGAATTCGCCACATCCGCACCTTTCCACCGTCCGCTACGGGGTCACGGTAGACCCCGGCGGGCGGTGGGCGGTGCGCAGGGCGGCCTCAGGCGTCTATCCGCCGGTCGGACGCGGCGGCGGGCGTGTCGCCGGCCTCCCCCTGCCGCCCGGCCTGCGGCGCTGCGGCGGCTTCGCGGGCGGTGCGCCGTGAGGCGAGCAGGCTGGTGGCGGTGGTCACGGCCAGGACGCCGACGATGACGCCCAGCGAGACCGGCACCGAGATCTCCGGGACGTGCGCGCCCTGCTCGTGCAGTGCGTGCAGCAGCAGCTTGACGCCGATGAAGCCGAGGATCACCGACAGCCCGTAGGACAGGTGCACCAGCTTCTTGAGCAGCCCGCCGATCAGGAAGTACAGCTGCCGCAGGCCCATCAGCGCGAAGGCGTTGGCGGTGAAGACGATGTAGGCGTCCTGGGTGAGGCCGAAGATCGCCGGGATCGAGTCCAGGGCGAAGAGCACATCGGTGGTGCCGATCGCGAGCATCACCACGAGCATCGGGGTGATCAGCCGCTTGCCGCCCTCGGTGACCACGAGCCGGGTGCCGTGGTAGCGGTCGGTTGCGGGAACGCGCTTCTCGACCGCCTTCAGCAGCCGGTTCTCCTCGTACTCCTCCTCCCCCGCGTCCGATCCGGCACCGGCACCGGCACCGGCCCGGGCCTCGGCGATCAGCTTCCACGCCGTCCAGATCAGGAAGGCGCCGAAGAGGAAGAAGATCCACGAGAAGCTCGCCACGAGCGTGGCGCCGGCGGCGATGAAGCCCGCGCGCAGCACCAGCGCGATGAGCACGCCGATCAGCAGCACCCGCTGCTGGTAGCGCGAGGGCACAGCGAACTTGCCCATGATCAGGACGAAGACGAAGAGGTTGTCGACGCTGAGCGACTTCTCGGTGACGTATCCGGCGAAGAACTCCCCGGCGGGCTGCCCACCGCCGAGGAGCAGCAGGCCGAGGCCGAAGAGTCCGGCGAGGACCACCCACACGGCGGTCCACAGGCCCGCCTCGCGGATGCTCACGTCATGGGGTTTGCGGCCGATCAGGAAGTCCGCGCCGATGAGCGCGCACAGGCCGGCGATGGTCAGCACCCAGAGGGCGAGGGAGACGTCCACAGGTCCTCCGACGGGATGGATTGCCGGGCTTCGCGGCATCCGCAGCGTCCGGGGACGCCCTGGCCACCGCGAAGAACGGCACGTCAAAGAACCGTACAGGATTACCCAAGGAATGGTAAATAGATTGCCAAATGCCCAGGTCAGGGGCCATATGCCGGGCGGGCGGCAGCAACCCTTCCGAGTACGTCCGTGAGCACCCGGCTGCCCGGCGGGACCATCGCCGGCTCGTACGTCCAGGCGTGCCCCACCCACGGGTCGCACAGGTGGTCGCTGGGCAGCGGGGTCAGCCGCAGCAGCGCCCGCCACATCGGGTCGAGCACCGGACCGTACGCGGCCGCGTCCTCCCGGTCGGCCACCACCAGCAGGTGCACCCCGGCCGACGGGCCCTCGTCGGCGAGGTAGCGCAACTGGTTGACCGACCGGTCGTCGAAGCCGTACGGGAACTCGTTGACGATCAGCAGTTGCTCGGCGGTGTCGAAGCCGGGCGGCAACTCGTCGGCCACCCCGCCCCTGCGGGCCATCTGGATCAGGTCGACCCGCTCGGTCAGCCGGGTCAGCAGCCCGCTCACCCCCGCCATGCCCGCGGCGGGCGGCGGCAGCACCAGCGCCCCGCCCGCGTACAGCGGGGCGAAGGCGGCGGCGCCGGAACCGGCCGGGTCCAGGGCGTGCACGGCGAAGCTGCCGACCGGGTGCGACGCGAGGAGCCGGGCCGCGATCGACACCGCGGTGTCCATCGCCGCCCTGCGGTTCTCCGCGCTGTCGATCCACAGCCCCCGCTCCAGCGGCAGCCGGGACAGCAGCGGGATACGCAGATCCGGTACCTCGGGCAGGCTCAGGCTGCCCAGCCGCACCGCGAGCGGCAGCTGCTCCGGCACCCGGTAGGCGTGCCAGGCCGGATTCTCCCAGCCGGCGAACTCCGGCGGCAGCGCCGGATCGACGACCTCGACCTCCGCCGCGAGCTGCGCCAGGTCCCGGTCCAGCACCTCCCTGGCCTGGTCGATCAGCGCGGCCTGCCGGGCCTGCGCCTCCTCGCGGGCCGCCTCGGCCGCCGGGCCGCCGCGGGTGCGCGGGTCGGCCAGCAGCCGGTCCAGCTCCTGCTCCAGTCGGGACTGCGCGAAGTCGGCGGCGCTGCGGTAGGCGGCGACCGTCCGCGCCAGGTCCTCGAACATGCCCCAGACCTGGTTGTAGAGCCGCTCCTCCAGCGAGCGCCCCGGTGCGTCCCCGGCCACCGGCACGTGCGGCGCACCGGCGGGCGGGGGCGGCGGCGCCTGTCCGCCGGCCCGCGGCTGCGGCACCGGCCCCGCGGCGGGGGCCGCGGCCGGCCGGGGCGGCGCGGCAGGCGGTTGCTGCTGCGCGCGCCGCCGCGGGTGGCTGTAGTCGACCTTGCCGCCGGCGGAGCCGGAAGGCCCGGAGGAACCTGGCGCGCCGGACGCCCCGGAGGTACCGCCGCGCGGGCCCGCCCCGCCGCGCGGCCCGGCGGCGGGGGGCGGGGTGACGGAGCGGGCCTGCTCGCGGTCCACCGCGCTGTGGATGACGTTCGCGACACCCGCCGCGTCCGGCACCCCCTGGTCCAGGAAGAGCGCGGGCAGGCCGCCCTGGTAGCCCTGGCCGACGGCCCGGACCTTCCACGCCGCCTGCCGCCGGTACAGCTCGACGGCCAGCAGCGCGGTCTCCGGGCCGAGGCCGGTGATGCTGAAGCCGGCGATGGCGGTGCCGTCCGGCCGGGTGACCGCGAGCCGCGGGGCGGGGGCGGCGCCGAAGTCGGCGGGAGCGCCCGGGCGGGCGGCGGCGCCGGGCAGTGCGATGAGGACGTGCACCACCTGCACGGACGGCGGCATTGCGCCGAGGTCGACCGCGAGGCGGTGGTCCGCGGCGGCCTGCCGCGGCACCTCGACGCCCTCCAGGTGCGGCTCGCCGGGGTGGGCGAGCCAGGGCCGGTCGGCGATGACACGCCCGGCCTCGTCCGCGAGCGTGACAGCGGCCACCACCGGTGTGCCTGCCGTGACCCGGATCTCCAGCCGGTTGTCGGGCAGCGGATGGTTCTGCCCCCGGACCAGTTCGGCCGTCATGACCGCCGCCCCCGTCTTCCTGTGTAGTGAACTGCCCGGCCCGCAGCCCGCAGGCCGCTGGACCTCTTCCGTCGCCACCGGCCCCCGGCCGGTGCGGTGGCCCGGGCCGCCTCGTGCGGGACCCGGACGTGCCGTCAGAGCGAGGGAAGGATGGCCGGGATGAGGTCCTGGAACGTACGCCCGTTGGCCGGGGTGCCGATCGCGGTCATCGTCCAGCCGCCCTGCCCGCGCTGCACCTTCGCCATGATCTGCGCGGTGTACGGGCCGCCGCCGGTCAGCGTGTAGCGGGCCAGCTCCTGCCCGTTGGTCTCGTCCACCAGCCGGCAGAACGCGTTCTGCACCTCGGCGAAGGTCTGGCCGGTGAAGGAGTTGACGGTGAAGACGATCTGGTCGACGTGCACCGGCACACGCGCGAGGTCGACGATGATCGACTCGTCGTCGCCGCCCTGCCCCGCGCCGCCGACCAGGTTGTCACCGGTGTGCCGGACCGAGCCGTCGTCACTGATCAGGTGCTGGAAGAACACCACGTCGACCGGCTGCTTGTCGGCGAAGAGCACCGCGGAGGCATCGAGGTCGATCTCCCGGGTGCGGCTCCCGAACAGTCCGCGACGCGGCGCCGCCTGCCAGCCCAGCCCCATCCTGACCGCCGTCAACGAGCCCCCGTCGGACTTGCTCAGGCTGATCTTCTGGCCCTTGGTCATGTTGACCGTCACGGTCTTGCCCCTCTCACCCGTCACCTGACTGTGCGGTTGTTGCCCCGCACCCTAACAAGACGCCGCCCGACCGTATCCCGGTTCGTCCGAGCCCTCCCAGCGCGGCGATTCCCGCCCCACTCAGGCCATTCCGGCATCCCGCATCTGCCGCAACTCCTTTTTCAAATCGCCCAGTTCGTCCCGGATCCGGGCGGCGACCTCGAACTGCAGCTCGGCAGCGGCGGTGTGCATCTGGTCGGTCAGCTGGGAGATGAGGTCCGCGAGCTCCTCGGCGGGCAGCGCGCCCTTGGTGTGCTTCTCGCCGCCCTTGCCGCCGGACAGGCCCGGCACCGGCGCCTTGCCGCGCGAGCGCTGCCTCCCGGAGCCCAGCAGCTCCTCGGTGTCGGCGTCCTCCCGCGCGAAGGAGTCGAGGATGCCGGCGATCTTCTTGCGCAGCGGCTGCGGGTCCACTCCGCGCTCGGTGTTGTACGCGATCTGCTTGGCGCGGCGGCGGTTGGTCTCGTCGATCGCCCGCTCCATGCCCGGCGTGATGCGGTCGGCGTACATGTGCACCTGGCCGGACACGTTGCGGGCCGCGCGGCCGATGGTCTGGATCAGGGAGGTGCCGGAGCGCAGGAAGCCCTCCTTGTCGGCGTCCAGGATCGCCACCAGGGACACCTCGGGCAGGTCCAGGCCCTCGCGCAGCAGGTTGATGCCGACCAGCACGTCGTACTCGCCGGCCCGCAGCTCCTGGAGCAGCTCGACGCGGCGCAGCGTGTCGATGTCGCTGTGCAGGTAGCGCACCTGGATGCCCAGCTCCAGCAGGTAGTCCGTGAGGTCCTCGGACATCTTCTTGGTCAGCGTGGTGACGAGCACGCGTTCGTCCCGCTCGGTGCGCAGCCGGATCTCGTGGACCAGGTCGTCGATCTGGCCCTCGGTGGGCTTGACGATGACCTCGGGGTCGACCAGGCCGGTCGGACGGATGATCTGCTCGACCACACCCTCCTTGGCGCGGGACATCTCGTACGTGCCCGGGGTCGCCGACAGGTAGACGGTCTGGCCGACCCGGTCCAGGAACTCCTCCCACTTCAGCGGGCGGTTGTCCAGCGCGGACGGCAGCCGGAAGCCGTGGTCGACCAGGGTGCGCTTGCGCGACGCGTCGCCCTCGTACATCGCGCCGATCTGCGGCACGGTGACGTGCGACTCGTCGATGACCAGGAGGAAGTCCTCCGGGAAGTAGTCGATGAGGGTGTCGGGGGCGCTGCCCTGCTCGCGGCCGTCGATGTGCCGCGAGTAGTTCTCGATGCCGGAGCAGGTGCCGATCTGCCGCATCATCTCGATGTCGTACGTGGTGCGCATCCGCAGCCGCTGCGCCTCCAGCAGCTTGCCCTGCTTCTCCATCTGCGCGAGCTGCCCCTCCAGCTCCTTCTCGATGCCGGCGATGGCGCGCTCCATGCGCTCGGGACCGGCCACGTAGTGGGTGGCGGGGAAGACGTAGATCTCCTGGTCCTCGGTGATCACCTCGCCGGTGAGCGGGTGCAGGGTGTAGAGCGCCTCGATCTCGTCGCCGAACATCTCGATCCGCACCGCGAGCTGCTCGTAGACCGGGAAGATCTCGACGGTGTCGCCGCGCACCCGGAAGGTGCCGCGGGTGAACGCCAGGTCGTTACGCGTGTACTGCACGTCGACGAAGCGGCGCAGCAACTGGTCGCGGTCCACCACGTCCCCGACGCGCAGCCGCACCATGCGGTCGACGTACTCCTGCGGGGTGCCGAGGCCGTAGATGCAGGACACCGAGGCGACCACGACGACGTCCCGCCGCGTCAGCAGGGAGCTGGTCGCGGAGTGGCGGAGCCTTTCGACCTCCTCGTTGATCGAGGAGTCCTTCTCGATGTAGGTGTCCGTCTGCGGGACGTAGGCCTCGGGCTGGTAGTAGTCGTAGTACGAGACGAAATACTCGACCGCGTTGTTCGGCAGCAGCTCGCGGAACTCGTTCGCGAGCTGGGCCGCGAGGGTCTTGTTCGGCGCCATCACCAGGGTGGGGCGCTGGAGCCGCTCGATCATCCAGGCAGTCGTGGCGGACTTGCCCGTGCCCGTCGCGCCGAGGAGCACCACGTCCTGCTCGCCGGCCCGGATCCGGCGTTCCAGGTCGTCGATGGCCGTCGGCTGGTCGCCGCTGGGCTGGTAGGGGCTGACGACCTCGAAGGGCGCCACACTGCGTTCGATGTCTGAAACGGGCCGCATGGGTCCACGGTACGACCCCCCACCGACAATCGGCCGCGTGCGCGGACCGGCCCCCTCCCGCGCGGGCCCGGACTGTCATACCCCGCGCCTAGGCTTTCGGGTATGACAAGCGCTGCGTGGACGGTGTACGACGCTCCCATCGGGCCGCTGCTGCTCATGGCCACCGGGGAGGGCCTGGTCCTGGTGGTCTTCCGGGCCGACGAGCGGACGGCCGCGCGCGCCGTCGAGACGGCCGGGCGGCGGCTCGGCTGCGAGCCCGTCGAGGACGCGGAGCGGCTCGCGCCCGTGGCCGCGCAGCTCGACGACTACTTCGCCGGGCGGCGCACCGGCTTCGACCTGCCGCTGGACTGGTCGCTGGTCACCGGCTTCCAGCGGCGGGTGCTGCGCGAGCTGGCCGCCGGGGTGCCGTACGGGGCGGTGGTCGGCTACGGGGAGCTGGCCGACCGGGTGGGCGAGCCGGACGCCGCCCGCGCGGTGGGCACCGCCATGGGGGCCAACCCGCTGCCCGTCGTCGTGCCCTGCCACCGGGTGGTGGAGAGCGGCGGCGGCATAGGCGGCTTCGGCGGCGGCCTGGAGATCAAGCGCTCACTGCTGGCCCTCGAAGGCGTCCTGCCCGCGCCGCTCTTCTGACGCCGCCGTCCGAGCGTGCCGCCGTCCGAGCGTGCCGCTGCTCCGTGTGCCGCCGCCGGCCCGCGGCAGCGGGGGCTACTGGACGCGTCCGGGGGCCCGCAGCTCCGGGGCCTGGCGGAGGATCTCCAGCTCCAGGTGCTGGAGCGCAGGGCTCGGCGAGATGCCCAGGTCCTCCACCATGCGCTGCTGGTGGGCCCGCAGCACCGACAGCGCGTCGGCCTGCCGCCCGGCGCGGTAGAGGGCGAGGCTCAGCAGCTCGCAGCCGTACTCGCGCAGCGGGTGGCCCTGCGTGAAGGCCACCAGCTCGGGCACCGCCAGTTCGTGGTTGCCGACCGCGATCAGGGTCGCGCAGCGACCCTCGACCATCGACAGCCGCAGCTCCTCCAGGCGTACGGCCTCGGGCGTGACGGGCGCGGCCGTGGCGACCTCCGCGTAGGCGTCGCCCCGCCACAGTGCGAGCCCCGCCTCGAACTCGCGCAGCGCCCGCTGCGGGTCGCCGCGGTCCAGGGCCTGCCAGCCGGCTGTGGCGCACTCCCCGAAGCGGTGGGCGTCGACCTCGACGGCCCGGCTGTCGAGCAGGTAGCTGCGCCCGCGGGTGCACAGCACGGTGGCGGGGGTGCGCGGGGCCCGGTGCGGTTCCAGGGCGCGGCGCAGGTTGGCGATGTAGGCGTGCAGCGAGGTGATGGCCGACTGCGGCGGGCGGCCCGACCACAGCGACTCCACCATGACGTCGACCGATACCGGCTGGCCCACCTGGCTCACCAGCAGGGCGAGGGCGGCGCGCTGCTTGGGCGCGCCCAGGTCCGCCCAGCGGCCGCCGACGGCCGCCTCGATGGGGCCGAGCACCAGGAACTCGACCTTGCCGGTGGCTCCGGCCGCGCGCCCGGCGCCGCCGTCCCCGGCTGCCGTGGCCGTGCCGCACGGGCCGGACAGCCCGGACCCGACTGACACGCCGGGCAGCCCCGGCCCACCGCGCGGGCCGGCCGCGCCGGTCAGCGCCGCAAGGTCGGACATGCCGGAGAACCCGGCGGGCCCGGGGGCCGCGGAAGATCCGGGGCCGTCGGGGAAGGCGGGCCCACCAGGCCCCCCGGGCCCACCGGGCTCGCCGGGCCCACCGGGCTCGCCGGGCTCGCCGGGAAACGTTTCGGCTGGGCCGGCTCCCCCGCCGCCGGGGGCCGCCGCCGCACCCCCCGCCGGACCCGTGGCCGTACCGCCGACGCCCGCGGCGTCTGCGCGCCCGTCCCGCTGCCGCGGCAGGATGTCCAGCTCCAGCGCCTTGCTGACGTAGCTCTTGAGCGTCTCGTTGGCGCGGCGGAGCTCTCGGACCTCGCGTTCGAGTTCCGCGATGCGCTGCGCGCTGCCGGTGGTCGCGTCGGCGACCGCGGTGCCGCTGCGGATCTCTCCGTCCATCGTCTCTGCACGCATGGAGTCAGCCCCCGTAAGTCCGTGTCCGGGCATGCCCCGGACTGCGCATGCGGATGCCCCCGCCACGGGGCCCGGGCGGCGCCGGTGGGCGCGCGCCGGGACCCGCGGCGGGGGGTGTCGCTCACCGGCCGCTGAGCGAGGGAACCGGGCCGACGTCGCCCTCGGCGGGCTGGGTGTCGTCGCGGCGGTGGAAGAGCGCGCTGGGCCACCACATCCACCGGCCGGTGTCCAGGGTGAGCGCGGTGACCAGCACCGAGCGGACCACGATGGTGTCCAGCAGCACCCCGAAGGCCACCGTGAAGCCCAGCTCGGCGGCGAAGACCATGGGCAGCGAGCCCATCGCCCCGAAGGTGCCGGCCAGCACCACGCCGGCCGAGGTGATGACCCCGCCGGTGGTGGACAGGGCGCTCAGCGCGGCCTTGCGGGTGCCCAGTCTCCCGGCGTCCTCGCGGATGCGGGTGACGAGGAAGATGTTGTAGTCGATGCCGAGCGCCACCAGGAACACGAACGCCAGCAGGGGGAAGGACGCGTCCGCCCCGGCGAAGTGGAAGAGGTGGTTGAACACCAGGCTGCTCACGCCGAGGGTCGCGCCGAACGACAGCAGCACGGTGGCCATCAGCAGCAGCGGGGCGACGACCGAGCGCAGCAGGGCGCACAGGATGAGCAGCACCACGGCCAGCACGAGGGGGATGACGACCTTGTCGTCGCGGGTCGCGGCGTCCTCGGTGTCCGCCATGATCGCGGTGCTGCCGCCGACCTGCGCGTCCGCTCCGTCGAGGTGGTGCACCGCGGTACGGATCCGGTCCAGGGTGGCCAGCGCCGCGTCGCTGCTCGCCTCGTCCTTCAGCTGGGCGAGCACGACCGCCTGGTCGCCCTTGGCGATCGGGTCGGCGACCTGGGCGACCCCGGGCACCGCGCCGACCGCTTCCTTGACCCGGCCGGCCGCGGCGGAGTCGGCGGCGATGTAGACGGGGTCGCCGTTGCCCGCCGGGAAGTGCTCGGCGCGCAGCTGCTCGCCTACGGCCATCTGCGGCTTGTTCGTGAACTGGTCCTTGTTGGCCAGGCCCGAGGCCTTGAGCCCGAAGATGCCGGCGGACAGCGCGAGGAGCACCACGACCGTGCCCGTCCACACCAGCCGCGGGCGGACGGAGATGCTCGCGCCGACCCGGGTCCAGACGCCGTCCTTGTGCACGGCCTCGGCGCCGAAGGCGGGCTTCTTCGGCCAGAAGACCCAGCGCCCGCACGCGACCAGCAGCGCGGGCATGAGGGTGATCATGGCGAGCAGCCCCACCGCGACGCTGATGGCGCAGGCCGGGCCCATGCCCGCCGTGGAGTTCAGCCGGGCGAGCATCAGCAGCAGCAGGCTGATGGAGACGGTCGCGGCGCTCGCGACGATCGCCGGTCCCGAGCGGTAGAGCGCCTCGGCCATGGCCTTGTGCCGGTCCTCCTCGCGGGTCAGCTCCTCCCGGTAGCGGGAGATGAGCAGCAGCGCGTAGTCGGTGCCGGCGCCGAAGATGAGCACGACGAGGATGAAGCTGGTCTGTTTGTTGATGACCAGTCCGGCGTGCTGGGCGAGCAGGTAGATGAGGCCCTCGGCCGCGACCAGCGCCACGCCGACGGTGATCAGCGGCAGCAGGGGCAGCCATGGGCTGCGGTAGGTGAGCAGCAGGATCGCGACGACGACGAGCGCGGTGATGGTGGTGAGTACGCCGCTGCCGCCGAAGGCCTTGATCGAGTCGGCGCCGTAGCCGACGGGTCCTGCGACGTGGAAGCCGAGGCCGTCGGGGTTCTTGTCGCCGATGGCGCTCATCGAGTCGACGACCTTGCCGAGGCCGTCCCAGCCGGACTTGTCCTTGTGCACCTGGACGACGGTCTGGATGGCCTTGCCGTCGTCGGACTTCACCGGCTCCTGGACCGGGCCCTCCACGTTGTGGATGTGCTGGAACGCCTGGGCGTCGGCCTTCGCCTTGGCCATGTCGGCGTCGGTGACGCCGCCCGCGCGGTCGTAGATGACGATCGCGGGGACGGCGTCGGCGGGCATCAGCTTCTCCACCCGGTCGACGACCGCGGTGGACTCCGCGTTGCCGGGCAGCCAGGCCGAGTTGTCGTTCTGCTCGGCGTCGGAGAGCTTGCCTGCCAGCATCATCGCGGGAACCAGCAGGACGACCCAGATGGCGATGACCACCCACTTGCCCACCCTTCCGCTGGGCAAGGCGGCCAGTTTTCGCATCATGCCGGTTCCTCCGTGTTCTGTGGGGGCGTCGTGTTTCTCAGGGCGCCGGGCTTCCCTGATCACATGTCAGGATCCCGGACGGGGCTCGGCCCGTCACCGCACTCCCTGAAGCTCGCTCAGGGGGTCCAGTACCCGCGCGCGGAAGTGCCCATAGGCGAGCAGCACGGGAATGTCGGTGAGCAGGGGGAAGTGGTAGGCGAAGGGGCGGGGGCCGACCATGTCGGGCGGGCCGTCGTAGCCGCCGTCGGCCTTCTGCCGTTCCAGCAGCCAGCGCATGCCGCGGCCGACCGGACGCGGGTCGTCGGCGTAGCACAGGGCGATGAGGCCGTAGGCGGTGCTGATGTCGTCGCTGGGGTCGCCGGGCTGCATGCCCCAGCCGCCGTCGGCGTTCTGCGTGGCGCGGACGGTCTGCTCGATGCGGGCGGCCATCGCGGCGGCGCGGATGTCGTCGGGCCCGGCGGTGCAGGCGGCGAGGCGGACCCGGAAGAGGCTGTGCAGGCGGCTGCGGCTCCAGCCGGGCTCGAAGCCGCCGTCGGCGTCCTGGACGCCGGCGAGGAAGGCCAGCGCCCTGGTGCGGGCCGCCTCGGTCGCGGGGTGCGGGGAGAGCGCGCAGACCGCGGCGGCGGTCATGCACGGCTCGGAGGAGGCGCCGCCGACGTACGTCGGGAAGCCGCCGTCCGCGTTCTGGACGGCGAGCAGCGCGTCCACGCCGCGGCGGACCGAGCCGGCGTGCGTGACGGGGTCGACGGCCTGGAGGAACTCCAGTGCGCAGGAGGTGTCGTCGACGTCGTTCTGCGCGACGATCGGGGACATCGACCAGCCGTCGGTGAGGGTGTTGCCGCGGGCGAGCGCGGCGTGCGCGGCGCCGCCCTGGTGGGAGGCGAGCATGCCGGCCATCCGGCGCAGCAGCACGGGGTCGGCGCCGGCCGCGTGCAGGGCCAGGCCGCCGGTGGAGGTGCACCAGTTGTGCATCTCCAGCACGAACGGGAAGCCGCCGTCGGGGCGCTGGTGGCGCAGCAGGGTGTCCAGGCCGCGCCGCACGGTCTCCTCGTGGCCGGCCACCCCGGCGAGGGCGTTGAGCACCAGCAGGTGCATGAGGGCGTAGCCCTCCCACACCGCGGCACCGGGGTCGGTGGCCAGCAGGGTCTGCAGGGCGGCCTCGGTGGAGGAGTCGTGCACTCCCATGGCGCCGGCGATGATCAGCGTGATGGAGGCCTGCTGCACGGCGGCCCAGGAGTGCAGCGGGTCGGTGGGGACCGCGCCGCCGCCGGGGAGTTCGGCGTCGGCCGGCAGCGGGCAGCCGAGCACGGAGAGCACGGCGTAGACCATCAGCCGGCGGCGGACGGAGATGAAGCCGGGCGCCGCGGCCAGGACGCCGGCCGCGAGCGTGTCGACGAGGGTGCTGTCGCCGTCCGCCTCCCGGCCGGCGGCGCGGGCGACGGCGAGCGAGGCGAGCACCTTCTCCAGCCGGTCCGGCGAGTCCTGGTGCCCGCGCAGGTAGCCCAGCAGGCGGTCGCGGGCGGGCGAGGTGTGGCCGGTGCGGGTCATGAGGGAGAGCGCGAGGGCCGATTCGAGCACTCTGCTCTCGCAGTGCTCGCGTATCGCGCCGTCGGCGTCGGTTCTGCTGCTGATGTGCGCGATGAGCCGGGCGGCGGCCCGGCGCACCTCGTCCGCGTCGATCCCGTCCGGCAGTTGCAGCGGGGCCGGGCGCGCGAGGTCGGCAATCTTCATGGAGTGCTCCTGTGTGGGCCGGACCGAGCCGGTGGGTGGGCGGAGGACGGGGGAAGGGCCCGGCCCCGCCGGAGGGGTCCTCCGCGGCGGAGCCGGGAACCGGGTCAGCGCACGCTCTGCGCGAAGCGGAAGACCTGGTAGGGGTCGTACTTCCGCTTGACCTTCGCCAGCCGGGAGTAGTTCTCGGCGTAGTAGGAGCTCTGCCAGTCGGGCAGCCGCGGGTCGATGAAGTTCTGGTACGTCTCGCCGGTCGAGTACGGGTCGATCGTCGCGAAGCCGTCGTCGACGAAGGTGTACGCGGCGGCCGCGGCCTCCGCGGAGACCGGCGCGACGGCGTCGGAGGTGAGGTAGCTGACCGAGAAGAGGGCGTCGCGGTGGACGTACGCGGTGGCGTCGCGGGCCACGGTGTTGGCCTTGCCGCCCAGCGCGGAGATCTGCAGCTGGCGCATCTGGCCGGCGTAGCGGTGGTCGACGAAGGCGGCGAGGGCCTTGGCCCAGCCGTCGCGCGGCATGTCGCCCTTCTCGAACAGCCGGCTGCGCCAGGCGCCGAAGGCCGGGCGCTGGATCTGCCCGCCGCCGGTGTCGGCGCGGTGGCACTGCTGCACGGTCAGCTCGGTGCAGGAGTAGAGCTGCATGAGCACCGACCGGTAGGGGGCGGTGAACTGCTGCCGGAAGACGGTGGGGGTGCCGACGAGCGAGACGAGCCGGGCGATCTCGGCGTCGAAGGCGGCGCCGGTGTCGACCGAGGCGAGGAAGACCGAGGCGGTCGGGACGGTGCCGGGGCCGGCGTCGGTGAGGGTGACGTTGACGCCGCTGCCGATCGTCCAGGGCGCGTCCGGCAGCCACTTGGCCCAGCCGTCGAGCATGTCCAGCGCCTGGTCGAAGGTCCACACCAGGTTGATCGCGGCCACGTCGGTGAGCGGCGAGGGCGTGACGTCGTAGCCGGTGACGATGCCGAAGTTGCCGCCGCCACCGCCGCGCAGCGCCCAGAAGAGGTCGGAGTTGCACTGCGGGGAGGCGGTGACGGTGCGGCCGTCGGCGAGCACGACCTGCGCGGAGTTCACCTTGTCGGCGGCGATGCCGATGCTGCGGGTGAACAGGCCCATGCCGCCGCCCTGGAAGAACCCGCCCGCGGCGACGGTGGGGCAGTAGCCGCCGGAGATGCCGAGGCCCTGCGGGGCGAGGGTGTCCATGATGTCGACGAGCTGTGCGCCGGGGCCGATGTGCACCGAGTCCTTGCCGAGCGCGACGGTGTTGAGGCCGGCGACGTCGATGACCAGGCCGGGCGTGGTCGAGTAGCCGCCCGCACTGTGGCCGCCGCTGCGGGCGGCGACGGGGATGCCGTTGGCCTCGGCGAAGGACAGGCACGCGGCGACGTCGGCGGCCGAGACGCAGTACGCGACGGCCTGCGGGCTGGTGGCGTCGAACTGGACCTGGTAGAGCTGCTTGGCGCGCTGGTAGTCGGCGTCGGTGGGGAGCACGAGGTGCCCGCGCAGCCGGTCGGAGAGCCGGCTCCACTGGGTGCCGGCGTTCCGGGCGCGGGGCTTGGCCTGGGCCTGGGTGGCGCCGGCGACGGCGGTGGCGGCCACCGCGACTCCGCCGGTGCCGGCGAGGAACGATCGTCTGTTGATCATGGTGCTTCTTCCGTGGTCGTGAAGCGTGGTCATGAGGCGCCGCCGGGGCGTACGGCTGGGCGAGCGGCCCGGGACACGGCGGGCTGCGGGCCCGGCAGGACGCCCGCGGGGGCGTCCTGCCGGGCCGTGCGGCGCGGGGTCCGGGCGCCGCGCGGAAGCCCTAGGCAGGCTGGCCCAGGACGGTGGCCAGCGCCTCGGTGAGGGCGCTCGCGGGGTCCTCCGCCGCGCCGCCGGCGCGCCAGGCGACGTGCTGGTCGGGGCGGACGAGGACGGCGCCCGCGCCGTCCGTCCCGCGCAGCTGCTGCCAGGCGCCGTCGGCGTCGGTCGCGTCGGCGCCCGCGCCGATCCGGACCACCGTCACCGGCACCGCGAGCTTCTCCGAGGCGAGCGCTGCGGCGTCCGCCCAGGCAGCCCCGTCCGGGCCGGTGAGCAGCAGGAAGCCGCCGCCGGCGCCGACCAGGTCCTGCGTGGACACGCGCGCGCCGTCCTGCTCGACCCAGGCGTGCGGCAGCAGGTGCCCGGGGCGGGTGGTGGGCGTGTACGTGTCGCCGAGCGGCGCCGGCATCGGCGGCCGGGTGCCGTCCGGGACGACGGCGCCCTGCATGTAGGCGAAGCCGTTCTCGACGCCGATGGCCTGGCACTCGCCGCGGTGCGTCGCGAAGATCTCCGCGGCCCGGGCGCGCTGGGCGGCACCCATCGGGCTGGGCGCGAAGTAGCCGAAGAAGACCGGCGTGCGGCGCTCCGGCGGCACGTGCGGGCCGATGCCCACGGCGGCGTCGATGACGACCTGGTGGTGCGCGGCGGCGGACATCGCCCAGCCCAGGTTGAACTGGCCGACGGGGCGGCGCTCGGCCTCGTAGGTGTCGAGCAGCGCGTCCGGGGCGTTGCCGGACACGACCGCGGCGAGCTTCCAGGCGAGGTTGTGCACGTCCTGGATGCCGGTGTTCAGGCCCAGACCCACGGCCGGCGGCTGGCGGTGGGCGGCGTCGCCGACCAGGAAGACCCGGCCCTTGCGGTAACTCTCGGCGATGACGGCCTCGACCGTCCAGCTGGTGACCTCGTGCAGCGTCAGCTCCAGCTCGGGCAGCCCGAGGATCTCCCGGATGCGGGCGGTGACCGCCTGCTCGTCGTTGCGGTCCAGCCCCATGAGGGGCAGGTGCAGGCCCCACTCCTCACAGTTCTTGCCCCAGGTCGGGCCCATCTCGATGAGCGCGCTGGACAGGTCGGCGCGGTAGGGGTTGAGGAACCAGGTGATGACGGTCCCCTCGTTCCAGTGCTGCGACAGGTCCGCGGAGAAGTACGCCGTGGTCGCGTCGAAGAGCGCGGGCAGGCCCTCCATCTTCACGCCGAGCGCGGGACCCACCGTGCGGCCGGCGTCGGCGGCGATGACGTAGCCCGCCTTGACGGTCGTGGTCTCGCCGCTCTCGACGGAACGGATCTCGGCGGTGACGCCGCTCCCGGCGCCGTCCTCGTCCTGGACCAGCGACACCAGCTCGTGCCCGAACAGGATCCGGTCGGGGTTGCGCGCCTCGGCGTGCCTGCGCAGGATCGGCTCCAGCCGCAGCTGGGGCAGCTTGACGGGCAGGACGGGGCCTGCGGCCTCGTACGACTCGCGCAGCGCGCCGCCGCCGAAGGCGTCCATCTCGTGGATCACCTTGCCGTCCAGCGGGCCCTGGCCGGTCAGGGTGGTCTGCCAGCGGACCTTGCCGAACTGCTCCGGCGAGGCGCCGATCTCCAGGACGTCGTCCGCCAGGCCGTGCTGCCGGAAGATCTCCATGGTGCGCTGGTTGATGTAATGCGCCTTCGGCAGGCGCGAGGTGTCCGCGCGGCGCTCCACCAGCAGATGGCCCACGCCGTGGTCGGACAGGAAGACGGAGGCGGACAGGCCGGAGCCGCCGCCACCCACGATCAGTACCGGAACTTCTACGGTGGCCAAGAGTTCGTCCTTCCGGAAGTACGGCCCTGGGCGGGCGGAAGCGCGCGGCTGCCGCCGGGGGCCGTGGGAGGTGCGGGAAAACGGGAATTGCCGGGGAGCGGTGGGGACACCCGGAGGGGTGGGAGGGGGCGTGACCGGGGATCACACCGGGTCCTGGAGGGCCCCCTCCGACAGCTGCATGATCTCCGGCACGCCGGAGCCCCAGCGGTAGTAGGACTGGAGCTTGTAGTACTCGCCGTCGGGCTGCGAGGCGACCGCGTAGACGAACTTGGTCGTCGGGTCGGCGGCCCGCACGTGCCGGACGAACAGATCGATCCGCTCGTCGAGTTCGACGGGCAGCGAGGCCGGGTCGGTGGTCGCCACGGCGAAGCTGATCCGCTCGATCTGCGGGTTGTCCCAGCTGAGCGTGACGTAGACGCCGAAGATCTCGCGGCCGAGCCGGAGCATCTGCTCGCTGGGCTCCGCCTGGCCGATCTCGCCCAGCATCGCCTGCAGGGCCTCGGGGGCGATGCCGCCCTCGGGGGGCTCGCCGAAGTAGATGTTGACGGTCCGGTGGCGGTAGTCGATGCCGAGCAGGCCGACGGTGTCGCCCAGGCCGTGCCGCTTGATGAAGTCCAGGCTCGCGCCCAGGCTCGGCGGCATCGAGGGGATGCCGGCGAGCTTCGCGACCTCCTGGAGCTCGGCGCGCGGCAGCACGATCCAGATCTTCTTGAAACCGCCGACGACGCCGAAGTCGATGCCGTAGCCCTCGACCGGGCAGGTGCCGTGGATGTCGGCGAGCAGCCGGGAGACGGGGTGGTCCGTCCTCTCCAGCAGCCCGCTGCCCACGGCGAGGTCGTACGGGTCGGTGTCCTTGGGCACGGTGAACCGGCAGTCCAGCTCGCCGGCCCGGCCCGCTCCGGTCGACACCCGGAACGCGACGACGGCCTGGGCGAGGTCCCCGCCGTACAGGTCCAGGATGCGCTGCACCCTGTCGCGCGGGTAGTCCACTTCCAGGATCCCGGCCGCTTCCTCGATGGCCGAGTGCAGCGCCTTCGCGGCGCTCTCCTGACTCTTCACAGCCGCCTCACTCATGGCGGTCACCATCCATGGGCTCCATGGCGGTCAGCCTCTGCCACGCTTCTTGATCAGGCCTCTTGCGGGACTTGCCATCGGCTTGGCGCGGGTTCGGCAGCAGGTTCGGCACCGGGCTGCGGCGCGGGGTCATCGGGGGAGCTCCTTCCGGGGCAGTGCGGCGGCGTGCAGCAGGACCAGCGGGTGGAAGCGGTAGCGGTCCTCGCCGAGGGCGGGCCCGCCGGGCTCCGACGTCAGCAGGCAGGCGTCGACGAGCTCCTCCAGCGCGTCCTCGGGTTCGGCGAGGCCGATCACCTCGCCGGCCAGCCGGGCGGTGAACGGGCCGCCGCCGACCGCCGCGAGCCACGGCAGGACGGCCGCGGTGGCGGGGCTCAGCCGGGACAGCGCCCGGTTGAGGGAGCGGGCGAGTTCGAGGTCGCCGTAGGAGAGCGCGGCGAGCCGGGTGCGCGGGTCGGCGAGCTGCGCGGCGAGCCGGGCGACGGGCCAGTGCGGGCGGGCGGCGAGCCGGGTGCCGGCGATGCGCACCGCGAGCGGCAGCCCTGCGCAGTAGCGCACCAGGTCGCGGGCGGCGGGCAGTTCGGCGCGGATGCGCTCGGCGCCGACGGTCTCGGCGAGCAGCGCGACCGCGTCCTCGTCGGCGAGCGGTTCCAGCGAGACGGTGGACGTGGCCGGCACGGTCACCAGCCGGCGGCGGCTGGTGACGAGCAGCGCGGTGTCCGTGCCGGCCGGCAGCAGCGGGGTGAGCTGGGCGTCGCTGGAGGCGTCGTCCAGCACCACGAGCAGCCGGGAGGACGCGGTACGGGAGCGGTAGCGGCGCACCAGGTCGTTGAGGTCGCGCCCGGGGCCCTGCCCCGTCTCGCCCAGTGCGGACAGCAGTTCGGCGACGACGTCGGCGGGCGGCCGGGCGGCCCCCTCGGCGTCCTGGAGGTCGGCGTGCACCACGCCGTCCGGGAAGGCCCGGGCGCAGGAGTACGCGACCTCGGCGGCCAGCGCGGTCTTGCCGCTGCCGGGCATGCCGGTGACGAGGGCGGCCCGCAGCCGCGCGGCGGGCCCGGCGGGGCGGCGCAGCAGCAGCGACCTGAGGCGGGCGGCCTCGGTGGTGCGGCCGGTCACGGCACCGTCCCGGACGGGCAGCACCACCAGCGGCCGGCGCTGCGCGGTGCTGCTGCCGCCCTCGCCGCGCAGGATGCGCAGGTAGGCGCGGCTGAGCTGCTGGCCGGGCACCACGCCGAGCTGCTCGTCGAGGATGCGGCGGCCCTCGCCGTAGACCTGGACGGCCTCGGCCTGCCGGTCGGAGCGGTGCAGCGCGGTGATGAGGTGGGCGCGGAGGTTCTCCTCCATGGGGAAGCGGGCCACCAGGGACAGCAGTTCGGGCACCAGCGAGCGGTGCCGGCCGAGTGCCAGGTCGGCCTGGATACGGCGTTCCAGCGCCTCGGCGCGGAGGAATTCCAGCCGCGGCCGCTCGGACTGGAGCAGGTGCTCGGTGACGTTGTCCAGGGCGTGCCCGCTCCAGCAGCCGAGTGCGCTGCCGAGCAGCCGGCCCGCCTCCTCGTAGCGGTTCTCCTTCAGTGCCCGGCGGCCCATGCGGTCGAGCCGTTCGAAGGAGAAGAGGTCGACTTCGGCGTCGTGGACGTCGAGGACGTATCCCGGGCCTTTACGGGAGATCTGCACCGGCTGCCCGAGGACTTTCCGCAGCCGTGACACGTAGGTGTAGATCTGGGAGTTCGAGGTGGGCGGCGGCGTGTCCCCCCACAATGCGGCGCTCAGCCGGCCGTCGGCGACCAGCGTGCCGCGGGCCAGCAGCAGGACCGCGAGTACGGTGTGGATTTTCGTTCCGGGCAGCGGGACCGCCTCGCCCGCCCTGCTCACGGATACCGGGCCCAGCAAGCGGAATTCGAGCGATCCGTTCGTTCCGCCGCCCCGGTCTGCCTCCGCGATCCCCTCGGCGGGCGCTGCGGCCACGCCTGCGATGTTCGGCACAGTGCATTCCCCATCCCATGGATGTCCCCGTACGAAATTGCCTTCGCAACCTATCCGGCCGTCCTATTACCGCATTATCGAGTCGATTTCGAGTGGCCGAAATCACCGGGAAATCGCACCAAAAGCGAGCCCACCTAAGGTGATCTCAGAAATGCTGCACAGGGGAATTGCTCGAACAACACGGGGAGTCAGTCATGCGCAAGTTCCGCACCGTCGCAGCCGCGTTCGCCAGCTCCGCACTGCTGTTTGTGCCGCTGCTCGTCGCCCTGAACGCCCTGGGTTCCGGCACGGGCACCAACGATCTGCCCTGGACGTGATCCGGCGGCAGGACCGAAAAGACCGGCCCGGGGGAATCAGCAGCCGCTGAGCAGCCGGGCCAGCTCCAGCCCCTCGATGGGGCTGTCGGCGCCGCGGGACTCCAGGACCTCGCGCAGCCGGCCCGCGCGCCGCACCCACACCGGGGCGTTGAGCGAGCGGAATTCCTGCTGGGCCCAAGCCAGGGGCGCGTCCGCGCCCGTTCCGCCGCAGAGGGCTTCGGCGCAGGCGAGGTTGGTGGTGATCCGGGCCTGGAGGAAGCGGTCGTTGACCTCTTCGGCGGCCCGCAGGGCGCGCAGCAGGCTCGCGCGCGCCTTGTGCGGCTCGTTCTGCCGCCACTGCGCCTCGCCGAGCACGCACAGCGCGTGGGCCTCGCCCAGCCGGTCACGCTGGCCGCGGGTGAGGCCCACGACGTCGTGGCACACCCGCTCCGCCTGCTCCGCCTGCCCGGCGCTGAGCAGCGCCTCGGCGAGCCGGTAGAGGTTCTGGGTGCGGCTGCGCAGCGACCCGGCCTCGTAGCTGACCTCGATCGCCTGGTTGCTCAGCTCCACCCCGCGCTCGGGGTTGCCCTGCTCGATCTCGATCTGCGCGAGCAGGCCCAGCGCGTGCGAGAGGCCGGAGGAGTCGCCGGTCTGCCGGAAGAGGACGAGGGACGCCTCGCAGTAGCGCGCGGCCTGGTCCAGCTCGCCGCGGAAGCGGGCGCAGACGGCGAGGTTGCGCCGCACGATGGCGCGGCCCTGGGTGTCGTCGGTCTGCTCCAGCAGGTCCAGGGCGGTCAGCAGCCGCTCGCACGCCTCGTCGTAGCGGCGCTGGTAGATGGCCAGGGTGCCCAGCGAGCGCAGCATGGTGCCGGCGCCGTGGGTGTCGCCGGCGCGCTGCGCGCCCTCCAGGGCGCTGTCGGCGGCCCGGCGCCAGTCCTCCAGGTAGTTGCGGGTCTCGAAGAAGGGCACCGACCCGATCGCCAGGACCCACGCGCGGCCCTCCTGGCCGTCGCGTGCGGCCTGCGCCACGAGCGCACCGAGCGCCTCCCGCTCGCCCTCGAACCACTCGATGGGGTCGGACACCAGCTCGCTCACCGCGCCGCCGGGCAGCTCCTGGATGTGCGCCGGGACGTGCGGGGCGACCTCGCCCTTGCCGTACAGCTGCTCCTGGGCGGCGTAGACGAGCGTGAGCATGGCGGACAGCACGCGGTCCAGCGTCTGCTCGCGCTCCTGCACGCCGTCCTCGGCCAGGCACCGCTCCTGGGCGAACAGCCGCATCAGGTCCGGGATGCGGAAGCGCGTGCCGCCGCCGCGCACCGGGCAGCGCTCCAGCAGCTGCGCACCGGCGAGCTGGTGCAGCAGTTCCTCGGACACCCCAGGGGTGACGCCGAGGACGGGCGCGCCGATCCACGGCGGGAAGTCCGGCACGTCGAGCACGCTCAGCTGCCGGTAGAGGCGGGCGGCCTGCACCGACAGGGCGCGGTAGCTGAGCCACAGGCTGGAGCGCACACCGCTCTCGCCGGGGCTGACGACGTCCAGCCGCTCCCGGCGGTCCTCCATGCGCGCGACCATCCGGCGCAGCGACCACTGGTGGTCGGACAGCAGCCGGGTCGCGACGATGCGCAGGGCGAGCGGTAACCGGTCGCACAGGTCCACCAGGCGCCGCGCGGCCGCGGGTTCGGCCGCCACCCGCTGGTCGCCGATGGTGGCGGCGAGCAGGTTGAGGGACTCGGTCGTGCTCATCCCGTGCAGCTCGATACGGACCGCGGCGACCGCGCCGGCCAGCCCGTTGAAGGGGTCGCGGCTGGTGAAGAGCGCGCGGGCGGGTCCGCGGCCGGGCAGCAGCGGGCGGATCTGCTCCAGCGAGCCGGCGTTGTCCAGGACGATCAGCAGCCGCTTGCCGTCCAGGGTGCTGCGGTAGAGCGCGGCCCGGTCCTGGATGCCCTCGGGGATCGACGCGCCGGGCACGCCGAGCGCGCGCAGCGCCCGGTCGAGGGCGGCCTCGGGGGTGACCCCGCCGTGCGTGCGCAGGCCCTGGAGATCCAGGTAGATCTGCCCGTCGGGGAAGCGCTGGGCGACACGGTCGGCCCAGTGCTGGGCGAGCGCGCTCTTGCCGACGCCGGCGGCGCCGCAGATCGCCGCGATGCGCACCGGCAGGCCGCCGCCGGGCCCGAGCGCGGGCTGCACGAGCCGGCCGAGCAGTTCGAGCTCGGCCTCCCGGCCGACGAACGGCTCGGGCGGCAGCGGCAGTTGGTGCGGTACGGCGGGCGTCGCGGCGGCCGCGGGCGCGGGCGCGGTCTCCGGGGCCGCGGCCACCACGAGGGGCTCGGCCACGGCGGCGGGGGCGGGGGCGGGGGCCGGGGGCCGTACCGGCGCGGGGCCGTCGCCCTCCAGCACGGTGCGGTGCAGCTCCTGGAGTTCGGCGCCCGGCTCGACGCCCAGCTCGGCGATGAGGACGCGGCGCCCCTCGCGATAGCAGCCGAGCGCCTCGGAGCGGCGGCCCGACAGGTGGTAGGCCTGCATGAGGACGGCCCGGGCGTGCTCGCGCAGGGGGTGTTCGGCGACCAGCGGGCCCAGGCTCTCCACGACGGAGCGGTAGCGGCCCTGCTGGAGCTGGACGGCGGCGTACTCCTCGGCCAGGTCGACCTTCAGCTCGGTGAGCCGGCGCACCACCCCGGTCAGGGAGCCGCCGTCCATGCCGTCGAGCACCGGGCCGTCCCACAGCGCGAGGGCGTTCTCGAAGCGGGCCGCGGCCGCGTCGGGGTCGCCCGCCTCGGCTGCCGCCCCCGCGGCGGCAGCCGAGGCGTACAGGTCGACGACATCGACGTAGTGGCCCGCGGTGTGCAGCACGTAGCCGGGCGCCACGGTCTCGATGAGGCCGTCGACGCGGGCCTCGTCGCGGAAGGTCTTGCGCAGGGCGGAGACGCAGATGGCGATCTGGTTGCGCGCGGTGGCCGGGGGGTCGCTGTGCCAGACGGCCTCGGCCAGGGAGTCGACCGATACCACGCGCCCGGGGGTGAGCAGCAGCACGGCCAGAATCGTTCGCTGCCGCGCGCTGCGCAGTTGCAGCGACCTGCCGTCCGCGCTCACTTTGAGCGGGCCCAGCACCTGAAACGATAGCCGGGTCGACACACCGTCCCCTTCCCGAGGCGCACCCGCGCCCCGTCCCCCACGGGAGACATTGCAGAGCCATTCTGCGTACAAGTTTTCGTCTCGACAACACAGTTGAGCCACTTCACGCTACGTGCCGGTCAGCCAACCCGTTCCCTGCGCCTCTTCCAGGAACCATAACTTTCCGTCACCCGATGGCCGGGACCTTTCGGTCAATCGGCCCCCGGCCCGCAGCCGGAGGGCGATCTCCCTGCGCAGCAGCCCGCCCGCCCGGCCGTTGGCCAGGACCACCAGGCCGTTGCCGGTGCGCAGCCGCAGCGTCGAGACGGCGTAGTGGCCGGCCGGCGCCCCCTCGTGCCCGAACTCGGTGTCGGAGCCGAGGACGTCGACCATGGTGCCGAGCCCGTAGAGGTCGTCGGGGCTCGGGGTGAGCATGCGGGCCGCGGTGTCCGGGGTGAGCAGGGCGAGCGGGACACCGTGGGCGGAGCGGCGCACCTCCAGCGCCACCTTGGCCAGGTCGGAGGCGGTCGTCCACAGTTCGGACGCGCCCGGGTCCGTGGCCGGTTCCGTGGCCGGTTCCGTGCCAGGTGCGGTGCCCGCCCCGGTGTCCGGTTCCGCTTGCGTGCCCGCCGCCGCTGCCGACGCGGGCGGCAGTGGGCGGCCCGCCTCGTCGTGGCCGATCCGCGCCGCCGGGGCGCCGGTACGGCCGCCGCTGCGGGGCGGCGGGCCGCCGAAGCAGCTGTCGTCCAGGCCCAGCGGCCCCAGCACCAGGCGCCGCATCAGCAGCCCGAACGGTTCGCCCGTCACCTCCTCCAGCAGCGCCAGCAGCAGGTCCGCGCCGGCCTGGCCGAAGCGGTTGCCCAGCAGGTCCGCGAGGGTCGGGCGGCGGGCGGCGCCGCGCCCGGCGGCGGCGTCCGGCGGGGCGTTCAGGGCCGCGTCCAGGTCGAGCAGCCCCTCGTCCGCCAGCCGCAGCACGCCCAGCGCCGTGACGTGCCGGCTCAGGCCTCCCGCCGGGAAGGCGGTGCGCGGGGTGACCGGCCGGCCCTCCCCGTCGTGGCCCGCGGCCTCGACCGCGACCAGGCCGCCCGCGTCGAGCACCGCCACGGAGGCGCCGGGCACCCGGCAGTCCGCGAGCAGCTCCGCCAGCGGGCGCCCGCCGAACGCGACGTGCCGCCCGCTGCGCGCGGCCCTGCGTGGGGCGTCCAGCAGCGGGCCGCCGGGCCGCGGCAGCGCCGCGAGGTCCACCCGCCCGTCGGCGGCCCGTGGCAGCTCGGCGAGCAGCGCGAGGCTCGCGGGCACCAGGTGGTCCGGCAGCAGCCGCCGGCAGTGCGCGGCCAGCTCCGCCGCGTCCAGGCCCTGCGCGCCGGGGCGCGGCACCACGTAGGCGGCGAGCCGGACGTCGCCGGAAGCCGCCCGCACCCCCACGACGACGGCCTCGTCGACGCACGGGTGGTCGTACAGGGCCTCCTCGGCCTCCGCCGGGTCGGCGCGGTGCCCGCCGATCCACACCTGCCGGTCGGTGCGGCCGAGCGGCTCGGCCTCCCCCGCCGCGGTGCGCCGCACCAGCTGCCCGGTGCGGAACATCCGGGTGCCGGGCGGGCCGTACGGGTCGGGCAGGAAGCGCTCGGCGGTCAGCGCGGCCCGCCCGACGTAGCCGAGGGCCACGCCGGGACCGGCCACGTACAGCTCGCCGACCTCGCCCGGCGGGACCTGCCGCCCGTCGCCGTCGAGCACCCGGATCCGGCTGTCCGCGGCGGGGCGTACGGGGTCGGGACAGCTGCCGTACGACGTCTCGACCGAGCCGTACGCGGGGAGCAGCCGCCCGCGGCCGAGGAATTCGGCGAGCCGCGCCGCGGCAGGCCCCGGCGTGCTGCCGCCGCTCGCGACGACGAACGTGCCGGCCAGCGCCGCGACCACCGCCGGGCCGGACTGCCGGACGAGCAGGTCGAGATGGCTCGGCGTCAGGTGCAGGAAGGCGAAGGGGCCGGCCGCCGCGAGCCATTCCCCCAACTGGGCGAGGTCCAGCGCCCGCGGGGCGAGCACCACCCGCTGCCCGGCCGCGAGCGGGGCCCACAGCCCGGTGGCCGTCATCTCGGAGGCGACCGAGCAGAAGACCGCGGTGCCGCCGCCCCGCGCGCCGGTCAGCTCCCGTCCGGCCCAGGCCACGTGGTCCGCGAGCCCGCGGTGCGTGACGGCGACGGGGTAGGGGCGCCCGGCCACGGTGGGGGCGTGGGCCACCAGCGCGACGTCGTCCGGGTCCGGGGGCCCCTGCGGCTCCGGCGGCTCCGGCGGCTCCGCGGCGGCGTCCGCCGGGGGCGCGGCGAACGCGCCGGTGACCTCGGGGTCGTCGACGTACAGCACGGTGCCGTCGAAGCCGCAGAGGCCGTCCGCCGCGTGGGCGAGTTCGGTGACCAGCACACGGGCCCCGGCGTCGGCGAGCAGCAGCCGCAGCCGGGCCGCCGGGAAGTCCGGGTCCAGCGGTACGCAGCCGGCGCGGGCCTTCCACGCGCCCAGCGTCACGGCGTGCAGATCGGCGCCCCGGCCGAGGAGTACCCCGACCAGGGCGCCGCGCCCCACCCCGCGCGAACGCAGTAAGCGGGCCCACCGGTCGGAGGCGGCGTCCAGCTCCCCGAAGGTGAGGGCGAAGCCGTCCCCCTCCACCGCGACCGCCCCGGGCTCCCGCCGCGCCCACCGCGCGAGCCGCACGGGAAGCGGCTCGGCATCGGGGGCGGCGGCCGCCCCGGGACCACCAAAGGCCGAAGGCCCACCGGCCGCCCCGGGACCACCAAAGGCCGAAGGCCCACCGGCCACCGCGGGACCACCGGAGGCCCAGGGCTCACCGGCCGCCGCGGGCCGCGGGCGTTCCGCCCCCGCGTGCGGGCTCCGCGGCCGCAGGTCCGTCCACACCTCCTGGATGTGCGCGAGGCACCGCTCCCGCGGCCCGGTGGTCCCCTCGGCGTGCCAGCCGGCGGGCAGTTCACGGTCGATCCACCAGATCGAGTGCTGCCCCTCGCCGTTGAGCACGACGCGCCGGTCCGCGGGGTCGGCGGTCTGCTGTTCTGACAAGGTCACTCCTGTCGGATCCGGGGACGCCACCCAGGGGGTGGGCCATGGGCTGGGCCAGGGGGCGGGCCGGGGCGCACGGAGGCGGCCGGACCGGGAGCCGACCCGGTCCGGCCGCGGGGAAGGGCGCCCGGCGCGGGCGGTCAGGGCCGCTCGGACAGCTCGTCCTCCAGCCGGCGGGACAGCTCGACCCTGCGGGTCTTGAGCGTCGCGGTGCGCGGCAGTTCGGCCAGCGGGATCTGGACCGGCTCGGCGAGCTGCGGGTAGGCCGTGGTGGCGGCGCGCCAGCGGTCCATGTCCAGCGGCTCGTCGCGGTGGGTGCACACCACCGGGACGGCCTGGGCGTGCGGGCCGGGCACCACGACGAGCTCGGCCAGCTCCTCCAGCTTGTCGAGGATGTCGTCCTCGACCTCCAGGTTGCTGCCGACGCCCTCGATCGTGTCGAACTCCCGGTCCAGCATGTGCAGGCAGCCGAAGCGGGTGCGGTAGCCGACGTCCCCGGTGCGCCACCAGCCGTCGTGCACGTTCTCGTCGTAGCGGTCCTGCTCGCCGTGGTAGGTCTTGGCGATGCCGTCCCAGCGGACGTCGATGTAGCCGGGGTGCGCCTGCGAGGGCCGCTTGCCGTCCCGGCTCACCACCCGGACCTTCGCGCTGCCCGGCAGCGCGAAGCCCATGCAGCGGCCGTCCATCCGGTGCGCGAACTTCCGGAAGTAGGGGCGCCCGGCGGCCGGGCCGACCTCGCTCTGGCCGTAGATCTGGAAGAACTGCGCCCGCTGCGCGGAGGAGTGCAGCAGCCGCCGCACGGTGCGCGGGTGGATCGCGTCGAAGGTGCTGCTGAAGTACTTGACCGAGGCGAAGGGCTTGCGGCTGTCGTCGGTCAGGCCCTCCCAGGCCAGGAAGGAGTTGGGCAGCGCCTCGACGAGCCAGGGGCGGTGCCGGACGAAGAACTCGGCGACGGCGTCCGGCCTTCCGTCGTTCACCGCGAGCACCGGCATCCCCTTGAGGAAGCACAGCGACAGCGCCGCGAAGGTCCGGGAGTGGCCGAAGGGGATGTGGACGGCGACGGTGCCGCGCTTGCGCATCATGCCGAGCAGGAAGAGCTGCGGGCGCAGCCGGGTGCGCATGGTCCGCGGGGTGTGCACGACGAGCTTGGGCAGCCCGGTGGTGCCCGAGGTGTGGGTGATCATGGCGGGCTCGTCCAGGCCGCGCAACACCGGCTTGACGGGCGTGCCGCCGTCCAGGTCGGCGAGCCGGGTCGCGCCCGGGCCGGTCTCGCCGATCCCGATGACGCCCCGGGTGAGCCCGTCGAGGTCGACGCCGTCCTCGGTCAGCGCGCGTAGCTTGGGCCCGTCGGTGATCAGGTGCGGCCGGTCCAGCCGGGCCATCAGGGCGGACAGCGCCGCGGAGTCCAGGTGGTGGGAGAGCATGACGGGCACGGCGCCGACGCGCTCCACCGCGGTCGCCAGCAGCCACAGGTCGAAGTTGGGGGCCTTGCAGACCACGACGTGGCCGCCGGGGCGCACCCCGGCGGCGGCGAGCCGGTTGGCGAAGTCGGCGGCGTGGCCGGCGAGCCCGGCCACGGTCAGCCGGCGGCCCGCCTCGGGCAGGGCGTCGAGGTCGTGGTCGAGCGTGACCGGCGTGCCGCCGCGGACGAGTGCGGCCCGCTCCGGCACGACGCCGAGGTAGAGGCCGGTCTTGTGCAGGGACTCCTGGTCCGTGGCGCTCCTCGTTCCGGGGTCCAGCTTGTCCAGCAACGTGCTTCCCATCAGATCTCCCTCCGGGCCCGCCTCGTTCCGGTAAGGCAGCGGACGGCGGTTCGGTGTGCTCGGGTGCCGGTGAAGCACAGCGTCCTGCACCGGACTTGGTGCCGAATGTGCGCCCGTGCAGCTCCGTCGCGGCGCTGCGGCCGGGCGGATGTACGGGACCGGGCGGGGGCGGCGTACGACGCTGTACGGCGCCCGGTCAGCGGTCGCGGTAGGCGACCATGTCGGCCAGCTCCTCCAGCCGCAGCCGCCAGCCGGCCGGCAGCGGGGCGTCGGCGAGCGCCCCGTAGGCGTCGGCGACCAGCGCGTCGATCTGCTCCTCGACGTCCGCGCGGACTCCGGAGGCGACCAGCGCGGCGCGCAGCTCGGCCGGGTTCCAGTCGCTGTGCCGGCTGTCGTCGACGAGCCGGGCGACCTGCGGGTCCTTGGCCGCGGCCAGGGCGATCAGCAGGGTCATCTTGTGCTCGTCGAGGTCGAGCCCGGTCGGCTTGCCGGTCGCGGCGGACTCGCCGAACGCGTCGAGCAGGTCGTCGCGCAGCTGGAAGGCCTCGCCGGCCGCGACGCCGTAGGCCTCGAAGACCGCGTCGAGTCCGGGGCGGCCGGCGATGGCCGCGCCGAGCGCGAGCGGGCGGTGGATGGTGTAGCGGCCGGACTTGCAGACGGCGACCCAGCGGGCCAGCCGCGGGTCGGGCTTGACCTCGGCGGCCAGCGCGATGTCCAGCTGCTGGCCGACGATCATCTCGGCGACCAGCTCGTGCCACACCTCCGCGGCGGCGCCGGTCAGGGTGCCCGCGAGCCGGTTGGCGTAGGCGAGCGCCAGGTCCCCGGCGAGCATCGCGACGCCCTCGCCGTACCGGCGGGACTCGCCCGCCCAGCCGCGCAGCGCGTGCACGTCGGTGTACTTGGCGTGGACGGTCGGGACGCCGCGCCTGCTGGGCGAGTTGTCCATGATGTCGTCGTGGATCAGCGCGAAGGCGTGCAGCAGCTCCACGGCGGCGGCCGCGTCGACGACGGTGTCCTCGGTGCCGTCGCCGGAGCCGCCGCCGGCCGCGAGGTAGCCGGTGACGCAGAACAGCGGGCGCAGCCGCTTGCCGCCCGCCGAGACCAGCTCGGCCACGGCCCCCACGGGCACCGCGACGCGGGCGTCCACCTCGCTCCAGCGCGCCGTCTCGGCGCTCAGCAGCTCCTCGATCCGCCGGTCGACACGGGCCAGCAGCTTCTCGCAGGTCTCCTGGTCGCCGACGTCCCGCTGTGCGGTCGCCGCTTCCGTCAGAACTCGTCCCAGGGCGGACGGCATGGTCTCCCCCTCATCCCACCACGTGCTGGATTCCGTACGGGTGCAGTCGTCCGGACGTACTCGACGGACCGCTGACCGGATTCTCGGCAGGCCCGCTTGCAGCGGTCTTCGTGGCGGGTTGGCCCCGGCTTGGCGGGTCCGGCGCCAATCGCGGGACCAGTGGCGGACAAGCTGCGGCGGGGAGGGTCGGCCAGGAGCGGGACCGCGCACGCGGAGCGGTCCGCCGCCCTTTCTCCGCGCGGGCCCGCCCGCATCGAACCCGAGGAAGCGACATCACATGAGCGGTCTCATCCTTCCGCCCGGCCAAGGCCGGAGACTCGTCACGAAGGCGCAGGACGTCACCTTCAAGGCCACCGCCGCGGACGGTTCCGTCGTCTCCGTCTTCGAGGTCGTCGTGCCGCCGGGGTTCGACGTCGGCGCGCACGTCCACGCCAATTCGCAGGAGTTCTTCTACGTCCTGGAGGGCGAGCTGCAGCTGCTCGCGTTCGAGCCGACCGAGCGGACCGAGGACACCTGGCACGGCTGGACGTCCAAGGACGGCGACACCGCGGTCCGCGCGGCCGAGGGCGCCTGCATGTTCGTGCCGCCGAACACCCCGCACGCCTTCCGCAACGCCTCGGACAAGCCGGCCCGGATGCTCTTCCACAACTATCCCTCGCCCGACCACGAGCTGTACTTCGAGGAGATCGTCGAGATCTTCGCGGCGGGCAGGACGGTCGACTCCGGCGCGGTGGAGGCCATGCGCAAGCGCTACGACGTCCAGCAGATCACCCCGCTCCGCTACACCCCGCCCACGGCGTGACGCCACACGAAAGGTCGGCACTGATGAGCAAGGACAGCATCCCGCTGGTGCACCCGAGTCTGGGCGAGCGGGAACTCGCCGCCGTCGCCGAGGTGTTCGCCTCCGGCTGGCCGGCCGGCCAGGGCCCGCGCGGCAAGGCCCTGGAGGCCCTGCTCGCCGAGCGGTACGGCGTGGGCGACGCGGTCGCGGTGAGCAACTGCGGCGCGGCCCTCCACCTGGCCATGCTGGCACTGGGCGTGGAGCCCGGCGACGAGGTCATCGTCGCCGACTACACCTTCCCCGCCCCCGCGCACGCGGTGCGCTACGTCGGCGCGACCCCGGTCTTCGCGGACGTGCGCGCCGACACCGGCACGGTCGACCCGGCGGCCGTGGCGGCCCTCATCGGGCCGCGCACGGTCGGCATCATCGCGGTGGACACCCTCGGGATGCCCGCCGACTACACCGAGCTGATGGCGCTGGCCGGCGCCCACGGGCTGTTCGTCGTGGAGGACGCGGCGTGCGCGGTCGGCGCGACCTACCAGGGCCGCCCGGCGGGCTCGCTCGCGCCCGTGGCGTGCCTGTCCTTCCACGGCCGCAAGGGCGCCACCAGCGGCGAGGGCGGCGCGCTGCTCGCCGCCGACCCGGTGATCGGCGCGGACGCCCGGCTGCGGTCGTCGTTCGGCATCGGCAGCATCTACGACCAGGCGCAGGTCGTCGGCCTGCCGATCCCGGTCTTCACCGACATCGGCTACAACTACAAGCTCTCCGACATCGCCGCCGCCATCCTCCAGGTGCAGCTGGACCGCGTCGACGAGCTGCTCCAGCGGCGCAACAAGGCCGCCGCGGCCTACGCCGAACTGCTCGGCGACGACGACCTGCTGACGCTGCCGCACGTGCCGGCCGACCGCACCCACGCGTGGCAGTCGTACCTGGTGACCCTCGACCCGCGGGTGGACCGCGCCGGGCTCGCCGCCGCACTGCGCGCCCAGGGCATCGGCTGCGGCCAGGGTGCCTGGGCCACCCACCTGCAGCCGGTGTACCGCTCGGACCGGAGCTGCCCGGTCTCGGCGGACCTCTTCGCGCGCAATCTGGCCATCCCGATGCACGCCGAGCTGACCGAGGACCAGGTCGAGCAGGTCGCGCACACGCTGCGGGCGGAGCTGAAGAACAACCTGCGCGCGAGCTGACCGCGCAGCACCGCGAGACGAGAGCCCGGCCGGAGGATTCCTCCGGCCGGGCTCTCGTCGGTGTACGGGCGCGGTCAGCGGGCGAGCACCAGGACCGTCGGGGAGGAGGTCTCCACGAAGCGGACGTCCTCGAAGCCCGCGGCGGTCAGCCAGGCGTGGTAGTCGCTGCGCCGCCAGGTGCTGCCGTGCCGGGACTTGATGAGCATCTCGCCGGCGAAGGTCAGCGCGAAGGGCGGGCCGCTGCGGTCGTCGTCCACGACGTAGTCGGAGACGACGAGCGTGCCGCCGGGCCGCAGCGCCTTGCGGATGCGGGTGAAGACCGCCTGGTTGTCCTCGGGGCCCTCCTGGTGGGCGATGTTGGAGTACACCACCACGTCGTGGTCGCCGTTGCCGAAGTCGACGGTGTGGAAGTCGCCGTCGACGTGCTCGACCCGGTCGCCCACGCCCTTCTCGGCCAGCAGCCGGCGGGCGATCGCGTTGATCGGCGCCCAGTCGATCTGGGTGGAGCGGGCGTCCGGGTTGAGCCCGAGCCAGATGGCCGAGCAGATGCCCGAGCCGCCGCCGATGTCGAGGATCGAGACCTTCCCGGCGTCGGCGAGCCCGAGTTCCGCGGCGGCGATGTGCGCGACCGGCACGGACTGCGCGGCGATGGCCTGCACCAGGTTCTCCCAGTGCGGGTTGTCGGCGACCTCGACGACGGCGTTCGACGTCGGCCCGCCGTCGCGTACGGAGTCCGGCAGCGTCGCCATCGAACCGATGTGGCCCAGCTTCAGCTTGGCGAAACCGGTGAGCGAGGCGGGCCGGCCCTCCACCAGGAACGCCGACGCCTCCGGGGTGTTGCGGTAGCGGCCCTGCTCCACCACGACGACGCCGAGCGCGACCAGGCCGTCCAGCAGCGCCTGAGCGCCGCGCGGTGCGACCCCGGCCCGCTCGGCGACCTGCTCGGCATTGCCGGCGCCGTCCTCCAGGTGCGTGAAGACCTGGTACTGCGCCGCCGTGCCCATGATCCCGGTGGCCCAGTAGCCGTTGATCAGCCGCATGATGCGCTGCGAGTCGGGCCCGCCGTGTGCCGCGCCGCTCATGAGATCCTCCCCGCGTACGGGAGCGACGCGGCCACGCCGGCCAGCTCCGCGGTGTCGTCGTGTGCCGTGCCGTGTGCCGGGTCGCCGGCCGTGCCGTCGGTCCAGGTGCCGAGCGCCATCTCGGCGGTGATGCCGGGGCCGAAGCCGGCGATGACGCCGGTGGCACCGGTGGGAAGCGGCCGGTCCTCCTCGAACCGGCGGCGCAGCGCGTCGAAGACGACGGCGCTGGCGATGTTGCCGTACTCGGTCAGGGTGCTCCAGCTGTGCCGGAAGACCGTGCGGTCGACCTCCAGGAATTTGGCGAGGTCGTCCAGGATCCGCGGACCGCCCGCGTGGATGATGTAGAAGTCCAGGTCGGAGGCGCTCCAGCCGTGGCCCGCGGCGAGCTGGCGCAGCACCGGGGCGAGCGGCTCCATGGTGCCCGGCACCCGCTTGTCGAGCTGGAAGTGGAAGCCGGTGTCCCGCACCGCGTAGGAGATCCACTCCTCGGTGTTCGGGATGAGGTACGACGCGTTGTGCTCCAGCCGCACGCCGCTGACGCCCGCGTCACCGTGCCCCCGCACCACGGCGGCCGCGACCGCGTCACCGAACAGGCCGTCGGACAGCAGCGAGCCGACGTCGTCGGCGGAGGGCTGGTAGCACAGCGAGCACAGCTCGCACGAGACGATCAGCACATTGCTGTCGGGGTGCGCCGTGCAGAAGTCATGGGCGCGGTTGATCGCCGCGCCGCCCGCCGCGCAGCCGAGCTGGGCGATGGGAATCTGCCGGGTGTCGAATCGGAAACCCATGGTGTTGATGAGCCACGCGGTGAGCGAGGGCATCATGAATCCGGTGCACGAGACGTAGATGATCGCGTCGATGTCGTCGGCCCGCAGCCGTGCGTTGGCGAGCGCGTCCTCGATGACCTCCGGGCACCGCTTCTTCGACTCGGCCTCGTAGATCCTGTTGCGTTCCTCGAACCCCGGGTGCTCCAGCGTCTTCTCGATGGGCTGCACGATGTGCCGCTTGCGGACCCCGGTGTTCTCTATCAGCCGGAGCGCAAGCGGAAGCTGCGGCTTTCCCGCATGGGCTTTCCTGGCGAATTCCAGGGTCTGCTCCATGGTGATGGTGTATTCCGGTACGCGCACCGCGGGCTTGCACAAGATCGGCATGTCCGGCGCCTGCCTCTCAGAAATAGAAGACATTCCCCTGCCTTTGGCCTCTGGCCTTCGCCCTCTGACCTCTGCCCTCTGTTTTTGGCCGTGTCAATGTCGTACGGCCGGCTTGCCCGCGCCTTGGCGCCGACTTGCCGTCCGCCGTACGCAGCGGCCTCCCGCCGGGGGAGGGCAGCACGACGCGGCGCCCGCCGGATCTCTCCGGCGGGCGCCGCGCGTCGTGACGGGGTGGGCGGGCTACTCCTCGAAGCGGGCCGCGGCCACGTAGTCCGGCCGCGGGTCGAGCGCCGCGGCCAGCCGGAAGTGCCGCTGGGCCTCGGCGCGGCGGTCGGCCCGCTCCAGGGTGCGGGCCAGCGCGAAGTGGGCGAACGCGTTGTCCGGCTCACGCTCCAGGACGACCTGGAACTCCAGCTCCGCGGGCCGCAGTTGCGCGGCGAGGAAGAACGCGCGGGCACGCAGCAGCCGGGCTGCGGTGTTCTCCGGGTGGGCGGCGACGACCGGGTCCAGGAGCTTCACGGCGCCGCGCGGGTCGCGCGCCGCGAGCAGCTGCTCGGCGGCGCGGAAGTCGATCACATGGGTTTCCGGGGTGCGCTCGGGCACTGTCCGCCTCCCTGACATCGGGCACGGGGACGAATGATCGTCGGGACAGACATACCCAACACGCCGACCGACAACCGCATTCCCGCCACGGCCGCTGGTGCTGTGACCGGGAGGGTTCACCGGCTTGCGACGCCCGGCACGGCACCTCGCTGCGTTGCCGCATCGACCGAGCAGGCCCACTACGAGGCCGATCCGATCACCAGGTCCGCGACGGCCAGCCGGTCCGCCCGGCGGGCCTGCGCCGCCATCCGGGCCCGTGCCTCGTCCTGCGTCATCCCGCGCAGCCGCACCAGTCGCTCCACCTGCGTGTCCGGGTCGGCGTCGACCACCACGACCAGGTCGTAGCGCGGGGCCAGGCCGTTCTCGGTGAGCAGCGGGACGTCGTGCACCACGATGTCTCCGGGCCCGGCGGCCCGCTGGAGCTCGGCGGAGCGGGCCCCGACCAGCGGGTGCACGATCGCGTTCAGTGCCTGGCGGCGCTCCTCGTCGGCGAAGACGATCGCGCCGAGCCGCGGCCGGTCGAGCGAGCCGTCCGGCGCCAGCACCCCGGGCCCGAACTCCGCGACGACCGCGGCCAGCCCCTCGGTGCCCGGCTCGACGGCCTCCCGGGCGATCCGGTCGGCGTCCACCAGGATCGCCCCGTAGGAGACGAGCAGCCGCGCGACCTCGCTCTTGCCGGCTCCGATCCCGCCGGTCAGCCCCACTGTCAGCATGCCGGCCAGCTTATCCGGCCCGCTCCCCGGGCCATCGGCCCGCGCCGCCGCCCGACGCCCGTCAGCGCCCTCCGTCGTCCTCGCGGTCGGCGAGGAACCGCTCGAACTCCGCCGCCAGATCGTCGGCCGATGGCAGGTCGACGGGCTCGGCGATGAGGTTCTCCCGGCTGTCCATGCCGGCCACGGCGTCGTACTGGCTCTCCAGACCGCGCACCACCGACACCAGCTCGCCGTCGCCCTCCGCGACCTGCCGGTCGATCTCGACCCGTACCGTGTGCGCCTCGTTGCGCAGCGCGTGGGCGATCTCGGGCAGCACCAGGCCGGTGGCAGCGGTGACCGCCTCCAGCACGGCCAGAGCCGCGTCCGGGTACGGGGAGCGCGCCAGGTAGTGCGGTACGTGCGCGGCGACGCCCAGCACGTCGCGCCCGGCCTCGGCGAGCCGCAGCTCGACGAGCGCGGCCGCGCTGCCGGGCACCTGCGCCTCGTCGAACCACGCGCGGTGGCCCGGCACCAGGTCGACCCGGTTGCCGTGCGGTGTCAGCCCCACCGGGCGGGTGTGCGGCACGCCCATCGGGATGCCGTGGAAGTTGATGGCGATACGGACCCCGAGGCGCTCGATGACCTGGAGCACCGCGGTCGCGAAGCGCTCCCACTCCACGTCCGGCTCCGAGCCGGTGAGCAGCAGGAACGGGGTGCCGGTGGTGTCGCGCAGCAGGTAGAGATCGATCGACGGCGGCTCGTAGGACGACCAGTGGTCGCGCTCGAACGTCATGAGCGGGCGGCGGGCCCGGTAGTCGACCAGCCGGTCGGCGTCGAAGCGGGCGACGAGCTGGTTGTCGAGCCGGTCCAGCAGCTGCTCGCTGATCTGCTCGCCGGCCTCGCCGGCGTCCATGAACCCCTCGAAGTGGTAGAGCAGCACCGGTCCGGTGTCCCCGACCGCCTCGTCGACGGCCTCGGCCCCGCCCGGCACGTACTCGTACAGCCCTTGCGGATCCAGCACGATGATCGTCCTCCTCGTTATCTGTCACCACAACGAACAACTCCGGCCCGCCATTCCCGCCTCCGCGGGGGCGGACCGCCGGTGGACGCGGTGCGGCCCCGCACCCCTCGGAAGGGGTGCGGGGCCGCGGTGGCCTGGGGCCGTGGCCCTGGGCCGAGGGTCAGCTCTGGCCGCCGGCCAGCTTCTCGCGGAGCGCGGCGAGCGCCTCGTCGGAAGCGAGGGCACCGGAGGTGTCGTCGGACTCCGAGGAGTACGAACCGCCGGAGCCCGCGCCACCGGCCGCCGGAGTGGCACTGCCGGCCTCGGCAGCAGCCTGCTCGTCGGCCTCGCGGGACTTGATGACCTGGGCCTGGTGCTGCTCGAAGCGGGCCTGGGCCGTGGCGTACTGGCCCTCCCACTCCTCGCGCTGCTTCTCGTAGCCCTCGAGCCAGTCGTTGGTCTCGGGGTCGAAGCCCTCGGGGTAGATGTAGTTGCCCTGCTCGTCGTACGACGCGGCCATGCCGTACAGCGTCGGGTCGAAGTCGACCGAGGCCGGGTCGGCGCCGAAGGACTCGTTGGCCTGCTTGAGGGACAGCGAGATGCGGCGGCGCTCCAGGTCGATGTCGATGACCTTGACGAAGATCTCGTCGTTGACCTGGACGACCTGCTCCGGGATCTCCACGTGGCGCTCGGCCAGCTCGGAGATGTGGACCAGGCCCTCGATGCCCTCGTCCACCCGGACGAACGCACCGAACGGGACGAGCTTGGTGACCTTGCCGGGCACGACCTGCCCGATCTGGTGCGTACGGGCGAACTGCTGCCACGGGTCTTCCTGCGTCGCCTTCAGCGACAGGGAGACGCGCTCGCGGTCCATGTCGACGTCCAGGACCTCGACCGTGACCTCCTGGCCGACCTCGACGACCTCGGAGGGGTGGTCGATGTGCTTCCAGGACAGCTCCGAGACGTGCACCAGACCGTCGACACCGCCGAGGTCCACGAACGCACCGAAGTTGACGATGGAGGAGACGACGCCGGAGCGCACCTGGCCCTTCTGCAGGGTGGTGAGGAAGGTCTGGCGGACCTCGCTCTGGGTCTGCTCCAGCCAGGCACGGCGGGACAGGACCACGTTGTTGCGGTTCTTGTCCAGCTCGATGATCTTGGCTTCGAGCTCCTTGCCCACGTAGGGCTGGAGGTCGCGCACGCGGCGCATCTCGACCAGGGACGCGGGGAGGAAGCCGCGCAGGCCGATGTCGAGGATGAGGCCGCCCTTGACGACCTCGATGACGGTACCGGTGACGATGCCGTCCTCTTCCTTGATCTTCTCGATGGTGCCCCAGGCGCGCTCGTACTGGGCGCGCTTCTTCGAGAGGATCAGGCGGCCTTCCTTGTCCTCCTTCTGGAGGACCAGGGCCTCGATCTCATCGCCCACGGCGACGACCTCGTTGGGGTCGACGTCGTGCTTGATGGACAGCTCGCGGGAGGGGATGACACCTTCGGTCTTGTAACCGATGTCGAGCAGGACCTCGTCCCGGTCGACCTTCACGATGACGCCGTCGACGATGTCGCCGTCATTGAAGTACTTGATCGTCTCGTCGATCGCCGCGAGGAAGGCTTCCTCGTTGCCGATGTCGTTGACCGCCACCTGCGGGGTGGTACGAGGGGCCTCGGTGCTGCTCGTCATTAGGGAAAGGACTCCGGTACGGACAGTAAGTCGTAGGTACTGCTACGCCGAAGCCTTTTTCGGTCCCACCGTGGCTCCGGCCCGCCCAAGGGGGCCGGGAGACTGCGGCAGTGTCGAGCGTGGCCTGCTCCGTCTGAGGCGCGCAGGCTAGCAGCGCAACTTGTAGCATACGGGGGCAGCCGGGCAGGGTCAATGCACGAAGAGCCCACCGGGCGCGTAACGAACCAAACCGGCGTAACCCCCCCGTCCGCAGGTCTTTCCAGAGAGTACGACGACTGCTGCCATGATCCAAGGACCCGAACCCGAAGCGACCCGGCGCAACGCGGGGACCACGGAGAGCAGCCGGGCCAGCCGGGGCTGGTGGGACCGCAACGCCGACGACTACCAGCGCGAGCACGGCGACTTCCTCGGCGACGCCCGCTTCGTCTGGGGCCCCGAGGGACTCGACGAGGCGGACGCCGCCCTGCTCGGCCCGGCGGCGGAGCTGCGCGGCAAGACGGTGCTGGAGATCGGCGCCGGGGCCGCGCAGTGCTCGCGCTGGCTGGCCGCGCAGGGCGCGCGGCCGGTCGCGCTGGACCTCTCCCACCGCCAGCTCCAGCACGCCCGGCGCCTCGCGGAGGAGGCCCCGGCATCCGGCGCCGCCGCCTCCGTCCCCCTCGTCGAGGCCGACGCGGGCGTCCTGCCCTTCGCCGACGCCTCCTTCGACCTCGCGTGCTCGGCCTACGGGGCACTGCCCTTCGTCGCCGACTCCGCGCGCGTGCACCGCGAGGTCCGCCGGGTGCTGCGCCCCGGGGGCCGCTGGGTCTTCTCCGTCACCCACCCCGTGCGCTGGGCCTTCCCCGACGAGCCGGACGAGGAGGGCCTGACGGTGTCCGGCTCCTACTTCGACCGTCGTCCCTACGTCGAGCAGGACGAGCGCGGCCTCGCCGTCTACGTCGAGCACCACCGCACCCTCGGCGACCACGTCCGCGCGATCACCGCCTCGGGCCTGCGCCTGGCCGACCTGGTGGAACCGGAGTGGCCCGACTGGAACACCCAGGAGTGGGGCGGCTGGTCCCCGCTGCGCGGCCGCCTGCTGCCGGGCACGGCGGTCTTCGTGTGCGTGGCGGAATGAGCGTGCCGCCGCGCGGGCTCCGTGGCCGTACGGGCGGCGTGCGTCGCGCCTCCGCGCCGGTCGGGCGCGGAGGAAGGGCCGGGACTCGCACCACCCGCACGGCGGGCGCGTCCCCGCGCGGGAGCGGGGCCGGCCCCTGCGGGTCACGGACCCGCACGGGCGGGGCCTCCCGGCGCCGCCCGGACGGCACGTCCCCGCGCGTGCGGCGCGAGGAGGCGCCGACCGGGCGCGGAAGCGCGCAGGCGCCGACCGGGCGCGGAGGCGCGCGATGAGCGGAAGCGCGCGATGAGCGGGGGCTTCGCCGTACGGGCGGAGGGGCGGGGGCTGCCGGTCGCGGCGGTCGTACCCGAGCTGCTGGACGCGCTGGAACGGGAGGGGTGCGCGGTGCTCGCCGCGCCGCCCGGGACGGGAAAGACGACGCTGGTCCCGCTGGAGCTGGCCGCGGCCGGCGGCGGGCGGGTGGTCGTCGCCGAGCCGCGGCGGATGGCCGCGCGGGCGGCGGCGCTGCGGATGGCGTGGCTGCTGGGCGAGCGGGTCGGCGGACGGGTCGGCTACACCGTGCGCGGCGAGCGGAAGGTCTCCGCCTCGACCGAGATCGAGGTCGTCACCACCGGTGTGCTGCTCCAGCGGCTGCAGCGCGACCCGGAGCTGCCCGGCGTCGGCACCGTCGTCCTCGACGAATGCCACGAGCGGCACCTCGACGCCGACACCGCGATGGCCTTCCTGCTCGACGTGCGCGCCGCGCTGCGCCCCGAACTGCGGCTCGTCGCCGCGTCCGCGACGACCGACACGGCGGCCTGGGCCGCGCTGCTCGGCGGGGCGCCCGTCGTCGAGGCGGCGGGCGTGCTGCATCCCGTGGCCGTGCGGTGGGCGCCGCCGCCGCGCCCGGTACGGCCGCCGCACGGCATGAGCGTGGACCCGGCGCTGCTCGCGCACGTCGCCGCAGTCGTGCGTACCGCGCTCGCCGGCACCGGGGGCGACGTGCTGTGCTTCCTCCCCGGCGCCGGGGAGATCGCCCGGGTCGCCGGGATGCTCGGCGGGCTCGGGGTCGACATGCTCCAACTGCACGGGCGGGCGCCGGCCGCCGTGCAGGAGGCCGCGCTCGCGCCGGGCGAGCGGCGCCGGGTGCTGCTCGCCACGTCGGTGGCGGAGTCCAGTCTGACCGTGCCGGGCGTGCGGGCGGTCGTCGACAGCGGCCTGGCGCGCGAGCCGCGCACCGACCACGCGCGCGGGCTGGGCGCGCTCACCACGGTGCGGGTGTCGCGGGCCGCCGCCGAGCAGCGCGCCGGGCGGGCCGGGCGGGAGGCGCCCGGCACGGTCTTCCGCTGCTGGTCGCAGGCCGAGCACGACCGGCTGGCCCGGCAGCCCGAGCCGGAGATCGCCCTCGCCGACCTCACCGCCTTCGCCCTCCAGGCCGCGTGCTGGGGCGAGCCCGACGCGACGGGCCTGGCCCTGCTGGACCCGCCGCCGTCCGGCGCGCTGGCCGCCGCCCGCGCCACGCTGCGCACGCTGGACGCCGTCGACGACGCGGGCCGCGCCACCCCGCGCGGCCGCCGCCTCACCCGCCTCGGCCTGCACCCCCGGCTGGCCCGCGCCCTCCTCGACGCCGCCCCCGAGGTCGGCGCCTCCCGCGCCGCCGAACTCACCGCCCTCCTCTCCGAGGAGGTCCCCTCGACGTACGGCCCCGACCTGACGGCCGCCTGGCACACCGCCCGCCGCGCGACCGACGCGTACGCCCCGCGCTGGCGCGCGGAGTCCCGCCGCCTGGAGGCGGCCCTGCGCACGGAGGGCAACACAGCGTCGGGGCTCGCCCCTGCGGGGGCGGAGTCAGGGGCCGCAGCCGGGGACCCGCGAACGGCGGCCCCCGGCCGCGCCGCGAAACCCACGCCCGGCCCGACGGACGAAGCCGAGCGTGCCCCAACCGCCGGCGGCACCCCGCGGACAGCCCCCACCCGCGCCGCAGAGCCCACGCCCGGCCCGGCGAACGAAGCCGGAAGCCCACGAACAGCCACCCCCGGCCGGGCGAACGAAGCCGAGCGTGCCCCGAACGCCGGCGGCACCCCGCGGACAGCCCCCACCCGCGCCGGGAGCGGAGACCGGCGGCCGGACACGCCCGGCGCCCGGCTCAGCGACGACGACGCAGCCGGGCTGGTCGTCGCGCTGGCCTTTCCCGAGCGGCTGGCGCGGCGGCGGACAGGAGGCGGGTATCTGATGGTGTCCGGCACCGCCGCGGACGTCGGGGACGCGCTCGGCGGCGCCGAATGGGTTGCCGTCGCGGTCGCCGACCGTGCCGCGGGCCGGGCGGCGGCGCGGGTGCGGCTCGCCGCGGTGGCCGACGGGACGACCGCGCGGGCCGCGGCCGGGTGGGCGCTGCAGGCGTACGAGGAGGTGCGCTGGGCCCAGGGCGACGTGGTGGCCCGGCGCGTCGAGCGGCTCGGCGCGGTGGAGCTGGAGTCGGCCCCGCTGCGCTCCCCCGACCCCGCCGCGGTGCGCGCCGCACTCCTCGACGGGCTCGCCGCCGAGGGTACGGGGCTGCTGCGCTGGCCCCGGGAGGCCGTGGAGCTGCGGCACCGGATGGCGTTCCTGCACCGCGTGCTGGGCGAGCCGTGGCCCGACGTCGCCGAGGCCGCCCTGCTGGAGCGCGCCCCGGAGTGGCTCGGCCCCGAGCTGGCCACCGCCCGCCGCCGCGCCGACCTGGAGCGTACGGACGCGGGCCGCGCCCTTCCGCGGCTGCTGCCCTGGGCGTCCGGCGACGCGGCGCGCTTCGCGGAGCTGGCGCCCGAACGCCTGGAGGTGCCGAGCGGCTCCCGCGTCCGCGTCGACTACACGGGCGAGCAGCCCGTCCTCGCGGTGAAGCTCCAGGAGATGTTCGGCCTCGCGGACACCCCGCGCATCGCGGGCGTGCCCGTCCTCGTCCACCTGCTCTCCCCCGCAGGCCGCCCCGCCGCGGTGACCGCCGACCTCGCCTCCTTCTGGCGCACCGGCTACCCCGCCGTCCGCGCCGAACTCCGCGGCCGCTACCCCCGCCATCCGTGGCCGGAGGACCCCTCCACCACGGTCCCTACGCGCCGCCTCAACCCCCGCACCTGAGCCTCCGCGGGGGCTGGGCGCCCCCCGAGCTGCCCCGTCCCGCCGCGGCGGGACCGTCCCCCCGCCGGGGGCTGAGCGCGCTTAGGTGACTGCCACTTGCCGTGGCATGCTGCCTTCGCCCGGCGGGGCTGAGCGCGCCTAGGTAACTGCCACTTGCCGTGGCATGCTGCCTTCGCCCGGCGGGGCTGAGCGCGCAGTTCTCCCCCAGAGCTTCGCCTGGGAGGTACCCCCACGCGCCCCTAAATCGCTCGCCCTCGCCCGCAAGCCTGCCCCCACCCGCGGGAGGGAAGCGCCCGCGAGCCTGCCCCCGCAGGGGGGCCGCACGTCAGGGGCTCGCGTATGCCGCGCGGGGGACAAACCAGAGCCGCGGGGGGGCACCTCCCAGGCAGAGCCCAGGGCGAGAAACGCGCGGCCGGCCCACCATCGGGGGAAGGTCGCGGCACCCACCTCAAGAGGCACCCCGGGGCGCAACCGCCCCCCGCCCGCAGGGGCTCAGCTCTCCGAGGACCCCACCGCGTCAGCGGTCGCCGGCTGCGAGGCCGAGGGAGAGGCGGAACCCGCCCCGGACGGGGTCTCCTCAGGCGTCGGCGCAGCCGTCGCGCACGGGTCCTCCGTCTGCGTGCCGGAGTCCGTGGGGGTCGGCGTCGCCGAGTCCGTCGGGGTCGGCGACTCGCACACCGGCGGCGTCGTCGGGTCCGTCGAACCCCCGTCCGTGGGCGGGGTCGTCGGGTCGCCCGAGCCGTCACTCGGCGGCGGCGTGGTCGTCCCGCCGTCCGTGGGCGGCGTGGTCGGGTCGCCCGAGCCGTCGCTCGGCGGCGGGGTCGTCGTCCCGCCGTCGGTCGGCGGCGGCGTCGTCGTGCCGCCCCCGGGCTCGACCGGCGTCGTGGACTCGCCGCCGCTGCCCGCCGCGGGCGGCGTGGTAGTAGGCGGCTTGCCCGGCGCACCGGGCTTGGCCGGAGCCGCCGGCGTACCGGGGCTGTCGGGCACGGAGACGGCCCCGCCCTGCTTGAAGTGGTCGTACCAGGCGCGGACCAGCGAGAGGTAGGCCTGCGAGTGGTTGTAGCCGAGGATCGCCCGGTCCATCTGGGCCGGCACGGCGAGGTCCCGGCCGTCCGCGCACAGGTAGTGCGCGGCGGCGAGCGCGGCGTCGTAGATGTTGTTCGGGTCGTCCCTGCCGTCGCCGTTGCCGTCCGCTCCCCAGCGCTCCCACGTCGAGGGGATGAACTGCATGGGCCCGACGGCCCGGTCGTGGACCGGGTCCCCGTCGTAGCGCCCGCCGTCCGTGTCGCTGATGTTCGCGAAGCCGTTGCCGTTGAGGACGGGCCCGAGGATCGGCTTGTAGGTGGTGCCGTTGGCGTCGACCGCACCGTGCCGGGCCTGGTTGGACTCGACCTGGCCGATGGCGGCGAGGAGTTCCCAGGGCAGGTGGCAGCCGGGGTCGCTCTCGGCGACGGAGGCCTCGGCGCGCTGGTAGGCGGCGAGCACGGTCGCGGGCAGGCCGGAGCCGTCGGTGGGGACGTTCACCGAAGGACCGCCGGGGGCTCCCGGTGTCGGGGAGACCAGCGGCGGTCCGGTGGGGGTGTTCAGCGGCGGCATGTCGGTGATGTAGGGCGTGTCACCGTCGATGGCCGGCCCGGGTGGCGGGGCCACGGTCGTCTGCTGCTCCGTGTGAGCGGGGGCGGCGTGGGCGACCGGGAGGAAGCCCGGTGCCTGTGACGCGCTGAGCGCCGCCATCGCCGCGGCGGCAACCGCCGTGCCGGCCGCTCCCCTGCGTAGCCTTCGGCCGTAACGCCGCGCTGCCATAGGGCGCTTCCCCTCCCAGGTGCGGAGTGCGCCGTCCCCGGCGCCACAACTCCGCCGACCCTACGGCAACTTGCGGCACGTGACCACCGTGCGGACGTACTCAAAATGTGCGCAAACGGGCACGGCCGGCTTGTCACCGCCCGCCGTTTTCCCCCCGGTCACCTGCTGGTCACCGGCCCGGCGGGGCGCGCGCCGGAGCGCGCGGCCCCGCCCCGGGGGACTCAGTGGGCCGCCGACTCCCAGTCGGGCCCGGCGCCCACCGACACGTCCAGCGGCGCGCGCAGCGGATACGCCCCGGCCATCTCGCGGCGCACCAACTCCTCGACCGCGGCCCGCTCGCCGGGGGCGACCTCGAGCACGATCTCGTCGTGCACCTGGAGCAGCATGCGGGACGCCAGCTGCTCCTTGGTGAGCGCCTCGTCGACCCGCAGCATCGCGAGCTTGACGATGTCCGCGGCCGAGCCCTGGATCGGCGCGTTGAGCGCCATGCGCTCGGCCATCTCGCGGCGCTGCCGGTTGTCACTGTTGAGGTCGGGCAGGTACCGGCGGCGGCCGAGCAGCGTCTCGGTGTAGCCGGTGACGCGGGCCTCCTCGACGACGCGGTGCAGGTAGTCGCGCACCCCGCCGAAGCGCTCGAAGTACGTCTCCATGAGCGCGCGCGCCTCGGCGGCCTCGATGCCGAGCTGCTGCGACAGGCCGAAGGCCGACAGCCCGTACGCCAGGCCGTAGGACATGGCCTTGATCTTGCGGCGCATCTCCGCGTCGACCGCGTCCCGCCCGACGCCGAAGACCTGGGAGCCGACGGTGGTGTGCAGGTCCTCGCCGGAGGTGAAGGCGGCGATGAGGCCTTCGTCCTCGGACAGGTGGGCCATGACGCGCAGCTCGATCTGGCTGTAGTCCGCGGTCAGCAGCGACTCGTAGCCCGCGCCGACGACGAAGCCGCGGCGGATGGCCCGGCCCTCGTCGGTGCGGACCGGCACGTTCTGCAGGTTGGGGTCGGTGGACGACAGCCGGCCGGTGGCGGCGACGATCTGGCTGAAGGTGGTGTGGATCCGCCCGTCAGGGGCGACCGTCTTGACCAGGCCCTCCACGGTGACGCGCAGCTTGGCCTGCTCGCGGTGCCTCAGCATGATGACCGGCAGCTCGTGCTCGGTCTGCGCGGCGAGCCAGGCCAGCGCGTCGGCGTCCGTGGTGTAGCCCGTCTTGGTCTTCTTGGTCTTGGGCAGGCCCAGCTCTCCGAACAGCACCTCCTGGAGCTGCTTGGGCGAGCCGAGGTTGAACTCGTGGCCCACCGAGGCGTGCGCCTCGCCCACCGCGTGCTGGACGGCGGCGGCGAACTGCTGCTCCAGTCCCTCCAGATGGGCCCGGTCGGCGGCGATGCCGGTCCGCTCCATCTTCGCCAGCAGCGCGGACGTCGGCAGCTCCAGGTCGTGCAGCAGCTCGGCGGCGCCGACCTCGGGCAGCCGCGCGCCGAAGACCTCGCCGAGGTCGAGCACCGTGCGGGCCTGCACCATCAGGGCGCCGGCTGCGGCCGCGCCCTCCTCGTCGCCCTCTTCACCGAAGGCGAGCTGGCCGCTGCCGCTGTCGACCGGGGCCAGCTCGCGGCCCAGATACTCCACCGACAGCACGTCGAGCGCGAAGGAGCGGCGGCCCGGCTTGATCAGGTAGGCGGCGAGCGCGGTGTCCATCGACACCCCCTCGACCGTCCAGCCGTGCTCGGCGAAGACCCGGGCGGTGTTCTTGGCGTTGTGCAGCACCTTGGGGCGGCCGGGGTCGGCGAGCCAGCCGGCGAAGGCCCGCTCGTCGGCCTCGTCGAGCTGCGCGGGGTCGAACCACGCGGCATCCTCCGCGGTGGCGAGCGCGATCTGGGTGACGCTGCCGGCGCCCAGCGCCCAGGTGTCGACGGTGGCGAGGCCGACCGGCACCCCGCCGTGCCCGGCGAGCCAGTCCGGCAGGTCACCGGCGGCCAGCACCGTGCCCTCGACGGCGACGCCCTCGGCGACCTCCGCCTCCTCCTCCGCCTCGCCGGGGTCGGCGGCGAAGAGCCGGTCGCGGAAGTTGGCGTGGCGGAACTCCAGCACGTCCAGCACGCCGGTGACCGCGGCGCGGTCGTACGGCACGCGCTCCAGGCCCTCGGGGCCGACGGGCAGCGCGACGTCCTTGACCATCTCGGTCAGCCGACGGTTGAGCTTGACGGCGTCCAGGTGCTCCCGCAGCGCCTCGCCGGCCTTGCCCTTGACCTCGTCCACCCGCTCGACCAGCGCCTCGAACGAGCCGAACTCGTTGATCCACTTCGTCGCCGTCTTCGGCCCCACGCCGGGGATGCCGGGCAGGTTGTCGGACGGGTCGCCGCGCAGCGCCGCGAAGTCCGGGTACTGCCGCGGGGTCAGGCCGTACTTCTCCTCGACCTTCGCCGGGGTGTACCGCGTCAGCTCGGACACGCCCTTGGTCGGGTAGAGCACGGTGACGTGGTCGCTGACCAGCTGGAAGGAATCCCGGTCGCCGGTGACGATGAGCACGTCGTAGCCGAGCTCCTCGGCCTGGGTGGCGAGGGTGGCGATGACGTCGTCCGCCTCGAATCCCTCGACGGCGAAGCGCTTCACCCCCATCGAGTCCAGCAGCTCGCCGATCAGCTCGACCTGGCTGCGGAACTCGTCGGGCGTCTTGGTGCGCGTCGCCTTGTACTCCGGATACTCGTCGAAGCGCCAGGTCTTGCGGGAGACGTCGAAGGCGACCGCCAGATGCGTCGGCTGCTCGTCACGCAGCGTGTTCGACAGCATGGACGTGAAGCCGTAGATCGCGTTCGTCGGCTGCCCCGTGGCGGTGCTGAAATTCTCCACGGGCAGCGCGTAGAACGCCCGGTACGCCAGCGAATGCCCGTCCAGCAGCATCAGGCGGGGGCGGTCGGTCGTCGTCTTCGATGCTTTCGTTGCCACGTGAGCGATCCTCCCACGCGCCACCGACAATCCCGGATTCCAACCGGGTCGGGGCACGCGATCCGCGCCGCCCGGCATCGCCGACGGAGGTGGGTTCGCCGGTGGACGGCGAGCCAAGGGGCGCGCCCGTATCGCAACGATGGGGGCACCCGCCCAGGCGAAGCTCCGGGGCGAGCGGAGGTTCCGGGGAACGAGGGACCGAGCACGGTCGACCTCCCCCCGGACTCCGTCCGGCTCCGCCCCCAAACCGCATACAAGCGCCCGGAGGCGGAGCCGGCGGCAACAAACGGTGGGAGGATCGTCGCTATGGCGAAGAAGGCTCCCGAGGGTGATCCCGTCCAGGACGCGCCGCACGTCAGCGCGCCGAAGAAGGCTGCCGCCGGGTTGCCGGCGGTCGGGCACACGATGAAGGTGGCCGGGGCGCAGATGGGCGCCCGGCGGGCGACGCTCACGCTGCTCAAGGTCAACCAGAAGGACGGTTTCGACTGCCCCGGGTGCGCGTGGCCGGAGCCGGACCACCGGCACACCTTCGAGTTCTGCGAGAACGGCGCCAAGGCCGTCGCCGAGGAGGCGACACTGCGCCGCGTCACGCCCGACTTCTTCGCCGCGCACCCGGTCGCCGACCTCGCCCGGCGCAGCGGCTACTGGCTCGGGCAGCAGGGCCGCATCACCCAGCCGATGTACCTGGCGGAGGGCGCCGAGCACTACGAGGCCGTGCCGTGGGAGCGGGCCTTCGAGCTGGTCGCCGAGGAACTGCACGCGCTCGGCTCACCGGACGAGGCCGTCTTCTACACCTCCGGCCGCACCAGCAACGAGGCCGCCTTCCTCTTCCAGCTCTTCGCCCGCGAGTTCGGCACCAACAACCTGCCGGACTGCTCCAACATGTGCCACGAGTCGTCCGGCTCGGCCCTGACCGAGACCCTCGGCGTCGGCAAGGGCAGTGTGCTGCTCGACGACCTGCACCGCGCCGAGCTGATCGTCGTGGCAGGCCAGAACCCGGGCACGAACCACCCGCGGATGCTGTCGGCCCTGGAGAAGGCCAAGCGCGGCGGCGCGAAGGTCGTCACCGTCAACCCGCTGCCCGAGGCGGGCATGGAGCGCTTCCGCAACCCGCAGACCGCGGGGGGCCTCGCGGGACCGGGCACCAAGCTCACCGACCTCTTCCTGCCCGTGCGGCTGGGCGGCGACCAGGCGCTCTTCCGGGCGCTGGGCCGGCTGCTGATCGAGGCGGGCGCGCTGGACCGCGCCTTCATCGCCGAGCACACCCACGGCTTCGCCGACTACGAGGCCGCGGCCCGCGCCGCGGACTGGGCGGAGGTGGAGCGAGCCACCGGCCTGGAGCGGGCCGAGATCGAGAAGCTCCACGCCATGGTGCTGGACGCGAAAAGCGTCGTGGTGTGCTGGGCGATGGGCCTGACCCAGCACAAGCACGCGGTGCCGACGATCCGCGAGGTCGTCAACTTCCTGCTGCTGCGCGGCAACGTGGGCCGCCCGGGCGCCGGGGTCTGCCCGGTGCGCGGACACAGCAACGTGCAGGGCGACCGCACGATGGGCATCTTCGAGCGGCCCACCGCGGCCTTCCTGGACGCCCTGCAGAAGGAGTTCGGCTTCGAGCCGCCGCGCGAGCACGGCCTGGACGTGGTGCGGGCGATCCGCGCGCTGCGCGACGGGCAGGCGAAGGTCTTCTTCGCGATGGGCGGCAACTTCGTCGCGGCCTCCCCCGACACCGACGTCACGGAGGCGGCGATGCGCCGCGCCCGGCTGACCGTGCACGTCTCGACGAAACTCAACCGCTCGCACGCGGTGACCGGCGCCCGCGCGCTGATCCTGCCGACGCTCGGCCGCACCGAGAAGGACGTGCAGGCCGCCGGCCCGCAGTTCGTCAGCGTCGAGGACTCGATGGGCATGGTGCACGCCTCACGCGGCGGGCTGGCGCCGGCCTCGCCGCAGCTGCTGTCGGAGCCGGCGATCGTCTCCCGGCTGGCCCGCGCGGTGTTCGGCGACCGCAGCGGGGTGCCGTGGGCGGAGTTCGAGAGCGACTACGACCTGATCCGCGACCGCATCGCCCGCGTGGTGCCGGGCTTCGACGACTTCAACGCCAAGGTGCGCCGCCCCGGCGGCTTCACGCTGCCGCACGGCCCGCGCGACACGCGCACCTTCCCCACCGCGACCGGCAAGGCCAACTTCACGGCCGCGCCGCTGGAGTACCCCACCGTGCCCGAGGGCCGACTGCTGCTGCAGACGCTGCGCTCGCACGACCAGTACAACACCACGATCTACGGCCTCGACGACCGCTACCGCGGGATCAAGGGCGGCCGCCGGGTGGTGCTGGTGCACGCCGACGACGCGGCGGCCGCAGGCCTGCGCGACGGGGATTACGCCGACCTGGTCAGCGAGTGGCGGGACGGCTCGGAGCGGCGCGCGGACGGCTTCCGGGTCGTCCACTACCCGACACCGCGCGGATGCACCGCCGCGTACTACCCGGAGACCAACGTGCTGATCCCGCTGGACCACACGGCCGAGACCAGCAACACGCCCGCCGCCAAGTCCGTCGTCATCCGGCTGGAGAGGTCCCGCGAGGGTGCCCCGGCCGACCCGGCGCGCCCGTGACCGCGCCTGTGCGGTAGAAAGCGAGGGATAAGGACAAGGCTGTCCGGTACACCCACCACGACAGCGACGTAGAGGCCGATCGGAGCCGAGCGCATGGGCGAGCAGACCGTCACCCGTTTCCCGCAGGAGATCCTGGAGCAGTACGCCGGGCTCGGCATCGACCTGCAGGCGCTCTTCTCAGCCGGCCACCTGGGCGTGCGGATGAACATCCGCATCCTGGAGGCGTCGCCGGAGCAGGTGGTCGGCACGATGCCGGTGGAGGGCAACACCCAGCCGTACGGACTGCTGCACGGCGGCGCCTCGGCGGTGCTGGCGGAAACGCTGGGCTCGGTCGGCGCGATGCTGCACGGCGGACCCAGCAAGATCGCGGTCGGTGTCGACCTCAACGCGACGCACCACCGCGGTATGCGCCAGGGCCAGGTCACGGGCACCGCGACGCCGGTGCACCGCGGCCGCTCCTCGGCCACCTACGAGATCGTGATCACCGACGACGACTCCGGCAAGCGCGTCTGCACCGCCCGGCTGACCTGCATGCTGCGCCCAGCCGCCCCCGCGGCGACGGCGTGACCCCGTCTCAGTACTTGGCCCCGACGTGCAGATCCATGAGCTCCACGGAGGCCCGGCGGGCGACAGAGACGCTGTACGGCCGCTTGCCGCCTCCGGCTACCCTCCATTCCACGCCGACCAAGTCGAGGGTTTCGCAGAAGAGCGCACGTATGCCGTCGGAGACGTTGGTGAAGAAATACCGCGGGTACTCGTAGCGCTTCGGTTCGCCTCCAACCAGCCTTGTCGTCCAGTTGGTGATGCGGCATCCGTCGGAGTGCACCAAACCGCGGACGAACTCCCACGGGTACGTGTCGACGATCGTCTGCTGCCACGGTTCAAGCGCGATGTGACGCTCGTGCTTGCGACCGGGGCCATGCTGGGGAAAGACCGTCGGCCATTGCTTGCTGCATGCCGTGACCTGGACGCAGCCCTGCTGTCGCACACGGCAGACGGAGCCGCCCGGCCGGACGGCACGGATGGCGTGCTCGCAAGCATCGATGAGGCCGGGCCATGAGTTGGAACAGGCGATCCGCAGGGCGTAGACGCCGCGGCCGTTTCGGCTGAGGCAGCCGTCGCCCAGGTAGAGCCCGAGTAGGTACGGGTAGGCCGGGCCGTCGGTGCACAGCGGGGTGCGGCCGGTGCCGGACATTCCCGGCCCGTGGGTGGCCCAGCCGCGGATGGCCGCACGCGATATGCCGGTGCTACGACTGGTGGCGTTGAGGCTGTGGCCTTCGGCAAGCAGGGCAAGGGCCCGACAACGGGTCGCGAGGTCGTACATACGACCGAGAATGCACGACGAAGGTCGACCGGCAGACGCGACCGAACGAAAGTTCACCCTGTTCAGTGACCTTGCCAAAGGCACCTTTACCTGGGTGTGGGAAGTTGTGGTACCCCGGGTGGGATTCGAACCCACGCTGGATGCTGTTTGAGAGCACTGCCTCTACCGCTGGGCTACCGGGGCTCCTTGCGAAACGCGGGGCCTACGGCGGTCCTGCGTGGTCCTACCTTAGCGGAGCTGGGTAGGCTCTAGTAGCAGCACCCCGCCTGAACCGAGGAGCACCGTGAGCGCCCCCGACGAGCCCGCCGCGCAGTCCGGCGAGCAGACCGATCCGCCCGCCGACCAGCCGTCCGAGCAGCCCGCGGCATCGTCGCACGTACCCCCGCAGACCACCCGTGTGGTGATCGCGGAGGACGAGGCGCTGATCCGGCTGGACCTCAAGGAGATGCTGGAGGAGGAGGGCTACGCGGTCGTCGGCGAGGCCGGCGACGGGGAGGCGGCGATCAAACTCGCCGAGGAACACCGCCCGGACCTGGTGATCCTCGACGTGAAGATGCCGGTGCTGGACGGGATCTCGGCGGCCGAGCGCATCGCGGGCGAGAAGCTCGCGCCGGTGCTGATGCTCACCGCCTTCTCGCAGCGCGAGCTGGTGGAGCGGGCGCGGGACGCGGGCGCGATGGCCTACCTGGTCAAGCCGTTCAGCAAGAGCGACCTGGTGCCGGCGATCGAGATGGCGGTCAGCCGCTTCCAGGAGCTGCGGGCGCTGGAGGACGAGGTCGCCGACCTCTCGCAGCGGCTGGAGACGCGCAAGCTGGTGGACCGCGCGAAGAGCGTGCTGCAGACGAAGTACGGCCTGACGGAGCCGGCCGCCTTCCGCTGGATCCAGAAGACGTCGATGGACCGCCGGATGTCGATGCAGGCGGTGGCCCAGGCCGTGATCGAGGAGGTCGCGGGCGAGTAGAGCCGCCGACGACGGTACGTCCGTACGACGGTACGTCCGTACGACGGTACGTCCGTACGACGAGGGGGCCGCACCCGGCGATCCGGGTGCGGCCCCTTCCGCGTACGGGCGCGGCTCAGTCCTCGCCGAGGTAGGTCTTGCGGACGCCCTCGTCGGTCAGCAGCTCCGCGCCGGTGCCGGAGAGCTTGATGGTGCCGACCTCCATGACGTGCGCCTGGTCGGCGAGCGACAGCGCGGCCTGCGCGTTCTGCTCGACGAGCAGGATGGTGGTGCCCTGCTCCTTGAGCTCCTTGATCGTCGCCATGATCTTCTGCATCATGATCGGCGACAGGCCCATCGACGGTTCGTCCAGCATCAGCAGCTTGGGCCGGCACATCAGCGCCCGGCCCATGGCCAGCATCTGCTGCTCACCGCCGGACAGGGTGCCCGCGGCCTGCTTGCGGCGCTCGCCGAGGATCGGGAAGAGCGTGTAGGCGCGCTCCATGTCCTGCGTGATCCCGGCGGCGTCCTTGCGGAGGTACGCGCCGAGCTGGAGGTTCTGCTCGATGGTCAGGCTGGGGAAGATGTGCCTGCCCTCGGGCGAGTGGGCCAGGCCCAGCGCCACGATCTTGTGGGCGGGTTCGCGGTGCAGCGGGCGCCCGTCGAAGACGATCTTCCCGCCGACGGGCCGCAGCAGCCCGCTGAGGGTGCGCAGGGTGGTGGTCTTACCCGCGCCGTTGGTGCCGATGAGGGTGACGACCTGGCCGGCCTCGACGGAGAACGAGATGCCCTTGACGGCCTCGATCTTGCCGTACGCGACGCGCAGGTTGTCCACTTCGAGCAGTGCGGTCATTTGTCGTTCTCCTGCTGCTCGTCCTGCCCCTGCTCCGGTTCCGGCGAAGGCTCCGGCGACGGTTCCGGTTCCGGTTCCGGTTCCGGCGACGCCTCCGGCGACGCCTCCGGCTGCGGCTCCGGCAACGGCTCCGCCGAGGGCTCCGGCTGCGCCTGCTCCCCGCCCGCGTCGAAGGGCTCGCCGAGGTACGCGGCGATGACCCGCTCGTCCTGCTGGACGACCTCGGAGCTGCCCTCGACCAGCTTCTCGCCCTGCACGAGCACGGCGACGCGGTCGCACAGGTTGAAGATGAAGCGCATGTCGTGCTCGATGACGAGCACGGCGACACCCTGGTCCCGGACGGCGAAGACCAGTTCCTCGGTGGCCCGGGTCTCCTGCGGGTTCATGCCCGCGGTCGGCTCGTCGAGCAGCAGCAGACCGGGCTCGCTCGCGAGCGCGCGGGCGATCTCCAGCTTGCGCTGCTCGCCGTAGGGCAGGTTGCGGGCGAGGTGGTCGGCCTTGCCGGCGAGGCCGGTGAATTCCAGCAGCTCCATCGCGCGGGCCCGCGAGGTGGCCTCCGCCCGGTGGTAGCCGGGACCGCGGATGATCGCCGAGATCAGCCCTTCCTTGGTCCTGGTGTGCCGCCCGACCAGGACGTTCTCCAGCACCGTCATGTTGGCGAACAGCCGGATGTTCTGGAAGGTGCGGGCGATGCCGGCCTTGGTGACCAGGTGCGGCTTGGGCGGCAGCACCGTGCCGCGGTAGCTGACGGTGCCCTCGGTCGGGACGTACAGCCCGGTGAGGCAGTTGAAGAAGGTGGTCTTGCCCGCGCCGTTGGGGCCGATGAGCCCGACGATCTCCCCGGAGTTGACGGTGAGGTCGACGTCGCGGACGGCGGTCAGGCCGCCGAACCGCATGACGACGCCGCTGGCCTGGAGCAGCGGGCCGCCAGGCTCGTCGCGCGGGGCGGACTGGTGCGGAATGGTGGTGGTCATGGTGTCCTTCACGCCCCCGCCGTGCCGACGGATACGGTGTCGTCGCCGAGGGTGCGCTTGCCGGGCGCGGTGGCTTCGTCCTCGTGGAACTCCAGTTGCCTGCGCCGGTTGGCGATGATGCCCTCCGGCCGCAGCCGCATGATCAGGACCAGCGCGAGGCCGAAGGCGAACAGCTCGTACTTGGCGAGGAAGTCCAGCTTCTCCGGGATCAGGAAGAGCAGCGACGCGCCCAGGATCGGACCGCTGACCGTACCCATGCCGCCGAGGACGACGGCGGCGAGCAGGAAGGCGGAGTTCGGCGGCGTCGAGCCGGAGAAGACGTACGGGGTGGGCACCACGGAGTTGGTGACGTGCGCGCTGACGGTGCCGGCCAGGCCCGCGAGGCAGGCGCCGAGGGCGAAGGCGACGAGCTTGACCCGGAAGCCGTTGATGCCCATCGCGGTGGCCGCGGTCTCGTCCTCGCGGATGGCGATCCACGAGCGGCCGATCCGGGAGTCGGCGGCCCGGGTGAAGACCAGCACCACGATGACGGTGATCAGCAGCATCAGCAGGTAGTAGTTGGCGAACCTGCCGAGCTCGAAGCCGCCGACGTCATGGGTCTTGCCCAGGTTGTAGCCGAAGATCGACAGGTCCGGGATGACGGCGATGCCGTTCGGGCCGTTGGTGATCTTCGGGCCGCTCACGCCGTCGAGGTTGTTGACGACGATACGGAAGATCTCTCCGAAGCCGAGCGTGACGATGGCCAGGTAGTCGCCGCGCAGCCGCAGCGTCGGGGCGCCGATCAGCACGCCGAACACCAGGGCCGCGGCGGCTCCGGTGAGGGCGGCGGCCCAGAACGGGAACTGCGTGCCGGACCAGATCGAGTACTGGGAGCCGGAGACCAGGGCGGCGGTGTAGGCGCCGACGCCGAGGAAAGCGACGTACCCGAGGTCCAGCAGGCCGGTGAGGCCGACGACGATGTTCAGGCCGAGGGCGACGGTGCCGACGATGAGGATGTTGACGCCGAGGTTGGCCCAGTGCTCGTCGTTCTGGACGAACGGGTAGGCGATGGCGGCGACGATGCAGGCGCTGGAGGAGAAGATCTTGTTCTGCCGGGTGATCTGCTGGAACTGCCGGGTGAGCCCGGCGCCGGCCAGGCCCCAGAAGGTGAAGCAGACGACGATCATGAAGCCGATGAAGATGTCGCTGTAGCTGGTCGCGAGGCCGTAGGTGAGGACCTTCACGGCCGCGGCGAAGACCACGACGATCGCCAGCCGCTGGAGCCAGACGTTGAGGCGGCGGGGGTCGGCGACCTTGAGTTCGGCGTTGCTGACCCGCAGGCCGCGCAGGAGGTGGTAGAGCCGGACGACGCCGGCGGAGGCGAACAGGCCGCGCTCGGCGTAGTCGTCGTCCTCCTCCAGCGGCGGGCGGTGGGCGGGCAGCCCGAGCGCGCCGATCACCAGGACCGCGCTGCCGCCGGCGGCGATCCAGCCGCCGGGGTCGAGGTTGGCCAGGCCGTGCAGCTTGGCCGCGATGTCGATGACGGTGTACCAGGTGGTGCCGAAGGTGCCGACGGCCAGCAGCAGCACCGAGTTGTACGAGCGGCTGGGGTTGAGCCACCCCAGGCCGGGCACCCGGAAGGCGCCCAGCGCGACGACGGCGGTCAGGATTCCGGCGACCAGCGTCATGATCTGCAGGCCGCCGGGGTAGCCGCTGACGGTCAGGTCGCCCGGGAAGTCGGTGGTGTACGTCCACGACATGAAGGTCGAGGCGATCGACACCGCGGCGCCGAGCAGCACCAGCAGCCGCGCGGCGGCGAAGGGCAGCGGCAGGTACCTCAGGACGCGTCCGCCGTCCGGGTCGGTGACGGGCAGTCCCTGTGCCGTGGTGGGAAGGTCGGTCATACGATCACGCCCTGTCCGCTACGCGTTCGCCGAGCAGGCCCTGCGGCCGGACCAGCAGCACCACGATGAGCAGGACGAACGCCCAGACGTTGGCCCACTCGCTGCCGCCGAGCTGCTGCATGCCGGGGATGTTGGAGATGTACGCGGAGGAGCAGGACTCGGCGATGCCGAGGACGAGGCCGCCGAGCATGGCTCCGTAGATGTTGCCGATGCCGCCGAGGACGGCGGCGGTGAAGGCCTTCAGGCCCGCCTGGAAGCCGATGTCGTACTTGATCTGGCCGTACTTCAGGCCGGAGGCGAGACCGGCGACGGCGGCGAAGAAGCCGCCGATGGCGAAGGCGATCACGATGATGCGGTTGGTGTCGATGCCCATCAGCTTCGCCGTGTCCGGGTCCTGCGCGGTGGCCTGCATCGCCCGGCCGGTGCGCGAGGTGCGGACGAAGCCGGCGAGCGCGGTCATGCACACCACGGCCGCGGCCACCAGGAAGATGTCACCGGTCTGGATGTCGACGGAGCCCACGTGGAACGGACCGCCGGGCAGCTGCGGGAAGTGCTTGCCCGCGGTGGCGTTCGGGTACCAGAGGAAGACCGCCTGCTGGAGCGCGAGGGAGAGGCCGATGGCGGTGATCAGCGGTGCCAGCCGTGGGGCGTTCCGCAGCGGGCGGTAGGCGAGACGTTCCGCGCCGACCGCGATGAGGACGGACACGATGGCGCCGCCGGCCAGCATGAGCGGCAGCGCCGCCCATATGGACATGCCGTCGGGAAGGTTCGTGTAGACCGCGAGCGCACCGAAGGCGCCGGTCATGTAGATCTCGCCGTGGGCGAAGTTGATGAGCTGGACGATGCCGTACACCATCGTGTAGCCGATGGCGATGAGCCCGTACATCGAGCCGATGAACAGCCCGTTGGCCAGCTGTTGCGGCAGGGTGTGCACCGCATGGCCTCCATGTCGCTGGGTGGACGGGGACGGGTGACAGGGTGGGACCGGTGGCGGGGCCCGGCGGGTTCGCCGGGGCCCGGATGTACTGCGGGCCGCGCGGTCGGTGCGACCGACCGCGCGGCCCGGGTGGTACCGGGGTCGGTCAGCCGGTGTACACGCCGGACTTGACCGCCACCCACTTGCCGCTCTTGACCTGGTAGACCGTGAGCTGCTTGTTGGTGGTGTCGCCGTACTGGTCGAACGAGATGTGGCCGGCGATGCCGTCGAAGTCGGCCTTCTGCACGCCGTCGACGACCTTCGCGCGGGCGTCGTCGGGCAGCTTGCCGTTGTTGGCCTGGACCACCTGGCCGACCGCCTTGATGATGGCGGTGGCGGCGTCGTACGAGTAACCGCCGTAGGTGCCGTAGTCACCCGGGTACTTGTTCGCCTTGTACGCCTTGATGAACTCCTGCGCGGCGGGCAGGCTGTCGACGGGCACGCCCACGGAGGTCGCGATGTCGCCCTCGGCGGCCTGGCCGGCGGTCTTGATGTACGTGTCGGAGTACATGCCGTCGCCGCCCATGAGCGGGATGTTCACACCGGCCGCCTTGAGCTGCTTGGTGATCAGCTCGGCCTCGTCGTACTGGCCGCCGTAGTAGAGCATGTCGGCGTGCGAGTTCTTGATCTTGGTGACGAGGGTGGAGTAGTCGTTGTCACCGGTGTTGATGTGGTCGGTGCCGATGACCTTGCCGCCCAGCGCGCCGAACTTCTCCTTGAAGATCGCCGCGAGGCCCGCGCCGTAGGTCTGCTTGTCGTCGACGACGAACGCGCTCTTCTTCTTGAGCGTGTTGACCGCGTAGTCGGCGGCGAAGTTGCCCTGGTTGGCGTCGGTGGTGGCGGTGCGGAAGTAGGTCTTGAAGGGGCGCACCTGCTTGCCGGACGCCCAGTCCTTGCCCTGCGTCAGCGCCGGGTTGGTGTTGGAGGGCGAGATCTCCACCATGTTGGCGTCGCTGAAGACCTGCTGCATCGTCAGGGCCACGTTGGAGTTCAGCGGCCCGACGGCGGCGATGACGCTCTTGTCGGAGACGAACGCCGTGGCGTTCTGCTGGCCGTTGGCCGGGTTCGCCTTGTCGTCCAGCGCCTTGACCTGGAAGGTCACACCGGGGACGAGCTTCTTGGCGTTCGCGTCTTCGACGGCGAGCTTGACGCCGTACTGGATGCCCAGGCCGGTGGCGGAGTTGGCGCCGGTCAGCGGCGCGTCGACGCCGATCACCACGGTGATGTTGTCGCCGGAGGCAGCACTGCTGCTGCCGGAGCCGCCGCTGTCCCCGCCCTTTTTGTCGTCGTCGCTGCGTGAGCCGCACGCGGAGAGCGTGAGGGCCCCGGTGGCGATCACGGAGGTGAGAATCAGCAAGGAACGCTGTCGCACGGTCAGTCCTTTCCCCTACACGGCCTTCTCTCATGAGAAGCCGAAGCCGCGCGCGGAACCCGAACTGACAAATCCGGTGGCGCGGTGACTGGCCGTGACTCTAGGCCTGGTTCGTGCCATTAGGCATAGGTGCGGCCAAGAGTGTGACTGTCTTGTTATGCCGATCCGAAACTCTTGAGCTTCTCTTGAGATTCCGGGGGACTTTTCGTACATAGCCCACTTGCCACCGAGGCGCCCAGATAGTGAAAACCGCACTTCCCGTGCGGGGCAAGGCCTCCGGGGGCGCCACCGGCCGGACCGGGGCCGCGGGGGCGGCAGGCGGGGACCGCCGCGGGCCGTTCGGCCGGACGCCGGGAATGTTTATTGCGCGCGCGTTACGCAGCGTTAATTGCAGTCGAGGGGCAAATACCCGGAGGGGGTCCGGAGGGCCGAAAAACCGCGCCCCCGCGGGCGGTGGCCGACGGGGGCGCGGAAGAAGTCAGGAGCTATTTCGAGTTCACCCATTACGCGGCGGTAGCTCGTCGACACCGATGTGGTGGACCCGGACCATATTGGTGGTGCCGGGCATTCCGGGCGGCGAGCCCGCCGTGATCACCACGACGTCGCCCTTCTTGCAGCGGCCGATCCGCAGCAGCTCCTCGTCCACCTGCCGCACCATCTCGTCGGTCGTCTGCACCATCGGGCCGAGGAAGGCCTCCACGCCCCAGGTCAGGGTGAGCTGGGAGCGGGTGGACTGCTCCGGGGTGAAGGCCAGCACCGGGATGGGCGAGCGGTAGCGGGACAGCCGGCGGACGGTGTCGCCGGACTGCGTGAAGGCGACCAGGAAGCGGGCGTCCAGGAAGTCGCCCATCTCGGCGGCGGCCCTGGCCACCGCGCCGCCCTGGGTGCGCGGCTTGGAGGAGTCGGTGAGCGGCGCGAGGCCGGCCGTGAGCATGTCCTCCTCGGCCGCCCGGACGATCCGCGCCATCGTCTTGACGGTCGCGATCGGGTACTTGCCGACGCTGGTCTCGCCGGACAGCATGACCGCGTCCGTGCCGTCCATGACCGCGTTGGCCACGTCGCTGGCCTCGGCGCGCGTGGGGCGGGAGTTGTCGATCATCGAGTCCAGCATCTGGGTGGCGACGATGACCGGCTTGGCGTTCCGCCGGGCCAGCGCGACCGCACGTTTCTGCACCAGCGGCACCGCCTCCAGCGGCATCTCCACACCCAGGTCGCCGCGGGCGACCATGATGCCGTCGAAGGCGTCCACGATCTCTTCGAGGTTGTCGACCGCCTGCGGCTTCTCGATCTTGGCGATCACCGGGACCCGGCGGCCCTCCTCGGCCATCACCCGCAGCACGTCGTCCACGTCCCGCCCGGAGCGCACGAAGGACAGCGCGACGACGTCCGCGCCGGTGCGCAGCGCCCAGCGCAGGTCCCGGATGTCCTTGTCGGACAGCGCGGGCACGGACACCGCGACGCCCGGCAGGTTGAGGCCCTTGTTGTCGGAGACCAGGCCGCCCTCGATACACATGGTGTGCACCCGCGGCCCCTCGACGTCCGTCACCTCCAGGGTGACCCGGCCGTCGTCGACCAGGATCCGCTCGCCGCGCGCCACGTCGGCCGGCAGGCCCTTGTACGTGGTGCCGCAGATCTGCTGGTCACCCTCGATGTCGTCGGCGGTGATGGTGAACAGGTCACCGCGTTCAAGCAGTACAGGGCCCTCCGCGAAACGGCCGAGCCTGATCTTCGGGCCCTGAAGGTCCGCCAGGATGCCGACGCTGCGGCCGATCTCGTCGGAGGCCTTGCGCACCCGACGGTAACGGTCCTCGTGCTCGGCGTAACTTCCGTGGCTCAGGTTGAGGCGTGCCACGTCCATTCCGGCCTCGACCAGGGCCTTGATCTGGTCGTAGGAGTCGGTGGCAGGTCCCAGGGTGCAGACAATCTTGGCTCGGCGCATGTGTCGAGCGTATGACTTACCGGTTGGTAGTCGTGGCCTCTACGGGCAACTGCCCAACGACAGCTGAATTAACGGTTGTTGACAACTTTCGAAGTGTGCGGGGGGCCGCTCGGATGAGCACCCCGGTCGCGACGACAACAGTAGTTAACCTGCAAGGCCTGTTGCTCCGGCCTGTCGTTGGTCCACAATCTACGCGCGTTGTGCTTCAGCGCCCGCGAACCGTCAAGGAGAACGACATGCCGCTCAACCGCAGGGACTTCATCAACCGCTCGGCCGCCACCGGCGCCGGCGTCGCGCTCGCGGGCGCCGCGGGCGCGGTCGCCGCCGCCCCCGCGCAGGCCGCGGAGGCCGGCGAGGGCCACGGGCGGCAGAAGACCTTCGGGCTGCGCGTCCTCGGCACCACCGACCTGCACGGCCATGCCCTGAACTGGGACTACTTCACGAACGCCGAGTACGACGACGCCACCCACAACGACGTCGGCCTCGCCAAGATCGCCACCCTCGTCGAGCAGGCCCGCGCCGAGAAGGGCCACGACCGCACGCTGCTGATCGACGCCGGCGACATCATCCAGGGCACCCAGCTGTCGTACTACTTCGCCCGCGTGGAGCCCATCACCGGCGCGCGCACGGGCCCGCAGCACCCGATGGCGCTGGCCATGAACCACATGAAGTACGACGCCGCCGCGCTCGGCAACCACGAGTTCAACTACGGCATCCCGCTGCTGCGCGCCTTCCAGGAACAGTGCGACTTCCCGCTGCTGGCCGCCAACGCCGTCGACGCCAAGACGCTCAAGCCCGCCTTCCCGCCCTACCTGGTCAAGGAGCTGAAGGTACCGGGCCTGCCGCCGGTCAAGGTCGGGATCCTGGGCCTGACCAACCCCGGCATCGCGGTGTGGGACAAGGCCAACGTGCAGGGCAAGATGGCCTTCCCGGGCCTGGTGGAGCAGGCGAAGGTATACGTCCCGAAGCTGCGGGCCCTCGGCTGCGACGTGGTGATCTGCACCGACCACTCGGGCCTGGACGGCGGCACCACGTACGGCGACGCCGTGCCCTACCCGGAGAACGCGTCCTCGCAGGTCGCCGCGCAGGTGCCGGGCATCGACGCGATCCTGGTCGGCCACACCCACGTCGAGCGGCCGCAGACCCTGGTCGTCAACGAGGAGACCGGGAAGACCGTCGTGTTGTCCGAGCCGCTGTACTGGGGCATGCGGCTGTCGGTCTTCGACATCGACCTCACCTTCGAGCGCGGCCGCTGGCACGTCTCCTCGGTCACCGCCGAGGTGCGCAACGCCAACACCGTCGCCGAGGACCCGCAGGTGGCGCGCCTGGTCCGGGACGAGCACCAGAAGGTCGTCGCTTATGTCAACCAGATCATCGGCACCTGCACCGTCGCGATGTCCGCGGCGCAGTCCACGTACAAGGACACGCCGATCATCGACTTCCTCAACCTGGTCCAGGCCGACACCGTCAAGGCCGCGCTGGCGGGCACCCAGTACGCCGACCTGCCGGTGATCTCCGAGGCCTCGCCCTTCTCCCGCACCGCCGCGATCCCGGCCGGCCAGGTCTCGCTGCGGGACGTCGCGGGCCTGTACGTCTACGAGAACACCCTGGACGCCAAGATCCTCACCGGCGCCCAGGTCAAGGACTACCTGGAGTGGTCCGCGGCCTACTTCGTGCAGACCGCGCCGGACGCGCCCGTCGACCCGGCGAAGCTCACCAACGCCAACAACACGCCCGACTTCAGCTACGACGTGCTCAGCGGGCTGTCGTACGACATCGACATCGCCCAGCCGGCCGGCTCGCGCATCGTGAACCTCACCGCGGGCGGGCAGCCGGTCGACCCGGCGGCGCAGTTCGTGCTCGCCGTCAACAACTACCGCTCCAGCGGCGGCAGCAACTACCCGCACGTGGCCGCGGCGCAGTCGGTGTGGTCCAACTCCGACGAGATCCGCAACACGATCATCGCGTGGGTCCGGGCGCACGGCGGCATCGACCCGGCGTCCTTCCCGGCCGACCAGTGGCGGCTCACCCGCGCCGGAGTGCCGGTGTTCGCATAGCCGACTCCGCCCCGGCGGCCCCTCCCCCGGCGCGGGTGCGGGCGGGGTCGCCGAGGCCGAACGTGGTGAAGGCGGTCCTGGCCGGCAGCGGGTAGTACTCGGTGCCGGCCAGCAGCGCGGTCAGGTCGTTGAGGATCACCGCCGAGCGCCACGCGGCCAGGCCCAGGTCCGGGGCGCCGACGCCGTGGGTGTGGCGCTCGGCGTTCTGCACGTAGATCCGGCCGGTCACCGAACGGTCCAGCTCCAGCCGGTGCCGCGCGTCCACCCGCGGCCGGCCCGAGGCGTCGCGCAGCAGCCGGTCCTCCAGCGGGGCGAGCAGCTGGTCGAGCGGGCGCTCGCGGTAGCCGGTCGCCAGCACCACGGCGTTGGTCACCAGCCGGCTGCGGGTGCCCTGCTCGGGGTGCTCCAGGTGCAGTTCGATCGCGGTGGTGCCGATCCGCCCGGCCGTGCGCACGCTCACCCCGGGCGTGAGCACCGCGTCCGGCCAGCCGCCGTCGAGGGTGCGGCGGTAGAGCTCGTCGTGGATCGCGGTGATCGTCTCGGTGTCGATGCCCTTGTGCAGCTGCCACTGCCGCGGCAGGAGCCCGTCGCGCACCGGCTCGGCCAGGGCGTGGAAGTACCGCGTGTAATCCGGGGTGAAGTGCTCCAGGCCGAGCCGGCTGTACTCCATCGGCGCGAACGCGGGGGTACGGGCCAGCCAGGTGATCGCCTCCCGCCCCACCGGCCGCGACCGCAGCAGGTCGAGGAAGACCTCGGCGCCGGACTGCCCCGAGCCGATCACCGTGACGTGCTCGGCCGCGAGCAGCCGCTCGCGCTGCGGGACGTACTCCGCCGAGTGCACGACGGGCACGGTCGGCGCCTCCGCGAGCGGCCGCAGCGGCTCGGGGACGTACGGGGCGGTGCCTACGCCGAGCACCAGGTGCCGGGCGTACGTGCGGCCCAGCGCCTCGGCCTCGCCGCGTGCGTCGAGCTGGGTGTGGTCGACCTCGAAGCGGGCGTGCCCCGGATCCCAGCGGACCGTGTCGACCTGCTGCCCGAAGTGCGTGGACGGCAGGGCGTCGGCGACCCAGCGGCAGTAGGCGTCGTACTCGGCGCGGTGGATGTGGAAGCGCTCGGCGAAGTAGAAGGGGAAGAGCCGCTCGCGGGATTTGAGGTGGTTCAGGAACGACCAGCGGCTCGCCGGGTCGACGAGGGTCACCAGGTCGGCGAGGAAGGGCACTTGCAGGGTGGCGCCGTCCACCAGCAGCCCCGGGTGCCAGTGGAAGGCCTGGCGCTGGTCGTAGAAGGCGGCGGTCAGGCCCGGTACGGCGTCGGCGAGGGCGGCGAGCGAGAGGTTGAAGGGCCCGACCCCGATCCCGAGCAGGTCGAAGGGCTCGGGGTCTTCCTGGTCGGGGGCCGGCTGGTCTGTCGGCTGGTCGGGGGCTTGCTGGTCAGGGGCTTGCTGCGGGGCCGCGGCGTACTCGGGGGCGGGGGCGGCGTACGGGGGCCGGTCCGGCGCGGGCGGGGCGAGGGCGGCGGGCCCGGGGGGCGCGGGCTCGGGGGGCGCGGCCCGGTGCGGGCCGGGGGTGGGGTCGGGCTCCGCGGGCTGCGGGGTCGGGGCGTTCATCGGACTGGGCCTTCCTTCCGTGGTGCAGCGCCCGGCGGGTCAGGACAGCTCCTGCGCCCGCCGGGTGTGCGCGTCGGTCACCAGGCGGAGCAGGGCGTCCAGGTCCTGCGGGCGGATGTGCGGGTTGAGCAGGGTCGCCTTGAGCCACAGCCGGCCGTCCACGGTGGCGCGGCCGAGTACCGCCCGGCCCTCGTACATCAGCTCCCGGCGCAGCGCCGCCACCTGCTCGTCGCCGGCGCCCGCGGGGCGGAAGAGGACGGTGCTGATCGTGGGCTGCGCGTACAGCTCCAGGTCCGGGTGGCGCTCCACCGCCGCGGCGAGCTCCCGGGCGTGCCCGCACACCGCGTCGACCAGGGCCGCCATGCCCTCGCGGCCGAGCGCCCGCAGCGTGACGGCGATCTTGAGCACGTCCGGGCGGCGGGTCGTCCGCAGCGAGCGGCCCAGCAGGTCGGGCATGCCGGCCTCGGTGTCGTCGGCGGCGTTCAGATAGTCGGCCTGGTGGCCGAGCGGGCGCAGGGCGGCGCCGTCCGGCACGGCCAGCAGGCCCGCGGCGACCGGCTGCCACCCCAGCTTGTGCAGGTCGAGGGTGACGGAGACCGCCGACTGGAGCCCGTCGAGCTTGCCCGCCTCGTGCCGGCTGAAGAGCAGCGGCCCGCCGTAGGCCGCGTCCACGTGCAGCTCCGCGCCGTGCCGCGCGGCGGTCTGGGCGAGCTGCGGCAGCGGGTCGATGGCCCCGGTGTCCGTCGTTCCCGCGGTCGCGACGAGCAGGGCGCGGCCGGGCAGTTCGTCGAGGGCGGCGTCCACCGCTGCCGGGTCCAGCACGCCCGCGGGCGTGTCCACGGCGATCGGCTTGGGCAGGCCCAGCAGCCAGGCCGCGCGCTGCACGCTGTGGTGCGCGTTGGCCCCGCACACCACCTGCACGCGCGGGCCCCCCGCCGCCCGCTCCCGGGCCAGCAGCAGGGCGAGCTGGTTCGACTCCGTACCGCCGGTGGTCATGAGCGCGTCCGGCGCGGGCAGGTCCGGGTAGACCAGCGCGCCCAGCACCGCCGCGGCCCGCCCCTCGATCTCCGTCGCCGCGGGCGCCTGGTCCCAGGAGTCCAGCGACGGGTTCAGCGCCGCCGCCCCCAGTTCCGCGGCTGCCGCGAGCGCGAGGGGCGGGCAGTGCAGATGGGCGGCGCAGTACGCGTCCGCCGGGTCCGCCGCGCCCCGCGCCATCTCCCGTACGAGCGTGTGCAGCGCCTCGTGCGCGCCCGTCCCGTGCCCCTGCATCGGCCGCCCCATCGCCCCCGCGACCCGCCGCGCCGTCTCCCCCGGCCCCCCGGCCGGCACCGGCCCGCCCCGCGCCGCCGCGCCCTCCTCCAACGCTGCCAGCACCGTCTCGACCAGCGGCCGCAGTTCCGCGGCCCCGTGCCGGCCTCCGGCCAGCGCGGGCATCTCCATCTGGACCCGTCCTCTCTCCCGGAGAGCCCAACGAGCCACTGCGTGCGGCGGTACGGTTCGCTGCGCGGTGCGTTTTGCGGTGGTGCCCGCGCTCTTTCGCCCGTGGGGGCTGATCCGGGTCGCCCCGGGGTGCGCCTGGAGGTGCTTTACGCGACCTTCTGCGCGTGGGGGGTTGCTCGCGCAGTTCTCCCCCAGGGCTTCGCCTGGGAGATGCCCCCACGCGCCCCTTTGGTTGCCCGGCGGGGCATCGCGCACTCCGTGCGGTGTGGGTCGGGTGCCGGCCGGCACGGGGCACCTCCTCGGAATGCGCGTCCGACCTCTCCCGTATTCGGCAAGGGCCTCGATGCGCATTCCTGCGGGGGCACCCCGCACCGTCCCCCTCCGGCATCGTTGGCGGCTGCCTGCCGGTGGGGGTGATGTGTGCGGGGCGAGGGCACCCGTTGTTCCTGCAGCGGGGGCTGCTGCGGGGGAGGGCACTCGTTTCAGGGGCGCGCGGGCGTTTCTCCCAGGCGAAGCTCTGGGGGAGAACTGCCCGCTCGGCCACCCGCCCACCGCAAGGACCCGCCTTCGGCGGAAGGGGCAGCCCGGAGCGCCGACTCGGGCCACCCCCACCGCGGAGTCAGGCCGCGCCCCCGCGGACGCGCAGGGTGCGGGCCAGGTCGTCGAGGCGGTCAGACAGGGACCGCGCCAACGCGGGCGTCAGGCCCGTCGAGGTGAGGCACTCGCGGCCCAGCTCCAGGGTCTGCGTCGAGACCGCCGTCGAGGGGAACGCCGTCCTCCCCGCCTCCGAGGCGATCGCCGTGCCGCGGCGGGCGGCGAGCGGCGGGGCGTCCGCGAAGTAGCGGGCCACGTAGTCCGCGGTCAGATCGGCGTGCTCGGGCTGCCAGAAGCCCTGCGCGTGGGCCGCGAAGAGGTAGTTCGACAGCGTGTCGTCGGTGAACATCGCCTCCCACGCCGCGGCCTTGGCCTCGGCCGAGGGGAGGGCGGCGCGGCAGCGGGCGGCGCCCTCGAGGCCCGTCGCGCTCGGGTCGGCGGCCAGCGCCGCGTCGATCTCGGCGGCCGACGCCGCCCCGAGCACGGCCAGCCGCAGCAGCATGCGCCAGCGCAGCTCGGGGTCGAGCGGCGCGCCGCCGGGGATCTCGCCGCCGTCGTACCAGCCGCGCAGCTCCGCCACGGACTCCTCGTCGTACGCGCAGTCGACCAGCGTGCGGGTCGCGGTCAGGCGCGTGCCGTCGAGGCCTGCCGCGAGGAGCTGCCGGGCGATCGCGCCCAGCGTGCGCAGCGCCGCCGGGCGGGCGTCCGGGGAGAGGTACCGGTCGGCGACCAGGGTGCGGGCGAAGGTGAGGACGGCCTCGACGATCGCGGGCTCCGGCTCGCCCGGCAGGTGGGCGGCGGCAAGGGCGAGGTAGTCCGCGGGCGGCAGGCCCCCGTCGCGTACGAGGGTGCGCGCGGCGTTCCAGGCGACGGCCCGCCCGAGCGGGTCGGGCAGCCCGCCGAGGGTGTCGCGCAGCGTCTCCCACGACTGCGGGTCGAAGTGGACCTTGGTGTACGTGAGGTCGCCGTCGTTGAGCAGGATGAGGTCGGGCCGCGGCCCGGACAGGTCGTGGTGCTCGCCGACCGACCCGGCGGCGACGTCCACCGTGAGGCGCTCGCGCAGCACCAGCGTGCCGGGGTCGGCGACGGCCCGGTCGTACAGTCCGACGCCGACGCGGTGCGGGCGGGTGCCGCGGTGCCGGATCTCCAGCCGCCAGAACCCCTCGGGCGCGCCGGGCGGCGTGTCGGGGGTGAGGGTGTCGACGCCCGAGGTGCGCAGCCAGGCCGCGGCCCACGCGGGGACGTCGCGGTCGGTCGCGCTGCCGAGGGAGTCGATGAAGTCGGCGAGGTCGGCGTTGCCGAAGCGGTGCCGGGCGAAGTGCGTGTTGAGCCCTGCGGTGAAGGCCTTGGGGCCGAGCCAGGTGACGAGCTGCCGCAGCGCGGAGGCGCCCTTGGCGTACGAGATGCCGTCGAAGTTGTTGAGCGCGGACGCGGTGTCGGGCACGTCCGCCGGGTCGGGCGCGACCGGGTGCGTCGAGGGCCGCTGGTCGGCGTCGTAGCCCCACGCCTTGCGGGCGACGGCGAAGTCCGTCCACGTGCCCGTGAAGGACGTCGCCTCCGAGAGCACCTGGAAGCCCATGTACTCGGCGAAGGACTCGTTCAGCCAGATGTCGTCCCACCAGCGCAGCGTGACGAGGTCGCCGAACCACATGTGCGCCATCTCGTGCGCGATCACCACCGCGCGGAACTGCTCCTCGGCGGGCGTGACCGCCGAGCGCGGCAGGTACGCCTCGCGGAAGGTGACGAGCCCGGGGTTCTCCATCGCGCCCGCGTTGAACTCCGGCACGAACGCCTGGTCGTAGGAGTCGTACGGGTAGGGCTCGTCGAACAGCTCGTGGTAGCGGTCGAAGCAGCGACGGGTGATGTCGAACAGCGCGGCCGCGTCCCGGTCCAGGTGCGGCGCGAGCGAGCGGCGGCAGTGCAGGCCGAACGGCAGCCCGGCGTGCTCGGTGCGCACCGAGTGCCACGGCCCGGCGGCGACCGCCACGAAGTACGTCGCCAGCGGCGGGGTCGTCGCGAGCTGCCAGCGGCCCGGCGCGGTACGGGTCGCGACGCCGTTGCCGAGCACCGTCCACTGGGGCGGGGCGGTCACGGTGACGTCGAAGACCGCCTTCAGGTCCGGCTGGTCGAAGGACGCGGCGACCTGCTGCATGTCGTTCATGAACAGCTGGCTGTGGACGTATGCCTCGCCGTCCGCCGGGTCGGTGAAGCGGTGCATGCCCTCGCCGGTGCGCGAGTACGGCATGTCCGCCTCGACCGTCAGCTCGTGCTCGCCCGCGGCCAGGCCCGCCAGCGGCAGCCGGTTGTCGTCCAGCAGCGCCGGGTCGAGCGCGCGGCCGTCGAGGACGACGCGGCGCAGGGCGGCGGGGCGGATCTCGGCGAAGGTGTCGCAGTCGCGCCGGGCCTCGAACCGGATCACGGCCGTCGAGCCGAACACCTCGTCCCCGCGGGTGAGGTCGAGGTCGAGCGCGTAGTGGATGACGGTCAGGTCGCGGGCACGGGTCTCGGCCTCGGCGTGGGTCAGAACAGGCATGCGGCTCATGCTGCCCTACCGGGCCGCCGCCCGGTAAGCGCCGCGGTGCTCCGGCGCGTAGGCTCGTCGGCGTAGGGGGAGGTGGCCATGGCCGGGTACGCCGAGGAGACGGAGCAGGGCACGGGGGGCGGGCCGATCGTGCACGGCTTCCCGCACCTGGACACCGTACGGACCGCGCTCGCCGCGCTCCACCGGCGGCTCTCCGGGGACGGCGTACGGCGCTTCGCCGCCAGCGTGCACCCCGAACTCGCCGCGTTCCCCGCGGAGGAGGACCTCTACCTCGGCGTGCAGCGCGTCGCGAAGGTGATGGTGCAGCACTTCCGGCTGCCGGACGCGCGGATGGTCGTGAGCTTCCGCGACATGGTCCACGCCGGGAACGTCGAACTGGCCGCCGGGCCCGAGTACTTCATCGAGCTGCACGCCCGGTTCAAGGCCGACCGGCGGGACGTGGCCGCGGCCCTCGCGCACGAGGTCATGCACGTCTACCTGCACCGGCTCGGGCTCTCGCTGCCCGGCACCCGCGACAACGAGATCCTCACGGACACCGCTGCCACGTACCTCGGGGCGGGGTGGCTGCTGCTCGACGCATACCGCGAGGACGCGGCGGTCGTCGGCGACCGGGTCACACGGGCCGCGTACAAGCTGGGCTACCTCACGCCGGAGGAGTTCGGCTACGTCCTCGCCAAGCGGGGCGCGGCCTTCGCGGAGGACCCCGAGCCGTGGTTCCGCTCCCCGCAGGCCGTCGACGCCTACCGCGCGGGCCGCGACCGCCACATCGAGGACCTGCGCGCCGCCCCCCTCGCCGCCGCGGGCTGGACCGCCCGCCGCCGCTACACCCGCGACCGCCGCGCCCTGGCCTCCGGCCCGGGGTACGCCTTCTCCTCCGACCCCTCGGGCGTCAAGGTCTCCTTCCCCTGCCCGCACTGCTTCCAGCGCCTCCGCCTGCCCTGCCGGGGCCGGGTGCGGGCCAGGTGCACGCTGTGCGGGGCGGAGCTGGCGCTCGACACGTGAGCTTCTGCTTTTCGGGGGCCGCTTCCGGGGGTGCCTCTTGCGGTAGGCGTCGCGGTCTTCTGCCGGTGAGGGGCCGGTCGCGCGGGACACCGCACCACGCCCCCCGCAGCGCCCCCGGAAACAACGCACAGCGCCCACCTCCGTGGTCGGGGAAGGGTGGGCGCTGTGGTGTTACTGCACCGCACGTCGTTGTGCGGGACAGGCGGGGGACCGTCAGACGGTCAGGGGCCGGTCCGTCGGGCGGATCGGGGAGGGGAGGGCCGAGGGGAGTCCGGTCAGGTACGCGTCGACCGACTTCGCCGCGGAGCGGCCCTCGGCGATGGCCCAGACGATGAGGGACTGGCCGCGGCCCGCGTCGCCGGCGACGAAGACGCCGTCGACGTTGGTCGCGTAGTTCGCGTCACGGGCGATGTTGCCGCGGGCGTCGAGCTGGAGCCCGAGCTGGTCGACCAGGCCGTTGGACTGGTCGGTGCCGGTGAAGCCCATCGCGAGGGTGACCAGGTCGGCCGGGATGACGCGCTCGGTGCCCTCCTGGGGGACGAACCTGCCGTCCTGGAACACGACCTCGACCAGGTGCAGCTCGCGGACGTTGCCATCGGCGTCGCCGGTGAACTTCACCGTGTTGACCGAGTAGACCCGCTCGCCGCCCTCCTCGTGCGCGGAGGTGACCTTGTAGACGGCCGGCATCGTCGGCCAGGGCTGGCCGGCGGGGCGGTCGTCGGAGGGGCGCGGCATGATCTCCAGCTGGGTGACCGACAGCGCGCCCTGGCGGTGGGCGGTGCCCACGCAGTCCGCGCCGGTGTCGCCGCCGCCGATGACCACGACGTGCTTGCCCTCGGCGGTGATGGGGGACGTCACGAAGTCGCCCTCCTGCACCTTGTTGGCCAGCGGCAGGTACTCCATGGCGTAGTGCACGCCGGCCAGTTCGCGGCCCTCGGCGGGGAGGTCGCGGGAGACGGTCGCGCCGGCCGCGATGACGACGGCGTCGTACCGCTTGGCGAGCTTCGCCGCGTCCAGGTCGGTGCCGATCTGCACGCCGGTGCGGAACTTGGTGCCCTCCGCGCGCATCTGCTCGATGCGCCGGTTGATGTGCCGCTTCTCCATCTTGAACTCGGGGATGCCGTAGCGCAGCAGTCCGCCGATGCGGTCGGCCCGCTCGTACACCGCGACGGTGTGCCCGGCGCGGGTGAGCTGCTGGGCGGCGGCCAGGCCTGCGGGGCCCGAGCCGATGACGGCGACGGTCTTGCCGGACAGCCGCTCGGGCGGCTGCGGCGTGACGTCACCGGCGTCCCACGCCTTGTCGATGATGGTGACTTCGACGTTCTTGATGGTGACGGCCGGCTGGTTGATGCCGAGTACGCACGCCGACTCGCAGGGCGCCGGGCACAGCCGCCCGGTGAACTCCGGGAAGTTGTTGGTGGCGTGCAGCCGCTCGGAGGCGGCCTTCCAGTCCTCGCGGTAGGCGTAGTCGTTCCACTCGGGGATCAGGTTCCCGAGGGGGCAGCCGTTGTGGCAGAACGGGATGCCGCAGTCCATGCAGCGGCCGGCCTGCTTGGTGATGATCGGCAGCAGCCCGCCGGGGACGTAGACCTCGTTCCAGTCCTGCTTGCGCTCCTCGACCGGGCGGGTGGGCGCGCCCTCGCGGCCGGTGGTGAGGAAGCCCTTGGGGTCAGCCATTTGCCGCCTCCATCATCTTCGCGGTGGTCTCGGACTCGGAGAGTCCGGCCTGCTCGGCGGCGTTCTTGGCGGCGAGCACTGCCTTGTAGTCCCTCGGCATGACCTTGCCGAAGCGGGTGAGGGCGCCGCCCCAGTCGGCGAGCAGCCGCTCGGCGACCGTGGAGCCGGTCTCCTCTGCGTGGCGGCGCACCACGTCGTGCAGCCACGTGATGTCGTCGGCGTCCAGCGCCTCGATCTCGACCATGCCGCGGTTGACGGCCGCCGGGTCCAGGTCCAGGACGTAGGCGATACCGCCGGACATGCCGGCCGCGAAGTTCCGCCCGGTCGGGCCGAGGACGACGGCCCGGCCGCCGGTCATGTACTCGCAGCCGTGGTCGCCCACGCCCTCGGAGACGACGGTCGCGCCGGAGTTGCGGACGCAGAACCGCTCGCCGGTGCGGCCGCGCAGGAACAGCTCGCCGCCGGTGGCGCCGTAGGCGATGGTGTTGCCCGCGATGGTGCTGTACTCGGCGAGGTGGTCGGCGCCGCGGTCGGGCCGGACGACGACCCGGCCGCCGGACAGGCCCTTGCCGACGTAGTCGTTGGCGTCGCCCTCCAGCCGCAGGGTGATGCCCTTGGGCAGGAACGCGCCGAAGGACTGGCCCGCGGAGCCGGTGAAGGTGATGTCGATGGTGCCCTCGGGCAGGCCCGCGCCGCCGTACTTCTTCGTCACCTCGTGGCCGAGCATGGTGCCGACCGTGCGGTTGACGTTGCGGATGGCGACCTGCGCGCGGACCGGGGCGCCGCTGTCCAGGGCGTCGGCGGCGAGCTTGATCAGCTCGTTGTCCAGCGCCTTGGCCAGGCCGTGGTCCTGCTCGGTGATGCGGTGCCGGACGGCGCCTTCGGGCAGGTCCGGCACGTGCAGCAGCGGGGCGAGGTCCAGGCCCTGGGCCTTCCAGTGGTCCACGGCGCGGCCGGCGTCGATGACCTCGGCGTGGCCGACGGCCTCCTCGATGCTGCGGAAGCCCAGCTCGGCGAGCAGCTCGCGGACCTCCTCGGCGATGAACTCGAAGAAGTTGACCACGAACTCCGGCTTGCCGGAGAAGCGGTCGCGCAGCACCGGGTTCTGCGTGGCGACGCCGACCGGGCAGGTGTCCAGGTGGCACACCCGCATCATGACGCAGCCGGAGACGACCAGCGGCGCGGTCGCGAAGCCGAACTCCTCGGCGCCGAGCAGCGCGGCGATGACGACGTCGCGGCCGGTCTTGAGCTGGCCGTCGGTCTGCACGACGATGCGGTCGCGCAGCCCGTTGAGCAGCAGCGTCTGCTGCGTCTCGGCCAGGCCCAGCTCCCAGGGGCCGCCCGCGTGCTTGAGCGAGGTGAGCGGCGAGGCGCCGGTGCCGCCGTCGTGGCCGGAGATCAGCACCACGTCGGCGTGCGCCTTGCTGACGCCCGCGGCGACGGTGCCGACGCCGACCTCGGAGACCAGCTTGACGTGAATGCGCGCCTTCGGGTTGGCGTTCTTCAGGTCGTGGATCAGCTGGGCGAGGTCCTCGATGGAGTAGATGTCGTGGTGCGGCGGCGGGGAGATCAGGCCGACGCCCGGGGTGGAGTGCCGGGTGGTGGCGACCCACGGGTAGACCTTGTGGCCGGGCAGCTGGCCGCCCTCGCCGGGCTTGGCGCCCTGGGCCATCTTGATCTGGATGTCGTCCGCGTTGACCAGGTACTCCGAGGTGACGCCGAAGCGGCCGGAGGCGACCTGCTTGATGGCGCTGCGCCGGGCCGGGTCGTACAGCCGGTCCGGGTCCTCGCCGCCCTCGCCGGTGTTGGACTTGCCGCCGAGCTGGTTCATCGCGATGGCGAGCGTCTCGTGCGCCTCGCGGGAGATCGAGCCGTACGACATCGCGCCGGTGGAGAAGCGCTTGACGATCTCGGAGACCGGCTCGACCTCGTCCAGCGGCACGGGCTGCCGGTCGGAGGACAGGCCGAACAGGCCGCGCAGCGTCATGAGGCGCTCGGACTGCTCGTTCACCCGGCCGGTGTACTGCTTGAAGATGTCGTAGCGCCGGGTGCGGGTGGCGTGCTGCAGCCGGAAGACCGTGTCGGGGTCGAACAGGTGCGGCTCGCCCTCGCGGCGCCACTGGTACTCGCCGCCGATCTCCAGCCGGCGGTGCGCGGCCTGGATGCCGGAGACCGGGTAGGCCTTGGCGTGCCGGGCGGCGACCTCGGCGGCGACGACGTCGATGCCCGCGCCGCCGATCTTGGTGTCGGTGAGGTGGAAGTAGGTGTCCACGAAGTCGCTGTCCAGGCCGACGGCCTCGAAGACCTGGGCACCGCGGTAGGAGGCCACGGTGGAGATGCCCATCTTGGACATGACCTTCAGGACGCCCTTGCCGAGCGCCTTGATGAGGTTGCGCATCGCGGCCTCGGGCTCGATGCCGTCCAGGAAGGTCCCCGCGGCGACCAGGTCCTCGACGGACTCCATGGCCAGGTACGGGTTGACGGCCGCGGCGCCGTAGCCGATCAGGAGCGCGACGTGGTGGACCTCACGGACGTCGCCGGCCTCGACCAGCACGCCCACCTGGGTGCGCTGCTTGGTGCGGATGAGGTGGTGGTGCACCGCGGAGGTGAGCAGCAGCGACGGGATCGGCGCGTGCTCGGCGTCGGAGTGCCGGTCGGACAGCACGATCAGCCGGGCGCCGTCCTCGATCGCGGCGTCCGCCTCGGCGCAGATCTCGGCGAGCCGGGCGGCCAGCGCCTCGCCGCCGCCGGTGACCCGGTAGAGGCCGGAGAGCGTGGCGGCCTTCAGGCCGGGCATGTCGCCGTCGGCGTTGACGTGGATGAGCTTGGCCAGGTCGTCGTTGTCGATCACGGGGAAGGGCAGCGTGATGTTGCGACAGGACGCCGGGCTGGGCTCCAGCAGGTTGCCGGACGGGCCGATCGTGGAGATCAGCGAGGTGACCAGCTCTTCCCGGATCGCGTCCAGGGGCGGGTTGGTGACCTGCGCGAAGAGCTGGGTGAAGTAGTCGAAGAGCAGCCGCGGCCGGTCGGACAGCGCCGCGATCGGCGTGTCGGTGCCCATCGAGCCGATCGGCTCGGCGCCGGTGCGCGCCATGGGCGCGAGCAGGACGCGCAGCTCCTCCTCGGTGTAGCCGAAGGTCTGCTGGCGGCGGGTGACCGAGGCGTGGGTGTGCACGATGTGCTCGCGCTCGGGCAGGTCGGCCAGGTCGATCAGGCCGGCGTCCAGCCAGTCGGCGTACGGGTTCTGCGCGGCCATCTCGGCCTTGATCTCGTCGTCCTCGACGATACGGTGCGTGACCGTGTCGACGAGGAACATCCGGCCCGGCTGCAGCCGGCCCTTGCGCACGATGCGGGAGGGCTCGATGTCCAGCACGCCGGACTCGGAGGCGAGGACGACCAGGCCGTCGTCGGTGACCCAGTAGCGGCCGGGGCGCAGACCGTTGCGGTCCAGGACCGCGCCGACGACGGAGCCGTCGGAGAAGGCGACGCACGCCGGGCCGTCCCACGGCTCCATGAGCGTGGAGTGGTACTGGTAGAACGCCCGCCGGGCGGGGTCCATCGACTCGTGGTTCTCCCACGCCTCGGGGATCATCATGAGCACGCTGTGCGGCAGCGAGCGGCCGCCGAGGTGCAGCAGCTCGAGGACTTCGTCGAAGGACGCGGTGTCGGACGCGCCGGGCGTACAGATCGGGTAGATCCGCTCCAGGTCGCCGGTGAACAGCTCGCTGGCCAGCTGCGACTCGCGGGCGCGCATCCAGTTGCGGTTGCCCTTGACGGTGTTGATCTCGCCGTTGTGCGCCACGAAGCGGTACGGGTGGGCGAGCGGCCAGCTCGGGAAGGTGTTCGTCGAGAAGCGCGAGTGCACCAGCGCGATGGCGGTGGCGGTGCGCCGGTCGGACAGGTCCGGGAAGAACGGCTCCAGCTGCCCGGTGGTGAGCATGCCCTTGTAGACGAGGGTGCGCGCGGACAGCGACGGGAAGTAGACCTCGGCCTCGCGCTCGGCGCGCTTGCGCAGCACGAAGGCAGGCCGGTCCAGCTCGATGCCGGACTTCGCGGCACCGTCGGCGTCGGCGACGAAGAGCTGGGAGAAGAACGGCATGGTGGCGCGGGCGCTGGAGCCCAGCATGTCCGGGGCGACCGGGACCTCGCGCCAGCCGAGGACGGTCAGGCCCTCCTCGGCGGCGATGCGCTCGATGGCGTCGACGGCCTTGACGCGGTCGTCCGGCTCGACGGGGAGGAACGCCAGGCCGACCGCGTAGTGCCCGGCGGCGGGCAGGTCGAAGCCGGCGGCGTCGCGCAGGAACGCGTCAGGGACCTGGAGCAGGATGCCCGCGCCGTCACCCGTGTCGGGCTCGGCGCCGGTGGCTCCGCGGTGCTCCAGGTTGCGCAGGACGGTGAGGGCCTGCTCCACGAGGGCATGGCTGGCCTCGCCGGTGAGGGTGGCCACAAAGCCGACGCCGCAGGCGTCGTGCTCGTTGCGGGGGTCGTACATCCCCTGCGGGGCGGGGTGCCCGTCCATGAACGCGGAACGCGAACGCATGGCTCTCCCGTCGTCGTCATTGGCTTGAAAGCATCGCCTGTCTCCAGGCATGCGCAACAGGGACGACGTTGGCCCTCTGCGATTTCGTGCAGGTTACATGATGGCCGAGTGTTCGAGAACCGGATACTCAGTATCACCATATGGACATACCGAAGGGGTGGAGCGGCCATATCGGGCCGTCCTCGTACCGCGGGGGTTACCGACGATGCCGAGGGGTGCCCTGGCAGCTCTGCCGGTTGGGTTACCGAGTGATGCCCGGTGTGGCGCTGACTGAAACGGCCACGAAACACAAGACTTGTTACGGGTGTGCCGGCGGACGGAATTCGGTCAGCCGACGGCGGAGCCGATCAGGCTTCCCAGTACGAAGGTAACTCCACCGGCCGCCGCACCCAAGACCAGCTGCCGCAGACCGCTGTACCACCACGACCGGGCCGTGACGCGCGCCACGGCCGCGCCGCAGCCGAAGAGACCGGCGAGCGCCAGCAGCACCGCAGGCCACAGGGCGTCCGCGCCCAGCAGGTAGGGCAGCACGGGGAGCAGCGCGCCCAGCGCGAAGGACACGAACGACGAGGACGCGGCCACCAGCGGCGACGGCAGGTCGCCCGGGTCGATGCCCAGCTCCTCGCGGGCGTGGATCTCCAGCGCCTGCTCGGGGTCCTTCGACAGCTGCCGGGCCACCTCGTGCGCCAGCTCCGGCTCCACGCCGCGCGACACGTACAGCGCGGCCAGCTCGCGCAGCTCGTCCTCGGGGTGCCGGTCCAGCTCGATCCGCTCGACCGCGAGCTCGGCCTCGACCAGCTCGCGCTGCGAGGCCACCGAGGTGTACTCCCCGGCGGCCATGGAGAAGGCGCCGGCCGCGAGCCCGGCCAGACCCGTCACGACGACGGTGCGCGAACTCACATCGCCGCCGGCCACGCCGGTCATCAGTGCGAGGTTCGACACCAGGCCGTCCATCGCCCCGAAGACCGCGGGCCGAAGCCAGCCGCCGGACACGTCCCGGTGCTGGTGGTGGGGTACGTGGTAGGGGGTGGACGGGGCGGAGGCGGCGTCCTCGACGGCTGCGCTGGTCATACGGTCCACCCCTCCCCCGCGCGGCCGCACGGCCGCGGAATCCGGAAACAGATTCGACCGTACCGGGGGGCGGCAGCCCTCCGCCAGCAAGGAAAGGCTGCCCTGACCTGCGAAAACTAGCCCGCGGCGGGCTTGCCGGCGGGTTCCGCCGCGCCCTCTTCCGGCTGCTCGGCGGCGGTTTCGGTGTCCTCGTCGGCCCCCGCTCCGGCCTCGGTCCCGGGCTCGGAGACGTCCTCGGCGTCCGCGGCGGGCTTCCCGGCGTCCCCCGCGTCTCCGGCCCCGCCGGTCACGTCGGCCGCCTTGATGCCCGCGGCACCGTCCGCGCCCGGCTCCACGACCGCCTCGCGGCCCGGCCGCAGCCTGCTCGACACCACGAGGTACACCACGGCCGCGGCGAAGACGACGATCGCCGTCCAGTCGTTGAGACGCATGCCCAGAATGCGGTGCGCGTAGTCGACGCGCATGTGCTCGATCCAGAACCGCCCCACCGTGTACGCGGCCACGTAGAGCGCGAAGGCCCGCCCGTGCCCGAGCTTGAAGCGGCGGTCGGCCCAGATCACCAGCAGCGCTACACCGACGCACCACAGCGACTCGTACAGGAAGGTCGGGTGGTACGTGACCAGGTCCGGCGTGGCGTCCGGGCGGTGCGCGGCGTCGATCTTCAGGCCCCACGGCAGCGTGGTGGGCTTGCCGTACAGCTCCTGGTTGAACCAGTTGCCCCAGCGGCCCGCGGCCTGCGCGAGGGCGATGCCCGGCGCGATGGCGTCGGCGTACGCGGGCAGAGCGATGCCGCGGCGGCGGCAGCCGATCCAGGCGCCCAGCGCGCCCATCGCGATGGCACCCCAGATACCCAGGCCGCCCTGCCACACCTTGAAGGCGTCGACCCAGTCCTTGCCGTCGGTGAAGTACAGCTCGTAGTCGGTGATCACGTGGTAGAGCCGGCCGCCGACGAGGCCGAAGGGCACCGCCCACACGGCGATGTCGGCGACCGTGCCGACCTTGCCGCCGCGGGCGATCCAGCGCTTGTTGCCGTACCAGACGGCGATGAAGACGCCGATGATGATGCAGAACGCGTAGCCGCGCAGCGGGACCGGTCCGAGGTGGACGACGCCGTGCGAGGGGCTGGGGATGAATGCGAGTTCCATGGCAATGTCCGACGCTACCGTGCCGGACGCGCACACGGCAGCCCGCCCGGCTACGTCTGGATAACGGCCGGGCGCGCAGCGTCGGGCCCCCGCGGCTCCGCGTGACCGCCGGGGCGGTGCCCGCGGAGCCCGGGGCGGCTCACGGCGACGGGCTCGCGGTCCCTGTCGGTGTTGCCGTCGCCGTCGGGCCGGGGGAGGCCGTCGCCGTGCCGGCGGGCTTGCCCTTGTTGGCGTCCGCGACCCTCTGCTTGAGGCTGTCCGGGGTGAGCGCGGGGCTGGTGCCGTAGACGCTCTTGCCGTTCAGCAGCACGGTCGGGGTGGAGTTGAACCCGGATTTGCCGAAGGCGTCGTTGGATTTGCGCACCCAGTTGTCGTGTGTGCCGTCGTTCACACAGGACGTGAAGGCGGCCGTCTTCAGTCCGGGCACCTTCTCGGCGAGGGAGAGCAGAGTGTCCTTGTCGCCGAACTTGTCGTCCTGCTCGTCGGGCTGGTTGTCGTAGAGGACGTCGTGGTAGGCGCGGAACTTCCCGGCGTCCTGGGCGCAGGCCGCGGCGTTCGCGGCGTTGAGCGAGCCGTCGCCGCCGAGGTTGCCGTCGATGAGCGTCACCAGGTGGTAATCGGTGCGCATCTGCCCGCTGTCCTCCAGCGCGTGGATGGTGGGCGTGAACTGCTTCTCGAAGGCGTCGCACGCCGGGCAGCGGAAGTCCTCGTAGATCGTCAGGACCGAGGGCGCGTCCGCGGCGCCGACCGGGATCACCAGGCTGTTGTCGCCGGTGGCGCCGCTGGGCGCGGCAGCAGGGGTGCCGGGGAGGGCGCCGCTGCCCGAGCCGTGGTTGCTGGCCACGACCCCGATCACCGCCCCGACGCCCAGTACGGCCGCCACCACCGCCACGGCGATCAGGGTCCGCTTGCGGCGCTGCCGGGCCTGCTCCCGGGCACGCTGCTCGCGCAGGGCCTCGCGGGCGCTGCGTTTTCCGTCTCGATTGCGTTCGCTCACGCCCAGCGCAACGGTGGGGGGATGCGCCCAGCGCCTCCCCCCACCGTTTTTCGCTCGCGGGAGTGACAAGAATCGCTCCCCCGGGTGATCGTCAGGCCCGCTTGCGTACGCCCTCGGCCAGCTCGGCGGCCAGCGCGCGGACGGCGGCGAGCCCGGCGGCCAGGTCGTCACCGGCGTCCAGTACGCGCTTGACGAAGGCCGATCCGACGATGACGCCGTCGGCGAAGCCCGCCACCTCGGCGGCCTGCGCGGCGTTCGACACCCCGAGCCCGACGCACACCGGCAGGCCGGTCGTGGCGCGGGTGCGCCGCACCAGGTCGGCCGCCTGCTCGCCGACGCTCGCGCGGGTGCCGGTCACGCCCATGAGCGAGGCCGCGTAGACGAAGCCGGAGCCCGCCTCGGTGATGCGCGCCAGCCGCTCGTCGCGGCTGGAGGGCGCGACGACGAAGACCGTCCCGAGACCGTGCTCGGCGGCCGCCTTCCGCCACGTCCCGGACTCCTCGACCGGCAGGTCGGGCAGGATGCACCCGGCGCCGCCCGCCTCGGCCAGCTCGGCGGCGAAGCGCTCGGCACCGTAGCGGTCGACCGGGTTCCAGTACGTCATGACCAGCACCGGCTTGCCGGTGGCCGCGTACGCCTCGCGCACCGTGCGCAGCACGTCGGCGATCCGGACGCCGCCGCGCAGCGCGATGTCGTCGGCGGTCTGGATGACCGGGCCGTCCAGCACCGGGTCGCTGTGCGGCAGCCCGACCTCGACGATGTCGGCGCCGCCGTCGAAGGCCGCCTTGATCGTCTCGATGCCGCCGTCGACGGTCGGGAAGCCCGCGGGGACGTACGCGATCAGCGCGGCGCGGTTCTCGGCCTTCGCGTCCGCGAGCGTCTTGTCCAGCAGTTCGATCGTGCCGCTCACTTGGCCGCCCCCTCAGCGCTCTCGGTGTCGTACAGCCCGAAGTAGCGGGCCGCCGTGTCCATGTCCTTGTCGCCGCGCCCGGAGAGGTTGACCAGGAGCAGGGCCTCCGGGCCCAGCTCGCGGCCCAGCTCCAGCGCGCCGGCCAGCGCGTGCGCGCTCTCGATGGCCGGGATGATGCCCTCGGTGCGCGACAGCAGCCGCAGCGCCTGCATGGCCGCGTCGTCCGTCACCGCGCGGTACTCGGCGCGGCCGGTGTCCTTGAGGTAGGCGTGCTCGGGGCCGACGCCCGGGTAGTCGAGCCCGGCGGAGATCGAGTACGGCTCGGTGATCTGGCCCTCGTCGTCCTGGAGCACGTACGACCGCGAGCCGTGCAGGATGCCGGGCTCGCCCGCGGTCAGCGTCGCCGCGTGCTCGCCGCTCGCCACGCCGTGGCCGGCCGGCTCGCAGCCGACCAGCCGGACGCCGGCGTCCGGCAGGAAGGCGTGGAAGAGGCCCATGGCGTTGGAGCCGCCGCCGACGCAGGCCACCGCCGCGTCGGGCAGCCGCCCGGTGCGCTCCAGCAGCTGGCGGCGGGCCTCGACGCCGATCACCCGGTGGAAGTCGCGCACCAGCGCCGGGAAGGGGTGCGGCCCGGCGACCGTACCGAAGAGGTAGTGGGTGCGGTCGACGTTGGCGACCCAGTCGCGGAAGGCCTCGTTGATGGCGTCCTTGAGCGTGCGGCTGCCCGAGGTGACGGCGATCACCTCGGCGCCGAGCATGCGCATCCGCGCCACGTTCAGGGCCTGCCGCTTCGTGTCGACCTCGCCCATGTAGATCGTGCACTCCAGGCCGAAGAGCGCGCACGCGGTGGCCGTGGCCACGCCGTGCTGGCCCGCGCCGGTCTCGGCGATGACCCGGGTCTTGCCCATCCGCTTGGTGAGCAGGGCCTGGCCCAGCACGTTGTTGATCTTGTGCGAGCCAGTGTGGTTCAGGTCCTCGCGCTTGAGGAAGACCCGCGCGCCACCCGCCTCGGCGCCGAACCGCGGCACCTCGGTGAGCGCGCTCGGCCGGCCGGTGTAGTTGGCCTGGAGGTCGTTCAGCTCGGCGGCGAAGGCGGGGTCCGCCTTCGCCTTCTCGTACTCGGCGGCGACCTCGTCCACGGCGGCGACCAGCGCCTCCGGGATGAACTTGCCGCCGAACGCGCCGAAGTAGCCCTCGGCGCTGGGGATTTGACCCTCCGGGTCGGGGAGGAAGAAGTCGTGCTCTGCTGGCATGGGTGTCCCCTGGTCAGGTGTACGTACGCGCTGCGCGCGGGGCTCGACTCGTCCGGACGCGGGTCCGGATGCGCTTGCCCCGCGGGGCGCGGTGACGGAACGGCACGCGTACGCCGCGGCTCGGCGGCTGCTACGGGTGGCGGTGAGGGCGTGCTTGTGCGGCTGCTGTCGCGCCGCGGCGCCATCGCCTGCCGTTCACCTGGCCGGGCTCGCACCCGATGACGTACCGCACGCGCCGCCCCAGCACCCGGCGCGCCGGCGCCCGGCACCCCCGGGGCCGGCATCCGCGCGCCAGCCGTACGTCCAATGACATGGGCTTCACCTTACCGTGCCGGGTGAGCTTTTTTCGGGGGGGCTGCCCCGACGCCGCCGGGTGCGCCTGCCGCGGGGGGCGAGCGTTTTTGAGGGGCTCGTGGAAGTACCCCCACGCGCGCCTGAAACGGGTGCCCCACGATGCGGCCGCGGCCTGGAAACGCCCGCCGCCCTGTGCAGCAGCCGAAAACGCCCGCCCGGCGGGGGCCGGGATGCCCGGCGGGGCGGAGGTGAGGTCAGTCGCGGCCGGGCCGCAAGGCCGGGTGGGCGCCGGCGGCGACGAGGTCCGCGACCGCGGTGCGGGGGTCGCGCCCGGTGACGAGCGATTCACCCACGAGCACCGCGTCAGCGCCGTCGTTCGCGTAGGCGATGAGATCGTGGGGCCCGCGGACCCCGGACTCCGCGATCTTCACGATGTGGTCCGGGATCTCCGGCGCGACGCGCCCGAAATTGCCGCGGTCGACCTGCAAGGTCTTCAGGTCGCGCGCGTTCACGCCGATGATGCGCGCGCCGGCGTCGACCGCCCGCGCGACCTCCTCCTCGTCGTGCACCTCGACGATCGGGGTGAGGCCGATCGACTCCGCCCGCTCGATGAGCGAGACGAGCGCGGGCTGGTCGAGGGCCGACACGATGAGCAGCGCGAGGTCCGCCCCGTAGGCGCGGGCCTCCCACAGCTGGTAGGCGGAGACGATGAAGTCCTTGCGCAGGACGGGGATGTCGACCTTGGCGCGGACCGCCTCCAGGTCGGCGAGGGAGCCGCCGAAGCGGCGCTGCTCGGTGAGGACGCTGATGACCGCCGCGCCGCCCGCCTCGTAGTCGGCGGCGAGGCCCGCGGGGTCGGCGATCGCGGCGAGCGCGCCCTTGGACGGGCTGGACCGCTTGACCTCGCAGATGACCTTCACGGCGTCGCCGCGGAGGGCCGCGACGCCGTCCTTCGCGTCACGGGCCTTGGCGGCGCGCTCCTTGAGCTCGTCGAGGGACACGCGAGCCTGCCGCTCGGCGAGGTCGGCACGGACTCCGTCGATGATCTCGTCGAGCACACTCACGCGACAGCTCCCTTTCGGCCGGCCGTACAGCGAAATGATCAGGCCGGAGGCGGTGACCACCGACTCCGACGATGGTATCGGGCAGGTGCCCGGCAGCCCGCATCCGGTGATCCGCGGTCCCACCACCTGGACAATCTTGCCCCGGTTGCGAGAACCCGGGGCAAGTTCAGGGCGCGAGTGCCGCCCCGAAGGGCAGGTTCCGGACCACGGTGAAGGCCAGCAGGAGCCCGCACACGGCGTAGAGCGCGGCGGGGGGCAGGGCGGGGTCGAAGCGCCGGCCGCGCAGCGCGCGGAGGAACCACAGCGTCCAGACGGCGGCGAAGACGGCGTACCCGGCGACCGCGGCCGCGTTGCAGCCCAGCGCGGTGCCGAGGTGCCCGTGGGCGAGCGCGTGGGCGCCGCGCAGGCCGCCGCAGCCCGGGCAGTACAGGCCCGTGTAGTGCAGCAGCGGGCACACGGGGTAGTGCCCGGGCTGGTTCGGGTCGACGGCTGCGACGTAGCCGAACCCGGCGAGGACGGCGCCGAGCACACCGAGCGGTACGGCGATCCCGCCGCGTACGCGGGTGGGAGCGGCGGTCGCGGCGTGGGTCACGCCGCCGATCCTCCCCCGCCCTTCGCGGGCCGGCACCCCGGAAGCCTCCGTACGGGTGATGAGGTGGCGGCTGCGCCGCGGGTTGAGCGTTTTCAGCCTGCGGCGGGGCTGGGGGGTGAGCGTTTCCAGCCTGCGGCGGGGCTGGGGGGTGAGCGTTTTCAGGGGCGCGTGGGCGTACCTCCCAGCCCCGACCGGGGCGCGGGTGGTCACCGGCCCGAAGGGGCAGTTGCTCTCGCGTCCGGACCACCGGCCGGTGGGTGGTTGCTCGCGCAGTTCTCCCCCGCAGCTTCGCCTGGAAGGTACCCCCACGCGCCCCTTCGGGGCACGAGCCCCTGCGCAGCGGAAAACGCGGCGGCGCAGCCCGTCCCCCGCGAGGGGAACGGCTGCGCCGGAGGAGGGACGGGGCGGAGCCCCGGAGGGGTCAGGCGTGCGCGGCGGCCTGCTCGCGCTCGCCGCGCTCGCTCGTCGTCGCCGGCACGGTGACCTGCGTCTTGCGGCCCATGCCCATGGACTTCATGATGCCGCCGACCACCGGGCCGAGCAGGGTGACGCCCATGCTGATCCAGAACGGGACCGGGTCCGCGGCCACGATGAAGACACCGGCGGCGCAGAAGCCGACGAAGGAGATGATCACGCCGGTCCAGGCGGCCGGGGTGTGTCCGTGGTCGTAGTGGGCCGCCATGAAGAACTCCCTGATGCTCACACTCGGGGGCGACCTTCGCCTCCTGCTCCGCCCCCATTGTTGCGCGTATCGGGGGCGGAACGTGCAGCGGGGTGGGCGCGCCGGGGTGTGGTGCCGGTCTCAGGCGGCGGGCCCGGTCGGGTCCTCGCCGCGGTCCAGGGCTTTCCACAGGTCCTCCGCGCGGTCGGGGTCGACGGGCGCGGGGCGGCGGGCCGCGGCGGTGGCCCGGGTACGGGCGGGGCGGGCGGCTCCCGGGGCGTCGTAGCGGCTGGACATCGCCGGCCAGGACGGGCCGTACCGCAGCGCGAGCAGCCCGGCGGCGAGCAGCAGCAGGCCGCCGGCGACGGAGACGAAGGGCCAGCCGGTCGTGGTGACGTGCCGGGCGGTGTCGTGCGCGAGGCCCGCGGTGGAGGCGGCGGCCTCGTTCACTGCCGCGTGGCTGCCGCGCCGGGCGAGCGTGGCCGCCACAGTGCCGAGGCCGGTGAGCGCGAGCAGGGCGGAGACGATGTAGCGGCCGGTACGGCGGACGGCGAAGACGGCGACGAGCGAGGCCAGCCCCACGAGGGCGAGCCCGCCGGGGAGCGCGGTCGTGTCCGTGCCGCTGGCGTGCACGGGGAGGTTGGTCTCGCCGAAGGCGGCGTAGCCGCGCGACCAGGTCTTGCTCGCGGCGACCAGCACCAGGCTCGCCCCGAGCGCCCCCGCCGGCAGTGCGACGCCGAGGGTGCGCAACCCGGCGCGCCGCGCGGCCGCGGCGCGGTCCTCCGCGGACGCGGACACGTCGCCGCCCGCGGGCACGGCGGCGGACGCGGACACGTCGCCGCCCGCGGGCACGGCGGCGTCCGGCGCGGACCCGGCGGCAGGGGCGGAGGCGTCGGCGGCGGTTTCTTCGGCGGCGGACTGGCGCGGGACGGAGGTCACCCCACCACTATCCCCTGCCGCCGGGTGGTACCGGCGACCGGGGCCCGCGGCGGCGCGGAACGCGCAGACCGGGACAAGCCGCTCCCACACCCCCTCACCGGGTCCGAGGGCTCCTACCCGGTGTCCTTCCCGTACACGCACGGCGAGGCGCTCAACGACGTGCGGAGCGGCACGAACGGCGAGTGCGCGGGCTCGTACCTCTGCACGGGCGCGGTCGGCTACGACGGCCCGACCGGCATCGGCACCCCGAACGGCCCGACCGCCTCCACCGGCTGACCGGCTGACAGAACGGCCGGGGGGCGGGGCGGGCGTGACGGCCCGCCCCCCGGCATCCGTGAGAGGGATCCGCTACGAGGGCTGCGACGCCCGGGCCGCGCGCGTCATGTGGTTGGCGATCGCGACCGCGCGCAGCACCGCCGCCGCCTTGTTGCGGCACTCGGTGTCCTCCGCCTCCGGGTCGGAGTCGGCGACGACGCCCGCGCCCGCCTGCACGTACGCGACGCCGTCGCGCAGCACCGCGGTGCGGATGGCGATCGCGGTGTCGGAGTCCCCGGCGAAGTCCAGGTAGCCGACGCAGCCGCCGTAGACGCCGCGGCGGACGGGCTCCAGTTCCTCGATGATCTGCATGGCACGCGGCTTGGGCGCGCCCGACAGCGTGCCGGCCGGGAAGCACGCGGTGAGCACGTCGAAGGCGGTGCGGTTCTCGGCCACCCGGCCCGTCACGGTCGAGACGATGTGCATGACGTGCGAGTAGCGCTCGACCGACATGAAGTCGACGACCTCGACGCTGCCCGGCTCGCACACCCGCCCCAGGTCGTTGCGCCCGAGGTCGACGAGCATCAGGTGCTCGGCGCGCTCCTTGGGGTCGGCGAGCAGCTCCTCGGCGAGCGCCGCGTCCGCCTGCGGGGTCGCGCCGCGCGGCCGGGTGCCCGCGATGGGGTGCACCATGGCCTGCCCGTCCTCGACCTTGACGAGCGCCTCGGGGCTGGAGCCGACGACGTCGAAGCCCTCCAGCCGCAGCAGGTACATGTACGGGGAGGGGTTGGTGGTGCGCAGCACGCGGTAGACGTCGAGGGCGCTCGCCACGCAGTCCGTCGTCATCCGCTGCGAGACGACGACCTGGAAGGCCTCGCCCGCGTGGATGCGCTCCTTGATGTCCACGACCGCGCTCTGGTACTCCTGGCCGCCGAAGCCCCAGCTGACGGGGAAGTCGACCGACGCGGGCAGTTCGGCGGGCGGCTGCGGGAGCGCCCGGCCGAGGTCGGCCTGCATCGCGTCGAGGCGGGCGACGGCGTCGGCGTAGGCCTCGTCGACACCGGTGTCCTCGTCGTTGTGGTTGATCGCGTTGGCGATCAGCAGCACCGTGCCGTCCCAGTGGTCCAGCACCGCGAGGTCGGAGGTGAGCAGCATGGTCAGCTCGGGCAGGTCCAGCGGGTCGTGGGTGCTGTCGCCGATGCGCTCCAGGCGGCGCACGATGTCGTAGCCGAGGTAGCCGACCATGCCGCCGGTGAAGGGCGGCATACCGGACGTGAGGTCGCGCGGGGTGTGCAGCGCCTCGACGGTGGCGCGCAGCGCCTGCAGCGGGTCGCCGTCGACGGGCACGCCGACCGGTGGGGAGCCGAGCCAGTGCGCCTGCCCGTCGCGTACGGTCAGCGTCGCCGCCGAGCGCACCCCGACGAAGCTGTAGCGGGACCAGGAACCGCCGCCGGCGCCGCTGTTGGAGCTGGTGTCGGCGGATTCCAGCAGGAAGGTGCCGACCCGCTCGCCGGCGAGCTTGCGGTAGAGCCCGACCGGCGTGTCGCCGTCCGCGAGGAGGCGGCGGCTGACCGGGATGACGCGGCGGTCGACCGCGAGCTTGCGGAACGTGTCCAGGTCCATGGCCGCAGACCTTACTGGCCCGGTGCGGGCAGCAGGACGTCCGCGTCGAAGCACGTGCGGTCCCCGGTGTGGCAGGCGGCGCCGACCTGGTCGACCCGGACGAGCACGGTGTCGCCGTCGCAGTCCAGCGCGACGGACTTGACGTGCTGGACGTGCCCCGAGGTGTCGCCCTTGGTCCAGTACTCGCCGCGGCTGCGGCTCCAGTACGTGCAGCGGCCGGTGGTCAGGGTGCGGTGCAGCGCCTCGTCGTCCATCCAGCCGAGCATCAGCACCTCACCGGTGTCGTACTGCTGGGCGATGGCGGGCACCAGGCCGTCTGCGGTGCGCTTGAGGCGGGCGGCGACGGCGGGGTCGAGCTGGGACATGGGGTCCATGATGCCGCCGTTCGGGGTGCGCGCGGAAATGACGTGTCCGGATGCCGGACCGGGTCCTTCCGGGGTACGCGGCCGGCTCCGGGTGCGCGGCCGGAAGTGGCTGGATCCGTACCGTCACGAGGCCCCGGAAAGCGCGCACCGGCATCGATAACCGGCAAAGGGGATAAGCGGATTGGCTGTAGCCAAGCTGTCGCGGGGTTGTTACTCGCGACCGTCACCCGTATGGGGCATCCTTCGTGCATGGGTTTTCCACCTCCGCCTCCGCACAACGGCCCGCCGCCGCCCCCCGACCAGGGTGGCGGCTTCGGCCCGCCCCAGGGCTTCGGCCCGCCTCCTCCCCCGCCCCCGAACGACGGTTACGGCTACCCGCAGCAGGGCGGCGGCTTCGGCCCGCCCGGGCCCCCCGGACCACCGGCCCCTCCCGGCGGGGGCTACGGCTACCCCGGTGACGGCGGCTACGGCGGCCCCCCGCAGGGCGGCGGCTACGGCGGCCCTCCGCAGGGCGGCGGCTTCGGGCAGGGCGGTTACGGGCCCGGCGGATTCCCGCCGCCCCCGCCGCCGAACAACACCAAGCGCAACGTCTGGATAGCCGTCGGCGCGGTCGTGGTCGTCGGCGCCATCATCGGCATCGCGGTCGCAGCGGGCGGTGGCGACGGCGACAAGAAGCCGAGCGCGAAGGACACGACGTCGATATCGATGCCGACCGCGACGCATCTGCCGACGGACATCCCGTCACCGACGTTCAGCCTGCCCACCGATTTCCCGAGCCTGGACCTGCCGACCGACCTCCCGAGCGACGACAGCTCCGACGAGCCGGACCCGTCCGCGTCGGACTCCCAGGACATCGCGTACATCGTGGTCGACCCGGGCAAGTGCTTCAACGCCCCGTCGATGACGCACACCATCGACGAGGTGCAGGTCGTGTCCTGCACGACGCCGCACGACGCGCAGTCGGTCGCCACCAAGACGCTGTCCGGGACCTTCGCCTCCGAGCAGGACATCCAGGACAAGGCATTCGACCTGTGCAAGGCCGACGCCAAGGCGCACGCGCCGGCGGACGGCAAGGAGTACTACGAGTACGTGCTCTACCCGCAGTTGGTGACGTACGAGATCCAGGGCCGCAAGACGGTCACCTGCGCGCTCAGCATCAACGACGGGACCAACGGCAAGAAGCTCACCAAGAAGCTGGCGTAGCGCCGGGAAATGAAGTAACGCGCCGGTCGCGAGGAGCGGGCGGGAGCGGCGCCGGGGTTCTAACCTGGCGCCATGACGACCCATGCACAGCGTGAACGTCTGCTCCTCGCCGACCTGCTGGAGGCTTCCGGGCCCGACGCGCCGACCCTCTGCGGGAACTGGACGACCCGGGATCTTGCCGCCCATGTCGTCGTACGCGAACGCCGCGGCGACGCGGCGGCCGGCCTGGTCGTGCCGCGACTCGCGGACCGGCTCGAAAGGGTCCGCCGCGAGTACGCGGAGCGCCCGTACGCCGAGCTGATCCGGCTGATCAGGACGGGGCCGCCGCGGCTGTCGCCGTTCGCCCTCAAGCAGCTGGACGAGGCGTCCAACACGGTGGAGTTCTACGTCCACACCGAGGACGTGCGGCGCGCCGCGCCCGAGTGGACCCCGCGGGAGATCGACCCGGTCTTCGCGGACGCACTGTGGAAGCGGCTGGAGCGCGCCGCCCGGATCTTCGGCCGCCGCTCCCCCGTCGGCCTGGTGCTGCGTCGCCCGGACGGCCAGACGGTGGTGGCGCACCGCGGCTCGCCCGTCGTGACCGTCACCGGCGAACCGGCCGAGCTGACGATGTACGCCTTCGGGCGGCAGACGGTCGCGGACGTCACGGCGGAGGGCGAGGCCGACGCGGTGGGCAAGGCGGCGGTCGCGGAACTCGGCGTCTGACCGCCCGGCGGCGTCAGGGGAGCTCGGCGGTCCGCACGGCCGGCAGGAAGGCCGTGAACGCGCCGCCGACGGCCGCGAGCAGGGCGCTGGCCAGGAAGACCGGCGAGGGCCCCAGCGCGCCCGCGGCGGCGGCGAAGAGCGGGTAGGCCAGCGGAGCGAGCCCGAATCCGGTCAGGCTCATCACGGAGGTGACCCGGCCGAGGTAGCCGGGTGCGGTGGCGGTCTGGATCAGCGCGGTCGCGAGCCCCCCGCACACCCCGCAGACCAGCCCGGCCACGAACGCGGTGGCGGCCGCGGCGGCGAGCGCGGGCCAGATCCCGATGAGGCCGAGGGCCGCGCTCCCCACCAGCAGCGTCGCGATCTGCACGGCCCCGGCCCGGCGTATCCGCCCGCGGGCGGCCAGCAGCGCCGCGCTGAGGGCGGCGCCGGCGCCGAACGCGGCGATCACCCAGCCGTAGCCGCTCGCGCCCCAGCCGCGCCGCTCGGCGAGCAGCACCATGCCGACGTTCATCGGACCGGCCAGGCCCAGCTCGCACAGCGCGCCGGACAGCACCAGCGGGCCGACCAGCGGGTGCCGCCGGATGTAGCCGAGCCCGTCGCGCAGCTCCCTCCCCGCGGGTGCCCGGGTCGCCGCGGGGCGCGGGCCGGGGTCGATACGGGTGCCGAGCAGCAGCGGCACGGACGCCGCGAAGAACAGCCCGGCGACCAGGAAGGCCGTGGCGCCGCCGCCCAGGCCCATCGCGAGCCCGCCCGCGGGCGGCCCTGCGACCTGCCCGAGCCGCACCACGAGCGCGCGCAGGCCCTGTACCCGTACGAGCTGGTCGGAGGTGGTGATACGCGGCGGCAGCGCGCCGACGGCGGGCATGAACAGCGCGTCGACCACGCCGAAGGCCAGCGCCAGCGCGACCAGCAGCCACAGCCCCGGCGAGGCCGCCGCGAGCCCGGCCGCGGCGGCGAGGATCAGCACGCAGCGCACCGCGTCGCTGCCGATGACCACCCGGCGCGGCCCGAAGCGGTCGGCGACCACTCCCCCGCCGAGCATGAGGAGCGCCCTCGGCACCGCCCCCGCCGCCATGACCAGGCCGACCTGCGCGGCGGGCACGGCCCGGGCGGCGGCGAAGCCGAGGGCGACGAAGTAGACGGAGTCGCCGAGCATCGAGGCGGTGTAGGCGCCGAGCCAGCGCAGCACGTTGCCGTCCCGGTACGCGGGCCGGCCGGTGCCTGTCGCGGCGGCGGCTGTCGCGGTCGGGGCCATGGGCCGGTCTCCTCAACATCGGGACGGACGGTCGGGGGCGGCGTCGGGAGCGGGGCGTCAGGGGCGGGGCGTCAGGGGCGGAAGGGGAAGCCGTACATCTGCACGGCGACGTGCTCTCGGCCCGCGGTGTCGCCTGCCTCCTCGGCGGCCCGTCCCCGGTCGGTCCAGCGCTGCATCAGCTCGGTGACCTCGTCGGCCATCTGCTGGAGTTCGGCGGCGGTGAGGAGCGGCATGAACTCCGAGGAGAAGGACGCGTCGGTCCACTCCCGCGGCCAGGCCGCCTGCTGGTCGAGGAACTGCTCGTAGCGCTCGGCGCGGGTGGCGAGCAGCTGCCGGGTGACCTGCGCGAGGACGGCGGCGCCTTCCGGGCGGTCGGCGAAGTCGGCGCTGCGGAAGGACCAGCCGCGGTCGGTGGAGACCTTCCACCAGCGCTCGCGGCCGTCCGTGCCGGGGCCCGGGTCCTCGGTGATGAAGCCGTGCGCGGACATCTTCCGCAGGTGGTAGCTGACCAGCGAGACGGCCTCGTCGACCTGGTCGGCCAGATGGGAGGCGGTGGCGCTGCGGGCGGTGAGGAGGGCCCGGTAGAGGCGGATGCGCAAGGGGTGGGTGAAGACCTTGAGCGCGTCGAGGTCGGTGATCTGGTACATGCCACCGGGGGTGCCGGGAGTGCTGTTCTGGTCGCTCACCCCACCGAGGTTAGATACGAAAGAAATATTGCACAACTATATTTGCGCAATATTTCTTTCTCACCTGATCGCGCCCCTCCGCTCCCGGCCGGAGGGCAGGATGCCGCCATGTCTCTTGACGGCACCCGCGCACACCTCAGCGGTCCCGGTGACCTGCCGCCCCTCGTCGAGCGTGCGGCACGGACGGCGACCCGGCTGGACTTCCCCTACTCCTGCCGCCCCGAACAGGGCCGGCTGCTGCACGCGCTCGCGGCGGGCGCGCAGCGCATCGGCGAGACCGGCACCGGTTGCGGGGTGGGCCTGGCCTGGCTGGCCTCCGGCATGCGGAGCGGCGCCACCGCCGTGAGCGTCGAGCAGGACGCGGAGCGCGCGAAGGCGGCGGCGGAGCTCTTCGCGCCGCTCGCGCCCCGGGTCACCGTGCGGCAGGGCGACTGGACGGCGATCGCCGAGCACGGCCCCTTCGACCTGCTCGTCCTCGACGGCGGCGGCCAGGCCAAGGGCGGGGCCGCCGCCGACCCGTCGGCGCTGCTCACCCCGGGCGGCGTCCTGGTCATCGACGACTTCACGCCCTCGCACGGCGCCCCGCCCGTCCACAACGGCGCCCCGGACACCGCCCGGCTGCACTGGCTCGACCACCCGGCCCTGCGGACGGTGGAGATCCCGCTCGCGCCCGACCTGTCGACCCTGGTCTGCACGCGGACCGGCCGCTGAGCCGCGGGGCCGCTACCTGACGGGGTGGCCCGCCTCGCGCAGCGCCGACTTGACCTCGGGGATCCGCAGGTCGCCGAAGTGGAAGACGGAGGCCGCGAGCACCGCGTCCGCTCCCGCCGCGACGGCCGGCGCGAAGTCGTCGAGCCGGCCCGCGCCGCCGGAGGCGATGACCGGCACCGACACCCGGGCGCGCACCGCGGCGATCATCTCGGTGTCGTAGCCGTCCTTCGTGCCGTCGGCGTCCATCGAGTTGAGCAGGATCTCGCCCGCGCCCAGCTCGGCGGCCCGCTCGGCCCACTCGACCGCGTCGATGCCCGTGCCGCGGCGGCCGCCGTGCGTGGTGACCTCGAAGCCCTCGCCGGAGGCGGCGCGCCGGGCGTCGACCGACAGCACGAGCACCTGGCGCCCGAAGCGCTCGGCGATCTCCCGCAGCAGCTCGGGCCGGGCGATGGCCGCGGTGTTGACTCCGACCTTGTCGGCGCCGGCCCGCAGCAGCTTGTCGACGTCGTCGGCGCTGCGCACGCCGCCGCCCACGGTGAGCGGGATGAAGACCTGCTCGGCGGTGCGGCGCACCACGTCGTAGGTGGTCTCGCGGTCGCCGGAGGAGGCGGTGATGTCGAGGAAGGTCAGCTCGTCGGCGCCCTGGGCGTCGTAGAGCCGGGCCATCTCGACCGGGTCGCCGGCGTCGCGCAGGTTCTGGAAGTTGACGCCCTTGACGACCCGTCCGCCGTCCACGTCGAGGCAGGGGATGACGCGTACGGCGAGTGTCATGCCGGGTCTCCTCGGTCTTCTCGTTCTTCTCGGGTTTCTGACTCTTCCCGGGCTCCCCGGGCTCCCCGGGCGTCCCGGGCTTCCCGCGATCCGCCGAACGCCTCGATCTCGACCTGCACCAGCACCCGGGAGTCCGTGAAGCCGGCCACCACCACCATGGTGGACACCGGGCGGACCGCGCCGAGCACCTCGGCGTGGGCGCGGCCCACGTCGTCGGCGTCCCGGGCATGGCTCAGGTACAGCCGGGTGCGGACCACGCTGTCCGCGCCCAGGCCGAACGGTTCGAGCGCGGCGAGCGCGTTGCGCAGCGCCAGCAGCGCCTGCTCGTACGGGCTGCCCTCGCCGCGCACCTCGCCGTCGACGACGGGCAGGGTGCCGGACACCAGGACCCTGTCCCCCGCGGCGACGGCGTGCGCGAAACCGTAGGCCTCCTCCAGCGGACTGCCGGACTGCTCACGCCGTACTGCGGGGTTCGGGGTCATCGGGACACAGCCTCCAGGGCCTCTTCGAGCGTGAACGCCTTCGCGTAGAGCGCCTTTCCCACGATCGCGCCTTCCACGCCCTGCGGGACGAGGGAGGCGATCGCGCGCAGGTCGTCCAGGCTGCTCACGCCGCCGGACGCGACGACCGGGCGGTCGGTGGCCGCGCAGACGCCGGACAGCAGCTCCAGGTTGGGGCCCTGCAGCGTGCCGTCCTTGTTGATGTCGGTCACGACGTAGCGGGCGCAGCCCTCGGAGTCCAGGCGGGCCAGCGTCTCGTAGAGGTCGCCGCCGTCGCGCGTCCAGCCGCGGCCGCGCAGGGTGGTGCCGCGCACGTCGAGGCCCACCGCGATCTTGTCGCCGTACTGCGCGATGACCTTCGCGACCCACTCCGGGGTCTCCAGCGCCGCGGTGCCGAGGTTGACCCGGGTGCAGCCGGTGGCGAGCGCCGCGGCGAGCGTGTCGTCGTCGCGGATGCCGCCGGACAGCTCGACCTTGATGTCCATGCTGCGGGCGACCTCGGCGATCTGCGCCCGGTTGTCGCCGGTGCCGAAGGCCGCGTCCAGGTCGACCAGATGCAGCCACTCCGCGCCCGCGCTCTGCCAGGCGAGTGCGGCGGCCATCGGGTCGCCGTACGACGTCTCGGAGCCGGACTCGCCGTGCACGAGGCGTACGGCCTGGCCGTCGCGGACGTCGACGGCGGGGAGCAGTTCGAGCGTGGTGGTCATCGGGGGTCGTCCTCGGGTCATGGGTGAGCGGTGGGGCTTGGCGGGCGGCGCCCCGGGCAGGGCCGCCGGGCCTAGAAGGTGTCGAGCCAGTTGCGCAGCAGCAGCGCGCCCGCCTCGCCGGACTTCTCCGGGTGGAACTGCGTGGCCCACAGCGGGCCGTTCTCCACCGCGGCGACGAACGGCTCGCCGTGCGTGGACCAGGTCACCTGCGGGCTGCGGATGCGGTCGCTGCGCTCGTCCATCTCCCAGCGGCGCACCGCGTAGGAGTGCACGAAGTAGTAGCGGGTGTCGGCGTCCGTCCCGGCGAAGAGCCGGGAGTCCGCGGGGGCCTTCACCGTGTTCCAGCCCATGTGCGGGACGACGGGCGCCCGCAGCGGCTCCACCGTGCCGGGCCACTCGTCCAGGCCCTCGGTCTCCACGCCGTGCTCGATGCCGCGGGCGAAGAGGATCTGCATGCCGACGCAGATGCCCATGACGGGCCGCCCGCCGGCCAGCCGCCGGCCCACTATCCAGTCGCCGCGGACCTCCTTCAGCCCGGCCATGCACGCCGCGAAGGCGCCCACGCCGGGCACCAGCAGCCCGTCGGCGGCCATGGCCTTGTCGTAGTCGGCGGTGATCTCGACGTCGGCCCCGGCGTGCGCGAGGGCGCGCTCGGCGGAGCGGATGTTGCCGAAGCCGTAGTCCAGTACGACGACGCTCTTGCTCATGTCCGTCCCCCTAGAGCTGGAGCAGACCGGTGACGAGTGCCATCACCGATCCGATGGCCAGCAGCGCGATCAGCGACCTGGACTGCTTCTGCTGCCAGAACGAGTAGACCCCGCCGGCGAGGAACAGCCCCAGCAGGATGAAGAGGGTCGATCCCTTGTTCACGGCTACAGCGCGCCCTTCGTCGACGGCAGGATTCCCGCCGCCCGCGGGTCACGCTCACTGGCGTACCGCAGGGCGCGGGCGAGGGCCTTGAACTGGCACTCGACGATGTGGTGGGCGTTGCGCCCGTAGGGCACGTGGACGTGCAGCGCGATCTGCGCCTGGGCGACGAAGGACTCCAGGATGTGCCGGGTCATCGTGGTGTCGTACGTGCCGATCATCGGCGCCATGGTCTCCGGCTCGGTGTGCACCAGGTACGGGCGGCCGGAGAGGTCGACGGTGACCTGCGCGAGCGACTCGTCGAGCGGGACGGTGCAGTTGCCGAAGCGGTAGATCCCCACCTTGTCGCCGAGCGCCTGCTTGAAGGCGGCGCCGAGCGCGAGGGCGGTGTCCTCGATGGTGTGGTGGGTGTCGATGTGCAGGTCGCCCTCGGTCTTGACCGACAGGTCGAACAGCCCGTGCCGGCCGAGCTGGTCGAGCATGTGGTCGTAGAAACCGACGCCCGTGGACACCGACACCTGCCCGGTGCCGTCCAGGTCGATCTCGACGACCACCGAGGTTTCCTTGGTGGTGCGCTCGATGCGGCCCACGCGGCTCATGCGCGTCTCCTCCGTCATGCTGTGTGCTCCTTGAAGACCGCGCGCGCCGCGTCCAGGAACGCGTCGTTCTCGGCGGGGGTGCCGACCGAGACCCGCAGCCGGCCGGGGACCGAGAGGTCCCGGACCAGCACGCCGTGCGCGAGGATCGCCTCCCAGGCGGTGCGGTTGTCGGCGAAGACGCCGAACTGCACGAAGTTCGCGTCAGAGGCGGTGACCTGGTAGCCGATCGCGGTCAGCTCGCGGACGACGCGGTCGCGCTCGGTCTTGAGCTGCTCGACGTAGCCGAGCAGGGTGTCGGTGTGCTCCAGCGCGGCGAGCGCGGTGGCCTGGGTGACGGCCGACAGGTGGTAGGGCAGCCGGACCAGCTGCACCGCGTCCACCACCGCCGGGTCGGCGGCGAGGTAGCCCAGGCGCAGCCCTGCGGCGCCGAAGGCCTTGGACATGGTGCGGGTCAGCACCAGGTTGGGGCGGCCCTCGATGAGCGGCAGCAGCGACGGCTGGTGCGAGAACTCGCCGTACGCCTCGTCGATCACGACCAGCGCCGGGCCCCGTTCCTGCGCCGCGTCGTACAGCGCGACGACGGTCTCGGCGGAGACGGCCGTGCCGGTCGGGTTGTTGGGCGAGCACACGAACACCACCTCGGGGCGGCGCTCGGCGATCTCCGCGACGGCGGCGGCGAGGTCGATCGTGAAGTCGTCGCGCCGCGGCCCCGAGATCCAGCCGGTGCCGGTGCCGCGGGAGATCAGCGCGTGCATCGAGTACGACGGCTCGAAGCCGATCGCCCGGCGGCCGGGACCGCCGAAGGTCTGCAGCAGCTGCTGGATGATCTCGTTGGAGCCGTTGGCCGCCCACACCTGCTCGGGCGTCACCGCGTGGCCCGCGGTCTTGGCGAGGTACGCGGCGAGCGCGGTGCGCAGCTCGACCGCGTCGCGGTCCGGGTAGCGGTTGAGGCCGCGCGCGGCCTCGGCCACCCGCTCGGCGATCCGGGCGACGAGGGCGTCGGGCAGCGGGTACGGGTTCTCGTTGGTGTTGAGCCGCACGGGCACGTCGAGCTGCGGGGCGCCGTACGGGGACTTGCCGCGCAGCTCGTCGCGGATGGGCAGGTCGTCGATACGGGTCACTGCGCCGCGCCTCCCTCGAACCTGATCTGCACCGCGGCGCCGTGCGCCGGCAGGTCCTCGGCGTTGGCGAGCGTCACGACGTGGCCGGCGACGTCGGCGAGGGCGTCGCGGGAGTAGTCGACGACGTGGATGCCGCGCAGGAAGGACTGCACGGACAGGCCCGAGGAGTGGCAGGCGCAGCCGCCGGTGGGCAGGACGTGGTTGGAACCGGCGCAGTAGTCGCCGAGCGAGACGGGGGCGTGCGGGCCGACGAAGACCGCGCCCGCGTTGCGCACCCGGGCGGCGACGGCGGCGGCGTCCCGGGTCTGGATCTCCAGGTGCTCGGCGGCGTAGGCGTCGACCACCTCCAGGCCCTGGTCGAGGGTGTCGACCAGCACGGTCGCGGACTGCCGGCCGGACAGCGCGGCGGTGATCCGCTCGCGGTGCCGGGCGGCGGCGACCTGGACGTCCAGCTCCTTGTCGACGGCGTCGGCCAGCTCCGCGGAGGTGCTGACCAGCACCGCGGCGGCCAGCGGGTCGTGCTCGGCCTGGCTGATGAGGTCGGCGGCGACGAAGGCGGGGTCGGCGGAGTCGTCGGCGAGGATCGCGATCTCGGTGGGCCCGGCCTCGGCGTCGATGCCGATCCGGCCCTTGAGCAGGCGCTTGGCGGCGGCCACGTAGATGTTGCCGGGGCCGGTGACCAGGTCGACCGGGCGGCAGTCCTCGGTGCCGTAGGCGAACATCGCGACGGCCTGGGCGCCGCCGGCCGCGTACACCTCGGTCACGCCGAGCAGCGCGCACGCCGCGAGGATCGTCGGGTGCGGCAGGCCGCCGAACTCCTTCTGCGAGGGCGAGGACACCGCGATGCCCTCGACGCCCGCCTCCTGCGCAGGCACCACGTTCATCACCACGGAGGACGGGTAGACGGCGATGCCGCCGGGCACGTACAGCCCGACGCGCCGCACCGGGACCCACCGCTCGGTGACCGTGCCGCCGGGCACGACCTGTGTCGTGACGTCCGTACGCCGCTGCTCGCGGTGCACCAGCCGGGCCCGCCGGATCGACTCCTCCAGCGCCGCCCGCACCGCCGGGTCCAGCTCCGCGAGGGCGTCGGTGAGGGCCTGCGCGGGCACCCGCAGCGAGGCGGGGCGCACACCGTCGAAGCGCTCCCCGAAATCGAGCACCGCCGCCGAGCCGCGATGCCGTACGTCGTCGCAGATGGGCCGCACAGCCTCAAGGGCGGCCTCGACGTCGAAGTCGGCACGGGGCAGCAGGTCGCGGTCGATCCCGCCCTCGGGGAAGGCGGCACCGCGCAGATCGATTCGGGAGATCACGCTGCCAAGTGTAGAGACCCGGACAGGCCGCCCGGCCGCGCCATCCACTCCGTGATACGAGCGGTCCCGCCCCGGCCCGGCGGGCACTAGCGTGTCGGCGTCGGGATACGGGGAGGGGACACCGGTGAGTGACGCTGCACACGGGGCGGGGGCGCCGCCGGACTGGACGGCGGTCGAGCAGCGGATGTGGGAGGCCTTCCGGCAGGGCCGCACCCTGGACCTGCGCACCGGAATCGCCGCGGAGGACGACCCGCTGCACGGCCCCGCGTGGGGGGCGGACCGTACGGTACGGGCACAGGTCGTCGCCGAGCTGCTGCTCGCCGGGCCGCCGGCCGCGCCCGGGCGGGTCACCGCGCTCAAGCTCGCCGGGGTGCGGGTCGGCGGACGGCTGATGCTGTCGGGGGCCACCGTCACGCCGTACGTCCAGTTCGACGACTGCCGCTTCGACGAGCACCTGATGCTCCAGGAGTGCCAGGCCGGCAGCATGCGGCTGGTGCGCTGCCGGATCCCGCGGCTGGACGCCGCCCGGCTGCAGATGAGCGGCGACCTGCACCTGCCGCAGTGCCGGATCGACGGGGGCATACGGCTGACCGACGCGCACATCGGCACCGACCTGCTGCTCAACGACGTCACCGTCCGCCCCGGCCGCTCCTCGCGGGCCATCGCCGCCGACGGCCTCACCGTCGGGCAGGACCTGGACGCCGAGCTCATCGACGTCACCGGCGAGCTGAGCCTGCGCAGCGCCCGTATCGGCGGCCGGCTCAGCCTGCGCGGGGCGACGCTGCGCAACCCCGGCGGACGGCAGGCCCTCAACGCCGCCCGCATCGCCGTCGAGCACACCCTCTACCTGTCCGGCGGACGCCGCACCGTCCCCGGCGCCGCCCCCTCCGCCCCGCCCGCCCCGGACACCGAAATCCGCGACTTCACCTGCCACGGCGGGCTGCGCCTCGACGACGGGCGGTTCGGCAACGCCCTCGTCATCTCCCGGGCCCGCTTCCTGACCTCCACCGCGGAGCAGCAGGTCTCGATCCGCCGCATCCAGACCCCGGAGCTGTGCTGGCGGCTGCACCGGGCCCCGAACTGCACCGTCGTGGTCTCGGGCACGGTCGGCAAGCTCAACGACTCCCCCAGAGCCTGGCCCGGCCCCGGGCGGGTGCGCATCACCAGCTTCACGTACGACACCCTCACCCCGCTCGCCGAATTCCCGCTGGCTGCCCGGCTGGAATGGCTCCAGGCGGCCACCCCCGAATTCCGCCCCGAACCCTACGAACGGCTCGCCGCCGCACTGCGCGCCGCCGGCGAGGACGCCGAGGCCCGCGAGGTGCTGCTGGCCCGCCAGCGCCGCCGCCGCGAGACGCTGCCGCTCGCCGGACGCGTCTGGGGCTGGGTCCAGGACGTGACGGTCGGCTACGGCTACCGCCCCGGCCGCGCCGCGATCTGGATGGCGCTGCTGTGGGCGCTCGGCGCGGTGTACTTCGCCCTCCACCCGAGCCCCCAGCCCGCGGACGCGGGCGGCTACCGCCCCCACTGGAGCCCGCCCCTCTACGCCCTGGACCTCCTCCTCCCCGTCATCGACCTCGGCCAGGACAACGCCTGGCGCGAAACGGGAATCGCCCAGTGGGTGGCGTCCGTCCTCACCCTCCTCGGGTGGATGCTCGCCACGACCGCTGCCGCGGGGGCGAGCCGCTTGCTGCGCCGCAGCACGTAGCCCGTGCCGGGCGCGCGTTCCCGAGGCTGCGGCTGCACCGCGGGGCAAGCGTTTGCGCTGCCGCGCGGGGCGGGCGTTCGGGTGCGGCTGCGCCGCGGGGCAAGCGTTCAGCTGCGGCTGCACCGCGGGGCAAGCGTTCAGCTGCGGCTGCACCGCGGGGCAAGCGTTTTTAGGGGCGCGTGGGGGTACCTCCCAGGCGAAGCTCTGGGGGAGGCAGCAACTGCCCCTTCGGGCCGGTGACCACCCGCGCCCCCGTAGGGGCTGGCCGCGCAGTTCCCCGCGCCCCTAAAAACGCTCACCCCGCGCGGCAGCGCACGCTCGCCCGCCAGGGCGGAAACGGGCCGCCCCGCGCGGCACCGCGAAACGCCCACCCGGCGCCGCACCGCGAAACGCGCACCCCGCGCGGCAGCGCGAAACGCTCGCCCCCGGCAGGGCAGCGCACCACGCGGAAGCGGTCAGGACGGGGGCGGGGTCTCCCCGGTCGTGAAGGTCAGGCGGTCGTCGGCCGCGTCGACGGTGACGCGGCCCCCCTCGCCTACGCGGCCGTCGAGGAGGAGGCGGGACAACTGGTTGTCCACCTCGCGCTGGATGGTCCGGCGGAGCGGCCTCGCACCGTACTCCGGCTGGTAACCGTGCCGCGCGAGCCAGTCCACGGCGGAAGCCGTGAAGTCCACCCGCACGCCCTGCGCGTGCATGAGCCGCCGGGTCTGCTCCAGCAGCAGGTCCGTGATCTGCCGCAGCTGCTCCTCGTCGAGCTGCCGGAAGACGACGATCTCGTCGATCCGGTTGAGGAACTCCGGCCGGAAGTGCTCCCGCAGCGGCCGCAGGATCTGCTCGCGCCGGGCCTCCTCGTCGGCGTCCGCGCCGCCGGGGCCGAAGCCGATCCCGGCGCCGCGGCGGGCGATCGCGTCCGAGCCGAGGTTGCTGGTCATGACGATGACGGTGTTGGTGAAGTCCACCGTGCGGCCCTGCGAGTCGGTGAGCCGCCCGTCGTCGAGCACCTGGAGCAGGATGTTGAAGACGTCCGGGTGCGCCTTCTCCACCTCGTCGAGCAGCAGCAGCGAGTACGGGTGCCGCCGCACGACCTCGGTGAGCTGCCCGGCCTCCTCGTGGCCGACGTATCCGGGCGGGGCGCCGACCAGCCGGCTGACGGTGTGCCGCTCCTGGTACTCGCTCATGTCGAGCCGGACCATCCGGTCCTCCTCGCCGAACAGCGCCTCGGCGAGCGCGCGGGCCAGCTCGGTCTTGCCGACGCCGGTCGGGCCCAGGAAGAGGAAGCTGCCGATCGGCCGGTTCGGGCTGCCGAGCCCGGCGCGCGAGCGCAGCACCGCGTCGGCGACGACGGAGACCGCCTCGTCCTGGCCGACGACCCGGCGGTGCAGGTGCTGCGCGAGGCCGAGCAGCCGGTCCTTCTCCTCCTGCGTGATGCTGCTGACCGGGATGCCGGTCTGCCGCGAGACGACCTCGGCGATCGCCTCGGAGGTGACCTCCAGGTCCTGCCCGTCGTCGGCCCGCCCGTCCTCGCCGGCGTCGGCGATCCGCTTCTTGAGGTCGGCGATGCGGTCACGCAGCTGCGTGGCGCGCTCGTAGCTCTCGGCTGCGACGGCCTGGTCCTTGTCCCGCGCGAGCTGCTCGGCCTCGCGCTCCATCGCCCGTACGCCGGTGCCCTTGGTGCGTGAGCGCAGCCGGACGCGGGCGCCCGCCTGGTCGATGAGGTCGATGGCCTTGTCCGGCAGCCGCCGGTCGGTCAGGTAGCGGTCGGAGAGTTCCACCGCGGCGTCGAGGGCCTCGTCGGTGTAGCGGACCTGGTGATGCGCCTCGTAGCGGTCGCGCAGCCCGCGCAGGATCTCCAGGGTGTCGGCGACCGTCGGCTCGGGGATCAGGATCGGCTGGAAGCGGCGGGCGAGCGCCGCGTCCTTCTCGATCCGGCGGTACTCCTCCAGCGTGGTGGCGCCCACGATGTGCAGCTCGCCGCGGGCGAGCGCGGGCTTGAGGATGTTGCCGGCGTCCATGGAGCCGCCCTCGCCGCCCCCGCCGCCGCCCGCGCCCACGACGGTGTGCAGCTCGTCGATGAAGATGACCAGTTCGTCGGAATGTGCGCGGATCTCGCCGACGATGGCGTTCATCCGCTCCTCGAAGTCGCCGCGGTAGCGGGTGCCGGCGACGACCGCGGTGAGGTCCAGCGCGACGACCCGGCGGCCGGTGAGGGTGTCCGGCACGTCCCCGTCCGCGATGTGCTGGGCGAGGCCCTCGACGACGGCGGTCTTGCCGACGCCCGCGTCCCCGATCAGCACCGGGTTGTTCTTGCCGCGCCGCGACAGCACCTCGATGGTCTGCTCGATCTCCTCGTCCCGGCCGATCACCGGGTCGATACGGCCCTGCCGCGCCTGGTCGGTGAGGTCCCGCCCGTACTGGTCGAGCGTCGGTGTGCCGGAGGAGCCGCCGCCGGGCCGCCCCTGCGTCTGCACCCCGCCCGCGGGTCCGCCGCCGCTCTGCTCGGGGGGCAGCCCGGAGGCGGCGAGGCGGGCGGCGTTCAGCATGTGCCCGGCGGCGGACTCCGGATTGGCGGCCAGTGCGCCCAGCAGGTGCTCGGGTCCGATGTAGCCGGCGCCGGAGGCCCGCGCCAGCTCGTGGGCGTCCAGCAGCGCGCGCTTGGCTGCGGGGGTCAGCGACAGCGCGGCGGGCCCGGAGTCGTCCGGCTCCTGCGCGGGCCCGGAGCGCTCGTCGATCTGCGAGGCCAGCGCGTCCGGGTCGGCGCCCGCCCGGCTGAGCAGGTCCCGGGTCGGCTCGGCGGCGAGTGCCGCCCGCAGCAGGTGCTCGGTGTCGAGGTCGTGCCGCCCGTGGTCGGCGGCGTACTGCGCGGCGCCCTCCACCAGCTCCCGGGCGGGCCTGCTGAGCAACCGCCCGATGTCGACCTGCCGGGGAGCGGGCGGGCGGCCGCCGAAGAAGCGGGCGAGGAAGTCGCCGAAGGGATCGTCCTCGGGGCCCGTGAATCCGTTGGTCATCGTGGTTTCCCTCGCTGGCCCGTACGGGCCCTCGCCGCCGTGACCGACCGGTGCGGCGCGCGTGCCGACACCGGGCTGGCACCTGACTTCCCGACCGCGTACCCGGGCGGGGCGTCCTCATGCCACGATGGCACCTCGGGATCCTCCCGGCATATCGGGCGAGCCCCGGCCGCCGGGGGTGCGCCCGGCAGCGGACCTCGGCCCCCGGCGGGCGGAGCAGCGGCGTCCCGCGTGCCCCACCCGTCCACCGCCGTCGCTCGCGCGGCGCGTCCGGAACGGCGGTCCCGCCGAACGGGGGCGCGCGGGGGCGGCCCGCCGCCGTACGCTGGCTCATTGTGACCGACAGGATTCCGCTCTTCCCCCTGGGCACCACCCTCTTCCCGGGCCTCGTCCTTCCGCTGAACGTCTTCGAGGACCGCTACCGCGCCCTCGTCGCCGATCTGCTGGCCCTGCCCGAAGGCACCCCGCGGAGGTTCGGCGTCGTCGCGATCAGGAACGGTCAGGAGGTCGCGCCCACCGGGCAGGAGGGCCGTGCGACCGGCCCGGCCGCCGGGCTCGGGACCGAACCCCTCGCCGCGCTGCACGGCATCGGCTGCATCGCCGACGCGACGGGAGTCGCCGAGCGCGACGGCGGCGGCTACGAACTGGTCGCCACCGGCCTCATCCGCTTCAAGCTCCTCTCCCTCGACCTGAGCGGGCCCTACCTCACCGCGGAGATCGAGGAGATCCCGGAGACGACGGGCAGCGGCGCGGGCGCCCTGGCCTCGGAGGTCACCCGGGTCTTCGGCACCTACCAGAAGCGCCTCGCGGGCGCCCGCGAGCGCACCCTCGCGCCGGGCCAGGAATTCCCCGACGACCCCACCGTGCTCTCCTACCTGGTGGCCGCCGCGCTCATCGCCGAGACGCCCGTCAAGCAGACGCTGCTGGAGGAGCCGGACTCCGCCGCCCGGCTGTCCGCGGAGCTGCGGCTGCTGCGCCGCGAGACCGCGGTCATCGAGAAGCTGCCGTCGCTGCCCGCGGTCGACCTGACCAGCCAGCCGATCAGCGCGAACTGAGGGGACGATGGCGAAGAAGCGCAAAGGGGGTCCCGGCGGCGGGACCCCGGCCACGGTCGCGCTGGAGAGCGCCGGCGCGGACTACACGCTGCACGCGTACGCGCACGACCCCGCATCGGGCCTGTCGTACGGCGAGGAGGCCGCGCACGCGCTCGGGACCAGCCCGGAACGCGTGTTCAAGACCCTCGTCGCCGAGGTCGACGGCGCGCTGACCGTCGCCGTGGTGCCCGTCGCCGGAGCGCTCGACCTCAAGGCGCTCGCCTCCGCGGTGGGCGGCAAGCGCGCGGCGATGGCGGACCCGGCCGCAGCCGAGCGTACGACCGGCTACGTGCGCGGCGGCATCTCCCCGCTGGGCCAGCGCCGCCCCCTCCGCACGGTCCTGGACGCGTCCGCTCTCGCCTTCCCCACGATCTTCGTCTCCGCGGGCAAGCGCGGCCTCGAGGTCGAGCTCGCGCCCGCCGTCCTCCTCGCCCTGACCTCGGGCGTCCAGTCCCCGATCGCCCGGAGCTAGTGCTGTGACCGGGAGGGTTCACCGGCTTGCGACGCCCGGCACGGCACCTCGCTGCGTTGCCGTATCGACCGAGTAGGCCCACGACGAGGCCGATCCGGCGCCTTGCGACGCACCGCACCGGACGCCGCAAGCTACCGGCAAACCCTCCCGGTCACAGCACTAGGCATCTTCTGCTGCGCAGGGCGCTGAAAACGCCCGCCCGGCGGCGCAGCCGCACCCGACAACGCTCACCGTCCTCCGAAGAGGGCAGCGGCCTACTTC
>NZ_JOHY01000038.1 GCF_000721495.1 Streptomyces sp. NRRL F-5123
GGAATGCGCTTCCCAGCCCCTTGCCAACCTCGGATGAGGGCGAACGCGCATTCCGAGGAGGTACCCCCGGAGTGGCACCCGACCCCACCCACCGAAGCAGAAGCGCGATGCCCCGCCGGGCAGCACCAGGGGCGCGGGGAACTGCGCGAGCAAGCCACCACCGGCAAGGAGATCCGGAAACGACAGCAACTGCCCCTCCGGGCCGGTAACCACCCGCGCCCCTGGCGCGCCCGGCGGACCAGCCGCAACCCACAACACCCCCCCGCGGCGGGGAAGCCGCCCAAAGGACTTTGCCTGCTCTTTACAGCAGGCACCCCCACCCCCACGTCTCTCCGTTCGCTTCCGGCCAGGAAGCAGCAGCCCGGCCCCCCGCCCAGGGGCGTGCCCGGGCCGAACCGACAGGAGACACCTCATGCGTGCACGGTCCGTCCTCGCCGCCCTCGGTTGCGCCGCGGCGCTCGCCCTCGCCGGGATGGGAACGGCCTCCGCCGACAGCGGAGCGAAGCCCGCCCCGCGCCCGTCGGCCACCGCGGCGAAGCCCGCCCCGCGCCCCTCGACCACCGCGGCGGCCCCCACCGCGCGGCCCAGCGCGGCCCCGACCCCGACGGCGGCGCAGGCCGCCGGCAGCGGCAGCGGCAACAGCCGCAGCGGCGCGGACGGCGGCCAGGTGCACGCCGTGCCGCGGGGCGCCGCCGACACCGGCGTGCCGCCCGTCGCCACGGGGTCCGGCTCGTCCGCCGCGCAGACCGGCGTGGAGATCGCCGCGGGCGTTCTGGCCCTGGGCGGCGCGGGCGCGTACGTCCTCCGCCGCCGCCTGCTCACGGCCCGGGGCTGACCTTGCGTACAACCCGGCCGGCGGCCGCCCTGTGCCTCGCGGCCCTGCTGCTCGCGGGCTGCGCATCCGGCGCGAAACCCGACGCGGCGGCCCGCCCACCCGCGAGCGCGGCCCCGGCCGGCACCACGGCACCCCCGCAGTCGGAGCCGAACGCACCGGCGGAGCCAGATGCACCGGCGGGGCTGAACCGCTCCGTCCCCACCCGCCTCACGATCCCGGCCCTCGGCGTGGACACCCCCGTCACCGGGCTCGGCCTCCAGGCCGACGGCACCGTCGAGGTCCCGCCCGTCGCCGCGCACGCGCCGGCCGGGTGGTACCGCGGCTCGCCCGCTCCCGGGCAGCTCGGGCCCGCCGTGATCCTCGGGCACGTGACGGTGGGCAAGTACGGCGACGGCGTGTTCGTCCGGCTCTCGACGCTGAAGCCGGGCGCGCACGTCACCGTACGGCGGGCGGACGGCACGGACGCCGTCTTCACGGTGTACGCCGTGCGCACCGTCGCCAAGGACCGCTTCCCCACCCGGGACGTCTACGGCGACACCGCCCGCCCCGAACTGCGGCTGATAACGTGCGGCGGCCCGCGGACCGGGAGCGGATACCGCGACAACGTGGTCGTTTTCGCGTCGTTCGACGGAGCCGGCGCCGGAGCCGATCCCGGAGCCAGAACTGACGCAGGAGCCGACGCCGGAGCAGGCGCAAGCCCAGGAGCGGCGTGACCGCGCCAACTGCCCCTGCCCCCGCCCCCGCCCATGACCCTGGAGCACGTTGACCCCGTCCAAGGCCCGGGCAGCCGCCGAGCTGTTCGCCGACCTCTACCCCGGCCTCGCCGGGTGGTGCCGCCGTCTCGTCGACGACGACGGCACCGCCCACGAGATCGCGTCCGAGGCGTTCACCCGCCTGTGGGCGCACTGGTCGTCGGTGACGGAGCCGCGCGGCTTCGTCTACGTGACCGCCGCCAACCTCGTACGCGACCACTGGCGCAGGCTGGACCGCGAGCGCAAGGCCGTACGGCGGGCCGGGACGGAGGCCGCGCTCGACGGGCAGCGGCGCGCGCAGGCGGGCGCGGACTCGGCCGTACCGGTGCGCATGCTCGTGCAGTCGCTGCCGGAGCGGCTGCGCACCGCCGTCCTGCTGTACTACTACGCCGACCTTCCGGTCCGGGAGATCGCCCTGCTGACGAAGCGCAAGGAAGGCACGATCCGGGCGGACCTGCACGCCGCCCGGGAGTATCTGCGCGCCGGACTGGGAGAACGCCTTGATCACACCCGTTGAGCCGTGGGACGAGCCCTACGACGACGAGCTGGCCGCGCTGCTGCGCGAGGGCCCGGCCGAACTCGCCCCGCCACCCGGTGCGTTCCGCCGCATCCGGCGGCGTGCCGCCCGGCGCCGCTGGGCGCGGGCCGCGGCGGCGGGCAGCGTGACGGCCGCGGTCATCGGCGCCGCCGCCGTGCTCTGGCCCGCCCCGGACCCGGCCGCCCCCGCCCCGCCGCTCGCCCCGCCCGCGGCCACCTCCGTCCCGGCGCCGACCCCGACCCCGTCCCCGACGCGGCCGCCCGCCACCCGGACCCCCACCCCGCGGCCGGGCCGTACCGACGTGAGCCCGACCGCGTCCCCGCTGCACGGCGGCAGCGTCCGGGGCAATGGCGACAGTCCCCGCACCGAGGGGGCCCGGCCCCAGGCCCGGCAGGGCTTTTCGGCCCAGGCCGCGGCCCGGTAAACTGGCGGCGAGCGGTCGGCCCGTACGGCTGCCGCGCGGCGGTGGGGCTCGCCGTACCCGAACCGCGGCACGTACGCCGCCAACAGTCCCTACTTGTGACGACGCGCGCCCGCACACCCGGGCGCCGCACGAGTAGGAGACGCGACCGACGATGACCGCCCCCCGCGAGCAGACGACCGAGCCCGTGCCCGAGCCCGTGCCCCTGCCGGTACCGGCCGACGAGCCGTGCAGCCCGGACGCCCCCGTCCCACCCCGCCCGCCGGGGCAGGGCCAGGCCCCCGTGGTCGCCGCCGTCGCCGCGGGCGGCGCGATCGGCGCCTCGGCCCGCTACGGGGCGGGCCTGCTGTGGCCCACGGCCACCGGCGCTTTCCCGTGGACGACCCTGACCGTCAACGTCGTCGGCTGCGCCGTCATCGGCGTCCTCATGGTGCTCATCACCGAGACGTGGTCGGTCCACCGCCTCGTCCGCCCCTTCTTCGGCACCGGCGTCCTCGGCGGCTTCACGACCTTCTCCACCTACGCCGTCGACGTCCAGCAGCTCGTCCAGCACGGCCACGCCCGTACCGCGCTGGCCTACCTGGCGTCCACCCTGCTCGCCGCGCTGTTCGCGGTGTGGCTGGCCGCCGCGGCGACCCGCGCGCTCATGGCGGGGAGGGCGCGGTGAACTGGCTGCTCGTGGTGGCGGGCGCGGTGGTGGGAGCCCCGCTGCGCTACCTGACCGACCGCGCCGTCCAGGCCCGGCACGACACCGTCTTCCCGTGGGGCACCTTCGCCGTCAACGTCTTCGGCTGCCTCGTCCTCGGCGTGCTGACCGGCGCGGTGAGCTACGGCGCCGCCTCGCACTCCGTGCAGCTGCTCGTCGGCACGGGCCTGTGCGGGGCGCTCACCACGTATTCGACGTTCTCCTACGAGACCCTGCGGCTCACCGGCGACGGCGCCCGCTTCCTGGCCGCGGCCAACGTGGTGGCGAGCGTGGCGGCGGGCCTTGGCGCGGCCTTCCTGGGCGCCGCCCTGGCCCAGGCCGTCTGGGCGTAGCCCGCGCGTCCGCCGGGGCGCGCCCCGGCGCGACCCCGTGCGCCCTGCCGCACACGGCCGGTGCGCGGGACGATACGGCGAGGCGTCGGAGCGCGCGCCGTACGAGAGGGGGACCGCGAGTGGCGGCAGACGGAGCGGCGGACGGAGCGGCGGACAGTACGGCCGCGGACGGGGCGCCCGCGGACGGGACGGCGGCGACCGCACCGGCGGACGCGGCGGCGGAGTGCGACCACGCCGTGGTCGTCGGCGCCGGGCTCTCCGGCCTGCTCACGGCGCACGCCCTCACGCGCGGATTCGCGCGGGTCACGCTCGTCGAACGGGACGGGCTGGCCACCGGCGAAGCCGCCTTCCGGGCCGGTGTCCCGCAGTCCCGGCACGTCCACATCCTGTGGAACCGCGGGCTGACCGAGCTGGACGCCCTGCTCCCCGGCGTCGTCGACGAACTGGCCGCGGCGGGCGGCGAGATCGTGCACGCGCCCGAGCAGATGCGCTGGCTCTCGCCCGCCGCGTGGTTCACCGGCGTGCGCGGCGCCCGTTACCTGTCCGTCTCCCGCGAGGTGCTGGAGGCGGTGCTGCGGCGCCGCGTCCTGGCCGCAGGCGCGGTCACCGTCCTGGACCGGCACGAGGCGACCGGCCTCGTCGTCGGGCCCGACCTGCGGACGGTCTCCGCCGTGACCGTCCGCGAACGCGGCAACGGCGGAGGGCAGTTCGCGCTGCCCGCCGAGCTCGTCGTCGTCGCCACCGGGCGCAGCTCGCGCGTCGCGGAATGGCTGGGGCAGCTCGGCTGCCCGCCGCCCCGGACCGAGCGCATCGACGCGCACCTCGGCTACTCCTCCCGCTACTACCGGCGTCCGGCCACCCCGGCCTCCCCCGAAGCGGCGGGCGGCTGGAAGGCGATGTACGTGCAGGGCAACCAGGATCTGCCGCGCAGCGGCGTCATCGTGCCCATCGACGGCGACCGCTGGCTCGTCACGCTCATCGGCCAGGGCGGCCACCAGCCGCCCGTCGAGGAGCAGGCCTGGCTCGACTTCGCCGCCTCGCTGCGCTCCACCGAACTGGCGGAGGCCCTCACGCACGCCGAGCCGCTCTCGGACGCGGTGGCTTTCCGTGCGACAGCCAACGAGTGGACGCACTACGAGAGTTCGCCGGACCTCCCGGCCCGCTTCCTCGTGGTCGGCGACGCGCTGTGCCGCTTCAACCCCGTCTACGGCCACGGTATGTCGGTCGCCGCGCTCCAGGCCCGGGTCGTCGCCGAGTACCTGACGGGCACGACCGGCGCCGACTTCGCCGCCCGTACCCGCGAGGTGCAGAAGACGCTGGCCCGCTGCGTACGCGGGGCGTGGGCGATCGCGACGGGCGAGGACAGCCGCTACCCGGAGACGGACGGCCCGGCCCCGGGCCCGCTCGCGCGCTTCCAACAGGGCTACATGGCAAGGGTGCTGGCCGCAGCCAACACCGATCCGCTGGTCGCGTCCGCCTTCTTCGGGGTGCTGTCGCTGGACCGCCGCCCCGAGTCGCTCCTCGCCCCCCGCGTGGCCGTACGCGCCCGCCGCCGCCCCGCGCCTTCGCCTCAGGATGTCCCCTAGGCTCCTCGGAGGGATCCGAGGGAGGAGCGGTACGCCGTGACGCAAGCCCATGAAGACGACGTTCTGGCCAAGATCGCGAAGGGGCTCGTCTACACCGAGTCCGAGGCGTCCTTCCAGGCCCGACTGCGCCGCGCGGACGAGATCTTCGCCTACAACCACACCCCGCCGGGCGACGAGGCGCGGCGCCGCGAGCTGCTCACCGAGATCCTCGGCTCGGTCGGCGAACGCACCGTGCTGCTCCCACCCTTCCACGCGGCCTTCGGTAGCAACGTCCACATAGGCGACGACTTCTTCGGCAACGTGAACCTCACCTGCGTCGACGACGTCGAGATCCGCATCGGCGACGATGTCATGATCGCCCCGAGCGTGACCCTGACGACGACCGGCCACCCCGTCCACCCCGCCCGCCGGGCGGACTTCGGGCGCTTCTCCGAGCCGATCGTGATCGAGGACAAGGTGTGGATCGGCAGCAATGCCGTCGTCCTGCCCGGCGTCCGCATCGGCTACGGCTCGGTGATCGGCGCGGGCAGCGTCGTCAGCCGCGACATCCCGCCCATGACCGTGGCGGTCGGCACCCCCTGCCGTGTGCTGCGCGAGATCACCGACGCCGACCTCACCACCCGCAGCGCCGAGGTCCTCAACGGCGGTCCGGCCGCCGGGTGATGAGCCCGCGCTCGATCGCCGTCACCACGGCGTGCGTGCGGTCGCTGACATCCAGCTTCGCGAAGACGCGCAGCAGATGCGTCTTGACGGTTGCCTCGGCGATGACCAGGCGGCGGCCGATCTCCACGTTCGACAGCCCGTCCGCGACCGCGTCCAGCACCTGCTGCTCGCGCGCGGTCAGCACGACGGGCGCGGGGCGGCGCATGCGCGAGACCAGCTTCTGCGCGACGCGCGGCGCGAGGACGGTCTCGCCGCGTGCGGCGGCGTGGATCGCGGCGACGAGCTGCTCGCGCGTGGCGTCCTTGAGCAGGTAGCCGATCGCGCCCGCCTCGACCGCGCGCTCGATCTCCTCGTCGGTGTCGTAGGTGGTCAGGATCAGCACCCGGGTGCCGGGGTGGCGGCGCACGATCTCGGCGGTCGCGGCCACCCCGTCCAGGACCGGCATCCGCAGGTCCAGCAGCGCCAGGTCCGGCCCCAACTCCGCGACCAGCGCGACGGCTTCACGCCCGTCGCCCGCCTCCCCGACGACCTCGATCGTCGGGTCGCCGGACACCAGCGCGGCCACGCCGGCGCGCATCACCACATGGTCGTCCGCGAGGACGACCCGCAACGGACCGTTGCCCGGCTGCTCGTTCACTGCTCGCCCTTCCTGGTGGTGGGGATGACGGCGAGGACGCGCGTGCCGTCGCCGACCGAGCTGGTCACCTTCAACTCGCCGCCCAGCTCGGCCATCCGGCGGCGCATCCCGTCCAGGCCGAAGCCCTGCGAGGTGCCGACGGCGAAGCCGCGCCCGTCGTCGGTGATCTCCAGCTCGACCCGGTCCCCGTACGCGGCGAGGACCAGGCCGACCGTCGAGGCGCCCGCGTGCTTGCGGACGTTGGCCAGCGACTCCTGCGTGCAGCGCAGCAGCGCGATACGGGTCTGCTGGTCGCATTCCACCTCGGCCAGCTCGGCGTCCGTGGCGAGGCCGGTGTCCTCCGCGAAGCGCTCCAGCACGCGGCGCAGCGTGGCCGTCACCGGCCCCTGCCCGTCCCCGCCGGTCGGCGCGGCCCGCACCAGGGCCCGAGCCTCGGCCAGGTTCTCCCGCGCGGTTCGCTCGATCGAGCGCAACTGCAGTGCCGAGCGGGCGGGTTCGTCCGCGATCCCCGAACGGGCCGCCTCCGCCAGCGCGATGATCGAGGCGAAGCCCTGCGCGAGGGTGTCGTGGATCTCCCGGGCCAGCCGCTCACGCTCCTCGGTGGCCCCCTGCCGCTGGTAGGCCTCCACCAATCGCAGCCGGGCGGCTTCCAGTTCTGCGTTGAGCTGCCGGACCCGCTCGTCGTTCTGCTCGATCAGCCGCACCGCCGCGAGCCCGGCCGCGACGCTCACCGCGAAGGCCGCGAGCGTCGCGACCGCGTTGCCGGTGAAGACGTGCGGGCTCAGCCCCTGCGGGGCGTCGCCGCCCAGCACGGTGACGGCGGCCGCGATCCCGCTGGCGGAGACGGCCGGACCCGGCGCCCCGGCCAGGTACCAGAAGTGCGGCAGCGTCGCCACGTACACCGACGCGCCCCCCTCCCGCAGGTACGCCATGCCGCCGAGCCCCGCGATCAGCACCCAGACCACCGTGTGCGGACGCGACACCGCACGGCCCGGGAAGGCGAGCGTCAGCAGGTAGTACGCCCCCACCGCGACCGGCAGCCCCACCGCCGCGTACCGCGCCGCGCCCGGGTCGTCCCGGCCGGCCAGCACCAGGGGCAGCAGCCCGAGGAGCAGCCAGCCGAGGACGTACCATCGGTGCAGGGACCACACGCGCAGCTGCCCTGCGGGCCTGAGCCAGGGAGTCATGCAGCTCAGCCTACGTTTACGGGGTGCGCGGCGGGCTGCCGGTCCGCCGCCGCTTCCCGCGCCCGGCGGACGGCCCGCGAGGGGTACCAGCTGCGCTCGCCGAGCAGCAGCAGCGCCGCGGGCAGCACCATGACGCGGATGACGAACGCGTCCAGCAGCACCGCGACGGCGAGGCTGAAGCCGATCTGCTTCATCTCGATCAGGTGCAGCCCGACGAAGCTCGCGAAGACCGTCACCATCACGAAGGCCGCGCTGGTCACCACGCTCGCCGAGCCGCCGACGCCGTCCAGCACCGCCTGGCGCGTGGACTCCCCGCGCAGCACCGCCTCCCGGATGCGGCTGACCACGAACACCTGGTAGTCCATCGACAGCCCGAAGAGGATCACGAAGAGGAAGAGCGGCACGCGCGAGCCGATCGACCCGGTGGAGGTGAAGCCCAACACCCCCTCGGCGAAGTTGCCTTGGAAGACCAGGGTCAGCACACCGAGCGCCGCGCCCGCCGACAGCAGGTTGAGCAGCACGCCCAGCAGCCCGATGACCAGCGAGCCGAACGCCCACACGGTGAGGGCGAAGGTGGCCAGCAGCAGCGCCCCGATGACGAGCGGCATCTTCGCCTTCTCGTGCGCGGGGTAGTCCGCGAAGCGCGCGATGTCACCGGTGACCGCGACCTCGGCGCCCGGCAACTCGGCGAAGGCGGCTGGGAGATAGCCCTCCCGCAGGTGGGCGAGCGAGGTGTGCGCCCGGTCGGAGCTGACGTATGCCGGAACGCCCAGCTCCAGCATGGTGACCCGGTGGTCGGCGGAGGTGCGCAGCCGGTACGTGCCGGCGAAGACGGGGTCGGCCTCGGCACGGGCGGCGACGTCCCGCAGCGCGGCGGAGACCGCGCCCGCCTGGCCCGGACCGGCCTTCACCAGCACCTGGTTCATGGACGTCTGCTCCGGGAAGGCCTGGTTGGTGCGGTCCCACGCCTGCATCGCAGGCAGGCCGCGGCTGTACGTCTCGCGCCCGATGTCGGTGAGCTTCAGCCCGCCCAGCGGCGCGGCGAGCGCGAGGAGGGCGAGCACGCCGACGGCGAGAGCGGCCGCGGGGCGCCTGGCGGTGCCGCGCAGGAGGGCGCCGACGAGCCGCCCGCTGCCCTCCCGCGCGGGAGCCTTGGCCTTGCGCCCCTTGCGCGCCCGGCGCTCGGCCCGCCGCTCCGCCCGTACGCCCAGCTTGACCAGTACCGCGGGCAGGACCGTCATCGAGCTGACGACGGCGGCGAGGGCGACGACGATCGCGCCGGTCGCCAGCGACGAGAAGATCACGTCGTCCGCGAGGTAGAGCGTCGCGCTGGACGCGGCCACGGCGAGACCGGAGACCACCACGGCCCGCCCGGACGTGGCCGCCGCCAGCTCCACCAGCTCCCGCGACCCCAGCCGGCCCCCGGCCCTGGCCCGTTCCTCACGTTCGCGCTTGAGGTAGAACAGCGTGTAGTCCACGCCGACCGCGAGGCCGATGAGCAGGATGACGTTGGTGCCGACCCCGGCGTCCGGGAAGACGTGCGAGGCGACCATCGACAGCCCGACGGCCGCCGCGATAGAGGTCAGCGCGATCAGCAGCGGCACGGTCGCCATCGCCGCCGACCGGAAGACCAGCAGCATCGTCAGCAGCGTGACCGGCAGCGCGATCAGTTCGGTGCGCGACAGGTCGTCGCCGCGCTGCCCCTGCACGTCCTTGCTGATGGACGGCCCGCCGCTCTCCTCCACCCGCAGCGCCGGATAGGCCTTCGCGACCTGCGCGGTCTGCGCGAGCAGGGGGTCGACGTGGTTCTTGCCGTCCAGCTCCGCGCCCTTGAGCGTGACGTCCACGCGGACCGCCGTATGCCCCGCGTTGTACAACGGGTCCGCCACGTAGGCGACTTCGGGCAGCGCACGCATGCGCTCCACGACATCGCGCGCGGCGGCGTCCGCGGCCCCGCCGTCCAGCGCGCCGCTGCGCGCGGTGATCAGCACCTTCTCGACGGCCTTCTGCTCCAGTCCGCCCGAGGCCGCGATCGCCTCCGCCCGCCCGGCCTCGCCCACCCGGAAGTCGTCGGCGGTGGCGGCGTGCCCGCCGAGCGCCGCACCTCCGCCCAGGCACAGGATGACGAAGACGAACCAGCCGACGACGGCCCGCCAGGGGTGGCGGGCGCTCCAACGAGCCATGTGTACCGGAAGATTTCCCATGTCTCGATGCTGGCCGCGGGGCCCCGGTGGGCATCAGCACCGCCCGGTGGAACTTCCCGTCCACCGACCGGTTGACCCCGCACCGACAATGGACGCCATGAGCGCGCGATACGACGACGTGATCGGCCCGCTGCGGCAGGCGTACGACGCGCGTGCGGCCTGGCGCGACGGCCTCACCAAGGAGCCCTGGAAGGTCGAGGAGCGGCAGTCCTTCCGCGACCGGCTGGCACCGGGCGCGCGGCTGCTGGAGATCGGCGCGGGCACCGGGCAGGACAGCGCCTACTTCCGGTACGAGGGCCTGGCCGTCGTGGCGGCCGACCTCTCGCCCGCGATGGTCGAGCGCTGCCGTGCCAAGGGCGTCGAGGCCCGCGTCATGGACGTCCTGCACCTGGACGTCCAGGAGGCCTCGTTCGACGCGGTGTTCACGATGAACTGCCTGTTGCACGTCCCCAACCGCGACCTGCCCGCGGCCCTGGCCTCGGTCCGCACGGCCCTGCGCCCGGGCGGCCTGCTCTTCGTCGGCGTGTACGGCGGTACCGAGAGCGCGGAGGGCCCGATCGAGGGCGACGAGCACGTACCGCCGCGCTTCTTCTCCTGGCGCACGGACGGCCAGTTGCTCGGCTTCGCCACCGAGAGCTTCGAGGTCGTCGACTTCCACACGCTGGACGTCGGCGGCGGCCGCCGCTTCCAGTCGCTGACGCTGCGCCGCCCGGAGGCGGACCGGCCGGACGGCGGCTCGGACGTCGGCGGGGACTTCTGATCCGGCGGACACCCTTCCGCTTCCCGCGGGGCGTACCCGGCTCGCGGGCGCGGCCCGCGGAGTGGTGTGATGGCGCCATGGCCGGAATGAGCATCACCGTGTGTCTGCCCGCAGGGGCCGCCGACGACGTGGAGGCGGCGGTCGCGGAGGCGATGGCCCCGTTCGAGATCGACTACACGGTCGGCGACGACCGCGACATCTGGGATTCCTGGTGCATCAGCGGCGGCACCGCCCACGGCGGGGGCTTCAACGTCCTGCCGGGCCACGAACACGACCCCCGGCTGATCCACGAGATCCCCGGACGGTGGTGGCAGCCGGGCGCCGACGCGACCCCCAACGACCCCGGTTGGTGCGCGGGCGGACCCCGCGGCCTCCTCGACTTCTCCGCGTCCCGCGAGGAGGCGGCGGAGCTGGCCGAGGGTGCGTGGCGGCGGTGGCAGGAGCTGGCACGCGAACTGCCCGAGGCCCGGCCGCTCGACGCCTTCCGCGCCCGCCGCCGTTCCGACCCCGGCTACTCACGGGAGCAGGCCGCCGCCGACTACCATGCCCAGCCCCTCCTGCAGAGTTTCGAGGCGTACCTGGACACGCTCCCCACCGAGCGCTACCGGTGGAACTTCCTGCGCACCGGCGACCCGGTCGCCGACATCGGACCCGCGTCCCTGGAGAAATTCCTCGCCCACGCCCTCTTCGATGCCCTCAACACCCGCAACGTCCTCACCCTGGACGGCTGGTGGCACGAGGACGGCGCCCCCGGCATCCACGGCCCCTGCCCCACCCCCGCCGCCTGCCCGCACACCCCCGGCGTACCCGCCGGCCAGGACCACGTCGACACCTACCTGCTGGAACTCCCCGCCGACACGCTCCTGGCCAACGTGCACTGTCACGTGTGAGCCGGGCCCGCAGGCCTTTCCGGGAGGGCCCCGTAGAGTTGCCGGACGACTGACTGTCCCGGGGGGACCGACATGGTGAGCGCAGAGGCGGGCGAAAAGGGGTCGCGGGGGATGCCCGTGGGTGTCGGCTCGGCGTTGTGGGCCGTGGGCGTGCCGGTCGTCACCGTCGTGTTCGCCGTGGGCGGGCTGTACCTCACGATGTGGTTCGCCGTGGTCGGGCTGCTGCTCACCGCGACGGTCGCGGGGCTCTGCGCGGGCATGGGGTGGAACCGCGCGGGTGCCGGGACGCTCGCGGCCGTCGGCGTCATGGCGCTGGGGCTGTTCGCGGGGCCCGTCGCGCACGACACGTACCTCAAGCAGTACGGCACGATGACCGACGCGCTGGTGGTCGACACCGCGAAGGAGCACGACGGGCACGGGCGGGACGTCTGCCGGGTGGTCGACGCCTCGGGGAAGGTGCGGGACCTGGGCAACACGGAGAACTGCTACGCGCAGTTCACACGCGGCCAGCACGTCGTCCTCTTCGAGGACCCCATCGGCAACCTCAAACCGTGGATCGAGGCCGCGCACACCCGCACCCTCGACACCACGGGCCTGGCGACCACCGCCGGTCTCTTCGCGGCCACCGGCGGGCTGATGCTGTACGCGGGGCTGCGGCGCCGCACCGACCAGCAGGTGGCGCAGAAGAAGCAGCAGCGCCGCCGGGCCCCCGCCGCCGCCTGAGCGGGGCTACGCCGTCACCTCGCTCTCGGGCCGCGCGGCTCCCGACTGCGGCGCGGGCACGCCCACCGCGTCCGGCGGATAGAACTGGCGGGTCCAGCGGCGGAAGGGCCCGACCGGTCCGTCGCCCTGGGCCAGCCGCGGCGGGGAGACGTAGCGCTTGGAGTCCCAGATCGGGAAGTCCTCGGCCACGAACGCCGCGTTCGCGCGGATCGCCGGGCCGCGCAGGAGCCGGGCGGCGGTGCGGCTGACCCAGCGGGCGAGGGGTGCGGGGAGCCGCGCGGGTTCGGCGGCGGCGATGCGGATGGTCTGGCGGACCTGGAAGCGGCTGGGCGCGATCATCGTGGGGGCGATCATGGCGCAGGTGCGCAGGCCCAGCCGCGGCATGCGGGTGCACACGTGCAGGCGGCTGAGGCCGCAGGCCTCGACGTCCACCTCCAGGGCGACTTCGCCGAAGAGCGGGACGCGCTCGCGGGTGCGCATGGACAGGCGGAATGCGCGGCCGTCGAAGTCGACCGGCACCGCTCGCTGGGAGTCGCTCCACCGGTGCAGCGCGGTGAAGTGGCCGAAGTCGACCGCGTTCTCGACGGCGTCCTGAGCGTGGCCCGGCATCTCCCAGGTGTCGCAGTGCGAGGGCAGGTCGCCGAGCATGTGCCAGTCGGGCAGCTCCCAGAAGGGCGCGCGGCCGTCGTGGTGCCGCCACACGAACACCGTGTCGTTGGCCTCGCGGACGGCGAGGTGCGTGACGGCCGCCGCGGGCGGCGGGGTGCCGTACGACGTGCGGGTGCACCTGCCGTCCGGGCCGAAGGCGAAGCGGTGGAAGGGGCAGACGAGGTCGTCGCCCTCGACCGTGCCGCGGCCCAGGTGCGCGCCCAGGTGCGGGCAGTGCGGGCGGACGGCCCGCAGCCTGCCGTCGCGCAGCCGGTAGAGGACGACGTCCTCGCCCTGGAGGGGCCGGGTCAGGACGGTGCCGGGTGTCAGCTCGGGGGTGAAGGCGACGGCGAACCAGCCGTCGGGGTAGGGGAGTTGGGGCGGCAGTGAGGTCGCGGGCGTCGGGCCCTGCGTGAAGTGCCCCGAGACGCGCTTCCCATCACCGGATGAGACGCGCTTCACAGCTCCACCAGCACCTTCCCGCGCGAGGCGGCCCGGTCCGCGTACAGGCTGCGGTACGCCGCCGGGATCGCGTCGAAGCCGCGGTGGACGGTCTGCCGGTAGGCGATCTCGCCGCGGCGGACGGCGCCCCCCAACTCGGCGTGCAGAGCCGCCCAGTTGCCGGGCGTGAACCACTCGGGCGCGAAGATGCCGCGGATGGTGGCGCGCGGGAACATGATCTGGTTGAGCAGCCGCGGGCCGGTCCACTCCTGGCCGACCTGGCTGGACCACTGCCAGCTCACCGCCACCTGGGCGCCGACGTTGAGCATGCCGAAGACGGTGTCGGTGAAGTCCCCGCCGAGGTTGTCGAAGTACTTGTCGACGCCGTCGGGCGCGGCCCCGGCGAGTGCCCCGGCGAGGGCTTCCGCGTCGTCCCCGTGCCGGTAGACGATCACCTCGTCGAAGCCGAGCCCCTCGAGGTACGCCGCCTTCTCCGGACTGCCGGTCGTGCCGACGACGCGGGCCGCTCCGGCGCGCTTGGCCAACTGGCCGACGAGCGAGCCGACCTGGCCGGTGGCGCCGCTGACGACGACGGTGTCCCCGGGCCGGACGGTGAAGAACTTCGTCATCGTGCCCCACGCGGTCATGCCGGAGCCGCCGAGCACGCCGAGCGCGGCGGGCAGCGGCAGCGTGTCGTCGTAGTCGGCCGGGTCGAGGCGGCGGTAGGCGGGGAAGACCATGGGGAAGGTCCCGCCCCACTGCCAGGCGGCGCCGTCGCTCACGACGTGGCTGCGCCAGCCGCCGAAGCCCTGGACGAGGTCGCCGGGCGCGAACCGGGCGCGCGGGCCGGCCGCGACGACCTCCATGATCGAGTCGGCGCCCATGTGGTCGCCGAGCGGGGTGTCCAGCGCGATGCCGTGCAGGTAGGGGTCGACGGAGACGTAGCGGGTGCGCAGCAGCATCTGGTCGTCGGCGAGGCGGACGTCGACCTCCTCCGTCACCTTGCGGTACATGCGCGTGACGTCCGGCACGCCCTCGACGTGCTCGGCGACGATCCACTTGTCGACCGTCACGGTCCGGACGGCCTGCCCGGGACTCGCGGTGGTGGCGGTGCTCACAGGGTGACTCCTTCGAGGATGTGGGTCGGCCGCGGCGCGCTGCCGTCGACCTCGGCGCGGAAGGGCCTGCCGTCGTCCCGGCAGACGTACTGCATGACGTGCCGCCCGGCGGCGGCCGCCCGGATGAGGCCGCCGGTGGTGGCCCACACGCCGGAGAGGTAGAAGTTCGCCAGGCCCGGCAGCCCGGGGCCGTGGGTGCGGACCTGCGCCTCCACGGCGTCGCCGCTGGGCAGGAACGGCTGCCAGCCGAGCACCGTGCCGTTGTGGTTGCCGGTGTAGCGGACCTGGGTGAGCGGCGTGGAGACGTCCCTGACGGCGACGGCCTCCCCGATCCCGGGGTAGTGCGCCTCCAGCACCTCCAGGATCGTGTCCCGCACCCGCCGCTTGGCCTGCTGGTACGCGCGCCCGCGGCCGACCGCGAGGGTGTGCGTCTCCACCCCGCGGCGCACCCGGCTGGCCTGCTCGGGGCCGGTGCTCAACGCCCGCCAGGGGGCGATGTCGCAGAAGTAGCTCGCGTAGACGACCGCGGTGCCCGGTGGCGACAGCTCGGGGTAATGGCGGCTGCGGAACTGGACGTTGATGCTCGGGTGGCGGATGCCGGTCAGCCGCGCGGCCTGCTCCTCGCCGAGCAGGTAGGTCGTGCAGGGGTCGCCCTCGGGGAAGGGGCGGCGCAGGCCGAGGAAGACGGTGACGTAGCCGGGGAAGATCATGCCGGGCTCGTCGATGACGGAGGTGTACAGGCGGCGGTAACCCTCGTCCAGGTAGCGGCCCTTGAGCAGGTCCAGCAGCGCGGTGCGGCCGTCGCACGCGGCCACCACGATGTCGGCGTACCGCTCGCTGCCGTCGCTGAGCCGTACGCCCACGGCCCGGTCGTCCTCCACCAGGATCTCGCTGACCTTGGCGTTGTACGCGATCTCGCCGCCGAGGCCGAGGTAGCGCCGCTCGATCGAGCGGGCCAGGCCCAGCGAGCCCCCTTCCGGGACGCCCGCGGACTGGTCGGCGTGGGCGGCGAGTTGGAAGAAGAAGGGCAGCAGCGGGAAGCTCGGGTGCTTCTCGTAGAGGATGTGGTTGAAGGCGTCGCGCAGCAGCGGCGAGCGGAAGCGGGCGGCGAAGTCCGTCATGGGCGTGCCCATCGCGCGCCGCATCACGTTCACGTACGGCAGGAAACCCGCGAGCATCCGCAGGCGTTCGGCGCGGCCCATGAGCGGGACGGGTGTGAGGAAGGGGTACTTGACCAGGGCGGTGCGGAAGGCGCGTACTCCCGCGCAGAAGCGCTTGATCCGTCGGGCGTCCGCCGGGGACAGCTCCAGCAGGTGCGCCTGCAGGCGGTCGGGGTCGGAGTAGAAGCGCACCGCGCGGCCGTCACGCGCCCGTACGGTGTTGAAGGTCTCGAAGGTGCGCATCGACTTGCCCTGGAGCGCGCCGAGTTCGAGCCAGATCTGGTGCATCTCGTTGCCGGGCCCGGAGCCGAGAAGCCAGCTGGCGGTGGGGTCGAAGGTGAAGGCGCCGCGGTCCCAGGCGGTGCAGCAGCCGCCCGGGATCTCGTGCATCTCCAGGACGGTGCTGCGGTAGCCGTTCATCTGCGCGTAGCAGCCGGTGGACAGGCCGCCGAGGCCGCCGCCGACCACGATCATCGTCTGCCTCATGCGCGTGCCGTCCCGGAGTAGGTGGCGTCCGCGCCGAGTTGGGGCAGCTCGCCCCACTGCGACGGGTGCCAGGGTGTGGTGTCGTCGCTGGGCCAGGCCTGGAAGGGCACCTTCAGCTCGTCGCACAGGTAGTGGACCGCGAAGCGGCCCGCGGAGGCGGCGCGGATGAGGCCGCCACCCGCGACCCACTGGCCGGTCATGGAGAAGCCCGCCAGGCCCGGCAGCCGCATCCGGTCCCGGCCGACGAGCCTGTCCGTGAGCTTCTCGGTGTCGGTGAAGGACTTCCAGGCCAGGATGCTGCCCTCGTGGTTGCCGGTGAAGCGGCGCAGCGTGACGGGCGTGGCCACGTCGACGACCTCGGTGCGCTCGGCGGTGCCGGGGTGCTTGCGCTCCAGGAAGTCCCGCAGGAAGTCGGCGACCTCCCGCTTGCGCGCCCGGTAGCGCTTGCGGGAGGCGGCGCGCAGTTCCTGCCAGTACCCGAAGTCGCTGAAGTAGGTGCAGTGCACGACCGAGCGGCCCGGCGGCGCGAAGCCGTCGGCGTACTGCGAACGGACCTGCACCACCAGGCTGTTCTGCCGTACGGCCGGGAGCCGCGCGCTGTCCTCGGGGGACAGCAGGTAGGTGGTGCTGTGCGGGGTGTCGGGCGGCAGATCGCCGGTGAGGCCCACGAAGGCGGAGACGACGCCCGGGTAGAGGGTCTCCGGGCGGTGCAGGGCCTCGTCGAAGAGGGCCCGGGTGACGGGGCTGGACCAGCGCCCGTCCAGGAGTTTCCGGAGCACGGTGGGGCCGTCGCAGGCGGCGATCACGTGGTCGGCGAACTCCCGTGTGCCGTTCTTGAGTTCCACGCCCACCGCGCGGTCGCCCTCGACCAGCACACGGGTCACCGCCGAGCGGTAGTCGACGCGCCCGCCGAGCCCCCGGTAGCGCTTCTCCACGGAGCGCGCGAGACCGAGCGAACCGCCCTGCGGGAAACCGCAGTTGCCGCGGTGGGCCGCGGCCATGTTGAACAGGTACGGCAGCAGCGGGAAGACCTCGTGGTCCTGGAAGAAGACGAAGGGGAAGGCCCGCCGCAGCAGGGGGTCCTGGAGGCGGGCGCAGAAGGCGTCCATCTGCGTCGCGCCGGTGCGCCAGAACAGCCGGAAGGCGGGCAGCACCTTCCGCGCCAGCTCCAGCTTCTCGCGCACGCTGCGCAGCGGCGGCGGGGTCAGGAAGGGGTAGAGGTCGATCGCGGTGAAGCGCCGCAGGTCGGCGCAGAACCGCCGGATGTGCCTGGCGTCGGCGGGGGACAGCTCCAGCAGGTGGGCCTGGAGCCGATCCGGGTCGTTGTAGAAGCGGACCTCACGGCCGTGCTCGTCGACGACCCGGTTGAAGATCTCGAAGTCGGTGATCGACTTGCCGTCCAGGGCGCCGAGTTCGCGCCACACCTGGTGCGCGTCGTTGCCGGGGGCGGTGCCGATCAGCCAGTCGATGCAGTAGTCGAAGAGGTAGCCCTGCCGGGCCCAGGAGGTGCAGCAGCCGCCGGGCAGTACGTGCTTCTCGAAGATCCGGCTCTCCATGCCGCTCATCTGGGCGTAGCAGCCCGCCGCGAGCCCGGAGACGCCAGCGCCGACGACGATGACCTTCGGGGGGCGCTCAGGCACGGTCGCCACCGCCCGGGGCGAGGGCGGCCAGCGCCAGTTCCGCGTTGCGCCGCAGATGCTCGCCGTCCAGCATCTCGGCGTGCCGCCCGGAACCCTGGAGGACGTCGGTGCGGGCGGTGGAGGCGCCGTGCCAGGAGCGGGGCTGCCCGGGGGCGTGGCCGGGCAGCGCGTCCTGGCTGCCGATGACGGTGAGCGGGGCGGCGACCGTGCCCGGGTTGGCGGTGCGGGCGCAGAACTCCAGGTAGTCCCGGGCCTGTTCCATCGTCTCGCGGGCCACGATCGCCGAGCCGGTGTGCCGGTGCAGGTGCTCGGCGAGTTCGGTCTCGAAGGAGGCGAGGTGCTCGGGGCCGACGGTGTAGGGCTCGGGGATCCGGTAGGAGTCGAGGATGACGACACCGCCGACCGCCGCGCCGCGCCGCTCCAGCTCCTTGGCCGTCTCGAAGGCGAGGTTGCCGCCGAGGGAGTAGCCGAGGAGCGTGAGCGGGCCGCCGTCCGCGTGCTGCTGGACGAGGTCGGCGTAGCGGGCGGGCTTGTCGTCGCCGGGGATGTGGTTGAAGGCGACGACGCGCCGGCCCGGCAGCTGCCCGGCGAAATGCCGGTAGACCAGGCCGTGTCCGCCCGCGGGCGGGAAGCAGAAGACCGTACCGCCCGTCCCCGCGCCCTCGTTGAAGTGCAGGTACGGCAGCGTCCCCGCGATCCGTCCGGTCGCGACGTCCTCGACGGCGCGCGCCATGCCGTGCAGGGTGCTGCTGCGGAAGAGCAGTCCGACCGGCACGCTCACCGCGAAGTCGGTCCGCAGGTGGTGGATCAGCTCGATGAGCTTGATCGAGCTGCCGCCCAGTTCGAAGAAGTCGTCCTCCAGGCCCACCCGTTCGACGCCCAGCACCGCCTTCCAGTGCCCGGCCGTCCGCACCTCGTACGGCGTCACCGGCGGGTCGTGTCTTCCGGTGTCCGCGTGCGGGGCGGGCGCGGGGAGGGCGGAGGCGTCGACCTTGCCGTTCGCGGTGAGCGGCAGCGCGGGCAGCACCGTCACGTGCGCGGGCACCAGGTAGGTCGGCAGCCGTTCGGCCAGGCGGCGGCGCAGTGCCCGCGGGTCCGGCTCCGCGCCCTGGGCCGGGACGCAGTACGCGCACAGCACGTCCTCGCCCGCCGGGCCCGGCCGCACGGCCGCGCATGCCTGGGCGACCTCGGGCACGGCCAGCAGGTGGGCCTCGATCTCACCGGGCTCGATGCGGTGGCCGCGCAGCTTGACCTGCCCGTCCGCCCGCCCGAGCAGGTGGACGACCCCGCCGGCGTCCCAGTGGCCGAGGTCGCCGGTGCGGTAGAGGCGCCGTTCCGTACCGCCGACCGTACGGGTCGTGAACCGCTCGGCGGTACGTGCCGGGTCGCCCACGTAGCCGTCCGCGACGCCCGCGCCGCCGATCCACAGCTCGCCGGGGACACCGCACGGGACGGGCTCGCCGTGCCGGTCGAGGATGTAGACCTCGCTGCCGGGGAAGGGCCGCCCGACCGGGAGGGTGCGGCCCGGCTCCAGGCCGTCGTCGGGCCCGTCGAACCAGGTGGTGTCGATCGTGGTCTCGGTGAGGCCGTAGGAGTTGACCAGCACGGTGTCCGGGCCGCACAGCGCCCGCAGCCGCCGGTGCTCGCCGACCTTCCAGGTGTCCGAGCCGACGACGAGCAGCCGCATGAAGTCGAGCCGCAGGCCCTCGCGTTCGCAGTACGCGACCAGGCCGCGGGCCACCGCGGGCACGAACTCGCCGCAGTCCACACGCTCCTCGCGCATCGTGCGGTGCAGGCGCGCGGTGTCGAGGACCAGCTCCCGCCCGGCCAGGACGAGGGTGCCGCCCGAGCACAGCGCCCGCACGAGGTCGCCGGTGAAGACGTCGAAGGGCACCCCGGCCATCTGCAGGTGGACGTCCCCGCCCGCGAGCCGGTAGGCGTCCCGCCACCCCGCGTACGCGGACGCGAGACTGCCGTGGCTCACCCGCACGGCCTTGGGGCGGCCGGTGGAGCCCGAGGTGTGGATGACGTACGCGGGCAGCGACGGGTCCACCGCCGCGTCCGCGCCCCGCGCCGCGCCCGAGGCGAGGTCCTCCGGCGTCACCACCCGGGCGGCGAACCGCCCCGGCTTGTCGGCGACGACCAGCGACGCGCCGACGTCGGCGGCGAGTGCGGCGAGCCGCTCGTCCGGGTGGTCCGGGTCGAGCGGCAGATACGCGGCGCCCGCCCGCAGTACCGCCAGCAGGCTCGCGACCAGCTCGGGCGACTTCTCCAGGCACACCGCCACCACCGCGCCCGGCCCCGCGCCCAGTTCGGCCAGCCGCCCGGCCATCCGGGCGGACATCTGGTCGAGTTCGCGGTAGGTCATCCTGCGCGGCGGACCGTACCCGGTGGGTGTGGAGACGGCGAGGGCCCGGGGATGCGCGGCGGCGGCCTTCGCGAACAGCTCGGCGACCGGCGGCGCGTCGCCCGCCGGGCATCCCGCCCCGCTCCAGCGTTCGAGGATGCGGGCGCTCTCGACCTCGCCGAGCATGGGGATGCCGCTGACGGGGCGGTCGGCGGCGGAGGCGGTGAGCCCGGCCAGCAGCGCCCGGTAGTGGCCCGCGAGGCGGCGCACGGTGTCCGCGTCGAAGAGGTCGGTGTTGTACTTGAACACGCAGTGGAAGCAGCCGTCCGTGCGGTCCTCGTACGCCGACAGCGTGACGTCGAACTGCCCCTCTTCCTCCGGCAGTTCGATGTACTCCAGGCGGTACCCGTAGCGCTCGGCGGCGACCTTGTGGGTGAGCAGGATGAACATCGCCTGGAAGACGGCGGACCGGCTCGGGTCGTGCTGGAGGCCCAGCTCCTCCACGAGCAGCACGAACGGGTACTCCTGGTTGTCCAGCCCGCCCAGCACCGTCTCGCGCACGCGGCCGAGCAGGTCGGCGACCGTCGGGTCGCCGTCCAGGCTCACGTGCAGCGGGAGCGGGTTGACGAAGTAGCCGTAGACCGAGGCGTCCTCCTCGCGGGTCCGCCCCGACACCGGGCTGCCCACGACCAGGTCGTCCTGGCCCGACCAGCGGTGCAGCAGCAGGTAGTAGGCGCTCAGCAGCACCATGAAGGGAGTCGCGTTGTGCGCGCGGGCCAGCGCGTGCACGCCCTCGGTGAGACCCGCGTCCAGCCGGAAGAACTCCGAGGCGCCGTTGTGCGTCATGACCGGCGGCCGGGGCCGGTCGGTGGGCAGCGCGAGCACCGGGATCGCGGGCGGCAGGGCGCCGCGCCAGTAGTCCAGCATCGCGCGGGCCCCGGGCCCGGCCAGGAAGCGGTTCTGGTGGTTGACGAAGTCCAGGTACTGCCCGGTGGCGGCGGGGAGTTGGACCGGACGCCCGTGCCGCAGCGCCTCGTACGCCGTGAACAGCTCCTCGATGAAGGTGAAGGTGGAGATCGCGTCGGAGACGATGTGGTGCACCGCCTTCATGAGCACCCAGCGGTCGGGCCCCCGGCGGAAGAGCCGGAAGCGCACCAGCGGGTCGCGCTCCAGGTCGTACGGCTTGCGGTACTCCCCGACGATCAGCTGCCGGACGTCGTCCCACTCGCGGCCCTCGACGTCGAACAGCGCGGTGTCGGCGCGCACGTCGGGCGAGATGACCTGCACCGGCGTACCGCCGTCGAGCGTGACGTTGGCACGCAGCAGGGGGTGCCGCTCCAGCAGCACGCGGAAGGCCGCGAACATCAGCTCGGGGTCCAGCGCGGTGGCGACCTCGACCGCACCGCCGATGTTGTAGGCGAAGGCGTCCGGGTTGAGGTGCTTGAGGAACCACAGGGCCTTCTGGTTGTACGTGAGCGGGTAGCGCGCCGGGTCGGTGTGCAGCTCCACCGCCGTCCCGGAACCGGAGGCGTCGTCCGAGGCCAGCTCCAGCAGGCCCGCGTGCAGCCGGTCGGCCAGCTCCCCGGCGGGGTCGCCGCTGAGCAGCGCCACCACCGGGAGGGCGACGCCCAGCTCGGCCTGGAAGCGGGCGCGCAGCTCCATCGCGAGCAGCGAGTCCAGCCCGAGCGCGCCCAGCCCCGCCGCCGGGTCGACGCGCTCGGGCCGCACCCGCAGCACACCGGCGACGATCTCGGTGAAGCGCGCGGCCACCAGCGCCCGCCGCTCCTCCGCCCCGGCCGCCCTGAAGGCCGCGGGGAAACCGCCCTCGGGGGCGGCGGGCGCCTCCTCGGCCGCGGCGGCGACCAGGCCCGCCACCAGTGCGGGCGGGACGTCGTACCAGGACTGGAAGACCCCCCAGTCGACGACCGTCGCCACCAGCAGCTGCGGCCGGTCCTGGCCGATGACGCGCTCCAGCACGGCCATGCCCGCGCCCGGCGGCAGCGAACTCATGCCGCGGGAGTGCCGGTAGTGGTCGACGAGGCCCAGCTCCTCGATCATGCCCGTCGCCCAGGGGCCCCAGTCGATGCTGAGCGCGGGCAGCCCGTTCGCGTGCCGGTGGTGGGCCAGCGCGTCCAGGAAGGCGTTGCCCGCCGCGTAGTTGGCCTGGCCCGCGGTGGTGAGCAGCGAGGCGATGGAGGCGAAGAGGACGAAGTGGTCGAGCGGTTCGTCGCGCAGCAGCCGGTGCAGCAGGTACGCGCCCGCGACCTTCGGCTCGTACGCCGCGTCGAAGGCCTCCCGGTCCAGCTCGCCGACGAGCGCGTCCCGCACCTGCCCGGCGAGGTGGAAGATTCCGCGCACGGGCGGGAGTTGGGCCCGCCGGTGCGCGGCCAGCCAGCCCGCGAGGGCCGCCTCGTCGGTGACGTCCAGCGGGGCCGTCCCGGCGTGCGCGCCCAGCGCCTCCAGTTCGCGCAGGAAGGCCACCCGGCGTCCCGCGGGGCTGCTCGGGTCGAGCCCGGCCCACTCCTCCCGGGCGGGCACGGGGGTGCGGCCCGCGAGGACGAGGCGGCGGGCGCCGCGCCGGACGAGGGTGCGGCACAGCAGCATGCCGAGGGCGCCGAACGCGCCCGTGACCAGGTAGGTGCCGTCCGCGCGCAGCCGCAGCGGCAGCGGCCGGGTGAGCCCGGCGGGCCGGGCCAGCACGGAGGTCAGGCGGCGGCCGCCGCGCAGCGCGATCTCCTCGGCCCCGCCCGCCGCGATCTCACGCAGCAGGGCCGCGGCCTCGGCAGGGTGGTCGACGGCGTGGTCCAGGTCGATCAACGTGCCCCGCTGGGCGACGAGTTCCTGCTGCCACAGGACCCGGCCGATGCCCCACGCGGGGGCGCCCAGCGGCTCGACCTGCTCGCCGGGGACGACCGCCTGGGCGCCGCGGGTCACGATGTGCAGCCGCGCGGCGGGCCGCGCCTCGGGCAGCACCTGCGCCAGGGCCACCAGCGAGTAGCCGCCGAGCGTCGCGCAGCCCGCCAGATCCGCGCGCCGGGCGGCTTCGAGCGAGGGCCGGTCCAGATTCCACAGGTGCAGGACGGTGCGGTAGGTGCCGTCGAGGTCGGCGAAGAGCTGGCGCAGGTCGTCGGCGGAGTCCGGCCGCACGGTGGAGCCGCCGGTGCCGTGCCGGTAGCGCTCGCCGGGGTGGACGAGGTGGCAGCGCCCGCCGTTCTCCCGCACGCGGTCGGCGAGTTCGACGCCGAGGCCGGTGGCGTCGGCGAAGACCACGAGGCGGCTGGGCGCTTCGGCGGTGCGGGGCGCGGGCAGTTTGCCGGCGGCTGCCGTGGACGGCTCGCCGGTGCCGGTGCCGGTGCCGGTGCCGGTGCCGGTGCCCGACCGGGGCTGGGACGTGGACCGGGCCGGGGGCAGGGGCAGTTCGCCGGTGCGGGGCGTGGGCAGGTCGCCGGGGTCCGCCGGGGAGGGCGCTTCCTCCTGCGGCAGCTCGTACCACACGGGTTCGGCGAGCCAGCCGTCGATGGAGGCCAGGCCCACGGACGCCGCCGCCTGCTCCACACCCGCCGCGCGGAAGCCGGTGACGTGGCCGAGCGGGGTGCCGTCGTCGGCGAAGAGGGCCAGGTCGCCGGTGAGTTCGCCGCCGTCCTCGGCGGTGACGGTCGCGTGCGCCCAGAAGGGGGCGCCGCCGAGCGCTTCGAGGCTCACCTCCCGGAGGGACAGCGGCAGCCGGATGCCGCTCGCGGGGGAGCCGTCGAGGAGCTGCGGGGCCAGCAGCGCGTGGAAGCAGGCGTCCAGCAGCGTCGGGTGCGCATGGCTCGCGGCCGCGTCCGCCGGGGGCCGCTCGTCCGGCCGGATCCTGGCGAGCGCCTCGCCCGGCCCGATCCAGACCTCCTCGACCCGTTGGAAGGCGGGCCCGTAGCCGTACCCGAGGGCCGCCAGCTCCCGGTAGCAGTCCGCCCGGCCGAGCCGCCGCCCGGCCCGCGCGCGGACCGCGTCCAGGTCGGGCGCCGCGCCGGCCGTACACGGCCGGGCCGCGCGGACGGTGCCGGTCGCGTGGACGGTACGGCCGCGGTCGGCACCGGCGCCAGGGGCAGGGGCCGAGGCGACGGTGAAGACGGCCGTCTCCGGGTCGAAGTGCAGCTGCACGGCGGAGGGTTGGGCCTCCGACAGGAAGAGCGCCCGGGGCAGTTCGACGTCGGCGAGCACCGCGCGCGGTGAGCCGGTCAGCGCCCGTACCGCCTGCGCGGCCATCTCCAGATACCCGGCGGCAGGGAAGACCGCGGCCTCCTGGATGCGGTGGTCGGCCAGGTACGGCAGCTGCTCGACGTCGAGCCGGACCTCCCACGCGGGTTGGGCGCTCGCCGTGCGGCGCCCGAGCAGCGGGTGGTCCACCCGGCCGAGGCGCACCTGCTCCACCGGCGCGGGCTCCGTCCAGTACCGGTCCCGCTTCCACGGGTAGCCCGGCAGCGTCACCGGACGCCCGCCCGGGTGGAGTGCCGCCCAGTCCAACTCCACGCCCAGCGCGTGCAGTTCGCCCAGCGAGCGGGCGAGGACCTGAGGCTCGTCCTCGCGCCGCCGGATCGACGGCAGCACCCGGCCGGCGCTGCCGCGGCCGGCGAGGCACTCGCGGATCGCGTGGCCCAGCACGGGATGCGGGCCGACCTCCAGGAAGAGCTGGTGGCCGTCGTCCGCCAGCAGGTCCACGGCGGAGCGGAAGCGCACGGGCTCGCGCACGTTCCGCCACCAGTAGGCCGCGTCCAGCTCCCGGCCCTCCGCGCGCCCCTCGGCCGCGGTGAGGTAGAGCGGTACCTGCGCCGTACGCGGTTCCAGCCCGGCGAGCCCAGCGAGCAGCTCGTCGCGGATCGGCTCCATCTGCGCGCTGTGGTACGGCACTTCGACGGGCAGGAACCGGGCGAAGACCTGCTCGCGCTCCAGCTCCGCCGCGAGCCGCCCGAGCGCCTCCCGGTCGCCGGAGAACGTCACGTCGCCGGGACCGTTGACCGCCGCGAGCGACACAAGGCCGCCGCACCGCTCCGCCCGGCGCGCCGCCTCCGCCTCCGTCAGGCCCGCCGCGAGCATCGTGCCCGTGCCCGCCAGCTGCTGCTGGAGCCGCCCGCGGTGCAGTACCACCGTCACGGCGTCCGCCAGGTCGTACACCCCGGCCTCGTGGAAGGCGGCGATCTCCCCCGTCGAATGCCCGACGACCGCGTCCGGCCGCACTCCGCGGCTGCGCCAGAGGGCCGAAAGGCCCACCTGCACGGCGAAGTTGGCGGCCTGCGCCAGCCACGTCTGCGCCATCCGCGACGTGTCCTCGTCCCGCGCCAGCTCCGCCAGCAGCGACCACCCGGCCTGGCGGCGGATCTCGGCGTCGCACTCCTCGACTGCGGCGCGGTAGACGGGCTCGGCGGCCGTCAGCCCGCGCCCCATGCCCCACCACTGCGGGCCCATCCCGGTGAAGACCCACGCCAGCCGCCGCTCGCCGCGCCGCAGCCGCCGCCCGGCCACCACCCGCGGATGCGGCTCGCCGTGCTCGCACGCCGCCAGCGCCTCGTCCAGCGACGCGCGCGAGGCCGGGTCGTAGACGACGGACAGCCGGTGCTCGTGGTGCTCGCGGCGCAGCGCCAGGGTGTGACCGAGGTCCGAAAGCGCCACGGGGGCGGCCCCGTTGAGCTCCGCCCTGATGCCCGCGGCCAGTTCCGGCAGCACCTCGGGCGCCCGTGCGCTCAGCGGCAGCACGGTGTACGCGGGCACGCGGGCGGGGGCGGCGGCCCGGGCCGCCGCCGGGGCCTCCTCCAGCAGCACGTGCGCGTTCGTCCCGCCGAAGCCGAAGGAGTTGACGCCCGCCCGCGCCGGGCCCTCGTGCGCGGGCCAGTCCACCACCGTCGTCGGCACCTCGAAGGGCAGACCCGCCCAGTCGATCGCGGGCGTCGGCCGCTCCAGGTTGATGTGCGGCGGGATGCGGCGGTGCTTGAGCGCCAGCACCGTCTTGACGAGACCGGCGACGCCCGCGGCCGCCTCCGTGTGCCCGATGTTGGTCTTGACCGAGCCGACGTACGCCCGCGTCCCCGGCGCCCGCCCGATCCCGAGGACGCGGCCGAGCGCCGCCGCCTCGATCGGGTCGCCCACCGGCGTGGACGTGCCGTGTGCCTCGACGTACTGCAGATCGCCCGGTGCGATGCCCGCCTCCGCGCACACCCGGCGGATCAGCGCGGTCTGGGCGTCCGGGTTGGGCACGGTGATGCCGTCGGTGCGGCCGTCCTGGTTCACGCCGCTGCCCAGCACCACCGCGTGGATCGGGTCGCCGTCGCGCAGCGCGTCCGCGAGCCGCTTGAGCGCGACGATCCCGACGCCCTCGGCCCGCACGTAGCCGTCGGCCCCGGCGTCGAAGGCGCGCGAGCGGCCGCCGGGGGAGAGGAAGCCGCCCTTGGTCTCGGCGATCGTGTACTGCGGCGCCAGGTGCAGCAGCGTGCCGCCCGCGAGCGCCAGGTCGGTCTCGCCGCGCAGCAGGCTCTGCCGCGCCAGGTGCAGCGCGACCAGCGAGGAGCTGCACGCGGTGTCGATCGAGACGCTGGGGCCGCGGAAGTCGAAGCAGTGCGACACCCGGTTCGACACCATCGTCATCATCGTGCCGGTCGCGGTGTGCGCGGACAGGCTCTCGAAGCCGAGGTCCGCGAACTGCAGGATCTTGTAGTCCAGCGTGAACGCCCCGACGTACACGCCGACATCGCGCCCCGCCAGCAGGTCCGGCCGCTGCCCGCCGTCCTCCAGCGCCTCCCACGCGACCTCCAGCAGCTTGCGCTGCTGCGGGTCCATGTGCGCGGCCTCGCGCGGGCTGATGCCGAAGAACTCCGGGTCGAACTCGGCCACGCCGTCGATGTAGCCGCCGCGCCCGCCCGTGAGCCGTCCGGGCTTGGCCGGGTCGCTGCTGCCCAGGGTGGCGGTGTCGTAGCGGTCGGCGGGGGTCGGCGTGACGCAGTCCCGGCCCTCGACGAGGGCGCGCCAGAAGCCGCGGTGGTCGCGGACGCCGCCGGGGAAGCGGCAGCCGATGCCGACGATCGCGATACGGTCCCGGGCGTCCCAGGCTTCCCGGGGGCCTTGGGCCTCCCAGGCTTCGCGGGCGTCATCGGCGTCGCGGTCCTGCGGAAGGCTGCTGGAGTGGGGCGAGTCCGTCATCGTCCTGTCCGTGCGGTCATGGCGCCTCGGCGCGGTGCGGGAGCGGGGGCGGGGGTGGCTGCGGGCGCGGCCTGCGCGGGCGCCGGGGCGGTCGGTCGGTCCGGGCCGGTCAGGCACTCGGTCCGGTGCCGGTCCTGGCGGCGGCCGGGCGCCAGGGGTGCAGCAGGCTGGCCAGCACGTCACCGGGGGGCGGGAAGGAGGTCGGGTCCTGGAGCCCCACGCCGGTGGGGACGCGGCCCGGCCGCCAGGTGAAGCTGCCGAAGGCGTGGTCCCAGATCGCGAGGTCCGCGCCGAAGTGCCCGGCCTCGTCCAGCACGGTGCTGTGGTGCAGCCGGTGCTGCTCGGGGCTCGCGAACAGGTGGTTCAGCCAGCCGATGCGGACGTCGATGTTCGCGTGCACGAAATACCCCTGGGCGAGCACGAACAGCGTCGCGCACAGCACGGACTGCCGGGAGAACCCGACCGCGGTGAGCGCCAGTTGCACGGCGATCTGCCCCAGCAGCACGTCGAGCAGGTGGTTGACACCGTTGTTCGTGACGTTCACCTTGTCCAGCGCGTGGTGCACGCCGTGCAGCCGCCACAGCAGCGGGTTGCGGTGCGACCACCGGTGGAAAAGGTATTTGGCCAGTGAACCGGTCAGCAGCGCGAGCGGGATTTCCGCGCCCAGCGGAAGCGCCGGGTGCGGTGTCGCCAGCCGCGCCACCATCGCGGCGGCGAGCAGCTGGCCGAGCGCGCCGCCGGCCATCGTCAAGGCGAAATAGAGCCCGTAGCACCGGATTTCCCTCCCGCCGGGGTGCCAGTCGGTGCGGTACGGGATGAGCCGCTCCAGCACCCACAGGTAGCCGATGGCGGCGACCTGCGCGAACGCGAGCACGTCACCGTCGTCCCAGTGCTCGGCCAGGGCCGCGGCGGCAGCCGCGACCACCGCGAGCAGGAGCAGCGGATAGGCGGCCCACCGCAGCACGGCAGGCGTTCGCGAAGAGGCAGGAAAAGCAGAAAATCTGCCGACCCGACCGCTGAATCCTTCGGGACGCAATGGACGCGAGGGACTCAATGCCGATCCTCCAGGTGGAAGGCGGTCGAACCGAAGATAAACCGAGCATAAGCATGTGCCCGGGGAACATGCGAATTCACCGTGGCACGTTCGGCGTAGTCGGATGACCGTGGATGAGCGGCGAATTGGACTGATCGGCGCCGGGATTGCCAGCCGATCCGGGGAATTCGCCCCGCGACGCGACCGATGGCGGGTCGGCTTCTCCGCGGTGTGTTCAGCTATGGCCGCACCGGGCGAATCCGCCCGGAACATCCCAAGGAGGAACGCATGCTTCGTAGTGTCCTGCTCAAGCGGGTCGTCACCGGCTCCGCGGCAGCCCTGGCCCTCGCCGCCGCCCCCTGCCTGGCGACCGCCGCTTCTGCGGTGACCCCGGCGGAGGCCGCGCAGACGGTCACCCTCGACTTCAGCCAGGACCAGCCCACGGGCGTCACGGCCAACGGGTCCTTCGGCGAGCACGGCGCGGTGCTCGACGCCACCGGCAGGACCATCGGCGGCGCGGTGCTCAGCTGCAGCGACACCTCCGGCATGTCCGGCGACATCGTCTACTGCACCGGCATGGTCAGCATCACGGGCAGCGGCGCGATCGGCTTCCAGGTCGGCGGCCTGGTCGTCAACGGCCAGGCCCCGGCCTCGGTCGACGGCATCGTCACCGGCGGCACCGGCGAGTTCGACGGCCTCACCGGCGCGGTCCACATCACCACCGTCCGCGACGGCGTCTACACGGCCCAGTTCGTCCCGGCGGCCGACGCCGACTGACGCGTCCCGCAGACACGGAGCCGCCGCCGCCCTCGGGGAGGCGGCGGCTCCGGCGTCCCCCGGAGCGGGCCGACCCGGGGACGCGGAAACCCCGCGTGTGGTGGACTTTCCCCGTATTCGGCGGCGGGGGGCGTCCATGCGGGGAGTGCGGTACGACCAGCGGGTGGCGGCGCTGGTCGAGGTCCGGGGCGGCGCGCACGACTGGGCCGAGGCCGAACGGCGCTTCGCCGCGCGCGACTGGCCCGTACGCGGCCACCACCCGGCCGGCACCGGACCGACGGCCGGCGTCCTGCCGCCCGATCCGCGCTCGCGGGTCTACGAGCTGGAGGTGCGGCTGCCGGGCGCGGCCCGCGGGTGCGAGCGCGGCGCCGCCTACCGGGTCGCCAAACTGCTGCGCGGCGCCTGCCTGGAGGGTTACGTCCGGCGCAGCGAGCGCATCGTCCGCGACGGCGAGGCGGTGACCAACTGGCGGGTCCACAGCACCGAGCACCGCTTCCCGCCCCCGGCGTCCCGTTACCGCCGCAGACTCCGGCGTCGGCTGGAGTGGCTGCGGCTCTACGACACGGGCGCGCGGGTCGCGGGCGGGCCCGCGCAGGCGCTGCGGCTGGCCCGTACGACCGCCGACGCGGGCTACGACCCGGCGGCCCGCTTCGGGGTGCGCCCGCGGGACCGGCGCTGGCGCGAACTGTCGCGGCACCTGCCGGAGGAGGAGACCGAGCGGCGGACGGCGTCGGTTCTCCTGTGGGCCCTCGGCGTCGCACTGGCGCTGACCTGCGCCCAGGGCGGCGACGTACTCACCCAGGTGCTCTGGTACACCGCCGCGGCCGGCGCCCTGGCCGGTGCCCTGTGGTCCGGCACGCGGCTCTACCGGCGCCCGGCGCCCCTTCCGCCCGGTGCCGGGGTACGCGCCCGGCTCGCGGCCCGCACCCGGGGGGCCGGGTTCGCGGCAGTGGCCACCGTCCTCGTCGTGGCGCCCGTCCTGCGGCAGGCGCTGGAGCAGGGCGCGCGGTTCCGCAGCGGGATCACCGTCGTCGCGGTGCTGCTTGTCGTCGCGGCGGGCCTGTGGCTGCTGGTGCGGCAGTGGACGTGGGGCGAGTGGGCGGCCTGGGTGATCCCGCTGGCAGTCACCCTTGCCACGTCCTCGTTCCTCGCCGCGGGCTCCGTCCTGCACGCCCTGTACGCCGACGGCGTGGGCCTGTCGTCCGACGAACTCGACGTCCCCGCGATCTGGCAGCTCGCGGCCACGGCCAAGCTGGTCACGCTCTTCAGCGTCGTCCTGCTCGTCCCCGCCGGCTGGGGATACGCCCGGCACTTCCACTACGGCCGCGCCACCCCCGGTGACGGCTTCAACGGGGTCGCCTACCTCTTCCTGCTGCTCCTGCTGCTGCTGGGCTGCGCGGGCCTCGCCCTCGGCTCGGCCACCGCGGCCGTCGACCGCACGACGTCCGCCGCCCGCGCCCGCAGCGACACGCTGCCCTCGTACTTCGGCGTCCAGCCCGCGTGGACGTGCGTCCGGCCCGTCGTCCCGGTTGCCGAACTGGCGGGTCAAGGACCGCCGTTGGACATCCGCCTGCCCTACGTCCTCTTCTCCGCCGGGAGCGACACCGCCGTCCTGTGGGACCCCGCGTCGGGCACGCCCCTGCGGCTGCCCGCCGGCCAGGTCCGGCTGACCCCCGCGAGGTCCGCGTCCGCCCGCTGCCCGGCGCCGTGACGCGGGGCCGGGCGGCGGGTCATGCAGGGAGCGGCTGGACGTCCTCGGCGGCGCGTGCGTCGTAGGCGTCGCGGGCTTCCAGGACGGCATCGATGTTGTCCTCGGACCAGGCGCGGACCGAGTGCAGGAGGGCGGTGACGCTCTCGCCGAGCGGGGTGGCCGCGTAGTCGACGCGCGGCGGAATCGTCGGGAAGACGGTGCGGGTGACGAGGCCGTCGCGCTCCAGGGAGCGGAGGGTCTGGGTGAGCATCTTCTGCGTGATGCCGTCGAGCCGGCGCCGCAGCTCGCCGAAACGCAGCGGGCCGCCGGACAGGGCGCCCATGACCAGCATCGTCCACTTGTTGGCGAGGACGTTGAGGATCTGCCGGGAGGGGCAGGCGGCGAGGTAGGCGTCCGCGCCGCCGTGGAAGCGCAGGCCGTCGGTAGTACCCATGAGGTACCTATATACCTTTCAAGTGCCTTCTGTTCAACAGGTACCACCCCTCCCGAGGATGGGGGGCGTCCCCGGGGAGCCCCGCGGGGACGCCCAGGAACCCTTCCGGCAGGAGTGCATGACGATGCGTGCGATCACCCAGAAGTCCTTCGGCGGCCCCGAGGTGCTGGAGCTCACCGACGGTGCCCCGCGGCCCGTGCCCGGGCCCACGCAGGTACTGGTCAGGGTCAGGGCGACGAGCGTCAACCCGGTGGAGCTGCACGTCCGCTCCGGCGCCTTCCCGGTGCTCGGCGAGCCGCCGTTCGTCCTCGGCTGGGACGTCTCCGGGGTCGTCGAGGAGGTCGACCCGGGAGTGCACCGCTTCGCGGTCGGCGACGAGGTCTTCGGGCTGCCGTACTTCCCCGCCGCGGCAGGGGCGAACGCGGAGTACGTGGTGGCGCCCGCGCGCCAGCTCGCCCGCAAGCCCGCGGGCGTCAGCCACGAGGAGGCGGCGGCGCTGCCGCTGGTCGGGCTGACGGCGTGGCACGCGCTGGTCGAGATCGCGCGGGTGCGGCCCGGCCAGCGGGTCCTGGTCCACGGCGCGGGCGGCGGGCTCGGGCACATCGCGGTGCAGATCGCCAAGCACCTGGGCGCGGAGGTCGTCGGCACCGCGAGCGCGGGCAAGCACGCCTTCCTGCGGGGGCTGGGCGCCGACCGGCTCATCGACTACCGTACGGCGGACTACGCGCAGGTGCTGCGGGACGAGCCGGTGGACGTGGTGCTGGAGACCCTGGGCGGGGGGAACGCCGAGCGCTCGTTCGGGGTGCTGCGCCCGGGCGGGGTCCTGGTCAGCGCGGTGGAGCGGCTCAGCACGACGCTGCCGCGGCTGGCGGTGGAGGCCGGGGTGCGGTTCGCGGCCGTCGGGGTGGAACCGGACGCGGCGGGGCTGGAGGAGCTTGCCGCGCTGGTGGAGGCGGGGGCGCTGACGGTGCATGTGCAGCAGGCGTTCCCGCTGGAAAGGCTCTCCGAGGCGCATGCCCTGCTGGCGGCGGGCGGGGTGCGCGGCAAGCTCGCGATCAGCGTCTGACGGGCGGGTGACTTTCGCCGGAATTAGGCAAAAGGGCTCGCGCGGGGCGGTGGTGCGCGACCCTCCGGTGATGCCACGCGGAGCGCTAACTCCCTTGTCAGGGCACTTATCTGACACTTTCTGGGATCTCCGCGGACACTGAACGAAGCCTTGACTTCTGTTCATTGCAAGCCGAATGTGTGGGGGCGTGACCTGCGCCCCGTGGGGCGCGTGACGTGAAGGAGACACCAGTGCGCTCCCGAAAAATCAGACGATCGGTCGGCAGGGCGGTGGCCGCCGCGGTGGCGGTGACCGTGGTGGCCGGGCTGCCGGCCGTGGCGCAGGCGAGCCCCCAGGGGGCGGCGCGGGCGGCCGCGACGACGCCGGTCTACCTCGACACCCACTACACCTTCGCCCAGCGCGCGGCCGACCTGGTCTCGCGCATGACGCTGCCCGAGAAGGTCAAGCAGCTCCAGACCAACAACGCGCCCGCCATCCCGCGGCTGGGGGTCCAGCAGTACACGTACTGGAGCGAGGGCCAGCACGGCATCAACCGGCTCGGCGCCGACACCGAGGCCGGCAGCCAGGGCGAGCTGGACGTCACGGCGACCAGCTTCCCGGTGAACTTCGCGGCCACCATGTCCTGGGACCCGGAGCTGACCTACCAGGAGACGACGGCGATCTCGGACGAGGTGCGCGGCACCCTCGACAAGTCGCTGTTCGGCAAGGGCCAGAACAACATCGGGCCGGACATCGACGACTACGGCGACCTCACCTTCTGGGCGCCGACGGTCAACATGGACCGCGACCCGCGCTGGGGGCGCACCAACGAGTCCTTCGGCGAGGACACCTACCTCGCCTCCACCATGGCGGGCGCGTTCGTCAACGGCTACCAGGGCCAGACGATCGACGGCAGGCAGACGACCCCGTACCTCAAGGTCGCGGCGACCGCCAAGCACTACGCGCTCAACAACGACGAGAACAACCGGCACACCCAGAGCGCGAACACCACCGACGCCAACATCCGCGACTACTACACCAAGCAGTTCGCGAGCCTGGTGCAGGGCGCGCACGTCTCCGGCGTCATGACGGCGTACAACGCGATCAACGGCACGCCCGCGCCCGCGGATACGTACACCGTCAACGAACTGCTCCAGGCCACCTACGGCTTCGGCGGCTACACCACCTCCGACTGCGGCGCGGTCGGCGACGTCTACTCCTCCGGCGCGCACAACTGGGCGCCCCCGGGGTGGACGACCAACGGCACGACGTGGACCGAGACCGCGACCGGCAAGCAGATATCGGCGGCCGCGGGCGGCCAGGCGTTCGCGCTGCGCGCGGGCACCCAGCTGAACTGCGCGGGCGGGGAGCTGACCACCGCCGACATCGACGCGGCCATCGATCTCGGCATGCTGTCGACCGGCGTGATCGACGGCGCCCTGACCCAGCTCTTCACCGTCCGCATGCAGACCGGCGAGTTCGACCCGGCGAACAAGGTCGCGTACACGAAGATCACCAAGGACCAGATCGAGTCGCCCGCCCACCACGCGCTCGCCGCGAAGGTCGCCGCGCAGGACCTGGTGCTGCTGCAGAACGAGAAGGTCAAGGGCACCTCGTCGGCGCTGCTGCCGGCCGACCCGAAGAAGCTGAACAGCGTCGTGGTCCTCGGCGGCCTGGCCGGCACCACGACGCTCGGCGGCTATTCGGGGCGCCCGTCGCACACGGTCAGCCCCGTGCAGGGCATCACCGACGCCGTCAAGGCCGCCAACCCCGGTGCGACCGTGACCTTCGACGCGTGCGGCGTCTCCACCGGCGCCACCACGCCCGCCGCGTGCTCGGCCGCCACGCAGGCCGCGGCGAAGACCGCGGACCTGGTCATCGTGATGGTCGGCTCCGACATGGGCGTCGCCGACGAGGGCACCGACCGCGCCGCACTCGCCCTCCCGGGCAACCAGAACAGCCTGATCGACCAGGTCGCCGCGCTCGGCAACCCGCGCACCGCCGCGGTCGTGCAGTCCGACGGCCCGTACGACATCGGCGCCGTCCAGCGGGACTTCCCGGCGATCCTTTTCAGCGGCTACAACGGCGAGAGCCAGGGCACCGCGCTCGCCCAGGTCCTCTTCGGCGCCCAGAACCCCTCCGGGCACCTGGACTTCACCTGGTTCTCCGGCGACGACCAGCTCCCGTCGATGGACACCTACGGCCTCACCCCGTCCGAGACCGGCGGACTCGGCCGCACCTACATGTACTTCACCGGCAAGCCGGCCTACCCCTTCGGATACGGCCTGTCCTACGCGACGTTCGGCTACTCCCACGTGAAGGTCGGCCCCGCCTCCGCCACCGCCGACGGCACGGTGAAGGTGAGCTTCGACGTCACCAACACCGGTACGGCCGCGGGCGCCACGGTCGCCCAGCTCTACGCGTCACGCCAGTTCACCGTCCCCGGCGTGGACTTGCCGCGGGCGCAGCTCGCGGGCTTCAGGAAGACCGCGGTCCTCGCGCCCGGGAAGACCGAGCACGTGGACCTCCCGGTCAAGGTCGCCGACCTCAGCCGGTGGGACCAGAGCGCCCTCAAGCAGGTCGTGGACAACGGCACCTGGGCCTTCCGCGTCGGCCCCGACTCCGCCACCGTGGCGGGCTCCGGCACCGTCGAGGTGCACGGCGCCATCACGCCGCGGGTGCAGTCGGTCACCGTCCAGCCCGGCCAGGTGGTCTTCTCCGCGGGCGACACCCTGGACCTCACCGGGACCAACCCGTGGATCGCGCCCGACACCGACCCCGCGCTGGAGCAGAAGCACGCCGCCGCGGACCACGTCGTCGAGGCCGCCGACAACGACCAGTCGTTCGCGGACCTCGGCCACGCCCGGGTCAGCTACCGCACCACCGACCCGGACGTCGCCACGGTCAGCCGGGACGGCGTGGTCACCATGCACGCGCCCGGCGCCGCGTCGGTCGAGGTGACGGTGGACGGCGTGACGGGCAGCGCCCCGATCGTCGTCCAGAACCCGTTCACCCTCCGGGCGGCGGACATCGTCAAGCCCGACACGGCCGTCACCGCGACCGCGTCGTACACCAACACCAGCGGGAAGGCCGTGCGCGACCTGGCGCTGGCCCTGACCTCGCCCGACGGCTGGACGGCGAAGGCCACCTCGCCGGTCACCGTCCCCGAGGTCGCCCCCGGCCAGAAGGTCACGGCCACCTGGAGCGTGACCGTCCCGGCGTCCGCGAGCCCCGGCACCAAGGCGGAACTGGCCGCGAGCGCGAGCTTCACCGGCGGCGCGGGCGCGTACAGCGAAGCCGCGGTCAGCCCGCTGACCGTGACCTCGGGCGCCACCCCGGAGCAGGTCACCCCGGTCGTGACGGGCACGGACCCGGCGGCCGGGAAGCTCCAGGTCGTGCTGCACAACCCGTCCGACTCCGCCACCGCCGTGACCGGCGTCAAGTGGAAGCTCGGGAGCGCGACCGGCACCCAGCCGGTCAGCGCGACCATCGCACCCGGGGATTCGGCGACCGTGGAGGTGCCCGTCACGGGCATCGACCTCGGCACGACCTACCCCTTCACGGTGACCGGCGTCATCTCCGGTGACCTGTCCTCGGAGAACTTCTCCGGCCACGTCTCCTTCCTGCCGGTCGTCAACAAGAGCCTCGGCAAGGACTGGACGCTGGCCGACGTCCAGGACGGCCCCGCCGTGGACCTCGCCAAGACCGCCGCGTGGTCCAGCCTGGACGGTTCGCAGCCGTACGGGGGCGACCAGGACCTGTCCGGCAAGGTGTGGCTGAACTGGGACGACGCCAACCTGTACGTCACGGCGAACCTCACCGACGACGTCCTTTCGCAGCCCGCCACCGGCCCCGACATCTGGCAGGGCGACAGCCTCCAGCTGGCGGCCACCTCGGGGGCCCCGGGCGGCGCGGCCGCCCCCGGCACCGCGTCCGTCAACGGCCACTACGAGTACGGCGCCGCGCTCACCTCGGCGGGCGCGCAGCTCTACCGCTGGATCGCCCCGACCGAGGGCAGCGGCCAGGTCACGAACGCGACCGTCCATGTGACGCGGGACGACACCGCGCACACCACCCTCTACCGGCTCGCCATCCCGTGGAGCGACCTCGCGTCCGTCACACCGGCCGCGAACACCGTCTTCTCCTTCGTCCTGGACGTCAACGACAAGGACAACGGCACCCGCAAGGGCTACATGCAGTGGGGTGACGGCATCGGCACGAGCAAGGACGTCGCCGGTTTCAACATGGCGCAGCTGATGCCCGCGGGCGCGTGACCGCAGGCTGATCCGCGCACGCCCCGAGGCCACCCGGTTCCCTGCCGGGTGGCCTCGGCGCCGCTCCCGCGGAACACGGGCGGCTGTCCCGCGGTCAGAGCCGATCCGCCAGCCGGTCCAGGAAAGCGGCCTGGGCCTTGACCACCACGGCGCGGGCGGCGTCCAGCGGGAGCCACGCGACCCGGTCCAGTTCGGGGAACTCGGCGGTACGGCCGGAGCCGCGCGGCCACTCCGTCGTGAAGGTGCCGGGCACCACGTCCGCCGGGTCGAGGTCGGCCTCCAGCGCCCACACCGTCACGTGCTTGCCGCCCGACTGCACCACCTCGCCGAGCGGCAGCGGCTCCCCGTCCGGGGCGGGCAGCCCCAGCTCCTCCCGGAATTCGCGCCGGGCGGCGTCCCAGGGCTGCTCGTCCCCGGCGTACTCGCCCTTGGGCACCGTCCACGCCCCGGCGTCCTTGCGGGCCCAGAACGGCCCGCCCATGTGCCCGAGCAGCACCTCGGCCCCGCCGGGGGCGCGGCGGAAGAGGAGCAGGCCCGCGCTGCGTCTGATGTCGGCCATGGGGCCAGTGTGGCGGGTACGGGCGCGGGGCGCGGCCCTGTCAGCGCGCGACCTGCGGCAGCCCGCCGGCGTCCTCGACGGCCGCGGCACGCAGCGCCGCCGCCACGCGGGCGGCCGCGTCGCTCATCGGCGGGTGCGGCAACCGGGCCAGCAGCACCCGGCGCTGCTCCTGCGGGCCGCCGCGGACGGGCAGGATCCGGACACCCGGGGGCGCGATCGCGGCGAGCGCGGCCGGCACCGTGGTCAGGCCGCAGCCCGCGGCGACGAGGTGGAGCTTGGCGAGCCAGTCGCGGGCGACGAGGGCGATGTCGGGGCGCTCGTCCAGACCGGGCCACACACCCATCAGATGGTCCTCGCCCGCCGCGGAGCCCGCGATCCAGCGCTGCCCGCGCAGGTCGGCGACGTCGGCGAAGTCCCCGCGGGCCAGCGGGTGGGCGGCGGGCACGGCCAGGCACAGGGCCCGCTCGGCGAGCGTCCGGATCACCAGCGGCGGCGACTCGGCGTCCGGCGGCCGGAAGGGCGGCGCCGACGCGAGCACCGCGAGGTCCAGGCTGCCCGCCCGCAGCGCGCGGACCAGCGCCGGGGTGCTGGCGCCCTCCCGCCCGACCACCCGCAGCCCGGGGTCGGTACGCCGCAGCGCGGCGAGCGCGCGGGGCACCAGCACGGCCCCCGCACTCGGATACCACCCCAGCCGTACGGTCCCGGCCCGCTCGTCCAGCCCCGACAGCTCCCGGGCCGCCGCGTCGATCTCGTCGAGGACGGCCGTGGCCCGGCGCATGACGACCCGTCCGGCGGCCGTGAGCCGTACGCCGTCGCGCCGCCGTTCCAGCAGCTCGGCGCCCGCGGCCCGTTCGGCAGCGGCGATCTGCCGGGAGACCGCCGACTGCGTGTAGCCCAGCGAGGCGGCGGCCGCGGTGAAGGTGCCCTGCTCGGCGACGGCCCGCAGGACGCGCAGCGCGGTGAGCGAGACATCCCTGAAGTCCATGACGATCACGCATACTAGCGGTGCCGAAGTCTCGTTGGACGCATAGCGCTCGCCTTCCTAGCGTGGAGGCATGAGCACTCAGCGGAGCACTTCACGCATCGCCCTCGTCACGGGCGCCAACCAGGGGCTCGGCCGCGCACTCGCCGAAGGGCTCGCGGCCCGCATGCGGCCCGGCGACCTCGTCCTCCTCACCGGCCGCGACCGCACCCGCGTCGGGGCCGCGGCAGACGAGGTCCGCGCGCTGCCCGGCAGCCGGGCCCGCGTCGAGGGCCGGGTCCTGGACGTCAGCGACGCCGACGCCATCGCCGGCCTCGCCGAGGAGCTGCGGGCGGAGCACGGCGGCGTCGACGTCGTCATCTCCAACGCGGTCACCCGGATGCTGCCGGAGGACTCGCAGGCCGAGCGGGCGGACGAGGTCATCGACGTCTCCAACACCGCCACGCACGCCGTCCTGCGCTCCTTCGGCGCCGTCCTGCGCCCGGGCGGCCGGCTGCTCGTGGTCGCCAGCAGCCTCGGCACCCTCGGCCACCTCGACCCGCGGCTGCACCACCTCTTCGACGGCGCGAGCCTGGAGCAGGTCGAGTACGCGGTGGAGTCCTGGCGGGCCGCCGTCCACAACGGCACCGCGCAGGAGGCCGGCTGGCCCGTCTGGCTGAACGTCCCCTCGAAGGTCGCCCAGGTCGCGGCGGTCCGCGCGGTCGCCGCCGAGCGGCGGGAGCGCGACCTCGCCGCCGGCACGCTGGTCGCCTCGGTGTGCCCTGGCATGGTCGACACCGCCACCTCCCGCCCCTGGTTCAGCGACTACAGCCACGCCCAGACCCCGGCCCGCGCCGCCGAGGCCGTCCTCGACCTGGTCTTCGCCGAGGGCGCCGACCCCGGGCTGTACGGCGAGCTGGTGCGCTTCGGCAAGCCGCTGGGCTGGCACGACGGCGCCCCGCTGGTGGAGCAGGACGCGATCGTCAGGCCCTGAGCGGGCCGCGACTCAGGCGCCTTCGGCTTCCCGGCGGTCGTACTCCGCCTGGGCGGCGAGGAGTTCGTCGCCGTGCCGCCCGTACCAGCCGATCAGCTCGGTGAGCGGCCCGGCCAGGCTCGTGCCCAGCTCCGTGAGGCTGTACGTGACCTGGGGCGGGACGGTCGGGGCCACCTCGCGGTGGACGAGGCCGGTGCGGACCAGTGCCTTCAGGTTCTGGGCGAGCATCTTCTGGCTGATGCCGCCGACCCGGGCGTGCAGCTGCGCGAAGCGGTGCGGGCGCGTGATCAGAGCGGAGATGATGAGCGTCGCCCAGCGGCTCGTGGTCTGGTCCATGACCGGCCGGAGCAGGCACTTCGCGTCGAAGGTGTCGTGGGCCAGCAGCCGGGCGGCCGTTGCCGCGGTCTCGTCCTCGTGCAGCGTTTCCGTCATGTAGGCAGCTTACAAAAAGGTACGTACTTCCCCCAGGTGAGTGGGTTTCCTACGGTGAGTTGTGGGTGGAAAACACACGCACGTCGTCTTGTGGAGGAGTCACGGTGAGCAGCAACAACGGACGTACGGCAATCGTCACGGGCGCGTCGAAGGGCCTGGGCGCGGGGATCGCGCGGACGCTGGCCGCGAGCGGCGCGGCGGTCGTCGTCAACTACCGGGAGGACGCGAAGGGCGCCGAGCGGGTCGTCGCGGACATCACCGCCGAGGGCGGGCGGGCGCTCGCAGTCCAGGCGGACGTGGCCGTGCCGGGCGACGTACGCAGGCTGTTCGCGCGGGCGCGCGAGGCGTACGGGCGGCCCGTCGACATCCTCGTCAACAACGCGGGCGTGGCGGCCTTCGGCCCGCTCGCGGGCGTCACCGAGGAGGAGTTCCACCGCCAGCTGGACACCAACCTGCTGGGCACCGTCCTCACCACGCAGGCCCTGGCGGCGCAGGAGGGGCTGGGCGCCGCGTCGGTCGTCAACGTCTCGACCGCCGGGACGTTCACCCTGCCGCCGTACGGCGCCCTCTACGTCGCGTCCAAGGCCGCCGTGAACGCCTTCACCGTCAGCACCGCCAGGGAGTTGGGCCCCCGGGGTATCCGCGTCAACGCGATAGCCCCCGGCCCGACCGACACCGAGGGCGCCCGCGCCCTCGGCTTCCCCGGCTCCGACCAGGAGGAGGCGGCGATCGCCGCGACCCCCCTGGGCCGTACCGGCCTCCCCGGCGACTACGGCCCGCTCGTCGCCTTCCTGGCCTCCGACGACGCCCGCTGGATCACCGGCGACGTCATCCTCGTCTCCGGCGGCATGCGCTGAGCGCTCCCGCTCAGGGGGCGTTGGCGGCGAGGACGCGGGCGGTCGCGACGACCGTCTCGCGGCGGCGGGCGAGGGCGGCCCGGTCGGTGTCCTCGTCGAGGACCATGCGGCACATCCGGGGCACGGCGAAATTCCAGGCGATGAGTCCCATGAGGGTGAAGAGCAGGTCCTGGGCGGGGCGGGGGTCGTCCGCGGTGGCGCCGGCGAGCTGCCGGACCTTCTCCCGGAAGGCGCTCCGCCGCTCGCGCTCGGCGGCCCCGTCGCCCTTGCCGTCGCCCTTGCCGCCCTCCTCGTCACCCTCCGAACCGTCGTCCGAACCACCGTGCTCGTCACCCCCCGGAGGGGCCTCCGAAGCGGCCTCCGAAGCACCCCCCGGACCGGCGTCCGGTACCTCCAGCGCCTCCCAGAGAAGCAGCCGGATCAGCTCGGGGTGCTCCTGGTACCAGTCGAAGACCTGCCCGACGGACTCGGCGACCGCGTCGGGGTCGAAGGCGAGGGAGACCCGGACCTCCTCCAGCTTCGCGTGCAGGACGGCGGCGAACAGCTCTTCCTTGCTCCCGTAGTACAGGTAGATGGCCTGCTTGTTGGCCCGCGCGGCGGCTGCGATCCGGTTGACCCGCGCGCCGGCGAGGCCGTGCTCGGCGAACTCCGCGGAGGCGGCGGCGAAGATCCGTCGTCTGGTGTCTTCCGCGTCATAGGCCATGAACGGATTAAACCATCCGGTTGACTCTGTGCCGCGCGGGCGGCAGTATCGGCAGGAGCAGTAAAACAACCGGATGGTTTATTCCGCCCTCGAAAGGCCTGCCCCGTGAGCACTCCTTCCACGGCCCCCGCCACCCCCACCGTCCCCTCCACCCGCTCCGCCCCCACCGCCTCCTCGCCTTCCCCCATGCCCGTGCGGACGCCGCTGCCGAGCGCGCTCGCCGGTACGACCGCGGTCCTCGTCGGCGGCACGTCGGGCATCGGGCTCGCCGCGGGCGTCCTGCTGCGGACGGTCGGCGCGCGGGTGGTGCTGGTCGGCCGCGACCCCGGGCGGCTGCGGGCCGCCGCCGCCCGGCTCCCCGGACGGGCGTCGGGCGATGTGCTGGAGGTCGCGGGGGACGGGGGCGACGAGCGGGTCCTGGCCGAGGCGTTCGACCTGGCGGGCGAGGTGGACCACGTCCTCGTCACCGCGGGCGGCATCGCGGGCGCGGGCCCGCTGGCCGCACTCACCGCCGAGGGCATCCGCACCGCCCTCGACTCCCGCCTCCAGGCCGCCTTCGCCGCGGCCCGCATCGCCGCCGCCCGCCTCCCCGCGGGCGGCTCCCTCACCTTCAGCTCCGGCATCCTGGTGGCTCGCCCCGCCCCGGGCATGACGGCCCCCCTCTCCGCGGCCGGCGCCGTCGAGACCCTCACGAAGGCCCTCGCCGTCGAACTGGCCCCCTCCCGCCGCCGCGTCAACGCCGTCCGCTTCGGCCGCATCGACACCCCCCTGTGGCGCTCCCACCCCGGCATGGACTCCGACGCCGCGATCGCCGCCGCGGGCGCGACCCACCCCCTGGGCCGGTTCGGCACCCCCGAGGAGGCCGCGTCCGCGGCCCTCTTCCTGATGGCCAACCCCTACATGACCGGCCAGGTCCTCACCCTCGACGGCGGCGAGACCCTCGCCTGACCGCCGCCCGCAAACCCGTGGCGGGGCGTCCGCCCCTCCCGTACAACGTCCCCATGAGCTGGGTGGCGAACGTGATGGTCTCCGTCGACATGGCCGACAACGACAACGCCGCGGCGCTGAGCGAATGGCTGCGCACGCAGGCCCCGCGCAGCTACGCCACGGACGCCCGCGGGGTGGGCTTCCTCCGCCTCCTCACCAGCGTCGAGAACAACGAGTGGGGCGGCTGGAAGATGCCCGAGTGCGAGGTCTGGGCCGGCGCCCTCAACCACGCCGACCTCCCCGCCCTCCGCACCCGCTTCGCCCGGACCCCCTGGGTCGAACCCAACGCCGCCCAGCTGATGGTGATGGACCAGGAGGAGAGCTTCTTCCGTCTCTGGATGATCCGCGACGGCGACCTCCGCCAGTACGCCCCGCTGAGCCCGCGCGAGGAGGACGAGGGCTTCTACCGCGAGTGGGAGTGAGCCGCGGCCACCGCGAGCCTGCTGCGCAGGGGCTCGGCGACCGTGTCCGCGGGCTGCCAGGCGCAGCCGGTGACCTCCTCCGCCTGGAGGGCGGTGACGTCGGCGGTCTCGGTCCGGAAGACGTAGCGGAAGTCGTAGTGCCGGTGCGCGGCTTCGCCCTTGGCGGGATTGGCGGGGATGGGGTGGACGTCGACGTGGAGGGGGACCGGACCGGCGGGGGTGACGCTCCCGGCCGGGATGCCGGTCTCCTCGCCCAACTCCCGCAGGGCGGCGCCGATGAGGGTGTCGTCGGTGTCCTCCAGGTGCCCGCCGGGGAAGAGCCATGTGCCGAGGGCCTTGTGCTCGATGAGCAGGACGTGCCTGTCGGGCCGGAGCAGGAGGGCCCCGGCGGTGGCGTGCCCGCGGAATTCCTTGCGCGAGGTGATCGTGTCGGGGGTGTCCGCGAGCGAGCCGGTGAGGGCGGAGAGGGCGCCCTCGTCCTCGGGGTACCGGTCCAGGTAGCGGCTCAGGGTGTCGCGGATGTGCTGGGCGGTGACGGTCACGGGTGCCTCTTCAGCGGTTGAAGGCGGTGAGCCAGGCGTCGGCGATGACGGCCCGGTCGACGGCGGAAACCTCGTGCATACCAGCCGCGAGGTTGCCGCGGGTGAGCATGTGGAGGGCGGCGAGCATGTAGGCGTGCGTCCTCGACGTACTCCTCGGGTCACCCGCCGGCGGAGCTGCCCGGTTGGCGTTGCTCGCGGGGCGCGGTCAGGGTGAGGCGTTCGTCGGAGTCGGCACTCCAGGTGGTCACCGGGCCGCGGAGGGGGCGGAGGACGTAGACGCCCTGGCGGACGTCGGTGACGACGGCCTCGCGGCCGGTGGCGTTGTCGATGACCTGGTCGCCGACCCAGGGTTTGCCGTTGCGGGTCATGCGGCGGGGCCTCCTTCGAGCAGGCCCCAGACGCGCTTGCCGAAAGGGAGTGGGTCGGTGCCCCAGCGGGCGGTGAGGGCTTCGACGAGGTTCAGGCCGCGGCCGCACTCGGCGAGGTCGTCGGCGTGCCGCCGCTCGGGCCGGGTCTTGGAGCGGTCGACGACGTCGATACGGATCTGGCCGTCCGCGGGGCGGCTGACCGTCACCCGGATGAGGCGGCCCCTCGTGTGCCGGGCGGCGTTGGCGACCAGCTCGGTGACGACGAGGGCGCCGTCGTCCGCCAGGCGTTCGAGGCCCCACGTGTGCAGGGCCGTTCGCACCAGGCGCCGGGCGTCCTCCGCGCTCTCTGCTGCGCAGGGCAGGGTGAGGGCCTTGCTCTCGGAGGGCTCCATGCGGCGCCCCTCTCCATGTGGTGATCAGGTCGTCACCGACGGTAGGAGGGGGCAGGTGGTGGGCTCAATGACACTTTGACGGGCCGTCAGGTCGAAGTGCCAGTCATCACAGCGGGAGGTTGACCGCGTCGGCGAGGACCCGCATGCGCGGGGTCAGCGTGCGGCGGCGTTCGACGACGCGGGCGAGGATGTCACGGGCGTACTGCTGGTGCGGCAGCCACTGCGGTGCGGCCTGCCACACCGTTTCCAGGGTGTCGACGGCCTCGGGGTAGCGGCGCAGCCGCGCCTGGGCGGAGGCCTGGTCCAGGCGGTTGCGGTTGAGGTTGTTGGAGGTGGGGCGCATGCCGTCCCAGGAGATCGACGCCGACAGCCGCAGCACCTCGTCGGGACGGTCCGAGATCATCGCGTGCTCGGCCTCCTTGAGCTGGACCGTGCGCGCGTCGTAGGCGCGCAGGAATCCGCCGGGCACCTCGCGCTGCCCGAGCGCAGCCGCCGCCGAACCGGCCAGCCGCAGCAGGCGTTCCGCGTCATCCCCCCGCCCGTCCCGGTCCGCCGCAGCGGCCCCACGCAGCAGCAGCCAGCCCCACGCGCCCAGTTCGGCGGGCGTCGCCCGGGACATGCGGGGCTCCAGCCGGTCGGCCCACTCCTCGGCCAGCCGCGCCGCCTCGCCGATGCGGCCGCGCCGCAGCAGCAGCCAGCAGCGCGTCGACACCGCACCGGCCGCGCCGATGTCGTCAGCCGCCCCGGTGAGCGCCCTGCCGAGTGCGGTCTCGGCGGCCTCGTACTGGCGCGTCTGCGTGAGCATCCACCCGGTGATGCCGAGCAGCGCGGCATGGACCGGCCGCCCGGCGGGCTCGTCGGCGACGGCCGCGGCATCGCGCAGCAGCAGCGGCAGTACCCGGCCCAGCTCCTCCAGCCGGTCCCCGGCCGCGAGCGGCATCGCGGCGGTGACCGCGGCCCGCACCCCGGCCACGGTCGGTGCCTCGTCCACGCCGGGCGGCGGGGGAGCATCGAGGGCGGCCCGTACCGGCGCCCACCGGTCCAGCACCGCGGACGAGGCTCCGGCAGTCTCATGTGCGCTGCCGAGCAGGCGCGTTGCGGGCACCCCGAGCGCGACGGCCAGCGCCCGGACGGTCTCCATCCGCGGCGACCCGTAGTCGCCCTGCTCTACCTTCCGGATCGTGGACAGGGCCACGCCGGAATCCGCCGCCAGCCCGCGCTGGCTCATCCCGCGTCTCTTGCGGATCTCCCGCAGGCGCTCACCCATGGTCGTGTCAGCGGGATGCGGCATGAGGACGCCACCTTCGTCTCGAACCCGACACCCGAAACCGTACAGCGGCCCGCCAGTTGATGCGGGGCCACCGCTCACGTGCACTCCTGGGCGTGACGCGGCGCCGTCGCTGTGCGGCCCGGCGGAAACCGGGTGCGGCCGGAGCGCGGGCGCCCGTAGCGTGCCCCGGGTGGGTACCGGGAGTGCGGGGACGCGGCTGATCGTCGTACGGGGGAATTCGGCCTCGGGGAAGTCGTCCGTGGCCGCGGGGATCCGGGAGCGGTGCGGGCGGGGGCTCGCGGTGGTCGGGCAGGACAACCTGCGGCGGGTCGTGCTGCGGGAGCGGGACCGTGCCGGAGGGGTGAACGTCGGGCTCATCGGGGTGGTGGCACGGTACGCGCTGGACGCCGGGTACGACGTGGTCGTGGAGGGGATCCTGTACGCCGCCCACTACGGGGAGATGCTCCAGGAGCTGATCGGCGACCACCGCGGGACCACCCGCTGCTTCTACCTGGACGTGCCCTTCGAGGAGACGCTCCTCCGCCACGCGTCCAAGGGCGACCCGGAGTACCTGGCCCACGTCACCGAGGCGCACCTGCGGGAGTGGTACGTCGAGCGCGACCTGCTCCCGTCCGGGGTCGAGACCGTCATCGGCCCCGACAGCCCGCTGGCCGCGACGGTCGACCGGATTCTGCGCGAGACGGGCCTGGCGGGGGCGCCCCGTGACACCGACCCGCCGGTGCGCAGGGGGCCATCGGGGCAGTAGGGCTCCTGCCAACGGGCGACAGCGGGCCCGTCGGGCGCGCGCGGTACCGGCGCCGGGCGGATCCTGGCGGCGGGACGGGGCCGCCGGTGGCGGCGGGCGGGCCCGGAACCCCGTGGGTCTCGGAGGAGAGCGATGAATCTGCCCCTGTCCGTTCGTACGGCGGCTGCCGCCGCCACGGTGGCGGTCTGCCTGGCGGGGGCCGCGGTGCCGGCCGCCGCCGCGGTCCCGCGGCCGGGCTCCCCCGGCGGCGCCGTCTTCGTGCAGACCGACAACCCCGGCGGCAACGCCGTCGTCGCCTACCGGCGCGGCCCCGACGGCTCGCTCCACGAGCGCGGCACCTTCGCCACCGGCGGCCTCGGCGGCGTGCTCGACGGCTCGGTCGTCGACCACCTCGCCTCGCAGGGATCGCTCGCGTACGACCGCGCCCACGGCCTGCTCCTCGCGGTGAACGCGGGCAGCGACACCGTCACCGTCTTCTCCGTGCACGGCGAGCGGCTGGAGCGCGAGCAGGTCGTTCCGTCGGGCGGGGACTTCCCCGTCAGCGTCACCGTCCACCGCGACACCGTCTACGTGCTGAACGCGCGCGACGGCGGCTCGGTCCAGGGCTACCGGATCACCGGCGGCGGGCTGGAGCCGATCGCGGGCGGGCACCGCGACCTCGGGCTCGACACCGCGGCGGCGCCGGAGTTCACGCACACCCCCGGCCAGGTGTCCTTCACGCCCGACGGCTCCCGGCTGGTCGTCACGACGAAGGCGGGCGGGAGCAGCATCGAGGTCTTCGCCGTCCGCGCGTCCGGCGCGCTCGCCGGCGGGCCCGCCGTGACCGGGATGGACGGCGCGGTGCCGTTCGGCTTCACCTTCGACGCGCGCGGGCTGCTGGTCGTCACGGACGCGGGCACCAATTCCGTGCTGACGTTCGCGATCCGCCGCGACGGCCGCGCCGTCCCGCTCGGGGGCACGCCCACCGGGCAGACGGCCACCTGCTGGATCGTCCGCGCGGGCGACCGCTTCTACGCCTCCAACGCCGGCAGCAGCACCCTCTCCGGCTTCCGCCGCACCGGCCTCGCGGGCCTCGTACCGCTCGGCACCACCCCGACCGGCGCCGGCACCACCGACTCGGCCGTCACGCCCGACGAGCGCTTCCTGTACGTCCAGACGGGAGCCACCGGCGGCGTCGACGCCTTCCGCGTCGGGCGGGACGGCAGCCTCGGCCGGATCGGCTCGGTGACCGTCCCGGACGCCGTCGGCGGCGAGGGCATCGTCGCCCTCTGACCGTTGAGGATGTTCGTGAGCGTCTTCCGGTGGGCTCAGCCCCGCCCACCGGCTGACCTCGGGGCGTGCGGAGGCCCGAGCCGGGGGGCGGGGGTACGTCACCAGGTGACGATCCGCGGCCCTCGGTGCGGGGCGGTATCAACTACGCTGGCACCACCTGCACCCCGCGTCCGTGATCCGGGTTCGAGGCCCCTGACCGCCCCCACTGAGGTGCCTGGAGGAAGCCGTGTCCGCCGAGCTGCCCGACTGGATGATCCCGCCAAGGCCCAGCGGCTGGGAGGCCGACGACCTCGACCACCTTCCGCAGGCGCCGCGGCACACCGAACTCATCGACGGAGCATTGATCTTCGTGATGTCGCCGCAGCGGTCCTGGCACTCCCGGCTGGTGGAGAACCTGACCTTCGCCCTGCGGCAGGCAGCCCCCGCCGGGTTCGAGGCCGAGCGGGAGATGACCGTCCGGCTCGACAGGAAGAGCCGGCCCGAGCCGGACGTCCTGGTGGCCACCGCGCCGTACGATCCCGACCGGACCTGGTATGCGCCGGAGGATGTGGCTCTGGTCATCGAGGTCGTCTCAGAGGAATCGGCGGACCGGGACCGGTCCCTGAAGCCCTTCAAATACGCCCAGGCGAGGATCCCGCACTTCTGGCGTATCGAGGACGAGGCCGGCCTCCCCGCAGTCCACACCTATGAGCTCGACGCCATGACCGGCACGTATGTGGCCACCGGTATTCACCGCGACCGGCTGAAGCTCTCGGTCCCGTTCACCGTCGACGTCCGGCTCGACAGCCTCGTGCCCTGACCGTCCGGGCAGCAGCCGGTCCGGCCGCTCCCGCCCCCGCCCGTCCGCCGGGATGCGCAAGTGTGCCGTACATCCCGGCGGGCGGCGGCGCGTCGGCTCAGCCCGCCGTGCCCAGCAACTCCTCCGGGACGAAGCCCTCCGCCGCCAGCCGCGCCCACAGCTCGGCGGGGACCGGGCGGCGCAGCGCCTCCGCGTTCGCCGCCACCTCGGCCGCCGACCGGCAGCCGAGCACGACGGACGTGACGGCCGGGTGCAGGAACGGGAACTGCGCCGCGGCCGCCGGGAGCGGCACCTCGTACTGCGCGCACAGCTCCTGGCAGCGCCGGGCCCGCGCCAGCGTCCCCGCGGGCACCGGGCGGTAGTTGAACATCGCGCCGTCGGACGGGTCCGCCAGCAGCCCGGTGTTGAAGACGCCGCCCACCACCACCGCGGTGCCGCGCTCCGCGCACAGCGGCAGCAGCGTCGCCGCCGCGTCGTGGTCGAGCAGCGAGAAGCGGCCCGCGATCAGCACGACGTCCACCTCGTACGCCGAGACGTACGCGGCCAGCGGCGCGCTGTGGTTCATTCCGAAGCCGATCGCCTTGACCAGGCCCTCGTCCCGCAGCCGCCGCACCGCGTCGTACGCCGTCGCGCGCACCTCGGCGGCGTAGGCGTCGGCGTCGTGCAGGTAGAGGATGTCGACGGAAGAGCGGCCGAGCCGCTCCAGGCTGGATTCGAGGGAGGCGCGGATGCCGCGCTCGGTCCAGTCGGTGACGACGTCGGTGCCGGAGCCGTCCGCGCGCGGCCGCAGCAGCCAGCCGGTCTTCGTCGAGATCACCGGGTCGGCGATCCCGGCCGGCTCCAGGAGGCGGCCGAGCCGTTCCTCGGCCTGGCCGTGGCCGTAGCGCGGGGCGGTGTCGAAGTAGCGGATGCCCGCGTCGGCCGCGGCCCGCAGCGTGGCGGCCGCGTCCTGCTCGGTGACCTCCTCGAAGAGGCCGCCGAGCGGCGCGGTGCCGATGCCCACCGGGGGCAGCGCGAAGGGCAGCCGGGACGGCGTCCGGTCCTCCAGCGGCAGGACGGGGGTCATCGGGAGGCCTCCCAGGGGGTGGTGCGGGCGGGTTCCGCGCCGCGCAGCGTCATCGTCAGGGTCAGCCGCACGCGCGTCCCGCCGGGCAGGGCGACCGTGCAGTAGCGGCCCTCGACCGGCAGCGGGGCGCCGTCGTCGGCGCGGACGGTGTGCAGGACGTGCTCGGCGAACGAGCCCGCCTGGACGACGACCGTGCGCGGCGCGGCGCCGAGGTTCACCAGCTCCACCACCGTGTGGTCGGGGCGGATGTCGGAGACGAGCGCCGCGACGTCCGCGGGCAGCCCGGGGCGCCGCTCGACGGCGTCGTGGTAGCGGACGTGCAGCTGGGCCAGGCCGCCGTTGTAGAGGACCTGCGGGGAGCCGGTGGTGAGCTGCAGCAGCGCCTCGGTGACGACCGGGTTCAGGTTCTGCCAGTGGTGGATGCCCAGCGCGTCGGGGCCGGTGGCCGGGTCGGTGCCGTCGGCCTCGATCGCCGCCAGCCGCTCGGCGGACACGTCCAGCGCGCTGGTCAGCATGCGCTCGGGGAAGCCGTCGTTGCGGCCGTGCAGGAATTCGTGCCAGGGCTCCTCGTGGCCGCACTCGTCCTTGGTGCGCTGGGTGTGCACGGCCGTCCAGTCCCAGCGTGAGCCCTCGCGCAGCCGCTCGATGCGCTCGGCGTCGGCCGCCTCCCGGCTGAAGTGCCACAGGACGAGCGGCAGTTGCGTCGGCATGACGGTGAAGTCGAACCAGCCGGAGTCGTTGTGCCGCTGCGGCACCATGAGGGTGCGCTCGCCGGGGACGGTGGCCAGGTGCGGGCGCCACCGCCTGCCGAGGGTGCCCATCCGGTCGGCGGTGCGCTGCTCGGCGTGGGCGAGCACCGCGTCCAGCGGGTTGCGGGCGAGGTCCAGGTAGCCCCGGTCGCCGGTCACCAGGCTCGCGTTGACGGCGCCGACGATCGCGGCCGACGCGACCGACGACAGCCCGTGCGGCCAGGACCAGCCGTAGTGGCCGCCGTACCAGCGGCCGTCCAGGTACTCGCCGACCTCGCCGCCGAGCCCGGCGTTGTCGGGCAGCACCTCGCGCCCGGCGAGCCGCTCCTGCCAGGCGCCGGTGTACTCGGCGACCCAGTCGGCGTACCGCTGCTCGCCGCCCAGCAGCCACGCGTTGGTGGCGAGCGTGGTGGAGGCGAGGTTGACGAGGGTGTCGCCGCGGCCCATGCGCTGCCACATGACCTGCCCGTACGCCCGCGCCTTCGCCGGGTCGGCGGCCAGCTCGTCGAAGGAGGTGACGCCGGTGCCCCAGTCGAGCGGGAGGCCGTAGGGGCGCAGGGCCAGGCTCCACGGGAAGTACGTGTCGTGGTCGCTGAAGCCGGGGCGGGGGCCGCCCGAGCCGTTGTGGGGGGCGGTGAGGACGCGGTGCGCGGGGTCGTAGTTGGGGCCGCCGGGCAGGTAGACGTCGGCGAATCGGGCGGCCAGCTCGCGCAGTTCGGGGTCGCCGGGGTCGGCCAGGCACAGGCCGTAGAAGAGCAGCATGCCCTCGCCCTGGTGGAACCAGTCGTAGCCGCGCTCCAGGCCGTCGACCACCAGGCCCATCTCGGTGAGCTGCGCCGTCACCCCGCGCCAGTGACGGCGGGCGGCGGCGAGCAGGTCGGTGCTGCCGCCGAGCAGGTAGAGGGTCGGCCAGTTGAAGAACGGCTCGTAGAAGTCGTCCACGCCGTCCCGGTCGTCCAGGCCCTGGCCGAGCGAGTCGCGGAAGACGAGGCGGCCGTCGCCCTCGGTGTAGCGGTCGGCGAAGATCCGCCAGGCCGCGTCCTGGCGCGCGAACAGCTCGCGCTCCAGCGCGGCCCACCGCGGCGCCTCCCCGAAGCGGCGGGTGGCGGTCACTTCCGGCCCGGCCCCTGCGGCGGGTACGGCGGGCGCGGACCCGGTGGCCGTCATCGGGCCGCCCCGTTCGCCGCGGGCTTGTCGTCGATTCGTTCCACCCCGAGCATCGGGAGCACACCCGACCCTTCTTCATCGCCCATTGATAATCGATTGCTAGCCTTCAGTGCGTCGACAGCCGTGTCAAGAGCCGTTCACGCCCCGGGACGAGCGCGGGGCGGCCCGGAGAAGGGGAGTCCGCCGTGATCGACTGCCACGCCCACCTGTGGGACCCGCGCGAGGGTTTCCCCTGGATACGGCCGGATTCCCCGCACCACCGCGCCTTCACCGCCGACGACCTCGCGGCGGCGGGCGAGGGGACCGGCGTGACCGGCACGGTCCTGGTCGAGGCCTCCCGCGGCGACGCGGGGGAGACCGCGGCCCTGCGCGAGCTGCGGCGGCAAAGACCCGATGTCGTCGCCGGATACGTCGGCAACCTCCACGTCCACGGCGGGGCGGGCCCCGGCGCCTTCGCCGCGCTGCTGCGCACGTGGGGCGACACCCGCCCCAACGGCATGCGCCTCGGCGGCGCGGCCTGGGCGGACACCCCGCCGGCGGCCCGCGCCCTGGTCCCGGTGCTCGCGGACACCGGCACCGCGCTCGAACTCAACCTGCACGGCGGCGCGCTGCGCGCCGCGGCGGAGGTCGCCGCCCGCCATCCGGCCCTCGCGGTCGTCGTCGACCACCTCGGCAACCCGCCGAACCTCCGGGAAAACCCCGGAAACTGGCACAGGGACATGGAAGCTGCCGCCAGACTGCCGAACGTGAACGTGAAGATCTCCGGTCTGCTCACCCAGCAGCACGGCGTCCCGGACGACCGGGTCGCGGCGCTGGTGCGGGAGGTGGTGGACACCTTCGGCCCGGACCGCTGCCTCGTCGGCTCCGACTGGCCGATCTGCCTGCCGCGCGGCCCCCGCTCGCGCGCGCTGGCGCTGGCGGAGCTGGGGACCGCCCACCTTCCGGCGCGGCTGCGGCAGGATGTCCTGCACACGACGGCCGTCCGGGTGTACGGGCTGGCCGGGCCGGGCCGCTGACCAGGCCCGGGACGTCCGGATCACCTCATCAGCTATCGATAGACGATAAAAGTGCGTACCATAGCGGAGAACCCACCCCACAGAGCAGGATCGGGAGTCATGGCATCGAACCCGTCGGCCGATTTCGTCTCCACGCTGGCCACCAACAAGGACCGGTTCCGTAAGACCCTGATCTCGGACCAGGTCTACGGGCTCCTTCGCCAGTCGATCGTCGACGGCGAGCTCGGCCCCAACGACCGGGTGGTCGAGTCGGAGATCGCCCGCCGGCTGGGGGTCAGCCAGGCGCCGGTACGCGAGGCGGTCAAGCAGCTCGCCCGCGAGGGCCTGCTCATGCACATCCCGCGCCGCGGCCACTTCGTCGTGGAGATCTCCTCCCAGGACGCGGAGTACGCCCGCCAGGTCCGCGAGCCCCTGGAGCGGCTCGCCGCCCGGCTCGCGACCGAGCACATCACCGAGCAGCAGCTGGAGATGCTGGACCACCTGGTCGAGCACATGCACGACGCCGTCGCCACCAACGACGTCAGCCGCTTCCGGGACGCCGACATCGAATTCCACACGCTCATCAGCCAGAGCGCGGGCAACCCGTTCCTGGAGCGCATGTGGGAGGTCATCGAACCCTCCCTGCGCACCCTGCGGGCCATCTCCGACCCGCTGTTCCAGGGCGACTGGCACGCCATGGCCGACGAGCACGGCCGCCTGGTGAGCCTGCTGCGCTCCGGCGACGCGGACCAGGCCGCCGACGCCTTCGCCGACCACGCCGCCGGCCGCGGCCCCGTCCCCGACGCCCGCGCGGCCAGGAAGCCGGCGAAGAAGCAGGGCTGATCCCCGCACCCCGACGGCGAACGCCGCGTGCCCGGGCCGGATCTCCGGCCCGGGCACGCGCGCTTCAGCCCCCATGGATCACCGGCGGGCGCCGGCCGTCCACTTCGGCGCCCCGTACTGGTAGGCGCCCAGGCTCGGGACCCCGTCCGTCGAGCCGTCGTTGACGCCCGGCAGCGGGATCGCCGCGTTGCGGGCCGGGGAGGCGTCGGTCAGCCGGTAGTCGTGGTGGGCGGCGTCCACGAACAGCGGGTCCAGGGCCGGGTCCAGGTTGTCGGACATCACCAGGCCGCCCGCCGTGGCCCCGTCCGAACCCACGATCTGGCCGATGTTGTTGTAGATCTTCGTGCCCGTCGACTGGTCGGCGCCCTTGACGTAGAAGAGCGTCAGCCCGCCGGTGTTGTTGTACACACCGTTGTTGTGCGAGCCCGTCCCCAGGCCGTTGAGCATGACCGTGCCCTGGAGGTTGTTCCAGCCCACGTTGTCGGCGATGACCAGGTTGCTCTGCCCGTTGTCCGCGTAGACGCCCGCCACCGCGAAGGGCGTGACCCCCGGCGTCGGCGTGCCGTCGTGCAGCAGGTTGTGGTCGACGGAGGAGCCCATCATGTCCGCGCTGCAGCAGGTGTAGATGCCCGCGGTGTCCAGGCTGAGCCGGGCGTACTGCGAGATGTCGTTGTACGCGATCTTGTCCGGGCCCGCCGTCAGGCCCGCGGTCGTCCCCCACTGGAGGTTGATGCCGCTGCGGCCCACGCGGTAGATCGTGTTGTTCACGACCCGCTGGGAGTTGCCCATGACGGCGATGCCCGCCGCGTACGTGCCCAGGTAGTCCACGTCGTGGATGATGTTGTCGGTGGCCGTGTTGTTCTGCCCGGCCAGCGCGATGCCGTTCCCCGCGCTCAGCGACAGGTCGCTGTTGACGACCGTGTTGTACGTCCCGTTGACCACGATGCCCGTGTCGGAGACGCCGCGCGTCACGCTGGAGCCGCAGTCGGTGGCGCCCCGCGTGATGTCGCTGTAGTGCGACAGGTACGTGCCGGTGAGCGTGTCCAGGGTGTTGTGGGTGCTGGACGAGCCCATCGTGATCGTCGAGGCGAAGAGGTCGAGGCCGACGACCGAGGTGTACGAGGCGTTCGTCAGGTCGAACGCCAGCTGCCGCTGCTTGGCCTCGACGGTGTGCTGCGCCGGGCTGTCGGCGCTGTAGACGTACAGCTTGTGCGCGGCCGGGTCGTAGAACCACTCACCGGGGTTGGCCAGCTCGCCGATCTTGCCGGACAGGGAGTAGCGGGTGTCGGTCGGGACGACCTTGTGCACGCACGGCGGGGCGACCGACAGCGTCACCGAGCCGGGCGCGGAGGAGGCGACGGTCGTCGTGGCCGACACGTACCAGTAGCCGGTCAGGGCCCGGGCGCCGTCCCAGTAGCCCGCGGGCCGGGTCAGGGCCGCGTCCGCGATCACCGCGTCGGCGCTGCCCGCACCGGCGTGCTCGATCGCCGGATTCAGCAGGTCCAGGCCCGGGTAGGGCCACTGGGCCTCGATGTCCATGGCCTTGTCCGTGAAGACCTGCACCGTGCCCGGGTCGCTGCCCAGGTCCACGTCGCTGCTCCACACGTGGCCCGCGGCCACCGCGTCGCTGAACGGCGAGTCCACCGCGTACGGGTCGCTCGCGATCGCCGTGACGTCGGCCCCCGTCACCTGCGACCACCCGGTCACGGGCGAGGCCCCGCTGATCGTCACCGCCGCCCCCGGAGCGGCCCGGTAGGTGATCGGCAGCCCCGAACTCCCCGAGTGCGCCGGGACGACGGTCTCCGGGTAGGTGCCCGACATGATCTCGCAGGTGTCCCCCGCGACCATCACGTCCGCGCACTTCTGTATGTGCTGGAAGGGCTGGGCGGCGGTGAGCCCGTCGAAGACGTCCTTGCCCGTCGGCGACACGTAGTACGTCCGGGCCACGTCGGCCTGGTGCCTGTACTTGTGGGCGCTTCCGGGGGGTGCGGCCGCGACCACGGAGAGGACCGCGACGGCGGCGGCCGCCGCGGTCAGCAGCCCCCTCGGCCCGCGGACCTGCGGCCTGTTCGACATGCGTGGCATTTTCACGTTCCCTCTTTCCTGACCAGGGGAAATGAGAACCGCCGGCGCGGGGTCATCCCTTGACCGCGCCGACGGTGAGACCGCTGATGATGTGGCGCTGCATGTAGATGAAGAAGATGACGACGGGCGCCACGGCCAGCAGCAGGTTCGGGAAGACCTTGGTGAGGTCGGTGGAGTACTGGCTGATGCCGGCGTAGATCGCCGTCGTCACGGTGTAGTGCCCGGAGGACGGGCTGAGCAGGATCTGCGGGCTGATGAAGTCGTTCCAGATGCCGATGGAGTTGAGGATCAGCACGGTCACGACCGCCGGGCGCATCAGCGGGAAGATGATCGTCCAGAACGTCCGGTAGCGGCCCGCTCCGTCGATGGTCGCCGCCTGGTCGATGTCGACCGGGATCGTGCGGATGAAGCCGACGAACAGGAAGATGCTCACCGGCAGGGTGGACGCCACGTCGTGCGCGACCAGGCCCGTCACGGTGTTCGCGAGCCCGAGGTCGCGCAGCACGTAGATCACCGGGATGATGACGGCCGCGCCGGGGATGAACGTCCCCGCGAGGAAGTACAGCATCACCAGCTGGTTGCGCCGCTTCATGCCGCGCGCGATCACGTACGCCGCCGGGCCCGCGAACGCGATGCACAGCACGTCCACGGCCACGACCAGGAAGAACGTGAAGCCGTAGCCGCCGATGACGTTGTACTGCGGGCTGTGGACCGCCGCCGACAGGTGCGCGAGGGTCAGCTTGCCCGGCACCAGCGAGAACGGGTTGTTCGCGATGTCCTCCTGCGACTTGAAGCTGTTGACCAGCAGCAGGTACATCGGCACGACCATGACCACGAGCAGCACGCCGAGCATCAGCCGGCGCACCGGCCCGCCCGGTTCGCGCCGCTTCCCGGGCGCGAAGCCGCCCGCGGCGGCCGGGGTCTGGGTCTTCTTCTGGGGCTCCGCCGCCAGCACGGCCATCACCGCCTCCTCACTCGTCTAACTCGTCGCTGCTTGGTCTTGGCGGTTGCGCAGAGCCGTCACCCCGAGCGCCAGTACGGCGGACACGACCATCAGGAACACCGCCTGCGCGGTGGCGTAGCCGACCTTGGTGCCCTCGAAGGAGCGGGCCAGGATGAGGTACGAGAAGGTCTGCGTGGAGCCGGCGGGACCGCCGCCGGTGAGGCTCACGATGATGTCGTAGGCGCGGATCAGCCCGACGAGGTTCAGCACCGTCGCGATGGTCACCACCGGCGCGATCATCGGGATGACGACCTTGAGGTGGGTCTGCCGCCTGCTGGCGCCGTCGATCGCGGCGGCCTCCAGCAGCTCGGCGGGCACGGTCTGCAGCGCGGCCACGAACAGCACCACGTTGAAGCCGAAACCGGCCCACACGATGACGCCGATCAGCGAGTAGAGCGCCATGTTCTCGTCGAAGAGGAAGCCGACCGGCTCGACGCCGAACTTCGCGAGGGTGTTGTTGATCGCTCCGTTGGTGCCGAGGATCGCCGCCCACAGGTAGCCGAGCACCAGCGCGCTGATGACGTGCGGGAAGTACGCCACGGCCCGGAAGAAGGAGTTGCCGCGCGAGCGCCCCTTGAGGATCAGCGCGTACGCCAGGCCGAGCCCGACCTCGAAGACCGTGCCGAGGACGGCGATGAGCGCCGTCACGTACCACGAGTCGGTGGAGCTGGGGTCGTCGAAGAGGTGCCGGTAGTTGTCCAGGCCGATGAAGTCGACGGACGAGAAGCCGTTCCAGTCGGTCAGGCTCAGATAGATCGCGACGCCCACGGGGACGACGGTCAGCACCGTGTACAGCACCACCGCCGGGCCCATCATGGCCAGCGAGACCGCGGCCTCGCGGATCCGGACCGCCCGCCTGCCCGGTGCGGGCCGGGCCGCCGCCGGGCCGGGGGCCGCGCCGGAGCGCGGCCCCTGCCGTGTCAGCTCTGCGAGTTCCACCACTTGTCCAATCCGGACGCCGCGCTCTTCGCGGACGTGCCCGAGAACAGCGACTGGACCGTCGTGTTGAGCTGGTCGCTGTAGCCGGCGATCGGCTGGCGCGGACCGGCCTTGACGATGACCGAGGGCGCCTTGTCGAGGATCTGCTGCACCTGGGTACCCAGGCTCGACATCGGGTAGCTGAAGCCCTGCCGCAGGTTGCCGTCCGCCGCGAGCTGGCTCTTGACCGCCTCCGGGTCGGTGACCAGCCACTTGACGAAGTCGATCGCCGCGGCCTTGTGCCTGGAGCGGCTGACGACGACGTACGGGTCGGCGATGTTGCCGAACTGGCCGGACGGGTAGGCGCCGTCGGTGGGCATCGAGAAGACGCCGATGCCGTCGCTCTTCTTGGCCTGGTCGGCGGCGGGCACGAAGAACGAGCCCATCATGTACATCGCCGACTTGCCGTTCAGGAAGTCCGTCTGGCCGTCCGCGTACGTCAGGCCCAGCGCGCTCTTCTTGAGGTAGCCCTTGTCGATCCAGTCCTTGTAGGCCTGCAGGTAGGCCGCGTAGCCGGAGTCGGCGAAGCTGACCTTGCCGTTCTTGCGCTCGACCGTCCAGTCCGGGTCGGCGGTCATGACGCCGGCGTCGGCCATCATCGAGAACTGCCCGCCGGTCACCCACTGCCCGGCCGTCTGCAGCGGGGTATAGCCCGCGGTCTTCAGCTTGGCCATGGCGTCGGTGAACTGCGCCATCGTCCTGACGGCCGAGGCGTCGACACCGGCCTTGGCGAAGGCGTCCTTGTTGTAGAAGACGAGCGACTGGATCTGCTCGCCGACGCCGACCAGATAGCGCTTGCCGTCGATCGCGTACTGGTCGGCGAGCGGGGTCTTCGCCGTCCACGCCTGGTCGGTGAGGTCGGCGAAGAGGTCCACCGTGTCCTCGGTCGGGGTGATCTGCTGGGCGACGTCCGGCGGGTCGCCCGCGGCCAGGTCCTGGGTGAGCTTGGCGTTCGCGGATATCGTGCCGGTCAGCTCCAGCTTGACCGTGGTGCCGGGGTGCGCCTTCTCGTACCTGTCGAAGAGGGTGTTCCAGTACTGCTCGGTCAGGTTCGGCGTGATGTTGACGATGACGCGCAGGGTCGTGCTGCCGCCCCCGGCGGAACTCCCGGAGTCGTCGCCGCCGCACGCCGCGGCCGATGCCAATACCAGGGGGGCCGCGGCAAGAGCGCAGGTGCGGCGCCAGATCTTTCTCATTCGGGACACGCTCCGTTGCGTAGTCGTGAACACAGACGGCCGAGGTCGACCCGACTGCATGGGTTCGGGTGTGCGTCGATGGCTTGAGCCGGCCTCAGAAACCGCTTACTGCACGGCTCCCGAGGAGCCACCGACCCGATGTCGCACGGGGCGGTGGCGGTGGCCGCGGTCACCGCGGCGGGGGGAGGACCGCCTGCCGTAACCGGGCCGGGACGGGCCGCGGGGTGACGGTCCGCTGTCCCAGGGATGTCACGTACCGTTCACCTCCAAGAATTATCGTCTATCGATTAATGATGCTAGGTGTGCTGCCGCGCATGTTCAAGAGCCCTGCGCGAAGCCCTTGGCGTTCAGTGCGCGCGGCTCCAACGCAAGGCGATCCGGCCGGAGTCGGCGGGCTCCGCGACCGCCAGCGTCAGCCGGGTCAGCCGGCCGCCCCAGCTCTGCCGCAGCAGCGCGTCGTCCAGCGCACGCACCTCGACCACCGCCTCCGCGGCCCGCGGGTCCCACTCCGCTCGCAGCCCCGCACCGCCCGGCACCGCCACGGTCGCCCACCCCGGGCCCGCCTCGACGCGTCCGGCCAGCACATGGCGCAGCAGCACCGGCCCGCCCCGCCGCTTCTCCCAGCGGTCCTCGACGACCACCGCGGCCGCGGCCCCGTCGCCGGCGGCCCGCTCCAGCCGCACCTCCCGCTCCCAGCGGGCCACCAGCCCGGCCGGGTAGGCGCAGGACAGCTCGGCGCGCAGCGCGCTGACCTGGGAGTCCAGCGTGACGTCCACCTCGCGGGCGCCGTGGACGGCACCAGGCTCCTGCTCCCCCCCGGGCTCCGGCACGTTGTGCCAGGCGCTCCGGAAGGGCCAGGCGGTGTAGCGGTCCGGGCCGAAGGTCTGCGCGGTGTACGCGGGCCGCCCGGCGTCCACGACGAGCGGGCGGCCGTCCACCGCGACCCAGTACGAGCCGACGTCCAGGTGGTTGTGGTGCTCGCCGTTGTGCCCGGCCTTCACCGCGAGCGTGAGCCCGGCGGTGCTGCCCGCCGACTCGCGCGCCACCAGGATCTGCAGCCGCGGCAGCCAGCTCTCGCGGGCCAGCCACGGCGTCTCCACCGGAAGTGGCGAGGGCCCGCTGACGGCCCGGCACCACGCCCCGTCCGCGAGCGCGGCCAGCGAGCGGCCCAGCCCCCCGGCGTCCGCGATCCCGCCCGCCTCGCGGGCCGCGGCCACGGCGTGCGCTGCGGTCCCCGGCTGCCCGAGCAGCGCGCCCCACCGGAAGACCACCTGCCAGGGCCGCCCGCCGCCCAGCCGGCCGGGCGCGTCGCCGACGTTGACGTAGTGGTCGCCGCCCAGGTGCATGCGCTGCGGGTAGCGCAGCAGTTCGGCCAGGACGGGCAGGTCGCGGGCGTCGAGCGCGGGGCCGCCCGCGTCGGCGAGCTGGTCCAGCAGCTCCAGCAGCCGGCCCGCGCCCGCGAACCAGTAGGCGATGCCCTCGTCGATGCCGCCGTCGTCGGGCAGCACCGCGAGGTAGTGGTCGAGGTCGCGCACCGCCCAGGCCACCAGCCGGGCGCGCCGCTCGCCGTCCTCGCACAGCAGCAGCGCGGCGGGGACGACGGAACCGGCGATCCACGGGTTCCAGTTGTTGGCGGTGCCGTCCGCGCCGATCCAGTGCCAGTCGCGTACGCGCTCGTAGGGGGTGAGCACCCGCATCTCCACCTCGCGGCGCAGCCGGCGGCGCAGGCCCGGCAGCCGTACGTCCAGGTGCGGGCCGAGCGCGCGGTCGGCCCACGCGAAGAGCGCGGCCACCTCGGCGGCGCCCAGGTCGAGGAAGGGGTCGTCCGGGTCGGGCAGCAGTTCGCCGCGCCCGGCGGTGTGCCGGTCGTGCGGGGCCCAGCACCAGGTGCTCGCCTCGGCGAGGGCGGCCAGCCCGTCCGCGGCGGCGTCCAGGTGCGGGCACCCGGCGGGCTCGTCCGCGGCGGCGACCTCGCCGGTGAGCACGGCGGCCAGCACCAGCAGCGTCACCCGTTCCCGCAGGGCGCGCACCCGCCCCTCGTACACGCCGCGCTCGCCGTCGCGGAAGGTCCTGGCCCAGTCGGAGGCGAGCAGCGGCGGCGCTGGGCGGGCGAGTTCGGCGGAGGCGCGGTCGAGGACGTCGGTGCGTACCGGCTCGGGCACCGCGTCCCACACGTCCCGCGCGGTCACGTCCGGGACGCCGCACCCGGCGCCCGGCGGCAGCTTCGTGAGCGCGTCCAGCGCGGCGGCCAGGCGGGCGGTCAGGGGTCCGGCCACGGTGGTCAGGCCTCCTCGCCGGGCTGGTCGGATTCGCCGGGCTCGCCGGGCTGCTCGGGTTGGCCGGGCTGCTCGGGTTCGCCGGGCTCGTCGAGGATCAGCTCGACGACCGGGAGCAGCACGTCGGGGCGGCCGACCGGCACGGTCAGGGTGAGGGTGTCGGCGCTGCGGCCGGGGGGCGCGAGGTTGTTGTGCTCGTGCTGCGTGCCGTCGAGCCGGCGGAAGCGGATCTCGGAGCCGTCGTGCAGGAACTGCGCGTAGCGCACCTTTCCCGCGAGCCCCGGCAGGTGGATGTGCTTGAGCGGCCATACCGGCAGGTGCAGGTAGAGCCGGTTCCCGGCCTGCGTGTAGAGGGAGTTGGCCGGAGCGCGGTAGGCGCTCGGCCCGGCGCCGTGCACCGAGCGGGCGTGCGGCTCCATCCACTCGCCGATCGCGGCGAGAGTCCCGCGCGCCCGCGGGTCGAGCGCGCCGCGGCCGGTCGGGCCGACGTTGAGCAGCATGTTGCCGCCGCAGGCCACCGACTGGACGAGCATCCGCACCAGCAGGCCGGGGTCCTTGTAGTCGTGGTTGTCGCGGTCGTAGCCCCACGAGCCGTTGAGCGTGTGGCAGGCCTCCCACATGACCGGCACGCCGTCGCGCTCCAGCGGCTCGTCCGGCTGGTACTGCTCGGGCGTCACGTAGTCGCCGGGGACGCCGAGCCGGTCGTTGACGACGATGCCGGGCTGCAGCTCGCGCACGGTGCGCAGCAGTTCCTCGGCGCCCCACTCGGCCGGGCCCATGCCCGGGTAGGTGAAGTCGAAGAAGAGGTCGTCGATCCGCCCGTAGCCGGTCAGCAGCTCGCGGACCTGCGCGTGCAGGTAGTCGCGGTAGCGGGCCAGGTCGCGGGGCTCGCGCTCGGCGGCGGTGCCGCGCAGCGGGTGGTGGCGGTCGACGGGGAAGTCGGGGTGGTGCCAGTCGAGCAGCGAGTAGTAGAGCCCGACCCGCAGCCCCTCCGCGCGCATCGCCTCGGCGAACTCGGCGACCAGGTCGCGGCCCGCGGCCTTGACGGAGGTGTAGTCGGTGAGCGCGGAGTCGAAGAGGCAGAAGCCGTCGTGGTGCTTGGTGGTCAGGACGGCGTAGCGCATCCCGGCCTCGCGCGCGGCCCGCGCGAGCTTGCCCGCGTCGAAGAGGTCCGGGTCGAACCGCTCCAGGTAGCGGTCGTAGTCCTGCTGGGACATGGCCTCCCGGCTGCGCACCCACTCGTGCCGCGCCGCGAGGCTGTAGAGGCCGAAATGGACGAACAGTCCAAAGCGTGCGGCCTTGAACCACTCGATGGGCCCCGTGGGCGCCGAGGGTGCCGTGGGCACTGAAGTCTCCTGCCGTGGTTGACAGCTGTTGCCGGTCGGCTGTTATCTACCATCGATAGGCGATAATGTCACTGATGGTTGCGTGCCGAGGTGTGCGCGGAAAGGCGTGGCGGATGAGCCCGACAGGGGATCAGGGAGCGCCGGCGGCGGGGGACATGCACACGTACGAGTCGATGCGGGCGCCCGTCCACACCGCTTCCTACGTCCGGCCGACCGAGCGCATGCTGACGGCACTTCAGGGGGTGAGCGCCGCGACCGCCTGCGCCAAGCTGCACCAGTCCGGCATCACCCGGACCTTCATCGACGGACCCGTGCCGCTGCACCGCGAGCCGGACGTCTCGGTCGTCGGCGGCGCGGTGACGCTGCAGTTCCTGCCGCAGCGCGAGGACGTCTTCTCCGGCGCCGCGCAGGAGGACGCCGAGCGCAAGACCGCGCTGTGGGGCGTGCTGGAGTCCATCCGGCCCGGTGACGTGCTGGTCGTGTCCGCGTTCGGCAGCCACTTCACCGGCTGCCTCGGCGACATGCTGGTGCGCTACTTCAAGCTGCGCGGCGGCGCGGGGATCGTCGTCGACGGCCGGGTGCGGGACGCGGCGCGCATCCGCGCGCTCGGCGTGCCCGTCTGGTGCACGGGCGTGACCCCGCACTACGCCTCGCAGACGGAGCTGTTCCCGTCGGCGTTCAACGTGCCGGTGGGCGTCGGCGGCGTCCTGGTGACGCCGGGGGACCTGATCGTCGCCGACGAGGACGGGGCCGTGGTCGTCCCCCAGGACCAGGCCGTGCCGCTCAGCGAGGACTCGCTGGCCCACCAGGACCGCGAGGCCTTCGCGCGCCGCCGGCTCGACGAGGGCGGGCGGCTGTCCGACTACTACCCGCTCACCGGGGCCGGAATGGCGGAGTACCTGGCCGCGCAGGAGCAGGCGGCGGGATGAGCCGCGGGGTGAACCCGCGGGCGGGGGGCGCCGCGGGGTGCCCCCCGAGCACGGGACCGACCCGCGGTGGCCCGCGGGGTCGTCCCCCCAGGACGGGGTGCCTGCCGGTGGGCGCCCTCGGACGGGCCGGGGCGTCGGCTCCCCGGTCCGTCCGGCCCGCGCCCTGCCCCGGCGGCGCAGCACGCCGCCGGAGCGGGGCCGGACGGACCGCGGTCGCGGTACGGGTCGCGTACGCGGTACGCGACGATCGCGCCGTACGGGTCGCGTACGCGGTACGCGCGGCGGGCGGGAGGGCTCAGACGCTGACGGTCGCGGCCCGCGCGCCGACCAGGTCCAGCCAGGCCGCGGCCAGGCACGCGTGGCCCGCGGGCGTCAGGTGCACGCCGTCCCGGGCGATCGCCTCGGCGCTCCCGGCCTCCCGCGCCGCCTGGTTGAGCAGCCCGTCCGCCGCGAGCAGCGCCGCGTCGAATTCGGCGGCGAGGCGGCGTACGGCGTGGATCCGCGGGTCCAGGTCCTCGCGCCACGCCCACTGCGCGTCGTCGACCGGTACGAGGAAGGGCTCGACGAGCACCAGCCGGGCGCCCGCGTCGCGGGCCTGGCCGAGGATGACGCGGTAGTCCTGCGCGTACTCCTCGACCGTCGTGACGTCGCCCTCGTCGTAGCGCCGCCAGGTGTCGTTGATGCCGACCATGACCGACAGCAGGTCGGGCGCGAGGTCCAGCGTGTCGCGCTGCCAGCGGGCCCGCAGATCGGCGACGCGGTTGCCGCCGATCCCCCGGTTGAGGACCCGGCGCGCGGGAGTGGCGGCCGCCAGGTTTTCGGCGATCAGGCTGACATAGCCGTTGCCCAGGCTGGAATCGTCGTCGCGGTCCCGGCCCGCGTCCGTGATGCTGTCGCCCTGGAACAGCACGCGGACGGAATTGCCAAGCGTTACGGACATCGTCTCTCCTCGGGAGGTTCATCGCACCGAACGGGCGCGCCAGCGCAACCTTCTGGGCAGGTCAGGGGTGGTGCGGGTGCCTGGCTATGCCGTGCGCCGGCCGGAATTGCGCCGATCGGAGCGAAATGTGCGGGCGGCCGGAATGGATGCTACACCGGGTGCGGGCGCGCGAACAGCAATTACCCGCTCAGGAAAGTGAGTTCGACGCTCCGCGGAATGCCGCCGGATATTTCCCGAGGGGGTAATTCGGCATGCCGTCGGGCCGCTCGGGGCGGTCAGGCGAGCGCGGCCGTGAGCCAGGCGTGGGCGGCGCCCGGGGTGGGCCGGTCCGGGCCGGTGATGCGGGCGACGAGCTCCCAGTAGTGGTCGATCCTCGGGTCCGCGGCGAGGACGGTGCCGAGCCCGCTCCGGAAGGCGGGCGTGTCCCGCACCTGCTGCGAGGTCGCGTACGCGGCGACGAAGCAGTCCAGCGCCTCGCCGGTGTGCGGGGCGCGCCCGGCGCGCAACTGCGGGGCCGCCAGCGCGTAGGCCTCGTCGAGGCCCTGGTAGAGCACGGCCGGCCGGTGCCCCGCGTCCGTACGGTGCGCGGCGGGCTGGCCGCTTCCGGTGCGGCCCGTGCAGTCGGCGGACACGAAGGCGTGCAGCCGCGCGAAGGCGAGCGCCTGCTCGGGCGTCGGGTCGTCCGGCGGCTGCGGCACGGACAGGTCGAGGATGCGCGCGACCGTACGGGCCGGCATCCGCGGCGGCAGCCAGCGCCGCCAGAAGCGGGCCATCGCGGCGGTGCTGGGCGGCGCCGCGCTCGTGCACACCGCGCCGAGCAGCCGCAGCCGTTCGGCCCGTTCGCCGGGCCCGCAGTCGTGCAGCAGCCGCAGCGCCGTCTCCTGCCAGCGCAGCGCGGCCAGCCGGGGGCCGAGGTCGCGCAGCCGCGCCGCGACCGCGTCCTCCAGCGCGCCCCCGGCCCGCATGCCGCCCGCACCGTCTCCGTCGCCTTCTTCGCGCAGGACGCGGGCGACCTCGGGCACGCCCATCCCCAGCGCCCGCAGCGAGCGGATCGTGCGCAGCCGCTCCAGCGCGTCCGGCCCGTACCGCCGGTGCCCGCCCGCGCTGCGCGCCGCCTCGGGCAGCAGCCCGCGGTCCGAGTAGAACCGCACCGCCTTGACGGTGACGCCGGCCCGCCCGGCCAGCTCGCCGATGGTCCACAACTGGTCGGCCGCCATGTGCTTGAACCTCCCTCAGGGGGAGTTCCTACGGTACCGGCGGGCCCGGCGGACGACGGCGGGCCCGTACGGCGTACGCGACGCGCGGACACGTGGACGCGTACCGAGATGGGAGGAGACGGCGATGGCGGTGGGGACGGCGTTCGTCCTGGTGCCGGGGCTGCACACCGGCGGCTGGATCTGGCAGGACGTGGCGGAGCGGCTGCGGGAGGCGGGCGCGGAGGCGCTGCCGCTGACGCTCAGCGGCATGGACGGGTCCGGCGCGGGCGCCGATGTGGAGGCGCACGTCGCGGACGTGCTGCGCGCGGTGGAAACGACGGACGCGGAGCAGGTCGTGCTGGTCGGCCACTGCTACGGCGTCCACCCGGTGGTGGCCGCGGCGGACCGCCTCCCGGAGCGCGTGGCACGCATCGTCCTGCTGGACACCCCGATGCCCCAGGACGGCGACCCCCCGGCGGCCCTCGTCCCCGAACAGGCCCTGCGGGAGAGGCTGCTGCGCCGGATCGCGGGCTCGGAGGGGTCGGAGGGGGAGGCCGCGCCAGGCGTCGCCGCCGACGCGACGGCGGGCGGCACGTCCGCGCCGCTGTCCGCGCCCGAGGGGGCTGAGGCGGGGCCGGGGGGCGCGTCCGCCGCTCCCGGCGCCGCCACGCAGGGGGCGGCGACGCCGGTACCGGGCGGGCCTGCGCAGCCCGCCGGCTCGGAGCCGCCCGGCGGACCCGGGCCGTCCTCCGTGCGGGCGCGCGGGGCCGACGTGACGGGGGACGGCGTCACCGGCGAGGCGTCCGGCGGCGACGAGCCCGGCGCGCCCCTGCCCCCACCCTCCTCCGCCCAGGCGTGGGGAGCGCTCGGCAGCCTCGCCGGGGTCGGCGCGGAGGCGCGGGAGCAGCTCGTCCGGCGCGGAGTGCCGCAGCCGTGGGGGACGCTCGCCCGGCCGCTGCGGCTGGGCGGCAACGCCGGGGCGGCCGGGTCCGTGCCGGTGAGCGGCGTGCTGTGCGCGGGGAACGGCTCGACCCTCGCGATGGTCGAGGGGGCGCTCGCGCTCGGCGATCCCCGGTACGCCTACCTCGCCGCGCCGCACATGAGCTACCTCGAAATGGCCACCGGGCACTGGCCGATGCTCGCGGAGCCGGACGCGACGGCCGAGGTGCTGCTGCGCGCGGCCGCGGGCGAGGGCGTCCCCCCGAAGCGGCCGGCGAAGGCCGGACGGCCCGCCCACCTGCGGCCGTTCCTGCTCGACGTGCCCGAGCGCCCGCGCGAGCGGCTGGGCCGGGTCGACCTCCACCTGCCGGACGGCGACGGTCCCCACCCCGCGGTGGTCCTCGTGCACGGCGGCCCCGTCCCGGAGGGCGCGGAGCCGACCCCGCGGGATTGGCCGGGCTTCCTCGGCTACGCCCGGCTCCTCGCGGGCCGGGGCGCGGTCGGCGCCGTCGTGGACCACCGGCTGCACGGGCTCGGCGACTTCGACCGCGCCGCCGACGACGTCGCGGAGGCGGTCGCCGCCGTACGGGCCCACCCCCGGGTGGACGCCGATCGGGTGGCGCTGTGGTTCTTCTCCGTCGGCGGCCTGCTGTCGGCGGAGTGGCTCGCCGCCCCGCCGCCGTGGCTGCGCTGCGTCGCGCTGACCTACCCGCTGCTCGCCCCGCTCCCCGCCTGGGGCGTGTCCGGCCCGCGCTTCCACCCCGCCGAGGCCGTACGCGCGGCGGGCCGGCTGCCCGTGGTGCTCACCCGCGTGGGCCGCGAGAGCCCCGAATTCGCCGCGACGGTCGAGGACTTCCGGAAGGCGGCGGGAGCCGCCGGGGTGGACGTCCAGCTCGTCGACGTCCCCTCGGCCGTGCACGGCTTCGAGACCCCCGACCACTCCGGCGAGGCCCGCGCGGCCGTCACCACCGCGACCCGCGCCGTCCTGGCCCGCCTCGCCTGACCTCCGTGTGCAACTGCCGCACCGTCCCCGCACGTCTTCCCGAACGGGACGGGAGGCGGCGGCGGGGGGCCGTGCGCCGGGGCGTCCGGGGGGTGTCATGGGCGAGCGGGATCCGGGCCCGCTGGAGCGGTGGCTGCGCGGGGAGGACCGGCGGCCGCGCGGGATCAGCCCGGCGGGGCCGAAGCCGTGGGTGCGGACGCGGCCGCCGGACACCTGCCCGGTGCCGGAGCGGCAGCGGGTGTGGACGGAGCGGTGGCTGCGCTGGTGCGAGGGGCAGTTCGGGCCCGCGGTGCCGCACCGCGAGGTCGCCGTGCCGGGGTTCGCACCCGCGGGCTTCACCGGCACGCAGGAGGAGGCCGAGGAGCTGCTGCGGCGGGTCGGCGCGGTGATGGGCGCGGACGTCTCCGGCATCCGCGTCCTGCTGGTGGAGTCCCCGGAGCGCGAGCAGCACCGGCGCCACAAGGTCGGGCAGTACCGCAAGGTGCTGGGCCGGGCGGTGATCGAGCTGGACACCCGGGTCGCGGACCGGCCGGACTCCTTCACCGGGCTCGTCGCGCACGAACTGGCGCACGCCCGGCTGGCCGGCGAGGGGCGCGTCGCCGGGCTGCGCCTGTCCTCCGCCGAGGAGGAGCGGCTCACCGACCTGGCGACCGTCCACCTCGGCATGGGCGTCCTCACGGCCCGCGCCGCCGAGGACTACGACCGCTCCGTCGACTTCTCCGTGACGGCGGTCGGCGACCTCACCGACCACATGCTCACCGGCCGCCGCGACGAGCTGCACCAGATGGGCTATCTGGAGCCCGCGGAGTTCGGCTACGCCCTCGCCTGCTGGGCGGTGGCGCGCGGCGAGCCCGGCGTGCCGCCCTGGGCCCGCCACCTGCCGGGCGGCGTCCGGGACGCGCTCAGGCAGGGGCTGGCCTACCGGGCGGTCCGGGGGGACTGACGTACCCCGGGAGGGCGGGGCCCCAGGCGGCCTCAGGCGTCCTCGCCGAGCCCGCGGTCGGGCTTGGTCATGTCCCCGGTCCGCGGGGTGCCCTCACCGATCCCGTACTGCAGGAAGACCGTGCCCTTGGGGCTCGTGGCAGGCGCTTCGAGGAGCGTGAGGTTCGTCGGCACCGCGCCGTCCTCGAAGACCTTCTTGCCGACGCCGAGCACGATCGGGTGCACCCACAGGTCGAGGCGGTCGAAGAGCTTCTCCCGCAGCAGCGTCTGCACCAGGTCCACGCTGCCGACGACCGCGACGTGCTCGTGCCGCTCGCGGATCTCCCGCACCGCGGCGGGCAGGTCCGGGCCGAGCTGCGTGGACCCGGCCCACGGCAGGTCCGGCGTGCCGCGCGAGGCCACGTACTTCGGGATGCTGTTGAAGAGGGTGGCGAAGCCGCCGTCCGGGCCGTCCTCCTGGTGCGGCCAGTAGCCGGCGAAGATGTCGTACGTGCGCCGCCCGAGCAGCAGCGCGTCCGTCCCCTCGTACGCGGCGCCGATCTGCGCCCCGGTCGTCTCGTCGATCAGCGGCGCCTGCCAGCCGCCGAACGGGAACCCCGCCGAGGGATCCTCCTCCGGCCCGCCGGGCGCCTGCGCGACGAGGTCGAGGGTGGTGAACAGTTCGATCTGGATGCGCCCCATGGCGTGCTCCCGTGTGGTCGTTCCCGGTGGCTTCCGGCTTTCCGGCTTCATGGGGTAGACCGGCGGGGGCCGCGGAAATCATCGCCCGCCGCGGGGGAGATCAGGGCACTCGCACGAGTAGGGCGCGCAAGCAGCCTCGGCCCCGCCGGCCGGCGGGGGCGGGAACCCGAACCCGGGCATCGGCGCTCCCCCGTAGGGCTTGAGGGGGGACGGGTGCGGCCGCCCGGTCCGGTTGTCCGGGTCGGGCGGCCGTGTTCCGTGCTGGTGGTGCTGGTGTTTAG
>NZ_JOHY01000039.1 GCF_000721495.1 Streptomyces sp. NRRL F-5123
GCTCTGGGGGAGAACTGCGCGACCAGCCCCCACGCAGGGAAGATCGCGACGCCCACCGCAAGGGCACCCCCGGAGCGCTACCTACGGCGTGGGCGCGTGGGGGTACCTCCCAGGCGAAGCTCTGGGGGAGAACTGCGCGACCAGCCCCCACGCAGGGAAGATCGCGACGCCCACCGCAAGGGCACCCCCGGAGCGCTACCTACGGCGCCGGATCACCGAGCCCAGCCACACCAGTGGATCGTACTTACGATCCACTGCCCGCTCCTTCAGCGGAATGAGCGCGTTGTCCGTGATCTTGATGTGCTCAGGGCACACCTCCGTACAGCACTTCGTGATGTTGCAGTACCCGAGCCCGTGCTCGTCCTGCGCCGACGCCGCCCGCGAAAGGCCCTCCTCGGACGCCGCGTCCAGCGGATGCATGTCGAGCTCGGCGACGCGCATGAGGAAGCGCGGCCCGGCGAAGGCCGGCTTGTTCTCCTCGTGGTCGCGGATGACGTGACACGTGTCCTGGCACAGAAAGCACTCGATGCACTTGCGGAACTCCTGCGAGCGCTCGACGTCGACCTGCTGCATGCGGTACTCGCCGGGCGCGACGCCCTTGGGCGGGACGAAGGCCGGGATCTCGCGGGCCTTCTCGTAGTTGAAGGAGACGTCCGTGACGAGGTCCCGGATCACCGGGAAGGTGCGCAGCGGGGTGACGGTGACCGTCTCCTCGGGGGAGAAGACGGACATCCGGGTCATGCACATGAGCCGGGGCCGGCCGTTGACCTCCGCGCTGCACGACCCGCATTTGCCGGCCTTGCAGTTCCAGCGGACGGCGAGGTCCGAGGCCTGGGTGGCCTGGAGGCGGTGGATGATGTCGAGGACGACCTCGCCGTCGTTCACCTCGACCTCGTAGTCCTGGAGGCCGCCGCCTTCCGCGTCGCCCCGCCAGACCTTGAAGTGCGCTGTGTGGGTCACGCGTCAAGCTCCTCGTCCGTCAGGTATTTGCCCAGCTCCTCGCGTTCGAAGAGGGCGAGCAGGTCGGCCCGCATGGGCGGCATGTCCCGCCGCCGCAGGGCGATACCGGCCGGTTCTGCGGCGCCGCCCGGCGCCGCCAGCTCGCACACGAGGTTGACCTTGCGCCAGGCGCGGTCCATGCCGGGGTGGTCGTCGCGGGTGTGGCCGCCGCGGCTCTCGGTGCGCTCCAGCGCGGCCCGGGCCACGCACTCGCTGACCAGCAGCATGTTGCGCAGGTCGATCGCGAGGTGCCAGCCGGGGTTGAACTGCCGGTGGCCCTCCACGCCGACCCGCCCGGCGCGCTCGCGCAGGGACACGAGCCGTTCGAGGGCCTGCTCCATCTCCGCGCCGCGCCGGATGATGCCGACCAGGTCGTTCATGACCTGCTGCAGCTCCTGGTGCACGGTGTACGGGTTCTCCGGGACGCCCGCGGAAGAGCCGTCCGCCGGGGACTCCGCCCCGAAGGGCCGCAGCACCTCCGCGGCGGCGGCGTCGATCTGCGCCTGGTCCGCGGCGGGGCGCGCTTCGCCGAGGCCGGCGGCGTACCCGGCGGCGTGCAGGCCCGCGCGGCGGCCGAAGACGAGCAGGTCGGACAGCGAGTTGCCGCCGAGGCGGTTGGAGCCGTGCATGCCGCCGGCGACCTCGCCGGCCGCGTAGAGGCCGGTCACGCCGGTGGCCGCGGCCGTGTCGGGGTCGACGTCGACTCCGCCCATCATGTAATGGCAGGTCGGCCCGACCTCCATGGCCTCGGCGGTGATGTCGACGTCGGCCAGCTCCTTGAACTGGTGGTGCATCGACGGCAGCCGGCGCCGGATCTCCTCGGCGGGCAGCCGCGTCGAGACGTCGAGGTAGACCCCGCCGTGCGGGGTGCCGCGGCCGGCCTTGACCTCGGAGTTGATCGCGCGGGCCACCTCGTCGCGGGGCAGCAGCTCGGGGGGCCTGCGGTGGCTGTCCGGGTCGGAGTACCAGCCGTCGGCCTCCTCCTCGCTCTGCGCGTACTTCTCCTTGAAGACGTCGGGCACGTAGCGGAACATGAACCGCTCGCCCTCGCTGTTGCGCAGCACCCCGCCGTCGCCGCGCACCGACTCGGTGACGAGGATGCCCTTGACGGACGGCGGCCAGACCATGCCGGTCGGGTGGAACTGGATGAACTCCATGTTGATCAGCGGCGCCCCGGCCAGCAGCGCGAGCGCGTGCCCGTCCCCGGTGTACTCCCAGGAGTTGGACGTCACCTTGAAGGACTTGCCGACGCCGCCGGTGGCGAGCACCACCGCGGGCGCGTCGATCACGAACAGTCGCCCGGACTCGCGGACGTAGCCGAACACCCCGGCGACGGCGCCACTGCCGGAGCCGTCCTTGAGGACGCGGGTGACCGTGCACTCCTGGAAGACCTTCAGCCGCGCCTCGTAGTCGCCGGTCTCGGCGAAGTCCTCCTGCTGCAGCGAGACGATCTTCTGCTGGAGGGTGCGGATCAGCTCCAGGCCGGTGCGGTCGCCGACGTGCGCGAGGCGCGGGTACTCGTGGCCGCCGAAGTTGCGCTGCGAGATCCGGCCGTCCGCGGTGCGGTCGAAGAGCGCGCCCCACGTCTCCAGCTCCCACACCCGGTCGGGGGCCTCCCTGGCGTGCAGCTCGGCCATCCGCCACTGGTTGAGGAACTTCCCGCCGCGCATGGTGTCGCGGAAGTGCACCTGCCAGTTGTCGTGCGCGTTGACATTGCCCATGCTGGCCGCGATGCCGCCCTCGGCCATCACGGTGTGCGCCTTGCCGAAGAGCGACTTGCAGATCACGGCGGTGCGCAGGCCCTGCTCGCGGGCCTCGATCGCGGCCCGCAGCCCGGCGCCGCCCGCGCCGACCACGACCACGTCGTACGCGTGCCGTTCGACTTGTGTCATCTCAGAAGAACCTCGGATCGTCGAATACGCCGCTGGCCACCAGGTACACGTAGAAGTCGGCGACGGCGACGCTGATCAGCGAGGACCAGGCCAGCAGCATGTGGCGGCCGTTCAGCGCCCCCACCCAGCCCCACAGCCGGTAGCGCACCGGGTGGGCCGAGAAGTGCCGCAGCTTGCCGCCGATGATGTGCCGGCAGGAGTGGCAGGACAGGGTGTACGCCCAGATGAGCGCGATGTTGACGACGAAGACCAGGGTGCCGAGCCCGGCGTGGCCCCAGCTCCCGTCCGTCCCGCGGAAGGCGAGCACCACGTCGTAGGTGAGGATCCCGGCCACCACGAGGGCCAGGTAGAAGAAGTAGCGGTGGACGTTCTGCAGGATCAGCGGGAAGCGGGTCTCGCCGCTGTACTTCTCGTGGGGCTCGGCGACCGCGCAGGCCGGCGGCGACATCCAGAAGCCGCGGTAGTAGGCCTTGCGGTAGTAGTAGCAGGTCAGCCGGAAGCCCAGCGGGAAGATCAGCACCAGCAGCGCGGGGGACAGGCCCCACCAGCTGCCGAACAGGTGCCAGTCGGCGCCGCCGTCCATGTCCGTGCAGTTCGAGGCGAGGCACGGCGAGTAGAAGGGCGAGACGTAGGGCGCGGTGTAGTAGTCGCCGTTCGCGAAGGCCCGCCAGGTCGCGTAGACCACGAACAGGCCCAGCACCGTCGCGGTGACCAGCGGTGACAGCCACCACTTGTCGGTCCGCAGGTGGCGGGCGGGGATCGCGGCGCGGCCGGGCGTGAAGACGCCGCGCTCGGGTGGAGTGACGGGAGTGGTTCCGGTGGCCAAAGGGTGACTCCGTACGGGAGGGGGCCGGGGGCGCGCGACGGGAGCGGCGCGCACAGGCGTGACGCGGGGCGGGGCGGGGCCCGCCGGTGTCACGGGGCGTGCCGGTACGGCGAGCCGAGCCCCTCGTCCTCGGCGTCCGCCCACAGCCCGCGGTCGTACGGCGCGTCCGGAACGGTGATCATCTCCACCGGCCGGCGGCTCGCGGCGGCGGGCGCGGCCTCGCTCAGCAGCGTGAGGCTTTCCCGCAGGTGATCGGCGGCAGAGCGGACTCTGCGCAGGTCGAGGGAGTCGCCGCACGGCTCGTCGAGGCGGGCGACGCAGCGCATGAGGTCGTCGAGCCGGCGCTGGACCGACGTCAGGTCGTCGTGCAGGGACATGCCGTGCCCTCACCTTCACCATCTGCCGCCATGGCATCGCGGTGCTGCGCCAGCGAGTGTCGCGCGTCACACCACGCCTTGTGAAGACGCGTGCACGGATTCGATCAGCGCGCGGGGCGTGGGCCGGACGGGTGGAGTGCGCCGGTGCGGTCGGCGGGTCGGGGGCGCGGCGCCGGTGGCGTCGTCTGGAGTGGGGACTGCGAATAACCGGACCACCGGTAAAGCGGCCCATTTGATCATCGGAAAAGTCCCCGGCGGAACCCGACCGTCTCCGGCCGGCCGCCAGGGTCGCGGAGGAGCGACCTCATGAACCGTGCGGCCCCGACCGCCATCCCCCCGGCGCCGCGGGCGCGTGCGGTGCGAATCGCCGTGGCGCTCACCGCGGGCGCCACCCTCTCCCTCAGCGCAGCCTGCTCCTCGGGCGGCGGCAACCACGCGGCCGGCACCGCGGGCACCGACATCGCGACCGTCGCGCGCTCGGGCGTACGCGACGGCGGGACGCTCCGCTGGGCCACCGAGAGCGTGCCGCGCACCCTCAACGCCTTCCAGGCCGACGCGGACGCCGACACCGCGACCGTCGCGGGGGCCACCCTGCCCGTGATGTTCCGCCTCGACGCGCACGGACGGCCGCACGCCGACCCGGACTTCGTCACCAAGGCCGACGTCACGAAGACCTCGCCGCGGCAGGTCGTCACCTACCGGCTCAACCCCAAGGCGAAGTGGAGCGACGGACGGGCCGTGTCCGCCGCGGACTTCACCGCCCAGTGGAAGGCCCTCAACGGCTCGAACTCCGCGTACTGGACCTCGCGCAACGCCGGGTACGACCGGATCGCGTCGGTCAGGCAGGGCGAGGACGCGCAGCACGTCGAGGTCACCTTCAGCACGCCGTACGCCGACTGGCGCTCGCTCTTCAGCCCGCTCTACCCCAAGTCCGTCACGGGCGACCCCGACGCCTTCAACGACAAGGCCCGCACCGCGCTGCCCGCCGCGGCCGGGCCCTTCGCCGTCAAGGACGTCGACGCCAAGGCCGGCACGGTGACGCTGGAGCGCAACGCCGCGTGGTGGGGGCAGCGCGCCAAGCTCGACCGGATCGTGCTCACGGCGGTGCCGCAGGGCAAGCGGGCCGCGGCGCTGGCCGCCGGCAGGCTCGACCTCGCCGACATCGAGCCGGGCGCGCTCGGCGCCGTCACGAAGACCAGGGGCCTGGCCGTACGCAAGGCGCCCGACGCGGCCTACGCGCAGCTCGCCCTCAACGGCAGCGCGGGCCCGCTCGCCGACGAGCGCGTCCGGCACGCCGTGGCCCGCGCGGTCGACCGCAAGGCCATCGCGACCGCCGTACTCAAGCCGCTCGGACTGCCCGCCGAGCCGCTCGGCAACCACCTCGTCCTGCCCTCCCAGGACGGCTACGCCGACCACAGCTCCGCCCTCGGCAAGGCGGACGTCCAGCAGGCGCAGGCGCTGCTCACGGGCGCGGGCTGGAAGCGGTCCGCCGTCAAGGGCGGCGACCAGGCGGCGGCGCCCGCCGACGGCCACGACAGCGCGTCCGGCGCGCTCACCGTCGTCGAGCCCGCACGCGCGGTCACCAAGAGCGGCAAGCAGCTCAGCCTGCGGTTCGTGCTGCCGGCGGAGTCGCCGACGCTCGACGACGTCGGCTCGCGGATCGCCCGCATGCTCTCGGCGATCGGCATCCGCACGGAGATCACCAAGGTCGACGGGGCGAGCTACTTCCAGGACCACATCGCGGCCGGCGACTTCGACCTCGCCCTCTACTCCTGGCCGGGCACGGCCTACCCGGCCACCGACGACACGCCCATCTACGCGAAGCCCGTGCCGGCCCCGGACGGCTCGCTGAGCGTCGCCCAGAACTACACCCGCGTCGGCACCGACCGGATCGACCAGCTCCTGGACCGCGCCGGCTCCGAACTCGACGCCGGCACCGCCCGCTCCCTGACTGCCCAGGCCGACGCCCGCATCTGGGCTGCCGCCGGCTCGATCCCCCTCTACCAGCGCCCCGCGGTGGTCGCCCTCCGCACGACCGTCGCCAACGCGGGCGCCTTCGGCTTCCAGACACCGCGGTACGAGGACATGGGCTTCCGCAAGTAGCCCTACCGTTCTCCGCGCCGGGTACGCCCCGGGGGGTGCCACTTGCGGTGGCCCCCGCGACCGTTCCCCTGTGGGTGGTTGCGCGCCCAGCCCCCACCGGGGGACAGGTACCGTGCCACGCCCAGTGGCAATCACCCAGGGGCGCGGGGACCTGCGCGCCCAGCCCCCACGCGCGGAGGTTCGCGCAAAGCACCCCCGGGGGCACCCCGAGGCGTACCCGGCACCCCCGGAAGGGTCAGAGGCGGAGGAGCCCCGCCGCTCGGGCCTGGGCGCGAGCGGCCTCCGCGGGCCGCCCGGCGGCGGCGTGGACGGCGGCCAGCGTGTCGAGAGCCCCGGCACGGGAAAGCGCCTCCGGGGCGTTCGCCGCGGCCCGCGCGGCAAGCTTCGCCGCCAGCGGAAGCCGCCCCTGGAAGTACGCCTCGCGGGCCACGAGATCCGACCGCCGCAGTATCGCGGGCGCCTGGGCCCGCAACCCGTCCATCGCTGCCGCGAAGTACGGCAGCCCCGACTCCGCCGGGAAGTGCCCGGCGCGGACCCCGTCGCTGATCGCGGCGGCGTAGAGGGCGAGCGCCCCGGCCCGCAGCGAGGGCGCGGTGGACCGCGCGTAGAGGTCCACCGCAGCGTGCGCGGCCTCGGCGGAGCGGCCCTCGGCGAGGGCGAGCATCGTGGTGAGGGTGAGGCGCCGTGGCGAGTCGGACGGCGGAGCCGCGGCGAGCGCGGCCCGCACGAGGTCGATACGCCCGGCGCCCGCCGCGCGCGTGGCGGCGATCGTGGCGTCGTCGACGCGCCATTCGCCGAGCCTGTCCTCCTCCGTCCCGAAGGGCAGCCGCAGCAGCCGCCACGCGGGACTGGTGACCCGGCCCGGGGCGAGGACGTGGATCAGGACGGTGATGAGGGCGATGCCCCAGCCGACAGCCGCGACGGCCCCGCCCGCGGCGATGAGCGCCGCGGCCACCGCGCTCTGGACGAGCAGCTGGACGAACGCCCCCCACCACAGCTTGCGCCGCAGTCCGGGCCGGTCGGCCACGACCATGCAGGGGCTGTAGAGGATGAGCGGCAGCGGCCGCAGGACGAGCTGCCGTCCGCCGACGGTGGTGGCCCCCAGCCAGGGGCCCGCGCCGAGCGAGGAGTAGACGGGCGCGAGCCCGGCGAAGGGGCCCAGCAGCCGGGTGAGCACGTTGTGCAGCGAGACGGCGAGCAGCACCCCGACGGGGAGGAGCAGGAAGTAGCGCTCGGGGAAGGGAAGCGCGTCGGCGCTGCCGGCGACGCCGACGGCGCCGCCCACGAGGGCGGCGATGACGAGGGTGACCTTCCGGCTCCGGCCGCCCGCGGGCGCGTCGGGGAGGGCGGGCGGGGGCGGCGGCACGGTGGCGCCCTGCGGCGGCGCGGGTGGCGTGTACACGCCCCGGATCATGGCACCACCCCGCGTCCGCCCGGCCACTGCCCCCGGCGTGAGCCCGCCCGCGCGGCCCCGGACGGCACTCGCGCGGCCCCGGACGGCAGGCCCACCCATCCGCGAGCGCCGATCCGCGCCCGGCAGCGGCCCCGCCCGGCCACTGCCCCCGCGGGGGCGAAGGCTCTTCCGGAGAGCCCCTCGGACCGGCCCCGCGCAGCGGTGTGGTCTCCCGGCGGGCGGCGGCAGGCGGGGCACGTACCATGGGAGGTGGCCGTGGCGTGAGTTCTGCCCGGCGAGGCGAGCGCGTCATACCGGAACGCGACGTCATCCACGATCCGGGAGAAGCCCCCCAGCATGTCCACGCGCCACGATATCCGTAACGTCGCCATCGTCGCCCACGTCGACCACGGCAAGACGACCCTCGTCGACGCCATGCTCAAGCAGGCGGGCGCCTTCTCGGCGCACCAGCACCTGGACGACCGGATGATGGACTCCAACGACCTGGAGCGCGAGAAGGGCATCACCATTCTCGCGAAGAACACCGCGGTGAAGTACCACCCGAAGGACGGCGGCACCCCGGTCACGATCAACATCATCGACACCCCCGGCCACGCCGACTTCGGCGGCGAGGTCGAGCGCGGCCTTTCCATGGTGGACGCGGTCGTGCTGCTGGTGGACGCCTCCGAGGGCCCGCTGCCGCAGACCCGCTTCGTACTGCGAAAGGCGCTGTCCGCCCGCCTCCCGGTGATCCTGTGCATCAACAAGACGGACCGCCCGGACGCGCGTATCGACGAGGTCGTCAACGAGACCTACGACCTCTTCCTCGACCTGGACGCCGACGAGGACCAGATCGAGTTCCCGATCGTCTACGCGTGCGCCCGCGACGGCGTCGCCTCGCTGACCAAGCCGGCCGACGGCACGGTCCCGGCGGACAGCACCAATCTGGAGCCGTTCTTCTCCACCCTGCTGGAGCACGTCCCGGCCCCGGTGTACGACGAGGAGGCCCCGCTCCAGGCGCACGTCACCAACCTGGACGCCGACAACTTCCTCGGCCGTATCGCGCTGCTGCGCGTCGAGCAGGGCCACCTGAAGAAGGGGCAGACCGTCGCGTGGATCAAGCGGGACGGCAGCATCTCCAACGTCCGGATCACCGAGCTGCTGATGACCGAGGCGCTGACCCGCGGGCCCGCCGAGAGCGCGGGCCCCGGTGACATCTGCGCGGTCGCGGGCATCCCGGACATCATGATCGGCGAGACCCTCGCCGACCCGGACAACCCGATCGCGCTGCCGCTCATCACGGTCGACGAGCCGGCGATCTCGATGACGATCGGCACGAACACCTCGCCGCTGGTCGGCAAGGGCGGCAAGGGCCACAAGGTGACCGCGCGGCTGGTCAAGGACCGGCTGGAGCGCGAGCTCGTCGGCAACGTGTCGCTGCGCGTGCTGCCCACCGAGCGCCCGGACGCCTGGGAGGTGCAGGGCCGCGGCGAGCTGGCGCTGGCCATCCTGGTCGAGACGATGCGCCGGGAGGGCTTCGAGCTGACCGTCGGCAAGCCCGAGGTGGTCACCAAGGACGTCGACGGCAAGGTGCACGAGCCGATCGAGCGCATGACGATCGACTCGCCCGAGGAGCACCTGGGCGCGATCACCCAGCTCATGGCGTCGCGCAAGGGCCGGATGGAGACGATGACCAACCACGGGTCCGGCTGGATCCGCATGGAGTGGATCGTGCCGTCCCGCGGCCTGATCGGATTCCGGACGGAGTTCCTGACCCAGACCCGCGGCACCGGCATCGCGCACTCCATCTTCGAGGGCCACGAGCCGTGGTTCGGCGAGCTGCGCACCCGCAACAACGGCTCGCTGGTCGCGGACCGGGCCGGCGTCGTCACGGCCTTCGCGATGACCAACCTCCAGGAGCGCGGCGTGCTCTTCGTGTCGCCGACCACGGAGGTCTACGAGGGCATGATCGTCGGGGAGAACTCCCGGTCGGACGACATGGACGTGAACATCACCAAGGAGAAGAAGCTCACGAACATGCGGTCCTCGACCGCGGACGTGACCGAGTCCCTGGTGCCGCCGCGGCTGCTGTCGCTGGAGCAGTCCCTGGAGTTCTGCCGGGACGACGAATGCATCGAAGTCACCCCGGAGACCGTCCGGATCCGTAAGGTGGTTCTCGACCAGAAGGAGCGGGGCCGCGCCGCGTCCCGCGCCAAGCGCTGACGCCTGCTGACCGCCAACTGAACGGTGAGGGGTCCAGGGCTTCCTGGACCCCTCACTCATGCCCCGGATGCGTCCGCTTTCCGGACGCCAATCACCGTTAGATATGTCACACTGCCCAATTCGCCGGTGTCTGTCTACGTTCCATAATGTCCGGATTCTGGAACGAGATCGCTGGTGATGTGACCAAAGCGAGACCAACCCTGTGTCGATCCGACTTCAAACGTGCCCGATAGTGGGACGAAGTTGAGCTCGGGTCAATGGGTCACGCGCTGATGGGGAGCGCCGACTCACGAGCACAGGAAGGCCGTAGTCGCTGTCAGGGGTGTCAGTGAGCGTCCGGCCTTCCTTTCACGTATCGACAGTGACTCCTGAGGAGGCAAACCCATGCGCGGTGCCAAGAGCGCCAAGTGGGTCGTAGGAGCGGCCGTGATCGCCCTCGCAGCGACCGCCTGCAGTTCGAGCGACGATTCGGGCGACAAGGGCAAGAGCGGCGGCAACAAGGCGAGCAGCTCGTCCGACGGCGTCGTCCGGGCGTGGTGGGGCGACCCCCAGAACCCGCTCGAGCCCGCCAACACCAATGAGGTGCAGGGCGGCAAGGTCCTTGACATGATCTTCATGAACCTCAAGGAGTACGACCCGAAGACCGGTAAGGCCATGCTGGAGGCCGCTGACTCGATCACGAGCACGGACCAGCAGAACTTCACCATCAAGATCAAGCCGGACCTGAAGTTCTCGGACGGCACCCCGGTGACCTCCAAGTCCTTCGTGGACGCGTGGAACTACGGCGCGCTTGTCACCAACAAGCAGCTGAACTCGTACTTCTTCGCGGACATCCAGGGCTACAAGGACGTCCACCCGGACGACGAGAACGCCAAGCCGACCGCGCAGACCATGTCCGGTCTGAAGGTCGTGGACGACCACACCTTCACCGTCGCGCTGTCGCAGAAGTTCTCCACCTGGCCGGACCGCCTGGGCTACAAGGCCTTCGCGCCGCTGCCCACCGAGTTCTTCTCGAACCACGCGGCCTACCTCGCCAAGCCGGTCGGCGACGGCCCCTACATGGTCGACTCTTACAAAAAGGGCACGAGCATGAAGCTGGTGCCGAACCCGAACTACACCGGCCCGAGCAAGCCCAAGAACAAGGGCGTGCTGCTCAAGGTCTACACCAGCAGCGACACCGCCTACGCGGACCTGCAGTCCGGCAACCTGGACGTCCTCGACGACATCCCGGCCGCGGACCTGTCGCACGTGAAGTCCGACCTGAGCGACCGCTACCTGAACCAGCCGGCGGGCATCATCCAGACCTTCTCGTTCCCGATGTACGAGAAGGAGTGGAGCAAGTCGGGCATGGACAAGGTGCGTCTGGGCATCTCCATGGCGATCGACCGCAAGACGATCACCGACAAGATCTTCCAGGGCACGCGTACCCCGGCCGCCGACCTCACCTCCCCGGTGCTGGGCACGGCGGGCGGCTACAGCGACACGCTGGCCGGCGACTCGGTCAAGTACGACCCGGTCAAGGCCAAGCAGCTGATCCAGGAGGGCGGCGGTCTGCCCGGCGGTCACATGACCCTCGGCTACAACGCCGACTCGGGCTCGCACAAGGAATGGGTCGACGCGGTCTGCAACAGCATCAACAACGTGCTGGGCGACAACAAGGCCTGCGTCGGTGCCCCGACGGGCACCTTCGCGGACTTCCGCAGCCAGATCACCAAGGGCCAGATGAAGCAGCCGTTCCGTTCCGGCTGGCAGATGGACTACCCGCTGATCGACGACTTCATCACCCCGCTCTACGCGACCGGTGGCAGCTCGAACGACTCGAAGTACACCAACAAGACGGTGGACACGCTGATCAACCAGGCTAACGCCGAGGCGGACACCACCAAGTCGGTGCAGCTCTACCAGCAGGCCGAGACGCAGATCCTCAAGGACATGCCGATCGTTCCGCTGTGGTACCAGAACGCCCAGTGCGGCTGGTCCGACAAGGTCTCGAACGTGACGGTGAACTCCTTCAGCTACCCCGTCTTCACCGACATCACGGTCAACTGACCTGACAACTGAACCACTCGCAGTGAGCGGGTCCGACAGGGGAGACGTCCGGGCACGCTTGCGGGGGAACTGACAAACAACCGCTCGCGGTGTGGATGTCGGCCGGGGCCACAAGCCCCGGCCGACGTCTGCCCGATCCCTGGAGGGCAGATGGGGCGCTACGTCATCAGGCGACTGCTCCAGATGGTTCCCGTCTTCATCGGGACCACATTGTTGATCTTCGTCATGGTCTACGGGCTCGGTGATCCCGTGGCCGCCATGTTCGGAGACCGAAGGCCGGACCCCGCAACGGCCGCTCAGCTCAGAGAACAACTGCACCTGAACGACCCCTTGTGGCAGCAGTACCTGCTCTACATGAAGGGCGTCTTCTCCGGTGACTTCGGCAACGCGTGGAACCAGCAGCCGGTCACCGACCTGCTGAAGTCCGCGTATCCGGTCACGGTGCGCCTGACGCTGGTCGCGTTCGTGCTCGAAGCCGTCATCGGCATCGCGCTGGGCCTGTTCGCCGGCCTGCGCCGCGGCCGGGTCTTCGACACCGGCGTGCTCGCCATGACGCTGATCGTGGTCTCCATCCCGACCTTCGTCACCGGCTTCGTCCTCCAGTACCTGGTCGGCGTGAAGTGGAACATCCTCAGCCCCTCGGTGGGCGACGGCGCGCCGTTCAAGGATCTGATCATGCCGGGCCTGGTGCTGGCCGGTGTCTCCCTCGCGTACGTGGCCCGGCTGACGCGCACCTCGGTCGCGGAGAACACCCGCGCCGACTACCTGCGCACGGCGGTCGCCAAGGGCCTGCCGCGGCGCCGCGTCATCACCAACCACATGCTGCGCAACTCGCTCATACCCGTGGTGACCTTCCTCGGTACGGACATCGGCAACCTGATGGCCGGCGCCCTCGTCACCGAGCGCATCTTCAACATCCACGGCGTGGGGTACCAGATCTACCAGGGCATCGTGCACAACAACCCGCCGACCGTCGTCGGGTTCGTGACGGTGCTGGTGGTCATCTTCCTGCTCGCCAACCTGCTCGTCGACCTGCTCTACGCGGTCCTGGACCCGAGGATCCGGTATGCCTGAGAACACCGACGCCGCGATCCTCGACGGCGTCCCCACCACCCAGGACGGCACCGCGCTCCCGACGCCCGAGGCCCGGGACAAGGCGCGCAGCCTCTGGAACGACGCCTGGTACGACCTGCGCCGCAACCCGGTCTTCTACATATCGTCGCTGGTCATCCTGTTCCTGGTCTTCATCTCCATCTGGCCGGGCGCCATCGCGCACGCCGACCCGCTGCAGTGCGACCTGATCAACTCGCAGAACGGTCCCAGCGGCGGCCACTGGTTCGGCTACGACCAGCAGGGCTGCGACGTGTACAGCCGCACCGTCCACGGCGCGCGCAACTCCGTCGAGGTCGGCCTGCTGTCCACGGTGGGTGTGGCCGTACTCGGCTCCGTCCTCGGCGGCCTGGCCGGCTACTTCGGCGGCTGGCTGGACGCGATCCTCTCCCGGCTCAGCGACATCTTCTTCGGCATCCCGATCCTGCTCGGCGGTGTGGTCTTCCTCTCCGCGGTCAAGGGCGGCTCGGTGACCACCGTGTCGACGTTCATCATCCTGCTGGGCTGGCCGCAGCTCGCCCGTATCGCCCGCGGTGCCGTGATCACGGCCAAGGAGCAGGACTACGTGCTCGCGGCCAAGGCTCTCGGCGCGGGCCACACGCGCATGCTGCTGCGGCACATCGGCCCGAATGCCCTGGCGCCGATCATCGTATGGTCCACGATCGCGCTCGGCACCTTCATTTCGCTGGAGGCGACGCTGTCGTTCCTCGGCGTCGGCCTCAAGCCGCCGGCCGTCTCGTGGGGCATCGACATCTCCGCCGCCTCCGAGCAGATCCGCAACGCGCCGCACATGCTGCTCTTCCCGGCCGGTGCGCTGAGCATCACGGTGCTGGCCTTCATCCTGCTCGGCGACGCGGTCCGCGACGCTCTCGACCCGAAGCTGCGCTAGGAGGGCGTACGTTGACTGTCATCGACGATGTTTCGAACGTCCCGGCACCGGACGCCAGTACGGCGCCGCTGCTGGAAGTACGCGACCTGCACGTGGAGTTCCACACCCGTGACGGTGTCGCCAAGGCCGTGAACGGCGTCAACTACTCGGTGAGCGCCGGTGAGACGCTGGCGGTGCTCGGCGAGTCCGGCTCCGGCAAGTCGGTGTCCGCGCAGGCGATCATGGGCATCCTCGACATGCCGCCGGCCCGGATCCCGAAGGGCGAGATCTTCTTCCAGGGCCGCGACATGCTCAAGATGTCCGGCGAGGAGCGGCGGAAGATCCGCGGCCGGAAGATCGCGATGATCTTCCAGGACGCGCTGTCCTCGCTCAACCCGGTGCTGAGCGTGGGCTACCAGCTCGGCGAGATGTTCCGGGTGCACCAGGGCGCCTCCCGCAAGGAGGCCAAGGCCAGGGCCATCGAGCTGATGGACAAGGTGCGCATCCCGGCCGCCCGGGAGCGGGTGGGCGACTACCCGCACCAGTTCTCCGGCGGTATGCGGCAGCGCATCATGATCGCCATGGCGCTCGCCCTGGAGCCCGACCTGATCATCGCGGACGAGCCGACCACCGCGCTCGACGTGACGGTCCAGGCGCAGGTCATGGAGCTGCTCGCGGAGCTGCAGCGCGAGTTCAACATGGGCCTGATCCTCATCACCCACGACCTGGGCGTCGTCGCCGACGTCGCCGACAAGATCGCGGTGATGTACGCCGGCCGGATCGTCGAGGACGCCCCCGTCCACGACATCTACTCCAAGCCGGCCCACCCGTACACCAAGGGCCTGCTCCAGTCGATCCCGCGGCTGGACCAGAAGGGCCAGGAGCTGTACGCGATCAAGGGCCTGCCGCCCAACCTGACGCGTATCCCGTCCGGCTGCGCGTTCAACCCGCGCTGCCCGATGGCGCAGGACATCTGCCGTACCGACGTGCCGCCGCTGCACCCGGTCGGCACGGCGCGCGGCAGTGCGTGCCACTTCTGGAAGGAGACCCTCGGTGACTGAGCCCACTCCCGAGAAGCCCGCCGCCCAGGACGCCAAGGCCGCTCCGGTCGAGGCCGCCGCGGCGAAGCTCGCCGAGCGCGAGCCGATCCTGTCGGTGCGCAACCTGGTCAAGCACTTCCCGCTGACCCAGGGCATCGTGTTCAGGACGCAGGTCGGCGCGGTCAAGGCCGTCGACGGTGTGTCCTTCGACCTGTACGCGGGTGAGACGCTCGGCATCGTGGGCGAGTCCGGCTGCGGCAAGTCCACGGTCGCCAAGCTGCTCATGAACCTGGAGCAGGCGACCGCCGGCGAGGTGTTCTACAAGGGCCAGGACATCACCAAGCTGTCCGGCAAGGCCCTCAAGGCCGTCCGGCGCAACATCCAGATGGTCTTCCAGGACCCGTACACGTCGCTGAACCCGCGCATGACGGTCGGCGACATCATCGGCGAGCCGTTCGAGATCCACCCGGAGGCGGCGCCGCGCGGCGACCGCCGCCGGCGGGTGCAGGAGCTGCTGGACGTCGTCGGTCTGAACCCCGAGTACATCAACCGCTACCCGCACCAGTTCTCCGGCGGCCAGCGCCAGCGCATCGGCATCGCCCGCGGCCTCGCGCTCAACCCGGAGATCATCATCTGCGACGAGCCGGTCTCCGCGCTCGACGTGTCGGTGCAGGCGCAGGTCATCAACCTGATGGAGAAGCTGCAGGACGAGTTCAACCTGTCCTACATCTTCATCGCGCACGACCTGTCGATCGTCCGGCACATCTCGGACCGGGTCGGTGTGATGTACCTCGGCAAGATCGCCGAGATCGGCACCGACACCGAGATCTACGAGCACCCGACCCACCCCTACACCCAGGCGCTGCTGTCCGCGGTGCCGGTGCCGGACCCGGAGGCGCGCGAGCACCGCGAGCGCATCATCCTGTCGGGCGACGTGCCCTCGCCGGCCAACCCGCCGTCCGGGTGCCGTTTCCGCACCCGCTGCTGGAAGGCCGAGCAGCGGTGCGCCGAGGAGGAGCCGCTGCTCGCGATCCCGACCCGGTTCGCCGATTCCGACACCCCGGCGGCGCACGAGTCCGCGTGCCACTTCGCCGAGGAGAAGGACGTGGTCGGCGCGGCCTGAGCCGAGGCCCGACCCGTAGCGCAGTCAGCAGGGGCGCCCCCGCCGGGGGGCGCCCCTGCTGGCGTTCCGTCACGGTGTGGCCAACGCATCCGGGGGTGTCGCGCCGCATTGGGGGCGCGACACGCAATCCCAGAAGTGCAGGTTTGCCACGATTGCTGTGTCATGGGTAACGAAGTGTCATTTGTGACCCATGAGGAGGCGCACGATGCGCGGAGCCACGCGCGTGAGGTGGGCCGTCGGCGTGACGGTCGTAGCCCTGACCGCCGCTGCCTGCGGCGGCGGCGGTGACAGTGGTGGCAGCAGCTCGTCCGGGGGCAACGGCGGCGGCATCGTACGGGCCTCCTGGGGCGACCCGCAGAACCCGCTGGAGCCGGCCGACACCAACGAGGTGCAGGGCGGCAAGGTGCTGGACATGATCTTCCGCGGCCTGAAGATCTACAACCCCAAGACCGCCAAGGCCGAGAACATGATCGCCCAGTCGATCACGAGTACGGACGCGCAGAACTTCGACATCAAGCTCAAGTCCGGCTGGACCTTCAGCAACGGCGAGCCGGTCAACGCCGACTCCTTCATCAACGCCTGGAACTACGACACGCAGCTGAAGAACGCCCAGCTCAACGCGAGCTTCTTCAGCTACATCGACGGCTACGACAAGGTCCACCCGGACAGCCCCGGCGCCAAGGCCACCGCGACCACGCTGTCCGGCCTGACGAAGGTGTCCGACACCGAGTTCAAGGTCAAGCTCAACCAGAAGTTCGCGCTCTTCCCCGACACCCTGGGCTACGCCGCCTTCTACCCGCTGCCGAAGGCCTTCTTCGACAACCGGCAGTCGTGGCTGGCCAAGCCGATCGGCAACGGCCCGTACGCGATCTCGTCCTACACCAAGGGCTCCAAGATGGAGCTGAAGAAGTGGGACGGCTACAAGGGTCCCGACCCGGCGCAGAACGGCGGTGTGGAACTGCGGGTCTACACCGACAACAACACCGCCTACACCGACCTCCAGGCCGGCAACATCGACCTCGTCGACGACGTCCCGGTCTCCCAGCTGCGCAACGTCAAGGCCGACCTCGGGGACCGCTACATCAACCAGCCGGCCGGCATCATCCAGACCATCTCCTTCCCGCTGTACAACCCGCGCTGGTCGTCGGCGAACTCGGCGAAGGTCCGGCAGGGCCTGTCGATGGCGATCAACCGGCCGCAGATCACCAAGACGATCTTCCAGGACACCCGCACCCCGGCCTCCGACTGGACCTCGCCGGTGCTGGGCTCGGCGGGCGGCTTCAAGGAGGGCCTGTGCGGTGACGAGTGCACGTACAACGCCTCCAAGGCCAAGCAGATGGTCCAGGAGGGCGGCGGACTGCCCGGCGGCGGCATCACCATCTCGTACAACGCCGACACCGGCTCCCACAAGGAGTGGGTGGACGCCATCTGCAACAGCATCAACAACGCCCTGGGCAACAACAAGGCGTGCGTCGGCGCCCCGGTCGGCACCTTCGCCGACTTCCGCAGCCGGATCACCAACAAGCAGATGAACAACCCCTTCCGGGCCGGCTGGCAGATGGACTACCCGCTGATCCAGGACTTCCTGCAGCCGCAGTACTACACCGGCGCCTCGTCGAACGACTCGCACTACTCCAGCCCGGCGTTCGACAAGCTGGTCAACGAGGCGAACGCGGCCTCCTCCACCTCCGAGTCCGTCAGCAAGTTCCAGGACGCGGAGAAGGAGCTGGTCAAGGACATGCCGGCGATCCCGCTGTGGTACCAGAACGGCAGCGCCGGCTACTCCGCCAACCTCTCGAACGTCGCGCTGAACCCGTTCAGCGTCCCGGTCTACAACGAGATCAAGGTCAAGTGACCCCGCGGCCGGGAGCCGCCGCGCCGGTCAGCACGGCAGCGGCGGCCCCCGGCCCCCGCCCCGGCCGGCACCCCGGCCGGCTCGCTCGGCGGAAACCCCCGGAAGGCTGCGTATGGGACGCTATGTGATCCGGCGGCTGCTCCAGATGATCCCGGTCTTCATCGGCAGCACGTTCCTGATCTTCTTCATGGTCTACGCGCTCGGCGACCCCGTCGCCGCGCTCTTCGGCGACCGCGCGCCCGACCCGGCCACCGCCGCGCAGATCCGCAACTCGCTGCACCTCAACGACCCGTTGTGGAAGCAGTACCTGCTCTACATGAAGAACATCTTCTCCGGTAACTTCGGCACCGCCTTCAACGGCGAGTCCGTCACGAGCCTGATGCGCAGCGCCTTCCCCGTCACCATCCGGCTGACGATCGTCGCGATCCTCTTCGAGATCATCATCGGCATCGCGCTCGGCGTGATCACCGGTATGCGGCGCGGCAAGCCCGTCGACACCGGGGTGCTGCTGCTCACCCTGATCGTCATCTCGGTGCCGACCTTCGTCACCGGCTACGTGCTCCAGTACGTCTTCGGCGTGCAGCTGGGGTGGACCAGCCCGTCCGTGTCGCCTTCGGCGCCCTTCAACGAGCTGATCCTGCCCGGGCTGGTGCTGGCGCTGGTGTCGCTGGCGTACGTCACCCGGCTCACCCGCACCTCGATCGCCGAGAACACCCGCGCGGACTACCTGCGCACCGCGGTCGCCAAGGGGCTGCCGCGGCACCGCATCATCGTCCGGCACCTGCTGCGCAACTCGCTCATCCCGGTGGTCACCTTCATCGGCACCGACGTCGGCTTCCTCATGGGCGGCGCCATCGTCACCGAGCGCATCTTCAACATCCACGGTGTGGGCTACCAGCTCTACCAGGGCATCCTGCGCAACAACGCGCCGACCGTGGTCGGCTTCGTCACCATCCTGGTGCTGGTCTTCCTGCTCGCGAACCTGCTGGTCGACCTGCTCTACGCGGTCCTGGACCCGAGGATCCGTTATGCCTGACAGCAACCCGATCGACCCCGAGCAAGGCCCCATCGCCCCCGGCGGCGGCTACGGCGGCGGCATGGACCTGGCCGCCTCCGACGCCGAGACGCTGGAGCGCGCGCCCGGCGAGGGCCAGGAACCGGGCGGACCGGGCGGCAAGCCGCGCAGCCTGTGGTCCGACGCCTGGCGGGACCTGCGGCGCAACCCGATCTTCATCATCTCGGTGCTGATCATCCTCTTCCTGGTCTTCATCTCGCTGTGGCCCGGCACCATCGCCACCCAGGACCCGCTCGACGCCAACCTCAACCGGGCGCAGGCCGGCCCGGCGCCCGGCCACCCCTTCGGCTTCGACCAGCAGGGCCGCGACGTCTACACCCGGGTCGTGTACGGGGCCCGGGCCTCGGTGACCGTCGGCGTGTGCGCGACGCTCGGCGTGGTGCTGCTCGGCAGCGTCCTGGGCGGTCTCGCGGGCTTCTTCGGCGGCTGGTGGGACGCGATCCTCTCGCGGATCAGCGACATCTTCTTCGGCATCCCGGTGATCCTCGGCGGTCTGGTCTTCCTGTCCGTCGTCACCAACAGCACGGTGTGGCCGGTCGTCGGCTTCATGGTGCTGCTGGGCTGGCCGCAGATCGCCCGTATCGCCCGCGGCTCGGTCATCACCGCGCGGCAGAACGACTACGTGCAGGCCGCGCGGGCCCTCGGGGCCGGCAACAGCCGGATGCTGCTGCGGCACATCGCGCCCAACGCCGTCGCGCCCGTCATCGTCGTGGGCACCATCGCGCTCGGCACGTACATCGCCCTGGAGGCGACGCTGTCCTACCTCGGCGTCGGCCTCAAACCGCCCACCGTCTCCTGGGGGATCGACATCTCCGACGCTTCCAACCAGATCCGCAACGCGCCGCACATGCTGCTGTGGCCCGCCGGTGCGCTGAGCCTCACCGTCCTGGCGTTCATCATGCTCGGCGACGCGGTGCGCGACGCCCTCGACCCCAAGCTGCGCTGAGGAGCTGAGCGACAACACCATGGCCACCAGTGTCGAGACGATCACCGAGCCCGGCGGGACCGAGAGCGGCCCGCTGCTGGACGTGCAGAACCTGCACGTGGAATTCCGCACCCGGGAGGGGACCGCCAAGGCCGTCAACGGCGTGGAGTACTCCGTCGACGCGGGGGAGACGCTCGCGGTGCTCGGCGAGTCCGGGTCGGGCAAGTCCGTCACCGCCCAGGCCATCATGGGCATCCTGGACTCGCCGCCGGGCTTCGTCACCCAGGGCAGGATCGTCTTCCGCGGCCAGGACCTGCTGACGATGGGCGGCGAGGAGCGCCGCAAGGTCCGCGGCGCCCGGATGGCGATGATCTTCCAGGACGCGCTGTCCTCGCTCAACCCCGTCCTCACCGTGGGTGAGCAGCTGGGCGAGATGTTCACCGTCCACCGGGGCATGTCCCGCAAGGAGGCCCGCGCCAAGGCGGTGGAGCTGATGGAGCGGGTGCGCATCCCGGCGGCCAAGGAGCGCGTGCGCAGCTACCCGCACCAGTTCTCCGGCGGTATGCGGCAGCGCGTCATGATCGCCATGGCGATGGCACTGGAACCCGAACTCATCATCGCCGACGAGCCCACCACCGCGCTCGACGTCACCGTGCAGGCCCAGGTCATGGACCTGCTCGCGGAGCTGCAGCGCGAGTACAACATGGGCCTGATCCTCATCACCCACGACCTGGGCGTCGTCGCCGACGTCGCCGACAAGATCGCGGTGATGTACGCGGGCCGGATCGTGGAGAGCTCCCCGGTCCACGACATCTACCGCGCGCCCGCGCACCCGTACACCAAGGGCCTGCTCGACTCGATCCCGCGGGTCGACCAGAAGGGCCAGGAGCTGTACGCGATCAAGGGCCTGCCGCCCAACCTGCTGCACATTCCGCCCGGCTGCGCCTTCAACCCCCGCTGCCCGATGGCGCAGGAGGTGTGCCGCACCGAGGTCCCGCCGCTCTACCGGGTCAGCCAGGACCGGGCCAGCGCCTGCCACTTCTGGAAGGAGTGCCTCGGTGACGACCGCCCCGCAGCCGACAAGGCCTGAGCCGTCCGCGTCCGGTTCGCCGGGCCGCGAGCCGATCCTGTCGGTCCGCGGCCTGGTCAAGCACTTCCCGCTGACGCAGGGGATCATCTTCAAGAAGCAGGTCGGTGCGGTCCAGGCGGTCGACGGGGTGAACTTCGACCTCTACCCGGGCGAGACGCTCGGCATCGTGGGCGAGTCCGGCTGCGGCAAGTCCACCGTGGCCAAGCTGCTGATGAACCTGGAGGAGCCCACCAGGGGCGAGATCATCTACCGCGGCGAGGACATCAGCAAGCTGTCGGGCCGCGCCCTGAAGGCGGTGCGCCGCAACATCCAGATGGTCTTCCAGGACCCCTACACCTCGCTGAACCCGCGGATGACGGTCGGCGACATCATCGGCGAACCCTTCGAGATCCACTCCGACGTGGTCCCCAAGGCGCAGCGGCGCAAGCGCGTCCAGGAGCTGCTGGACGTGGTCGGCCTCAACCCGGAGTACATCAACCGCTATCCGCACCAGTTCTCCGGCGGCCAGCGGCAGCGCATCGGCATCGCCCGCGGGCTCGCGCTGCGGCCGGAGATCATCGTGGCGGACGAGCCGGTCTCGGCCCTCGACGTCTCCGTGCAGGCGCAGGTGATCAACCTGATGGAGAAGCTGCAGGACGAGTTCGACCTGTCGTACATGTTCATCGCGCACGACCTGTCGATCGTCCGGCACATCTCCGACCGGGTCGGGGTCATGTACCTCGGCAAGATCGTCGAGCTGGGCGGGGACGCCGAGATCTACGAGCACCCGACCCACCCCTACACCCAGGCGCTGCTGTCGGCGGTGCCGGTGCCCAACCCCGAGGCGCGCGAGCACCGCGAGCGGATCATCCTCACCGGGGACGTGCCCTCGCCGGCCGACCCGCCGTCCGGCTGCCGCTTCCGCACCCGCTGCTGGAAGGCGCAGGAGCGCTGCGTGGTGGAGGAGCCGCTGCTCGCGGTGCCGGAGGTCTTCCGCGGCACCGCGGGCCCGGCCGAGCACCCGTCGGCCTGCCACTTCGCGGAGGAGAAGATCGTCGTCCCGCCGGAGAACCGGGAGTGAGGCGGGAGTGACGCGGGGCAGGCCCTGAGATCCGTACGGCGCCGCGTCAGGGGCGATCCGAGTGGTCCTCCAGCGCCACGAGGGACGGGTCCAGCACCACGTCCTCCGTACGGCCGGTCACCGTCGGGTCCTCCGGGTGGTGGCACGCCGTCAGGTGCCCCTCGTCCGCGCCGTCGAGCCGGACCAGCGGCGGCTCCTCCTCCGCGCACAGCTTCGTGGCCTTCCAGCACCGGGTGCGGAAGTGGCAGCCGGACGGCGGGTTGATCGGCGAGGGCACGTCGCCGGCGAGCCGGATCCGGCTCTTGCGCTCGGGCCGCGCGCTCCCGTCGGGGGTCTCCCACAGCGGCTCCACCTCGGGCACCGCCGACAGCAGCGCATGGGTGTAGGGGTGCCGGGGCCGCAGGTAGATGGAGTCGCGGTCGCCGACCTCCACGATCTTGCCGAGGTACATCACCGCGAGCCGCTCCGAGAAGTGCCGGACGACCGCCAGGTCGTGCGCGATGAAGACGAACGCGATGCCCAGCTCGCGCTGCACGTGCTGGAGCAGATTGACCACCTGCGCCTGGATCGACACGTCCAGCGCGGAGACCGGCTCGTCGGCCACGATCAGCTTGGGCTCCAGGGCGAGCGCCCGGGCGACCCCGATACGCTGCCGCTGGCCGCCGGAGAACTCGTGCGGGAAGCGGTTGTAGTGCTCCGGGTTGAGCCCGACCGTCTCCAGCAGCTCGCGCACCCGCTGGTCCCGGCCGCCGGGCGGGTCGATGCCGTTGATCTCCATCGGGCCGCGGATGATCGTGCCGACGGTCTGCCGCGGGTTCAGCGACGAGTACGGGTCCTGGAAGATCATCTGGATCTCGGACCTGACCGGCGCGAGCTCCTTGCGGTCGGCGTGCGTGATGTCCCGCCCGCGGTAGGTGATGCTGCCTGCGGTGGGCTCCAGCAGCCGGGTGATCAGCCGCCCGGTGGTCGACTTGCCGCAGCCCGACTCGCCGACCAGGCCGAAGCTCTCGCCCGCCCGTACCGACAGGTCGACCCCGTCGACCGCCTTGACCGCGCCTATCTGCCGCCTGATGGGGAAGCCGCCCATCACCGGGAAGTGCTTGGCCAGCCCGCGGACCTCCAGCAGCGTCTCGCGCGCCGTCCCGTCCCCGGCCTGCTCTGCCGCCGGGCTGGTGTCCGCAGCGCCCTCTGCGTCTTTGGACAGTGAGATGTCGTTGCTCATGTGGATGCCTGCCCTGGTGAGTCAGCCGAGCCGCGGCTGAATCGTCTCGATGAACACGGACCGCTTCTGCTCGTCCTTCAGATGGCACGCCGAGCCGCGCCCGGCCGGCAGGTCCGGCCGCACCGAGGCGCACCGCCCGCCGCCGACCAGGTCGGTGAAGCCGCACCGCGGGTGGAAGGCGCAGCCCGGCGGCGGCGCCAGCAGGCTGGGCGGCGAGCCCGGGATGGGCGTGAGCGGCTCGGAGACGTCCGACCCCAGCCGCGGCATCGAGCCCAGCAGGCCCCAGGTGTAGGGGTGCTGCGGCGCCGTCAGCAACTCGCGTACCGAGCCGCGCTCGACGGCCCGGCCCGCGTACATCACCAGCAGGTCGTCGGCGACCTTGGACACCACGCCGAGGTCGTGGGTGATCAGGATGATCGCGGAGCCGAACTCCTGCTGGAGGTCCTTGAGCAGATCCAGGATCTGCGCCTGCACGGTCACGTCCAGGGCCGTCGTCGGCTCGTCGGCGATCAGCAGGTCCGGGTCGCACACCAGCGCCATCGCGATCATCGCGCGCTGCCGCATGCCGCCGGAGAACTGGTGCGGGTAGTCGTCCACCCGCATTCTGGGCTGCGGGATGCCGACCTTCTCCAGCATCTCGATGGCCCGCTCCCGCCCCTCCCGCTTGCTGGCCCCGCGGTGCTTGACGTACGGCTCGGCGATCTGCCGGCCGATCGTGTAGTACGGCGAAAGCGCGGTGAGCGAGTCCTGGAAGATCATCGCCATCTTGTTGCCGCGCAGCTTCTCCAGCGTGCGGTTGGACGCCCCGGTCAGCTCCTGGCCGTCCAGCACGATCTCGCCGGCGACCTCGGTGGTGGACGGGTTGTGCAGGCCGAGCACGGTCAGGTTGGTCACCGACTTGCCCGAGCCCGACTCGCCGACGATGCCCAGCGTCTGGCCGCGCTCCAGGTCGAACGACAGCCCGTCGACGGCCTTGACGACGCCGTCCTCGGTGGAGAAGCGCACGTGCAGGTCGCGCACGGACAAGAACGCGTCGGTGCTGCCCGCCGGGACGGCGTCCTCCGGTTTGGTCATGGTGGTCACTGCCGGTCTCCTAGGACAGCCGGATGCGCGGGTCGATGAAGGCGTAGACGGCGTCCACGATGATGTTGAACAGCACGATCATGAAGGCGCTGAAGAGCATGACGCCCATCAGCATGGGCAGGTCGGTATGGCTCACCGACTGGAGTGCCAGCTGCCCCAGTCCGCTGAGCTGGAAGGTGTACTCGGTGATCATCGCGCCGCCCAGCAGGGACCCCAGGTCGATGCCGAGGATCGTCACGATCGGGATGAGCGAGCCCCGCCAGGCGTAGCGGAAGAAGACGTATCTGCTGGACATGCCCTTGGCGCGGGCGGTGCGGACATGCTCCTCCTGGAGCTGCTCCAGCATCGTCGAGCGCGCCATGCGGGTGTAGTTCGCCGTGAACAGGATCGACAGCACGCACCACGGGATCAGCAGCCCGTTGAACCAGGACACCGGATTCTGCGTCAGCGGCACGTACTTGGGCTGGTCCAGGATGTGGTTGTTCCAGACCACCAGCGCCAGCACCAGCGGGCCGACGAAGTAGATCTGCATCGAGCTGAGCACGAGCGAGGCGGAGCTGAACGTCTTGTCGATCAGGGTGCCGCGCTTCCAGGCGGCCAGCATGCCGGTGCCGAGGCCGAAGAGGAGGAAGACCACCATGGCGCCCGCGGCGAGCGAGAGCGTCGTGGGCAGCCGGTCCATCAGGGTCGGCCACACCGGCTCGCTCGTGGCGAAGGAGTAGCCGAAGCACGGGGCCGGGCACGCGCCGGCCGGGAAGTGGTGGCCGGTGAAGATCCGCACCATGAACAGGTAGTACTGCACCGGCACCGGGTGGTCGAGGCCCAGGTTGTGGTGGATGATCTTCAGATTGTCCGGCGTGCAGTTCTTGCCGCAGGACAGCAGGGCGGGGTCGTGCGGTATCGCGAAGAACAGGAAGAAGGTGAAGGCGCTGATGAACAGCAGAATGACCACAGCGCCGAGCGTCCGGCGGACGAGGAATCGAAGCATGGCGGTCGCAGCTCTCTGAGGACGGGCGGCGGTGGACCGGAGGACCGGGTGCTGAGGCGCCCCGGTGGGGCCGGGCGACTGCCCGGCCCCACCGCGGCGTTGCGCCGGACGGCTTTGCGGCTGTACGGCTGTGCGGCTGCTACGGCTTGAGGAAGAGCTTCGTGCAGTCGATGCCCGACCACATGTTGTTGTAGACGGCGCCGCCGACCTTGGAGCCGAACAGCTGGAGCTGCTTGTAGTAGACGGTCGGCACGGCCGGGATCACCTTGGTGGTGATGTAGGTGTTCAGGTCGAACCAGGCCTTCTGCGCGGCCGCCGGGTCCGTCATCGCCGAGATCTTGTCGATCTGGCTGTTGATGTACGGGTCGTTGACGTGCGAGTAGTTGGGCGCCTGGTCGGCGATCGTGCGGCCGTCGAAGACCGGCGGAATGACGGTGGAGGCGCTCGGCCAGTCCGCGCCCCACGCCGAGGCGTAGATGTCGTACTGGTTGTCGACCTTGCCGATCAGGTCGTAGTACGTGTCCGACGGGAGTTCCTTGCGCTGCACGTCGAAGCCCGCGGCCTTCAGCGCGGCGGCGATGGCCACCGAGTACTGCTGGCCCTGCGTGGTGTTGACGTACGCGTAGGTGATCTTCGTGTTGACCTTGCCCGCGTCGGTGAGGATCTTCTTGGCGGCCGCGGCGTCACCGTTGGGGTTGGCGATCTTCCCCAGCGGGTCGGACTTCTGGTAGCCCGCCAGCGCGGGGCTGAGGAAGCCGCCCGCGTACTCCGCGCCGTACTCGGCGCCGAGCGCCTGGTAGACCGGCTTGGTCGGGATCGCCAGCGCGAGTGCCTTGCGGACGTTGAGGTCCGTGATCCGCTTCATGTTGAAGTTGATCTGCCCGGTGAACGGCTGGTAGCCGGCCACCGTGCGCTTGTAGATCGACGGGGTGCCCACCACGGTCGGGGTGTTGTCCGTGTCGACGGCGTTGGAGAAGCTCACCGACGTCTGGTTCTCACCCGCGTCGGACATCATCCGCTTGGTGGAGTCCTCGTACTGGTGGTTGAACGTGATCGCGAAGGAGTCCACGTACTGGTGCCGCGACGAGTCGCTGTTCGGGTCCCAGTTGGGGTTCTTCACCAGGGTCATCGACTTGCCCTGGTTGAAGTCCTTGATCATGTAGGGACCGGAGGCGACCGGGGCCTTGTCGTACGCCTGCTTGGTGTCCTTCGCGGAGTCCACGACCGCGTAGCCGGGCAGCGCGAACAGGTACGGGGTGTCGGGCTGGGGCTTGGTGAAGTGGAAGACGACCGTCTTCTCGTCCGGCGTCGACAGAAGGGTGTCCGGCAGGTGCTGGCCGTTGTACGGGCCGGCCGGCAGCAGCTTGCGGTAGTCGGTGCCGCTGGTGTTGGCCAGCCACTGCTGGAGGTAGGCCGGGCCGTTGGTGATGAACGGGGCGAACAGCCGCTCCACCGTCCAGCGGATGTCCTTCGACGTGATCGGGGTGCCGTCCTGGAACTTGATGTTGTCCTTCAGGTGGAAGGTCCAGGTCTTGCCGCCGTCGGACTGCTCACCGCTGTTGGTCGCGAGGTCGCCGACGACGGTGTACTTGCCCGCGTTGTCGAGCTTGTACGTCGTCAGGCCGCGGTGGATCAGCGTCGCGAGCTGGTACTCGTTCTGGACGTAGATCTGGCCCGGGTCGAGGTGGGTGTAGCTGTCGCGTTCCAGCACGTTCATCGTGCCGCCGCTGACCGCGCCCGGTACGGGCTCGGCCGGGCCCTTCGACGCGGCGTCGTCGCCGAAGGTGATGGCGCCGGCCAGCTCCTGGGCGCTCTTGCTCTGCTTGGCCTTGGCGTCCTTGTTCTCGGTGGACTTGCCACCACCGCCCCCGCCACTGCTGCACGCGGTCAGGACCAGTGCGCCGGCGGCGACCGCCACCAGCGCGGCCCGCGTTCTACGCATGTAGACTCTCATATCGGTTGTGCACCCCTGTCCTTCGTAACGATGAGCTGGCTGCAAAGCGGTCCTGTGCGGGGCGACGCCGCCCCCGCAGCGGCGTCCCTAACGTGCGGCCTTCGGGTCGAAGGCGTCACGGACCGAATCCCCGAGCAGGTTGAAGGCGACGATGAAGATCACCATCGCGACGCCGGGGAAGAACATGTACGTGATGTCGTTCTGGTAGACGTCCGCGCCGCGGGCGAACATCCGTCCCCAGTCCGGCGTCGGCTCGACGAGCCCGACCCCCAGGAACGACAGTCCGGCTTCCGCGGTGACGAAGGTCGGCAGCATCAGCGTGCTCTGGACCAGAATCGGCGTCACCAGATTCGGCAGCAGCTCTCGGCGCACGATGCGCCACGACGAGGCCCCCGTCACCCGGGCCGCCTCGATGAACTCCCGTTCGCGCAGGCTCAGTACCTGGCCGCGCAGCAGTCGTGCGAGTCCCATCCAGCCGAGGAACCACTGCACGGCGATCAGTGCCACCACTCGCAGGTACGTCGGGGTCTCGTCGGTCGGGCTCACGAAGATCGCCGTGACGACGGGCATCACGGCCACGAAGAACAGCTGGGAGGGGAAGGCCATGAGCAGGTCGGTGACCCGCCCGATGAAGTAGTCCGTCTTGCCCCCGACGTAACCGGCCGTGATGCCCAGCACGATCGCGGTGATCGTCACCACGATGGTCACCGACACCGCGATGAACAGCGAGGTGCGGATGCCGTAGAGAAGCTGGGTGAACACGTCCCGGCCGAGGGTCGGCTCGATGCCGAACCAGAAGCGCCCGCTGATCCCGCCGTTCGGGGCGATCGGGTATCCGAAGTCGTCCAGCAGGCCCGGTTCGTGCTGCCCGTAGAGCGTGTACGGGTCCTTGCCGTAGAGCTTGGCTATGAGCGGCGCGCAGATACCGATCACGAAGAAGAAGGCGACGATGTAAGCCGAAATCACCCCGGCGCGGTCGCGTTTGAAACGGCGCCACATCAGCTGCCCCGGCGACCGCCCCGCCAGTTCGGGGGCGACCGCGGGCAGGGCGTCGCTGATCTCGCCCGGTTCGCCGGGCGGTTCGGAGACGGTGGTCTCGGTGGAACTCGTCATCGCGATGGCCCCCGCTGGTGCGTCACTGATGAGCAGATGGCTTGGGACTCCCTCGACGGGTGGACGTCGTGAGTTGCCGGGACTGTCGCAATGAAAGCAAGTTGCAGTCAAGGGGGCGTGGAGGGAAGAAAGCGTGATCGTCCGCTTCTTGAGCGAAGATTGAGCAGATCGTCTTCCGGGCGTGCTTGACAGCCTCCCGCCGGGGGAGACATGTACGACTTGACGGGACGAATCGTGTTTACGCGCGCGCAACACGGCCGAGGCATGACCGATATACGGACCGGGTTTCCTGCTCTGCGTGGCACCGGTGGGGGTGCGCGCCCGGTGGTCGGCCGAGAGGTTTCCCCTGAGGCGGCGCCGCCGCCCGGGGGTGTAACACCAGCCCCATCCGTAACTTGCGGGTTCTTACGGCCTGAGGGAGCGGTTCAGGAAGGCCACCTGCAGGCGGAGGAGGTTTTCGGCGACCTCTTCCTGGGGAGTCATGTGCGTGATCCCGCCCGAGAGCGGCAAAACCTCGTGCGGCCGCCCCGCGGCCAAGAGCGCGGTGGAAAGCCGCAGCGTATTCGCGACCAGTACATTGTCGTCCGCGAAGCCGTGAATGATCATCAGCGGGCGGGCGGGTTCCGCGAGTTGGGGAATACCCTCGGACGTCACGACGGAATTCGCGTCGTAGGCCGCGCCCTGCTCCTGCGGGAGTCCCAGATAACGCTCGGTGTAATGCGTGTCGTAGAGCCGCTGGTCCGTCAGCGGCGCACCGGCGATGCCGGCGTGGAAGACGTCGGGGCGGCGCAGCACCGCGAGTGAGGCGAGGGTGCCGCCGAAGGACCAGCCGCGGATCGCGACCCGGGAGAGATCCAGCGGGAAGGACTCGGCGAGCGCGTGCAGCGCGTCGATCTGGTCCTCCAGGACGACCTCGGCGAGCCGCCCGCCGCTGATCGCCTTCTCCCATGCGGGGGAGCGGCCCGGGGTGCCGCGGCCGTCGGCGACGACCACCGCGAAACCCTGGTCGGCGAACCACTGCGAGACCAGGTACGGGTCGTGCGCCGCGGTGACGCGCTGGCCGTGCGGGCCGCCGTAAGGGTCCATCAGCACCGGCAGCGGGCCGTCGCCTTCGCTGTGGCCGGCCGGCAGCAGGACCGCACAGGGGATGCGCCGCTTGCCGGCCTCGGTCAGCCGGACCCGCGCGGTGAGCGACGGGGCTTGCGCGTACGAGGCGATCTCCGCGACCTCGGTGCCCCCGCGCAGCACCCGGGTGCGGACGCCGGAGCGGCCGGGCAGTGACGAGGTCAGCACGGTGACCGCGCCCGCGCGCACCGCGGAGTGCACGCCGGGCTCGCCGGTGACACGGACCGGGCCCTCGGCCGTCACCCGGTAGACATGGATCTCGCCTGTCTCCGCCTCCTCGGCCTCCGCTCCGGCCGAGGCGCTGACCAGCACGTCCTCGCCGTCCGCGGCCAGCACGGCACGCGGGTGCAGCCGGCCGTCCGTCCACGGCTTCCCGTCGGCCGTCAGGACGCGGGCGCCGTCGGTGTCGGTGATCCGCAGCAGCGTCCCGTCCGGGCGCAGGGCCGGTACGCCGGGGAAAAGATCAAGCCAATCTCGATCTTCCTCGGCTGCCGCGAGGGTCGTCGCACCCGATTCCGTGTCGACCGTCAGGTAGTGCTGGGCGCGCTGCTCGCGCGTCTGGACCAGGAGCAAGGGCGCCCCGGCCGCCGTCCAGTGCACGGCCGCGAGGTACGGGAAGCGCTCGCGGTCCCACGTCACCTCGCGGCGGGTGCCGTCCAGGCCGAGCAGCCACAGCGTCACCTCGGCGTTGGCCGTGCCCGCCGCGGGATAGGCCATCTCGACCGGTGCGCGGTCCGGATGGGCGGGCTCGGACAGCCAGCGCCGGGCCACCCCGGACTCGTCCACCCGGGCAGTCAGCACCGCCGAGCCGTCCGGCGCCCACCAGAAGCCGCGGTGCCGCCCCATCTCCTCGGCGGCGACGAACTCCGCGAGGCCCCACGTCACTTCCTCCCCGTCCGGCTCGGCCAGCGCGCGGCCGCCCGACCCGTCCGCGGCCACCACCCGCAGCGCGCCGCCCGCCGAGAACGCCACCCAGCGCCCGTCCGGCGAGGGCCGCGGGTCCACCACGGGGCCGGGCACCGGCAACTCCCGTGGGACGCCGCCCCCTTCCGCCAGCCCCACCGTGAACAGCCGCCCGGACAGCGCGAAGGCGGCGGTCGTCACCTCGGCGTCCACCGCGTAGGCCACGACGCCCGCCGAGGACTGCCGGCTGCGCTCCCTGCGGGCCCGCTCGGCCGCGGGCAGCTCCTCCTCGGAGCCGCCCAGCAGCGCCACCGGGTCGGCCGCGACCCGCTCCCGTACCGCCCCGCCCTCGGCGGCGGGCAGCTCCAGCACCCACAGCAGCTGCGCGGTGTCCGTGCCCGTGCGCGAGCGCAGGAAGACCACCCGTCTCCCGTCCGGCGCCACGGTGAACGCCCGCGGCACCCCGAGGGTGAACCGCTGTGTCCGCGCGTGCTGCCGAGGGAATGAGAGGTACGTCATATCCGTGACAGTAGGGGGTGGGTCCGACAACCGCCCCCGGATTTCGGTGCGACACCGCCGCGAGCCACCCGACCTGCGGCGCTACCCGAGGGGCCGGGCACGGGAGGCGGCACCGCGGTGGCTGGATCTGGTCATGCGCCCCCCAGTGCTTCCGTGCTCCGACCTATGCGGTCGCACGGAAAGTTATGATCCGTTGCCATGGGTGGGTAATAAGCATGTGGCAACTGACATGACCCCTGCGTCGTACCTGGAGGTGAGCCGCTGTGGCACTCTCGATTTCGGCGGTGCTGCTGCTGCTGATCATCGTGGTCCTGCTGATCCGACGGTCCGGGTTGAAGTGGGGCCACGCCGTGGCGTGCACACTGCTGGGCTTTTACCTGGCGAGTTCGTCCTGGGCTCCGCAGATCAACGATCTCACCAACAACGTCGCGGGGATGATCTCCGACATCAAGTTCTGAGCGCCCCCGGCGGGAGTCGTAGGCTTCCGCCATGACCGACCGAACCACCCCGTCCGCGCGTCCCGCGCGCCGGTTGCTGCTCGTCCACGCCCACCCGGACGACGAGACGATCAACAACGGCGCCACCATGGCGAAGTACGCGGCCGAAGGCGCCCTCGTCACCCTGGTCACGTGCACCCTGGGTGAGGAGGGCGAGGTCATTCCGCCCGACCTCGCGCACCTGACGGCGGACCGGGACGACACCCTCGGCGAACACCGCGTCGGCGAACTGGCCGCCGCGATGGCCGAACTGGGCGTCACCGACCACCGCTTCCTCGGCGGCCCCGGCCGCTACCGCGACTCCGGCATGATGGGCGTCGCCCAGAACGAGGTGCCCGGCTGCTTCTGGCAGGCCGACCTGGACGAGGCGGCCGGCCATCTGGCCGAGGTCATCATGGACGTACGCCCGCAGGCGCTCGTCACCTACGACGACAACGGCGGCTACGGCCACCCCGACCACATCCAGGCCCACCGGGTCGCGATGCGCGGTTACGAGCTCGCCGCCGGGCAGGGCCACCGGGTCGACCGGGTCTTCGAGATCTGCACCCCGCGCTCGGCCGTCGAGGAGGGCTTCGCCCGGGTCGCCGCGGCCGGCAAGGACTTCCCCTTCGGCGGCGTCGCGACCCCCGACGACATCCCGGGCGTGGTCGACGACGCGCACGTGAGCGTCGTGATCGACGGCAGCGCGTACGCGGACCGCAAGACCGCGGCGATGCGCGCGCACGCCACCCAGATCGCCGTGGACGGCCCCTTCTTCGCGCTCTCCAACGATCTGGGCCAGCCCTTCTTCAGTACCGAGTGCTACCGCCAGGTGCACGGCGACCCGCTCCCCGGCGCCGCGGCCGGCGCCCCGGTGACCGACCTCTTCGCCCGCAGGCCCGGCGGCAACTCCGGCTCCGGGCCGGGCTCCGGGGCCGGATCGGGCTCCCCGGCCGGCTCCGGCTCCGGCTTCGGCTTCGACGACGACGGCCTCGGTGGAGGTGCCGCGTGACCACCCCTCTCTCCCTGGGCCGGCTCCTCGGCTACCTCGGTCTCGCCGTGCTCGGCGCCCTCGTCGCGCTCGCCGGGGCGCTCGTCCAGGCGGGCCTCTTCCCCGGCGGGCTGCTGCTGAGCCTCGCGGGATGCGTGGCGCTCTTCTACGGCGGCCTGAAGGCCACCGGCAGCCGGGTGGGGGTGGCGGTGCCCGCCGGAATCTGGCTGATCTCGGTGATCCTGCTGAGCACCACCCGGCCCGAGGGCGACTTCCTCTTCGCGGCCGGCGCCGGCTCGTACCTCTACCTGCTGGGCGGCGCCCTGGCCGCCGTGATCTGCGCCACTTTGCCGCAACTGCTGCCATCAGGGGCGAATAGGGCCTGACTTGGCGGGCAGGGGCGAGGCCGTGGTTGGCTGGCCCTGAGCGTTCCGCCCGACCAGGGCCGCCGCTGGCGGCCGGTCGGTATGGTGGGGCCCGCCGGCGAGCCGCAAGCGGGGAACCATGTCGGGCGGCGAAGCACACCGGGAGAGCCTGCTTTGACTCGTGAAACAGACAGTTCGTCCTCCGGGGCACAGGGCCGCGGCGGCGCCGCGTACCCGTCCGGGACGCAGCCGTACGGCAGCCGTCCCTTCCCCTCCCTGCACCCGCAGGAGCGGCCCCGGTCCGCGGACGCAACCGACGACGGCAGCGGCTCCGTCCCCGGCACGGGTTCCGCTTCCGGCACCGGGCCCGAGCCGGGCGCGGGCGAGCCGCCGCTCCCGGACGAGCCCAGGACCGAGACGACGCTGACGACCCGGATCCGCATCAACATCCCCGGGTCGCGGCCGATCCCGCCCGTCGTCGTCCGCACGCCGGTCGACGAGGCCGCCGCTGCCGCGCCGGCCGAGGAGGCGCCCGAGGCCGAGCCGGAGGCCCGGCCCGAGCCGGAGCCCGAGAAGGCCACCAGCGACTGGTTCTCGCCCCGCAAGCCCGTGGCCGCGACCGAGGGCGCCGAGGAAGAAGCGCCGCCGCCTGCCGCGGAGGCCCCCTACGCCGGCGGTGTGCCTTACCTGCCGCCGCCGGTGGGCGGTGCGCCCGGCGAGGCGGAGGCGGCCCGCGGGCCGCACGACACCCCCGCGCAGGGCTTCCCCGCGCCCTTCGCCGGGCAGGCCCCGCCGCCGCCCTTCGGCTCACCCTTCGACACCGGTTCCGTACCGCGCCCGCCCGCGCCCGACACCTCGCCCTTCGCCGCCCGTTCGCCCTACGACACGGCGGCGATGCCCGCGGCCGACGAGGGCCGCTCGCCGTACGACACCGGGTCGATGCCGATTCCGGGTGGCGGGCCTTCGCCGTACGACACGGGGTCGTCGCGGCTGCCCGGCGACGCGCCCTCCCCGTACGACACGGGGTCGACGCGGATCCCGGGTGGCGGGCCTTCGCCGTACGACACGGGGTCGTCGCGGCTGCCCGGTGATGCGCCCTCCCCGTACGACACGGGGTCGACGCGGATCCCGGGTGGCGGGCCTTCGCCGTACGACACGGGTGCGACTCCGGTCGTAGGCGACCCGCAGTCCCCGTACGACACCGGGTCCCACTCCCCGTACGACACCGGGTCGCAGCCGTTCGGGACCGAGGACTTCCCGCCAGGGGTGCCGCGGCCGACGGCTTCCGACCCGGCGAGCGCGAGTTACACCGTGCCTGCCTTCGGCGACACGCTCAGCCCGCCGGACGGCCCGACCGCCGGTCCCGCGACCGGTGCCATGAACGTGCCGCCGCTCACGCCCGACCCCGCGCACACGCCGCCCGGCGGCACCGGGCGGGTGTCCGGCGACACGCTCGTGAGCGGTATCCCCACCGTGCCGCCCGGCGGTCCCCGCGCCCCGCGCCCGGCGGCGCCGCGCAGACCCGAGCCCGACCGCGAGCCGGAGCCCGCCGCCAAGCCCGCCGCGCCCGCGCCCGCTGCGGCCCGGCCGGCGAAGAAGGGCCGCTCCAAGCCCGTGCTGCTGGGCGCCGGCGTGGTCGCCGTACTGGTCCTCGCGTACGGCGCGGGCCTGCTCATGAACCACGCCGACGTGCCCAAGGGCACCACCGCCTTCGGCGTCGACATCGGCAACCAGAACCGCGCCGCCGCGGTCAAGCTGCTCGACGACGCGCTCGGCGACCGCGCCAGCGCGCCCCTCCAGCTCAGCATCGGCGGAACCAGGACGACCCTGAAGCCGTCCGTGGCGGGACTGTCCGTCGACACGGACGCGACCGTGCGGGCCGTCGCGCACGCCGACTACAACCCGGTCTCGGTGATCGGCTCGCTCTTCGGCGGCAGCCGCACCGCGAGTCCCGTCTACGTCATAGACGAGGACAAGCTCAAGGCGGCGCTCCAGACGCTCGCCGGCAAGGGCGACGGCGGCAGCGAGGGCATGGTGCGCTTCGAGGACCACAAGGCGATCGCCGTGCCCGGCAAGGCCCGTCACACCGTCGACGTGGACTCCGCGGCGCAGAAGATCGAGGCGGCCTACCGCACCCGCGTGGAGACCGCGGCGGACCCGGTGGTGGCGCTCGACGCCGGCACCGTCGCCCCGAAGGTCACCCAGGCCGAACTCGACCGCGCCGTCAACGGCTTCGGCAAGACCGCGATGTCCGGCCGGGTGACGGTGCGGGCGGACGCCGCGCACTTCATCTCGTTCGACAACACCCTGCCGCAGTTCCTGACGATGACGGCCGACCCGGAGGGCAAGCTCGCGCCGCACATCGACCTGGTCAAGCTCAAGGAGCTGTACGGCAAGGCCTTCAAGAACGTGAAGCTGGAGCGCGGCGACGGCTCCAAGACCGCCGTCACCCCGCAGGACGTCGCGACCGCCCTCATCCAGGCGCTCCACGCGACCGACCCCGCCGGGCGCACGGTGACCTTCCCGAACGTCGCCCGGTAGGGCCCGGCTCCCAGGGGCGGCCAGAGGCCCGCGGAGGCCTCAGGGGGCCTCTTCCGGCAGGCCCGCGCGGACCTCCGCGAGGGCCTGCCGGCTCACCCGGTGTATGTCGCCGACCTCACGCGCGGCCCGGGCCGGCGAGGCCGCCAGCATCCGGCCCGCCAGCTCGCTCTTGATCGCGATGAGGGCCAGCGCGTGTCCGAGCCCGTCGTGCAGGTCGCGGGCGCGGGCCACCGCCTGCCGGGCCTCGCGCAGCTCGCGTCCCGCCCGGGCCAGCCGCGCGCCCGCCAGCGCGCCGCCGAGCAGCACCGCGCAGGCCGCGGCTGCCCGCATGCCGGCCGCGTGCGGCGGCGTGGGGAGCGTCACGGCGCCGTCACGCCTTCCGGGTGTCCTTGCGGTACAGCCAGGCGGCCGTGCCCGCGAAGAGCAGCAGGTAGACGACCAGCACCGTGACGTCCTTGGCGTGCGGGGCGTCGCCGAACTCGATGGACTGGCCCAGCGCCGCGTACGCCCGGCCCGGCAGATAGCCGGCGACGGTGCGCAGCCAGTGCGGGAAGGTCGTGAAGGGCACCCACAGGCCGCCCAGCATCGCGAGCGCGAAGTAGCACAGCATCGAGACCGGCCGGGCGACGTCCGTCGTGGCGACGTAGCCGATCGCGACGCCCAGCGCCGCGAAGACCATGCTGCCCGCCCAGACGCTCGCCAGGAGTGCCACCCACTGCCACGCGTCCAGCGACACGCCCTTCACCGCCGCGCCAAGCACCAGCACGATCAGGATCGACGGCAGGCTCACGGTGGCCGCCGAGGCGATCTTCGCCGTGACGTAGCCGCGGCCCGGCAGCGCGGTGAGCCGCAGCTGCCGCACCCAGCCCTTCTCGCGCTCGCGGGCGATGCGCTCGGCATTGCCCATCAGCACCGCGGTCATCGCGCCGAAGGCGGCCATCGCGACCATGTAGTACGCGACCACGGTCAGGTCGGAGCCGTCCAGCTTCTTGTGCTTGTCCGCGCCCGCCGTGATGATCAGGAAGAGGAAGCCGGGGTAGAGCACCGAGAAGAACATGAACTTGCGGTTGCGCAATGTACGCAGGATTTCCAGCTTGACCAGGGTCTTCATCGGGCGTCCGCCTCCCCGGCGGGCAGCGCGCCGGCGTCGTCGCGCGCGGCGTCCGCCGCGTCGGTGATGGCCAGGAAGGCCTGCTCCAGGCCGAGCCCGGAGACCTCCAGGTTGCGCGGGTAGAGGCCGAGGCCGTAGAGCGCGTGCACGGTGGCGTCCGCGTCGTCGGAGCGGATGCGGACGGTCGGGCCGGTGATGTCCAGACCCACCAGATGCGGCAGGGCGCGCAACGCGGCCTCGTCGATCGTCCCTTCGAGGTCGAAGGTCACCCGGCGGGCGCCGGCCCGCGCCTTGATCTCCGCCGCGGTGCCGTCCGCGATCAGCCGCCCCTGGTGCAGCACCAGCACGCGGTCGGCGATCGCGTCGGCCTCCTCCAGGTAGTGCGTGGCGAAGAGCACCGTGCGGCCCTCCTCCACCTGCCCGCGCATGGTCGCCCAGAACGCCTGCCGGGCGCTGACGTCCATGCCCACGGTCGGCTCGTCCAGCACGATCAGGTCGTTCGCCCCGGCGGTGGCCAGCGCGAAGCGCACCCGCTGCTCCTGACCGCCCGACAGCTTGTCGACCATGCGGGACGCGATGTCCGTGACGCCCGCCGAGGCCAGCACCTGCTCCACCGGATACGCCTTCGGATGCAGGTCGCACGCGAGCCCCACCAGCTCGCGCACCGTCACCTCCTCCATGAGCCCGCCGCTCTGCAGCATGGCCCCGACCCGGCCGGCCTCGATGGCCTGCGCCGGCGTCGTCCCGAAGACCCGCACCCGGCCGCCGTCGGCGTTCTTCAGCCCGAGCAGCAGGTCGAGCGCGGTGGACTTCCCCGCGCCGTTCGGCCCGAGCAGCGCCACCGTCTCTCCGGGGTACAGCTCCAGGCTCAGCTCCGCCACGGCGCGCACGGCCCCGTAGCTCTTGTCCACCGACACGAACTCCACGGCGGGCCGCCCCGCCTCCCGGGGCTCCGCCGCCGTGCCGTCCGTCGTGGTCGCCGTCGTTCTCATACCTCCACCCTGCCGCGCCGGGCGGTCGGCTCGGCAGTGCCGTGGGTCGTATCTTCCGCATGACAGATGTCATACGGGGGGTGTACGGGGCGGGGCCCGGCGTACCGCGGGCGGTGTCGGGGCCGTGCGGTGGCGGCCCGCGCGCGGTGTGGGTCGGCCCCGGGGCTCGGGGAGCCGCGGGGCCGGGTGGGGGGCGGGCCCGTACGGGCCCCTTGCGGAGGGCGGGTCAGGCGAACGGGAACCAGCCGGCGCGGAGCGTGGCGGATGCCTCGGAGCTGCCCGGAGCCATGACGTCGGGGGTCTTCATTGTCGGCGTACCTTCCCATGCCTCGCTGTTCTGGCGGGGAGACCGCCGGATGACGGCGGCTCGCCCGGGCACATCATAGGTCCGCCGAGCGCGGGTGATCATGGTCGCCCCCGCGCGGACCAGCCCCTACCGCCGCGCGAGGCGGCCGACTTGGCGGGCCGGTGACGGGCGGTCCGGCGGGCGGCCGGGTGCGGCGAACGGCGTAAGAATGGCGGAAGAGTGAACGAAAGCGGCTGAAGCGGGGCAGATCAGCCAGGACGACCAGGAAGCACGGCGGACGCGAGGCTGGTGATGCGCTGATGGTTCCGGCACCGGACGGTGGTCCAGGCCAAGGGACCCCCGACGGCTGGGATCCCGGTGGTCCCGGCACAGGAGGTTCCCGGGCCGGCGGTGACGGCGGGCCGGGAAAGGCTCATTCCGGCGGCGACGGGTCCGGCGCGTGCGATGCCCGCGACCTCGTGCGGATCCGGCTGGTGGAGGCGGTCGAAGGGCACGGTGAGGCCGAACTCCTGCGGCTGGCACTGCAGCAGGCCGTCGGCGCGCTCGGCGGCTACGGCGGGCTCGTCCATATGGCCGGGGCCGAGGGGCTGCTGCGGCTGGTGGCCGCCAACGGGCTGCCCGGCCCGGCCGTCCACCGCTGGGAGGAGCTGTCCTCGCGGGCCTCCACCGCCCCCGCGCTCGCCGTGACCCGTGGCACGGTGTGCTGGTCGACCCGCAGGCCGCCCGCCCGCGGTGAGGCGCCCGCCGCCGCGCCCGTCGGCCCGCCGGGCCTGGACCGCCCCGCGAGGGCCGGCGACCGGCCGCCCTCCTCCACGGGGCCCGCCGACGCCGGTGAGGAGGCCGTGGCGGAGCTGCCCGGCGGGATGGTGGCCGCGCCCGTCATGGTCGGCGGTATCCCCGTCGGCACCCTCGCCGTCCTCACCGGCGAGCCACCGGACGCCGCCGCCCAGGACTTCCTGGCCCGGCTCGCCCGCACGGTCGGCGAGCGGCTGCCGCACACCCGCCGGCGGTTCGGCGGGGCCGGCCCGTGGTGGCAGGAGCCCGCCGGGGTGCGCGAGCAGGTCGTGCAGCAGATCAGGGTCGGCACCTGGAGCTGGGACCTGGCGACCGGCCGGCTGGACGTCGACGACACGGCCGAGGACCTGCTCCCGGCCGCCGGTCTGGACCCGGACACCTGGGACCACCGGATCGAGACGTGGATGGCGCGCGTCCACCCCGACGACCGGCCGGGCGTGCAGGAGTCCGTGGCGACGGCGCTGGCCGGACGGCAGCCGTACGCCGTCGAATACCGCGTCGTCGGTGCGGACGGCGAGGTCAGCTGGGTGGAGCTGCGGGCGGTTTTCGAGTACGACGGGACCGGCCGGGCCGTCCGGCTGGCCGGCACCGTCTGGGACGTGACGGCCCGGCGCAGCAAACTCACCTGGCTCGCCGGACTCTTCGAACGGCACCCCGACCCCATCCATGTGCTGGACGCCGACGACCGCGTCGAGTGGGCCAACCGGGCCGCCCGCGCGCTGGGCCAGGGCGGGGGCGCGAAAGTTCTCGGGCAGATCCCGTGGGAGACCGTGCCCGACATCGCCGACCAGGGCAGGCCGATGCTCGCCGCGGCCCGCGCCGCCCCCGGCAAGGCCGTGTCGACCGAGCTGACGTACGAGGGCCCGAAGGGCGAACGGGTCTCCTGGCTGGTGCGGGCGGTGGACGTCGGCGGCTTCGTCGCCACCCAGATGGCCGACGTCACCGAGCAGAAGGCGGCCGAGACGGCACGGGCCGAGCGCACCCGCCGGATGATCGAGCTGAACGCGGCGCTGATCCGCGCGCTCGACACCGGGGACGTCATCGAGGTGCTCGTCCGGCACCTCCTGCCGATGGTCGCCGCCGAGGGCCTCATCGTGCTCGACCTGACCGGGCCCGCGCCCCGGCTCGTCGCCGTGACGGGCTACTCCGCGGACTACAGCGCCGAGCTGGAGGCGCCCGGGATGCTGCAGCGCATCGCCGACGTCGTCGGCAGCGCCGGGCCGCGGTATTTCTCCACCCCGGAGGAGATGGAGGCCGAGCTGCCGAGCGTGGCCGCCCGTGCCCGGCAGGGCGGCAAGCGCGCGTGGGCGACGCTGCCGCTGGTCGTCAACGACCGCCGTGTCGGCGCGTGCGTCATCAGCTGGTCCGCCCCGCACGAATTCCCGGACGACGAGCGCTCGCTGCTCGGCACGATCGCCGTCGTCATCGCCCAGTCGCTGGCCAACGCCCGGCAGTACGAGGACGCCCGGCACCGCGCCGAACGCCTCCAGGCGGAACTGCTGCCCGGCGGCCTGCCGCACACCGTCGGTGTCCGCGCCAAGGCCCGCTACCGGCTCGCGGAGGGCGAGGAGGTCGGCGGCGACTGGTACGACACGATCGCGCTGCCCGGCGGCCGCAGCCTCGCCGTCATCGGCGACATCCGCGGCCACGGCCTCGAACAGGCCATCGCCATGGGCATCCTCCGGCACGCCGCCCTTGCCGTCGCCTCGCTCGACCTGCCCGTCGACGAGGTCATGGCCCACCTCAACGACGCCGCCGGCCGCCTCGGCCCGCTCACCGCGACCTGCATGCTGGTGCTCTACGACGCCACCACCGGCGCCTGCCGCTTCGCCTCCGCCGGCCACCCGCCGCCCGTCCTGCTGACCCCCGGCGGCGAGGCCCACGAGATGGACCTGCCCAGCGGGCAGCCGCTCGGCCAGGCGTCGGTGCCCGCGCCCGTCATGCACACCCCGCTGCCCGAGGGCAGCGTCCTGGTCCTCTACAGCGACGGCCTGCTGGACGGCGACCCGCGCGACACCGGGCCGCTCACCGACCTCGTCACCCGCTACGGCGCCACCGTCCCGCTGCCGCAGGAGGAGGAGCGCCGCGACGCGTGGCTCGACACGCTGTGCGACACGATCGGCGGCCATCTGCCCTCGGCGCCGCACCGGGACGACGACGCGGCGCTCATGGCCCTCGCCCTGGGCCGCGTCCCCGCCGAGCGGGTCGCCGTGTGGGACCTGCCGTTCGCGCCCGAGACCGCCGGCCGCGGCCGCGCGCTGGCCGCCGAGCGGATCGCCGCGTGGGGGCTCGACGACCTCACCGACACGGCCACGCTCGTGGTGAGCGAGCTGATCGGCAACGCGGTACGGCACGCCGTCGGCATCGGCACGGACGTCGCCGACGACACGGCGGGCCATATGCGGCTGCGGCTGCTGCACCTCGCCGAAGAGGGCACACCAGCGGTCACCTGCGAGGTCTACGACGGCTCGCAGGCCACCCCGCGGGTGCGGCACCCGCTGCTCGACGACGAGTTCGGCCGCGGGCTGCAACTCGTCGCGGTCACGGCCCGGCGGTGGGGGACGCGGTACACCGAGGGCGGCAAGTGCATCTGGGCGACGGTGGCGGGGTGAGCGGCGCCCGCCGGGTGGACCTGCCCGGCAAGGTGCGCGGGGCGGGGCGACTGGCCCGGTTCCGGCCGCGGCCCCACCTGATCGGCGGGCGCCGGACAGGGCCCGCCGTTCGTTGGCAGGACATGACGCACGCTCCCCTCCCCGTCCCCGTCGCCGCGGCCCTGGAGGCCGCCAACGCCGGCGCCACCGAGGACTTCCTGGCCGCCTTCGCCGAGGACGGCGCCGTTGACGACTGGGGCCGCGAATTCCGCGGCCACGACGCGATCCGCGCCTGGAGCGACGCCGAGTTCATCGGCAAGCAGGTCCGGCTCGACGTCACCGGCTGCCACCGTACGGACGGCGACACGATCACCGTCAGCGCACAGGTCGGCGGCAACGGCTACAACGGCCCGTCCGACTTCGCCTTCACCGTCTCCGGGGATCGGGTGAGCCTCATGAAGATCACTGGTTGAACAGGTCGTCGGCGGTGTGGTCGATGCAGTTGGCCGCGATCTCCAGCATCTCGTAGGGCGTGCCGTCGTCGTCGACGGCCCCCGTGGTGCGGGTCACGAACACCTCACCAGTCGTTGCTGGTGAGGTGGCTCTCGTCCGAGCCGCCGGTCGTGGCGGTTTTCCAGCCCGCCGCGGTGAGCGACGAGACGACGCGCTCGCGGGTCTTCGGACGGTCCTTGCGCGCCTCGTACACGCGGAGGAAACCGGAGACGCAGGGGCGGATGGCGTCGTCCCTCTCGGTCGCCGGCAGGTGCGCCGCCGTGAGGGCCTGCCGCATCTGTGCGGACACCTTGTCGGTGAGGGCGGCGGCGGGTTCGGCGGACGCGCTCGCGCTCGGGGTCGCGCTCGGGGCGGCCGCGGTGCGGCTCGGTGCGGGCGAGGCCGCGTCGTCGTCGCTGCCGTTGCCGCCCCCGCAGGCGCTGAGCAGGAAGAACGCGGGTGTCGCCGCTGCGGCGAGGGCGGTGCGGGTTCTCATCGGCGCAGCTCATTAGGCTGGCGGCCATGACCGACGCGCGGCCCGTACGGGTGCTCCTCGCTGACGACCAGTCAATGGTCAGGGAGGCGCTGGCGACGCTCCTGGGGCTTGAGGACGACATCGAGGTCGTCGCCCAGGTGTCCCGCGGCGACCAGGTGCTCGGCGCGGCGAAGTCGGCGGCGCCGGACGTGGCACTGCTCGACATCGAGATGCCCGGCATGACCGGCATCGAGGCCGCCGCGCAGATCCGGGCGCAGTGCCCGGGGGTGAAGGTCGTCATCGTCACGACCTTCGGCCGTCCCGGCTACCTGCGGCGGGCCATGGAGTCCGGTGCGGACGCCTTCCTCGTCAAGGACGCGCCCGCGTCGGAGCTGGCCGACGCGGTGCGGCGGGTCCTGCGGGGGGAGCGGGTCATCGATCCCACGCTGGCCGCGGCGGCGCTCGCGGAGGGGGCGGATCCGCTGACGCCGCGGGAGCGTGACGTCTTGTCCGCGGCGGCGGACGGCGCGGTCAACGCGGAGGTCGCGCGGCGGTTGGGGTTGTCGGAGGGGACGGTGCGGAATTATCTCTCGACGGCGATCCGGAAGACGGGGGCGCGGAATCGGGCGGAGGCGGTGCGGATAGCCCGCGAGAAGGGGTGGCTCTGAGCTGCGCCCCGGGGTGCCTCTTGCGGTGGTGCCCGCGACCTTCCCGCCGTGGGGGCTTGTCGCGCCGTTCTCCCCCAGAGCTTCGCCTGGGAGGTGCCCCCACGCGCCCCTGTTTGTTACCCGGCGGGGCATCGCGCCCTTGTTTCGGTGGGTGGGGTCGGGTGCCACTCCGGGGGTACCTCCTCGGAATGCGCGTTCGCCCTCTTCCGTAGTGGTTGAGGGGCTGGAAGCGCATTCCTGCGGGGGCACCCCCGGATCGTCCCCCTCCCGGGGTCTCGTCGGCGGCTGTCTGCCGGTGGGGGTGGGGGCGGGTGGGGCGGATCGTTCCCCGCCCGGGGGCTCGTGGGCGGCTGCCTGCCGGTGGGGGGTGACCGTCTCCCTCCTGGCGTCTCGCGTGCGGCTGCCCCGCCGGTGGGGGTGATGTCCACGGGACTGCCGTTCGCCCCCGACGGGGAATGCGCCCCGCAGGTGGGCAGAAAGCCGACGTCCTCCTCGCGCACGGGTGGTGGGGGTGGAAAACAGCCGCGCCGCCAGGCGCGGGAAACCCCCAACGGCGGGGAGCCGGAAGCGCACCGTCAGTTCAGGTGGGCCCGCGCGGCACGTGCCTGGTGGTGGAGGGTCTGCGCGGTTTCGGGGTCGAAGGCGCCGATGACCTCGGCGTAGGCGTCGAGTTCGGCGGCGCCGCCGAGGAAGTCGCCCATGGTCACGAGGAGTTTGGCGCGCTCGTAGCGGAGTTTGGCGGGGTGGCGGGGGAGGAGGAGGGTGAGGTCCAGGGCCCAGAGCTGGACGGCGCGGCGTTCGGGCCGGGGGGCGGCCCATACGCGGATGTTGCCGAGGACGCGCTGGATGATGTCGAGCGGATCGGCGGGGGCGTACGTGCCCGTGCCGCCGCCCGCGAGGGCTTCCGCGTCGGAGACGGACATGGGGCGGCCGAAGTCGAAGGGGTCGACGAGCACGTGCTCGCCGTCCGGCTCGCCGATGCCGACGACGAAGTGGCCGGGGAGGGCGACGCCGTAGACGGGCGCCCCGGCCCGGCGGGCGACCTCGATCCAGACGACCGACAGGAGGATGGGCAGGCCGCGGCGGCGGCGCAGGACCTCCTGGAGGAGGGAGGATTCGAGCCGTCGGTAGTCGGCGGGGGTGCCGTGGAAGCCGTGGCCGCGGCCGAGGACGCGGTGCAGGGCCTGCGCCCAGGCGAGAGGGGTGTGCGGGCCGGCGGGCAGGAGCCCGGCGAGGCGGTCGAGTTCGATCTGGGCGAGGTCCGCGGCGGTGCCGTCGAGGGCGGGGTCGGCGCGGGCCCCGACGAGCAGGCACAGCTCGGCGAGGTCGGGCCGGCCGTCCCGGGCGGCCGCCGCGAACCGTTCGGCGGGGGGCTCGGGTTCCGGCTGCTCGGAGGTCATGCCGCGGGCCGCCGGTAGTGGTAGCCGTGGTGGTCGGTGAAGCCGAGGCCGTCGTAGAGGCGGCGGGCGCCGTCGTTGTCGGCCTCGACCTGGAGGTACGCGGCGGTGGCGCCCTCTTCCGCGGCGCGCCGGGCGAGGGCGCCCATGACGGCGGTGGCCAGGCCCTTGCGGCGGTGTTCCGGTATGACCTCGACGGCGCCGAAGAGCACCCAGGGGCCTTCGACGACGGCGCGCCCGATCGCGCCCTGCGTGCTTGCGAACCACACGGACGGCCCTCCGGAGACTACCCGGAGGGCGACGTCGGCGAGGTCCCCGGTGCGGTGGTAGGTGGCGAGCCAGTCGGCGTCAGGGGTGCGGGTCAGGGTGATCTCGGTGGCGGCGCGCGGCAGCCGGGTGAGGGGCGCGAGCGGCGCCGTCCGCACGAGTGTGTCGGCCTCGCGCACCCAGCCACGCGCGTCCAGCCCCGCCGCGTAGGGGGAGGAGTCGGGCAGCTGGAGGTAGGGGGTCGTGCCCCGCTCGCCGTACCAGCGCACGACGGCGGCGAGCGCGTCGTCCAGCGGCATGCCCGGATCGCCGCCCGCGAGGACCGAGTTGGCGCGCCGGGTGAAGCCCCCGGCGGCGCGCAGTGTCCAGCCGCCGAGCGCGGCGGTCTCGGTCGCGGGCCAGGCCCGGGAGGCGACGGCCTCCAGGTCGCCGTCGCTCACGGCGGGGACCGCGGCGGCGCGGCGCGGCGGTGCGGGCGGTACGACCTTGCCGGCGACGAGCGCGGATTCGGTGATCGGCACCGTCATGCCGTCCCTGCGCGTGATGTTCACCACCCCCTCATTCCAGGATGCGAGAACACCGACCGTATCGGTGAACGTAGGATGCCCGTCGACGATCTCCGTCAACTGCCGCACCGAGACACGTTTTCCCACGTCAGCGGGGGTGATCCGGACTTCGAGTCGCGCTCCGGCCGAGAAATCCGCTGGCATGCGTGGCCCTCCTGTTCGGTTCGTGCTCCGGAACGGAGATACTAGGTGCGGGCATCGACGACGCCGCGCTCCCGCGCGAGACAGCCCTACCGAGGAGGAACGAAAGCGTGACCTACGTCATCGCGCAGCCTTGTGTCGACGTCAAGGACAAGGCGTGCATCGAAGAGTGCCCGGTCGACTGCATCTACGAGGGCTCCCGCTCCTTGTACATCCACCCGGACGAGTGTGTCGACTGCGGCGCGTGCGAGCCGGTCTGCCCCGTGGAGGCGATCTTCTACGAGGACGACACTCCGGAGGAGTGGAAGGACTACTACAAGGCGAACGTCGAGTTCTTCGACGAGCTGGGCTCGCCCGGCGGCGCGTCGAAGCTCGGTCTGATCGAGCGTGACCACCCGTTCGTCGCCGCGCTCCCGCCGCAGAACCAGTAGCGGGCGCCGCACCACCGGCGTCTGACGCGCCGGGGAGGACGCCACCGCCCGACGGCGTCCTCCGCCGCGGCCCCGTACGCCTCTGTGCCGTACGGGGCCGCGGTGTTTCGACCGGTTGGTACCAGCGAGAGTTGTGAGCAGCACGTGAGTATTTCCGCCCGACTGCCGGTCTTCCCCTGGGATCGGCTGGAGCCGTACAAGGCGGCCGCGGCCGCGCATCCCGACGGCGCCGTCGACCTCTCGGTGGGCACCCCGGTCGACCCGGTGCCCGACGTCATCCGGCAGGCCCTGGTCGCCGCCGCCGACAGCCCCGGCTACCCGCTCACCTACGGCACCGCGGAACTGCGCGCCGCAGCCGCGGGCTACCTGCGCGACCGGCACGGCGTCACGGGCGCCGACCCGCGCGCGGTGCTGCCGCTCATCGGCTCCAAGGAACTCGTCGGCTGGCTCCCCACGCTGCTCGACCTGCGCGAGGGCGACACCGTCGGCTACCCGCAGCTGGCCTACCCCACGTACGAGATCGGCGCGCTGCTGGCGCGCGCCGCGGCCGTCACGTACGACGACCCGGTGACCGACCTCGACCCCGCCGGGCTGCGGCTGCTGTGGCTCAACAGCCCCTCCAACCCCACCGGGCGGGTGCTGGGCGCCGCGGAGCTGCGCCGGATCGTGGACTGGGCGCGCGGGCACGGGGTGCTCGTGGTGTCCGACGAGTGCTACATCGAGCTGGGCTGGGAGGGTGAACCGCCCGTCTCGGTGCTGCACCCGGACGTGTGCGGGGACAGCCACGAGGGGCTCGTCGCCGTCCACTCGCTGTCCAAGCGCTCCAACTTCGCGGGCTACCGCGGGGCCTTCCTCGCGGGCGACGCGGCCGTGGTCGCCGAGCTGCTCGCGGTGCGCAAGCACGCCGGGATGATCGTGCCGCAGCCCGTGCAGGCCGCGATGATCGCGGCGCTCGGCGACCGCGCGCACGCCGTCGAGCAGAAGGAGCGCTACGCCCGCCGCCGCACCGCGCTGCGCGCCGCGCTGGAGTCCGCGGGCTTCCGCATCGAGCACAGCGAGGCCAGCCTCTACCTGTGGGCGACCCGCGGTGAGAACTGCTGGGAGACGGTCGCCGACCTGGCCAAGCACGGCATCCTCGTCGCCCCCGGCGAGTTCTACGGCCCGGCCGGCGCGGAGTTCGTCCGCGTCGCCCTGACGGCCACCGACGAGCGCGTGGCCGCCGCCGTGGCCCGCCTCGGGGGCTGACCCCCGAACACGCACGAGGGGCCCGGGAGCCCGCGCTCCCGGGCCCCTTCGCCGCGTGTGTCAGCCCGTCGGGAGGGCCTTGAGCGGGAGTTCGTCGGTGGGGAGGGCGCCGGTGTCCGGCAGGGTGCCCGCGACCGGCAGCGACTCGGTCGTCGCGCCGACGACCCGGCCCGCCGCGTCGGTGGCCTGCGCGGCGCCCTGCCGGGCGACCGGAGCCGCGGCCGTCCCCGTCGTGCCGACGAGCCGGGCGGTCGCCGGGAGGGCGGTGTGAACGGCCTGGCCGCCGCCGTGGGCGGCGAGGCCGGCGGCCGACTGCGAGGTGTGGCCGACGGCCGAACCCAGCTCCGCGCCGTCCAGGGCGGTCGGACCGCCCACCCCGGCCTGCTGGGGCGCGGCGGCGTGCGCGGCGCCCGCACCGATCAGGGGTGCGGCGGCGGCGCCGAGCAGCAGCGCGGCCTGGGCGATCCGGCGCGTCAGGGGGAGGGACATGGTGCTCCTTGCGGGTGGGGTCCGGCGGTGGGCCGGAAGGACGCCGTGCCTATCGGCGGACGGGCCCGCGAAGTTGCGGCTTTCATGGGTAAAGAGTGCGTAATGCGTCGGATAATAAGCTTGCGGGGAAGTGCCCCTGACGGCCGATTGGTATGACCGGTCCGTGCCCCGGAAAACGTCCTGAGCCCGCGTTTTCGAGGGCTCCGGGAGGGCCGCCCGCCCGCTCCGGCAGCCCCTTTCGCGGCGAGTGGCCCGCATCCGCGGAAACCCCCGCCCGGGTGACGGCCCGTACTACTGCGCGACGGTGATCCGTACGAGGCCCCGGTCCGTGGCCCCGGCCTTCTTCGCGTCCTCCGCGGAGACCTTCTGCCAGCCCTTGCCCGACTGCGCCGCCTGCCACCGCACGCCGCCGAACCACACCTCGGCGAGTTTCAGGTCCGGCGCGTGGGCCACCGACCACTGCGCCAGCTGCCACCCGCGCTGTACGGTGCCGGCCGCCGTGCCGCCGCTCGCCGTGGCCGCCGGAACGGTCACCGACACGGCCGGCTTCCCCGCCGCCGCGGGCCGCACCCGGGCGCCGAACTCGCGCTTCAGCTCGGCCGTCACCGCTGCCGTGCTGCCCGGCGCGCCGCCCGCGCTGTCCTCCCGGTCCGCGCCCGTCGTGCAGCTCAGTGCGCTGCCCTTGCGGCCCACCAGCGCCGCCGCGAGCAGCGTCGCGTCCTCCTCGTGCTGGGCGTACGCCTCCGGGTAGCCGCTGCGCTGCACCTTCTGCGCCGCGACGGTCAGCGGGAGGTCCTGGTAGCCGTGGATCTTGACCAGGCTCTTGTAGAAGGCGGTCGAGGAGTACACCGGGTCGAGGATCTGGCGCGCGGTGCCCCAGCCCTGCGACGGGCGCTGCTGGAAGAGGCCGAGGGAATCGCGGTCGCCGTGGTCCAGGTTGTCCAGCCGGGACTCCTGGAGGGCCGTCGCGAGGGCTATGGCGACCGCCCGCTCGGGCAGCTCACGGGCCGCCGCGACCGCGGCGATGGTCGCGGCGTTCGCCGCCTGGGACTGCGTGAGGATGAGGGTGCTGTCGTCCACCAGGACCTTGCAGCCGGCTGCTTCCGGTTGCTTGGTGCGTCCGTGGAGGACCACGTACGCGGCTGCCGCCAGCACCAGCAGCGCGACGAGCGTGCTCAGGACGCGGCGGCGCGTTCGGCGGCCCTGACGGGCGTCTGACGTGCTCACGCGCCGGAGCCTACCGGCTCCGGCGGGTCCCTTTGAGGCTCCGCGCCCCACCGCGCGGCCGGGCCCCGCACCCCGGGCTGCCCCCGGAGATGCTTCGCGCGATCGTCCGCGCGATCCGGCTGGTCGCGCAGTTCTCCCCCAGCGCTTCGCCTGGGAGGTGCCCCCACGCGCCCCTGGGTGGTTGCCCTCTGCGCGCGGGGCGAGCGTTTTTCAGGGGCGCGGGGAACTGCGCGCCCGGCCTCCACCGGCGGGAAGGTCGCGGGCGCCACCGCAAGAGGCACCCCGGAGCGCGGAAGCCCCCACCGGGGGAAGGTCCCGCGTCAGGTGGGAAGGGGCAGCCCGGGGGGCGGGGCCCGATCCCGTTAGGGTCGGCTCATGGGACTTGACCTCGCGGCGGACGTCGCCGCGCTGACCGCCGCGCTCGTGGACGTACCCTCCGTGAGCCGCGAGGAGAAACCGCTCGCCGACCTCGTCGAGCGCGCCCTGCGGGCGTACCCGCACCTGACCGTCGACCGCGACGGCGACGCGGTGGTGGCCAGGACCACCCTCGGAAGGGCCGAGCGTGTCGTGCTCGCCGGGCACATCGACACCGTCCCCCTGGCGGACAACCTCCCCTCCCGGCTCGACGCCGACGGCGTGCTGTGGGGTTGCGGCACCTCCGACATGAAGGCCGGCGTCGCCGTCCAGCTCAAGCTCGCGGCGCAGCTCACCGCGCCCAACCGGGACCTGACGTTCGTGTTCTACGACGCCGAGGAGATCGCCGCCGAGTTCAACGGGCTCAAGCGGCTGGTGGAGCGGCACCCGGAGTGGCTCGCGGGAGACTTCGCCGTGCTCATGGAGCCGACTGCCGGGCGGGTGGACGGCGGCTGCCAGGGCACCTTGCGGGTGCGGGTGGAGACGACCGGCCGCCGCGCGCACTCCGCGCGCAGCTGGCTCGGGGAGAACGCGATCCACAAGGCCGCTCCGATCCTCGCCCGGCTCGCCGCGTACGAGCCGCGCCGGGTGGAGATCGACGGGCTGGTCTACCCCGAGGGGCTGAACGCCGTCATGATCGAGGGCGGCCACGCGGGCAATGTGATTCCCGACACCTGCGCCGTCACCGTCAACTACCGCTTCTCGCCCGACCAGAGCGAAGCGGAGGCGCTGGAGCGGGTGCGCGGCGTCTTCGAGGGCTTCGAGGTGGTCCTCACCGACACCGCGCCGGGCGCGCTGCCCGGCCTGTCGCATCCGGCGGCGGCGGCCTTCGTGGCGGCCATCGGCACACCCCCGGCCGCCAAGGAGGCCTGGACGGACGTGGCGCGGTTCGCCGCGCTCGGCATCCCCGCGGTCAACTACGGTCCCGGCGACCCGACCCTCGCGCACACCCGCGACGAGCACGTCGACACCGCCGCGATCCGCGAGGCGGAACGCCGGCTCACGCAGTGGCTCACGGATTGAGGTAGATCACCCGTTCGGCAGTCAACCGAACTCGGGTGCGTTCCGGTCCTTCCCCCCGGCAAGGTGGATACGTGTCCGTCACGGGCCAGGGGGAGGGGCAGCCGCGCCATGGGACTGACCAGCGGGTGGTTCGCCGTACTGCTCGCCGCCGCCGCGGTCGCGGCGGTGGCGGGCGCGCTGGTGCTGTGGCCGCGGGTGCGCGGGCCGCGCCCGGTGCGGCTCGGCGCCAGGGTGGGGCTGATCGTGCTGTGCCAGCTCACCGCGATCCTGGTGGTGATGGTGACGGTGAACAACGAGTACGGCTTCTACGCCTCGTGGGACGACCTGCTGGGCCGCGCCAACGCAGGCGGCGGCCGGCCCACCGCCGGCCCCGGCGCGTCCCCGACGCCCGAGGTGCCCGACTACGGCGTGAAGTTCGCCGCGTATTCGCAGGGCTTCCAGCGGGCCACCGTCCGCGGCTGGGACAGCGGCACCAAGGGCGACGTGATCGTGTGGCTGCCGCCGCAGTACGGCAAGCCGGAGTTCGCGCACACCCGCTTCCCGGTGATAGAGGTGCTGCACGGCATCCCGGGCACCCCGCACAGCTTCCTGCGCGGCATGCGGCTCGGCCAGGTCATGCAGGAGCAGATAGCCGCCGGCCGGGCCGAACCCGCGATCCTGGTGCTGCCCACGATCACCCCGGACCGGGTCAACACCGGCTGCGCCGACGTCGAGGGCAGGAGCCGGGTGGCGACGTGGCTGACCGACGACGTCGTCAGGACGGTCGCGCACAACTTCCGTACGCTGCCCGCGCCGCGCGGCTGGGCGGTCATGGGCATATCCACCGGTGGCTACTGCGCGGCCCGGCTGGCCCTGGAGTACCCCGAGGTCTTCGCCGCGGGCGCCGCCCTCGCGCCCGACGACCCCTCGCAGGGGACGCGCTCGCCGGTGTGGCTGGCCAGGACCGAGCACCCCCGGGCGCAGCTGCTGGTCGAGTCCAGCCGCCAGGACCCGGAGAGCCCGCCGCGCTTCGCCGACGCCATCACCGCGGCCGCGGCGCCGCCGACGCGGGTGAGCACCCTGCAGCTGAGCAGCGGCGGGCACAACTGGAACACCTGGGGCCGGATGTTCCCCGACGCCTTCACCTGGGTCAGCGCCCGGCTCGAAGCGCCCCGGGCGGTCCCGCTGGACCCGTCGGCGGCACCGTGATGCGTAGGCTGCCGATATGACAGAACGAGAGACCCAAGGCGTCGAGGACGACGCGCAGCAGGCCGCGGCAGAGGCCGCCGCGGCGGCGGAGAAGCTCCCGTACGGCAAGAGCTGGCCCGAGCGGCACACCGGCCCGGTGGTGCGGCGGCGCGGCCAGGTGCAGACGGGGACGACCGACCAGCGGCTGCTGGACAGCCACGGCCCGTCGGACTGGGTGCACGGCGACCCGTGGCGGGTCATGCGCATCCAGTCCGAGTTCGTCGAGGGATTCGGCGCGCTCGCCGAACTGGGCCCGGCGGTGAGCGTCTTCGGCTCGGCCCGCACCCCCGTCGACTCCCGCGAGTACGAGGCGGGCGTCCGGATCGGCCGCGCGCTGACCGAGGCCGGCTTCGCGGTGATCACCGGCGGCGGGCCCGGCGCGATGGAGGCGGCCAACAAGGGCGCGCTGGAGGCCGGCGGCGTCTCGGTCGGCCTCGGCATCGAGCTGCCCTTCGAGCAGGGCCTCAACCCTTACGTCGACATCGGTGTGAATTTCCGCTATTTCTTTGTCCGTAAAACGATGTTTGTGAAGTATGCTCGCGGCTTCGTCGTGCTGCCCGGCGGCTTCGGCACGCTCGACGAGCTGTTCGAGGCGCTGACGCTCGTGCAGACCAAGAAGGTCACCCGCTTCCCGATCGTGCTGTTCGGCAGCTCCTACTGGGGCGGCCTGGTCGACTGGATCCGCGGCAGCCTGGTCGCCGAGGGCAAGGCGTCCGCCGCCGACCTGGAGCTCTTCCACGTCACCGACGACGTGGACGACGCGGTGGAGCGGGTCACCAAGGAGAGCGCGGTCTGAGCCGTGCGCGCCCCGCGCCGTTCCTCCGTCGGCCTCACGCCAGTCCGCGGCGGGCGACCGCGGGCGGGCGGTGGCCGGCGATGGAGGCGACCATGTCCAGCACCTGCCGGGTCTCCGCGACCTCGTGCACCCGGTAGACCTGCGCGCCCAGCCACGCCGACACCGCCGTCGTCGCCAGCGTGCCGATCAGCCGCTCCTTGACCGGGCGGTCCAGCGTCTCGCCGACGAAGTCCTTGTTGGACAGCGACACCAGCACCGGCCAGCCCGTGGCCGTCATCTCCGGCAGCCGCCGGGTCGCCTCCAGCGAATGCCGGGTGTTCTTGCCGAAGTCGTGCCCCGGGTCGATCAGGATCCCGTCCCGCCGCACCCCCAGCGCCGCCGCCCGCTCCGCGAGCCCGCACGTCACCCGCAGGATGTCGGCCATCACGTCGTCGTAGCCGACCCGGTGCGGCCTCGTCCGCGGCTGCGCGCCGCCCGCGTGCGTGCACACCAGGCCCGCCCCGTACCGTGCCGCGATCTCCGCGAGGCCCGGGTCGACCCCGCCCCACGCGTCGTTGAGCAGGTCCGCGCCCGCCGCGCACACCGCCTCGCCCACCTCGGCCCGCCAGGTGTCGACGCTGATCACCACGTCCGGGTGCCGCCGCCGCACCTCGGCGACGAAGGACACCGTGCGGCGGATCTCCTCGGCCGCCGTCACCTCGTCCCCAGGCCCCGCCTTGACCCCGCCGATGTCGATGATCGCCGCGCCCTCGGCGACCGCCGCGGCCACCCGCTCCAGCGCGGGCTCGTCGGTGAAGGTGGCTCCCTGGTCGTAGAACGAATCGGGCGTACGGTTCACGATCGCCATGATCACCGGCTCCCGCGCGCCGAATTCCCGGGTTCCCAGCCGAAGTGCCACTGCCGCTCCTCATCTCAGACTCATGCGATCGTGGCACGATCGTGCCTGACACGACGGCAGGCCCTGAGGCCGGACTCCGGGAGACGACTTGTTCTGGTTCATGCTCATCGCGCTCGTCGCGGTGGTTGCCGCGGTGGCACTGGCCGTGCTCGGCGACGGCGGAGCGCTGCGGGACGCCGGCACCGACCGGCTGGCCGACCGGCTGCCGGCCGACCGTCCGCTGGTCCGCTCCGACATCGACGCGGTACGGCTGCCGACCGCGGTACGCGGCTACCGCATGGTCGACGTCGACGAGGTCCTGGACCGGCTCGGCGCGGAGCTCGCCGAGCGCGACGCGTACATCGCCGAGCTGGAGTCGGAGGTGAACGGCCCGCGCCCGGACCGGCTGCGCGCGGCCGTCACCGCCGGCGACCCGGGTGTGACGTCCCTCACGAAGGACGACCCGCACCCCGGCGAGCCGGGCGAGGCGTACGGCGGCGGCGCCGGTGAGTGAGCCGGGCGGCGTCGTGACCGGCGAGGACGGGGTCCCCCGCTGCCCCTGGGGCCTGTCCACGCCGGATTACGTCGGCTACCACGACCACGAGTGGGGCGTGCCCGTGCACGGGGACGACGCGCTCTTCGAGCGGGTGTGCCTGGAGGCCTTCCAGTCCGGGCTGTCCTGGATCACGATCCTGCGCCGGCGGGAGACCTTCCGGGCGGCCTTCAAGGGCTTCGTGATCGACACGGTCGCGGAGTTCGGCCCCGCCGACCGGGAGCGGCTGCTCGCCGACCCGGGGATCATCCGCAACCGTGCGAAGGTCGACGCGGCCATGGCGAACGCCGCCGCCGCCCGCGCCCTGCGCGAGGACGGCGGCCTGGACGCGCTGATCTGGTCCTTCGCGCCCGACCCGGCCACCCGCCCGGCCCCCCGCACGACCGCCGACGTCCCCGCGGTCACCCCGGAGTCCACCGCCCTGGCCAAGGCCCTCAAGTCCCACGGCTTCCGCTTCGTGGGCCCGACCACCGCCTACGCCCTGATGCAGGCCTGCGGCCTGGTGAACGACCACCTCGCGGACTGCGCGTCCCGCTAGGCGCCGCCGGGCAGACGGGATCCGTCAGGCGCGGCCCAGGCCTCAGAACCCGGTGAACCGCGGCGCCCGCTTCGCCACGAACGCCGACACCGCCTCGCGGTGGTCAGACGTCGCCCCGGCCTCGCCCTGGAGTTCCGCTTCCAGCGCGAGGGCCTCGGGGAGGGAGTGGCCCGCGGCGAAGGCCAGCGCGCGCTTCATCGAGGCGTACGCCCGGGTCGGGCCCGCGGCGAGGCGGCGGGCGACGGCGAGCGCCTCCGCCGGGAGGTCCGCGGCGGGCACGACGCTGTTGGCGATACCGATCGCCGCGGCCTCGACCGCGGGCACGGACCGCGGGAAGAGCAGCAGATCGGCGGCCCGCGCATGGCCCACCAGGCGCGGCAGCGTCCAGGACATCCCGGAATCGGTGGAGAGGGCCACGCCCGCGAAGGCCGTGGTGAAGGACGCGGTGTCCGCGACCACGCGGTAGTCCGCGGCGAAGGCGAAACCCGCGCCCGCCCCGGCCGCGACCCCGTTCACCCCGGCGACCACGGGCTTGGGCATGGTCGCGATCGCGAGTGTGACGGGGTTGTAGTGGTCGGCGACGGTGGTCATCCCGCCGCCTGCCTCCAGCGTCGCGACGTGCTCCTTCAGGTCCTGCCCGACGCAGAAGGCCTTGCCGTTCGCGGTGAGCAGCACCGCGCGTACCGCCTGGTCGGCGGCGGCCTCCTGGAGCGCGTCGCGCAGGGCCACCTTCGTGGCGGTGTCGAGCGCGTTCATCGCCTCCGGACGGTTCAGCGTGACGGTCGCGAGCCCGTCGGACACCTCGTACAGCACGTGGTCGGCCATGGCACCAGCCCCTTCGTCGCGGCAACGGTCCAGGCCAGAATGCCGGACCGGGTGACCGAAATGCGGGCGTACGCGGGTGTCGATTGTGGAACGGAGTGCCACCGCTGTTGGTCATCGGGCTGGTGGATGCGGGATAATGGCCGAGAACCAATGTGTTCGAGTCCGAGCTGGTTTCAGGAAGGGGAACGAGCATGGCGGCCATGAAGCCGCGGACGGGTGACGGCCCGCTCGAGGTGACCAAGGAGGGGCGGAGCATCATCATGCGCGTTCCGCTTGAGGGCGGCGGGCGGCTTGTTGTCGAGCTGACCCCGGACGAGGCGGATGCCCTCGGCGATGCGCTGAAGAAGGCCATCGTCTGAGACCAGCGGTCCCCTGCCTTCGCGGCCGCGTACCGGGCATGTCCCGAGTACGCGGCCGCTGGTCTTTCACCGGGTTCACCGGGATGACCCAGTTCACCGATGACCCGGTTCACCGGGCTCACCGGGGACCGCGGGTCCCGCTGCCGCCGGCGGAAGGCTACTGCGCCACCGCGCACAGCAGCCCGTCGTCGGTGGGCAGCAGGACCGGCGAGAGCCGCGCGTGGTCGCGCACCGCGCGCATCAGCTCGCGCAGCCGCATCGACTCCATGTCGTGGTGCGCGGCGTCCAGCGCGCGCCCCTGCCCGAAGGCGCCCTCGAAGCACAGCACGCCGCCGGGGCGCAGCAGCCGCAGCGACTCGTCCAGGTATTCCAGGTACTCCAGCCGGTCGGCGTCGCAGAAGACCAGGTCGTAGGCGCCGTCGGTGAGGCGCGGCAGGACGTCGAGGGCGGCGCCGGGAATGACGCGCGAGCGGTTCGCGGCGAAGCCGGCCTCGCGGTAGGCCTCGCGGGCCAGCTGCTGGCGGTCCGGCTCGGTGTCGACGGTGGTCAGCACCCCGTCCGCGCGCATGCCGCGCAGCAGGTGGATTCCGGAGACCCCCGCGCCGGTGCCGACCTCGACGACGTGTTTCGCGTTGCCGGCCGCGGCCAGCAGCCGCAGGGCCGCCCCGGTGCCGGGGGAGACGGGCCGCAGCCCGGACGCGTGCGAGCGGGCCCTGGCGCGTATGAGGGCGTCGTCCTCGGCGACGAACGCGTCGGCGAACGCCCAGCTCGCCTGCCGGTTGCCGGTAATGGCCCTCTCCTCGTGCCGACTGTTCCCGTCTGCCCTGCGCTGACCGTGCTCACCGTGCCGACCGTGCGTGGCCGTGTGTGGCCGTACGGGGACTGTCCGGGCGACTGTATCCGTTGGTGCGGGGAACCCGCTGATGGGACTGCGCGTTAGACACGGAGAAGGCACAAGGGCGGGAGTCCGCGGCAGCGGAGCGGGCCCCCGGCCCGGAGGCAGCAGTGCATTTATCCGGAGCTAACGGGCGAGGTGGCTATGGTAGAGGCTCTACTGGACACCACCAGAGCCGACAGGGGAGGTGCGGCTGCCGCCGGTGACCGGAAGGTGCTGACGCGCTTTCGAAGGTCGGCCGGACAGCCGAAATCCGTGACCAACACTGCAGACGACCGTTCACGCGACGACGACTCCCCGACCGCGACCGCGACCTTCGCAGCCGACGGAGACCTCCAGGCGTGGACGCCTCCTTCGTGGGAGGAGATCGTCAGCACGCACAGTGCCCGGGTCTACCGGCTGGCCTACCGCCTGACCGGCAACCAGCACGACGCGGAGGACCTCACCCAGGAGGTCTTCGTGCGGGTCTTCCGATCCCTGTCCACCTACACGCCCGGCACGTTCGAGGGCTGGCTGCACCGCATCACCACGAACCTGTTCCTGGACATGGTGCGGCGCCGCCAGCGCATCCGGTTCGACGCCCTCGGCGACGACGCGGCGGAGCGGCTGCCCAGCCGCGAGCCGTCCCCCGCGCAGCACTTCAACGACACCCACTTCGACGCCGACGTCCAGCAGGCGCTGGACACGCTGGCGCCGGAGTTCCGGGCCGCCGTGGTGCTCTGCGACATCGAGGGGCTGTCGTACGAGGAGATCGCGGCGACGCTCGGCGTGAAGCTCGGTACGGTGCGGAGCCGGATCCACCGGGGACGCTCCCACCTGCGCAAGGCTCTGGAACACCGGGCGCCCGGCGCCCGGCCCGCCGGCTCCCCGGCTGACGTTCCCGCGCTCGCTGCCGTCGCACCGCAACCTGGCCAGGAGGGCGGCAGAGCGTGAGCAGCAGCGGTTCCGGCGACCCGCGCGACAAGCGCGCCGCCGCCGCGGAGCAGCACCTGGGCGACCGGCTCGCCGCGTTCGTCGACGGCGAGCTGGCGGACGACGCGCGGGACCGCGTCCAGGCCCATCTGGCGACCTGTCCCCAGTGCAAGGCCGCCGCCACCGAGCAGCGCCGCCTCAAGAGCGTCGTGGCGGCCTCCGAGCTGCCCGCGATCTCGGCCGGCCTGCTGGCCAGGCTCCAGGGCCTCGCGGCATGCGGCCCCGACGGTCCCGACGGCCGCGGCGGCGACCCCAAGGGCGGACCTCCCGGCCTGGCGGACCTGCGTGCGCTGCCCGGGCCCGGCGACGGGCCCGGGCCTTTCGACAGCCGCCTGCTCGGCTCCGACGTCTTCGGCACCGGCACCCGCCGCCCCTCCTACCTCAGCCCCGCCCACGACCTGGTCGCACCCGGCGAGGGCAAGGGCGCGCGCGGCTTCCGCATCCACGAAACGGCCCGCGGCCTCACCGGCGGCGCCGACCGCGCCGACCGCGTCTCGCTCGACGTGCCCGTACGCCCCCAGGCCGCGCCCCGCGCCGGCGGTGCGCCGGCGGCCGCGGCCCAGTCGTCCTTCAGCCGGCGGTTCGCCTTCGCGGCGGCCGGCGCCTTCTCGATGGCGGCCATCGCCCTCGGCGGCGCCCTCCCGATGGAGGCCGGTGTCGACAACGGCGCCCACCCCGACGACGGGCCCGCGGTCACCCCCTTCAGCGCGAACTCGGTCACCGACACCCGCGGCACCACCCCGCGCGATCTGCTGGACGCGCGCGAGCAGCGGATGATGCGGCAGGCCCGGGTCGCGCCGTCCCCCTCGGCTGTCGTGACGCCCGGCTCGGTGCCGTCCGTCACATCGGTGGCGCTGCGTGCGGTCTCCGCGGCGGCCGCCGCCCCGGCGACGGCCGCCGCCGGCCCGGCCGCGGTGCGCTGAGCAGCATGCTTTACGTGATGGTCAGCTCTTTTCAACGTAGGGTTGTCCACAGCCACTCCCGCGTCCCCCACGTGGGCAGGTAACGTAAGTGCGCCGGACACAGCCCCCCGGCTGCGGACGTCCCAAGGAGCTGCACGGTGTTCTTCGACATAGGCCCGCTTGAGCTGGTCGCGATCGTCGTCATCGCCGTGCTCGTCTTCGGCCCCGACAAGCTGCCGAAGGTCATCCAGGACGCCATGGCGTTCATCCGGAAGGTGCGGGAGTTCTCCGACAGCGCCAAGGAGGACATCCGCCGCGAGCTGGGGCCGGAGTTCAAGGACTTCGAGTTCGAGGACCTGAACCCGAAGACGTTCATCCGCAAGAACCTGATGAGCGACGACGACGAGTACGGCCTCAAGGAACTCCAGGAGATCGGCAAGAACCTGGACCTGCGCAAGGAGATGGCCGAGGTCACGGACGCGGTCAACGGCACGGACACCGGCGCCTCGGCCTCCCGCTCCTCCGCCGCGGGCTCGTCCGGCAAGGGCACCTCCGGTTCCTCCGGTACGGGCGGGGGCACCCCCGACCGGCTGCGCAAGCGCGAGAAGCTGTCCGAGGACGAGACGCCGCCGTACGACTCCGACGCGACCTGAGGTCCCCTCACGCGTCGTCCGGGAAGCGGGTTTCACAGCGGCCTGCGAGCGTTGCGAGCGTCAACCTGATTGCGTGATTTCACCCTATCGAGTGGTCATTGTCCGTGTGTTCGCCGTCACCCCACGCCGTTTCGGCCCCCGAACCCACCCAGGGTCGGGCAAGATGGCGTCGCCCATAGGGGCACTTCGAGGAGGCGCGACCCGTATGGAGACCAGGACCGGCACGGCGCAGAGCGCGGTCGACGGCTATCTGACGGCCGACTTCCCCTGGTACGGCCTGGACGAGGCGTTCACCGGACGCCGCTGGCTGCAATCGGTGGGGACCAGCGGTGACGGCACGGTCGAGTACGGCTCGACAGGGCACGGCGACGAGCCCACGCTCAAGGCCGACCCGGCCGACGAGAGCCAGCGCTTCGCGGTGGTCATGACGGTCGCTCAGCGGCCCCGCAGGCGCACGCCGGACGGCACCGGGCTGCTGGAGGCCACGTCCGTCTCCTCGGCCGCCTGGCTGGCCGGCTCCGGCCTGCTGGCCTGCACCTGGCCCACGACGATGGAACGCGCCCTGCGGCAGGACTGGCTCGACCAGCAGACCGCCACGGCGTGGGAGCTCGCCGACGACCTCGACGGCTCCGGCTGGGCCGCGCTCACCCTTCCGGTGGACGGCGAGCCCACGCCCTTCCACTACCGCGAATCGGAGTACGGCTGGGTCCTCGCGGGCTCCGCCGCCGGCGTCCACCTCGGCGCGTTCGGGCGCGGCATGAGCGCGTACGGGTTGGCCTTGGCGGCCATCCCCGACATCCGGCTGTACGACGCCGGGTAGCGCTTTGGCCGCGGCTCCGGCCGCCCCGGGGTGCCTCTTGCGGTAGGCGCCGCGACCTTCCCGCCGTGCGTGGTTGCGCGCGAAGTTCTCCCCTCGGGCTTCGCCCGGGAGGTGCCCCCACGCGCCCCTGACAAACGCTCACCCTGCGTGCAGAGGGCAACCACCAGGGGCACGGGGAACTGCGCGACCAGCCCGCCACCGGCGGACGGTCCCGGGGTTACCGGAACAGGCAGCCCGGGGGGCTGGGACGCGAGCCGGCAGGGGTCAGAACTTGTTGCGCGGGGTGATCCCGAGGGAGAGGCCCGACAGGCCGCGCTGACGCGCGCCGAGTTTGGACGCGATGCCGCGCAGGGCGGCGCCCGCGGGGGAGTCGGGGTGCGCGACGGCGACCGGGCGGCCGTCGTCGCCGCCCTCGCGGAGGCGGACGTCGATGGGGATGCGGCCGAGGACGGGGACCGTCGCGCCCGTCGTACGGGTGAGTCCCTCGGCGACCCGGTCGCCGCCTCCCGTGCCGAAGACCTCCACGATCTCGTCGCAGTGCGGGCACGGCATGCCCGCCATGTTCTCCACCACGCCCACGATCTTCTGGTGCGTCTGCACCGCGATCGCGCCCGCCCGCTCGGCGACCTCCGCGGCGGCCTGCTGCGGGGTCGTCACGACGATGATCTCCGCGTTCGGCATGAGCTGGGCGACGGAGATCGCGATGTCCCCGGTGCCGGGCGGCAGGTCGAGCAGCAGCACGTCGAGGTCGCCCCAGTAGACGTCCGCGAGGAACTGCTGCAGCGCGCGGTGCAGCATGGGCCCGCGCCAGACCACCGGCTCGTTGCCGGGGGTGAACATGCCGATCGAGATGACCTTCACCCCGTTGGCCGACGGCGGCATGATCATGTTCTCGACCTGCGTGGGCCGCCCGTCCGCGCCGAGCATGCGCGGCACGCTGTGCCCGTAGATGTCCGCGTCCACGACGCCGACCTTGAGGCCGTCCGCGGCCATCGCCGCCGCGAGGTTGACCGTCACCGAGGACTTGCCGACGCCGCCCTTGCCGGAGGCCACCGCGTAGACCCGGGTCAGCGAGCCCGGCTGGGCGAAGGGGATCTCCCGCTCCGCCTGCCCGCCGCGCAGCGTCTCCGCGAGCCCGCGGCGCTGCTCGTCGCTCATCACGTCCAGCTCGACCCGCACCGAGGTGACGCCGGGGACGGCGGCGACGGCCGACGTGACGCGCTCGGTGATCGTGTCCCGCATCGGACAGCCGGACACCGTCAGGTAGACGGCGACGGCGACGGTGCCGTCCGCGGCGATGTCCACGGATTTGACCATGCCGAGGTCGGTGATCGGCTTGTGGATCTCCGGGTCGTTCACCGTGGCCAGCGCGGCGCGCACGGCCTCGTCCGTCGGTGTGGCGGCCGGCGCGGTGCCCGAGCCGTACGTGGTGGTAGCCATACGTTGATGGTACGGGGGCCGCCGAGGGCGGATCAGCGGCCCCGGCCGTCTGCTTCGTCACCCCGCGGAACGGGCGTGCGGTCCCGCTCCCGGGGGTGTGCGCGGCGCTCCTCGATGTCCCTGAGCAGGTCCTGCAGCTCCGAGCGGATCCAGTCGCGGGTCGCGACCTCGCCGAGGCCCGCCCGCAGCGCGGCGACCTCGCGCGTGAGGTACTCGGTGTCGGCGATGCTGCGCTCGTTCTGCTTGCGGTCCTGCTCCAGGTTGACCCGGTCCCGGTCGTCCTGCCTGTTCTGCGCGAGGAGGATCAGCGGGGCCGCGTAGGAGGCCTGCAGCGACAGCGCGAGGGTCAGGAAGATGAAGGGGTAGCGGTCGAAGCGCAGGTCGTCGGGTCCGAAGGCGTTCCACAGCACCCACATGATGATGACGACCGTCATCCAGACGATGAAGCGGCCCGTGCCCAGGAACCGCGCGACGCGCTCGGAGAGGTTGCCGAAGGCCTCCGGGTCGTAGGCGGGCAGCCAGCGGCGCCGGACGTCCCGCGGCTGGTCCAGCCGCACCCGGACGCGCGGCGGGGCGGTGGCCCCCGCCGGGTTCCGCAGCCCGGCGCGGTCGCGGTCGTCAGCGGCCATCGTCCGCCTCCGCCGTGGTGTCGGCGGCGGGCCCGGTGCCGTGCAGCTCGGTCTCCCGCCAGTCCTCGGGCAGCAGGTGGTCCAGGACGTCGTCGACGGTCACGGCGCCCAGCAGCGCCCCGCTCTCGTCCACCACGGGCGCGGAGATCATGTTGTACGTGGCCAGGAAGCTGGTCACCGACGGCAGCGCGGTGTCCGGAGCGAGCGGGCGCAGGTCGGTGTCGACGATCGCGCCGAGCAGTGTGAACGGCGGGTCGCGCAGCAGCCGCTGGAAGTGCACCAGGCCCAGGTACTTGCCGGTGGGGGTCTGGTCGGGCGGCCGGCACACGTAGATCTGCGCGGCGAGCGCGGGCGACAGGTCGGGGTTGCGGATCCGGGCGAGCGCGTCGGCGACCGTCGCGTCCGGGCGCAGCACGATCGGCTCGGTCGTCATGAGCCCGCCCGCGGTGCGCTCCTCGTACGACAGCAGCCGCCGCACGCCCGCCGCGTCCTGCGGGCGCATCAGGGCCAGCAGCCGCTCCTGGTCGTGGTCGGGCAGCTCGGCGAGCAGGTCGGCGGCGTCGTCGGGGTCCATCGCCTCCAGGACGTCCGCGGCACGCTCCTCCTGGAGCTTGCCCAGGATCTCGACCTGGTCGTCGTCCGGCAGCTCCTCCAGGACGTCCGCGAGCCGGTCGTCGTCGAGGGCCGCGGCGACCTCGCCGCGCCGCTTGGGGGACAGGTGGTGCAGGACGTTCGCGAGGTCGGCGGGGCGCAGCTGCTCGAAGGTCGCGACCAGGTTCTCCGCGCCCTGCTCGCCCTCGGGGAGCCGGAATCCGCTGACCGACGACCAGTCGACGGTGAGCGCCTCGCCCTTGCGGCGCAGGGCGCCGGACTTGCCGCGGCGGATGAACACCTTGTCGATCTCCCAGTCCCTGCGGGCCGGCAGCTGGGCCATGGACACGTCGAGGACGGTGACCTCCTCGCCGGCGTCCTCGCCCGTCGCCGCGCCCTCCGCGGTGCCCTCCGCCGTCCCGCCGTCGGGCATCCAGCGCACCCGGCGGTCCAGCAGCTCGCCGAGCACCAGGGTCTCGGTCGGGCGCTGCTCGAAGCGCCGGACGTTCAGCACCCCCGTGGTGATGACCTGGCCCGCCTCGACGCCCGTCACCCGGGTCATCGGCAGGAAGATCCGGCGCCGACCGACCACCTCGACGACCAGGCCCAGCACACGCGGCGGGCGCCCGCCGACGCGCAGCATGACCACGACGTCCCGGACCCGCCCGACCTCGTCGCCGTTGGGATCGAAGGCCGCGACGCCCGCCAGATGGGACACGAAGACCCGCGGGGTGCCTGCGACCATCGGGCCTCCTCACCGGTACGCGCCGCCACTCCCCGCCAGGCTAACCCGCGCCGATCTTGCCTGCCGCGCGAAGGACCCCGGAACGCCCCCGGCGGAGGGCCCCGGAACGCCCCGCCGGGGGAGGGCGGGTGCTCCCGGGGGGTACGGTGCGGTAGCTTCGGCCACGCCCGCCGCCGCCGTCACCGAGGGGTTCGAGCCCACGTGTTTCCCGCTCGCAGGACTGCCCGTAGGACTGCCCGCCAGGCCGCCGCCGTCCTCGCCGGCCTGGCCGCGGCGCCGCTGCTCGGCGGCTGCCTGGGCCTGGGCGGCGACCCGGACGCCGGCACCAACGGCGTCGGCAAGCTGCCCGCGAAGACCATCGAGCAGCGGGCGAGCGACGCCGCCGCGAGCGCCGACGCCGTACGGCTGACCGGCACGGTCGTCAGCGGCGGGCAGACCTACCGCCTCGACATGCGGCTGCGCGCGGAAGGCGGGGTCGGCGAGGTCACCACCAAGGGCGACACCTTCCAGCTGCTGCGGGTCGGCGACGACCTCTACCTCAAGGCCGGGGCCGACTTCTACGGCGACGGCGGCGACGACAAGGACAGCCAGGCCGCCGCCGCCAAGCTCAACGGCAAGTACGTCAAGGTGCCGCCGGGCGACCCGGCGTACAAGCAGTTCAGCGGCTTCACCGACAAGAAGCTGCTGCTGTCCGACCTCTTCGTGGTGGACGGCACGCTCGGCGTCGGCGACCACCGCAAGGTGGGCGACACCAAGACGATCGAGCTGACCGGCTCCCAGGGCGGCAGCCTCGACGTCTCCCTCAAGGGCACCCCCTACCCGCTGCGCTACCAGCGCGCGGGCGGCGCGGGCACCCTGACCCTCTCCGACTGGGGCGAGGACTTCACCCTCGCGGCGCCGGGCAAGTCGCAGGTCGTCGACTACGGCAGGACGGTCGGCACGACGGCGACGCCCAAACCCCCGGCTTCCGCCTCCGCCTCCGCCGAGAAGTAGCTCAGCCGCGCGGCCGGCGGCGGGCCAGCAGCCGCGGCAGCCCTGCCGGGACGGGCTCGCGGGTGGTCGCGGGAGTCGGCCGCGGGGGAGCCGCGCCCGAGCCGTCCGGCACGGCACCGGGACGCTCGGCGGGTGAGCCCTCGGGGGTGAGACGGAAGAGGGTGCACTCGCGGGCCCACCGCTCGTCCACGGAGTCCGCGTCCGCCGTGTTCAACCGCTTGCCGCGCAGCTCCCCGACCGCCGCCTGCCACGCCTCGGACCCGGCCGGTACGACAGCGGCCCGCGCCTGCCAGCCGACCAGCCGCCCGCCCTTGTCCTTGCTCCGTACGGTGACGCCCACGACCGCCCCGTCCACCAGCCCGTCCGGCACCGGCTGCTCCACGGGCCCCCCGCACAGCACGTACGCCCCGCCGTCCGCCCACACCTGCCACACGGCCCGCCCGTTCACCCACACCAGCCCGGACTTCCTGACCCCCTCCTCCACGAGGGCGGCCAGCAGTTCTTCGGCAGAGGGCGTCGACGTCATGCCCTCAGGGTAGGGGAGCCTCCCACCGGCGGAGCCGAAAGACAGGTGCTCGGCCCGCGAACGGGCCTTACCCTGGTGGGCGGCCCCCACCGAACGACGCAGCCCACCCAGGAGCCCCGTGACCGCCCCGCAGAGCACCCCCACCGCGCCCGCGGGCAACGGCACAGGTCCCGCCCCCGGCGGGAAGAGCGGGGAGGGCGCGGCGCCTGGCGCAACACCCACCGGCCGGGGAGCGGACCTCGCCCTCCTGGGAGTCGCGATCGCCGGCGTCTCGATGTCGGCCCCCCTCATCGCCGCGACAGCCGCCCCCGCTCTGGCCATCGCCTTCTGGCGGAACGCCATGGCGGTCGGGGTGCTCACCCCCGTCGCCCTGTGGCGGCACCGCGGCGAGCTGCGCCGCATGGGCCGCCGCGCCCTCACCCTCTCCGGCGCCGCCGGCGTCGTGCTGGCGCTGCACTTCGGGCTGTGGCTGCCGAGCCTGACGATGACCTCGGTGGCGACCTCCACCGCGCTGGTCACCACCACCCCGATCTGGACGACGCTCATCCTGCGGCTGCGCGGCCACCGCCCGCCCGCACTGGTGTGGGCGGGCACCGCGCTCGCCGTCGTGGGCGTGCTGATCCTCACCGGCATCGACATGTCGACCGACACCCGCGCCCTCGCCGGGGACGCGCTCGCGCTCGCCGCGGGCCTGGCGGCCGCCGTCTACATGCTGCTCGGGTCGGAGGTGCGGCGGACGGCGACGACGACCGCGTACACGTACGTCTGCTACTCGACGACCGCGTTCGCGCTGCTCGTGGCGTGCCTGGTGTCGGGCTCGGCGCTCGGCGGCTACGACGGGCGCAGCTGGCTGAAGATCGCCGCGCTGACCGTCGTCGCGCAGCTGCTCGGGCACTCGCTGCTCAACCGGGTCGTACGCGGCCTCGGGCCGTCCACCACCTCGACGGCGATCCTGCTGGAGACCCCGGGCGCCGCGCTGATCGCCGCGCTGTGGCTGGGCCAGACCCCGCCCGCGGCCGCGTACCCGGCGCTGGTGGTGATCCTCGCGGGCCTGGCCCTCGTCGTGCTCGCGGACGTCCGCCGCGAGCAGTAGCGGGCGGGGCGCCCGGCTACAGCCAGCCGTTGCGGCGGAAGCCGCGGTGGATGGCGTAGCAGATGGCCAGGATCACGCCCAGCACCATCGGGTAGCCGTACCGCCAGCGCAGCTCCGGCATGTGGTCGAAGTTCATGCCGTAGACGCCGGTGATCATCGTGGGGACGGCCAGGATGGCGGCCCACGCGGTGATCTTGCGCATGTCCTCGTTCTGCACGACGGTGGCCTGCGCCAGGTTGGCCTGGAGGATCGAGTTGAGCAGGTCGTCGAAGCCGGTGACCTGCTCGTGGACGCGGGCGACGTGGTCGGCGACGTCCCGGAAGTACTTCTGGATCTCCGGGTCGACCAGCCGCATCGGGCGCTCGCCCAGCATCTGCATCGGCCGCAGCAGCGGGGACACCGCGCGCTTGAACTCCAGCACCTCGCGCTTGAGCTGGTAGATCCGGCCCGCGTCGCCGCCCCGCGAGGACTTGCCGGGCTCGGCGGAGAAGACGTCGATCTCGACCTCGTCGATGTCGTCCTGCACCGCGTCCGTCACGGCCAGGTAGTCGTCGACGACCTGGTCGGAGATGGCGTGCAGCACCGCCGAGGGGCCCTTGGCGAGCAGCTCGGGGTCGTCCTCCAGCCGGTGCCGGAGCGCCCGCAGCGAGCCGTGGCCGCCGTGCCGCACGGTGATGACGAAATACCGGCCGGTGAAGACCATGACCTCGCCGGACTCCACGACCTCGCTGGTCGCGGTGAGTTCGGCGTGCTCGACGTAGCGGATCGTCTTGAAGACGGTGAAGAGCGAGTTGTCGTAGCGCTCCAGCTTGGGCCGCTGGTGGGCGTGCACCGCGTCCTCGACGGCCAGCGGGTGCAGGCCGAACTCCTCGGCGATGCCCGCGAACTCCTGCTCGGTCGGCTCGTGCAGGCCGATCCACACGAAGCCGTCGCTGCCGTCGCACTGGTCGGACGAGCGGTCGGCACGCACCGAGGCGAGCGCCTCGCGCAGCCCGACGATGTCCGGGCAGCGCACCCCGTCGCGGTAGACCGCGCAGTCCACGACCGCGCTGGTGGCCGTCGCGGTGTCACGTGTCGGGCCGTAGTCGTGGTTCGCCGGGGACTTGCGCAGGGCAGGGCGGACAACTGCGCGAAGGTCACGGATCATCGACATGGCAAGCTCCTTCACGGACTGGCCGACGGCATCACGCCGCACTGAACTGAAAAGCTGCTGATGTGGATCAGAAACGGTTGATCACAGGCAGTTCAGGGCGCGCTCTCCCGAAGCGGAACACTCCGCGGGCGGACAGGCCGTGACGATCCGCGTTTCACGGCACACAGGCCGGGGAAGGAACGCGGGAGGCTCAGCGGGTCACACTGCGCGCGGGGCGGCGAGGGAAGAGCGGCCGGTACTGCACGGTCGACTGGGATCCATGTCAGTCCCCACCTCCTCCGGCCGTTCCCCGCTGGGGGATGACTTCGCGAACGCCACACTTTAGCAAGCCGAGGGTACGCCCACCGCACCGCCTGTGCGATCCGAACGCGCTCTATGCTCCCCGTATGGGTGACATTCTGGACATGGTCGAGGAACGCCTCCGCTCCGCCTTCGGCGAGCCCGACGCCCGCGCGTCGGTGACCTTCCTCGGGGCCGAGCGCATCGAGGTGCTGCGTTTCACGCAGGGGGAGTTGCGCCGCTACGCCACGCTCGGCATGTCGGCCCAGCCCATGGCCGACCCGCTCGCGCCGGTCGCCGACCCGCTGCGCGGGCCCCGCGCGGAAGTTCACCTGACCGTACGGGCCGGGCGCGCGGACACCTCGCCGGTGCTCAGGTCCCTCGCGGCGGCGGCGGCGTCCCCGCAGGTCGAGGGCCTCGTCCTGGCGGACGGCAGCACGCTGGACTTCGGCGAGCCGCTGTGGCCGGGGGCGCCCTTCACGGCGTTCCTCGCCGGCGCCCCCGGCGCGCTCGTCCCCGACCTCCCGCTCCCCGCCCCCCGCGACCCGGTCAGCTTCTTCCCGCTCCTCCCCCTCACCCCGGCGGAGGCGGCGTACAAGCGGGCGAAGGGCCCGCAGGCCCTGCACGCACTGTGGGCCGAGCACGGCACGGACCTGACGGACCCGGTCCGCGCGGCGGTGCCCCTTTCCGCGTAGGGCGAGCCCCCAGTGCTGTGACCAGGAGGGTTCACCGGCTTGCGACGCCCGGTACGGCACCTCGCTGCGTTGCCGCATCGACCGAGTAGGCCCACTACGAGGCCGATCCGGCGCCTTGCGACGCACCGCACCGGACGCTTGCCGACTCCTGGCAGTGCGACGTGCACGGCGCCGTGTATCCGCTGCAGCCGGTCGTCCCGCCGAGCGTCGAAGGCCTCGGCGTGGTCGTGCACCGGTCGCAGGTGCCGGTGTGGATGCCGTGGCCGCTGCCCGTCGGCTGGCTCTTCTCGGGTGTGGCCTCCGCCGGTGACGACCGCAGCGGCGGCCGCGCCACCGCGGTGGCCTGCTCCGGCCCCGGGCCCTTCGGCGGCCCCGGCGAGCTGATGCTCGTCGCGGAGGAGCTGGGCGTCGGCCTCGGCGCCCGCTACGCCGGGATCGACGGCCCCGACCCCGGGCCCAACATGTGCGTCGACAAGCCCCCGCACGCCAAGGTCCTCGCGGCCGGCCGCCCCACCGCCCTGTGGCACGTCGCCGGCGCCCCCGACGACCGCGTCGTCTTCGCCGGCGAGGCCCGCGGGCTGTGGCTGTGGGCCATCGTCTGGCCCGAGGAGACCGGCCTGCTGATGTACGACGAGGTCGTCCTCACCGACCTGCGCGACGCCGGAGCCGAGGTCGACCTCCTGCCCTGCGGCGCACTCACCCCCAAGCTGCTGGCCTGACCCCTACAGCACCTGCGAATCGCAGGCCCGGACGGGCGCTATCCTTGGCTTCATCCGCTGTCCGCGCCGTCTTCCGGGAGCCCGTGCCGTGCGCATCGACCTGCACACCCACTCCACGGCCTCCGACGGCACCGACAGCCCCACCGAGCTGGTACGGAATGCCGCGGCGGCCGGGCTCGACGTCGTCGCCCTCACCGACCACGACACCGTCTCCGGGTACGCCGAGGCCGCCGCCGCGCTCGCCGGCACCCGCCTCACCCTCGTCACCGGCGCGGAGCTGTCCTGCAAGGTCGGCGGCATCAGCATGCACATGCTGGCCTACCTCTTCGACCCCGCCGAGCCGCGGCTGCACGAGGCGCGCGAACTCGTCCGCGACGACCGCGTGCCGCGCGCCCACGGCATGGTCGCCAAGCTCCAGGAGCTCGGCGTGCCCGTCACCTGGGAGCAGGTCGCCCGGATCGCCGGGGACGGCTCCGTGGGCCGCCCGCACATCGCCACCGCCATGGTCGAGCTGGGCGTCGTCCCGACCGTCTCCGACGCCTTCACCTCCGAGTGGCTCGCCAACGACGGGCGGGTCTACGTCGAGAAGGCGGAGTTCGACCCCTTCGAGGCGGTCCGCCTCGTCAAGGCGGCGGGCGGTGTGACCGTCTTCGCCCACCCGGGCGCCCACAAGCGCGGCGAGACCGTGCCGGACGAGGTGATCGCGGAACTCGCCGCCGCCGGGCTCGACGGTCTCGAGGTCGACCACGTCGACCACGAGCCCGCCACGCGCGAGCGGTTGCGCGGGCTCGCGCGTGAGCTTCGCCTTCTGGCGACGGGCTCGTCCGACTACCACGGGACCCGGAAGACCGTGCCCCTCGGGGCATGCACCACTCCTCCGGAGGTGCTGGCCGACATCGCCGCCCGCGCGACGGGGGCGGAGCCCATCTCCGCGGTCTAGTGCTGTGACCGGGAGGGTTCACCGGTAGCTCGCGGCGTCCGGTACGGTGCGTCGCCAGGCGCCGATCGGCCTCGTAGCGGGCCTGCTCGGTCGGTGCGGCAACGCAGCGAGGTGCCGTGCCGGGCGTCGCAAGCCGGTGAACCCTCCCGGTCACAGCACTGGCCCCGCGGGGCCTGCATTTGTGCTGCGCGGGGCGAGCGTTTCGGGGCCGCGTGGGGGTACCCCCGCGCGCACCTGGAGTACCCGGCGGCGCAGCCGCGCGCCCGACTGCGCAAGGCAGCGAGACACCTTCAGCTCACGACGAAAGCTCAGCCATGTTCGACCTCACCCTCTTCGGGTCCGTGTTCTTCACGCTGTTCGTGATCATGGACCCGCCCGGCATCACACCGATCTTCCTCGCCCTCACCTCCGGGCGGGCGGCCAAGGTCCAGCGGCGGATGGCGGCGCAGGCCGCGGGCGTCGCGTTCGGCGTGATCGTGGTGTTCGGGCTGTGCGGGCAGCAGATCCTGGACTACCTGCACGTGTCCGTGCCCGCGCTGCGGATCGCGGGCGGGCTGCTGCTCCTGCTCATCGCGCTGGACCTGCTGACCGGCAAGGCGGACGAGCCGACGCAGACGCGGGACGTCAACGTGGCGCTCGTGCCGCTGGGGATGCCGCTGCTCGCGGGGCCGGGGGCGATCGTCACGGTGATCCTCGCCGTGCAGCACGCGGACGGCTTCGCGCAGCAGACCTCGGTGTGGCTGGCGATCCTGGCGATGCACGTCGTGCTGTGGCTGACGATGCGCTACTCGCTGGCGATCATCCGGCTCATCAAGGAGGGCGGCGTGGTGCTGGTGACACGGCTGTCCGGCATGCTGCTGTCGGCGATCGCCGTGCAGTCCGTCGCCAACGGTGTGCTGGGCTTCGTCCACGGCCAGGGCGGCTGACCGTCCCCGCGGACCACGCGAAAGCGCCCCGTACGTAGGAGATGTACGGGGCGCCGGTGCGTGCGGCGGTCGGTCGGCGTCAGTCCGCGATGCCTTCGGCGGGGCGGATGTAGATGCGCTGGCCGAGGGCGGCAGCCTGCTGCACGATCTTGTTGACCGCGGAGGCGTCGACCACGGTGCTGTCCACTGCGTCGCCGTTCCGATCGTCAAGTCGCATGATCTCGAAGCGCATGGGGCTTCTCCCTTCGTCCCTCGTTACATGTGTGGTCAACGAACACCCCCTTCAAAACATTCCCTACCCTAAATAAAAATCTGCGCGGAGCCGACTAGTTATCCGTCGCGTCGCTCTCGCCGGTCCAGAACGCCGTGAGCGCGGCAGCCGTCTCGACCGGCCGCTCGGCGTTGGGGGAGTGCTCCGCGCCCTTGACGACGACGCGCCTGGCGCCGAGCCGCTCCGCCATCGTGTCCAGCAGCGGGACCGGCCAGGCGTAGTCCACCTCTCCGGACAGTACGAGCTTCGGCAGGGGGATGGCGGCAAGTTCCGCCACTCGATCCCGTTCTGTCATCAACTGGCGTGCCGTGGCGATCAGCTGTTCGGGCACGGTCGCGACCCAGCGGCGGTGCAGGAAGTCGTCGAGCCACGCCGTGCCCGCGTCGGCGGGGACCTCGACGACGTTGCCGGCCGGGGCGCCGGAGCTCTCCGCGTCCAGCGAGCGCATCGCCCACCAGGCCGTCTCCATGTCCATGGTCGGCAGGTGGTCGATCAGCAGCTGCGTCCTGACCTGCTGGGCCGCGGTGATCGCCGCCGGGCCCGAACTCATGAGGGTGACCGACGACCAGGGGCCGGGGCCGTCCGCCAGCAGCGCCGCCCGGACGATGTGGCCGCCGAGGGAGTGGCCCAGGACGTGCAGCGGGCCGCCGTCGGTGGCGGCGGCGAGCGCGGCGCCCTGCGCGGTGACGTCGGCGGCGAGCTGGTCCTGCGCGTACGCGGCCTCGTCGCGGGGGCCGCCCGACTCGTACTGGCCGCGGCCGTCCACCGCGACGACCCGGAAGCCCGCGGCGGACAGCGGGGCGAGCAGGTCGAGGAAGTCCTCCTTGCTGCCCGTGAAACCGGGGACGAGCAGCGCGGTGCCGCGGGCCGCGGGCGCCTCGGGCGCCGACGGGGCGTCGAGGGCGGCGAAGGAACCGCGGGAGGTCTCCAGCCGGCGCGCCGAGGCGTGCGCCGGCAGATCCAGGGTGGTCGGTCGGCTCATGCAGCGAGATTACGCGGTGCATATGTCCGAGAGGTTGCCGCTCGGCATGAAACACCCCCGGCCGGATGGGGCCGGGGGTGCTCGGTGTTACGTGGCCGGACCGTCAGGCGTCCTGCTCGGCCGGGGCCGCGGCCTTGCGGGTGCGGCGGCGCGGTGCCTTCGGGGCGTCCTCGCCCTCCGGCGCCTCGGCGGGAGCCGGGACGACCTCGGCAGCCTTGCGGGTGCGGCGGCGCGGTGCCTTCGGGGCCTCCTCGGCTTCCGGCGCCTCGGCGGGAGCCGGGACGACCTCGGCGGCCTTGCGGGTGCGGCGGCGGGGCGCGGCGGGGGCCTCGTCGGCGACCGGCGTGACCGGCGTGACCGGCTCGGCGACGGCCTCGGCGGCGGGGGCCGCGGCCTTGCGCGTCCGGCGGCGCTTGGGAGCCGCGTCCTCCTCCGTGGCGGGCTCGACCGGCGTCACCGGCACGGCCACGGCCACGGCCTCGGCCTCCGCAGCCGGCGCCGCGGCCTTGCGGGTCCGGCGGCGCGGAGCCTTCGGCGCCTCCTCGGGAGCGGTAGCCGGAGCGGCGGGAGCCTCCTCGGCGACCGGCGTCGCAGGCACCTCGACCGTCTCGGCCGCGGGCGCCACCGGCGTCACGGCCGACCCGGCGGCTCCGTTGCGCGTCCGGCGGCGGCGGCGCGGAGTACGCGCTCCGCCGGCGGCCGGCTCGGCGGCCTCGGCGGCCGTCTCCGTACCGGCGACGGCGTTCTCGGCGCCCTCGGCGCCCTCGGCGCCCGACTGGCCGCCGCGCGTCCGGCGGCGCTGCCGCGGGGTGCGGGGGGCGCGGGGCTGGCGCTCCTCGGCGGCGGGCGCAGGGCCCGTACGTCCGCCGCGGCCCCGGCCGCCGCTGCGGCCACCGCCGCCGCCGCGGCCGCCGGTCTCGCCCAGGTCCTCGACCTCTTCTGCGTCGAGACCCGCGCGGGTGCGCTCGGCCCGGGGCAGTATGCCCTTCGTGCCGACCGGGATGCCCAGCAGCTCGTACAGATGCGGCGACGTCGAGTAGGTCTCCTCCGGGTCGTTGAAGGAGAGGTCGAGCGCCTTGTTGATCAGCTGCCAGCGCGGGATGTCGTCCCAGTCGACGAGCGTGATCGCGGTACCCGACGCGCCCGCGCGACCGGTGCGGCCGATGCGGTGCAGATAGGTTTTCTCATCCTCGGGCGTCTGGTAGTTGACGACGTGCGTGACGCCCTCGACGTCGATGCCGCGCGCGGCCACGTCGGTGCAGACGAGGACGTCGACCTTGCCGTTGCGGAAGGCGCGCAGCGCCTGCTCGCGGGCGCCCTGGCCGAGGTCGCCGTGCACGGCGCCGGAGGCGAAGCCGCGGCGCTCCAGCTGCTCGGCCACGTCGGCGGCGGTGCGCTTGGTGCGGCAGAAGATCATCGCCAGGCCGCGGCCGTCGGCCTGCAGGATCCGGGAGACCAGCTCGACCTTGTCGAGGGAGTGGGCACGGAAGACGTGCTGCGTGGTGTTCGCGACCGTCGCGCCCTCGTCGTCCGGCGCGGTCGCGCGGATGTGGGTGGGCTGCGACATGTAGCGGCGGGCCAGGCTGATGACCGCGCCCGGCATGGTGGCCGAGAACAGCATCGTCTGCCGCTTGGCCGGCAGCATCGCCATGATCTTCTCGACGTCGGGCAGGAAGCCCAGGTCGAGCATCTCGTCGGCCTCGTCCAGCACCAGGGTGCGGACCTGGCGCAGGCTGAGCTTCTTCTGGCCGGCGAGGTCCAGCAGCCGGCCCGGGGTGCCGACGATCACGTCGACGCCCTTCTTCAGCGCCTCGACCTGCGGCTCGTACGCGCGGCCGCCGTAGATGGCCTGCACGCGGACCGCGCGGACCTTGCCCGCGGTGAGCAGGTCGTTGGTCACCTGCTGGCACAGCTCACGGGTGGGGACGACGATGAGCGCCTGCGGCATGTCGGTCAGCTGCTCGGGCGTGGCGCGGCCGGCTTCGACGTCGGCGGCGACGGTGACGCGCTCCAGCAGCGGGAGGCCGAAGCCGAGGGTCTTGCCCGTGCCGGTCTTGGCCTGGCCGATGACGTCGTTGCCCGCGAGGGCGACCGGGAGCGTCATCTCCTGGATCGGGAAGGGCGTGGTGATGCCTACGGCTTCGAGGGCCTCGGCCGTCTCCGGGAGGATGCCGAGACTGCGAAATGTCGTGGGGGTCGTGGTGGTCAGGATGCTTGCCTCTTCTGTGAGACGCGGCACTGTCCGGCAAGGGGGGTCGAGTGGCCGGGCGCACCGGCGGAACCGGTGCGGGTCACTGACCGCGCAGAGGTGTCGTACAGCCTGGGGCTGCGAAGCGCGGGACCGCTGCCCTCGCTGTGCCGCGAGTGGGCCCCTCCCGATGACGGGAGGGCGGTCGGGGCGGAGCCGATCGGGCCACCGACCGGGCATCCAGGTGTTGCACACGTCGCCCGCCGGGGAAAAGAACCGGACCGGATCCGGACAGGAACCAGGCCGGTGAACGGCGGGTGCATTACCACTCTACCCCGGAAACACGTAGCTGCACCCGTTCAAATGTTTCGTTCGGGACATCATCGGGTCACGCGGAGGGTGTCGGCGCGCACCCGCGACTTGGTTATTGTGCCCCGCATGGAGACGCCTGACGACACCACCAAGCCCGCCGGCTCCGAGCCGGCGGAGCCCGCCACGCCCGCGGACACGACCGGGGAGGAGGCGAAGCCGACCGGGATCGCCGCGCAGGACTGGGCGGCGGCCGCCGCGGACCCGCGCTACCGCGCCGCGGTCGTCGATCTGCTGGGCGCGCTGGCATACGGCGAGCTGGCCGCGTTCGAACGGCTCGCGGAGGACGCGAAGCTCGCACCGACCCTGGAGGACAAGGCGGAGCTGGCCGCGATGGCCGCCGCCGAGTTCCACCACTTCGCGCGGCTGCGCGACCGGCTCACCGAGGTCGGCGAGGCGGCCCACGAGGCGATGGAGCCCTTCGCGACCGCGCTGGACGACTTCCACCGCCAGACCGCGCCGTCGGACTGGCTGGAGGGCCTGGTCAAGGCGTACGTAGGCGACTCGATCGCGTCCGACTTCTACCGCGAGGTCGCCGTCCGGCTGGACGGCGACACCCGCACCCTGGTGCTCGCCGTCCTCGACGACACCGGGCACGCGAGCTTCGCGGTCGAGAAGGTGCGCGCCGCGATCGACGCGGACCCGCGTGTCGGCGGCCGGCTCGCGCTGTGGGCGCGGCGGCTGATGGGCGAGGCGCTGTCGCAGGCGCAGCGCGTGGTCGCCGACCGGGACGCGCTCTCGACGATGCTGGTCGGCGGGGTCGCCGACGGCTTCGACCTGGCCGAGGTCGGCCGGATGTTCTCCCGGATCACCGAGGCGCACACCAAGCGGATGGCGGCGCTGGGCCTGGCCGCGTAGCAGCGCGGCAGCCGCGTCCGGCGGGAGCCGTGAACCCGATCCGGGACTTCGGGAGAGAAAGGGTGGGCCCGCCGCGGGCGGGCCCGTACCGCACCCGAGAACCTCCGAGAACGGAGTCCCGTGATCGCTCCCCTACGGCCCTCCCCCGCGCAGGGACCGCCCGCCTTACCGGACGGCCCGGCGGGCGCGCCGGGCGCGCCCGCCCCGGCTTCTCCCGCCTCCGTCCCGGCCTCCGCCTCCGCCGACGCCGCGCTCATCGCGCGGTCCACCCGGGAGCCCGAGGCCTTCGCCGGGCTCTACGACCGGCATGCCGCCGGCCTGCACCGCTACGTCACCCGGCGGCTCGGCGCCGACCTCGCGGACGACGTGGTCGGCGAGACCTTCCTGATCGCCTTCCGCCGCCGCGAGCGCTACGACATGAGCCGCCCCGAGGCGCGCCCCTGGCTCTACGGCATCGCCGCGAACCTCATCAGCCGGCACCACCGCAGCGAGCAGCGCGCCTACCGGGCCTGGGCCAGGACCGGTGCCGACCCCGTCGCCCGCAGCTTCACGCCCGACACCGACGCCGTCGAGGGCCGTGTCACCGCCCAGGCCTCCGGCGCCGCACTCGCCGCGGCCCTGCGCTCGCTCTCCCAGGGCGACCGGCACGTGCTGCTCCTCATCGCCTGGGCCGACCTCTCGTACGAGGAGGTCGCCACCGCCCTCGGCATCCCGCTGGGCACCGTGCGCTCCCGGCTGAACCGCGCCCGGCGCAAGATGCGCGCCGCGCTCCCCGGCATCGACCCGCAGCTCACCCCGGAGGGGGACGACCATGGATGAGATGACTGCGCTGCGCGAACTGCGCGCCGACGCCCCTGCGCCGGACGCGGCCCGGCTCGCCGCCGGGCGCTGGAAGCTGCTGAACGCCGTCGCGGACGGCTCCCCGCGGAGCCGCCGCCTCGCGCTCCTGGTCCGCGCCGCCGCCGGTACGCGCCCGCGCCGGGCGGCATTGGCCGCGCTGACCGCGGCGGGCGTCACCGCGGGCGTGCTGACGGCGGCCGGCGGGGCGGGGCCCGGCGCGGCGGGACCCGCAGCCGCGCCGCGCGTCCGGACGGTGGCGCAGGTGCTGGAAGCCGCCGCGACCTACGCGGAGTCCAGGGGCGGCGCGCAGCCGGCCCCGGACCAGTGGCTGTACGTGCGCACGTACGACTGCCCGCACGACACCTGCCGCGTCAACGAGGAGTGGACGCGCTACGACGGCGCGCGGACCGCGATGCTCGGCCACGCTCCGAAGAACGGACCCGCCCCGGTCGTCGTGACCGTGCTGCCCAGCGGGGCGACGCCCCCGGTGTACGACCGCGGCGAGCCCGGCGACTGGCCGCAGGAGACCTTCCGGCGACTGGCGCGGATGCCCGGCGAGCCGCACGCCCTGCTGCGCAGGCTCAGCAGCGACCCGTTCTTCGCCGGACCGGTCCCCCTCACCGCACCCGACGAGCAGTTCGACCTGCTCTCGGACCTGCTGTCGCTGCCCGACGCGGTGCCGCCGCACGTCACCGCGGCCCTCTACCGCGCGGTCGCGCTGATCCCGGGCGTCCAGTTGCTGGACCGCGGCGCCCGGGACGTCAAGGGGCGGCCCGGTGTCGCGGTGGGCTTCCACTTCACCGAACTCCACGAGAAGCATGCCATCCGGCTGCCCAGCGACGCCGAGCTGATCCTCGACCCGAGGACGTACGCCTACCGCGGGTCGACCGACCGGATCCACTGGCAGGGGAAGACCACCGTCAGGGGGTCGGCACTGCTGGCGACCGGCGTCGTCGACCACCCCGGGCAGCGGCCGGGCGGGCCGGTGCCGCCGCCCTCGTCGGTCAAGGTGGTCGAGCTGCCCAAGGTCGTGCACGTCGGCCCGCTGGTCACGCCCCCGGCGAGGTGACCTTCGCGTGCCGCCCCCGCCTCGCGGGGCTGGCGATCACGCTCAGGCCGGCGGCGGACGTCGCGAAGGCCGCCGCGAAGCTCGCCTCGGGGTGGCCGCCGCCGAAGACCGTGTAGGCGACGAGGCCGCCCGTCAGGGCGGCGATCACGCCGGTGAGCAGCAGCAGGCCGGCGTCCGGAAGCCGGGAGGGGAACAGCCGGGCGGCGGCGAAGGCCGCCAGCAGCCCGAGCACGGCATAGCCGGTGATCTGCAGGATGATCACAATCCCCTCCAGCGGCGCGGTGAGACGGACCTGTGCACTCACGTCCTACCCGGAGGGACGGCCGCGCAAAACGGCGGGAACGAGCACCTTGCGCCCGTGCTCGTCGACCAGGCTGAGCAGCTTGGCGTCACCGGCGAGTGCGTCGCCGACGGCCTGCTCGACCTCGTCCACCGACTGCGCGCTCTCGATGACGATCTCGCGCGGCGCGTGCAGCACGCCGATCTTGACCTCCACGGCTTGGTTACCTCCGATGGTCTGGCGGTGTGCGCGGTTGGTCGCGCCGTTACGCTGCTCAGCGTAGCCCGGCCGGACGGTGCGCGATCAGCGCCTCGTACACGCCGTGAGCGAACACCCGGCCGGACCGCCGTCCGGCCGGCAGGGGACTCAGGAGCGCGGGCCGTCCTCGGGGGCGTGGTGGCCCTCCGCGCCGTGCAGCGGGAAGCCGGCGATGCCGCGCCAGGCCAGCGACGTCAGGAGTTGCACCGCGGTGTCCCGCGGCACCTCGCTGCGGCTGGCCAGCCAGTAGCGCGCCACCACCTGGGAGACACCGCCCAGCCCGACCGCCAGCAGCATGGAGTGCTCGCGCGCGAGCCCGGTGTCCTCCGCGATGACCTCGCTGATCGCCTCGGCGCACTGCAGCGAGACCTTGTCCACCCGCTCCCGGACCGCGGGCTCGTTCGTCAGGTCGGACTCGAAGACCAGCCGGAAGGCGCCGCCCTCGTCCTCGACGTAGGCGAAATACGCGTCCATCGTCGCCTCGACGCGCTTCTTGTTGTCCGTCGTGGACTCCAGCGCGCCGCGCACCGACTGCAGCAGTGACTCGCAGTGCTGGTCCAGCAGTGCGAGATACAGCTCCAGCTTGCCCGGGAAGTGCTGGTAGAGCACCGGTTTGCTGACGCCGGCCCGCTCGGCGATGTCGTCCATCGCGGCCGAGTGATAACCCTGCGCGACGAAGACCTCCTGGGCCGCGCCCAGGAGCTGCTCGCGTCGGGCCCTGCGGGGCAGGCGGGTGCCGCGCGGCCGTGCCTGGGTCTGCTCGATGGCTGTCACGCCGCCTCCCAATTCTGCGGAACGAACGGATGAACGAACGGATGAACGAAGGAACGTGGGTTGCGCTGGCCATCGTACTTTTGGGTAACGAGACTGCGCGCCGTACGACGGCACATTCTCACGTACTGGAACCGCGCAGGACGCGCCCGGTGACCGGACACGTGCGGTTCACCGGCGGCCCTCGTCCTCGTCCTCGTCCATCTCGACCACCCGGCGCTGCTCGGCGGTGTCCGCGGGGTTGGCCTCCCCGTCCCGGTCCGCGGGCCAGGAGGTGGCCGGCTCGTCGCGGTGCTGGAGCAGGTCGGTGCGCTGCTCGGCGCTGTCGGCCTCCGGGGCCTCCAGTTCCAGATCGCCGTGCGCGTTCTCCACGGCGGCGTTGTCGTCCTCGTCGGCTTCCCGCTCGATCTGTGCGATCCGGGGGATCTCGTCGGACATGACGCCACTCCTTCCTCGCGTTGCTCGCGTTCGGGCCCGCTCCGGCCTCCGCCGGCCCTTCCCGGCCCGTCCCCGCGGCACTCCGTGCGCCCCGCGCGGCTCTTCCTCGGAGCCTAGGAGCACGGGGACGCGCGCGCACCGCGGGCGCGCGCCCCCCGGCCGGGCGGCGGCGCGCTCACCCGTCGGCTACCCATTCGCGGCGCGGCAACCGTCCGACGGCCGGTTCTGTTCTCCTGTGTGCGGACGAACACACGACCGTTCACGTGATCGTCTCGTAACATCGGTCCATGGCCTCGACGGACTACTCCCGACCCGGCGCCCCTCCGGCGTCCGTACCCCCGGCGGGCCCCGTGCTCGCCGACGGGGAGACGTCCAGGACCGTGCGGCTTTCCGGCCTCAGCCTGCTCGTCCGCTCCCGCGAACCCGCGGCGGACGGCCCCCGTGACGCCGCCTCCGCCGAACCCGCGCTGTTCGTGCACGGCCTCGGCGGCTCGTCGCAGAACTGGTCCGCGCTCATGGCCTCGCTCCACGACATCCTCGACGTCCAGGCGCCGGACCTGCCGGGTTTCGGCCATTCCCCGCCGCCCGACGACGGCGACTACTCCGTCGCCGCGCACGCCCGTGCCGTCGTCCGGCTGCTGGACGCCGAGGGCCGCGGGCCCGTGCATCTCTTCGGCAACTCGATGGGCGGCGCCGTCGCCGTCAAGGTCGCCGCCGCCCGGCCCGACCTCGTCCGCACCCTCACGCTGGTGTCACCCGCGCTTCCCGAACTGCGCGTCCAGTCCACCGCGCTGCCCACCGCGCTCGCCGCCCTGCCCGGCACCCCCGCGCTCTACCTGCGGGCCACCCGCCGCTGGTCCGCGGAGCGCCGCACCCAGGCGCTGCTGTCGCTGTGCTACGCCGACCCCTCGGTCGTCGGGCCCGCCGAGCGCGCCGCCGCGGCGGCCGAATACCGGCGACGTATCGACCTGCCGTACTTCTGGGACGCGACGATCCGCTCCACCCGCGGCATCGTCAACGCGTACACACTGGGTGGGCAGCACGCCCTGTGGCGGCAGGCCGAGCGCGTCCTCGCGCCGACGCTGCTGGTCTACGGTGTACGCGACAAGCTGGTGTCCTACCGCATGGCACGCCGCGCCTACCGGACCTTCCGCGACCCGCGGCTGCTGACCATCCCCGGCAGCGGGCACGTCGCCATGATGGAGCACCCGCGGCTCGTCGACCGGGCTTTCCGCGATCTCCGCCAGGAAATCGCCGCCCGGCCCCACGACGGCGCCGCCGCGGGTAGCGTCTCGGCGACGACCGGTGCGACCGGTGCGACGGGCGCGCCGGGTGCGGCGGGCGCGGCGGGCGCCGCGGCTGCCCCCGGCACACCGGGGACGTCGACGGGCATGAGCACTGCGGCAAGCGGGAGCTGATCGAGGGCGTGGGCAAACACAGCGCGCGGGACGGCCAGGACGGCCCCGACAACCGCATCGCGCAGACCGGCGGCTTCCCGCAGGCGGGCTTTCCGCAGCCGGGGGGCTCGCCGGAGGCCGATGCGTTCACGCCGGCGGGGGGTTCCCCCGAGACGGGGAGCCTTCCGCGGGTGGGGGACGCCTCGCGTGCGGCGGGCTCTCCGGAAACGGGGGGCATCCCGCGGTCGGGTGGCGCTCCGGGGGTGGGGACCTTCGCGCCTCCCGGTACCGCGCTGGGTACGCCCGGCAGCGGGCGCCGGCGGCGCACACCCGTCGGGCCGTACACCGAGCCGTTCGACCCCTTCGTCGACTCCGGCGCCTTCGCCGCCGTACGCCCGAGGCACCTGGACGCCCGGCCGCCGCACCACCCCGAGCACCCCGAGCACGCGGCCTGGGGCGCGCCCGACACCTGGGCCGACGACACCGTGCGGCGCCGCAACCTGCCCTTCGACCCCGTCGAGGAATGGGCCGAGGGCTGGGCCGCGCAGGACGCCGCCACCGCCGCGGAGCTGCGCGGACCGCGCGTCCACCCGCCGGGCCGCAGTGTGCCGCGGCCCCGGCAGGAGTTCCTGGACGCCTTCGAGCCGCCCGCTCCGGTCTCCGCCCCCGCCGCCGAGCCGGGGCCCGTCCTCCCGGCCGAACCCGCCGAGACCGCGCCCCGCCGCAGGCCCGGCCGGGCCTGGACGATCACGGGCATCACCGGGATCGCCGCCGCGGCCGTCGTGACCGTCGCCGCCGTCACCACCGGCAACCCGCTCTCGGGCCTCGGGCGCAAGCACCCCGGCCCCGACCCCACCACCGCGGACGTCCCTTCGCCGGAGGCCACCCCCTCGTACGCCGGCGCGCCCGGCACCGGCGCGGCCCCCACCACGTCGGCCGCGCCGCTGCTCACGTACGCCCAGCAGATGGATCTGCAGTACCCGCTGGCCCCCGACCTCAAGCTCTCCGGCGCCTTCGACACCGTCCCCGGCCACCAGGCCGCGCCCGGCAAGGGCAAGGTCATGACCTTCCGGGTCGACGTCGAACGCGGCCTCCCGCTGGACCCGCAGCTCTTCAGCGACACCGTCTTCCGCACCCTCAACGACGACCGCAGCTGGGGCCACGGCGGCACCATGACCTTCGAGCGGGTCGCCACCGGTGACGCGGACATCGTCGTGACGCTGGCCAGTCCCGGCACGACGGCGAAGTGGTGCGCGAGGGCGGGGCTCGACACGACGATCGACAACGTGTCGTGCGATGCGGCTTCGACGCCGCGGACGATGATCAACGCGTACCGCTGGGCGCAGGGGGCGGATACGTTCGGGCCGGAGCTGATGCACGCGTATCGCCAGATGCTGATCAATCACGAGGTGGGGCACCGGTTGGGGCACCACCACGCGGGGTGCCCCACGGCTGGGGCGCCGGCGCCCGTGATGATGCAGCAGACGAAGTTCCTCTCGCTGAACGGCGGGCCGAGCTGCGAGCCGAATGCTTGGCCTTATCCGTAGGCGCTTCTCACTGCGTGGTGCGGTTCGTTGCGCGATCGTCCGCCGGTGGGTGGTTGTTCGCGCCGTTCTCCCCCGGAGCTTCGCCTGGGAGGTGCCCTCACGCGCCCCCGGTGTACCCGGCGGGCGCCCCTGTCGGGGCTTGGTCGGGGGCCACTCCGGGGGTACCTCCTCGGAATGCGCGTCCGACCTCTCCCCGAGTCGGTAGGGGAGTGGGTGCGCATTCCTGCGGGGGCACCCCCGGATCGTCCCCCTCCTGCGTTTCGTCGGCGGCTGCCTGCCGGTGGGGGTGGGTGTGCGAGGGACTGCGGTTCGACCCCGGCGTTGGTGCACCGCCGCAGGGGGCCGTCAGTCGAGGTCGCGTCTGCACCGGTGGTGGGGGTGGTAATCACCCCGCGCCGTCAGGCGCGGGCACCCCAGCGGCCGGAAAGCCGCGATACCCACCCGCGGAAGGCGGCGCAACGCCCGGCGTTGGGAGAGGTTACGCCCGTTCACCCCTTTTGATGGCGTCGCGGACAACCGTCCGCCGCCATGCCCGGACGGCGCAATACGGTCGTCGCGCCGGGCGGGACACGACCCCGCCGGGCGCGACGGACGAGAAGGGCCGGACCCGTGCGGATTGGATTGCTTACCGAGGGTGGCTACCCGTACGCAAGAGGTGAGGGAAGCGCCTGGTGCGACCGCCTCGTGCGCGGTCTGCCCCACCACGACTTCGATGTGTACGCCCTGAGCCGCTCGCCGCGGACCGAGGCGGCCGGCCAGGTCGAGATGCCGTCCCACGTGGGCCGCCTGCGGCAGGAGCGGTTGTGGGGTCCTCCGGCGGCTCAGGCGCCCGGTGGCGGGCGGGTGGTGCGGGGTGCCTTCCGTACGGGTTTCCGCGAGTTGGCGGGGGCGCTGGCGGGTGCGGACGTGGGGAGTTCCGCACGGCGGGCGGACCGTTTCGCCTGCGGGTTGTACGCCCTCGGGGACCTCGCCCAGGAGCGCCCCGGTGTGCTGTCCGCGCTGCTGCGCGGGGACGACGCGCTCGTCGAGCTGGAGGCGGCGTGCCGGGCGCCCGGTGTGCGCCCGGTGCTCGGCGACATCGTGGTGACGGAGCTGCTGACCGTCGTCGACGAGTTGGAGCGCCAGCTGCGTCCGCTGTCCGCGCAGTGGTACGGCCCGGCGGAGTTGGGCGCGGTGGACGTGTGCCATGCGGTGTCCGGTGGGCCCGCCGCGCTGCCGGGTCTGATGGCCAAACGGTTCTGCGGTACGCCGCTCATCGTCACCGAGTACACCGTCCGCGCACGTGAGGCACTGCTCGCGCACCGGGCAGCCGGGCTGCCCCCGGCCGTACGGGCGCTGCTCGGCGACCTGCACCGGCTGCTGTCCGGCGAGGCCTACCGGCAGGCCGCGCTCGTCACGCCCGGGTCCGCGCACGTGCGCCGCTGGCAGGAGCGGTGCGGGGCGCCGCGGGAGCGGATGCGCACGATCCATCCCGGGATCGACGCGGGGCGCTTCGCGCGGGCCGGGGCGGCGGCGGAGGCCGCGGCCAACGCGGAGGAGCAGGCCGCGCACGCGGACCCCACGGTCGCGTGGGTGGGCCGGGCCGACCCCGCGAAGGACCTCATCGCGCTGCTGCACTCCTTCGACGCGATACGCCGCGAGGAGCCGCAGGCGCGGCTGCGGATATTCCACGCCCCGGCGGCGGACGAGCGCGCAGCGGGTTACCTCGGCCACTGCCGCACGCTCGCGGCGCAGCTCTTCCCGGACGAGGCGGCGGACGCGCACGCGGTGGGGGAGAGCCCGGTGAGCTTCGAGGAGATCGGCTCGCCGGGTGCGCCGGAGGCTGCGGACGCGTATGCGGCGGGCGATGTCGTGGTGCTGTCGAGCTGCGCGGAAGGCTTTCCGCTGAGCCTGGTCGAGGCGATGTTCTGCGGGCGGCCGACCGTGTCGACGGACGTCGGTGCGGTGCGCGAGGTCATCGGCGGGACGGGGCTGGTGGTGCCGCCGCGCAATCCGAAGGCGCTCGCCGAGGCGACCCTCGGCCTGTTGCGCGGCCCCGGGCGCGCTGCCCGGCTCGGCGCCGCGGCCCGCGAACGGGCGCTCGCCCTCTTCACGGTCGGCGCGTCCGTGGACGCCTTCCGGGAGAGCTACCTCGGCGTGGTGGCCCACCCCCCCGCCCGCCGCCCGCCCCTCCTCGACGCCCGGGGCGCGCCGCGCCCCTTCACCACCCCCGCGGAATCCCTCGCGCCCAGCCGCCTGGCCCCCACCCCTGTCTCTTATACACATCTCCGAGCCCACGAGACAGGCAGAAATCTCGTATGCCGTCT
>NZ_JOHY01000040.1 GCF_000721495.1 Streptomyces sp. NRRL F-5123
ACCCCTGAACGCCTTCCAGATCGCCTTCGAAGGCCGGCTCACCCCGGCCAACAACTGAACCCCAACAACCAAGATCAGCCGTTAACTGGACACACCCCCTCGACTCGGCGAGGACTCCAATAGGAGTGCTGGTGGCAGCAGGGCAAGTAGCAGGATCAAGATCCCCGAGAGAGTCGCTTCGTGAGGACTGCAGGGTGTCCGGATCGAGGGTTCGGGTTACGAAACGATGTGATCGTCTTTATCGTGATCTCACCTGCTCTATCCAGATGATGGAGTGGAGCGAAGCGTGATCGGATGCGGTCGGCCGGCGGCCGGACCATGTTGGGGGGGCGACTCGTGAGCGGCGGGATGCAGGGAACTGGGGAGCCACGGTCCGCGACTACCCAAGATCGTTTGTCTCGTGGGGGCACCGTCAGTCGTGAGGTTTACGCTTCGACCAGCCAGATGTGAGCAGCGTGTGAAGGAAGTGCGATGTCGGGGCTGCGGGTGGGGGATTTCGTCTACTTCTCCGGTTCACCGGGGGTCGGGCGTGTAGGGGCAGATGAAGGAGACAACGTTCGGGTCGATTTCTTCGAGTCGATTGCGGAACCGGTTGCGCTGCAGCAACGCATCGCTGCGCGGTCATGCACGCCGGTGTCCTTGCCTGAAGAGACGCGGGTCTACCGGCGGGATCCCAGCACAGGCGTATGGATCGTGGGACGGGTGCGGGGAAGCGCCCCGGGCATGTACTATGTGCAGTTTCCCAATCACCCAGACGTGCATCTGCCGGTCAAAGCTGCAGAATTGCACGTGCGTTGGGACAAACCGGTACGCAATCCGGTGGCAACGCTGGGGGCAGGAGGAAACGAATCCGGCTACTTCCACGACGCCCGCCTGCCGATGCTGCACAGCCTGATCGCCCAGCGCAGTGCGAGCGGCAGCATCCCGGCGTTGCTGTCCGCTGCTGTGGAGATCTACCCCCACCAGGTGCAAGCCGCTTTGACGGTCCTATCCGACCCGGTGCAGCGCTACTTGCTGTCCGATGAGGTCGGGCTCGGAAAAACCGTCCAGGCCGGCTACGTCATTCGCCAGACGTTGATCGACGACCCTCGCGCGAGCGTCGTCATTGTCACGCCCCAACCCCTGGTGAGGCAGTGGCGTAGCGAGCTGCTGGAGAAGTTCTTCATCGACGACTTCCCTGATGCGCGCATCACTTTTACTAGCCACGAGACCCCCCTCGAGTGGGAGACCTACCGGGACGTCGATCTCCTCGTCGTGGACGAGGCGCATCTCCTCGTCCACGACATCGTCGAGCCGACGCAATCCCCGTACCGGGAACTGTGCGGCATCGCCCACTCGGCCGTGCGACTGCTGCTACTGTCGGCCACTCCGGTCACCTCTCACTACGTCACCCACCTCGGCCTGTTGCATCTACTGGACAAGGACCTGTATCGGTGGGACGACCGTGCCGCATTCGAGGAGCGCTACCGGCGGCGCAAAGACCTGGCCGATGGCGTGTTCCAACTGGATTCCTACTTTCCCGCGCTACTGCCGATGACCATCAAGAGCCTGCGAGAACTCCTGCCGTTCGACGCACGCTTTGAGGACTTGGCTGCCGACGTACTGGCCCTCCTTACCGATGACGATGAGTTGACGGATGAGGATCAGGCCCCTGAACTGGGCCTGCGTGTTGAGCGCCTGAGGGCTCACCTCGGCGAGACCTACCGCCTGCACCGGCGAGTCATCCGTCACCGTCGCGCCTCCGTGCTGCAGGATGATGAAGGATCGGACCTGGTGCCCTACGAGGTGAGAGGACGCACCCGGCCGCGTCTGCTCGCGGTGGATTTCGAAGAACACCACTTGAGCCAGGCGCTGCTGCTCGAGTGGCGCATGCTCGTCACCGACGACTTGATGGACGCTGGGGGCAGCAACACCCAGTACGCAGCCTTCGCCATGGCATTGGCGGTGCTGGCCTCCCGGGCCGGCGGTCTGGCGGAGGACCTGCTGCGCGCTCTGCGCTGGCGTATCCATCACGACCGATCCGCCGCTGACAGTGCTGGACTCACCGAACAGGAGCGACAACTGCTCGCCGCGCCGCGGACGCTGCCGGCCGAAAGCACCCTGCTGGAGACCTACACCCAGCAGTGCGCCAACTTGCCCGCTGCCACCGCGCGCTCGGCCCTCGCCCAACTGTTGGCGCCAGTGATCCGTCGCGGGACCAAGGTGGTGATCTTTTGTGGTGCAGGTTCTCTCGCCACTCAGGTGGCGACTGCGCTCGGTGACGCCCATGCCTCAACCACGGTGGTGGGCTTGCACACGACGGCAACTAGTGCGGATGCCTGCGAACGTGTGGTGCAGGCATGGCGTGCCCCGCAGGCCGCGGGACTGTGTCAGGTCCTTGTCGCTGACACATCGGCCGAGGACGGACTGAACCTTCAGGTCGCCGACACGGTGGTGCACATGCGGCTGCCTTGGTCCCCCAACCGCCTGGAGCAGCGGATCGGCAGGGTGGATCGCTACCGGGGCGTGGAGTCGTTGCGGCAGAATCGGCCCGCGCAGCAGTTCCGCGTCGGTGACCGCGAAGGTAACGAGATGTTTTCCGGGGCCTGGGCCGCCCTCCTCCACGAGGGGTACGGCCTATTCACCGCATCAGTTTCGACCCTGCAGGACATCATCGCAGAAGGGCTGACCGTGGTGTGGCGAAAGGCGCTGGCCGACGGTCCCGCCGGACTCACTACTCTGGCACCTGACCTGCGCGAGAACCTCCGCGAGGCCAAGCGGGACATCGACAGAATGGACATGTTGGAGTCCATCCATGAGACGTCGGAACAGGCCCGTCAGACCACGAGCGCACTCGATCGCCTCGAACAGGAATGGCGAACGTTGCGGGAAGACTTGGTGCACTACGCTGATGACAGCAGTGGTGGGCTGCGCTTCCGCCACGACATCCGTACTGTTGCCGGTCACCAACGTGACCGGTTCGATGTTGCCTCCTCGCGCCCCCTGATCGACCCCCGACGCCACAAAGCGGCCACCGACAGCATTCACCCTCACATGTCCCAGGGCGTGTTCAACCGGTCAGCCGCCCTGCGTGCGCCGGGGACCCGGCTCTTCCGCGCGGGCAACCCCTTTGTCGATATGCTCGCCAGCATCGTCTTCGCCGACGAACGCGGACAGGCCACGGCCTTCCGACGCTTTGATCCGGCCTGCCGAGGCGCTGACGAGGCATACTTCGGATTGGAATACCTCGTGGAGGCCGACATCGACTCCGCCCTGGAGCGTGTCGATGACGTGCCAGAGGCCAGGCGAGCGCTGCGGCGCCAGGCCGACCGCTTGCTAGCACCGTTCACCCGCAAGATTTGGGTGCCGGCTGGACAGCGCGGGGTCCTCACCAATGCCAAGGCGTGTGCCTGGCTGGAAGCCCCTTATGGCAAACCGGGCGACCAAAACTATAATTTCACAAACCATCAGCAACTGGTCGCCGTGTTCGGAGGCGGGCCGGAGTACAGGCGGGCGGCCGAAGCGGCTCAGGACGTTGCTCACGCCCACCTCGTCCGGGCGACCGATCTGGTGAGCAAGTGCCTCCATGCTCAGGAGCAGGCGCGACAACAACTTGCCGTGGCGGCCGCGCAGGCGCAGGCGCGGCAGGCGGCCGGCCATCTACTAGGCGATACCGAGAGCTACCTGCTGGATGTTGCCGTGGCAGAGGAGTTGACAGAGGGACTGAGCCATCCTTCGGTGCGTGTGGTTGCCGCCACCTGCATCGTGCGCGGTGGGTACCGGGCGGTTAACCACCGTGGCTGATTTGTGGGCGCACGCCCAGGAGTTGTTTTCGGCCTGGCCCGAGGTGCCCGCGACGACGGCGACGGGGACGCTGCGGCGGCTCAGGGACGCTCTGGCCGACCGGGCGGCCGACCGCACGAATGCGGTCGACTGGCGCGACATCGCCGCCCTGACTCGCCAAGTCTTGCTGGAGGCGGCGGTCAGGGGCAACCATGCCGGCCTAGAAGTGCCGTTGGATGCGGCTCTGCCTAACCGCGAGCAGTGGGGCCAGATGGCGTGCAGGACACTACCCGCGGGACGCGGACTGCGTGTCTTCGCGCGGGAGTGGCACCCGCGCGCTCTGACACCCCAAGCGCTGGAGAGCGCACGGGAGGACCTGAAGCAGATCCACCTCGGAGAGGACTCACCGCACCGGCGTCACCTCGTCTTCCAGCCGGCCGACCCCTATTGGACCGAGGCCCTCGGCTACCAGGAATACGTCTCCGTCGGACAGCAGCAAGCCGCACGGGCCATCGCGCTGGCGCCCGCGGGCAGCACAACTATCGTGTGCCTGCCGACCGGCCACGGCAAAACCGCAGTCGCCCAAGCCGCAACGCTGCTGGCAGGCGCCCGCGCGGGAGTGTCCATCGTGGTCGTCCCCACAGTCATTCTCGCCTTGGACATGGAGGCTAGGACGCAGGCCGCCCTTGCGCGCCACGGCAGGCAGAGCCCAACCGGCCGCTATGCCTACACCGGCGGCATGCCGCAGGAGGTCAAACGACAGATCTGCGACGACGTCCGAACCGGTCGCCAACGCGTGCTGTTTACTTCCCCCGAAGCGGTAGTGACGGCGCTGAAGAAGCCCCTGGAGGACGCAGCCGAAGCCGGACTGCTGCAGTACTTCGTCATCGACGAGGCGCACCTGGTAGAACAGTGGGGCACCGGCTTTCGGCCCGAGTTCCAAACTATGGCCAGCCACCGGCGTACCTGGCTGCGCAAGGCCCCCAACGGCCACGCGCCAGTGACCGTGGCGATGAGTGCCACGCTCACCCACCAGCAGGTCGGCCTTCTGGAGCAGTTGTTCGCCGAGGAAGGGCAGACCCAAGTCGTATGGGCCTCCCAACTCCGGCACGAGCCCAGCTACTACGTCGACACCTGCCCAGACGGCCAGAGTCGAGACCAAGCCGTCATCGAGGCAGTCGCCATGCTGCCGCGACCCCTGGTTCTGTACACCACCCGCGTCAAGGACGCCGTCGATTGGGTTGAACGGCTCCGCCAGGCCGGCTTCCGCCGCGTCACCCAGGTCACCGGAAAGTCCACTGACGACCAGCGGCGGCAGGCTCTCGAAGGCTGGGCGGGAGCGACCCCGGCCGGGCCTGAGGCTACTCGCTTCGACGTGGTGGTGGGCACCTCGGCCTTCGGTCTGGGCGTCGACCTCGCCGACGTGCGAACCGTGGTCCACGCCTGCCTCCCGGAAACCACAGACCGCTATTACCAGGAGGTCGGCCGCGCCGGGCGTGACGGGAATCCCTGCGTCGCCTACATGGCCACCGCCCCCGAGGACGAGGAACTGGCCGAGAGCATCAACCGCAGCCCGCAATTGACCGCCCAGCGCGCCTGGGCCCGGTGGCGGGCCATGTGGCTGGGGCGCACTGCCACCGAAAGCGGTGCCCACCGGCTCAGCCTCGAAGCCCTGCCTGCCGACATGCCCGAAGGTTTCGGCCGGCACCGCAGTTGGAATGAGCGCATCCTCAACTTCATGGTGAGAGCCGGCCTCATCAAGGTGACCATTCCCGAACCCCCACATCGCGGCGTGCAGGAAACTGACGCGGCTTGGCAAGGACGTCTCGACGTGTTCTACACGTCCCTGGGAAAAGAATTCGACATCTCCCTCGTGGACGGGCAAACCAACGACCGTGCCTACTTCCTGCAGCGTTTCGACGGCGTTCGCCAACTGATCATCAATGATCAGCGTGACGCCGCTGGCAGACTGCGAAGAATCCTGCGCAGCGACCGCTGCTGGGGCGAGGCACTGGCCGATCACTACCGCGTGCCCTACCGCCAAGGTGTCCTGACCACAGGAGTCACCTGCCGCGGATGCCCGCCCTGCAGAAAGCAGGGCCCACCGCGGACCGCCCCCGAGGGCTACTACCGGCTCGCGGTCGAGCCCTGGCCCGCGGTGCCGTCGTGGCCGAACCGACCCGAGGACCCCCTGAAACAGTTTCGGGGTGACCTGCCTTGCCTTTCCATCTACTGGGAAACTGATGAGGAGTTCACCGACCTGATTCCCGAACTGCTTGAGCACCTGGCCGTGCGGGGGATGTCGGTGGTCGGCGGCCCGGGGGTTGCCCGCCTCGCCACCCGACGAATTCAACGCGACGTGCGCCCCCACCCCGTCATCGTCGACAGGGACGAGGACCTCCTGGGGCGCTACACAAACCCGATGGTCTGGCTGCTGGATACTTCCAACTCCCACATGGGAGAGGATCTGGCGATGCGCTTCGATTCCCAGGATGTAACGTACCTGGTGCACCCGCGGTCTTTGGCGCACCCAGATCGCCCCGACATCCCACTTGTTGCAATCCACCGCGCCCACTTGTGGGTGCGTACTGCCTTGGAGTCATTCTAGTGGCCCTGCTGCTCGCGGAATCTTCGATACCGCCCTTTATGTGGGCCGTCGTTCGTCTCCTTGCCACAGAGCGAAAGCCGCTGCCGACCGATCGCGCGCGGGTGCTTTTGGCTCCCCCCTCCCTTACCGAGGGCAAGGAGAACAAGACCTTCGACCAAGCCTTGCGCAGCCTTCGCGAGTTGCAGTTGATCACCGACGACGAAGCCCGGCTCTCGCTCGCTGGACACGCCTGCGACCTCGACGGCACGGACTTCCCATCCTTCAGCAGCGCTCTGCGCCAGGCCGTCCTGGCCGAGGAGCTCAATGCCGGACTGGCCGACGACGCAGGACAGACCGGTTCGCGCGACCTCACCCGCATCCTCGTTTGGTTTCTGTCCCGCGACCCTCTCGATGAGCCGACCACCTGGGAGATCGTCCAACGCGAGCAGTCCATCGACCTGAATTCTGATGCAGGCACTGCGTTGCAAAACGACACGCGATGGAATCGCTTCGTACACTGGGCGCCGGCCCTGGGCCTGGCTGCGGCCCCTTTGCTGTCCAGCAGCGGAAAGGGCCCCCTGCTGCCGGACTGCACAGAAGCCGTCAAGCAGACGGTACAAGGGCTGTGGCCTGTCGGGGAAAAAGTCAACGCTGTGGACGCAGCACGAGCCCTGCGCACTGCCCTGCCGGTCCTGCCCGGCGGTGACTACGCCAACGCCATGGGCATCTCCGACCCGGGCGCCCAGTCAGCCGGGCCCACCTTGTCCTACGCCCTGCTGCGCGGCGAAGACGAAGGCTGGCTCATTCTGCAGCAGGACGCCGACGCCCAGCGCGTCTTGACCCTTCATGACCCCGACCGCCCGTCGCACTACGTGTCCGACATCGTCATTTCGGAGGACCAGCATGGCTGACTTCCGCGGCTTCCTCTGCTGGACGCCCGAAACAGCGGCCGCGACGATCAACACCGAGGCGGTCAGCCCCTCTCGTGCGGTCTTCCTGGCCACGCATGCGCCGCTGCGCATTCGCAGGGCCGGCCTGGACGGACGTGCCATCGTCTCCGACGGCCCCCTCATTGACGAGAACACCGTCCTGAAGGACTTTCTGTCGCTCCAGTCTGACACCGGCGCGCTGCTGTTGCCGATCGTCGGTGACTCCGGGACAGGAAAGTCACACCTGGTGCGCTGGGTGCGCGAGAACCTGCCCCCCTCGGACAAGTACGAGATCATTTACTTGGAGAAGGCCAAGACCAGCCTGCGCGCTGTGATCGACGCCCTCCTCGCCGATGCGGACAGCGGGGCGCTGACTCAATTGCGGGCCGACATAGACCGGTTCACTGACAGCGTGGACGCGGCCACGTTGAGCAGGCGACTGGTCAACGCTCTGAGCGAGGCCCTGGCCGCCACGACAGCCCGGGACGTACCTCAGCACGCCCGGCCGCTTGCCGGCCCCCGCGGCCTGACGGTCGTCCTGCAAGACCCCCACGTGAGCGCCTTCATGCTCGAAGAGGGCAAGTTCATTCCGCGACTGGCGAAACAATTGCTGCAGGACCGCGCAGAGGGCGAAATGGACCGCCCCATGGCGTTCACCATGGATGACCTCCCCACCGACCTGCTGGATCTCCATCGCGCCGCCCAGATCACGATCAAGCTGATCAATGTGATCTCGGGCAGCACACAACTGCAGCAGGCCGCCGTCGACCTGCTGAACCAGCATCTGGAAGCGGCCGTCAAACGGGTGGCGAGCCTAGGAGCGGGCCGCCTGCAGGACGCCATGTTGCAGGTGCGGCAAGAGTTCGCCCGCAAGGGCAAAGAGATCATCCTGCTCATCGAGGATTTCGCGCTGATCCAAGGCGTACAGAGAGACCTCCTCGATGCAGTCATCGAGGCCGCCAACCGCTACGGCAGCACCACTCTGGCGCCGATCCGCACCCTTATGGCTGTCACCACGGGCTACTTCAGCGACCTTCCGGAGACCGCACTTACCCGTGTGCGGGCCACCGCCGGCTACGTCTACAACCTCAATGTCCCCTTCACCAGGGACGACCGGGGCGAATCCGAGATCACCTCGTTCGTCGGACGGTATCTCAACGCCGCCCGAGTCGGACGGGACGCCCTGGAAAGGGAGGGTGAGCGGCAGGTCCTCAATCCCTGTGAGACCTGCGACCTGGTCTCCCGGTGCCATGAGCAGTTCGGGGTCACCTCCGAGGGCTTCGGCCTGTATCCGTTCAATCCATCCGCGCTGGTCCGCACCATCCACTCGACGGCGCCGCGCAACGACCCCTACGCGTTCGTGCCGCGCACCGTGCTCGGCAGCGTGATCCGTCCCGTGTTGGTCGACCATGCCGGCGCACTCGCAGAAGGCATCTTCCCCGACGCCCGATTCCGCACGCAGTTCCCCACTGCGGACATCGACGAACCGCTCTCCACCGACGTGCAGGAAGTCGTAGAGGCAGAGGACCATCTCGACGCCGACCGCCGGAAGATCGTCCTTGAGTTCTGGGGCGGAGCCCCCGACCACGCCGGCGCGCTGCCGTCCGCAGTCGCAGAAGCCTTTGCCCTGGAAGCTCGTACCTTCTCCGGGGCAAGCGCCACTCATCGGAAGCCGCGCGGGGTCCCAACAACGGAACCCCCCACCACAGACGAACTCCCGCCATCCCTGCAGGCCAAGGTCAGGGCAGTGGACGACTGGCTCACGCGAGAACACGTCCTGCAGCAGGCCGTGGCCCTCGATATCCGCACCGTCATTGCAACCGCCGTGGCGCAGCGTCACCGCTGGGTCAATCCGCTGATGCGGGAACAGACACAGACGACGATCCGCGCAGCCTGGCCCTCCAATGCCCGTGTGGTCTCGATCGAAGGCGCATCGGAGAACATCCAAGGTGCTGGCACAGCCCCGATCAAGTTCAAAAGAACGGCACGCAACAGCCGTTACCTGCGCAGCGTGCTGCTGCTGAAGAACGGCCACCCCGCCCAGCGGGCGGAGCACGTACGCCGGCTAAGCACAGACGCCGACCACTACACCGCGTCGCTCACCGCCGCCCTGCAGAGAAACCTGCAGATCACCGATGACGACTTGGTCCTCGGGCTGCGGGCAGCCCTGATCGGCGCCGCTCTGGCCGGGCTGGCATGGCCCGGTATTGACGAGGCCGAACTACTGACGGTCGCATTCGCCGACGGACGCTCCTGGGCGCGCCAGGACGCCGCGGACCGCGAAGGTGCATGGAGTCGGACCTTGGAAGCCCACCTCCATTACCGACTCCCCCTCGTCGAACGGCTCCGCGACGCCCTCGGCGTGGCCCAGGGCGACGGAAAGCCGCGGCTGATCGACGCAGCCAGGGCGCTGCCGCTATTGCGCCGAGCAGCAGCACTGTGGGACTGGCAGGTGACGGCATCGGAAGTACCAGAGTGGGTGAAGCCAGCCGTCACGAACTTCGCAAACTGGACGAGCTTGGTGCATGCACAGAATGCATCCTTGCGCCGGAAGTTGGACGACGTACGCCGACATCATCCGCGGGGCACGACCGGGGCGCAGGTCCTGGCCGCCGTACGCGAAGCGCTCCTGGCGGCAGAAAACGCCAGCATTCCAGTTCCGTTGGCCACGCGGACGGATATCACTGAACGTCTGGCGCGAGCGCAGAATGTCGACTGGAAGGTCCTCACCCAACTCGAGGACGAACTCCTGCGGGCGGAGGAACCCGAGGCCTCTAACGCGGCCCGCATCATATCGGCCGTGCGTGACCGAGGGGTCACCACTCAGGTGGTTAGCGGCCTGCTGCAGGCCAGCGATGCATGGTTGACCAGCGCTTTGGCGCACGCCGCATCCCGCACCAACTCTCATGGCGATGAGGCGGCCCGTGGCGTCCAGGAGCTTTTGACCGAATGGCGGTCGCTGAGCACACCGAAGGAGGACTGATGAGCGCGCCCTTGTCCGTGCTGCAGAAGGCAGAGCGGCTGCAGGCTGAGGCACGCCGACTCAACGAGGGAGAGAAAGGTGAGGAGGAGGCAAGGCGCATCAGCGAACGCATCAGCGTCCTGCGCAACGAGTTGATGGCCCTGCAGCGAGGCCTGCGCATCGCCCGCTCCCTGATGGCTCAGCCGGGGGCGGGAGACGTTGACCTCTCCGGGCTCGACACGGGTCTAGCAGCGTTCACCCGCCAGTGCGAAGGCGGACTGCCTCCCAACCCTGCCTTCACCAGAGCTTCGACAGCGGTACGAAAGGTCTCCGATCGCATTTCCCACGACACTCTGGAGTCGTGGCGGCAGTGGACGCAAGCCCAATTGGCGGCCTTGCAGATGGCGCGGCAGGCAATGCTCTCCCTGCAAGATCAGACGCGGGCCAAAGCACTGCTCCAGGACCTCACCAAAACTGCTCGCGCCGATGTCGAGGCAGCCGGGATCACCCTGTTCGCGAACGCTCACGCTGAACTTGCTGAGTTGCTCGACAGCGCGCCACCGCCGCCGGAAGGACTGCAGACGCTCCTTGACCGTCTGGCCTCCGGCACTTTTTTGCTGCTCTGCGACATCACAGACGAGGAGATCGCGCTGCTGCGTCGTGTCGATCTCGATGCCGATCTGGAAGTCCGCAGGAGGCGCACGTGATCACACCGGCACATGCCCGTTTCTACAACCACGTCCTCAACGCGCTCGAGGACCGTGAGTTGCCCCTTGTCTCCTGGGGGATCACCGACGGCGCGCTGACCGAGAGCGAAGTCCTTGAGGTCATCGATCTCTGCCTGCCCGACGCTCCGCAGGAGGCGGGAGACATATCGGGCGAAGACCTACTGTATGAATTCCGCGATCGTGCGTGGCTGTTCAAGGTGCCTGACACTTCGCCCCCGCAATATCGCACGCGACTCGCCGAGACCGTTCGTCTCGCAGCACAGTTGCGGCAACTATTCCCCTGGCAGGTCCGCGACGATTCCACTCCGTGGTGGCAGACGGGCAAACGGCTTGTCGCCGACTACCGCCTGCACACCGCACCACGCCGCTACCCTCAGCGCAACATCCCTGCGGCGACCGCGCTGAAGGAACTCGCCTGCCTGCCAGGCTGGGACCGCCTGCAGCACCTCGTGGCACAAGCGCAGATCGGCTCCCGTGACCTCGCCCGGTTCCAGATCGATGCCGCCGCGTCGGTGACCAATGCCCTTAAGCGCCCTCATTCCAGCGGTGTGATTGTGGGGGCCGGCACCGGCAGCGGCAAGACGTTGTCTTTTTACCTGCCGGCCTTCGCCGCCATGGCCGAGCGTGCCCGCCCGAACAGCTTCCGGCTGCACACTCTGGCGCTGTATCCGCGGAAGGAACTCCTGCGTGACCAATTGCGCGAGGCGCTGAGCACCGCCAGTGCCCTGGAGTCCACCCTGCAAAGCTGCGGGCGTCGTCCGCTTCGCCTTGGAGCGCTCTACGGAGACACGCCGTACGACCCCCAGGACACGAGACTTGAGCCCGGTGCCAACAGCCGCGCGGCCTGGAAGCGAACCCAGCAAGGCGCCATCTGCCCCTATCTGACGTGCCCGCAATGCGAGCGCGGTGAACTTCTCTGGCACGACGCGGACCGCCGCAGCAACAAGGAACGACTGGCCTGCCTCGCCTGCCAGAGCGTCATCCCGGAGGGCCGCCTGGCTCTCACCCGCCAATCCCAGCGCCAGCAGCCACCGGACCTGCTGTTCACCACCACCGAGATGCTCAACCTCTACAGCGCCGCCGGAGGCATCGGCCGACTGCTGGGCTGGCAGGCAGGCGCCGTCCCCTCACTGGTCCTTCTCGACGAGGTCCACACCTACGCTGGGCTCCACGGGGCGCAGACGGCCCTATTGCTGCGCCGATGGCAGCAGGCCGTCCGCAAACCGGTCACCTTCGTCGGGTTGAGCGCCACACTGCGCGACGCCAGCGCTTTCTTCGCCCGGCTGGTGGGTCTGCGCGACAACGACGTTGAGTACATCCAGCCAGACGACAACAGCATGGACGAGGAGGGCCGCGAATACGCCCTCGCACTGCGCGGCGATCCGATCGCGGGTAGCAGCCTGCTGTCCACATCCATCCAAACGGCCATGCTCTTCGGGCGCATGCTCGACCCCGAGGAGGACGCTGCCCTGTACGGATCCACCGGATTCCTCTTCACCGACGACCTTGACGTCACCAACCGGTTCTACGACGACCTGCGGGATGCCGAGGGAAGGCAAGACCGCTACGGCAGGCCAAATGGCCGCCATCCCGCCCTCGCTGCCCTCCGAGCTCCGGCCAGTCCCCAGCATCACGCCCGCTATCGCGACGGCCAGTCATGGGACCTCATGGAGAAGATCGGCCACGTGCTCGCCCCTGGCGCGGGCAGCCACGTCCTGCGCGTGGCGCGCACGTCGTCGCAGGACGTCGGGGTCGATCTGCACGCAGACCTGACAGTGGCGACCGCCTCTCTCGAGGTCGGATTCAACGACCCGCGCGTCGGACTGGTCCTCCAGCACAAGGCACCCCACGATGCAGCTGCCTTCATCCAGCGACGCGGCCGCGCCGGTCGTCAGCGCGCCATGCGCCCGATCACGGTCATCACCCTCTCCGACTACGGCCGAGACAGGCTTGCCTACCAGGCTTACGAGACGCTGTTCCAGCCGGAAGTGGCCGCCCGCCATCTGCCGGTCAACAACCGCTTCGTGATCAAAATCCAGGGAGCGCAGTCTCTGCTCGACTGGGCCGGACGAAAACTACGATCCCGCCAGATCTGGAACGATCCCAGGCAACTACTGACCGCGCCACGAAAGGGCAGCAAGACTCAGGACAACGGTTCTCGCGAGCAGTTGGCGCACTTGCTGGAGAGTCTGCTGACCACGGCCACCCTTCAGGACGATCTCGCACGTCACCTCAGAACCGCACTGCAATTGAGCGCCGATGAGGTGCAGGCCCTGCTGTGGGAGGAGCCGCGGTCGCTCCTGCTCAGCGTGGTACCCACCGCGACTCGCCGGCTGAAGAACAACTGGCAGACACTCCAGGAGAAGGACCCCGGCGCCGATCCCGGGAGCATGTTGCCAGAGTTCGTGACCCGCGCCCTGTTCGACGCACTCAACGTACCTGAGGTCGCACTGACGCTCCCCTTCGCTGCACGTCAGGCTGCCGGAGGCCCAGAGCAAGAGAGCACCGACGAACTGCTGCCGATCGCCAGGGCTCTTAGAGAAGCCGTACCCGGCCGGGTCAGCCGCCGTTACGGCCATCAACGGGACGACCACCGAACTTGGCTTCCCATCCCCCCGCTCGGCCAGGACACCCTAGAACTGGACGAAGCCCTCGTCCCGGACCCGACACGCGAAGGCCGATGGTTCCCCCGAGGGTACGAAGCGGGCCTGGTCGTACTGCGCCCCCACCGCCTGCATCTCAGCCGGCCGCCCAGACAAGTAGCCGACCGGTCACAAGGCTTTCCGTTGTGGGGCTCTCAGATCGTTGTCCACGCCAGTACCTCGCCCCTGCCCGGGGACGTTCCCCGCCCTTCCTCATGGCAGGACCGCATCACTGCCGTCGGCTTCTCCCTGCACGCGGCAGGCAACCCCATCGAAGTGCGCCGGATGACTACCGGAGCACGCTTCGAGGTCAGCTACGACTCGGGCACCACAGATGCTCGAACGGTGCACTACACCTGCAACGGGGAACCGGCCGCCCTCGGATTCCAACTCAGTGTTGATGCCGCCTCCTTCACCGTTGCCCCGCTGGACACCACCCGCCCCGAGATCGCCCAGTACCTCGCCGCACCCCAATGGCGGACCCTGGCCTTCTTCCAGGCCGTAAACGATGATCCCGCACTGGCAGAGGTGACGAACCAGTTCCAGCGCGGTTGGCTAGCCCTGGTCTACCTGACATCGTTCTCCCTGCGAGGCATAGGCGACGACAGTCCCGATCCGTCTTCGATCCGTGCCGCACTGGCAGGCGGCAGTTGGCGGGAGGACCTGGCGGAAATCCTCGGCGTGCTCTACCGCGACGAGCCAGCCGTCCAGCCCACCCACACCAACGAACGGCTCATCGCCACACTTACTGAACTGAGCGACGTCCGCACCGTCGTGGACGCCTTGGACCGGGCCGGATACCTCCTGGTGGCATCGGACGTCGCCGTCCGCACCACCGACCTGGCACAGCGGGCCTACACCGACACCGTCGCCGCTGCCGTCCTTGCTGCAGCACTGCGTGCCTGCCCGGACGCACAGGACTCCGATTTGATTGTCGACGTAGTTCCTGCAGCCGCGGACGATCATCCGGCCAGCGTATGGCTGAGCGAGACCTCCATCGGCGGTCTGGGAGTGATCGAACAACTCTCTCGCTACTACGCCGAGGACCCACGGCGCTTCTGGCGTCTGGTTGAGACAGCCCTGACTCCCAACGATTATGAGTACGTCGACACCACCATTACCCGACTCTTGCGCCACGTCACCACAGCGCCGACCGGCACGGCGGCACAGGCGATGGCAGATCTGCGGGCCCGCACCTCCGCAGCCGATTCCCGCCAAGCACTCACCGACCTCCGCAAGGCGTGGAGCACACTCGACGGCCCGCCACGCCACAGTGCCGTGGCAGCCCTGTCCACGCGACTCCTCCGGCCGGGCAGCAACCCCACCACGGACGCCAGCGCACTAGCCGTGATCGATGCATGGCAGGCCCTCGAACTCCGACTCGGCGTGGAAGTCGACGCCCGCGTCGTCGCCTATGCCGTCGGCTCCGGACGCCTGCCCACCGGCCCCGGCCTACGGCTTTCGGCCGACCAGGCGTTCAGCCTCCTCTGGCCGCGGGGCCGGGACGCCAGGACCCATCACCTTCGGTACTACCAGCCCTACCTCGATCGCCCACCCGTTCTCGACCGTTTGCTGGCTGCCGCAGCCCACGACGAGCAACTGCCGTGCATCGACGTCACCGAAGACGGCTGGGAAGAGCGCTACCAAACCGCCATAACGCAGCATGCCGCGGTGGAGTTGACCGCTGACACGAACGCCGCGGCGGCGCTGTCCGACGCCATCGTCCGTGTACCTGTACTGACCGTGGACTGGGACGTGCTACGCCTGTACGGAGAGATGCAAGGGATGCGACGCGACGGCGGGCAGTGGCGCGTCCGAGTAGACATCCGGGAGGCTACGCAGTGAACGGCCTTGAGCGCCCCGTACGCACCAGCAGGCATACCGGCGTGCGCGCGGACGCCATTCTGGCCATGGCCCTCGTCGGAGAACTCACCTTTCCCGGACCGGTGATGTGGCTGGTCTCGCCTTGGATCAGCGATGTGAAGATCCTCGACAACAGCCAGGGAACATATGACGCCCTGTTCGACGACAATCCCCCCAGCAGTTGCTCATTGGCCGATCTGCTGGCACGGATCGCGATGGCCGGCACCTCTCTGACCGTGGTCACCCGCCCCGACACGCACAACGCCCGGTTCCTCACACGGCTGAATCGCCTAACCCCCCTCCACACCGTGCGCATCGTCCGGAACCCCACCGTGCACGAGAAGACAATCTGCGGCCGAGACTGGATGCTTACCGGATCCATGAACTTCACGGTGCGCGGCCTCCTGGAGAACGATGAGGCGGTGAGCTACAAGGTGGGAGGCAAAGACGCGGCCCAGGCACGGCTGGAACTCGCCCAGCGATGGAAGGAACATCAGTGATCACCCGGCGCCCGGTCGCCCCCGCTCCAAGCGCCCAAAACTTGGAAGCCTTCCTCCAGCGCTTTTTCGGCCAGGGAAACGACGCCTGGCCCGATATGAATCCCGACCCGGGTACGGGCGAACGAGCCCGGCCCTTCGTCGATCTACTTCGCAGCGGCAGCGACATCCCGATCGTGCTGCCTCGCTATCAACAGGCCCAAGATCGCTACGCGATCTATGTCATCGCCCGCGATGAGGCGCACGCGACTCTCGTCGGCACCATCATCACTGCCTTCGCCGGCGCCACCTACCTCATCGGCGCCGGCGTGCACCCCTGCACCTTGGACACCGACGATCCCATCGAGGCAGCGGTGCAGGAATTCGCCGGAACAACAACGACCACCTTCAAGCTCGAGACACACCCCAACCGCCGCTTCCGCCAGAAATTGACCGACGTGGCCCTGCTCATGCAGCACACGATTGCTCATCGTCCCCCGCGGCTGTGGCGGGCAGTGAAGCCGACGGGACGACTGCTAGCCGAATTCGACGCCGCCCTTGCGGCTGGCGGTCAAGCCGCCTCTCAAACCGTTCTCGATCAACTGGTCGGCCAAGGAGGCATCACCGCCGCTAACCTCGCCCACCTGCACATCAAGCGGCTCAACCGACTCGGCCTCGATCGAGAACTACTTGACTATCCGGGCCTCGGCGACGTGCTGCGGCAAGACCCGCCCGCCCCGGTGAAGGCAGCGGTGCTGGAAGCCGTCTTCTCCTGCGACGTACAAGGCCCCCTGGACCACGGTGATCTGTCTAACGCGCAACAGGCCCTCCAAAAGCGCGGCTTCCTTGCACTGGCCCCTTTCGAAGACGACACGGACTCCTATTCCGTCGAGGCGCTCGTCGTCCTGCTTCTGGCAGCAGTGACGCGTGGCGCCCTTCACAGCAGCCAACACGTACTCACGGCCATCGAGCACATGGCGTCCCACGACGTTCTGCCGCCTGTTCTCAAAGAAGCCGCAACGACGTTTATCAGCACGCAGAGCATTCACCAGGATAAGCCAGTCCTAGCGGCGGCGGATGCGCCTGTTGATTCGCCGAAACCGACAACTCCACCGTCCTTGCCGCAGGACGCTGGCCCAGCCACGGTCCAACCTATACCAACCACATGGGTGGAGTTGATCAAGGCGGTAGCCGACGGGTACACCGACCTGAACGCAATCTTGGAGCACGGCATCTGGACCGCGTGGCCTTCACCCGCCGGAGACGACCAGGAAGTCGCTGCGCTGCTGGAAGACCTACATGACGAGAGCCAAAAGAAGATCTGGCGCTGTGTTGGGGCCTTCATCGAAAGCGTCGGATACGACCAGCCCGCACCGTTCAGCGCACGCGCTCTCATCACCTGTGCGCTGGCCTACGACTGGCTAGGGCCCGGTGATCTGCTGGCCGTGCAGGCACTGACCGAGATAGTATTGCGTTCGAGCCCTTCCACTGTTGTCTACAGACAACTACTGGGGGAACTTTCCGATACATGCGAGCGTTGGGTTGCTCCCGAACGGGCCGTTATTGCTCTGGACTTCGCTGACCGACTGGTTATGGAAGCCTCTCCCGACCCTGACGCCCGCGAATCCTTCGCGTTGGCACTACTCCTGCCGCTCAGTGTGCACCAAGGACGCCTGGACCTTGCGGACATTTCCATGGCCCGGCGCCTGTCCCTGGAACTCGGTATCGAACTGGACTGGCACGAGCAGTCGGACGACGACCTGGCGCAGAATATCGATGCAAGTCTACGGAAGGCCGCTGGCCGCAACGTACTGCTCTACTCGCTGGACCAGGGAGTGTTGGACCGCGTCAGTGAAGCCCTGCAGCAACTTGCGCCCGGAGTCAAAGTCACCTGTGCGCACGACAGTGTCGGCAGTCCACCGCTGCGCTCAAAGGCCCGAGCGGCCGATGTGGTCGTGCTGGCCACCCGATGCGCCAAACATGCCGCAACGGGCTTCATTACCCAGCACGCGAAAACATCCGTCATCGACTACGCGGATGGGAGCGGCTCAGCATCTCTTTTGCGCGCCGCGATAAATGGCTTGCTACGCACTGTGCACGGAGACTGACAGTCGCAAGCCAAAGCCCACCACTGTGCCGTCATCGTTGCGGATCGTAGTCACTCCGGCCCACATCACACCGCGCTTCTTCTCGCCCAGCACGAGGAGAAGCGACGAGGCTGCCGGTCAGCGAGGGCATCCACTGGCCGTTCTCCCAGACAGCAAAGGTGAGGGCATCCGAGATGCTGTGCATTGCGTGGGCGAAGCCTCGGCCTCTGCCGCCCGCTTCCAACAGATACTGGGGCGTAGCCGATGGGCGGAGGCTAATCAGGCACCGTCTCAGACGACCTCCAAGCCCTGGCCCGAGGCCGCGGCGCGTCTCGCAGCGACGGGCTGAAAACGCCGCCGGTGGCCTGCGGAAGGCGATGGTGACGCCGCCTGTCACGAGAGCGACTCCAGCCCGGTCAGGAGATAGGCGGCGTCGAGGCCCGCGGTGAGATACTGCTCGAACACCTCGTTGTTCAAAGCCCAGGACGACCGCTTCCGCCGGATCAGGTCCACGGCAGCGTTCGGGTCGCTGCCCAACTCGATCAGCGCCTGGCCGACGACCAGGCCCGAGCGGTTGTAGCCGGAGTAGCAGCGTACGAGGACGGAACGCCCTTCCCTGATGGCGGCGGCGACGCGGATGGCAAGTTGCTGGACTGCACCGATCTGGTCCGGCACCAACGGGCCGTCGGGGAGCTCTACGACCACATGCTCGATGGCGGCGGGCGGGCCGTGACCGGCGAGGGTGAAGAGGCTCACCACGAGGTCGAACTCACCGCCCACGACAGCCGGCTGCAACTCGCCGGCTCTGTCGGTCCAGTAGTGTCCGCCCATCCACAGGCCGGGGCGTATCTCACTCCACGGCTCGTCGGGCCCAGGGACCTCTCGATCCTTCTGGCGCGTCTTCATCGGCGCTCCCCTCCGACGAGACGAACGACTGCCCGCTGTACGGACGTTCCCGCCGCCGTGACTCGCCGGCGTCACCTCCTCCGCCGCGGGCCAAGAGACGGTAAAGGCGCACGTGGAACCGGGAATTCTTGGGAGCCATATGGGAGCCGAACCGCTCCCCGAGCCCCCGCGACACCACCCCAGACCCATCCAGCCCAATGCCCTGACCTGCAACAACATCAAACGCCCAGGCAGCGGCCCGGGTTCGACGGCATTCGGGACGAAGAGGCCGTGGGTTCAAATCCCGCCACCCCTACTGGTGAACACGCAGGTGAGGGGCGGTCTTCCGAATCGGAAGACCGCCCCTCACGCCGTTTCCGGGGGCTGCTGGAGAATGGACGGGGCTGGGAGCCACGGGATGTCTCAGCACCTGACCCTCTCGCCGCCCCCTGGCCGGTGGCGCCCTCCGGTACGACCGGCTGGCGTCGCGAGGTGACCGTCGACGACGGGCTCACGGGCTTCCTGCCGCCCCCGCTGCCGGACGCGGCCTGGGTGCTGAGCGCGATGTACGAGCACGCCGAGTGCCGCCGTGCCCGGTCCGCCGGCGGAAGCATCACGCCCGAGCCCGTCAAGGGCGCTGACCCCGCGGGGATCGCCCTCGGCGGGGGTCTGGGCCGCGCCCGGCAACCCTGCCCCGGCACGGCCCACGGAACCAGGGAAACCTGCTGGCAGCACCGTTGTGGAAGGCTGAGCGGAACGAGATCCGCGACAGAGGGGCGACCACCGGCATGGCCCTGATCCACCACACCACCCTCACGCCCAGCAAGGTCGAACTGCTCGCCGGCTGGCTGCCCACCCGCCCCTGGTACCGGGGTGGACCGGACGGCCCCGTGCTGGAGAAGTCGGGTGGCTTCCGGCTGGACGACCCGGAGGGCGAGGTCGGCATCGAGTTCATGGTGGTCACCGACACGAGCGGCCCCGAGCGGACGGCCTATCTCGTACCGCTCACTTACCGCGCCGGACCGTTGGAGAGCGCCGAACACGCCCTCGTCGGAACGATGCAGCACGGCGTACTGGGCAAGCGCTGGGCGTACGACGGCTGCCACGACCCCGTGCTCGTCACCGAGTTGCTGGCCCTCATCGAGGGCACCGCACCAGCGATGGCGCAGAGCGTCACCGACACCCTCGACCACGAGGTGACCCGCTCGTACGCGGGCGCCCCGTTCGGCCTGGACGGCATCACGCCCGACCCCACCGACGACCGGGACGGTACCCGTCTTCCCGCGCCCGGCGGCGCAATCCTGCACATTCACCGCGTCCTCGACCCCGTCGACGAGCGTCCGCCGCTGCCCCGCCCGGGAGCCCTCGGCCATGTCGCAACCGGTTGGAAGGGACCGGACGGCACTCGCCCGGCTGCCGTTCTGATGACGTTGCTCGACGCCTGATCCAGGCAGCCAACCCTGGCGCCACGAGGCCGAACGCCGTGCGCAAGCTCCAGGCCCGCGCCACCCTCCTCCGAAACGGGAGGAACGTTCCGCCAGGCAACAAGATGCCCAAGAGCAGTCGATCTTGGGCGAACCGCGTGGTACGTTCTGTCACCAGTGAACTCAATAGGGTGACCCCGGCAGCGCGCCAACGCTCCGGGGTCCGGCACAAGGAGCCAACACTCCCCATGCAGATTCATCGTAGCCGCCATGCGCGCGGCTTCACGGTCCTGCCCAACACGCTGCTGCAGGACCGGCGGCTGTCCTACACCGCCCGCGGCCTGCTCGCCGACCTCCTCTCCCGCCCCGACGGCTGGCGCGAGGACGGCCGCCACATGGCCGACACCAGCGCCCAGGGCCGCCTGGCCGTGGCGAAGGCCCTGCGCGAGCTGACGAAGTTCGGCTACTACCGCGTCGAGCGGGTACGTCGCCCGGACGGCACCTTCGTCAGCGAGACCCACGTGTACGACTCCCCGCAGGCGGGACCGGGTGCCGTACGTCCGGGCTCCGGTCGACCGGCGGTCGACGACCGCGGCGCCCACCCCGTAAAGGACCGTGGGAAAACACCCACCCTCCCCGCGCAGCGGACAGCCCCGCCCGAGCCCCCGGCCCCGGCGCTCGCCGAAGTGGCGGCGGTGCTCCACCGGGTGACCGCAGCGGAACCCCGCCTGCGCCTCGGCGCTGCGGAGGCGCAGGCGCTCGCACCCCTCGCCGCCCCCTGGCTGGAACGCGGCCTCGGCCCCCGCGACCTCTCGTTCGCCTTGCTGGGCGGCCTGCCCGAGCGCGTCCACAGCCCAACGGCGTTCCTGCGCGACCGCCTGACCCGCAAGCTGCCCCCGCCGCCGGAGCCGGTCGCGGCGCCGCCCCGCCGGTACGAGTGCGCGTCCTGCTCGCGCCCGACCCCGTACGAAGGCACCTGCCGCACCTGCGCCGGAGCGGACGCCCCACCGCCCGACGCGCTAACCGAACGCGCCCGTACCGCCGTCCGCGGCCGGGCCCTGGTCCGCGCCACCCTCGTCCGCTGACCGGCGCAAGAGCCTGGCCTGCCCTTCGGCACAGCCCCGTCGCGTCCTCCACAGGGCTGTGGACAACCGCCGCCTCATCTCGTCCGACGCAGGCCGCAGGCCGCAGGCCGCGAGGGCGTTCCGCGTCTCAGGCGGTGAGCAGCGTCAGCACGTCGGCGATCCTCCCTCCGCGGACGGTGATGACGTCGACGCCCCGCGCCAGGGGATTGCCTTCGAGGCCGAACGCCCAGGCGAGCGCCCCGCGGTCGGTGCCGACGTAGGGCGGGCCGTCCTCGGTGAAGGCCGAGCCGGGCGGGGCTTTGTCGAGCAGTGCGCGCGCCTTGTCCTCGATGGCGTCCCAGCCCGTGGTGACGCCTTCGGGGTCGGCGAAGGCGACGTCTTCGGTGTAGATCCTCTCGATCGCCGCCCGGCGTGAGGAGGCGTCGCGGTTGCCGAAGACCTCGTGCAGGTTGGCTGCCAGCAGGTCGGTCACAGTGGGCGGTACGGACGGCGGGGGCGGTGCGGACATGGTGCTCTCCTTCGGAGTTGTCGCCGGGGCGCCGACCGGGTCCGGGGAGCGGGCGGCGCCCGGCGTCTTCCACGCTACGTGGCAGGTCGGGAGGCGGCCTGCCGACGCAGCCGGGTCAGATCTGGCTCGCGCCGCCGTCGACGTAGATCTCCGCGCCGGTCATGTAGCTGCTGGCGTCGGAGGCGAGGAAGAGCACCGTCCCGGCGATCTCCTCCGGGCTGCCGAGCCGGTTCATCGGCACTCCCGCGGCCAGGCCCTTCAGCAGCTGCTCGGCCGCCGTGGGGTCGCCCGCCAGGCCGCTCAGTCCCGGCGTCTCGATCGGGCCGGGGGCGATGCTGTTGACCCGGACCCCGCGGTCCACCAGCTCGGCGGCCCAACTGCGGGTGAACGAGCGGATCGCGGCCTTGGTGGCGGCGTAGACGCTGAACGACGCGGCGCCCTTGGTGTCGATGTTGGAGCTGGTCAGGATGATCGAAGCCCCCGGCCGGAGCAGGGGCAGCGCCTTCTGCACGGTGAACAGGGTGCCCCCGACGTTGGTGTTGAAGGTGTCGGCGTAGTGCTGCCAGGTGATGTCGGGCAGCGCCGCGAACTCGCCGCCGCCGGCGTTGGCGAACACGATGTCCAGGCCCCTGTCCTGCTGCCCGATCACCGCGAACAGGCGGTCGAGGTCGTCGGGGTCCGAGACGTCCGCGCGCACGCCGGTGGCGCGGTCGCCGATCGAGGCCACCGCCTCGTCCAGCGCCCGCTGCCGCCGACCGGTGAGGAAGACGTGTGCGCCTTCCGCGGCGAGCCGCCGGGCGGCGGCCAGTCCGATACCGGAGGTCGCACCGGTCACGAGGGCGGTCCTGCCGTCGAGCTGTCCCATGGTCGTACTCCTCAGTCGTGGCGCGATTTCCGCACCGTTCGGTACCGAATAACCGAGGCACCGCCCGCACTATTTCCGTACCGGTCGGTTAATATTTGAGCGGGACCGGGGCGGCCGGGGGCCGGGAGCGTGGAGGTGGCCATGGCGGAACGCGGCAGGCCGCGGGGCTTCGACGCGGACGCGGCGCTGGAGCGGGCGATGGAGGTCTTCTGGCGCCGGGGGTACGAGGGCGCGTCCCTGAGCGACCTCACCGAGGCCATGGGCATCAACCGGACGAGCATGTACGCGGCCTTCGGCAACAAGGAGGCACTGTTCCGCCGGGCCGTCGACCACTACGCCGAGGCGGAGATGGCCTACGCCCGGGAGGCCCTCGCCGAGCCGACCGCCTACACAGTCGTCGAGGCGTTCCTGCGGGCCAACGCCGACGCGCTCACCCGCCCCGACCGGCCCCCCGGGTGCCTGTCCGTGCAGGGCGGCCTCGCCCAGGGCGGCGACGGCGGCCGCATCGCCGCCTTCCTCGCCGGCAGGCGCATGGCCGGCGAGCAGGCACTGGCCGACCGCCTCACCCGAGCGGCTGCCGAGGGCGACCTGCCCGACGGCACCGACCCGGTCGCCCTGGCCCGGTACGTCATGGTCGTCAGCGAGGGCAACGCCGTCCACGCGGCCGCCGGCGCGGGCCGGGACGCGCTGCACGCCACCGTCGACGTCGCCCTGCGCGCGGTGCCGCTCCCGGACCGGGCCGGACCCCTCACATAGGCCCACCGGCAGCGCGCGCCCGCCCACCGCAACGCGGCGGAAGCGATCCGCACCGTCCTCCCGGCGGAGGACGCCCGCACCGGGCCCAGGGCGTCCCGCAACTTTGATCGCCCCTTTGGCCAATCGCGTCGTCGTGGTCAGTGATCACGGCATGCCGTGTCCCGACATGCCGTGGTCAGTGATCACGGCATGTCGGGACACGGCATCACCCTGACCGTCGGCGAGTACATGACCCTGACACCGACGGTCCTGTACGGCCCCCGCGTCCGATGGCTGGTTCTCAAGTCGACGTCGGCGCGTTGCACGGGTGGTCCCTTCGCGGGAATGCCCCCGCTGCCGTCAGTCCGGCCGAGCGGCCACTGACTCGACGACCTCAAGGCGCCGGAAGGGGCGTCGGCCGTCGTGTCGTCCTCGGGCACGCCGCTGCTCCGGGTACAGCGGGGGCCGAGGGCTGCCCGTCCGCCGGCTCTCACCGCTGGAGGATGGCCGCCAGCACGACCGCGGGGTCCGCGTCCGGTGGGCCGGCCGGCCACCAGGCGCCCCGCTCCTTCGCGTACGGATACCACAGGCCCTCCCGGCCGAGCCGGAGTTGGGCGCCGCTGCCCTCGACCGTCCAGCGGTTGCGCCAGGCGCGCAGTCGGGGTGGTGCGCCGGGCCAGTCCGCGCGCAGGGCTTCGCGGGCGCGTTCCATGTGCCCGGCGGGCGGGGTCCAGGGTGCCTCCAGTACGTCCAGGGCCGCGGCTCCGCCGTAACGCCAGGCGCGGGTGGCGGCGGCCAACTCCGAAGGTGTGTGCCCGCAGTTCGCCGCGATACGGGTGAAGACCTCCATGGTGGGGTGGGTCGCGGTGAGGCGGACGGCGTCCTGCCACTCGGTGAGCGGGGCGGGCGGCACGGTGGCGGCGTGGCGGGGAACGTCCAGAGCCGCCACGAGCAGGTGGTGGGCGCGCAACGCGGTGTCGGTGGCGAGCAGTTCGAGTCCGGCCGGGTCCACGCCGGGCCCGGGAGCGGATGTTCCCGCCAGGGCGGGGCCGCGGGCCGCCCGCTCGGGCGGCGACGGCGCGGCGGGCAGCGGCGGCAGCCCGGCCCGGGCGGCGAACGCCGCCGCGGCGGGCTCGCCGGTGCGGGGCCGCGGCACGGACGTGTACGAACCCGACGCCGGGAGCGGGGCGGAACCGACGACAGGGACAGCGGCACGGTCCGCGGCCCTGGCACCACCACCCGTTCCCGTACCGCCACGCGTCCCCCCACCGCCACCCGTCCCCGCGCCGCCACCCGTCCCCGCGCCGTCCCCCGTCCCCCCACCGCCGCCCGCACCCGCTTCCGCGGCCGCGCGGACGAGGTTCCGGCGGGCGAGTTCGTCGGTCAGCTCGTGCTCGCCGCGGCCCCGCAGGAGCAGCAGGACGAAGGGGTCCCGGTCCAGCAGCCGGGCGACCTGGTAGCAGAGGGCCGCCGCGTGCTTGCAGGGGACGCCCCAGTCGGGGCAGTTGCACGCCGGGTCCAGGTCCTGCGGCCCCGGCAGCAGGGCCACACCCGCTGCCGCGGCGTCGTCGGCGAGTCCGGGCGGCATCTCGCCGTCGAGGAGCGCGGCGATGTGCGCGGCCCGCTCGGCGATCACGTCGAGGAGGTGGTCCCACTGCCGGTCGGTGAGCTGCCGCACCCGGACCCGGGAACGGTACGGGGACGGGCGGCTGCCCTGCACCACGGCCGTCGCCGATCCCGTGTCGACGGTGACCCGTCCGACCGCACCGCGCCGCGCGTACGTACGGCCCCGGCCCAGGCGGCCGGCGTCCAGCGACGACTCCTCCAGTGCCGCCAGCCACGCCCGGCCCCACCAGGACTCCGCGAACGGGGCGCGGCTGCCCTTCGCCGGAGGGAGCGCGTCGAAGGCACGGGCCCGCCCAGAGGCTCGCCTCCCGGTCGGCCCCGTCATCGCCGCGCCCCGCGCAGCGCGACCAGGTCGGCGAGTTCGGCGTCGCTCAGCTCGCTGAACGCCGCCTCGCCCGACCCGAGCACGGCGTCGGCCAGCTCCCGCTTCCCGCGGAGCATCTCGGCGACCTTCTCCTCCACCGTCCCCTCGGCGATCAGCTTGTGCACCTGGACGGGCTGCGTCTGCCCGATCCGGTAGGCGCGGTCGGTCGCCTGGTCCTCCACCGCCGGATTCCACCAGCGGTCGTAGTGGACGACGTGGCCGGCGCGGGTGAGGTTCAGGCCGGTCCCGGCCGCCTTCAGGGACAGCAGGAAGACCCGCTTCTCGCCGGCCTGGAACGCGTCGACCATCTCCTCCCGGCGTCCGACCGTGGTCCCGCCGTGCAGGAACAGGCTCTCCACGCCGCGGGCCGCCAGGTGGCGCTCGATGAGCCGGCCCATCGCCACGTACTGGGTGAAGACCAGCGCGGACCCGTCCTCGGCGAGGACGGTGTCCAGGAGTTCGTCCAGCAGCTCCAGCTTCCCCGAACGCCCCGGCAGCTTCGCGGCGTCCGGCTCCTTCAGGTACTGCGCGGGGTGGTTGCACACCTGCTTCAGACCGGTGAGGAGCTTCATCACCAGCCCGCGCCGCGCCATGCCTTCCGATCCCTCGATCTCCGCCATGAGCTCGCGGACCAGCGCCTCGTAGAGGGAGACCTGCTCCTTCGTCAGCGACACCGGCTGGTCGGTCTCGGTCTTGGGCGGCAGTTCGGGCGCGATGCCGGGGTCGGACTTGCGCCGCCGGAGCAGGAACGGCCGGACGAGTGCGGCGAGTTGGCGGGCCGCCTGCTCGTCCCGGTCGCCCTCGACGGCCTTGGCGTAGCGGTCCCGGAAGCCGGACAGCGTGCCGAGCAGCCCCGGGGTGGTCCAGTCGAGCAGCGCCCACAGCTCGGAGAGGTTGTTCTCCACCGGGGTGCCGGTCAGGGCGACGCGGCCGCGCGAGGGGATCGTGCGCAGCGCCTTCGCGGTGTGCGCGTGCGGGTTCTTGACGTGCTGGGCCTCGTCGGCGACGAGCAGCCCCCAGGGCCGCTCCCCCAGCCGGGCGGCGTCGCGGCGCATCGTCCCGTAGGTGGTCAGGACGAAGCCGTCGCCCTCCACCGCCGAGAGGTCGCGGCCCGGGCCGTGGAAGCGGTGGACAGGGGTGGCCGGTGCGAAGCGGCGGATCTCGCGCTCCCAGTTGCCCAGCAGGGAGGCGGGGCAGACCACCAGCGTCGGGCCGGCCGTTGCCTTGCGCTCCTGGCGGCGCAGGTGGAGGGCGATCAGCGTCACGGTCTTGCCCAGGCCCATGTCGTCCGCGAGGCAGCCGCCCAGACCGAGTGACGTCATCCGGTGCAGCCAGTTCAGGCCGCGCAGCTGGTAGTCGCGCAGGGTCGCCGCGAGTGCCCTCGGCGGGTCCCGGGGCTCACGGGCCGCGCGGGCCTCGGGGTCCGCGATCCGGGCGCGCAGCTCCTCCAGTACGCCCCCCGCGGTGACCTCGACGCGTTCGCCGTCGACCTCGACGCTGCCGGTCAGCGCGGCTCCCAGGGCGTCGACGGCGGTCAGCGAGGGCGCCCCGGACGAGGCCGACCGCCGCAGGCGGCGCACCAGCTCCGGGTCGACGACCACCCACTGGTCGCGCAGCCGCACCACCGGCTGGTGGGCCCGGACCAGGCGTTCCAGCTCCTCCTCGGTCAGTTCCTGATCCCCGAGCGCGACCCGCCAGCGGAAGTCCAGCAACCCGCCCGAGGACAGGAACGACGCTGCCGACGACGTCGTACTCCTGCGGGCCGGCTCCAGGACGCCGGACGCGGTCAGCCCGCGCACCAGCTCCTTGGGCCAGTGCACGGCCACCCCGGCACCGGCGAGGGCCTCGGCGGCATCGCCGAGCAGCGCCACGGCCTCGTCGTCGGACAGCTCCAGCCCCGTCGGCGCGGCGCCCTCCAGCAGCCGCGCGGCGGGAGGCCACACGCGTGCGGCCCGGCGCAGCGTCAGCAGCGTGTCCACGCGGGCCCGCGGGCCGAACAGCTCGGGCGCGGCGGCCGATCCCGTCCACAGGTCGGCGGCGTCGGTGACCACCGTGGGATCGGCCAGGCTGCGCAGCTGGACGACGGCGCGGAAGGAGCCCCGGCGGGTCCTGTCCGCCCCGTCCCCGTCCCCGTCCCCGTCCTCGTCCCCGTCGGCCTCCTCCGGTTCCTCGGCCTCCCCGTACGGCCAGGGTTCCCCGTCGCCCCACGTCACCTCGTCGTCCGCCTGCTCCCCGAACGGTGCCGCCGTGCCCGGCAGCTCCAGGCGGAGCGACACCTGGAGCCCCGCGTCGCGCCCGGCGGCCACCTCGGCCGCCCAGGCCCGCTGCTCGGGCACGGCCTGCGGCGCGCGGTCCGCGAACGCGGGGCCGCCGGTCAGGTGGCGCGAGGCGGGCGTACGGGTCAGCGAGTCGGCGACGGCGTCCAGGAAGGCCCGCAGCAGGGGCTCGGCCGCCGGCAGTGCGAGCGGGGAGAGGCCGGGGACAGGAACGGCACGGGCCTGCGGCGGCATGCCGGCCGCGAGCGCACGCAGCCGCTCCAGGTCACCGGCGTCGTAGGGCCCGACCCGCCAGGCGTCGAAGCCCTCCGCCGACACCCCGGGCAGGACCCGGCCCCGGGCCAGCAGGCTCAACCCGAGCGTGGCCGCCGCGCCCCAGAACGCCGTCGCGGCCGACGCCCGCCCGCTGCCGTCGGCCCCCAGCGCGCGGCAACGGGTCAGCAGTGGCAGCGCCTGCTCCACCGGCAGTACGGCGGCCGGCACTCCCGCCCTGCGCACGGACGACCCGTGCGGGCGGACCACCGTGAGCTCCTCCGTGCCCCCTCCGAGGTCCGGGGGGTCGCCGCCGGGTGTCCAGAAAGCCATCCGCCCCAGCCTCGGCGGATCCGCCGGCAGGAACACCGCCTCGCCGGACGCCACCTCCGGCAGCAGCGCGAGCAGCCGGTTCCGGTCGGGGAGACCCGCCCCCGGTACGGCCGCAGCACGGGTGGCCGTGCCCGCCTCCGTCGGCGTAGACGCCCTCGCCACCGCACCCACCCACTCCCGGAACCTGTTCCCTCTGCGCGTCCGGAGCCCCGTATCCCTCCGGCGCACCAAGGCTAGCCAGCAGCGAGCACGCTGGGTGAGCGGAGCAGCGCCTGTCACCCTGTCCGGCCACGAACCTGCCGTCGTCCCCGGCCGCCGCGGCGGCCGGACTCGCCGGGACCGGGGCGGCAGCAGTACCGCTCTCATCGCCGGATCGGCCGCTGCGGTGATCGTCGCGGGCGGTGGCGTCCTGTTCGCGCCGCGCCGCCGCACGGCAGTGGCCGACGCCCCGGCGGGGGGCGACGCGTACGACACGCCGGCCCGGGAACCGTTCCCCCGGATCCTGCGTGACCTGACTACATGTTGTCGGCTGGTGGCAAGGGGGACCCGGTGAGTGCACGGACGATGGCGGGTGTGGCGCTGACGGCCTGCGTGGCGCTGGCAGTGGGCGCGTGCGGCCCGGAGAAGTCCGAGGAGTCCAGGGACGACGCGGGCGCGACGTCTTCGCAGCCTCCGGCGTCCACGACAAAAGCCCCGGCGCCATCGGCCACGCCGTCCGCGTCCCCCCGCACCGAGAAGCCGTCGCCCTCGCCGACCGGCAGCACGTCCGCGCCCAGGACGACGGCCGGCGCGATCCAGCGGTACGAGGTCTTCCTCCACGCGGTCGGCCACGAGGACATCGACACGGTCTGCGACGTGGCGGGCCCCGCCGCGAAGCAGGCGGAGGACGAGGGTCTCGGCCCGTGCACCTCGACCTTCCTCGTCACCTTCAAGATGATCTCCCCCGCGCAGAAGAAGGCCCTGCAGACGGCGACGGTCGACCCGCGCCGCGTCGTCGTGCGCTCGCCCGCCGAGGTCGAGATACCGGCCGGAGCGATCAAGGCGTCCATGACCTTCAGCGAGGACGAACTCGGCGACTCCACCCTGGAGTACCTCAAGAACGACTGGTACATCACCGACTGAACCGCCCCCGCACCGATCCGGGCGTCGGGGACCGGGGACGCCGGGCCGGCGAGCGGTGCCGTCGTCAGCAGGACCTGGGCGGGCCCGGCGGAGAGCGGTGTCCCGCCGAGTGGAAAACGGGATGACGCCGTTCGGGCCGGGGTCCGACCATGGTTCATGCTGTTGGATCACTGGCCCCTGACGGGTCTGCGGGTGAACACTCCTCGCCTGGAGTTGCGGCTGCCCTCCGAGGAGGAGCTCGGCGAACTGGCGGACGTGGCCGCTGGGGGCGTGCACGCGCCGGACCGGATGCCGTTCGTCGTGCCCTGGACGGATCTGCCGCCCGCGGAGAGGGCGCGCTCGGTGGTCCAGCACCATTGGCTGCGACGCGGAAACTGGACGCCCGGCGACTGGGCGCTGAACCTCTGCGTCTTCGAGGACGGCCGCGTCGTCGGCCTGCAGACCCTCGCCGCCCGGGACTTCGCCGTGCTGCGGCAGGTGAGCACGGCCTCCTGGCTCGGGCTGCGGCACCAACGGCAGGGGATCGGAACGGAAATGCGCGCCGCGGCGCTCCACCTGGCCTTCGCCGGACTGGGCGCGGTGGACGCGCTGTCGGGCGCCCTGGAGGACAACCCCAGCTCCTTCGCCGTGTCCGGGAAGCTCGGGTACAAGAGCGACGGTGCCGAGCACGTGAACGTCCGTGGGCGGCGCGCGACGATACGGCGCCTGAGGCTGCCACGGGCGGGTTGGGAGGCGCACCGGTCCGTCTCCGTCACCATCGCGGGGCTCGCGCCCTGCCTGCCGCTCTTCGGCCTGCCGGGAGAGGTGGCTTCGGGAGCCGTTTCCGGGCGGGCGGACGTGATCAGCGAAGATGTGCGTCCCGAGGGGATCGCGTGACGACGGCGCGACTGCCTGGGGCCGCGGCCCCAGGGACCCGCCGTGGGGAGGGGACGGAACGGTGCTGCGGCGATCATCGCGTTGACGGCCGCCGAGGGCCGGACGGCCGACGCGGTCGAGCTGCCCGGGTGCCTGGTCGCCGCCCATCCCGAGAAGCCCTGGACTGCCGCGCCCTGGTTCGGCCGGGGCTGGCCGACTCCCTGCCGCCGCGCTGGGCTCGCCGGTGGGATTCCACGAACTCACCCGCGACGAGGCCAAGGCCGCCATGACCCGGAGCATGCCGGCGGAGCTCGCCGACGACGCCCTGGACGTCCTCGGATCCCCGAGCCCGGCCGAGCCACGTGTCAGCCCGGACGTCCGGCGAATCCTCGGCCGCACCCCGCACGCTCTCGCCCACCGGGCCGCCCGCAACGTCGCCGCGCTCCGCCGAGGCCGGGTGGCGCCGCCGGAACTGTCCACGCCCGGCTCGAACAGCTACGGCACGACGCGGAGGGACCCGGAAGGCACAGCACCTCGACGACGGCGGCGGCGAGGCCTGGCCACGCCTCGTCCCGTACCCGAAGATTCTCGCGTGGCAGATACGGCACCGACCGAAGAAGAGACACCCGACGGGCTGCTGGGCTGGTGTCTGGTGGCCAACGTGGCGCGGGAAACCACACGCGGCGAGGGCGGCCTCGACATCCAGTACGGCACGAAGCACTTCCCCGTCGGCGCCCTGCTGTGGATCCCACCCACCCGCTGGGACCCCGGCGAGGGGCGCTGGCCTGCGGTCGGCCGGCACAGGGGCAACGGCCGCCGGTACGTCAACATGGTCGTGCACGCGGACGACCTGGAGAACTTCCGGGTCAAAGGCGTCTACAGCGAAGGCCTCGTCCGCAGCCTCAACGGCCACCTCCACGACCCCGCCGCCCCGCGGACCCTGCAGGACCCGTGGACGCGCGAGCGGGCCCAGAGCTGGGCGGACCACCGCAACGACACACGCCAGAGCATCCGCATCGACGGCGAACGCCACCCACGGATCCGCGTTCCCAACCCTCCCCCGGCAGAACTCCAGGTCGGCGGCGAGATCCTGCACCTCGCCCACTACGGCACCAGCGGCCCCCACTACAGCCGCATGCCACCTCCCGTGGAATGGGTCCCCGAGACCTGAGCCGGGCGTTCGAACCTGCGGGCCGGAGAGGCCGTCCGGCACGGTCGGCGCCCCGCAAGGACTCCGGCAGCTCGGCGACCGTGACGCGGAGGCACACGTAGCTCGGTGATCAGCGGCTGTGCCGGCAGCAGGCAGGTGGACGCCTGGGCGGACTCCCCGGCGGCAGGGCGGCCGTCCGGCGCGGTCGGGCTGCCGTCGAAGCGGGGGAGCCTGCGCGGCCGGGCGTCACGCCCGGCCCGGAGTGCTCCTCCTGGCCGGGGCGGAGGTGCGATGATGACCGAACGGGCAGGCACGCGGACGTGTGCACGACGGGGAACGGGCGGGGTACGTCGATGACCGAGGTACGGATCAGCGTGGGGAGCCCCGCGGGTGCCGCTTCGCTGGCCGGGTGGCTGCGGCGCGACCCGGAGGCGGCCCGCTCCGGTGTGGTGGCCGCGCCGGCCGGCGCCTCCGGGCAGCCAGCGGGCGCGATGGGCGCCATGGACGTGGTCACCGCCGTCATCGGCAATCCGGTCGACCTGCTGGGCCTGCTGGTCGCCGTCGCCGCCTGGCGGCGGCCACGCGACACGCGGCCTCCCACCGTACGGGTCACCGAGGCGGACGGGACGGTGCTCGAAGGCACCGCCGAGGACGTGATCGGCGTTCTCCGGGCTCGGCGCGAAAACGGCGGCGCGCCCGTTCAGGCCCCGGAGGGCGGGCAGGCGTCCGAGCACGGTGGCGCATGACGGCGCGGCTGTCGGACCGGGGGGCCTCCCGGGCCGTACTCATCGGCGTCGACACGTACGGCGCGCAGACCGGACTCGCCCCGCTGCCCGCCGTGCGGCGGAACCTCTCCGCGCTGCGCGCCGCGCTGTGCGACCAACAGGTGTGGGGCCTGGCGGAGCAGCACTGCCAGGTGCTCGGCCCGCGGGCCGGCCTCGGCGCCGTGATGGAGGCCGTCGACGGTGCCGTGCAGGAGGCCACCGACACCCTGCTGGTGTACTACGCGGGCCACGGCCTGCTGCACCCGGACCGGCCGACCGACCTGCACCTCGCCCTGCACGACTCCAACGAGCACCAGATGTGGCGCTCGCTGGCGTACGCCCACATCCGCGACGAGGTGCGGGCCGCTCACCGGCAGCGGGGGCTGAAGTGCGCCGTCGTCCTGGACTGCTGCTTCAGCGGCGCCGCGGTCGAAGGCGGTATGGGTCCGCACGAGACGCTGCTGCAGAAGGCGTCCGACATCGACGGCGTCTGCGTGCTCACCTCCAGCGCGGCCACCGAATTCGCCTACTGCCCGCCCGACGAGGAGCTGTCGGCCTTCACCGGGGCGCTGTTACGCCTGCTGGGCACCGGAGTGCCCGGCGGCGGCCCCGTGCTCGACTTCGGGACGGTGCACGGCTGGCTGCGACGCGAGCTGGGCGCCCGCGAACAGCCCCAGCACCCGCAGCTCGGCGCGCACAACTCGGGTGAGCGCATCGCCGTCTTCCGCAACCCCGCGCACCTGCCCCGGGTTTCGCCGGGCGAGGTGCACGGTTCCGACGTCCCCGGGACGCCCGAGCGGCTGTTCGGCCGGGAGCGCGAGCTGTGGCAGCTGACCGCCGAGGCGGCTCTCGGGCCGGGCGTGCTACTCGTGCACGGACCGCCGGGCGTGGGCAAGTCGGTCCTGGCGGCCGAGCTGTACCGGCGGCTCGTGGAGACGCCGCCCTTCATCCCCGCCGCCGGCCCCGGCGTGTCCGGGGCCGACTCCTCGCATGCCGCCTCCGGGATTCCCGTAGTGCTGCTCGACGACGTCACGGACACCGCGCAGGTCGCTCGCGCGACGGGACGAGCGCCGTCCACGCTGTTCCTGGTCACCAGTCGCTCCTCGCTCGCCGATGTCACCGCCCGCCGCTTCCCGCTCGCGCCGCTCCGGCGCGACGACGCGGTGGCCATGCTGCAGGACCTCAGCGGTCTCACCGGGCACGAGTCCGAACTGGACGAGATCGCCGAGCTGTTGAGCTGCTTCCCGCTCGCCCTGCGCCCGGTCGCGGCGCGGCTGCGCCGCACGCCGCCGGATCTGCTGCTGGACGCGATGCGGGAGTCCGAAAGGCCGTTGCAGCACCTGCACTCCGACGACGACCGGGTGCGTACCGCGTTCGCGGTGTCCTACGACGCGCTCACCGCGTCCCAGAAGCAGGTGCTGCACGACTGCGCCGGCCATCCCGGGCCCGACTTCGACCGCCACTCCGCGGCCGCCATGAGCCAGATGCCGCCCGGCATCTGCGGGCTCATGCTGGAGGAACTGGTCGACGCGGGCCTGCTGCAGCGCACGGGCGGGCGCTACGCCTTCCACGGCCTCTACCGCAGCTACTCGCGCACCGGGCCAGACAGTACGGAGGCGCTGCGCCGCACCTGGCTCTACCTGCACCTGCGGCGCGCTCTGCGGGACAGCCGCGAGGACCGCGCCGATCGTACGGCCTGGCCGAGCGCCGCGATGGCCGAGCTGCGTGCGGCTTCCCGTGCCGCGCGCGAGGCGGCCTGGCCCCAGGCGGTCGAGCTGAGCTGCGAGATCGCCGACGCCCTGCGCGAGGAGCGGCGGCTCGCGGAGGCGAAGGAGGAGGCGGACGCCGCGTACCGGCACGCGATCGGCCTCCGCGACGGCCCGGCCATCGCACGGGCCCGGGGGTGCCTGACGCTGCTGGGCGGCCAGACCGGCCCCGTCCAGCAACTGCAGGACCTCGATGTCCCGGCCGTACGCACGGAGTTGACCGAGGAACTCGACCGGGCCGCGCGCGCGGTCAGCACGTCGCCGGAGTCCGCTTCCGAGCGCGGGCGTCAGCTGATGTCCCTGGCCGAGCGGGCGCTGGGCGCGGGCCTGGCCGAAGAGGCCATGCGGTTCCAGTCCGCGGCCGGCACGTGCCTGTCGGAAGCGGGCGAGGACCGGCTCGTCGCCGAGTGCCTGGCCGGGCAGGCCGCCCTGCACATGTACGTCGGCCAGTACCCACAGGCGTCGGAGAACGCCCGGCACGCAGCGGGACTCCTCGACGACCAGGCCGACGGGGAGGGGGCCGCGCACGCGTACGCGTGCGCGGCGGAGGCGCAGCGCAAGCTCGGACATCTCGACGACGCCGCCGAACACGCCGGACGGGCCCTCGACCGCTTCGCCGCCGCCGGTGATCCCGCCGCTCTCAGCTACGCCCACCGCCTCATGGCCAAGATCGTCTGGGCGCAGGGGCAGCACGCCAGGGCGCGTGGGCTGATGCGCAAGGCCCAGGAGCTGGACGGCAGTTCCACCGCCGACGCGGGCCCCTCCACACGTGCCATCGCCTACCCGTCCCGTTCTCCGCGCACCTCCGAGCCGGGGCCGCCCGAGCACGCAGGGCCGGTGCTGCTGGAACGGCGGGGGCCGGCGTGACCCCGCGTCCGCGGAGGCGGGGGTCCACCGCCCGGTGACGGCGCTCCGGCGGGCCCTGCGCACGGTGGGCGCCGTACCGGGAGTCCCCGTGGCGCCCGTGTAGCGTTTCCCCTGACCCGGCCCGCGCGGGGCGGCCGTCCGGAAGGGTAGGGGCACAGTGGTGGCGGTGCAGCGGATCACGACGCGCAACGCTCGTTTCCAGCAGTTGCAGACGCTGCTCGGCAACCGGACCAAGCGGGGGCGTGCGGGGGAATTCCTCGTCCAGGGGGTGCGGCCGATCTCGATGGCCGTCGAGCACGGGTGGACGGTACGCGCGCTGCTCTACGACGCCGGGCGGCCGCTTTCCCGATGGGCCGAGGAGCTGCTACGCGGCACCGAGACCGAACGGGTCGCGATGGCACCGGAGTTGCTCGCGGAGCTGAGCGAGAAGGCCGACGGCGGCGCGGAGATCCTCGCGGTGGTGGGGATGGCCCCGGACGACCTGTCGCGGATCAGGGTCCACGACGGCTTCCTCGGCGTGCTCTTCGACCGGCCGACGCAGCCCGGGAACATCGGGAGCATCGTGCGCTCGGCCGACGCCTTCGGCGCCGACGGCCTCATCGTGACGGGTCACGCGGCGGACCCGTACGACCCCAAGTCGGTGCGGGCGTCGACCGGTTCGTTCTTCGCGCTGCCCGTGGTGCGCAGCCCGTCGCACCACGAGGTGATGGAGTGGCTCGCGGGCGAGCGCGCCCAGGGGCGGCCGGTGACGGTCGTCGGGACGGACGAACACGGCGACGCCGACATCGCGGAGACCGACCTCACCGGGCCGGTCCTGCTGCTCGTCGGCAACGAGACCGCAGGTCTCAGCAACGCGTGGCGGGGCCTGTGCGACCACGTGGCCTCCATCCCCATGACCGGCTCCGCCAGCTCCCTCAACGCCTCGAACGCCGCCTCCGTCGTCCTCTACGAGGCGCACCGCCAGCGCAGGGCCGCCCGGCACCGGGGGTGACCCGTCCGCGGGCGGACGGCTCGCCGGGGGTGAACGGCACGCAGGCGGACGGCAGTTCTCAGTGGCGGTACGCCGCGGTCGCCGCGTCGGCGAAGGAGCGGACCAACGGGTTGGCGTCGCCGGTGTTCCACGCGGCCACCACCCGGCTCGGTGGCATGCCGGCCAGCGGCACCACCGCCAGCTCCGCGGACAGGTCGTGGCCGAGCGGGGCCAGGCCCACCGTGCCGTTCCACAGCACGGCCTGGAGGCATTCGTGGACGGCCCGCACCACCGGGCCCTCGCGTGGGCGGCCGCCGTTCCAGTACGACTGCCAGACGGGGTCGGTGCCCGGCGGGAACCGGAACCAGGGGCGGTCGTCGAGGTCCGCCACGCGCAGCCGTTCGCGGCCGGCGAGCGGGTCGTCGGCACGCAGCACCACGCCGACTGGATCGGTCCGCAGTGTGCGTACGGTCAGGGCGGTCTCGTCGAACGGCGCCCGGGTCAGGGCGACATCGACGAGACCGGCGCGCAGCCCGCACGTCGGGTCGGTCAGGTCGGCGTCGCGGACGCGGATCTCGACGCCGGGGTGGCCGCGGCGGTAGGCGGCGGCGAGCCGGGCCGCCCCCGGGTCGGTGCCGTCGCCCAGGATGCCGACGGTGAGGACCGCGCGGCCGGCCGCGGCGCTCGTCCGTTCCCGGACGCGGTCGGCGTGGGCGAGCAGGGCCCGCGCCTCGTCGAGCAGCACCGCGCCCACCGGGGTGAGGGAGACACCCGCGGGCGAGCGGGTCAGGAGCAGGGCCCCGACCTCGTCCTCCAGCTGCCTGATCGCCCGGCTCAGCGGCGGCTGGCTCATGTGCAGCCGGTGGGCGGCCCGCCCGAAGTGGAGTTCCTCGGCGACCGCCACGAAGTAGTACAGGGTCCGTAGCTCCACGCCGTGACGATACCCGTGGGGTATCGGCGGCGCGGAACAGGTCTTGGACACCGGCGGGGCCCTGGCGGTGCACTCGTCATCACACCGACCGACCTCCCCGAACGGGAACCATGGACATCGCCTACTGGACCGTCGCGAGCCTGCTCGCCCTCTTCTACGTCTACGCGGGGACGCTGAAGCTCACCCGCAGCCGCGAGCGGCTCCGCCCGATGATGGCCTGGGTCGACCGCATGCCGCTGCCCGCGGTGCGGGCCCTGGGAGCGGTCGAGCTGCTCGGCGCGGCCGGCCTCGTCCTGCCCCCGCTGACCGGCGTCGCCCCCGTGCTCGCACCGGCCGCCGCGGCCGGCTTGCTCCTCCTGCAGGCCGGCGCGATCCCCGTCCACCTGACCGGCGAGGACCGCCGCATCACCCTCAACATCGGGCTCGTCGCCGTCACGGCCGTCACCCTGTGGCTGGCCGTCGCGCGGTGAGCGCAGGCCCCGCGCCGCAGGTCAGGAGGTGTAGCGGGCCGTGCTGTAGTCCCCCTCGGCGGTGCGCTTCACCGCCTCGTCGCTCCACGAGTTGGGGGTGGCCAGCCGCCAGGCCCTGCGCAGGACCGCGTGCTCCGCGCGGTTCATGGTGACGTACCACTGGCCGAAACGGCACCAGCCCATGGGCTCGTCGCTCTCCGTCGCGACCGCGCGCACCAGGTCGGCCACCACCGGGCGCAGCGCGTCCTCCTGCTCGGCCCGCGCCTCCAGGTACTGGTTCATCCGGTAGGTGGCCTGGTCGCCGTGCTGGAACATCGCGTACGCGGAGTCCTCCATGTGCAGCCCGTGCTCGCCCCGGACGGCCCTGCCGCTGCGGGTGACCTGCTCCTGGGAGTGCGCGGCGACACCGGCGTTGAGCCGGTTGAGCAGGTCGGCCTTCTCGCGCGAGGCCTCGGCGATCTGGCCGCCGCCGGCCATGCCGCCCATCGCGCGGTAGGCCTCGTGCAGGTCGTAGTCGCCGGTGTAGAGGTAGGTCCGCCACCTCGGGTCGCCCTTGAGCGCGGCGAGGGCCGCGCCGCCGCCCGCCACCCCCACGGTGATCGGCACGTACTGCTCGCCCCTGGGCCCCTCCTGGACGATGCCCAGGTCCAGGACGCTCTGCGGCGGCTTGTCGATCCGTACGCCGACGAGTCCCTGCCCCGGCCTCCAGTGGCCGACGAAGCCGTCCAGGTCCTCGCTCTCCAGCCAGCGCAGCACCGCCGCGGGGTCGCCCGGCGCCTGGCCGCTCCCTGTGCCGTAACTCTTGTCGACGGAGCCGGGCTTGATGGACTTCTCCAGGATGGTGTGGGGCTTGGGCTTGGCGCCCTCCTCGATGCGCTTGACCGAATACCTGCCCGTCTCGCGCACGGCGATGGTGTAGTGGGACTTCTTGCACACCGCCGAGATGGGCGCCCAGTGCCTCTCCCACAGGATCTCCCGCAGCGCGCCCGCGCGGCGGCCGGGGGTGACCGTCCCCGCCGTCCGCGGCGCCCCGGGGACGTACGCGGCGGCCTCGAACTTCCGCGCCGCGGCGGCCGCGGCCGCCTGCCCGCCGGTGTCCTCCCCGCCCAGCACGCGCTGCACGGGCGCCCCCCGCCGACCCCCCTCGATCATGCGCGTCACCGCGGTGTTGCCGACGCTGCGCTGGAGCCCCGCGGCCTCGGGTGAAGCCCCGCCGCCCTGCCGTAACGCCCCGGCAGCCCTGCGAGAGAGCCCGCCCTGCTCCGGCTGGTCCTTCGCGTGCATGCTGCGTCCCCTCACCCGTCGATCTTCCTTCGTACCCGATTCACCGCCGGGCGGGAAGTGCCTGTCCGGCCCCGTTACGGCCGAGCGGGGGCCGGGGGCCGGTCGGCGGTCAGCAGGCGGCGCAGGGAGGTGGGGGTGCGGCCGAGGTGGTGGTGGAGGGTGCGGGTCAGGTGGGACTGGTCGGCGAAGCCGAGGTCGGCGGCGAGGGCGGCGAGGCTGGGCTCGCCCTGCTCCAGGCGGTCGAGGGCGCGGGCGACGCGGACGCGGTTGCGGTAGCGGGTGAGGGAGACGCCCAGCTCGCGGGGGAAGGCCCGGCTCAGGCGGTAGGGGGAGACGTCGAGCAACTGGGCGAGGGGGAGGAGGCCGTCGGCGGCGGGGTGGGCCGCGGTGATCGCCTCGCGGGCCGCCGCGACGAGCGCCGCGTCGCCGCCAGGAGGGCGTGCGGGGGCGGCGACGGTCCGGGCCACCGTCGCGGCGAGCAGGCCGAGCAGCTCCTCCGCCAGCGCGTAGTCGACGTCGCCGCTGCGTGCGCTCGCCAGCAGGCGGCGGTGGGCGAGGTCGAGGGGCGCGTCGGCGTAGACGGTCGGGGCGGGCGGGCGCGTGGCCTCGCCGGCCATGGCGCGCCAGAGGGCCGGGGTCACGCTCACGGACGTGCAGTCGTCGCCGCCCGCGGGGTGGGCGAAGTGCTCCTCCTCGCCGGGCACGCCGACGTAGGCCGTCGTCGCGTCGAGGTCGGCGGCGGTGCCGGACGCGCGCCGCCGGAAGCGGCCGCGGCGGACGAGCACCACCCGGTAGTCGTCGTGCACTTCGGGCGCCGACCAGCGCGTGTGGTCGTCCCGGCAGGACACAGCGGTGACGCTGAAGTCGGGCCGGACGGCGAGGGTGGTGGCCGAGCGCACACCTGAACGCTAGTCCGGGGGTCTGACAACGACCCGCCCGCAAGGATGTCCAAGACCGTGCGGGGAGGGTTTCGGCAGGCTGATCCGCGTGCCTCCCGTCCGGCGTCCGGGCCGGGGCCCGGAGTCGGGGCCCGGAGTCGGGGCCCGGAGTCGGGGCCCGGCTCCGGGGCCGCCTCGCCACCGGGGAGCGGGGCACGCCACCTGTCACCGTACGAAGGGTCACCCCATGTCCGTCAGCACGCTCTCCACCACGATCGTCGTCGACTGCGCCGACCCGGCGGCCCTCGCCGCCTTCTACGGCAAGGCCACCGGCTGGGACGTCACCTCCAGCGACGCGGAGTACGCGGCCCTCGGCAACGGCGGTCCGGTGCAGATCGCCTTCCAGCGCGTCGAGGGCCACCGGGCACCGGACTGGCCGTCCGCCCCGGCCCGCACGCACCTCGACCTCACCGTCCGCGACGTCGGGAGCACCGTCGCGGAGCTGCTCGCCGCGGGGGCGGGCAAGCCCGCGTTCCAGCCCGGCGAGGACAGCTGGGTGGTGCTCACCGATCCCGAGGGGCACCCCTTCTGCCTCGCCGCCGGCGAGTGACACCTCGGGCGTGACGGGCCCGGCCCCTTCCGGGGGGACCGGGCCCGTCATGCCGCGGGGTCAGGAGTGCTGGGGCGGGATGAGGCCGCAGAGGTGGGTGCCGGGGTCGGAGGGGGTGTCGCTGATCCAGAACTGGCGCCACAGGGCGGCGAATTCGGACCGGTCGAGGTGGCCGTCGCCATCGAGGTCGAGCAGGTCGAAGACGCCCGTCAGGTTCTCCGGGCGGCCGTTCCACGTCTCGACGAGCCGGTGGTGCTCCTCGCGGGTGATGCGGCCGTCGCCGTCGGCGTCCACCGCGTCGAAGACGGTGTCGGCTGTCGCCGTCACCTCGGCGAGCATCGTGGGGAGGCGGTCGACGACGAGAAGCATCTCGGCCAGGTCCACCGCTCCGTCCCCGTCGGCGTCGGCGATCCCGGCGATCAGTCCCCACCAGCCCAGGAGCACACCCTCGACGCGGGCGCGCAGGCCGGCGTCCCGGCCGACCGCGGGCAGCGCGCTCCAGCGGTCCGCCAGCGCCCTGAAGTCCTCCTCCCGCAGATAGCCGTCGCCGTCCGCGTCGAACGCCGCGAACATCCCCCTGAACTTGCGTTCCTGAAACACGCTGGCCACAAGCGCCTCCCTCTCCGACGCCGAACCCGGCCCCGCGCCCCGCGGAGCCGTACGCAAAACGGTAGGGGCGGGCGTACCCGCGCATCCACGGGCACATATGCGCGAGCGCACGGCGGTGAGCCCGGGGCCGGACGGCGACACGCCCGCGCCCTGGCGGTGGGACGTGGACGATCCGGGCGGGAGCTGATCAACTCGGCGGGGGCGGATGCCCCGGGGCCGGATGCCCCGCGCCGGTACGAGGCGCCGTGGAAGGAGAGGGCAGACATGACGTCCGTGCCGCCGGAGGACGAGGCTCCCGTCGTCACCGGGGAGATTGCCGGGTCCTTCGCGTGGGGGGTGCTGCACGAGCGGCACCCGGCGCTGATCGCGCGGGTGCGGGGGGCCACGCCGTATCCGCCGCGGCAGCAGCGGGCATTGGACGCGCTGCTGGCGGAGACCGGCACGGGCGGGGTCGTGGCGCCGCTGGACGCGGCCGAGCCCGGCGCGGACACGTGGGCGCGGTGGGGCGAGGGTTACGTGGGGCGGCGGTGGGCGGAGGTGCCGTTCCTGTGGGCCGAGAGCTTCTTCTACCGCAAACTCCTCGCGGCGCTGGGGTACTTCACGCCGGGGGCCTGGCAAGGCGTCGATCCCTTCGCACCGTTCAAGCGGGCCGAACTCGCCGCGGGGAAGGTCGACGAGGAGCTTGCGGCGGTGCAGCGGCTGCCGCACCTTCTCCCGGAGGAGCGGGACATGGCCGTCCTCCTCTCCTCGTTGTGGGGCAACCGCGCCGACCTGGGCTTCCGGATCTCCGCCGGGGACGGCGGAGCGGGGGAGCGGGTGACGGGGCTGGTCGCCGACGACAGCGCCGCGTTCTGGGAGGTGCTGGACGGCGGGCCGCCCGGCACGGTCTGCCTCGTCGCCGACAACGCCGGGCCCGAGCTGCTGCCGGACCTGGTGCTGGCCGACCACCTGCTCCGTACCGGGCGGGCCGCGGACGTCGTGCTGCACCTCAAGCCGTATCCGTACTTCGTCTCCGACGCGACGGTGCGGGACGTGCTCGACTGCCTGGACCGGATGGCCGCGGGGCCGGGCGACGAGATGGGGCGGCGGCTGCGGGACGCGATCGCCGGGGGGCGGCTCGTACTGCGCGCGCACCCGTTCTCCTGCGCGCCGCTGCCGTACGCGGACATGCCCGCGGACCTGCGCGCCGACTTCGCCGCCGCCACGCTCACGGTCATGAAGGGCGACCTGAACTACCGGCGCCTGGTCCAGGACCGGCTCTGGCCCGCGACGACGCCCTTCGCCGAGGTCACGGCCTACTTCCCGGGGCCGGTGGCGGCCCTGCGCACGCTGAAGTCTGACGTCGTCACCGGACTGGCCCGGCGGACGGCGGACGGTCTCGACGCGGCGGACGGGGCATGGCGGACGAGCGGGACGCACGCACTGGTCCAGGTCAGGGCGTAACCGCGCGCGTACCGGGCGAAACCGGGCCACGGTGGCGTAGCTCACGAAAATCCGACAAACGGAACTGCCGCATCCGCTTGCTCGTCCCTCCCCACGAACGGCGAATCCCGCAATGGGCGAATCCCGCGAAGCGCGAGGGAAGGACGGGCGGAGTCCGGCATGGGCGAGGCGAGGAGCGGAGACCGGCACCCGGCGGACACGGGGTGGCCGGGCGACGCGCGACCGGAGCGCGCGGGCGCGGACGGTACGGGGAGCGCGCCCGGCCCGGGTGACGTGACCTCGCGGGCCACCGCGGTCCGACCCGGCCCCGTGCCCGAACCGGCCGCCACCGCCTTCCGGCCCGCAGCCGCACCGGCATCAGCACCCGTGCCCGTGCCCGCAGCCGCACCGGCATCAGCACTCGCACCCGTGCCCGCAGACGCACCCGCACCCGCACCCGCACCCGCCGAGCGCAGGCGCGGGCTCGACCTCAGCGTGCCGCAGGTGGCGGGGAGCGCGGTGGCCGCGGTCGTCGCCGCCAAGCTCGCCTCGAACCTCGGCGTCTACGGCACCATCGTGGGCGCGGGCGTGGTCAGCGCGCTGGGCACCTGCGGCGGCTCCGTCCTGCAGTACGTCTTCCGGCACACCGGCCGCCGCGTCCAGGAGGCCGCCGTCCAGGCGGGACCCGTCGCCCGCCGGGCGCTGACCAGGACCGACGGGCTGCAGCGCGCGACCGGGGCGGCACCCGGGAAGGGCCTGGACGGTCTGGACGGCCTGGACGGTACGGACCCGGGCCCGTACGCAGCGGCCGGGCACTCCCCGGACCGTACGCGTACGCTCCCCGCGCCCGGCACCACCGGCGCGGGCGATTCCTCCGGCGCCCACGACGGCTACGGCGCGGCCACTTCCTACCGGGCCGGGCGGCAGCGCAGGTGGCGGCGGCCCGTGGTCGCCGTCGCGCTCGCATTCGGGCTCACGATGGCCGGGATCACCGGCTACGAGGCCATCGCAGGCGAGAACCTGAGCGGCCACGGCGGCACCACCATAGGCAACGCCTTCACCGGCCACGGCACGGGCCACTCCGGCGACTCCGGCGACGGCAGGAGCAGCGACTCCCCGTCCTCCCCGACGCCCTCGGCCCCCGCCGACCGGCACCCCGGCAGCGGCGAACCGTCCGGCCCGGCCCCCACCACCACCGCCCCCGGGCGCGGCGACGGCGGCGGCGATCCGCAGGCCACCCCCGACCCCGCACCCTCGACCGCAGCCCCCACCACTCCCCCGGCGACGCCCGACCCGACCCCCACCGCGGGGAGCGGGACCGGGGACGGCGGAGGCGCCGGCGGCGGGGCCACCACCACCGCCCCCGCGGCGCCTCAGCCGGGCGGCGGCTGAGCGAGCACGGCCCGGACCCTCGCCGTCGTCGCGTCCAGGCCCGACCGGACCGCGGCGAGGGCGGCGGTGTTGCGGGCGATCGCCGCCGTCTGGAGCGCGCTGTCGGCGGCGTGCCAGGCGGTCACGACGTGCGCCTGCTGCTTGCACGCCACGTCCGCGGTGGCGGTGGCCAGTTCGCGTGCCGAGGGGGTCGCGGACTGCCAGTCGGCGTCGTTGTCCGCCTCGACGGGGTCGGCGTAGCGGTAGCCGCGGGCGGCCATGCAGGCGGACCAGCCCGCGAAGGCGCGCTTCACGCCCGGGTCGCTACGGGACTGCTGCCAGGCGTCGATCTGCAGCGTGTTCGGCAGCTCGGCGCGGGTCAGCGCGTCGTCCGTGCCGGTCAGGGCGCGGTTGGCCTGCGCGGTGCAGCCGCCCTCGGGCACGGGCCGGCCGCCGATGCGGGGGTGCGGCACCGGCTTACCCGCGGGGTCGAGGCCGAGGCTGACCAGCGAGCGGTCGGCGGCGCTGCGGTGGTCGGGGCGCGCGGCCTGCTCGGCCTGCTGCGCGGCCCGGTCGCGCCGGTCGACGCGGACGTACGACGGGGTGAGCGCCGTGTGGTAGCCGTAGCCGCGGGCGGCCGCGGGGTCGGCGAGCATGTAGCGCCGGGCGGTGAGCGAGGTGACGTCCGCGTCGTCCGCGGTGAAGGCGGGCGGCAGCGGGTCGGGGCTGAAGCCGAAGCCGGCGAGGCAGCGGTTGGCGAGGATCTGCCGGGCGGTCAGGTAGTCGCGCAGCTGGCGCCCGGAGGGCAGGTACGCGGCGAGCGGGATGTCCGGGGCGGCGCCGGTCGCCCCCGGGCCCGCGGACGGGGCCTGCGCCGCGTGGGCGGCCCCGTCCGTACTCCCCGTGCGGCCAGGGCCTTCCGGCGGGGTGCAGCCCGCGGTGGCGGCGAGTGCGACGGCGGCCACGGCACCCGCCGCGGCCGCCGCGAGCCCGGCGCGCGGCCGGGCGTGGGTGGTCGGCACAGCGGGCCTTACTGCGTCCAGAGGTAGGACGCGTTCTGGTTGTAGGTGTTCACCAGCTGCTTCTTCTGGAGCGTGCCGACATAGTCGGAGGCACCCATGAAATTGCTGTTGTAGAACACGTACACGGACTTCGTGACGTTGCGGTTCCATGCGGAAGCCGCATTGTTCTTGACGTACTGGCCGTATCCGGGGACACCGCGCGTCAGGAACGTGTAACCGGCGAGGTTCTTGATATTGCCGTCCTCGTAGCGGCTGTCGAAAAGCGACCCCGCCTGGTAGGAGTTGTAGTACAGGCAGAACTCGCCCGTCCTCGCCTGGCCGGAGACGCCGGCGTCGCAGACGCCGTCGCGGTCCGCCGCCGTGGCCGTGGCGATGCCCATGACCGCGGCCAGGGCGCTCGCCGACAGCACCGCCGCGGCCCCACCCAGAACCTTCCTTGCCTTGCTCATCGAACGTCCTCTCGGATGACGGAAATCGACTGATGACTTCCGCTGCCGAGGAAGATACTCCGGATATCCTGGAATGGCCGCCACGACCCACCCCGGAATGACAATGCATAAAGTTTGACATTCATTTGACATTCACGCGTCAGGAATTCCGCGATGCCGCGACGTCCGCGAGCATCCGCCGCTGGTGCCGGTGCCCCACCGTCTCGTACCCGACCACCGTCACGAACGGCGCGAGCGTGAGGACCAGCAGGCACACGGGCACGGAGACGCCCGCTGCGGCGAGCAGTGCCGCGGCCAGCAGCACGAGCAGCGTGAGGCCGATGAGCAGCAGGTGGAAGGGGTCGGGCGCGGACAGCAGCAGGGTGTGCAGCAGATAGACCGTCAGCAGGTAGAGGCCGACGGGCAGCGCGAGGGCGAGCACGACGGCGAGGTCGCCGATGTGCGAGTGCTCCTCCAGGCTCAGGCCCGCGACGTGCAGGCCCGCGCCCGCGCCCGCGATGCCGAGGAAGACGGCCATGTGGCCGTAGCCGAAGAGATACCCGCGCGACCTGCGGTGGACGAGGATGTCGCCGAACGGCACGGCGAAATACACCCACCACATACCGAACGTCAGGCCTACGCCCGCGATGACGATCGCGACGGCGTTCCACGTCCACATCGTGCCGTCCCGGCCGCCGAGAAGTTCACCCGAAGAGGCGACGGTGCCGACGACGCCCTCCCCCAGGGTGATGATCGCGAAGAGGCCGTAGCGCTCGGCGACATGGTGCGGATGCCACGGCGTGCCGCCCGCGCCGCCCTGACCGAACACCGGCAGCAGCAGTTCGAGGACCGCCAGGACGGCGAAGACCGTGAAGGCGGCGGCCGGCGGCATCCGCACGAAGCCGACGACCACCCAGCCTGCCTGCACGGCCACCGTCCAGCGGATGCTGGCCATGCCGACGTCGTGGAAGTCCGGCGCCGCGCGCGCCGCCCGCCACCACTGGGCGAGCATCGCGACGCGCATCACGACGTAGCCGATCACCATCGCCCGCAGCTCCAGATGTCCGCCCTCCTTGACGGAGTGGAACATCGCGGGCAGTCCGAGGGCGAAGACGACGACGCCGATCATCTGGAGCATCGTCAGGACGCGGTAGAGCCAGTCGTCGGTGCCGAAGGCCGAGGAGAACCAGCTGAAGCTGATCCAGGCGACGGAGATCGCGAACATGGCGAGGACGAAGGCCACGACGCCCTTGCCGTAGACGCCCTCGGCGAGCATGTCGGCGAACTGCCCGGCCGCGGTGCCGACGGCGACGACGAACGTGAGGTCGAAGAGCAGCTCCAGGGGGGTGGAGACGCGCCCGCCCTCCTCGGGGTCGCGGCCGCTCATCGGCACGAGGCCGTGGGCGAGCGCGCCGCTCCCGCCGTCCGCGCCGTCCGTGCCGTTCCCGCCGCCGCCCGTGCCGTTCTCGGACTCGCTCATACGCAGCATCATGCCGTGGGGCCGGACTGCTGCGCGTTCACCAGCCTCTTCCGCCTCCCCGCACCGGAACGGCCACCCTCCCCGCGGCCCCTCCGGACAGTCTCGGCCGTGGCACCGCAGCCGCATGCGGGGCTGAACCGAACGGGGTACAGGGTGGGGCCCGGCGCCGGGCCCCGCCCGCCGGGGGTGCGCGGCGGGCAGAGCGCGGCGGGGGTGCGCGGCGGCCGGGGACGCGGGCTAGAGGCCGGCCTCCAGGCGGCCGGTCACGAGGGAGACGAAGCGGGCCGGGTCGGACAGCTCGCCGCCCTCGGCCAGCAGAGCGAGGGAGTGGACGAGTTCGGCGGTCTCGCCGAGCGCGGGGTCGTCGGGGCGGTCGGCGCGGGCCTTGTTGAGCCCGGCGATGAGGGGGTGCCCCGGGTTGACCTCCAGGATCCGCTTGACCTGCGGGACCTCCTGGCCCATGGCCCGGTAGATGTTCTCCAGGGCGGGCGTGATCGCGTCGGCGTCCGAGACGATGCACGCGGCCGAGACCGTCAGCCGGGAGGACAGCCGGACCTCCTTGACCTTCTCGCTCAGCGCCCCGGTCATCCACGCCAGCAGGTCGGCGTACTCCTCCTGCTGCTTCTCCCGCTCGCCCTCCGCCTTCTCGGCGTCCTCCGTGCCGCCGAGGTCGACCTCGCCCTTGGCGACCGAGCGCAGCTGCTTGCCGTCGAAGCCGGGCACGACGTCGACCCACACCTCGTCGACCGGGTCGGTCAGCAGCAGCACCTCAACGCCCTTGGCGCGGAAGGCCTCCATGTGCGGCGAATTCTCCACCGCCTGCCGGGACTCGCCGGTCAGGTAGTAGATGTGCTCCTGGCCTTCCTTCATCCGGCTCACGTAGTCGGCCAGCGTCGTCGGCGCGTCCTTGTCGTGGGTGGTGGCGAAGGTGGACGCGGCGAGGATGGCGTCCCGCTCCCCGCCGTCGCCGAGCAGGCCCTCCTTGAGGACGCGGCCGAACTCTCGCCAGAACGTGGCGTAGCGCTCCGGCTCGGCGGTCATCATCTCCTTGACCGTCGACAGCACCTTCTTGGCCAGGCGGCGGTGCATGAGCTGGATCTGCCGGTCCTGCTGCAGGATCTCGCGGGAGACGTTGAGCGACAGGTCCTGCGCGTCGACGACGCCCTTGACGAAGCGCAGGTACGACGGGAGCAGCGCCTCGCAGTCGTCCATGATGAACACGCGCTTGACGTAGAGCTGGACCCCGCGCCGGTAGCCCTGCATGAACAGGTCCTGCGGAGCGTGCGAGGGGATGAACAGCAGGGCCTGGTATTCGAAAGTGCCCTCGGCCTGGAGGCGGATCGTCTCCAGCGGGTCGATCCAGTCGTGGCTGATGTGCTTGTACAGCTCGTGGTACTCGGCGTCGGTGACCTCGTCGCGGGAGCGGGCCCACAGCGCCTTCATCGAGTTGAGCGTCTGCGGCTCGGGGGCCGCGGCCTCCCCCTCGTCCGCGCCCTCGTCCCCGGGCGCGGCGGGCGTGTCCGCGGCCATCCGGATCGGCCAGGTGATGAAGTCCGAGTAGCGCTTGACGATCTCCCGGATCTTCCAGGGGGAGGTGTAGTCGTGCAGCTGGTCCTCGGTGTCCTCGGGCTTGAGCCGCAGCACGATCGAGGTGCCCTGGGGCGCGTCGGGGACGTCCTCCACCGTGTACGTGCCCTCGCCGCCGGACGTCCAGCGGGTGCCCTGGGTCTCGCCCGCCCGCCGCGTCAGCAGCGTGACGTCGTCGGCGACCATGAAGCTGGAGTAGAAGCCGACGCCGAACTGCCCGATGAGTCGCTCGCCCGAGGCGGCGTCACCGGACTGCTGCATCTCCTTGAGGAAGGCCGCCGTCCCGGACTTGGCGATCGTGCCGATGAGCTGCACGACCTCCTCGCGCGACATCCCGATGCCGTTGTCGCGGACGGTGAGCGTACGGGCCTGCGGGTCCGTCTCGATCGTGATGTGCAGGTCGGACACGTCGGCCCCGAGCGTGTCGTCGCGCAGCGCCTCCAGCCGCAGCTTGTCCAGCGCGTCGGACGCGTTGGACAACAGCTCCCGCAAGAAGACGTCCTTGTTGGAGTAGATCGAGTGGATCATCATCTGCAGAAGCTGGCGCGCTTCCACCTGGAACTCGAACGTCTCGGCAGACATGGCGGCTGGCCCTTCTCCGGTCACCTATGGGTGGGTTGTGCTGACTCCCAGAACCATAGATCAACCGGAGCAGCCCGCGGGGCGCTCCGCCCTCAGCCTGTGGATAACTTCCGGCCACCCGGCCGGGCCCGCAGGTCAGGCCGCCCGCCGCAGGTCAGGCCACCGGCCGCAGGTCAGGCCGCCAGCCGCGGGTCGGTGACGCCGCCGGGGCATTCGCGGCACTCCGGCCGCCGCTCCCAGCCCGCCAGTTCCGCCCCCGCGTGGTACGCGCTGTCGTAGAAGGCCAGCACCGTCGCCCACGGGTCGGGCGTCGCGCGGGCGTCGTCGTACATCAGCAGCGCGATGTGGCTGCCGCGCGCCTCCGACCAGGTCGCCTCCGCCGGTTCCAGCGGCCGCGCGGCCAGCCCCGGCGGCTCGGGCGCGGTGTAGGAGTAGAAGGCCGGTGCGGGCACGGTGTCGTCCCCGAACCAGAACCCGGCGCTGATCACCTCGCGCGAGTACGCCTCCCGCGTGACCGGGTCCGCCGCCGCCGGCTGCCCGATCTCGCGCTCGGAGAACCGCGTCACCGCGATGTCGAAGGTGTGCCAGAAGTGGTGGACGGGGCTGGTCTTCCCCGAGTAGCCCGCGGAGAAGGCCTCCAGTACGAGGTTCACCTGGCTGAGGACGCGCCAGTAGCGCCCGACCGCCGCCGGGTCGTACGTCCGGTGCTCGTGGTCCTCGGCGAACGGCCGCCGGGCGTCCGGGAGATCGTACGGGTACGGGTGCTCGGGCACCGCGTCGATGTCCAGCGCGACGAGGGCCCCGAGGACGTCCCGGTAGAAGTCCGCGACCGACCGGCCGGCGAGCGGGAAGGACACCTCGCGGCCGGCGAGCGTCCGCACGAGCAGGCGGTGCGCGACGAAGTCGAAGTCGATGCAGAAGGCATCGCCGCCGTGGACCGGGCCCATCGGGCGTGTCGTGATGCCGCGCCCGGTGAGGTGGAAGGGCACGTTCCACCAGTGGTTGCGGCGGGGGCTGCCGGCGAGGCGGATCTTGCCCACGATCTGCACGAAGCGGTGCAGCGTCTCCTTCGAGTCGCGCCACTCGTCGAGCGCGAGCGCCGGGAACAACTCCACGTCACCCTCCTCCGTCAGGGCCCGCGGGCCGTCCCGCCCACCCTGGCCCGCGCTCCACCGTCCCGCCACCCGGCAGGCCCGCCCGGGTGAGCCGGACACGCTCGCCGTGGCGCAATTGCGCCCCCGCTGCGAAACCGGGTGCCGCCGCGGGGAGGGGGCGGGTAGCGTCAGGCCCGGCCTCCCGGTGCGCAGGTTGCGGTTACTTCCTTGTCGAATTTGCCCCCATGGGGCGAATGGGTCCCTCGTGGCCCAGAAACCGTCGCCGACTCGATCTCGGGAGGCCTTCCTCATGGCTCGCTTCAACACCCGCCGCACCGCCGCGGCAGCGGTCCGCTCGCCGGTGCGGACGACCGGGGAGAGGGCCGCGACGTACGAGGGCGCCTCCGGGTACGTACGGGACGCGCGGTCGGAGCTGTTCCTGCTCGCGGTGGGCAACTACGTGGGCCTCGCGACCTTCTACGAGCAGGGGGACGCGCGGGACGAGCGGTACACCGCGCTCGTACGGGAGTTGGCGGTCACCGATCCGGCGTGGACGGCGGCGCTGCTGGGCTGGCTGCGGCAGGAAGCCCACATGCGGACCGCATCGCTGGTGGGTGCGGCCGAGTACGTGCACGCGCGGCTCGCGGCGGGAGCGGACGCCGCCGCGGCGGAAGGCTCCGCCGCGCACCGGGCCGTCGTCGCGAGCGTGCTGCAACGCGCGGACGAGCCGGGCGAGTTGCTGGCGTACTGGACCTCGCGGTACGGGCGGCCCGTGCCGCAGCCCGTCAAGCGCGGCGTCGCGGACGCGGTGCGGCGGCTCTGGACCGAGCGGGCGCTGCTGCGCTACGACGCGGACGGCGCCGCCTTCCGCTTCGGCGACGTCCTGGAGCTGACGCACCCGCGTCCGGCCGCGCCGTGGCAGGGCGACCTCTTCCGGTACGCCCTCGACCGGCGGCACGGGCGCAGCACCGAGATCCCCGAGACCCTGCGCACGGTACGGGCGAGGGCCGAACTGCTGGCCGAACCCGTCGCGCGGCGACGCGAGTTGGTGGCATCCGGGACCGAGGAGGCCAGGGAGCGGCTCGCCGCGGCCGCCATGTCCTGGGAGGCGCTCGCGGGCTGGCTGCAGGGCCCGATGGACGCGGCCGCGTGGGAGGCGGCGATCCCCGGCATGGGGGTCTTCGCCCTCGTGCGCAACCTGCGGAATTTCGACGAGGCCGGGGTCGGTGACGCGGCGGCCGAGGAGGTCGCCCGCCGGCTGTCGGACCCGGCGGAGGTCGCGCGCTCCCGCATGCTGCCCTACCGTTTCTGGGCCGCGTACAAGCACACCGCGTCGCTGCGCTGGGCGGCCGCGCTGGAGCGGGCGCTGAACCTCTCGCTCGCCAACGTGCCTGCACTGCGAGGCCGTTCGCTCATCCTGGTGGACCGCTCCCCCTCGATGTTCCCCGGCTACCCGTTCTCGACCGCGAACCGCTCCGACATCCCGCTCGCCGAGCAGGCGGCGGTGTTCGGCGCGGCGCTCGCGGTGCGGGCGCAGGCACCCACGCTCGTGGAGTTCGGGATCGCCAGCAGGGAGCTGCCGGTGCCGAGGGGCGGCAGCGTGCTGCGGCTCGTGGAGTCCTTCGGGCGGCACGACGGGACGGACATCCCGTCCGCGGTGAAGCAGCACTTCGACGGCCACGACCGGATCGTGGTGGTGACCGACGAGCAGACCCGCAAGGGCTGGCTCCCCTCCAACGGGGCCTCGCACGGCGGTATGCCGCCCACCGAGATAGACGCCCTCGTCCCCGCCGACGTGCCCGTCTACATGTGGAACATGGCCGGTTACGCCCCCGGCGCCACCCCGTCCGGCGGCGGCCGGCGGCACTCCTTCGGCGGGCTGACCGACCAGGCGTACGGGATGATCGCGCTGCTGGAGTCCGGACGGGACGCCCACTGGCCCTGGGCCTGACCCCTCGGCTCCGCTGCCCTGCCCGGGACGCGCGGCGGCCGCTCCGGTACGCGGGGAGGCGTACCGGAGCGGCCGGAATGGCGTCCGCCGTGCGGTGGGGACCCGGGATCAGGTGCCGTAGACCTGGAACTCCCAGAGCGAGTAGCCGTATTGCGTGGTGCGCGCGGTTCCGTACATCCGGACGTAGCGGCCGGTGCCGCTGACGTTCAGCGTCTGGGTGCCGCCGGTGCCCGCCGTCGTGCTGTAGATGCTCGTCCAGTTGGTGCCGTCGTTGGACGTCTGGATCTGGAACGACTTGGCCGCCGCCGTCTCCCAGTTGAGCACGACCTGGCTGACGGTGCGGCTCGCGCCGAGGTCGACCTGGAGCCACTGCGGGTCGGTGAAGCCGCTGGACCAGCGGGTGCCGGTGTTGCCGTCCACGGCCATGGGGGCGGTGAAGCTGCTGTTCTCGCTGGACGACGCGGTCGCGGTCTTCCCCTGCGAGAGCAGGGTGGCCTGGCCGGGGCCGCCCGGGTCGCCGCCGCCGGAGGACTGGGTGCCGAACAGGGCCAGTTCGTACAGCGAGTTGCCGTAACTCGAGGCTCTGGCGGTGGAGTAGACCCGGACGTATCTGGCCGTCGCGTTCAGGTTGGTGTCCTGGATGTCGGCCGGCGAGTTGTTGTTGCTGTAGACGGTGGTCCAGTTGCTGCCGTCGGTGGACGTCTGCAACTGGTAGGCGGACGACGCCGCCGCCTCCCAGGTCAGGGTCGCGTGGTTGAGGCTGTAGTTCTGGCCGAGGTCGACCTGCAGCCACTGCGGGTCGGAGAAGCCGCTCGACCAGCGGGTGGTGACGTCGCCGTCGGTGGCGTTGGAGGCCGGGAACTGCGCGCTCTCGTTGGACGACGACGTGGTCGGCCTGCCCTTGGCGATGTTCGTGCCGTGGTCGGGGGTCTTGTTGTAGACGGCCACGTAGTCGACGTTCATCTGGCCGCCGGAGACCGTGGCGGCGTTGGGGCCGCCGCCGAAGGCCGCGGGGAAGCCGCCGCCGATCGCCAGGTCGAAGATGATGTAGAAGCTGTGGTCGACCGCATTGGCCCAGGTCGCGGCGTCTACCTGGCCGGAGTTGACCGTGAAGTAGTTGGCGCCGTCGAGGTAGTAGCGGATCTGCTCGGGGGAGGTCGAGCGGTCGATCTCGACGGCGTAGGTGTGGTAGCCGGTCTGGCAGCCGGAGCAGGCGCGCTCGCCGCTGCCGATGCCGGTGGTCTCGTTGCAGGGGCCGCCGGAGCCGACACCGCAGTGCAGGGTGCCGAAGACGGAGCTGCGGCCGTTGATGTCCTCCATGATGTCGACCTCGCCGGAGCCCGGCCAGGTCACCCCGACGCGCAGCGGCGCGCCGAGCATCCAGAACGCGGGCCAGTAGCCCGCTCCGTTGGCGGTCGAGACGTTCGGCTGCTGGATCGACGCCTGCATCCGGACGACGCCGCCGGGCGGTGCCCCGAAGCCGTCCGCCTGCGTCTCGACGCGTCCGGACGTCCAGCCGGTGGCCGGGTCGCTGCCGTCGTGCAGGGCACGCAGCACCAGGTGGCCGTTGCCGTCGGTGTAGACGTTGGACGTGCTGTTGGTCATCGTCTCGATCTCACCGGTGCCGAACGTCCAGCCCGCGCCCGCGTCGTAGCGCCAGGTGTCGGTGTTCAGGCCGGTGTTGGCGGCGCCGTTGAAGTCGTCGCTCCAGGTGGTCGTGAAACCGGACGGAGCGGCGGGGACCGCCGAGGGGGCGACGGCCGCGGCCTGCACGGCGGGCTTCGCGGCAGCGGGCTTCGATGCGGTCGGCGCGGCCGAGGCCGGGCCGGATCCCGTGAAGGTGACCGCCGCCGTCGCGGCGGCGGCGAGCAGCCCCACGCCGACGCGGCGGAAGAGCCGTTGCGGGGTCTTGCTCGTCCTGCGCCGAATGCCCGAGATGTCTCTCATGTCTGTCGTCGACATGCGGAACGTACTCCTTCTCCTGTGGGGGGCGGCAGCGCAACTGGCGTGACGCGCTGCCGGGTTGGGGAGTTCTGAGAGCGCTCTCAGCGAGAGTCCCGTCCCGCATCCGGCGTGTCAAGATAACCGGCAACGTTTACGGAACGAACCCGCCGCCCCGAACGTCCATACGATCGAGGCAACCGAACGGGCCGGGTCGGCGGTTCAACGGTCAGGGGCGCCGGCACCGCCGGGCCGCAGGCGGCGTCAGCGGTACGTGCGGCAGCTCACCCGTGAACCGACGCTTCGGACGCGGCGGTGATGGAAAGAGTCGGGAAGGCGGTCCGGGCGGGGGCAGGAGCCGCCCTGGTCAGGTCGCGCACAGGAACGTGACGTATCAGTCATGCAACAGCCGCAACCACGGACCGGGAATGCGGTCTCCTAGAGTGCGACCTTTGCGGAAATGGGGAGACACGAAAGTGATGACGGAGAAGACGGCGGCAGACACCGCCACCGGGGCGGAGGCGGCCGCGCCTGACGGCTGGGCAACCCGGGCGATATCGGGCACTTCGCGGATATTCGGCGCCCGCGGGCGGCGCGTCCGGCACGGCATGACGGCACTCGCGCTCGGCGCGGTCCTGCTCGGCGCGGCGGCCTGCGGCGGCAACGCGGACGCGCACTCCGACTCGTCGGACGGCAAGAACGGCTCCGCCGCCCAGGGCCAGACCGCGGACAACGCCTCGCAGGCCAAGCTCACCGTGACCCCGGCGAACGGCGCGACCGGCGTCGACACGTCCGGCGCGCTCAGGGTCGCGGCCGCGCAGGGCAAGCTCACCAAGGTCGCGGTGACGGCGAAGGACGGCACCGCGGTCGACGGGACGATCTCCGCGGACGGCGCCACCTGGACGCCGAAGAGCAACCTGCGCACCGGCACGCAGTACGCGGTCGCCGCGACCGCGACGGACGCCAAGGGCAAGCAGGCCACCACCCAGTCGTCCTTCACCACCTTGACCCCCAGCGCCTCGGCGGCCAACTTCGGCAACTTCAACGTCGCCGCGAACGCCACGTACGGCGTCGGCATGGAGGTGTCGATCCACTTCAGCAAGGCGGTCACCAACCAGGCCGACGTGCGGCACGCGATCACCGTCACCGCCGAGCCGAACGTGCCCGTCGAGGGCCACTGGTTCAGCGCGCAGCGCCTGGACTTCCGGCCCGACGCCTACTGGGCGCCCGGCACCAAGGTCACGCTGCACCTGAAGCTGGACGGCGTGAAGATGTCCAAGACGACCTACGGCAAGCAGTACAAGGACGTCAGCTTCACGATCGGCCGCTCGCAGACCTCGGTCGCCGACAACAAGGCGAAGACGCTGACCGTCTACCGCGACGGCAAGGTGCTGCGCACCCTGCCCGCGAGCCTCGGCGACGCGCAGCACACCACCTACAACGGCAAGATGGTGATCGAGGAGAAGTCCAAGGTGGTGGACATGGACTCGCAGACCGTGGGTCTGGGCAACGCCTACCACATCAAGGACGTCCCGCACGGCATGCGGCTCTCCGACTCCGGCACCTTCGCGCACGGCAACTACTGGCGCCCGGTGTCCACCTTCGGGCACGAGAACACCAGCCACGGCTGCGTCGGCCTGCACGACGTCAAGGGCGGCAACGACCCGAGCACCCCGGCCGCGTGGTTCTACAACAACTCGCTGATCGGCGACGTCGTGACGGTCGTCAACTCGCCGGACAAGACCATCCAGCCCGACAACGGTCTCAACGGCTGGAACATGTCCTGGGCGAACTGGGTCGAGCACTGAGCAACCCCCGGGTCCCCTGACCCTTGAGGCCCCTCCGGCCTCCCCCCTTGCCGCAACCCCGCAGGCCCCGCCCCGCGCCCACCGCGCCGGACGGGGCCTGCGGGGTTCCGCGTGGGGGCGTACGGGCAGGGATACGCGCACGGGGGCGTCCCCGGCTACGGCGCCGGTATCGGCTCCTCCGCGGCCGGGAAGCCGAGGGCGTCGAGCAAGTCGCAGAACAGCTCCTCCGCGAAGGGCTCCGGCTTTGAACGCAGCAGCGCCTCGATCGCTGCGACCTCCACACCCGAGCCGAAGCCGGCCTCCACCGCCCAGGCGAGCGCGTCCCGCGCGTCTTGGGGAACATCGGCGTCGAACTCGGCGACCTTGCGGGCGATCGCCTCCGCGCACTGGGCCGAGGAGTACCAGTGGATCGGGTCGGCCTCCAGATCGTCCGGCGGCTCGACGCGCAGCGCCGCCGCGCTCTCCATGCCCACAGTCGCCGCCCATTCCCGGCCGCTCGGGGTCAGCCCGCGGATGTAGACGACGTCGCTGTCGTACACGTACCCCAGGCACGCCGGGGCGGCGGACCCCTCGACGATCTCGCGCAGTGTCTCCTCGTCCCAGTAGTCCCCGCCGACGGCGGCCGTCCGCCACCCGCCGGACCGCGGCCACCACTCGCCGCGCTCGGCCAGCTCCTCCAAGACCTCCTCCTGCAGCGTGTCGAAGACCTCCGCCTCCGCCAACGGCCGCTCGCTGCGGCAGAAGACCAGCGTCCCCGAGAAACCCATGTGCCCCACCCCTGAGATCGTTCCGTCCTCCCGACGGTAGGGGTGGGGTCTGACACAGGCCCTGACCGGCAGCGGAACGGCTACGGACGGGCACGGTTCCGGGTCAGGTGGAGGAGGACGGGGACGGTTGTCGCCGCCGTCGCGGCTGCCGCGCACACCGCGGTGGTGAGGGCCAGTTCGGGCCAGGGGAGGGTCAGGGGGTGGGGGGCGGCGAGGCGGGTCAGGGCGGCGTGGAGGGTGGCGAGGTCGAGGGCTGCCGTCAGGAGGCCGAGGGTGGCGCCGACCGCGACGGGGAGGAGGGATTCCGCCGCGGTCAGGCGGAGGAGTTGGAGTCGGGTCGCGCCGGAGTGGCGGAGCAGGGTCAGCTCGCGGGTGCGGGCGGCGGTGGACATCGCCTGGGCGGTCGCGAGGGCGAGGGTGGCGTAGAGGAGGGCGATGCCCAAGGTCAGGGCGAGGCCGAGGCGGGTGGCCGCGGTGGCGTGCGGGGCGGTCGACCGTACCCACGCGGGGCCGGTGAGGAGGTCGGCGCCCGGCACCGCGCGGCGCAGTGCCGCCGTGACCGCTGCCGGGGATGCACCCGGGGCGAGGCGGATGCGGACCAGGGCGGGGGCCGCCCCGGGCGGGGCGTTGCGCGGGGTGAGGTAGACGCCGTTGTCGCCGGTGCCCTCCGCCAGGACGGCGGCGATCCGCAGCCGCCGCGGGGTGCCGTCGGCGAGCCATACGGTCACGGACTCGCCCACGGTGTGCCGCTGCCACTCGGCGTTGACGACGATCGAGCCGTCGTCGAGGTCGGCGAGGCGGCCCGCGACGACCGGCAGCCGTACGGTGTCCGGCAGCGTCGCCGGGTCAACGGCCCAACCCTGCGCGCGGATCAGGGCAACCCCGTCCTCAAGAGTGGTGACTGACAAAGCGGTTGCCGCCGAAGCGGTGCGGACGCCGGGCGTTCTGCGGACGCGGGCCAGCTCGGCGGTGTCCAGGCCGCCCGCCGCCGTCAGGACGAGGTCGGCGGTCGTCGCGCGGGCGATCTCCGCGGACTTCGCGGCGTTCACGGTCGCCACCGCGCCGGGCAGCGCGCCCGCGAGCGCCACCATCGCCACGACCGGCGCCGCCACCGCGGCCGTGCGCCGGGCCGCCGCGGCGGCCTGCGCCCGCACGAGCCTGCCGCGCGCGCCCAGCAGCCGCAGCAACGGCCGTACCAGCGCGGGCGAGAGCGCCGCCGCGGCGGCGACCAGCAGCATCGGGCGGGACACGTAGGACTTGCGGTGCAGCAGGTCGGCGGGGTCGGCGAACAGGGAGTACGCGGCCAGGCCGAGGGCCGCCGCCAGCAGCGCGCCGCCCGCGAGGGCGCGGCCCCGGGTCAGGGCGCGGACCTGCGTGTCCGCCTCCCGCAGGGCCTCCGCCGGTGCGGTGCGGCCCGCGCGCCAGGACGCGGCCGCGCTGCCGCACAGCGCGGCGGCGACCTCGGTGGCCATCGCCGTGGGGTACGGCCACACGTGGCCGCGCCCGTCCGCGGCGAACCAGGCGGGCGCCAGGCCGCCGTTGACCATCCAGCGGGCCAACGCGCTTGCTCCGTACGCCCCACCGAGCGCGCAGCCCGCCGCGGCGGCCGGGATCGCGAGGAGCAGCTGCTCGGTCAGGACGCGGCGGCGCAGCCGGCCCGCGGTCGCGCCCGCGAGCCGTAGCAGCCCGAACTCCCGGCGGCGCGCCGCCACCGCGAGGGCCGTCACGGACGACACGGCGAACACCACGACGAAGCCGGTCACGCCGGCGGCCGTGCCGAGGACGACCTCCACGCCGGTCAGGGCGGTACGGTCCGCCGCCGCGTCGGGGTCGGCGGCGCGTTTGGCTCCGCCGGTCAGCACGGTCGGCCCGGTCGCGCCGGGGGCGGTCGCGCTGACCGCGCGGCGGACGGCGGTGGGGTCGGCGTCGACCGCCACCTGGCGTGTGGCCGACACGAGTTGGGCGGCTCGCGCGTCCGTGAAGAAGAGGGCGTTCTCGAAGGAGCGGTGCGGGGGTGCCACGGTGCCGACGACGTGCAACGTGCCCTGTCCGGTGCGGAGGGTGGTGCCCGGCGCGGGCCAACTGCCGCTGGCTGCGACCTCGTCGGGAGCCTGCGGTGCCCGGCCGGCGGTGAGCCGGTAGCCGCCGAGCGGGGCGGTGGACCACGGGTGGCCCGTGAGGTTGGCTGCGCCGCTCGCCGTCCGTACGGCGAAGGAGCGGTCCTCGACCACGGGGCCGAGTGCCCTCAACTCCGTGAGCAGGGCCGGCGGGAGGGGCCGCGGCTCCGGGAGGGCGGTGGTGCGGGTGCCGTGCTCGGTGGGTACGCGCAGGGTGGCGTCGCCCCTGACCACGACGCGGGCGTGGGCGAACCGCTCCGGGCCCGTGGTCGGGGGGCCGGCGAGCGCGCCGGCGAGCGCTTGGAGCAGGGCGCACATGAGCGTGCCGCCGGCGATGAGGGCCACCACGGTGGCCCAGCGGGAGCGGGATGAGGTCACGAGGTCACCGCCCCGCGGGTCGCGCTTGCCGCGCGGGGAGCGGTTCGCCCGCGGGCCGGCGGGACCTGGACGGCTCCCCCGCGGGCCGGCGAGACCTGAGCAGTTCCCCCGCGGGCCAGCTGAGTGGTTCCCCCGCGGGCCGGCGGGACCTGGACGGCTCCCCCGCGGGCCGGCGGAACCTGAACGGCTCCACTGCGGGCCGGCGAGACCCGAGCCGTTCCCCCGCGGGCCGGCGAGACCCGAGCCGTTCCCCCGCGGGCCGGCGGGACCTGAGCGCGCAGCTCCCCGCGCCCCTGACCCCGCGGGCTGCCGCATTCGCTGTGCCCGGGACCTTCCCCCGTCATGTGGCTTGTCGCGCAGTTCTCTCCCAGAGCTTCGCCTGGGAGGTACCCCCACGCGCCCCCGGCGTATCCGGCGGGGCATCGCGCCTCTGTCCGGGGGTGGGTCGGGTGCCGCCTCGGGGGTACCTCCTCGGAATGCGCGTCCGGCCTCTTCCGTGGTCGGCAAGGGAGTGAGTGCGCATTCCTCCGGGGGCACCCCCGAACCGTCCCCCTCCCGACGCGTTGGCGGCGCCCCGCCGGTGGGTGGTCGACGGTGGGCGGGACGGCGGGCGCTGTCCCGTAGCGGGGGCCACCGCCGCCCGAGAGGGCGAGCGTTGTCAGGGGCGCGGAAAACTGCGCGACCAGCCCGCCCGAGAGCGGCACTCCGCCGCCGGCGGTAAGCGGGCCCCGGCAGCCCCCCGCAGGGGTCAGCACGACGGGTCCTGCGTCACTCGGCCCGCCGTCAGGGCGATGGTGCGGGTCACGTACGGCGCGGCAGCGGCTGGGGAGTGGGTGATCATCACTACCGTGCGGCCCGCGAGGGCGATGCCGCGGAGGAGGGTGAGGACGTGCTCGGCCGCGGGGTTGTCGAGCGCGGCCGTGGGCTCGTCGGCGAAGAGGACGGCGGGGCGGGTGACGAAGGCGCGGGCGAGGGCGACGCGTTGCTGCTGGCCGCCGGAGAGGTGGGCGGGGCGGTGGTGGGCGCGGTCGGCGAGGCCCACCGCGGCGAGGGCCTCGTGGACGGCGCCGGGGGCGGGGCGGCGGCCCGCGAGGCGGAGGGGGAGGGCGACGTTCTGCGCCGCGGTGAGCCCGGGGAGCAGGTTGTAGGCCTGGAAGACGAAGCCGATGCGTTCGCGGCGCAGCCGCGTGAGGCGGGCGTCGCGGAGCCGCGTGAGGTCGTTGCCGTCGAGCACGACCCGTCCGGCTGTGGGGCGTTCGAGTCCTGCCGCGCAGTGCAGCAGTGTGGTCTTGCCGGAGCCGGAGGGGCCGGTGACCGCGGTGAAGGTGCCGCGGGCGAAGCGCAGGGACACCTTGTCGAGGGCCGTCACCGTACCCCCGGCGGCCGGGTAGGTCCGGCTGACCTCGTGGAGGGTGAGCACGTCGTCGTTCATGGTCGACAAGCCAACTCGTCGCGGACGCACAGGACATCACGGCTGGGGCGAGTTCTCGGGGTATGCCTGGCACTACCCCTCGGGTGGGGCCCGCCCGCTCGCGGAGTCCGGGGGCGCGCTCCTACGGTGGGCGGCATGCGTGACCGAAGTGTTTGGCAGGCCCTGGCCAGGGGGCGTTTCCTGGTGTCGGCGTGGCCGTGGCGAGCCGCGGCGTACCTGGCCGCGGGGGTGCCCGCGGGGGCGCTGACGCTGCTGGTGCTGGCGCTGCTGCTGACGGTCGGCGGGGCGCTGTCGCTCGTGCTGGTGGGCCTGCCGGTGCTGGCGCTCGCGGCGTTCGCGGGCATCCCGGTGGGGGCGGTGGAGCGGCGCCGGCTGCGGCTGGTGGACGCAGGACCCGCGCCGTCCCCGCACCGCTCACCTCCCGTCCCCGGACTGGGGAGTTGGGCGCTGGCCCGCGTCCGGGAGGGCGCGACGTGGCGCGAGCTCGGCTACGCCGCGCTGCTGGCGCTCGTGCTGTGGCCGCTGGACGCGCTCGTGCTGGCCGGGGCAGTGGCCGTACCGGGTGCGCTGCTCGCGGCGCCGGTCATGCTCGCGGTGAACGGGGGCACCTCGACGAAGGTGCTCAAGTCCTGGACGGTGGACGGCTGGCCGCCCGCCGTGGCGGCGGCGCTGCTCGGTGTGCTGGGCCTGGCGGCGGGCGGCTACGCGGTGGGCGCCGCCGCGGGCGCCCGGGCGGCGGCGGCCCGCGCGCTGCTCGTACCGGCGGACGCGCGGACCCGTATCACCGAACTGACCCGCTCCCGCGTACGGTTGGTGGACGCCTTCGAGGCGGAGCGGCGGCGGATCGAGCGCGACCTGCACGACGGCGCCCAGCAGCGGCTGGTCGCCCTGACGATGACGCTGGGCCTCGCGCGGCTGGACGCGCCCCCGGGGCCCCTCGCCGAGCAGTTGGCGACGGCGCACGAGCAAGCGGGCGCGGCGCTGGCGGAGTTGCGCGACCTCGTCCACGGCATCCACCCGCGGGTGCTCGTCGACTACGGCCTGGCAGCGGCCCTCACGGACGCCGCCGACCGCTCCCCCGTCCCCGTCGACGTGACGCTCGACCTGGACGTACGGCTGCCGCCCGCGGTCGAGGCGGCGGCGTACTACGCGGTCTGCGAGGCGCTCGTGAACGTCGCCAGGCACAGCGGCGCCGCGCACGCGAAGCTGTCCGGCGGCCACGCGCGCGGCCTCCTCACCCTGGACGTCAGCGACGACGGGCGCGGCGGGGCCGACCCGGAGCGCGGCAGCGGCCTCGCGGGGCTCGCCGACCGGGTCGCGGTGGTGTCCGGCACACTGGCTCTGACCAGCCCGCCCGGCGGTCCGACCCGACTGCGAGTGGAGATCCCGTGCCGACCGTCCCGACCGGCGGACTGACCGTCGTCGTCGCCGAGGACAGCGTCCTGCTCCGGGACGGCCTGACGGGCCTGCTCACCCGCTTCGGCCACCGGGTGGCGGCGGCGGTCGGCGACGCCCCCGCCCTCGTCGCGGCGGTCGCCGGGCACCGCCCCGACATCGTGCTCACGGACGTGCGGATGCCGCCCGGCTTCCAGGACGAGGGCCTGCGCGCGGCGGTCGCGCTGCGCACCCGGCACCCGGGACTGCCGGTGCTGGTGCTCAGCCAGTACGTGCAACGCGCTTACGCCGTGGACCTGCTGGACTCAGGTGACGGCGGCGGCGTCGGCTACCTGCTCAAGGACCGCATCGGCCAGGTCGAGGAGTTCGTGGCGGCCGTCGAGGACGTCGCCGCGGGCGGCACGGTCGTCGACCCCGAAGTCGTACGGCAGTTGCTGCGCCGCCGACGCGACCCGCTGGAACGCCTCACCCCGCGCGAGCACGAGGTGCTCGCCCTCGTCGCACAGGGCCACTCCAACCGCGCGGTCGCACGCCAACTCGTCGTCTCCGAGGCAGCGGTGGGCAAGCACATCGGCAGCATCCTGGCGAAGCTGGACCTGCCGATGACGGACGACACCCACCGCCGGGTGCTGGCCGTCCTCGCGTTCCTGCGTGCGTGAGGGCCGTTGCGCACGCCCCCCGGGGGTGCGGAGCCGGGCCGTCAGCCGTCGGACAGGGCGCGGCGGAGGGCGTGTTCGACGAGGCGGGCGGCGTTGGCGTGTTCCTTCGCGTTGGGGTGGACCAGCGTGGCGCGCTTGCCGAGGGCGGCGCAGTCGAACGGCAGCCCGGGGAGGGTGGCGGGCCAGAAATCCGCGGCGTCGCCGCAGATCCCCTCGATCCACTTGGTGCCTTCGGGACGGCACACGTCGTGGCCCACGCTGGAGGTGTAGAGGTCGACGTAGACATCGCCCTGCCGCGCCGTCTCCTGGGAGATGATCCGGTTGAGGGCCTTCAGTGCGTCGTCGCGCAGCCAGTCGATGTCGGCGGGGCTGATCGGGCCGATGTGCGCGGGGCTGTCGCCGCACACGCTGCCCCGCTCCGGCAGGACGGCCGGGTAGCCGACCGTGATCACCTCTGCCCGCGGCGCCGCGCGGTGCAGGTCGCCGAGCATGCGCCGGTATGCGTCCCGGACCCTGGCCAGCTTCGTACCGAGGCTCTCCTCGCCCGCGGGCGGATGCGTGTAGTGCTCCCTGCACGACTGGTGGGCGAGGCTGAGTTCCAGGCATTCGCCGAACGGCAGGCTGATCCCGCCGATGCCGACGGTGACGGCTCCGGTGCGCTCGCCGAGCTCCGCCCGGCGGATCTGCGGCTCCACCAAGGGCCAGTTGCCGGGCGCGCCGCCGGGGGGCTGCACCGGGCTGGACGGCTGCTGGCTGTCCGACGTGATGTTGCCGATGGCGGCGTTGTCGCAGCTGACGTCCGTCAGATGCACGGGCTTGTCCAGCGGGTGCGCGGCGAACTCCCGCTCGGCGAGGTCGGGATACGAGCGGGCGGTGCGGTCGCACCCGTCCCGCGCCGGATCCCCCAGCGCGGGCTGCGGGGCGCCGACGAAGAGCCCGGCGGTGTACGAGTCGCCCAACGCGACCCATTCGTACCGGTCGGCGGGGCTGCCGGGGCCGGCGGGAGCGGCGGCGGCCGAGGGCAGGAGCGAGGCCACCGCAATCGCGGCCAGCCCCGCCACGAGCACGCGCGCACGCGGGTGAGGTACGGGCAGTGGCATGGTCCCTCCGTGGTGCACGGGCGACGCCGCCGGATGCGGAATCTCGACGGCGTACGGTCCGCCGCGAACGCTCCTGACGTCGCAGTGCACATCTCCCCACAACCGGAAGTGCCGCGCCGCCTCTCCCGATTAGTCGCATCTATCGTGTCGCGGCAGGCAACGCCCGGCGGACCCGCGGCCCGGGGGCTGCGGGCTACAGGCCGGGGAGAGGCGGCTCCGAGACTCCGAGGCCGGGCGCCGAACGGCCCGTCGCCGGTCAGTCCGGCGGCTGCGCGTCCGGCGGGGCGGCCTGGCGCCATGAGTCGAGCAGGATGTCGTGCAGCTCGGCCCGGTCGTCGAGGGCCGCGAGCCGGGCCCGTACCCACGAGGAATGCGCCTCGTGCGCGGGCACCCAGAACTTGCGCGGCTCGGACGCGATCAGCTCCGCGCGCTCCCCGCGCGGGCAGCGCACCGCGAAGGACGTGCCGTCGTCCGGCACGGTGACGAACATCCGGCCCGCGACGTGGAAGGTCGGGATGTTCCACAGCTCCTTCTCGGCAGTGAGCGGGAAGGAGAGCGCGATACGGCGGACGTCTTCGGGACCGAGCATTCTCCGCATGCTAACCGGCCGCCCGGCGGCGCGGGACGAGCGCGCGCAGGTCGGCGAAGAAGCGGTCGTGGGCCGCGGCGGCGGCGGGGTCGGTCAGGTCCGTGCCCTGGATGAAGCCGTGCTCCAGGCCGGGTTCGCAGCGGTGGCGTACGGGCACGCCGGCCTTCGCGAGGCGTTCGGCGTACGCGTCGCCCTCGTCGCGCAGCGCGTCGTGCTCGGCGGTCACGATCAGCGCGGGCGGCAGGCCGGAGACGTCGGCGGCGTGCAGCGGGCTCGCGGCGGCGCGGTGCGCCGGATCCGGGACGTACGCGGCCGCGAAGTACGTGAGCGCGTCCGCGTCCAGCCCGTAGCCGGAGCCCTTCTCTGCGACCGAGGGCAGGCCCAGGGTCAGATCGGTGTTCGGGCACACCAGCGCCTGGAGTCCGGGCAGCGGTCCGCCCTCGTCCCGCAGCACCAGGCACGCGGCGGCCGCGAGGAAGCCCCCCGCGCTGTCCCCCGCCACGGCCGCGGGCCGCGCCCACCGCAGCACCGCGAGGGCGTCGTCGAGCGCTGCGGGGTGCGGGTGTTCGGGCGCGAGCCGGTAGTCGACGGCGAGCACGTCCACCGCGCAGGCGCGGGCGATACGGCGGCAGGTGCGGTCGTGGGTGTCGAGGCCGCAGAAGACGAAGCCGCCGCCGTGGAGGTAGACGACCAGCGCAACGCCCTCACGGGCGGGGGAGTCCGCATCGGGTGAACCGCTCCCGACGGTGCGGAGGTCGCCGTCCGGACGCGCGGACGGCACTTCCGCGGTGCAGCGGTAGAGACGCAGCCCCAGACCACCGGGCCCCAGCAGGTCGCGAACGACGGGGAGTTCGGGCCCTCGCGGACGGGTGGCGGCGCGGTCGCGGGCTCCGCCGCGGAGTTGCTCGAGGAAGTCGGGGGGCAGCAACGGCGTCAGCGCTCCTCGGTCGTACGGCGCGGGGCGCCTGCGGCGCGCTCGGGGACGGGGGTGCACGCGCTCGCGGCCTGTCCGGGAGCCGGGGCGTACGGACCCGCGGCGTACGCCCCGGCGGAGTACGGGCCCGCGGCGTACGGGCTGGCGGGGCACGGACCCGCGGCGTACGGGCCCGACACGTACCCACCCGCGGCGTACGGGCCCGACACGTACCCACCCGCGGCGTACGGGCCCGCGGCGTATGCCCCGGCGGGGCACGGACCCGCGGTGTACCCATCCGCGGCGTATGCCCCGGCGCCGCGCGCACCCGGCACGTACCGCGCCCTCACGCGTGCAGCCCCGCGAGGGTGGTCCGCACCAGGCGGTGAACGGCGGCCTTCGTCGGGAGCGCACGGGCCGCGGTCGCGGCGGCGAGGCAGTAGCGGGCCAGCTCGTCCGGCGGGACGTCGTCCCGCGCCTCCCCCGCGGCTGCGGCCTCGGCGATGAGGCCCGCGAGGAAGTCGGCGAGGTGCTGCTCGGCCCCGGCGACGTGCTCGCCGCGGTGCAGGGCGGCGGCGAGGTCGTGCACGGGGTGCTCGTGCTGGATGAGCGCGTACGCCTCCAGGACGGCGGCGAGCCGCGCAGGCGCGTCCGCGCCCGCTCCCGTCGCGCTGAGCTGCGCGAGGTGGGAGGCGACCTGGCGTTCGTGCCACGCGGTGAGGATCGACTCGACGTCCGGGAAATACTTGTAGAGCGTGGCCCGCCCGATCCCGGTGCGCTCGGCGATCAGCGACATCGTCACGCCGGTGACCCCGCGCTCGGCGACCAGCGCCGCCGTGGTGTCCAGCGTCGCGTCCCGGACCGCACTGCGGTGCGCCTCGATCGTCTCGTTCCACAGTTTCGGCACGTCGGCAGTGTAGTCCGTACAGGGTGCCGGATGAGGGGCACAATGCATTGGCATGGACGCCGTGTATCGATAACTTGATCGGGCCCCGGGCGCCCATCGGCGGAGGGTGCCGACGGGCGCCGTGGGGGAGTGCGTCAGGGCAGGACGACGTCGTGGCCGCCCGCCGCCTCGATCAGCCACTGCAGAGCGGCGCCCCCGCCGTACGGGTGGCCGTCGGTGGTGAAGCGCACCCGCCCCTGCCCGTGCCCGACTTCCGCGTCCCACCAGCGCCAACCGCGGCTGTCGGCACCGTCGTCCGGGTCGAAGAGGCCGACCCAGTCCAGCAGCCGCCAGTCCGCGGCGGCATCCGTCGCCGCCTCCGCCGTGCGCTCCTCGCGGCTGAGCCCGCGCCACCGGGCGAGCCATTGCGCCGCCGTGCCCTTGGCCGCGGGAGCCGCGGGAGCCTCGGGAGCGCACCGGGCGGTGAACCAGTCCGGGAGCAGCCCGGGCCAGGCGTCGTCCGCGGGCCACTCGGCGGGCGGCCCGGCGGCGTACGGGAGGACGGTGAGCAGCACCTCGCGGATACGGGCGACGACGCCCTCGGCGTCCTGCGCCCGGAAGGTGGCCTCGACGAGGAGCAGCGGGCTGCGTACGTCGTGGGGCACGCCGTGCCGCACACGCAGCAGTTCGGTCAACGGCGCCATGGGCGCCAGGAGTTCGTGCAGGATCTGGCGCTGCCCGTGGTGCAGCCGCTCGGCTGCCGCCTCGGCCAGTACCAGCAGCTCGGCCGCCTGCTCCGGCGTCGGGCCCGGCATGGCGTACGGCCCGTGGCGCAACCCCTGTGCCGGTGAACGGAGTTGGTGGATCACCCGCACCGCCGCGTCGGCCGCGCGCCGCCCGAGCAGCGGGTCGGGGTCAGCGGCCACACGCAGCAGCAGCGCCAGATGCCGTACGGGATCGCGCCCGTCCAGCAGTCGCAGCCCGGCCCGCCGCACGGCCACCCGCGAGGTGTCGGCGAGCAGCGACTCGGCGAGCCCGGCGGGCAGTTGGGCCATACGCGTCCGGAGCGCGGCCGTGGCCTCGCGGATGACGACGCCGTGGGGGTCGCGCAGCAGCGGGACGACGCGGTCGACCGGCACCGCGTCCCGTACCCGCAACCCCCGCGCGGCCGCGGCCCGCACGCGGTGCTGGGGGTGCGCGAGCAGCACGGCGAGCGCTTCGGCGTCCGCGGGCCGCCCGCATTCGGCGAGGCCCGCGATGGCCCCCGCGGCTGCGGGGCCTTCCCTGCCGCCCGCGTACGACGCGAGCCCGGCGGGAGCGTGCGGCGGCGGGCCGCCGGGTACGCCCGGGGCCGCACCCTCGTCCGGTGCCGGACGCCCTCCCGAACCCGCCTCGCGAGCAGCACTCACCCGCGAACCCGCCCCCGACACAGCACCACCCTCCGAACCCGCCCCCGACACAGCACCACCCTCCGAACCCGCCCCCGACACAGCACCACCTGTCTCTTATACACATCTCCGAGCCCACGAGACAGGCAGAAATCTCGTATGCCGTCTTCTGC
>NZ_JOHY01000041.1 GCF_000721495.1 Streptomyces sp. NRRL F-5123
CGACCACCGAGATCTACACGTAAGGAGTCGTCGGCAGCGTCAGATGTGTATAAGAGACAGCCGCCACACCCCCCCGTCCCCCGCCCTACCGCGCCCCCGCCCGCGCCGGCCAAGGCCCCGCCGGCCTCCGCCCTGGAGCGCTGGCTGCGGACACCGCGGGTCTCCGACGCGCCCGGGGTGTACGCGTTCGGGCACGTCCCGAGGAAGCCCGACGACCCCGACCGGATCCCTGACCGACGGCTGCTCGGCGGTGCCGTCCTCGCCCTGCTCATGGGCATCGGGCTGTGGTCGCTGCTCAACAACGGCCTGATCCCCTTCTGGCGGCGCCCGCTGACCCTCTTCACCCCGCACGATTGGTGGGGCGACGGCCCGCCGACGCGCCCGGGAACCGTCGCGGACAACTTCTACGACATGCTGTGGATGGGCGGTATCGCTTACTACTTCGGCAAGCTCGGCAACTGGCCCGAGGTCGTGCGGCGCTACCTGACCACCCCGGGACAGCGGGCGCTGGCTTCACTCGCGGCCGGATTCGTGGTGTGGCTGCTCAACTGGACGAAATATGTGCCCATCCAGGACACGCTGCTTCTTTTTCTGCCGCCGTCCTGGGTCGGGTTCGGCGGAGCAGGCACCGCGGAGTCGGCGGCCGCAGTCGTCTACACCCTCGACGCCCTGGTCGCGCTCCTGATTGCCTGGCCGTTCGCCAAGTACGGACGCTGGACGGACTTCCTCCTGGGCCGGTCACGGCCCGGAGTCCGCGTGCCCGGTCCGCAGCAGTCCCACTCCGGTTACGGCGTGGGGGCTCCGCAGGCCCTCGCCACGCCCGCCGACTGGCCCGAACTGCGCGACGCCGGCCGTCACGCGGTGGCCGACCGGTTGGCTCGCGAGGTCGCGGCCGGGAGCATGAACGACGTCGACTGCGTACGGATCAGGCACGCCTGGCAGGTCGTCGGCGGACAGCGCAACGCCGCCGACGAGTTCGCCGACACAGTCCTGCGGGAGGGCGGCGCCGCATGCGTGCATCCGTCGGGTGAACGTGACGTGCCGCAGCGCGTGGCCGCGCACGATCTGCTGGCGCGCCAGGTCAGGATCGGCCGCGGCGTGGATGACCGCCGCAACCCGTATCAGCACCGGGGCTCAGGCATCGCGCTGGAGCCCCCGCTGCTCGCCACCGGTCTGCTGGTCGTCGGCCCGGCCGGGGTGGGGAAGACCCGCAGGGTCATCCGGCCGGTCGCGGAGTCCCTGTGCCTCCAGGCGCTCACGGGACAGTCGGCGGTGGTGGCCGTCTGTGCGGCGGGGACGGATCTGGGGCCGGCGGAGGCCTATGACGTGGTGATCGCGCCCGGAGACCCGACCTCGCGCTACGATCTGGACATCTACGGGGGCACCACCGACCCCGACACCGCTGCCTGGGTACTGGCCGAAGCACTCACCGAGGGATCGGAGACCGAGCAGCGCCGAGCCGTCACCGCGCTGAGTCAGATCCTTGCTCCCTTCGCGGCGGCGTACGGCCGTTTCCCCTCGGTGCCCGAACTGCGTGAGTTGCTGGACGGCGTGGACCACGCCTTCGGCGCGCTGCGCGCCGCGGTCGACGCCGTGGGCGCTCCCGGACTGGTCCGTGAACTCGCAGCGCGCGAGCGCCAGGCGGCCCGGCCCGGCGACATCGGCGGACTGCTCGCCGAGCGGATCGCCGTACTCGACCGGCCTGCCTTCGCCGGCTTCTTCGATGTGACGGGCAGGAACAGGCCCTTCTCCATGGAGGCACTCGCACACCCTCTTCGGGTGCGTATCGACCTGCCGCAGCGCGCCCACGCGGAGGCCTCACGGATACTGACGCGGTTGATCCTCGCGCAGTACATGAACACCGTCACCGGCCACCGGGAGCGCCCGCACTTCGTCTGCCTGATCCTGGACGACGCCGGCCACGCAGTCACCACCAGCGCCGTCCGGGCCCTGCCGCAGCTGAGGTCCGCGAACGCCGGGGTGGTGTTCGGACTGCGCAGCCTGGAGGCGCTGCCCGAGGAGGTGCGCGGGCCTCTGGTCGGCACGAGCGGTTGTCGGATGGTGTTGGGCGGTGTCACCTCGTGGGACGGCCGGTACTTCGCGGAGGCATGGGGCACCGTGCGCACCGAGACACGCGACATCACCCGTACGCCCGACCAGTCCGGCGGCAACCTGCGGCGCCTGAGCCGCGGTGTCCGCAAGGTCTTCACCGGGGAAGCGGTCACGACCGAGTCGGTGACCGTCCGGGAGGTGGAGCGGGAGCGGTGGTCGGCGTCGGATCTGGCGAACAGCGTGCCCGCCGGGCATGCCGTGGTGTCGTTCACCACGACGGCGGGGGAGAGCGCGCCGCCGGTGCTGGTGGATCTTCGGGGGTGACGGGGCGGGGGGCCAGGGCGCTGCCGTGCGGCACAATTGAGGGGGGCGGCCATTCCCGGTCGGCCGAACGTCCAGCGATTGCCGGTATCTGGTCCGTATGCCCCTCACCCTCGCGTCCCTTGCGCAGCACTCGGCGCTGAAACTCACCGTTCTCGCCGGCAGGGACCGGCTCGATTCCGAGGTGCGCTGGGTGCACACCAGCGAGCTGGACGACCCGGGCCCGTATCTGGAGGGCGGCGAGCTGCTGCTCACGACGGGACTCGCGCTCGACATCGGCGATCCGGAGTCGCTGCGCGGCTACGTGCGGCGGCTCACGGGCGCCCGCGTGGTGGGGCTCGGCTTCGGGGTCGGGGTCGGCCACGACGACGTGCCGTCCGCGCTGGTGGAGGCGGCGGAGCAGGTGGGGCTGCCGCTCCTGGAGGTGCCGCGCAGGACGCCCTTCATCGCGATCAGCAAGACCGTCTCGGCCGCCCTGGCCGCCGACCGCTACAAGGCGGTGACCGCCGGCTTCGAGGCCCAGCGGGACCTGACCCGCGCCGCCCTCGCCCCGGACGGCCCCGCCGCGCTGCTCGCCCGGCTCGCCGGCCACCTCGACGGCTGGGCCGCGCTCTACGACGCGCAGGGCGCGGTAATGGCCGCGGCCCCGGAGTGGGCGGGGAAGCGGGCCGCCCGGCTGGGCGCCGAGGTGGAGCGGATGCGGGAGATCCAGGGACCGGCGGGCGCCGCGGTGGCGGGGCCCACGGGGTGCGAGGACCGGGTGGAGATCCAGTCGCTGGGCACCGCGCGCCGCCCGCGCGGCTATCTCGCCGTCGGGACCGAGAGCCGCCTGGACACCTCCGCGCGCTACGTGGTCAACGCCGCTGTCGCGCTGCTGACGCTGTCCCTGGAGCAGTCCCGCACCCTCCAGGAGGCGCACGCCCGGCTGGCGGCGGCGGTGCTGCGGATGCTGGTCGCGGGCGAGGCCGGGCACGCCCGGAGCACCGCGGGCGACCTCTACGGCGCCCTGCTCGACCACCCGGTGCGGGTGCTCGTCGCCGAGTCCGCCGACGACCGGCTCGGGGCCGAGGCGCTGGCCCGGCTCGCCGAGCAGGTCGACGCGGCCGCGGCCCGCTCGGGCGAGCCGCTGCTGACGGTCCACGAGGGCGCCCGGTTGCTGCTGCTCGCCGCCGAGGACGCCACCGTGCTGGCCGCGGCGGCGGACCTCGCGGAGGCGGAGGACGCGCTGTCGGCGGGGCTTTCGGCGGCGGTGCCGCCGGAGGAGGTCCCGGAGGCGCACCGGCAGGCGGAGCGGGCGCTGGCCGTCGCGGTGCGCCGCGGGCGCAACCTGGTCGAGCACGGTGAGGTCGGGGCGGGCTCGGTGGTGCCGCTGCTCGCGGCCGACGCCGTGCGCGCCTTCGCCGAAGGGCTGCTGCGGCCGCTGCGGGAGCACGACGCGACGTCGCGGGGCGACCTGGTGGCCTCGCTGCGCGCGTGGCTGTCGCACCACGGGCAGTGGGACGCGGCGGCGGCCGACCTGGGCGTCCACCGGCACACACTGCGCTACCGGATGCGGCGGGTGGAGGAGATTCTGGGCTGCTCGCTCGACGACCCGGACGTGCGGATGGAGCTGTGGCTCGCCCTCAAGACCGAGGCCGAGGCGGACGGCTGAGGCGGACGGCTGAGGCGGACGGCTGATGTGGACAGCTGATGCGGACGGCTGAGCTGCACAGCCGAGAGGCCGCGGGGTGCCGGGGCGGGGGCTTCCCCCGCCGTTCGACCCCGCGCGGTGCTACGGCGCGGGCGTCGCGCCGGCGGGGCCCGCGCCCGAGGGACCCGTCCCGGTGGAGCCCGCGGCGCCTCCCCCCGCGGAACCGGCCCCGGCCGCCCGCCGCGCCGCCAGGTCCCACGACAGCTTCACCGTCAGCCCCGCCTCCGCGCCGGCCTCCGCGATGACGCCCAGCAGCTGGCCCGACTTCACCGCGAGCTTGAGGCCGAACTCGACCTCGAATGAGTCCGGGGCGCCTGCCGCGCCACCCTCGGTGACGGTCTCCGCGGCCCACCGGCCCACCGCGCGGACGGTGTCGCGCACGCCGTCGAGGGTGAGTGCGACGGCGGAGCCCGCGGCCGCGGCGCGCGACCGGATGCCGACGTCGCCGAAGGCACCGGATTCGTCGGCGTTCTGGAAGGGCACCTCTCCGACGACCTCGGCCCGCACCTCCGTGCCGTCGCCCAGCGCGATCGTGACCGTCTCCGCCATGCACGTGCCCCCTCCGCAGGTCCGGGCGGCCAGGATAGGCGCGGCGGCAGGGCCGCGAGGGCCGCTTCCGCGGGTTCGCAGCCGCATGAGGCCGGCCCGGTCCCCTACCGGGCGCGGAGGCGCTGGCCAGAGCGTCACGTGGCGGCGCGCCGGTACTCCGCCGTGGACAACATGCGCGGCCTGCCGCGGTGTCTACGGTGGGGCCCGGCGAGCGACACCCCCGACAGGAAGGCGGAACCCACCGTGACGAGCGTGGCGACGGCGGAACCGTACGCGTTCTGGCTGGCCGGCACCCGGGCCACCGGCCGGGACGCCTTCGACGTGACGAGCCCGTGGGACGGCTCGGCCGTCGGCCGGGTGGGCGTGCCGGACGAGGCGCAGGTGGAGGAGGCTGTCGCGGCGGCGGCAGCGGCCCACCGCGCATTCGAGGCGACGCCCGCGCATGTGCGGGCCGCGGCGCTGGACCACGTCTCGCGGCGGCTGGCCGAGCGCGCCGAGGAGGCCGCCCGGCTGATCACCGCGGAGAACGGCAAGCCGCTGAAGTGGGCCCGAGGCGAGGTCGGCCGCGCGGTGTCGGTCTTCCGCTGGGCGGCCGAGGAGGCCCGCCGCTTCAACGCGGGCGAGGCGCAGCGGCTGGACACCGACCCGGGCGGCGTGGGGCGGCTCGCGCTGACCCGGCGCTTCGGGCACGGGCCGGTGCTCGGCATCGCGCCGTTCAACTTCCCGCTGAACCTGGTGGCGCACAAGGTCGCCCCGGCCCTCGCGGTGGGCGTTCCGATCATCGTCAAGCCGGCGCCGGCGACTCCGCTGTCGGCGTTGCTGCTCGGCGAGATCCTGGCGGAGACCGAGGGGCTGCCGGCGGGCGCGTGGAGCGTGCTGCCGGTGCCCAACGACCGGATGCCCGCGCTCGTGCAGGACCCGCGGCTGCCGGTGATCTCCTTCACCGGCTCCGACACGGTGGGCCACGCCATCGCCGACTCGGTGCCGCGCAAGCACGTCACGCTGGAGCTGGGCGGCAACGCGGCGGCCGTGGTGCTGGCCGACTGGTCCTCGGACGCCGACCTCGACCTGGCGGCGGCCCGTATCGCGACCTTCGCCAACTACCAGGGCGGGCAGTCCTGCATCTCGGTGCAGCGGGTCATCGCCGACGCGGCCGTCTACGACGCCCTGGCCGAGCGCGTCGTGGCGCAGGTGCGCGCCCAGGCGACCGGCGACCCGTCCGACGCCGCGACCGACGTCGGCCCGCTGGTCAGCGAGGCGGCGGCGGTACGGGTGGCGCAGTGGGTGGACGACGCCGTGGCCAAGGGCGCGACGCTGCTGGCCGGCGGCACCCGGGAGGGCGCGAGCTACGCCCCCACCGTGCTGGCCGACCTGCCGCAGGACGCGGTGCTGGCCACCGAGGAGGTCTTCGGGCCGGTGCTGTCACTGCACCGGGTGAACGGCGCCGACGAGGCCTTCGCGGCGGTCAACGACTCCCGTTTCGGCCTCCAGGCCGGGGTCTTCACGCACGACCTGCGGCTGGCCTTCCGCGCCCACCGCGAGCTGGAGGTCGGCGGCGTGGTGATCGGCGACGCGCCCTCCTACCGCGCCGACCAGATGCCGTACGGCGGGGTGAAGGACTCCGGCAGCGGCCGCGAGGGCGTGCGGTTCGCGATGGAGGACTACACCTACGAGCGGGTCCTGGTGCTCACCGGCCTGGACCTGTGACACGGCCGCGCCCAGGGACCGGGGCGGGGCGGACCGGGCCGCGGCGGACGGGGGCGCTGACGGCTCGTCTGGTGAGGTCGCCGGAATTCGGGTAGTACGGACAAGTAGCACCGGTTGGTAACCGGCTACCCGGAGGTGACGCACCCGTGTCCGCACCCGCCACAGCACCCAAGGTCACCGAGCGCGAGGCCCGCCAGGTCGCGGAGGCCGCACGCGAGCAGGACTGGCACAGGCCCAGCTTCGCCAAGGAGCTCTTCCTCGGCCGCTTCCGTCTCGACCTGATCCACCCGTATCCGCAGCCCGCGCCCGAAGCCGCGGCCAGGGGCGAGGAGTTCCTGGCCCGGCTGCGGGAGTTCTGCGAGACCTCGATCGACGGGGCCCTGATCGACCGCGAGGCGCGCATCCCGGACGACACGATCCGCGGCCTGAAGGAGCTGGGCGCCCTCGGGATGAAGATCGACCCCGCGTACGGCGGCCTCGGTCTCACCCAGGTGTACTACAACAAGGCGCTGGCCCTGGTGGGCTCGGCGAGCCCCGCGGTCGGCGCGCTGCTGTCGGCCCACCAGTCGATCGGCGTACCGCAGCCGGTGAAGATGTTCGGCACCGACGAGCAGAAGCAGGCCTTCCTGCCGCGCTGCGCCCGCAGCGACATCAGCGCCTTCCTGCTCACCGAGCCCGACGTCGGCTCCGACCCGGCGAGGCTCGCCACCGCCGCGGTGCCCGACGGGGACGACTACGTGCTGGACGGCGTGAAGCTGTGGACGACCAACGGCGTCGTCGCCGACCTGCTGGTCGTCATGGCCCGGGTCCCGGCGTCCGAGGGGCACAAGGGCGGTATCTCGGCCTTCGTCGTCGAGGCGGACTCGCCGGGCGTCACCGTCGAGAACCGCAACGCCTTCATGGGGCTGCGCGGTATCGAGAACGGCGTCACGCGCTTCCACCAGGTGCGGGTGCCCGCCGCGAACCGCATCGGGCCCGAGGGCGCCGGGCTGAAGATCGCCCTGACCACCCTCAACACCGGCCGGCTGTCGCTGCCCGCGGGCTGCGTGGGGGCGGCGAAGTGGTGCCTGAAGATCGCCCGGGAGTGGTCCGGCGCCCGCGAGCAGTGGGGGAGGCCGATCGGGCGGCACGAGGCGGTCGGCTCCAAGATCGCGTACATCGCGGCGACCACCTTCGCGCTGGAGGCGGTGCTCGACCTGTCCTCGCAGATGGCCGACGAGGACCGCAACGACATCCGGATCGAGGCCGCCCTCGCCAAGCTCTACGGCTCGGAGGCCGCCTGCCGGATCGCCGACGAGCTGGTGCAGATCCGCGGCGGGCGCGGCTTCGAGACCGCCGATTCGCTCGCGGCGCGCGGCGAGCGCGCGGTGCCCGCCGAGCAGCTGCTGCGCGACCTGCGGATCAACCGGATCTTCGAGGGCTCCACCGAGATCATGCACCTGCTGATCGCCCGGGAGGCCGTCGACGCCCACCTGTCGGTGGCAGGCGACCTCATCGACCCGGACACCTCGCTGGGCGACAAGGCGCGGGCCGGTGCCAAGGCCGGCGGCTTCTACGCGAAGTGGCTGCCCAAGCTCGTGGCCGGGCCCGGGCAGCTGCCGAACTCGTACGCCGAGTTCGACGGCCTGGCCACGCATCTGCGGTACGCCGAGCGCGGCTGCCGCAAGCTGGCCCGCTGCACCTTCTACGCCATGTCGCGATGGCAGGGCCGGATGGAGACCAAGCAGAACTTCCTGGCCCGGATCGTCGACATCGGCGCCGAGCTGTTCGCGATCAGCGCCGCGTGCGTGCGCGCCCAGCACCTGGCGGCGAGCAGCGACCACGGGCCGCAGGCCAGGCTGCTGGCCGACACCTTCTGCCGGCAGGCGCGGATCCGCACCGACGAGCTGTTCGCCCGGCTGTGGACCAACACCGACGGGCCGGACCGCACCCTGACCCGGGCGGTGCTCGACGGCGACGCCACCTGGCTGGAGGCGGGCATCGTCGACCCCAGCAGGGAGGGGCCGTGGATCGCCGACGCGACGCCGGGACCGTCGCAGGCCCCGAACGCACACCGCCCGGTGCGCTGAGCTGCGGGTGCCGCGAGTTGTCCACAGGGAGTACGGGGTGGTGGACGCGGGGTGCTCCGCGCACGACACAATGGCCCCATGACGGACGCTCTCGCAGACCCGCACTACCGCCCGCACGTCACCGGCGACCCGGCGGACGGCCCCCGCGACATCGTGATCCTCGGCTCCACCGGATCCATCGGCACCCAGGCGGTCGACCTGGTGCTGCGCAATCCGGACCGCTTCCGGGTGACGGCGCTCTCCGCCGCGGGAAGCCGGGTCGCGCTGCTCGCCGAGCAGGCGCACCGGCTCGGCGTGCAGACCGTCGCCGTCGCAGACGAGGCCGCCGTCGGCCCGCTGCGCGAGGCGCTGGCCGGGCAGTACGGCGCGGGGGCCGTACTGCCGGAGATCCTCGCCGGGCCGGAGGCCGCCACGCAGGCCGCGGGCCTGGAGTGCCACTCGGTGCTCAACGGCATCACCGGCTCGATCGGCCTGCGCCCGACGCTGGCCGCGCTGGAGGCCGGGCGGGTGCTGGTGCTGGCCAACAAGGAATCGCTGATCGTCGGCGGCCCGCTGGTGAAGGCGCTGGCCAAGCCCGGACAGATCGTGCCGGTCGACTCCGAGCACTCCGCGCTCTTCCAGGCGATGACGGCCGGCCGCCGCGAGGAGGTGCGCAAGCTGTTGGTGACCGCCTCAGGCGGCCCCTTCCGCGGCCGCAGCCGGGCGGAGCTGGCCCACGTCACCCCGGCCGACGCGCTCGCCCACCCCACGTGGGCCATGGGCCCGGTCATCACCGTCAACTCCGCGACGCTCGTCAACAAGGGCCTCGAGGTGATCGAGGCGCACCTGCTGTACGACGTGCCGTTCGACCGCATCGAGGTCGTCGTGCACCCGCAGTCGTACATCCACTCCATGGTCGAGTTCGTCGACGGCTCCACGATCGCCCAGGCCGGGCCGCCGGACATGACGGTGCCGATCTCGCTGGGCCTGGGCTGGCCGGACCGGGTGCCGGACGCCGCCCCGGCCTTCGACTGGTCCCGGGCCATGTCGTGGGAGTTCTTCCCGCTCGACGACGAGGCGTTTCCCTCGGTCGCGCTGGCCCGCCACGTCGGTAGTCTCGGGGGCACCGCGCCCGCGGTGTTCAACGCGGCCAACGAGGAGTGCGTGGACGCCTTCCTCGCGGGCAGACTGCCGTTCACCGGCATCGTCGACACCGTCGCGAAGGTCGTGGAAGAGCACGGCACACCCGGGACGGGAACTTCCCTGACGGTGGAGGACGTCCTCGAAGCGGAGGCCTGGGCACGCGCCCGGGCGGTGGAACTGGCCCAGGCAACGGAGGCAGCACGCGTATGACCGGTCTCATGACGGTCCTCGGCATAGTGGTCTTCGCTGTCGGCCTGATGGTCTCCATCGCCTGGCACGAGTTGGGGCACCTGTCCACGGCCAAGCTCTTCAAGATCCGCGTGACGCAGTACATGGTCGGCTTCGGCCCGACCGTGTGGTCCCGAAAGAAGGGCGAGACGGAGTACGGCTTCAAGGCCGTCCCGCTGGGCGGCTACATCCGCATGATCGGGATGTTCCCGCCCGGCGAGGACGGGCGGATCACCGCCCGTTCCACCTCGCCGTGGCGCAGCATGATCGAGGACGCCCGCTCGGCCGCCTTCGAGGAGCTGCAGCCGGGCGACGAGACGCGGCTGTTCTACACGCGCAAGCCGTGGAAGCGCGTCATCGTGATGTTCGCCGGGCCGTTCATGAACCTGATCCTGGCCTTCGGTCTCGCGCTGGCGGTCTTCATGGGCATCGGCGTGGCCAAGGACACCACGGTCGTCTCCTCCGTCAGCGACTGCGTGGTCGCGCAGACCGACGCGGCCAAGCGCGACCCGGACAACCCCTGCAGGTCCACCGACCCGACGGCCCCCGCCAAGCTCGCCGGGCTCAAGCCGGGAGACCGCTTCCTGGAGTTCAACGGGCGGCCGGTCAAGAACTGGGCGCAGCTCTCCCAGGACATCCGCACCGGCGTCGGCAAGGCCACCGTCGTGGTCGAGCGCGACGGCAAGCGCGTCACGCTGCACCCGGTGATCACCACCAACGTGGTCGCCAAGACCGACAGCGACGGCCAGCCGGTGGACGGCACCGTCACCGCGGGTTTCCTCGGCTTCAGCCCCGCCAGCAAGATCACGCCGCTGAGCTTCACCGGCTCGGTGAGCTACATGGGCGACATGGCCCACCAAGGCGTCGACTCGCTGCTGCGGCTGCCGCAGCGCATCCCGGACCTGTGGCGGGCCACCTTCGAGGGCGCGCCGCGCAAGGCCGACTCGCCGATGGGCGTGGTGGGCGCGGCCCGCGTCGGCGGTGAGGTCTTCTCGCTGCACGAACCGGCCATCGACCGCATCGCCACCATGGTGATCCTCGTCGCCGGCTTCAACCTCTCGTTGTTCCTGTTCAACATGCTTCCGCTGCTGCCGCTGGACGGCGGTCACGTGGCGGGGGCGCTGTGGGAGTCGCTGCGGCGGCACACCGCCCGGGTCTTCCGCAGACCCGACCCGGGGCCGTTCGATGTGGCGAAGCTCATGCCGGTCGCCTACGTCGTCGCCGGCATCTTCGTGTGCTTCACGCTGCTGGTTCTCATCGCCGACGTCGTGAACCCCGTCAAACTCAGCTCCTGATGTCCCGAGCCGGGTGAGCCCCGAGGACCGGGTGACGTAATCTCGACCCCGGAGCCCGCCCACGCCGGGACTTGTGCCACACCATGGGGATGCCACGCAGATGACAGCGATTTCGCTCGGTATGCCGGATGTTCCGATCAAGCTCGCCGACCGCCGCAAGAGCCGTCAGATCCAGGTCGGCAGCGTCGCCGTGGGCGGTGACGCTCCGGTTTCCGTGCAGTCCATGACCACCACCCGGACCTCCGACATCGGCGCCACGCTGCAGCAGATCGCCGAGCTGACCGCCTCCGGCTGCCAGATCGTCCGGGTGGCCTGCCCGACCCAGGACGACGCGGACGCCCTGTCCACGATCGCCCGGAAGTCGCAGATCCCGGTGATCGCCGACATCCACTTCCAGCCGAAGTACGTCTTCGCCGCGATCGACGCCGGCTGCGCCGCCGTCCGCGTCAACCCCGGCAACATCAAGCAGTTCGACGACAAGGTGCGGGAGATCGCCAAGGCCGCCGCCGGCGCCGGCGTACCCATCCGCATCGGCGTCAACGCCGGCTCCCTCGACAAGCGCCTGCTGGAGAAGTACGGCAAGGCCACCCCTGAGGCGCTGTGCGAGTCCGCGCTGTGGGAGGCGTCGCTCTTCGAGGAGCACGACTTCCACGACATCAAGATCTCCGTCAAGCACAACGACCCGGTCGTCATGGTCAACGCCTACCGGCTGCTGGCCGAGAAGTGCGACTACCCGCTGCACCTCGGTGTGACCGAGGCGGGCCCGGCCTTCCAGGGCACCATCAAGTCGGCGGTCGCCTTCGGCGCGCTGCTGTCGGAGGGGATCGGCGACACCATCCGCGTCTCGCTGTCCGCGCCGCCCGCCGAGGAGGTCAAGGTCGGCATCCAGATCCTGGAGTCGCTCGGCCTGCGCCAGCGCCGGTTGGAGATCGTCTCCTGCCCGTCCTGCGGCCGCGCCCAGGTCGACGTCTACAAGCTCGCCGAGGAGGTCACCGCCGGCCTGGAGGGCATGGAGGTGCCGCTGCGCGTCGCCGTCATGGGCTGCGTCGTCAACGGCCCCGGCGAGGCCCGCGAGGCCGACCTCGGCGTCGCCTCCGGCAACGGCAAGGGCCAGATCTTCGTCAAGGGCGAGGTCATCAAGACCGTGCCGGAGTCGAAGATCGTGGAGACGCTGATCGACGAGGCCATGAAGCTCGCCGACCAGATGAAGGACGCCGGTGTGACCTCCGGTGAGCCCCAGGTGAGCGTGTCCTGACCGGCTCCCTCCCGCACCGGGCCGCACGGCCCGCCCGCAGCCTGGCCCCCGCCCCGCGCCCGCTTCCGGCCCGCGCGGGGCGGGGTACGACCGGGCCCGGTAAAGTGCGCACTCCACCCCACGCCTGCGGCAACGGCCCACGGGCCGAAGACGGTGAGGCCCCCCCGTGCTGACCCACTCGACAGCCCGCGTCCTGGAACCGGGTGATCTCGACGCCGCCCTCGAGGTGCTGCACCGCGACCCGGTCGCCAACGCGTTCGTCACCTCCCGGGTCAACATCGCCGGGCTCGACCCGTGGCGGCTCGGCGGCGAGATGTGGGGCTGGTACGAGGCCGGGCGGCTCGTCTCGCTGTGCTACGCGGGCGCCAACCTCGTCCCGATCTGCGCCACCCCCGAGGCGGTCGCCGCCTTCGCCGAACGCGCCCGCAGGTCCGGCCGCCGCTGCTCGTCCGTCGTCGGCCCGGCCGGTCCCACCGCCGACCTGTGGGCCCGGCTGGAGCCGCACTGGGGCCCGGCCCGCGAGGTGCGCCGCCACCAGCCGCTCATGACGACCCGCTCGCTGCCCGCGGGCATCGCGCCGGACCCGCTGGTGCGCCGGGTGCGCAAGGACGAGATGGACGTGATCATGCCCGCCTGCGTGGCGATGTTCACCGAGGAGGTCGGCGTCTCCCCGCTGGCCGGCGACGGAGGGCTGCTCTACCAGGCGAGGGTCGCCGAACTGGTCTCCAACGGGCGGGCGTTCGCACGCATCGAGGACGGCCAGGTGGTCTTCAAGGCGGAGGTCGGTGCCGTCACCCGGCAGACCTGCCAGATCCAGGGTGTCTGGGTGGCCCCGGCGTACCGCGGCCGTCGGCTGTCCGAGACGGGCATGGCCGCCGTCCTGAGCTACGCGCTGCGCGACGTGGCACCGGTCGTCAGCCTCTACGTCAACGACTTCAACACCCCGGCCCGCGCCGCCTACGAGCGCGTGGGCTTCACCGAGGTCGGCTCCTTCATGTCGGTGCTCTTCTAGGAGCCGGGCGTGCTCCCGGCAGGGCGCGCTAGGCCGTGTCCGGCAAATCCCGTCTGCCTGGCGGCGTCCGGCACGCACGCTTTCCCCCTGCCTTCGGCGGGAGGTACCCCCTGCGCTCTCTCCCCCTGGGCCTGGCGGTCCGGGAGGTGCCTCCACCCTCCGCCTTGCAATCCGGGGGTACCTCCCAGGCGAAGCTCTGGGGGAGCACCGGACACCGCCGGCCCCGCCCTGCGGGCGGACGACGCCATTCGTCAGACACGACCTGGCCTGCGCGATCATGAGCCGGGGGAGGCGGCGGGGTAGTCTCCGGGCCCATGGAGAACGTGGTGGTCGAGCCCGCCGATCTTGCCGCGCATGTCGACGAGGCCCTCGCCGTCCAGGCCGTCGCCTTCGGGCTCGGGCCCGAAGAGGTGGCCATCCGGCGGCAGATCGTCCTGCGGCACCTGGCCGACCCGGGCGCGCGGGCCCTCACCGCGCACACCCCCGGCGGGCGCATCGTCGGTTTCGTGTACGGGCTGCCCAACGACCGCGGCCACTGGTGGTCCAGCGTCGTGCAGCCGTACCTGCGTCGCGAGGGCAACGACGGCTGGCTGGACGACTCCTTCGTGATCACCGAGCTGCACGTGCTGCCCGACTTCCAGGGCCGTGGTCTGGGCCGTGCCCTGATCACCGCGCTCACCGACGCTGCGAGCGAGCCGCGCAGCATCCTGTCCGCCATCGACGCCGACACCCCCGCCCGGCACCTCTACCACGCGCTCGGTTACCGCGACCTGGCCCGCCCGGTGCACTTCCCCAGTGCCGCCCGCCCGTACGCCGTGATGGGCGCCCCGCTGCCGCTGCTGCGCTGAGCCGTACGCGGCCTCGCCTCCGGACGTGCGCCCGTACCGCGGCCCGTACCGGGGCACCCGCTACAGCCAGCTCGCGAACTCCAGCAGCAGCTCACCGTCCTCCCGCCCGCCGACGGACAGATACCACACGCCCGCCTCGACGGCGCGGAAGACGGACCAGCCGCGCAGCCGCTCCGCGTCCACCTCCAGGGCGTCCGCCAGCTTCGCGATCCGGCGCCGAGCGGTGCTCCGCGAGCCCGGCTGCGCGGCGAGCGTCGGCAGCCGGTCCCTGGCCAGCCACGCCAGGTCGAACGCCCGCTCACCGACCAGCGGCTTGGGGTCGATCGCCAGCCACGGCACCCGCTCGCCGGCCAGTACGTTGCCCTGGTGGTAGTCGCCGTGCAGCAGCACCGCCTCCACCTCGGCCGCGGAGACCGCGAGTTCGGCCTGCGCCGCCAGCGCCTCGTCGATCAGCGGCACCGCGTCGGCCGCGTAGGGCTCGTCGCGGCGCGTCCGCAGCAACTCGGCCAGCTCGCCGGTCATCCCGGCCACGGCACGGAACGGATGGTCCGCGGCGGGCGGCACCCACAGCCGCTGGAGCACCGCCTCGGCCTCCAGCAGCGCCTTCGCCTCGGCCAGCGAGCGCAGCGACACGTCGGCCTGCAGCCGTTCCAACAGCATCGCGCCCTCGTCCGGGTCGGCCCGCAGCAGCCGTACGGCGCCGCGCCCGTCCCAGTGCGCGAGCGCGGCGTGCTCGTGCTCGGTCTCCCGGTTGACCATGCCGACCTTGAGCACCGCCGGGTCGCCCTCCGCGGTGCGCACCAGCACGACCATGCTGATCTGGCCGCCGGCCGCGACGACCCGCTCCACGGTCAGCTCCCAGCGGTCCAGCAGCCGGGCCACCCGGCCGGGCAGTTGCCCGAGCCACGTACGGCCCGCCTCGCCCTCCCAGGCGGTGACCGTACGCACCAGCCGCTCCGGCGGCTGCGGGCCGTCCGCGGGCGGCTGCCCATGGTGCGCTGCTGAACCCATTCGCTGTGCCCTGCCCTCCGTGCGGCCTGTCGCTCGCCCGGCGGGCGCGTTCAGCCGCGTTCCGCCAGACCCGGGAAGGCTACGCTGCCGCCGCGCCACCGTACGGCACGCACCGCCGCGTCACGCATCGCCGAGGCCGCGTCCTGCCGCAGGCCCCCCAGCGCTGTGCGCACCACGTCGCCGTACGCGCCCGCCACGTGCTCCTCGACGTAGGCCGCGAGCCTGGCCGCGGACTCCGGGCCGGTCACCGTGAAGGGCAGCGTGTAGCCGGCCGGCTCGGCGGCGGGGGAGACGCCGAGGTCGGCGACCGTGCGGACCAGGGCGTCGCGGCGGGCGCGGTGGGCGTCGTAGCCCTGCCGCGCGTCGGCCTGCCGGGAGCCGGTCAGATGGCCGCCGACTACGCCGTAGCCGTACACCGCGGCGTATTCGGCGGCCAGCGCCGCCTGCACCGCGTCGATGACCGCGTTCACCGATCCACCGCCTCAGCCCTCGTGCCCGTCGTCACTCGTGGTTCCGTCCCCGCCCTTTTCGGCCTCGCCGCTCTTGTCCGGCTTGCCCGTCCTGCCCGGCTTGCCGCTCAGCAGCGCCGCGTGACCCGCGCCGCAGGCGGCGACGGACGCGAGCAGCCGGGCCAGCCCGCCCGGCACGGTCAGCAGCGTGGCCGCCCTGGCGTCGGCCAGCGTGCGCTCGGCGGCGGCCAGCGCGGCGAGCGCCTCCTTGGTCGAGGTCGCCGTGCCGGCGGCGGACGGCTTCGCCCCGGCGGCGGGCGGGGTGCCGCCGAAGGCCTCGACGTGCCGGGCGACCTCGGCCCGCAGTGGGGCCAGGCGGGCGGCGAGCGAGGGGTGCGCCGCGGCGGCGGCGTCGTACCGCCCGAGCAGGTCCGTGCTGTCGCGCACCGCCCGGGCCTGCTCCGCGGTGCCGGGCGGCACTGCCGCCTGCTGCCGCGGGCCCGCGCCGCCCTTGCCGTCGGTGCCGGTCGTGTCCGTCGAGCACCCGGTGCCGACTGCCGCGACCGCCGCCGCCATCACGCTCCGCCTGCTCAGCCGAGCCGCCGCCTCCGGGATCATGGGGGGAGTGTACGGGTGCCGGAGTGGCGCGGTGCGCCGCCCCGGCTCGGGTAGCCTTGCCTTTACACGCGACCTTCCACCACAACAGCACACGCGGCCGAGGAGTCACCCGGATGAGCACCACCCAGAGCGAGAGGCTGCGCGCGCTGTTCGAGCCCCTTGTCGACAAAGCGGGTCTCGAACTGGAAGAGGTCACGCTGAGTGCCTCCGGCCGCCGCCGCCAGCTGCTGGTCGTGGTGGATTCCGAGGAAGGCGTCCAGCTCGACGCAGTGGCCGAGATCAGCCGCTCGCTGTCGCAGGCGCTGGACGCCTCGGACGTGATGGGCGAGGCGGAGTACGTCCTGGAGGTCACCTCGCCGGGCACCGACCGGCCGCTGACCGAGCCCCGGCACTTCCGCCGCAACACCGGACGGCTGGTGAAGCTGGCGCTCAAGGAGCGCGGCGAGCTGATCGCACGGATCATGGCGGTGGACGAGGCGGGCCTCGACCTGGAGGTGCCGGGCGTGAAGGGCCGCAAGCCCAAGCCCGCCCGGGCGGACTTCGCGGAGATCGCGAAGGCCCGGGTCGAGGTCGAGTTCACCCGCCGCGACGGCGCCCCCGGTGACGCGGTCGGCGACGGCGACACGGATTTCGACACCGAACCTGACGACAGCGACAGCGACATCGACGAGACGACCGAGGAGGCGTAGCCGTGGACATCGACATGAAGGCCCTGCGGGGTCTGGTGCAGGAGCGGCAGATCTCTTTCGACCTGCTGGTCGAGGCCATCGAGTCGGCGCTGCTGATCGCCTACCACCGCGAGCCCGGCAGCCACCGGCGCGCCCGGGTGGAGTTGGACCGCACCAGCGGGCACGTGACGGTGTGGGCCACCGAGGAGCCGGACGAGGTCGCCGAGGGCGCCGAGCCCCGTGAATTCGACGACACGCCCTCGGGCTTCGGCCGGATCGCCGCGTCGACCGCCAAGCAGGTGATCCTGCAGCGGCTGCGCGACGCCGAGGACGACGTGACCTTCGGCGAGTACGCCGGCCGCGAGGGCGACATCGTCACCGGTGTCGTCCAGCAGGGCAAGGACCCCAAGAACGTGCTGGTCGACATCGGCAAGCTGGAGGCCCTGCTGCCGGTGCAGGAACAGGTACCCGGCGAGGAGTACAAGCACGGCACCCGGCTGCGGACGTACGTCGTGCGGGTGGCCAAGGGCGTCCGCGGCCCGCAGGTCACGCTGTCGCGCACGCACCCCAACCTGGTGAAGAAGCTCTTCGCGCTGGAGGTGCCGGAGATCGCCGACGGCTCGGTGACCATCGAGGCCATCGCGCGAGAGGCCGGCCACCGCACCAAGATCGCGGTCCGCTCCGGGCGCTCAGGGCTCAACGCCAAGGGCGCGTGCATCGGCCCGATGGGCGCCCGGGTGCGCGCGGTGATGGCCGAGCTGAACGGCGAGAAGATCGACATCGTCGACTGGTCGGACGACCCGGCCGAGATGGTGGCGAACGCGCTGTCGCCCGCCCGGGTGTCCCGGGTCGAGGTGGTGGACGCGGGTGCCCGCTCCGCGCGGGTGACGGTGCCCGACTACCAGCTGTCACTGGCCATCGGCAAGGAGGGCCAGAACGCCCGGCTCGCCGCGCGGCTCACCGGATGGCGGATCGACATCCGCCCCGACACCGAGGGCGCCGAGCAGCCCCCGTCCGGCGGCCAGTCACCGGTGCAGGCGCGTCCGGAAGGCTGAAACCCCACCCCTGCGCGGCCGGATCGCGTGCCCCGCGGGACGAACCAGAAACGAACAGCCGTACGTGGGCACACTCGAAGGAGTGACGTCCGTGCGGGGAGGTAGACTAAAGAGTGTCTGGTCGGACGCTGTCGTCAGCATGCCCGGAGCGTACGTGCGTCGGGTGCCGTCAGCGAGCGGCCAAGAGCGAACTGCTGCGTGTGGTGATGAGCGGGGACGCCTGCGTTCCCGATCGTCGCGGTACGCTGCCCGGTCGGGGTGCTTATGTGCATCCCGCCCTTGCCTGCCTTGACCTGGCGGTACGCCGCCGGGCGTTCAACCGGGCCTTCAAAAGCCCGGTCGCGCCCGACACCGCGGAAGTGCGCCGGTTTGTCGAGCAGCAGGCAGCCCCGTAAGAAGGCAGTGAAGAAGTACGGCACGGGTCCTCCCGTGCGATCAGGTACCTCGCGAGATGGAAGTAGGTCGAGATTGCGATGAGCACTCGATGAGTACGCGATGAGTACGCCCATGAAGTAGCGACGGTCCGGTGGACACCCCGGACCTAAAAGGAGCGATGTGGCTAAGGTCCGGGTCTACGAACTCGCCAAGGAGATGGGAGTTGAGAGCAAGGTCGTCATGGCCAAGCTCCAAGAACTCGGCGAGTTCGTCCGTTCGGCGTCCTCGACCATCGAGGCACCGGTCGTCCGTAAACTGACCGACGCTTTCCAGGGACCGGGCGGCGGCAACGCCGGCAAGTCCGCTGCGAAGCCCTCGGCGCCGCGCAAGAGCGCGCCCGCCAAGCCGGCTGCCCCCACCCCGGGTGCGCCGGCCCGTCCTGCTGCCCCGGCGCCCAAGCCGGCCGGCGGCTCCACCCCCGCGGCCCCCGCCGCGCCGGGAAGCGGCTCCGCGCCGTCCTCCGGCCCGCGGCCCGGCCCCGGTGCGCCCAAGCCCGGTCCTGCCGCGCCGAAGCCCAGCCCCGCCGCCCCTGTGCCGGCCGCTGAGTTCCAGGCGCCGCCCGCCGCGCCCCCGGCGAACCAGAACCAGGGCCAGAACCAGCAGAGCCGTTCCGGCCCCACCCCCGGTCCGCGCCCGGCGCGTCCCGCGCAGGGCGGCGGCCAGCGTGACGGCGGCCAGCGTGACGGTCGTGACGGCCGTGACTCCGGCACCCGTCCCGGCGGGCGCCCCGCGCCCGGCCAGGGCGGTGCCCCGCGTCCCGGCGCGCCGCGTCCCGCGGGTCCGCGTCCGGGCAACAACCCCTTCACGTCCGGCTCCACCGGTATGCCGCGCCCCGGTGGCGCGCCGCGTCCCGGTGGCGGCCAGGGCGGCGCTCCGCGCCCGGCAGGGCCCGGCGGCGGCGCCCCGCGTCCCGGCGGCGCTCCGCGTCCGGCTCCGGGCCAGGGAGCTCCGGGCGCCGGCGGTGCCCGCCCGAGCCCGGGCGGCATGCCCCGTCCGCAGGGCTCCGGCCCGCGCCCGAACCCGGGCATGATGCCGCAGCGTCCCGCTCCGTCCCCCGGTGGCCGTCCCGGCGGTCCCGGTGGCCGTCCCGGCGGTCCGGGCGGTCGTCCCGGCGGTCCGGGCGGTCGTCCCGGCGGTGGCGGTGGCGGCGGCTTCGCCGGTCGTCCGGCCGGTCCCGGCAGCCGTCCCGGCGGTGGCGGTGGCGGCTTCGGCGGCCCGCGTCCCGGCGGCGGTGCCGGCGGTGGCGGCGGCGGCTTCGGTCCCCGTCCCGGCGGTTTCGGCGGTCGCCCCGGCGGCCCCGGCGGCCGAGGCGGCACACAGGGTGCGTTCGGGCGCGGCCCGGGCGGACGCCCGGCGCGCGGCCGTAAGAGCAAGCGCCAGCGGCGCCAGGAGTACGAGGCCATGCAGGCCCCGTCCGTGGGCGGCGTGCTGCTGCCCCGCGGCAACGGCCAGACCGTGCGCCTGTCGCGCGGTGCCTCGCTCACCGACTTCGCCGAGAAGATCAACGCCAACCCGGCGTCGCTCGTCCAGGTGATGCTCAACCTCGGTGAGATGGTCACGGCCACCCAGTCGGTCTCGGACTCCACCCTGGAGCTGCTGGCCGGCGAGATGAACTACGTGCTGGAGATCGTCAGCCCGGAGGAGGAGGACCGCGAGCTGCTCGAGTCCTTCGACATCGAGTTCGGCGAGGACGAGGGCGGCGAGGAAGCGCTCCAGCCGCGTCCGCCGGTCGTCACCGTCATGGGTCACGTCGACCACGGCAAGACCCGCCTGCTCGACGCGATCCGCAAGACCAACGTGGTCGCGGGCGAGGCCGGCGGCATCACCCAGCACATCGGCGCCTACCAGGTCGCCACGGACGTCAACGGTGAAGAGCGCAGGATCACCTTCATCGACACCCCGGGTCACGAGGCGTTCACCGCCATGCGTGCCCGCGGTGCGAAGTCCACCGACATCGCGATCCTGGTGGTCGCGGCCAACGACGGCGTCATGCCGCAGACGATCGAGGCGCTGAACCACGCCAAGGCGGCCGACGTGCCGATCGTGGTCGCGGTCAACAAGATCGACGTCGAGGGCGCGGACCCGACGAAGGTGCGCGGCCAGCTGACCGAGTTCGGCCTGGTGGCGGAGGAGTACGGCGGCGACACGATGTTCGTCGACATCTCCGCCAAGCAGGGCCTGAACATCGACGCGCTGCTCGAAGCGGTGATCCTCACCGCGGACGCCTCGCTCGACCTGCGGGCCAACCCGGAGCAGGACGCGCAGGGCATCGCGATCGAGGCCCACCTGGACAAGGGCCGCGGCGCTGTCGCGACCGTCCTCGTCCAGCGCGGCACGCTGCGGGTCGGCGACACGATGGTCGTCGGCGACGCCTACGGCCGCGTGCGCGCCATGCTCGACGACAAGGGCGAGAACGTGGACGAGGCGACTCCGTCGACCCCGGTCCTCGTCCTCGGTCTGACCAACGTGCCCGGCGCCGGCGACAACTTCCTGGTCGTCGACGAGGACCGCACCGCCCGGCAGATCGCCGAGAAGCGCGCGGCCCGCGAGCGCAACGTCCGCTTCGCCCGCAAGGGCGTGCGGTTCTCCCTGGAGAACCTGGACGAGGCCCTCAAGGCCGGTCTGGTGCAGGAACTCAACCTCATCATCAAGGGCGACGCGTCCGGTTCGGTCGAGGCCCTCGAGTCCTCGCTGCTCCAGCTCGACGTCGGTGAGGAGGTCGACATCCGGGTGCTGCACCGCGGTGTGGGTGCGGTCACCGAGTCGGACATCGACCTGGCGACCGGCTCCGACGCCATCGTCATCGGCTTCAACGTCCGCGCGGCCGGCCGTGCCGCGCAGATGGCCGAGCGCGAGGGCGTGGACGTCCGCTACTACTCGGTGATCTACCAGGCCATCGAGGAGATCGAAGCGGCGCTCAAGGGCATGCTCAAGCCGGAGTACGAGGAGGTCGAGCTCGGCACCGCGGAGATCCGCGAGGTCTTCCGCTCCTCCAAGCTCGGCAACATCGCCGGTGTGCTGGTCCGCTCCGGCGAGGTCCGGCGCAACACCAAGGCCCGCCTGCTCCGCGACGGCAAGGTCATCGCGGAGAACCTCAACATCGAGGGCCTGCGCCGCTTCAAGGACGACGTCACCGAGATTCGTGAGGGTTACGAGGGCGGTATCAACCTCGGCAACTACAACGACATCAAGATCGACGACGTCATCGCGACGTACGAGATGCGCGAGAAGCCGCGCGGCTGACACGCGTCAAGGGGCCGGGGCCGGTCGGCGGGAGAAATCCCGTCGATGGGCCCCGGCCGTCGCCTGTACCGTCGTATCCATGTATGCAGGCACATTGCGTTTCGACCTGCTCCTGGGTGACGTACGGTCCCTGAAGGAGAAGCGGTCGGTGGTCCGTCCGATCGTCGCCGAGCTGCACCGGAGGTTCGGTGTGAGCGTGGCCGAGACCGGGGAGCAGGACCTCTACCGCAGGGCAGAGATAGGACTCGCGGTGGTGTCCGGCGACCTCGGGCACGTCAAGGACGTACTCGACCGGTGCGAGCGCTGGATGTTCGACCGTCCCGAGGTGGACCTGCTGTCGGCACGGCAGCGGATCCACGGCGACGACGACTGAGCGGCCGGGAGCACGCCGGCCGGCCGGGTGACCGCCGGGCGGCGGCTCCCCGCCGCCGAGCACGACGAACCAGGACAGAGAGAGAAGAAGACGATGACCGACACCGCGCGGGCGCGCAAGCTGGCCGACCGCATCCGGGTCGTGGTCGCCGAGACCCTGCAGCGGCGGATCAAGGACCCGCGGCTGGGCTACGTGACGATCACCGACACCCGGGTCACCGGCGACCTGCGGGAGGCGACGGTCTTCTACACGGTCTACGGCGACGACGAGGAGCGGGCCGCCTCCGCCGCGGCCCTGGAGAGCGCCAAGGGCGTGCTGCGGTCCGAGGTCGGGCGGCAGACCGGGGTGCGCTTCACGCCCACCCTCGCCTTCGTGGCCGACGCCCTGCCGGACAACGCGCGCACCATCGACGACCTGCTCGCGAAGGCGCGGGCGGCCGACGCGGAGGTCCGCAAGACCGCCACGGACGCGCAGTACGCCGGAGACGCGGACCCGTACCGCAAACCCGCGGACGCGGATCTCGACGACGACGAGCCGGAGGAGTCGGACGGCGCCGAGGGTTCTGCGGGTGCCGAGGGTGCCGAGGGTGCCCAGGGTGCTGAGGACGCTGAGGGCTCCGCCGGTTCCGAGGGCGGTACGTCGCAGGCATGACGCGTCCCCCCGCCCCGTCCGGGCTCGTCGTCGTCGACAAGCCGGGCGGGCTCACCTCGCACGGCGTGGTCTCCCGGCTGCGCCGCTTCGCAGGCACCCGCCGGGTCGGCCACGCCGGCACACTCGACCCCATGGCCACTGGCGTGCTCGTCGTCGGCGTGGAGAAGGCCACCCGGCTGCTCGGCCACCTCGCGCTGACCGAGAAGGAGTACGCCGCCACCATCCGGCTCGGCCAGGCCACCGTCACCGACGACGCGGAGGGCGAGGTCACCGCATCCGCGCCGCCCGCAGCCGTCGCGGCGGTCACCCGTGAAGCCGTCGACGCGGGAATCGCCGCGCTCACCGGGCCGATCCAGCAGGTCCCGTCGAAGGTCAGCGCGATCAAGGTCAACGGCGTGCGGTCCTACACCCGGGTGCGGGAGGGCGAGGAGTTCGAGCTCGCGGCGCGGCCGGTGACCGTGCACTCCTTCACCGTCCAGGACGTGCGGCCCGGCGCGCCGGACGAGGGTGTCCTCGACCTGGACGTCACGGTCGTCTGCTCGTCGGGTACGTACATCCGCGCGCTGGCCCGTGACCTGGGAGCGGGCCTCGGCGTCGGCGGCCACCTCACGGCACTGCGCCGCACGCGGGTCGGCCCCTACGACCTGAGCGGTGCGCGCACCCTCGACGAGCTGGCCGACTCCTTCGCCGTCCTCCCCCTGGAGGACGCCGCGGCCGCCGCCTTCCCCCGTTGGGACGTCGATCCCGCACAGGCGCAGCTCCTCTCCCACGGGGTCCGCATCGCCGTCCCCGAGCTCCCCCCCGGCCCGACCGCCGCGTTCGCCCCCGACGGCCGCCTGCTGGCCCTCGTCGAACCTCACGACGGCCAGGCCCGCATCCTCGCGGGCTTCCCCTCCTGACGGCGGGGGCTCGCCCCGGGGCGCCACTTGCGGATGTTGCCGCGCCCTTGCGCCGGTGGGGTTGCGCGCGCCGTTCCCCGCGTCCCTGACGGATCACGCCCTCCGCCGGGGGCAGCGCCCGGCAAGGGCGCGGGGAACCGTGAGACAAGCCCCCGCCCGCGGAAAGGCGCGACACCGCTGCAAGCGGCACCCCGACGCGAAAGGGCGCGGGGGAACTACGCGCGCAACCATCCTCGTGGCGAAGGTTCCGCGACGGCGAGTCGTGGCAGCCCGCGGCTCCGGGGCCGGCTCCGGCAGGGGCAGCGCTCATCGGCGCGGGCCGAGCGTTTTGCAGGGGCGCGGGGAATTCCGCGCGCGCAACCCCCACCGGCAGACGGCCGCGGTAAGGCCGCGCCAGGCACTCCGGGGCCCCAGCGGCGGAGCGGGAAGGCGGCAGCCCCCCGAATGGCGGAGCGCGCGGTGCGAAACCGCGGCGCACAGGTGGCGTTACCCCCTGCGACCGTCGCCCTGCGACACCGCGCCCCGTACCGTCGAAGCGGGACGAACTGGGCACGGCGGTACGGGGGAGGCGACGCCCGAATGACGGCGGCAGCAGCGGCAGCTGCGAAAGGCGGCGGACCGGACGCCGCGCTGATCCGGGTGTGCGACCTCGCGGGCCGCCCCCGCGGCACCGGCTTCCTCGCCGACGGCGTCGGCACGATGGTGACCAGCCACGAGGCCGTCGACGGCCTCGCCCGCCTCGTCCTGCACGCTCCGGGCGGCCGGCTCTGCCTGGCGGAGTCCGCCGCGATCACCCCGCTGCCCGAGCAGGGCCTCGCACTGGTGGCCACCGAGGGCCTGGGTGTGCCGCCGCTCCCGATCGCGACGGGCGGCCCGGCCCACCCCGATGGGCGGATACGGGTACGGCTGCCGCACCGCACGGACGGCGCGGTCATCGGCACGGCCGCGGTGACCTATACCGCGACCGACCGCTTCCACCTGATCGAGGACGTCTACGAACTCGCCCTGAACGGCGCCGACATGAGCCGGGTCGCACCGCAGGCCTCGGGCGCGCCGGTGATCGACGCGGCGACCGGCGCGGTGCTCGGCGTCGTCGCGACGGCGCTGCACACCGGTCACCGGGCCGCGGGTTTCGCGCTGCGGCTGCGCCCCGCGTGCGCCCCGCCCGCCCTCGCCGGTCTGCTGGACCGCAACGCCGTGACCGTGCCCGGCTACGGACCGCACCTCAATCTCGCGGGCGCCCTGCAGCTCACCGCGACCTCGGTCGGCACGGCAACCGGCCCGGGGGAGTGGCGCGAGCCCGTCGCGCGGCCCGACGTGGCCGGAGCGCTCCAGGATTTCCTCGCACCGGGCGACGACGCCCCGCTGGTGCTGGGACTGGTCGGCGAGCCGGGCAGCGGCCGCAGCACCGAGCTGGCCCGGCTCGCCGCCCGGCGGGCCCGCGGCCCGCTGCCCGCGCCGACCGTGTGGCTGCGCGGCGCCGAACTGCGGCCCGCGGACGGCGGGGTGCGGGACGCGGTCGAGCGCTCGCTGCGCACCGCCGCCCGTATCGTCGGCGCCGCGGCGTCCGGCGAGCCGGCGTACGCGTCGCCCGACGCCGTCGCCGGACTGGCCCGGGCCGCGGGCCGCCCGCTGCTGATCCTGCTGGACGCGCCGGAGGAGATGCCGCCGGTGCTGGCGCACGCGCTGGCCGACTGGGCGGCGGGCACCGCGGGCTGGCTGCGCGCGGGGAACGCCCGGCTGGTCGTCGCCTGCCGCCCGGAGTTCTGGGACAGTGCCGGCCGGCTGCTCCCGCCCGCGCTGCTGTACCGGCCGGCGGGCGTGCCGAACGAGCCGGGCGCCCCCGTGCTGCCCCCCTGCCTGCGGCTCGGCGACCTGGACGGCGCGCAGGCCGCGGCCGCCCGCGTGCGCTACGGCGTCCCCGAGGGCGCCCTGGACGAGGCGGACGCCGTGCACCCGCTGACGCTGCGCCTGCTGTCCGAGGTGCGGGCGGCCCTGCCGGAGGACGCGGGCGGCAGCCCCTCCCGGGCGGAGGTCTTCGCCGCGCACCTCGACCTGGTGTGCCTGCGCATCGCGGTACGGCTCGCGGCCGCCGCCGAGCCACCGGTACGGGGCGGCGGGGTGCGGCGGCTGGCCGCGCGGGTCGCCGGACAGGTCCACGAGGCGGCCAGGCGCTGCCTCGGCCCCGGGCAGGGCGAGCTGGACCGGGAGGCCTTCGAGGAGCTCTTCCCGTGGCGTACGGGCTGGGCCTCGGCCGTACTGACCGAGGGCCTGCTCGTGCCCGCGGGCGCGGGCTACCGCTTCGCCCACGAGGAGGCCGCCGACTGGCTGCAGGCCCTGCACCTGGACCTCGACGCGGCCTTGCACGCCCTGGTGCACCGCTGGTTCGCGCTGCCGGCCGCGGCCCCTGCCGAGGCGCCCGTCCGGCTGCCGTCCCGCCCCGCGGCCCGTGCCGGGCAACCGCCGCCGGTGCCGCCCGCCCCGCCCGTCGCGCCGCCGTCGGCGCCCCGCTCCCTGCCGGTGCCGCGGCACCGTGCGGGCCCGGTGGTGCAGGCGCTGCTCGCGGCGCCGCCGGACGCGCTGGGCCGGCATCTGGCGGGCCTGCTCCAGGCACTGGACCGGCGAACCCCGCCACCCACCCGCTGCACGCCGCGCAAGCCCGCGATGCCGGCTGCGCCCGTCCCCGGACTCGACCTCGACGCGGACACCGTCCCCCACCCCCGCGCGCCCCGCCCCGTGCGCCCCGAGGCTCCCGCCGCCCCGCACGGCGTGCCCGCATGGCTGGCCCGGGGCATCGAGGGCGGCCCGCCGGCCCGCCCCGCACGGCGTGCACACCGTGGCGGCCGGACGCAGGAGCCACCGCCCTGGCCCGGCTGGGGCTCGCCGGGGCCGGGAGGCCGCCCGGCAGGACGGGCGTGGGGGCTGCCGCACGGCGACCCTGCCGTGTCCGCGCCGGGCGGCACGGACGACCCGAGCGGCGAGGGCGTGACCCTCGCCGGGCCCGGTACGGCGGCATGGCGGCCCGCGGGCCGGGGACATCCCGGCGCCGATCCGCACGCCGCGCCGCCCGCAGCGTGGCGGCAGGGCGGCGAGCCCGGCGGGTGGCCGGAGGAGGTGGTACCCGCGGGACGGGTCGCCGTGCCGGGACCGGCCGAGCGGCAGGGCGACGCCCTGTGGTGGGCGGCGCATCTGCTGCGCGAGGTGCTGCTGCGGCTGCCCGACGCCGAGGTCTGCCTCGACGTGCTGCGCGACCTGGCCGCGCGCGTCGCGGTGCGGGCGGTCGAGCGCGGCGGCTTCACCCCGGAAGGCATGGGCGGCCTCGGCGACTTCGGGCCGTGGTTCTGGCGCCGGGTCCGGCTGCCGCTCGCCGAGCGCCTCGACCTGCTGCGTCTGCTGCTCCCCGCCGACGGGCCGCCGGGCAGCCCGTCCGGCGGCCGGACCGGAAGTGCCGCCGGCGGCACGGACCGTACCGACCGCTTCCTGACCGCCGTCGCCGACCTGCTGTGCGCGACGCCCGCCGCGGTACTGCCCGTCGTGTGCGGCTGGTTCGACGACGACCGCCCGCTCCAGGCGCCGCCGGGCATGCCGGGGCCCCGGCTGACCGTGGCCTCCGCGGCGCAGGCCCTGCTGCACACCCACCGCGGGCTCGCCGTGGACGACCTGACCGAGGCCCTTGTCGCCGCCGCTCACCCCTGCGCCGACGAACTGCTCGCCGCCCTCGCCGAGGACGAGCCGTCGGCGGTGTGCAGGGCCGTGGACCGCTGGGCGCACGACCCGCGCCCCGTGCGCCACGCCGCGGCCGCCGCGTACGGGCCGCGTACGGCGCTCGCCGTCCGCTCCGGCGCCGACCAGGAGCTGCTCCGCTACGCCGCCCTCGCCATCCTGTCCCGCCCCGGCGACGCCTCGCTGCACGGCGCGGCACTCGGCATGCTCGTCCGGGACCCGGCCACCCGCGGCCGCCACCTGCCCGCCGCGCTCGACCGCTTCGCTGCCGCCGACCCCCGGCTGCCAGCCGCTGCCCTCGCCGCGGCCCTGCCAACCCACCCCGAGCCGGTGCTCGCCGCCTTCCGGACCCGGTTGCGGTCCGCGCTGCCCGACCGCGACGAGGCGGACCTCCTGGCGGAGCTGGCCGCCGTGACCGAGCCGGCGCTCGCGCGCCGGACGGCCGCGATGGTCCAGGACCACCTGCGCTACCGCCCGGCCGGCGCGGCGGGGGCCGCCCGCTTCCTGGACGTGCGGCTCGAACAGGGCCCCGGCGTCCGATCCGTCGTTCTGCCACTCACCACAGCGCTGCTGCGCGAGCACTCCGCCCCCGTACGCGGCGCCCTCGTCGCTGTCCTGGCCGCACCGGGAAGCCATCTGTCCCGCCCGCTGCGGCAGGAGCTGCTGGACGTCGCGCTGGAGACCGAGCGCGACCCCGACGTGCTCGACGCGCTCCTGACCGCGGCGGTCGGCGGTGCGGGCCGCCGGCCCCCGCCCCTCACCCACGATCTGGTCCGCCGGGTCGCCCTGCTGCTCGGCCGCACTCCGGAAGGGGCCGCGCGCTTTGACCGCCGCGTCGTCGAACTGGCCCTCACCACCCCCGATTTCGCGCGGCTCCTGCTGACCTGGCTCACCGACACGGCCATCTGGGACCCGCTCCTCGGCCCCAGCGCCCGCCGCCGCCTCGCCCGCACCCCGTGACCCGCCGGGCAGCACGCGCCGCGTAGGGCCGCCCCGCGCGGCGGATGTGTGCGGAATCGCGAGCCCCCGCCCAGGGGGGACGCGCGCCTGCGGCCACCGGCATGGCAGTCTTGGCCTTGCAGAAAAATGAGACTCAGTGATTCAGCGAGGAAGCGGAGCGTCAAGGTGCAGCGCTGGCGGGGATTGGATGACGTTCCCGGTGACTGGGGGCGCTGCGTCGTCACCATCGGTTCCTACGACGGAGTCCACCGCGGCCATCAGCTGATCATGGGCCGCGCGGTGCAGCGGGCGCACGAGCTGGGGATTCCGTCGGTGGTCGTGACCTTCGACCCGCACCCGAGCGAGGTCGTCCGGCCGGGCAGCCACCCGCCGCTGCTCTCCGCCCACCACCACCGCGCCGAGCTGGTCGCCGCCCTCGGTGTGGACGCCCTGCTGATCCTCCCCTTCACCAGCGAGTTCTCCCAGCTGTCGCCGAGCGACTTCATCCGCACCGTCCTGGTGGACGGCCTGCACGCCCGCCATGTCGTGGAGGGCCCCAACTTCCGCTTCGGCCACAAGGCGGCCGGCGACGTGGAGTTCCTCTCCGCGCTCGGCCTGAAGTACGACTACGAGCTGGAGGTCGTCGACCTGTACGTGCGCGGCGAGGCGGGCGGCGGCGAACCCTTCTCCTCCTCCCTGACCCGGCGGCTGATCGGCGCAGGCGACGTCGAGGGCGCCGCCGAGGTGCTGGGTCGCCCGCACCGCGTCGAGGGCGTCGTCGTCCGGGGCGCGCAGCGCGGCCGCGACCTCGGCTACCCGACGGCCAACGTCGAGACGCTGCCGCACACCGCCATCCCCGCCGACGGCGTCTACGCGGGCTGGCTGCGGGTCGGCGACGAAGCCATGCCCGCCGCGATCTCGGTCGGCACCAACCCCACCTTCGACGGCACCGCCCGGACCGTCGAGGCCTACGCCATCGACCGCGTGGACCTGGACCTCTACGGCCTGCACGTCGCCGTCGACTTCCTCACCTACCTGCGAGGCATGGAGAAGTTCGACACGATCGAGGCGCTGCTGGAGCGGATGGCCGACGACGTGAAGCGGGCCCGCGACCTCGTCACCGCCGCCGAACAGGCCAAGGACCCCGCCGCGGAGGGCCCGCTCCCCGCCTGACCGCATCCGGCGGCCGGCTCAGGCCGGGTGGACCAGCCGTGACTCGTAGGCGAAGACCACCGCCTGCACCCGGTCCCGCAGCTCCAACTTGACCAGGATCCGGCTGAAGTGCGTCTTCACCGTAGCCTCCGCCAGATGCAGCGAGGCCGCGATCTCGGTGTTGGACAGGCCCCGGCCGACCTCTACCAGCACCTCGCGCTCCCGGGCGGTGAGCCGCGCCAACCGCTCGGCACTCTCCTGTCCCTCCGCCCCGCCCGGCGCGGGCAGCTGGTGGGCGAAGTGCTCCAGCAGCCGCCGGGTGATGCGCGGCGCCACCACTGCGTCACCCGCGGCCACCGAGCGGATCGCAGTCAGCAGCTCCTCGGGCAGCGCGTTCTTCAGCAGGAACCCGGACGCCCCGGCGCGCAGCCCCGCGAACGCGTACTCGTCCAGGTCGAAGGTCGTCAGGATCAGCACCCTCGACTCCGGGCAGCTCTCGACGATCCGCGCCGTCGCCTCGATACCGTCGGTACCGGGCATCCGGACGTCCATCAGCACCACGTCCGGACGCAGCTGCTGCGCCATTCGCACCGCCTGCGCCCCGTCGCCGGCCTCGCCTACCGCCGCCATGTCGTCCTGCGCGTCGAGTACCATCGTGAAGGCCATCCGCAGCAATGGCTCGTCGTCGACCAGCAGTACCCGGATCGCCGGGTCCGCCCTCCGGATCGTGTTGGAAACGCCCGCGTGCCCCACGGCCGGCGGCGCTGATTCTGCGGTCACAACTCCTCCGGAGTCGTCAGAGTGAGAACGGCCGCCACCTGCCAGCCACCGCCGGGCAGCGGCCCGGCCGTCAGACGCCCGCCGTACACCGCGGCGCGTTCCCGCATCCCGTGCAGCCCATGTCCCGCGGGCCGCCCCGGGTCGGGCACAGGTCCGGCACCGGCGCCGTCATCGGTCACCGTCACCGTCACCTCCTCCGGCGCACAGCCGATCCGTACATCGGCCCGGGCCTTCGCCGGCGCGTGCTTGAGCGTATTGGTCAGGGCCTCCTGCACCAGCCGGTAGACCGTCAGTTGCGCCGCCGCCGGAACCGGCGCCGGATCACCCGTCACGCTCAACCGGGTGGGCAGCCCCGCCGCCCGCACCTGCTCGACCAGCGCCGGGAGCCGGCCGATGCCCGGCATCGGGTGCCGCAGCGCGTCCGGCTCGTCAGCCCGCAGCACCCCGAGAAAGCGCCGCATGTCCGTGATGGCCTGCCGTCCGGTTGCCGACACCTGCCGCATCGCGCCCGCCGCCCGCTCCGGCGACTGCCGCTGCGCGAAGGCCGCACCGTCCGCGAGCGCCACCATGACCGACAGGTTGTGCGTCACGATGTCGTGCATCTCCCGAGCGATCCTGGCCCGCTCCCCGGCCACCGCCAGCTGAGCCTGCTGGTCCCGCTCCCGCTCCAACCGCACCGCCCGGTCCTCCAGCGCCGCCAGCCTGTCCCGCCGGCTGCGCATGTTCAGCCCGAGCACCATCGCCGCGGTCGCCATCGCCGACAGCGACACGAACGTCCCTGCGCCCCGGTCGTGCACCGACCACCGCAGCGTGGCCAGCAGGACGCCGAACTCCAGCATGCCGAAGGCCAGCAGCGTACGGCGCCGAGTGCTGTAGGCGGCCACCGCGTAAAGCGCCAGCAGCAGCGTGACGTCGGTCGGGATCCGCACATCGCACGCCCACTGGGCGAAGGCTGCCCCCGCGATGCAGCAGAACACCGTCATCGGCGCCCGTCGTCGCCACACCAGCGGCAGCACCAGCGCAGCGTGCAACGGCACGAGCAGCGCCGGCTCGTGGCCGATGGGCCCGCGCAGTGCCGCCACCGTGGCCATGAACAGCCCCGTCGCCAGCACCGCGTCCACCGCCGCGGGCGACAACCGCAGCCACGACCCGACCCACGCGTAGCCCTCCCGGGCCACCCGCTCCGCCCACGACATCGCCTGCCCCACGGCGCCCTCGCGCTGCCACCGCTGCCGGCCCACGGCCCGGAAAGACCCGCCGCCCGGCTCCTCCGCCTTCCATGGGGCGGTACCGCTGGAGGCGGGCGGTGCGACTGTCATGGCGCCGCCCTCATACGTCGCGCTGTCGGAGCAGCACCGCGGCAGCTGCGAGCGCCGCCACCGCATACAGGCAGAACACCGCGAATCCCGTCCACGGCGCCAGCGTATGCGCCTCCTGGTGCAGGGTGAGGACGGACTGGCCCGCGTTGCTCGGCAACCACTGGTTGATGTGGTTTCCCCACGACGTGGGTAGCGCCTCCGCGAGAACCGGCACCACCAGTAGCAGCCCGAACACGGTGGCTATCCCTCCCGCCGTGTTCCTGATGAGCGCACCTATCGCCACGCCGAGCAGTCCCACGACCGTCAGATACGAGCCGACGCCCATCACCTGGCGCAGCTCGCCGGGGGCGCCCAGGGACGTTTCCACGTGCTGGGAGGACAGCAGGGCCTGGCCGACCAGGAAGGCGGCGAACGCGCCCGCCGTCATCAGCGCCCAGACGATCGTCACGTAGAGCGCGGCTTTCGCCCACAGGACGGGCAGCCGGCGGGGCACTGCTGTGAGCGACGCCCGGATCATCCCCGTCGCGTATTCGCCGCTGATCACCAGGACACCCAGCACACCCACCGCGAGCTGCGCCAGGAAATACCCGCGCAGGCTGGTGAGGCCGGGCTCGAAGCTCGCCCGCTCCCGTGCGCTCATGTGATCCCAGTGGGCCGCGGTGAACGCCGCGAACAACGCTCCCAGGCCGACGAGCGCCACCACGGCGGCTATCAGCGTGAAGAACGTGGACCGAAGACTGCGCATCTTGATCCACTCCGAGTGCAGCACCCGAAGCTGGGTCACCTCGCCACGTCCGCCGGCCGTCGAGGCAGGGGGCGGGAAGCCGCCCGCCACGGCCGTGCCCGTTGTCACAGTCATGCTGGCTGTCCTTCCCGCTCGCGTGCGGGGACGGCCTGGTATTCGACCGCTTCCCGTGTCATCTCCATGAACGCGTCCTCCAACGACGCCTGCCGAGGTGTCAGTTCGGCCAGAGCGATCCCGGCATCCGCCGCTATGCGGCCGATCCGGTCGCTGCTCAGACCGGTGACGTCCAGGACGTCGCCCTCGGTGGAACTCACCGACACGTCCGGCCCCGCGAGCAGGGTCCGCAACCGCGCCGCCTCGTCAGTCCGCACCCGCACCGTGCCGCCCGCTGCCGTGACGAACTCCGCCACCGACATGTCGGCCATCAGCCGGCCTCGGCCGATGACGATCAGATGCTCCGCCGTCAGCGCCATCTCCGACATCAGATGCGATGACAGCAGGACCGTCCGGCCCTCCGCGGCCAGGCCCTTGAGCAGGTTGCGGATCCACAGGATTCCCTCGGGATCCAGGCCGTTCACCGGCTCGTCCAGCACCAGCGTCGCCGGATCGCCCAGCAGGGCGCTCGCGATGCCGAGCCGCTGGCCCATGCCCAGGGAGAATCCGCCCGCCCGCTTGCGCGCGACCTCACGTAGACCGACGGTGTCGACCACTTCGTCCACCCTGCGGCGGGGGATCCCGGTGGTCGCCGCCAGCGCCAGCAGATGGTTGTACGCGCTGCGGCCGGTGTGGATCGCGCGCGCCTCCAGCATCGCCCCGACCTCGTGCAGCGGTGCGCGGTGCTCGCCGTACCGCTTGCCGTTGACCGTCGCCCACCCCGAACTCGGGGCGTCAAGCCCGAGGATCATGCGCATCGTGGTCGATTTGCCCGCTCCGTTCGGCCCGAGGAAGCCGGTCACGGCGCCCGGGCGGACGGTGAAACTGAGGTCGGACACGGCGGTGCGCTCACCGTAGCGTTTGGTCAGTGCGTGGGCCTCGATCATGGCTGGTCCTCGTGAGGTGCGCGGTGTGGGCGATCAGGATGTCCCTATCGTCCTTTCTCGCCGACCCTGTCCGCGACGGACCACGGGCGGATTCTTCCCGTCTGCCACTGCATCCCCGGGGGGACCCCGTGTACGACCGCTGAGGTATCCGGACCCCGGCCACCCGTACACGCCAAGGGCCGCCGCCGTGGAGACCCACGACGGCGGCCCGATGACCGTGTGACCCCGGCGCGGAGCCGCCCGGCCCGATCGGGTGGGGCGGCCCGCGGCCGCTACTGCTGCGGCGGAGGCGGTGGGTAGCCGTACCCCTGCTCGGCTCCGGGCTGCGGCGGAGGCCAGCCCTGCTGCGGTTGGGGCGCCTGCGGCTGCGGCGCCTGCGGCTGGAACGGCGCAGCGGGTGGCTGGCCTGCCGGGCCGGCCGGCGGGTACGCCTGCGGAGCCTGCGGCGGAGCCCCGTACTGCGCCGGCGGGAACTGGCCGGGCGGCATCGGGGGCTGGCCGTACGGCTGCTGCGTCTGCGCGGGCGGGACGGGCTGCCCCGGGTGTGCGGGCTGGCCCGCTTGTCCCGGCTGGCCCGGCACCGGGTAACCGGCGGGCGCTCCGGCGTAGGGCGCCGCCCCGTACTGCCCGGGCATCGGTGGCGCCAGCTGCGGTGGCTGGCTCTGGCCGTGACCCGTCCACAGCCCCTGCGCCTGCTGAGCCCGCGAGAAGTCCTCGGCGACCATCGCCGAGAGCTGGAAGTAGGCCTCCCGCGTCTTGGGGCGCATCATGTCCAGGTCCACCTCGGCGCCGGCCGCCAGGTGCTCGTCGAACGGCACCACCTGCACACCGCGGCAGCGGGTCCGGAAATGCGCGACGATATCCTCGACCTTGATCATCTTTCCGGTCTCGCGCACTCCGGAGATCACCGTGATGCTGCGCGCCACCAGGTCCGCGTAGCCGTGCGCCGACAGCCAGTCCAGCGTCGTGCTGGCGCTGGACGCACCGTCGACGGACGGCGTCGACACGATGATCAGCTGGTCGGCCAGATCGAGCACCCCGCGCATCGCGCTGTAGAGCAGACCGGTGCCCGAGTCGGTGAGGATCACCGGATACTGCCGGCCCAGCACGTCGATCGCCCGCCGGTAGTCCTCGTCGCTGAAGGCCGTCGACACGGCCGGGTCCACGTCGTTGGCGATGATCTCCAGACCGGACGGCGCCTGCGAGGTGAACCGTCGGATGTCCATGTAGCTGTTGAGGTACGGGATCGCCTGCACCAGGTCGCGGATCGTCGCTCCGGTCTCCCGGCGCACGCGGCGGCCGAGCGTGCCGGCGTCCGGGTTCGCGTCGATCGCGAGGATCTTGTCCTGCCGCTCGCTGGCGAGCGTCGCCCCGAGCGCGGTCGTGGTCGTCGTCTTCCCGACGCCGCCCTTGAGACTGATCACCGCGATCCGGTAGCACGACAGCACCGGGGTGCGGATCAGCTCCAGCTTGCGCTGCCGTTCCGCTTCCTCCTTCTTGCCGCCGATCTTGAAACGGCTCGGCTGCGCGTTGGCTCCGGGCTTCCGCGGCTTGGGCTGGTTGCGCAACAGGCGGTCCGAGGAAAGCTCGACGGCCGCGGTGTAGCCCAGCGGAGCACCACCCTGCGCGGTGCGCTGCCGCTGATCCGGCGTCACAGTCGGCCAGCCGCCGGACCGCGGGTCGACGGGACCGGCGGGAGCGGGAGCCGGTGGCTGCGCCTGGGACTGCGCGAGTGCGTGAGCCTGCGCCGCCGGGTCGTCCTGCAGCCTCGGATCCGGCCCAGGAGCGGGTACGGGACCCGGCGGCGGAACCTGACCGGGCATCTGGCCCTGTGGCGGCACCGGTCCTTGCGCCGGGATCTGCCCGGGCATCTGCCCCGGAACCGCCGCGGGACCCTGCGGCGCGGCGTACGGAGCCGGCAGGTGCTGGGCAGGAGGCTGCTGCGGGAATCCGTAGCCCCCCTGGGCCGGCAGCGGAGGTAGCGGCCCCGCTGCCTCCGGCTCCGCCGCCATGCCCTGCGGCTGGCCCGGGTGCTGGGCCGGAGGGAAGCCGTAACCGCCCTGCGGCGGTACGGTTCCCCGACCGTCCACGGGTGCGGGCTGCTGCGGAAGCCCGGTCGGCACCACGCCCTGGACCTGTGGGGCGGGCGGGAATCCGTAGCCGCCCTGGGGGTTGGGCTGAGCAGGAGAGGGCAGTTGTGCGGCCTGCTGCGGGAAGCCGTAGCCACTCTGCGGAGCCGGCTCGGCCGGGGCAGGCGCGGGGGCCGGGGCGGGCTCGGGCTGGGGAACGGGTGCAGCGGGAGGCGCGGGCAGGTTCTGCGCGGGCTGCGGGAAGCCGTATCCGCTCTGCGGCTCGGGCTGTGCCGGGGCCTGCTGCACGGGCGCGGGGTAGGCCGGACCCGGGTACGGGACGGGAGCCGCGGGTCCCGGTGCGGGATGGACGGCCGGCCCCTGCGGCGGCGGGGAGCCGGCGGCGGGTCCCTGCGGCGGGGGATATGCGGCTGCCGGCCCCTGCGGCGGGGGGTATGCGGCGGCGGGCCCTTGCGGCGGAGCGCTCTGCGCCACCGGCGGAGCGGCGGGCTCCGGGAAGGCCTGCGAGGACTCCGGCGTCGGCTGCTGCGGCTCCGCCCGCTCGAAGTGCGGCGGCAGCGGCGGCATCGCGCTCTGCGGACCGGGCGGGGCCCAGGGCGCGGGATCCGTCACGGGAGGCTGGGGCAGCGGAGTCCAGACGGGCACGTGCTCGGCCGGCCGAGCGTCCTCCGGCTCGGCTGCGGCGGGGGGCGGCGCGGGCGCCTCCACCCGTGCGTCCTCGGGCTCAGGGGCGGGGGCGGGTACGAGTGGTTCGGGCATCGCGTCCTCCGGCTCTGCCATCGGAGGCGGCGGTCCGAGAGGACCTGCCTGCCCCACGTCCTCGATCCGCACTCCGGCACGCTCCTCGATCTCCTGCCGCAGGGCCGCGGCGGAGAACCGCACGGTCGCGCGGCCTTCCGGCTCCTGCGGCTCTGCCTCCTCCTGCGGTGCGAGCGGCTCGGGCACTGCCTCTGCTTCCGTTTCGGTCTCCGGCTCCGTCTCGGATTCCGCTTCTGCCGGAACGGGTGCGGTCGCGGGGGCAGAAGCGGCCGACGTGACCGCGATGCCGGACCAGACCGGCCGCTCGGCGGCGGGGTCGGTGACCATGGGAGGCAGCGGCACGGCGGTGGCCGACCAGGAGCCTGCGCCCGCCAACGGGGTGGAGCCTGAGGCGGGTTCCTGGGGACCGCGCGGCGGCAGCGGCTCCCACACCGGTGCTCGCGGGGCCTCTTGCCCCGCGGACGTGCCGGACTCCGGGGTCGCGGCGTGCGGTTCGGGCGCCGCCGGGGCAGCGGGCGCCACCGGCTCGGCCTCTTCGGGCTCTTCCTCCTCCGTGCCGGCGCTCCCGCTGCCGTTCTGCATGTACCAGGCCGGCGGGGTGAAATCGAAGCGGTATTCGCCCGTCACGTCGCCTTCGGCCGGTGCGTCGACAGGGGCGGCCCCGCCCGCGCGGTCCCGATCGCTGTTCACTGTGCCTCCCGGTCTGCGTCGGGGAGTTGCCCCTGGCGTCTCCCCGCCCCGTACGCCGCAGGGCGAGGCCCTCCGCCGCTTCCTGCTGCTCTCGACGGACAGCCTAATCGCCGGGGTACGTCCGTTGTCAGGCCGTCTTGTTCCGGCTTCGCTCATTCCGGCAGGCGAGCCCCGCGGCCGGCGGTGGACGCTGCGGGGATTCGCCGGCGCCCTGTGCCGGGCTGTTCCCTTCGCTCGGTATATACCCACACCGCGGTACATTGCCGTGCCCCTGGACGACCGGTTCGCCGTCACCGTAGGAGACCGTTCCGCAAGGGGCGCGGTTCCGCGCTCCGGCCTGTTCCGGCCGGCAGGGAGTGATCGCTCAGTCGATACGCCGGGCCTCGCCCAGCATTCCCGCCTCGGCGGCGGTCGGCTCCACCCGCACGAAACGCCGGTGCCGTGCGGTGCACCACAGCATCGCGCCGTCGTCGAGCGCGGGCAGCGCCGCCGCCTGCTCGGGAGGCAACCGCAGCGTACGGGCCAGCACTTCCGCTTCCTGTGGCGAGACCCGCTGGACGCCGACGAGATCCGCCTCCGCCAGCAGCCTCGCCGCGTGCGGTCCGAGGAACGGCAGCAGGGTCAGCACCGCCTGCCACGGCGTCCGCGCGGGCCCATTGCTCGGCGGCTGCGCCCCGCAGTCCCGGACGACAAGGACAGGGCCCGACAACCCCGGCTCCCGTTGCGGGACTTCTCCCGCGCCGTGGACCGCCGCGCATCGCCCTCCGGCTGCGGTGTCCGCCGTAAGGGGCGCCCACACCCGCGGGCGCGCCGACTCGACGGACACCTCCGCCCCTGTGCCGATCGCACGCAGAGCCAGCACCTGCGCCGTCCACGCGCTGCCGATCACCACGGCGTCCAGTTGCGCGGGCCGGAACAGGCTGAGCAACACGGGATCGCCCGCCTCGTCCCTCCCCGCCACCACGCCGTCGTCACCGAGCGGCAGTGACAGCGTCCCCAGCCGGGATCGGGACGAGACGACGGCCGTGCGCCGTGGACCGCGCAGGCCGAAGCCCGGCCGTGCCTCAGGGGGTGCCACCGCCCCTGCCCCGCCGGCTGCCTGCCCCCTCCACGCCGCCCGAACCACCCGCCGTAGGTCCGTCAACAGGTGCCTCCCAGGGGCAGGGTGGCCAGCAGGCCCGGCAACTGCTCGTGGTCCAGCCGCGCGAGCTCCACCTCGTCCCGGTGTGCCGCTGCCTCAAACTCGCCGCACGCCGTCGCCAGCGCGCGGTCGCCGTCCGCTGTGATCCGCAGATATCCCCCGACCACCGGCGCACCTCCCGGCCCGCGGGCCAGCGTCAGCGCGAAGCTGCACACCGTCGCCGGCGCCGATGTGAGAGCGGCGACCGCCCGCGTGGCCGCGGGCGCGTTGCCCAGCCCGTACGTGGCGTGCCGGAGGCCGTCGCAATGCCACGCACGACTGTGCTCCACGGTCCGGCGCCGCCCCGAGCCCGCGGGGGCGGCGTCCGCCGCTCCGAGACACGCCGAAGCCGCGAGCGCCGCGATCAGCTCTTCCCGGTCCAGCACCGCGGCGTCGAAGCCCGCACCCACAAGGCGGCTCGCCAGATGGTCCGCCGCCCGCAGCACCGCCCGCTGGGCGCCTCTCACCCCGCCGCCACGGGCCAGAACCGCCGCTGGGCACAACTCCGGGTCCAGTCTCAGCGCCACCCACGTGATGCGTGACGAGGGCATCGGGGAGCGAGGCCGGAGGATGTCCGACGACGTCGGCCGAGGGGGCACGCGCGGCGCGGGCGCCGGGCGGACGTGCTGGACGACCTGCACCGACGCCAGCCGGACGTCCTCCACCACCAGCGCGTCGAAGAGCGGGCCCAGCGGCAACGACCGGGCGGAGCGCAGGGTTTCATCCTCCGCCCGCACCACCAGCACCGTCGTCAGGAATGTGCCGTCGCCCACCATCCCGACGCTTCGCCCGCCCCGGCCGGTTAAGTCGTACGTACGCAGCGCCGGATCACACTCGGCGAGCGGCGCCAGCAACGGGCCGAGCAAACCCGCCGGGGCACTGGCCGCCCGCCGCTGCCTGCGCCGCATCGCCAGCACGGCGGCCGAGTGCTCCGGCAGCGGCAGGCCCTGTCGCCGCACGGTCGCGGCGGCAACCAGGATCGCCGCCGCCAGACCGAGGGGGGCCAGCGCGACCTGTCCGGCGACCGCACCGAACAGCACCAGGGCCGCCGCGACCTCCAGCAGCACGAGACGCCCCAGCCCCGGCAATCCGACCCGCCCGGCGCGCGGTTCCGGACACGCGGGAGGCGCGGTGGGCGCCTCGCCGCCCCAACCTGATGTCGTGCTCGCTCGCATTCCTCAACGCCCCCTCTCCGGCCGGTTCATGACTTTCCCTCACGGTAGCGGCAACCTCGGACATTCGGCACATCCGGCATAGTGGGGTGGATCCCGACCGCAGGGCGGCCCGCGCGCGACAGCTCCGGTCACAGCGGACACCACCCCCGGGGGGAAGCGCCGAACCATGGCCTCACGCAAGGAACAGCTCAACGCCTACTCGTTCGCCCGCAGGCGCGTGGTGGCGGCCTTCCTCCAACCCGGCGCCACGGGGACGGACGAAGGCGCCCCGCGGCCGCTCCACGCCCTCCTGCCGGGCCTGGTCCTCGGGGGCGTACTGCTCGCGGGATTCGGCGCCTGGGGCCTCCTGAGACCCTCGGCGCCGACCGGTTGGGACGCACCGGGCAAGCACGTCATCGTCGCCGACGAGTCCACCACGCGCTACGTCGTGCTGAACGAGGCCGGAACCCGTAGGCCCGTCCTGCACCCGGTGCTCAACATGGCCTCGGCGCGGCTGCTCCTCGACCCCGGCGGCTACGACGTCATCAAGGTCAGGGAATCGGTGCTCGACCACAGCGGGATCGAGCGCGGCGCCGCGCTGGGCATCCCCTACGCGCCGGACCGTCTGCCCGCCCCTGCCGACGCCGCCGAGGCGAAGGTTTGGGCAGTCTGCGACCGCCCGGACGGCGGCACCGGACGGGCACGGCAGGCCGCCTTCGTCCTCGGGCGCGACGAGGCGGCAGCCGTGAGCGGCCCGTCCGCGCTGACCGGTGACCAGGTGCTCTACGTCCGGGACGAGCAGACGAGGCCGTACCTCGTCGATTCCGGCGGCACCAAATTCCCGCTCGGGAAGGTGGGCAAGGCCACGCGGGCCGCAGGCCGGGGTGACGCGAGCCTGCTCGTGCGTACCCTCTTCGGCGAGAATCGGCAGCCGCAAAGCGTGACGGACGCCTGGCTCGCCACGCTGCCCTCCGGAACGCCGATCGATTTTCCGGTCGTCGAGGGCCACGGAACCCCCGTGCGGACCGGGGGAGTGCCCACCGGCCACGCCGCCGTCGGCACCGTCCTGCGGGCCACCTCGGCAGCCGGCGACGAGTACTACGTCGTCACGCGGCACGGCGCCGCCCCGGTCACGCGCTTCGCGGCGCTCCTGCTCCTCCAGGCCAACTCCCAGACCGACCCGGTCAGGACCAGCCTGCCGGTCGGCCCGCAGCCCGCCTTTCTGCCTGCCGACTGGCCCCGGGGCGACCCGCACCAGGTCAACACCGTGGCGGGAGATTCACCCCGCGAGGTGGTGTGTGTCGTCCTTCGTGGCGGACATGCCGCGCCGTCCGCGCCGCGTCTGGCTATGTGGGCCGGCCGGGAATATCCCGAGCCGATCCTCGAAGGCACCGCCTCCGCCTACGTCACGCCCGGAAGCGGCATGCTCTACCGGGAAGTCAGTGGCGGCGACGTCAGCGGCGGCACGTGCTACCTGGTCACCGATACGGGCCTGCGCTACGCCGTTCCCCGAACCGACGACAGCGCCGCGGCAGGCAGGGCCGCCGACGCGCGGCAGCCGACCGGCCAGGCCGCGGCCCGGCTGGGTTACGCGGACGTCAATCCGCTGCCGATCCCGATCGAGTGGTCCGAACTCCTCCCGTCAGGCCCGGTATTGGACACCGCGAGCGCCGCGCGGCCCCAAGGAGCGTGACCTGGTCGCAGGTGAACCTGCCTAAGGTGCCTCTGTTGATCAAGCGGCCTGTCAGCGCCGAAGGGGAGGAACGACCATCCGATGAGCGCATCGCGCGACAGCGGCGGCCTGCACGTCGCGCTGGAGGACCTGCGCGGATTCAGGATCCGCGTGGACGGCCTGCTCGCCGAACTGGACGCCTCCGAAGCCGCCCCGCAACGCATCGGCGAGCAGCGCATCACTCCCGCCCGGTTCGGTACCGGGTTCGGCGATGCGTACGCCCTGGCGACGGCGTACGCATACGTCCACGACCGGCTGGAAGCGCTCTCGCAGACCCTGGCCGACCAGATCGAGGCCATGAGCCTGGTGCTGCGGATCGGGCACGCGACGTTCACGGACGTCGACCTCGGGACGCAGCACAGGCTCCTGGACCTGAACGACCGGATCCTCCGGACCCACGGCCCGGTGTCGGCCCGCTCCGCCCGCCGCGCCGGGGTCGAACCGGGCGAGGGGAGCCCGGGGTGACCGGAAGCGGGGGCTACTCCACGGACGTCCGCGCTGCGGACCCCGGACAGACGGACTTCGAGACCTTCACCCACGAGCAACTGCTGGCCATGATCCGACACGCCGACCCAGAGACGATCGCGCCCGTCGGTGATCACCTCGGCCTGGCCGTCGAGCGGATCGCCCGGATCGGTGCGGACCTCGACCGGCACATTGCCTGCGTCGACTGGGAGGGCGCCTCCGGCGCCGCCTTCCGGGAATGGGGCAGGCACGTCGCCAGAGCCACGCTGGGGCTGAGCGACTACGCCCACTCCACCGCCAAGGCCCTCACGCATGCGGCGGACACGCTGCGTACGGTCAAACGCGACATGCCACCCGTCCCGGCTGCCGCCCAGAAGGCCTACGCCACCCTCCAGGCCGACCCCACCGTCCGCCACGACCCGGACGCCCACGCACGGATGGCCCGCGCCCACACCGAGGTGGAGGCCGCCCGCATCGAGGCCGCGGACCAGATGCGCAAGCTGGCGCAGTCCTACTCCCTGTCGGCGACGGTCATCGAGACGGCCGAGTCGCCGGAGTACCCGCCGGTGCCGTCGCCGTTCGTGCCCCCGTCGCAGACGCTCCGGACCGGTGCCGGCCACTACAGCGCTGCCACGGGCTCCGGTGCGACCCCGCCCGTGCGCAATTCGCCGGGGACGGCGACCGGCGGAGAGGCCGAGCGGAACATTGCGGCGGCGCCCGGCATCGCGGCGTCACCTCTCACCCGTACGCAGTCGACGGGCGCGCAGGCGCCCGCGGTGCCGACCCAGCCCGGCCCGCAGCCAAATGGCAACAACGGCAACGGCGGCGGGGCATTCGTCGGTGTTTCCCACGCCGGGAACGCCCCTCAACCGTTCACGAGCGGCGCTCTCCTGCACGACCATTCCCGCGATGCGGGGGAGTCCGCAACGACGGGGCAACTGCCGAGGAATTTCCCCCGGCAGGAGCTACCGAAGGCCCCGTACGAGCCGGGTTCGGGGCTGTTTCCGGCCCGTGGAGGGCGGAGCCACGGCATTGTCGGAGGCAGCCCCGCCGTTGAACCGGTGGCGTCCGGCGGCCCGGGACAGGGTCCGGCTGCGTACAGCGTCGTCGGCGAGTACGGGCCGGCCACCCGGCCGCCCGTCGGCGGCATGATGGGCAGCCGTACGGCAGGGAGCGGGCGAGCCGCCTCCGAGGGGAGCGGCGTACGCCGTCTCGCCGGTGAGCCCGGGGGAGTTGCGGGCCGCGTTCCCTCTGCCGAGTTCGCACCACGGGCCCTGGGTTCCGCGGGTGCCGCGCGCGAGGAGTCCGACGGTCCGAGGCATCGGGCCGAACTCGCCGGAGAGGGGGACTGGGGCCCTCGCCGGGACGACGTCGTGCCGCCGGTCATCCGCTGACGCGTCCAAGTCCCCGCCCCGGCCCCGACCACAACCCGGTCCGCAGAGTGTCGTGTTGGGAGCCGTCGGCGAAGCAGCAGTAGAGTGAGTTCGCAAGGTAACTGTTCGTGCTTGCGGCAACACGTTCTGCGTGTGGGGGAGACTGCGTCATGACGGCCGGTATGAAAGTCACCAGCGCCTCGCTGGACAGGCTGGAGAGCGACCTCGACGTCATGGTGGGTTCGATGGACCGCCAGGTCCGGGCGCTCCAGGCGGTGATCGACAACCTCGAAGGCCACTGGCGCGGTATCGGCGCCAACGCCTTCAACGCCCAGCAGGCCCTCATCAACGAGGACCACCGGGTGCTCGCGACCCTGCTCGGCAGGATCAGGCAGGCGGTGCACGACACGAACCTCACGGCCGGTACGACCGACGAGGGTGTCTTCCAGGACATGAAGAGCATCGATATCAACGGCGGCGCCCCGGGCAGCGGCATCGCGGGTCTCTGACACCAGCACCGCACCGCCGCCGGCCCGCCGCGTCACCACACCACCTCCCTGGGGTATTCATGTTCGATCCCGGCCAGCTCAAGGTCACGTACGCCTCCCTCGACGAGGCGGCGAGCGCGATCAGGCAACAGGCCACGCAACTGCAGAGCGACCTGGACAACCTGCTGACACGCGTGCGTGCGGTCGCCGGGTACTGGGAGGGCGACGCGCAGCACGCTTTCCACGCCGTCGCGCACGAATGGGCGCACCGTACGCAGCACATGCACGGTGTGTTGGAATCGATCGCGAGCAAGGTGCAGATTGCCAGCGGGCATTACAACACCGCGGACAGGAAGGCCGCGTCCTACTTCGGCTGACGGCCATGCCTCGACGGGGAGTGGAGGGGCATCGCCAGGTGCGGCAGGCTGCCGCGCCGACGGTGTGGGCGGCGGTGTTGGCGGTGGCGGCCATTGTGCCGGTCTGTCTCGGCGCGGCCGCGCAGAGCGGCGCACTTGCGGCGCACAGCGTGCCGACCCTCGACGGCGACGGAGCATGCACCTTCCCGGCACCCGACGTCGCGCAGACGCCGTGGTCCCTGCAACGACTGCTGCTCAACCGACTCTGGCAGAACACGCAGGGCAAGGGGGTCACCGTTGCGGTGATCGACTCCGGGATCGACCCCCGGAACCCGCAGTTGGCGGCCGCCGTCGATGCCTCGCGGAGTGTGGATCTGACGGACCCGAGGGGCCGTGGCACCACCGACCCGGTCGGGCACGGCACGGAAGTGGCAGGCATCATCGCGGCCCGGCCTTCCCCGGCGACCGGCTTCGTCGGACTCGCACCGCAGGCGACCCTGATCTCGGTCCGGCAAGCGGGCCAGGACGGCACGGGGACCGTGAACGGCCTGGCCCGCGCGCTGCGAAAGGCCGTTGACGCCGGTGCCCGCGTCATCAACGTCTCGCAGGACACCCCGCGCAGCACCCCCGATCTGGAGGCCGCCGTCGCGACTGCCGTACGCGCGGACGCCGTGATCGTTGCCTCCGCGGGCAACAGCGGCTCCGACGGAGCCTTCCGCACCACCTACCCCGGTGGTTATCCCGGTGTGCTGGCGGTCGGGGCCTCGGACCGCAACAACGAGCGTGCTCCGTTCTCCCAGGCAGGGGAGTTCATCGGAGTCGCGGCTCCGGGCGTGGACATGCTTTCCACGGTGCCAGGCGGTGGCCAGTGCATCGACAACGGAACCAGTTTCGCCGCCCCTTACGTGGCCGGGGTCGCCGCACTGATCCGGGCGAAGCACCCCACCTGGACCGCGACGGAAGTGGTCGCCCAGATCGAGCAGACGGCGCAGCGCACCTCCCCAGGCCACAACGCGCTCGTCGGCTGGGGCGTGGTGGACCCCGTCCGCGCGCTGACCGACGACGCCAGGCCGATCGAGGCGCCGGCCCCGACCCGACGCGAACACCAGAGCGGCGCCTCCGCGATCCCGGCTGCCCTCACGTCGACAGACCCCGCGCGGCAGCGGGAGATGCGCACGGCTGCGTATTTGATGGCCGGGTCGGCCTCCGGCCTGTTGCTGATTGCCGGGACGACGATCACCCTCCGCGACCGCAGACGCCGCCCTGACGGAGCAGCCGCGGCCTATTGCCCCGCCGCGCCGGACGTGCCGGGGCCTCCCGGCTTACGGAAGCTCCAACGGCGGCGCACACGACTGCGCGGGAGTGGGGCGGGAGGAGGCGGCTGAGCGCGGAGGCGTCGGTAGGTCTGGGCCGTTCCTTCTTCGCCGTGGTAGGGCAGTACCGTCACGTCGCCCGTTCGTTTGTCCACGATGATGGCTGAAATGCCAGGCGAGATCGCCCGTGGTGGGTCGCCCAGCCGAGGCGGTGGTAGCGCGGTTGTTGGTGGAGACCACGGCATCACGATGAATCCCTCGTCGAATTCTGTGGCGTACATTGGCGCGAGGCTGCCGTCTGGCAGCTGGCAGACGTAATGGTTCGCAGCGATACGCTGCGCCTCCTCGGCATCCACTCTGACCACGTTCCCTTCCGGTGCTATGTCCTGTTGTTCATGGGCCCGCCGCGATGGCTGTAGCGGCGTCCTGCCTGATCGGGTGCCGCCGGGCGTCCAGGGCGTAGTGGTACACGTGTGCTGCACTCAGGTGGATTTGCTCGGTACTTACCTCGCCCGACTGGGGGTCCAACCAATAGACCTGTCCCTTGTGATTTAGCGCGGTGAAAACGTGAGAGGAGAGCGCCCCATCTGCGGGCAACTGCCATTCGATGTGGACGAGGGCACTCGACCCATGTCCTGACGCGTGCAATTCATCTGCCACTGCCCTGTACGACTCGGGCCCTGGTCCCGTGTACCGCATGCTTGTACCGCCCCAAGCATTGCCGTGTTCAACGCCGTGCCGTTCAGCGGTCCGTAGCACGAGCTTCTCGTCGCCCATATGGGGCAACGTCCTGGCCGCAGCCACCTGCGGGTTGCCGTACCAGGTCTCCAGCGCGGAGCGAACCGCGTCCGCGCAGTTGTTGGAGCGTCCCGGTACCTCCATTCCGCCGGCGTTGACCCGCGCCGTCCAAGGGCCGCGCGGGTCGGGGAAGCGCTGGAAGCTGCCGTTGCGGTTGCGCGGCACCGCCGCCTCCAGGGCGCGCTGGTCGGCGGGGTCGACGGGTTGGAGCCCGTCAGGGCCGCCGCGCAGCGTCGCGCGGATGTCCTTCAGCGTGGTGCCGTGCGTCGGCACCGCCCTGCGCCAGCCCGGGGCTCGTGCGCGAGCGGCCGCGGCCCCGTCCGTGCCGACTGCGTAGAGCAGGTTGGCGAGTAGTCGGCCCGCCGCCTCGTCGCCGTCGCGGCCCCAGCCGGTGCCGAGTACGGCGGGTGGTAGGCGCTCGGGGTGTACCGCGAGGTCCAGCAGCCCGGCCGCGGTGGCGTTCAGGTGTGTCAGGTACTGCGCCGGGTGGGCCAGGTTGTACGGGTCGTAGGGGTCGAGGCTGCGGGTGAAGCGGACGGCGTCGCTCGCGGCGCGGACCATGCCGCCGGCGACGTGCTCCAGCCGGATCGGCACGGTGCTCAGCAGGTCCTCGGTGCGGGCCGCCAGCCGCTCCGTGAAGCTCGGCATTTTCGGCGCGAGGTCGGCCGCAGAGTGCAGTGCCGCCGCGGTGGACCGGGCCATGGCGTCGCGCTGCTCGCGGGCGGCGACCAGCATGTCGCGCGCGGCCTCCCGGGCGTCGGCCCCGGGGTCGGTGAAGGGGGCGGGCGCGGCCACCGTGCCGCCCGCCGCGCGGGCCGCCTCGTACCGCGCCACTTGCTCGTCGTAGGCGGCAGCGGCCTTCTTGCTGGCCCGGACGCCGCCCTCCCACAGCCGTACCGCTTCTGCGGCTCGCCCCTTTGCCCAGTCCACCGTGCACGCGTAGCGCTCCACGGCGTCGGCGGCGTCCTGACAGGCGCTCGCGGCACGGCCCCATGCGGTGGGCTGGGGTGTGAATGCCGTGCGGAAGGCGACCCCGCCTTGGCCACGCCAGTCGTCGGCGCCGAGTCGCGAGATGCCGCGGTGGCCGGTGTCGAGGGCGGTGTGCAGTCGTCGCAGGTGCGCGGCAGTGGCACGGATGCGTGCGGGGTCGCCGTGCAGCAGCTCACCGGGGTCGTCACTGCCGCCGAGGTCCAGCTCCGGTACGTGCGCGCCGAGTTCGTCGGCGACGTGGTCGCCGGTCTTCCCGGCCCAGTCCGCGGCGCGGTGCAGACCGAGCGCGTCGAGTCCGCCGGCCACCAGGCGGGCGTCGTCGTCGATGAGGGCGCCGGTCTTGCGCTCGGCGGAGTCCAACAGGCGCCCGCCGACGTTGCCGGCCTCGTCTACGAGTGATCCGATACCCATCAGCCGCCACCCTGCGGCCGGGCGCTCCCGCCGTCGGCGCCCGCCGGGGCCCCGCCAAGCCAACGGTTGTACTGCTCGTCCGTCCCCGACAGCGTGGCCGCGGCCTCAGAGACGAGATTCCGGCCCATGTCGTGGGCGGTGTCCTGCCAGGTCTGCCCCATGTCGGACAGGCTCTGCCGGGCGGATGCGGTGCTGAAGTCGGGGTGAAGGAAGTCCTCGACGGGGTTGTCCGGCCCGATCCGGCTCCACGACAGGACTTCCTCCTGCTCCTCCGGCAGGGCGGGATTGCCGATGGCGGAGGCCACGACCACCTTCAGGGTCCTCTCCGCGTAGCGGTCCATCTCGTAGTACGTGCCGGCCGCCAGGCCCAGCCGCTCCGCGATCTGGTCGGCGTCCTGGACGAGGGCGCGCACTCCCCATTCCCAGCGGTTGCAGAATCCGTCGAGGGCGGACGTGAGCCCGTCGTGTCCGACCTGCATGCCGGTCAGCTTCAGGTGTGTGAAGCCGCGGCCGACGTCGGCGGCGGCCTCCTGGCCCATCGACTGGAGTTCGTGGATCACGCCGCCGAGCCCGGCGGCCGTCTGCGTCAGTGCCGTCTCCCCGACCTCGTAGCCGCCGCTCCCGGTCACCGCACCTCCCCGTCGAGGGCCGCGGCGTCCACCGCCACCTGGTCGGGAACCACGTCTGTGACGGGCGGGAAGAGCATCGGCAGCCGTCCCGCCACGTCGAGCGCCACACCGGCCGGCGCGCCGACCGCGGGCACGACCTCGTCGAGCAGCCGCCACCCGTGCACGGTCACGTAGTCCGTGTCCCCGTCCTCACCTGGTCCCCCGCCCGCGATCGTCGCCGTGGCACCGCCCGCCGAACCGCTCGGACCCCCGGCGGCGGCGAACCGCGCCAGCTCCGCTCCGTCGGAGAACGCGAACACCCAGCGCACACCGCCCGAGGTCGCCGCACGCAACCCGCCCTCGACGGTTGGGACCAGCACCACGCTCTCCCGGAAGGCATCGACGAGCGCGTCCGGATTGCCGTGTCCCCCGTGCAGCGCGGCCAGTTCAGCGGCCAATGCGCCCTTCGAGCCCTTCCTCTCGGCGGCCGGCGGCGTCCCGCGGGGCGGCGCGGCCGGCGCATTCCCCGCGGCGGCCACCAGATCCGCCAGCCGCGGCCCCGGTACGGCCGGGCAGGCCCGCCCCGCCACCCCCGCCGAATCATCGCGCGCATCGGACCGCGACTCGGCGTCCTCGCGTGGTCCGAACGCCCACTCCCATTCCGACTCCATGACCGTCCCCCGTCGACACCGCGGTTCAAGGCAGGAAACCCCGACCCCGAACCGTCTCACCACTCTAAGTGATCAAACGGTAGCAGTAAGTCGTCATCCGTCGAATCCGGTTGTCCACAGGCCGGCTGCTCACTGCGGATCCCACGCCAGCTGGACCAGCCGTGTCCCGCCCCGGCGCGCGGCGAAGACCGCCCGCCCAGGGGGCATCCGGCGTGGTCGGACGCCGCCCAGCAGTTCACCCTCGTCGGGGTCGCCGGACAGGACGAGCGCCTGTGCTCCCAGCTCCCTGGCCCGCTGGACGAACGGCTCGTACATAGCGCGTCCGGCCCCGCCAGCGGCGCGGGCCAGGACAAAGCGCAGGCCCACGTCCCGCGCGAAGGGCAGCGCGTTCACGAGTCCTGCCAGCGGGTTCCCGTCCGAGGCGACCAGCTCGTAGTCGTCGATCAGCACGAAGAGCTGCGGGCCGGTCCACCAGCTGCGGTCGTGCAGTTGCCGCGACGTCACATCGGGGCCCGGCATGCGCCGCTGGACGAGCGTGGCGACCGCGGCCATGTGTGTCTCCAGGGCGGCGCGCCCAGTGATGTACTCCACGAGGTGGCCTTCGGGCAGCGCGCCGAGCAGGGTGCGCCGGTAGTCGGTGACGACCAGCCTGGCCTCCTGGGGCGTGTAGCGGCGGCTCAACTGCCGGGCGATGTGCCGCAGCGCGGCCGTCTTGCCGGACTCGCCGTCGCCGATCACGATCAGGAGCGGGTCGGTCTCGAAGTCGACGAGGACCGGTGCCAGCGCCGTCTCGTCCACGCCGATCGCCACAGCATGTCCGGGGAGAGCGGCACCGCCCGGCAATTGCGCGGCGGGCAGCAGGCGCGGCAGCATCCGGACGGCCGGGGCGGGCTCACCGTTCCACGCGTCGTTCACCGTCGTGACGAGGGCTGCTGTGCCTTCGGCGAGGTCCGACGTGTCCTGGCTGCCGTCAATGCGGGGCAGGCCTGCCAGGAAGTGCAGCCCACCAGGGGTGATGCCGCGGCCGGGCGCGCCGGGCGGCACATTCGCCGCAGCCCTGCGGTCCAGCTCGGAGTCCATGGCGTCGCCGAGCCGGAGTTCCAGGCGGTTGAGCAGCTGGTCCTTCAGCGCGGCGCGGACCTCCATGTGGCGTGACGCGGTGAGCACGAGGTGCACGCCGAAGCCGAGGCCGCGGGCGGCGATGTCGGTGACGGCCGACTCCAGTTGCTCGTATTCCTGCCGGAAGGCGCCCCAGCCGTCGACCAGCAGGAAGACGTCGCCCCAGCGCTCGCCGGGCAGCTCACCGGCAGCCCGCAGCGCGCGGTACGACGCCATGGTGTCGATGCCGCGGCTGCGGAAGAGCTCTTCGCGGCGGGCCAGCACACCGGCGACCTCGGCGACCGTGCGCCGCACCCGATCCGCCTCCAGCCGTCCCGCGACGCCGCCCATATGGGGGAGTCCGGACATGGCGCGCAGCGTGCCGCCGCCGAAGTCCAGACAGTAGAACTGCACTTCCTGCGGGGTGTGTGCCAGAGCGAAGGACGCCACCAGGGTCCGCAGCAGCGTCGATTTGCCGCTGCGCGGGCCGCCGACGACCAGGCCGTGGCCCGCCGCGCCGGCGAAGTCCAGCACCAGCGGGTCCCGCCGCTGCTCGAACGGCTTGTCCACGAGGCCTACCGGCACCTGCAGCGCCCTGCCGGCCGCCGGCAGCCCGCGCCCGGACACGCCGAGTGGCATCAGCCCGTCCAGTCCTGGCGCCGCACCCAGCGGCGGCAGCCACACCCGGTGCGCCTCGGGTCCGCGTCCGGCGAGGCGGCGGACGAGGACGTCCAGCACGGTGTCCGCCGCGGTCCCGGCAGGCCTTCGTTCCGTCCGCGCCACCGGGCGGCCCACGGGCACCTGCGCGGCGGTGAACAGCACGGCCCGGCGCTCCCCTGCCACGCCGGCGTCCGGCTGAGCACCGCGGTACGGGCCCGACACGTACGCGGCCTTGAAACGGACGATGTCCCCAGTGCCGGTCTTTAGGCAGGCCGACCCCGGCACCGGCGGCAGGTGGTACGCGTCCGGCACACCGAGCGCCGCGCGCGATTCGGACGCGGAGAAGGTCCGCAGCCCGATCCGGTAGGACAGGTACGTGTCCAGGCCGCGCAGCCTGCCCTCCTCCAGCCGTTGCGAGGCCAGCAGCAGGTGCACCCCCAGCGACCGGCCGATGCGGCCGATCTGGAGGAACATGTCGATGAATTCCGGTCTGGCCGCCAGCAGCTCGCTGAATTCGTCGATGACCAGAACCAGGGTCGCCAGCGGCCGCAGGGAGGCGCCCGCGGCCCGAGCACGCTCGTAGTCGTGGACGGCCGGGTAATTGCCGGCGGATTTCAGCAGCTCCTGCCGACGCTGCAATTCCCCGGTGATCGCGTCCCGCATGCGGTCGACCATGGCCAGGTCGTCCGACAGGTTGGTGATGACGGCCGACACGTGCGGCAGCCCGCTCATACCCGCGAACGTCGCGCCGCCCTTGAAGTCGGCGAGGACGAAATTCAGCGACTCGGGGGAGTGCCTGACGGCCAGCCCCAGCACCAGGGTCCGCAGCAGCTCCGACTTGCCGGAGCCGGTGGCCCCCACGCACAGCCCATGCGGTCCCATGCCCTCGTGCGCGGCCTCCTTCAGGTCCAGGTGCACGGGCTCGCCGTCCTCACCCACGCCGAGCGGCACCCGCAGCCGCTCGTGTCGGCCGCGCGGCGCCCACCCGCGGGCTGCGTCGAAGGAGTTCGCGTCGCCGATGCCCGTCAGGTCGGTGAAGTCCAGGTCGGACAGCAGCGGTTCGCCGTCACCCCCGTCGGCGGGCCGCAGCGGGGCAAGCCGGCGGGCCAGCGCCTCGGCCTCCGCCTCGCTCAGCGCGTCCGGTGCGCCCCCGTACGTGTGGCCCGCGGAGGAGCGCAGCAGCATCTCCCCGGCTGCACAGCGCACCCACAGATCACCACGTGGCTCGGCGCTCTCGCCCGGCGCCAGCTCCATGAGCGTCACGCCCAGCAGTCCCTCGGCGACCGCCGGGGGGACCGCACCGCCGTCGAGGAGGAGAACCACGTGCGGCCGGTCGAGCAGCGGCGCCGCGTCCCGCTGGAAGCGCGGGCGGCCTTCCAGCGCGGAGTGCAGCAGCTCCGCCAGCTCCTCGGGCCCGCCCGCCACCAGGCGCCGGGTCCCGGCGCCGTCCGCCCCGGCCTGCGACTGGGCGTGCGGCAGCCACTTGACCCACTCCCACGCCGGCAGCGCCGCAGCGGACACGACGACACCCAGCACCATGTCGGCGGGCGAGTGCAGCGCGGCCAGTTGCGCCAGCACCGCCCGGGCCTGCCCGCGGACGGCGCCCGCCTCGCCGGTCAGCACCACGTGCGAGAAGGCCCGCAGCGACACCGCGAGCGGCAGGTCCTCGACCGTCCCGTGCGCGGCGACGAAACGCCGCAGGGCGTACGCGGTCAGCGGCTCCAGCCGGTCAACCGGCGCGGTGTCCGGCGCGACCAGCGGGGTCGCCAGCTGCTGCGGTGCGAGCCCGATCCGCACCTGCCCGAAGTCGTCGTCGCCGGGGCGGCGCTCCCACACCCGCCGGCGCTCGGCCACCAGTGCCCACAGCTGGTCCGGCGCGGGATGCGTGTGGAGCCTGCTGCAGCGCTGCCGGTCGGCGGTGCGGCGGACCGTGCTGCGCTGCCGCGCCAGGTATGCGAGGTAATCGCGGCGGCTGTCGGCCATGTGCCCGCTCGCGCCCTGCCGCGCCCGCACGAACTGGGCGGCACCCAGTGCGACCGCCGACGCGAGCATCAGACCGCCCATCACCTTCATGACCGGCTGCGAACCCGGCATGAAGAAGTACGCCGCCGAGCCGCCCATCGCCAGCAACGGCAGCAGCAGGGTCACCAGGCCCTGCTCCTGGCCGCGCCGGAGTTCCGGCGGCGGCGCGAGGCGGACCTCCCCGGAGGGCACGTCGGGCGGACGGACGCGAACCGGGCGTTTGACGATGACCGAACTCACGGATGTGCCCGCCCCCAGGGAATCGTCGTCGCGGCTGGTACATTGCCGCGCTGATGCTACGGAGGGCAATCATATGGACACTCTTCGTCACTCGACTGCGGCGTGGCAGGCGCCGGACGTTCCCGCTCGGAGGCGCGCGCACGAAGACGCCACGCAGATCGCAGCCTCAGAGCCGGGATCCCGGGGATTCTGCCGCGTCACGATCGTGGCGCCGGACGGCAGGACCGACGTGGCCCTTCCCGACGACCTGCCGGTCGCCGACCTTCGCCCCGACATCCTCCAGCTGTCCGGTCTGGCGCAGGGCGCCGCGGAACCGCCCGGCTACCACCTCGTCCGCCGCGACGGCGCGCCGCTCGACCCCGCCCTGTCGCTGTCCGCCCAGCACGTCCTTGACGGTGAGTTCATCCTGCTGCGCGCCATTGCCACGTCGTTGCCGCCCGCCGTCCACGACGACGTGGCCGACGCGCTCGCCACCGCCGTGGCGCCCGACCGCCGCCACTGGACCGGCGACCTGATGCGCCCCGCCGGGCTGACCGGCGGAGCCGTGCTCATGGCGGCGGTCTGCTGGGTGCTGTGGCAGGCCGACCCGGTGCGGCACGACATGCACGGCCTTCCAGCCGTCGTGGCCGCGGTGACGGGTTCCGCGCTTGCCGCCTTCGCCGCCGTACGGGCCCGCGTCTACGGCGACCGCACCGCCGCCGTCGCGCTCGGCCTGGCCGCGCTGCCGCATCTGCTGGTCGCCGGGTCCGGCCTCGTCGCGCCGCCCACCGGGCACGGAGCGGGGCGGCTGCAGCTCCTGGCCGGCTGCGCGACCGTGCTGCCGGCCTCGGCGGTCCTGGTCGCGGTGCTGCCGGCCGGGGACGCGCCTTTCGTCGCGTCCGCCGTCCTGGCCGCCGCCGGAACCCTGGCCGCGTACGCAGCCGTCGCCGCCGACGTGGGGCCTGGGCAGGTTGCTTCGGTCGTGGCCGTCGCGGCGGTCGGGCTGATCGGCTTCCTGCCCGGCTGGTCCGCGCGCCTGGCCCGGCTGCCGATCGGCTTCGACGACCCGGCACCCTCCGCCGGCACCGCCGCGGAGGACCGCGACCCCGGGCCGGCCCTCGACTACGAGGCGGTCGCCGCCCGGGCCCGCCGCGGCCACGAACTCCTCCTCGGCCTGACCGGCGGCTGCGCGGCCACCCTGGTGGTCGCAGCCGCCGTCCTCGGCAGCTCCCGGGCCGTTCCCGCCCAGGCGCTCGCCCTGGCCGCCGGGATCGCCGCCCTGCTGCGCGCCCGGCTCTTCCGCCGCACCGCCCAGGTCGGGGCCCTGCTCGCGGCCGGCGTCGTGGCGTCGGCGCTGTCCGTCGTAGGGTTCGCACCATCCGGAGGTGCATCCGGCCTGCGCCTCCTGTGGCTGCCCGGCGCCGTTGCCGTCGGCGCCGGAACGCTGCTCGCGGTCGGCCTGACGGTGCCGGGCCGGAGGGTGTCCCCGTTCTGGGGCCGCTGCCTGGAGGTCGCCGAGGGCGCCGTGCTGCTGACGCTGGTCCCGCTGTGCCTGGCGGTACTCGGGACGTACGGCGCGGTGCGCGGGCTGGGCGGCGGCTGAGCCGGGAAGCCCCGATTACGGTGCGCGCTCAGCCCGGTCGTACCGTCGTATGGACCGCAGTACGACCGGGCACCCTGTGCCACCGTTCGACCGGGTGACCCGCGGTAAAACGCCCGGCAACCGGCTGGTACCCTGGGTGACGGTCACCTGTGTGCTCACGCCGGGTGACCGAGAGCCGTGCGAGTCACGTGAGAATTCCCCGCGAAGAAGACCGGGGGCGCTCGCCGGCAGACGATCCCTGGAGGAGTCCGTATGGCGCTCGACGTCGAAACGAAGAAGCAGATCATCGCCGAGTTCGGCACCAAGGAAGGCGACACCGGCTCCCCCGAGGTCCAGGTCGCGCTGCTCTCGCGGCGCATCTCGGACCTGACCGAGCACCTCAAGACCCACAAGCACGACCACCACTCGCGCCGCGGTCTGCTCATCCTGGTCGGCCAGCGCCGCCGCCTGCTGCAGTACCTGGCCAAGAAGGACATCACGCGCTTCCGTGAGCTCCGCGAGCGCCTCGGCATCCGTGCCGGTGCGGCGGGCGTTCGCTAGGACGCGTGCAGGGGAGCGGTTCCCGTCCGACGGGACCGCTCCCTTTGCCATATGCACCGGCACGGTGCGCCGGTCACGCAACCGTCTTGTACGAGGTCGGCCACGTATCGCCCACAGGACGTGCGCGATACGTGCGTCGTCTGATGCAATGGTGCTGTTGACTGCTGTTGACAACGTATGAGGAGGAGCGTCCTCCTATCCGCCGCAGCTGCCGGTCCTCGGTAGTGGCCTCCGGGTGGTTGCACCCCCGGTGGCTTCGATCGAAGACCGGCCCCGGCAGGACGCCCCTCCACCGATGGCCCGCCGGGAGACGCCCTGCGGGCGAGGACGAGGAGAAACCCCATAGTGGAGAACGAGACCCACTACGCCGAAGCCGTTATCGACAACGGATCCTTCGGCACCCGCACCATCCGCTTCGAGACGGGCCGGCTGGCCCGTCAGGCCGCCGGCTCCGCCGTGGCCTACCTGGACGACGACACCATGGTGCTGTCGGCCACCAGCGCCTCCAAGCAGCCCAAGGAACACTTCGACTTCTTCCCTCTCACGGTGGACGTCGAGGAGCGCATGTATGCGGCCGGCCGCATCCCCGGCTCGTTCTTCCGCCGTGAGGGCCGCCCCTCCGAGGACGCCATCCTGACCTGCCGGCTGATCGACCGCCCGCTGCGTCCGTCCTTCGTCAAGGGCCTGCGCAACGAGATCCAGATCGTCGCCACCGTCATGGCCCTCAACCCCGACCACCTCTACGACGTGGTCGCGATCAACGCCGCCTCCTGCTCCACGCAGCTGGCCGGCCTGCCCTTCTCCGGCCCGATCGGCGGCGTCCGCGTCGCGCTGATCCGCGGCCAGTGGGTGGCCTTCCCGACGCACAGCGAGCTGGAGGAGGCCGTCTTCGACATGGTCGTCGCCGGCCGGGTGCTCGACGACGGCGACGTCGCGATCATGATGGTCGAGGCCGAGGCCACCGAGCGCACCGTCAAGCTCGTCGAGGGCGGCGCCGAGGCGCCGACCGAGGAGGTCGTCGCCGCCGGCCTGGAGGCCGCCAAGCCGTTCATCAAGGTGCTGTGCAAGGCGCAGTCCGAGCTGGCCGCCAAGGCTGCCAAGCCGACCGGTGAATTCCCGGTCTTCCTCGACTACGAGGAGGACGTCTTCAGCGCCCTCGAGGCCGCCGTCACCGACGAGCTGGCGCAGGCGCTGACCATCGCCGGCAAGCAGGCCCGCGAGGCCGAGCTGGACCGCGTGAAGGGCCTGGCCGCCGAGAAGCTGCTGCCGCAGTTCGAGGGCCGCGAGAAGGAGATCTCCGCGGCCTACCGCTCGCTGACCAAGAAGCTGGTCCGCCAGCGCGTCATCCGCGACAAGGTCCGCATCGACGGCCGCGGTGTCACCGACATCCGCACCCTGGCCGCCGAGGTCGAGGCGATCCCGCGGGTGCACGGCTCGGCCCTGTTCGAGCGCGGCGAGACCCAGATCCTGGGCGTCACCACGCTGAACATGCTGCGCATGGAGCAGCAGCTGGACACGCTCGCGCCCGAGACGCGCAAGCGGTACATGCACAACTACAACTTCCCGCCGTACTCCGTCGGCGAGACCGGCCGCGTCGGCTCCCCGAAGCGCCGCGAGATCGGCCACGGCGCCCTCGCCGAGCGCGCCCTGCTGCCGGTGCTGCCGACCCGCGAGGAGTTCCCCTACGCGATCCGGCAGGTCTCCGAGGCGCTGGGCTCCAACGGCTCGACGTCGATGGGCTCGGTCTGCGCCTCCACCATGTCGCTGCTGAACGCCGGTGTGCCGCTCAAGGCCCCGGTCGCCGGTATCGCCATGGGCCTGATCTCGCAGGAGATCGAGGGCAAGACGCACTACGTGGCGCTGACCGACATCCTCGGTGCCGAGGACGCCTTCGGCGACATGGACTTCAAGGTCGCCGGCACCAAGGACTTCGTGACCGCCCTCCAGCTGGACACCAAGCTCGACGGCATCCCGGCGTCCGTCCTGGCCGCGGCCCTCAAGCAGGCCCGCGACGCCCGGCTGCACATCCTCGACGTGATGATGGAGGCCATCGACTCCCCGGACGAGATGTCGCCGAACGCGCCGCGGATCATCAGCATCAAGATCCCGGTGGACAAGATCGGCGAGGTCATCGGCCCCAAGGGCAAGATGATCAACCAGATCCAGGAGGACACCGGCGCCGACATCTCCATCGAGGACGACGGCACGGTCCTGATCGGTGCCACGGAGGGCTCGCAGGCCGAGGCCGCCCGCACGATGATCAACCAGATCGCCAACCCGACCATGCCCGAGGTCGGCGAGCGTTACCTGGGCACCGTCGTGAAGACCACGACCTTCGGCGCCTTCGTGTCGCTCATGCCCGGCAAGGACGGTCTGCTGCACATCTCGCAGATCCGCAAGCTGGCCGGCGGCAAGCGCGTGGAGAACGTCGAGGACGTCCTCGGCGTCGGCACCAAGGTGCAGGTCGAGATCGCCGAGATCGACCAGCGCGGCAAGCTCTCGCTCGTCCCCGTGATCGAGGGCGAGGACGGCGACAGCCAGGACGCGAAGGACGAGTCGGCCCAGTGACGACCCGCTCCACCGCCGTGACGGCCCGCCCCTCCACCAAGGGGCGGGCCGTCCGCACGCGGACCCTGCTGCCCGGCACCGACGGGGTCGGCACCGTCCGCCGCAGCGTGCTGCCCGGGGGCCTCCGGGTCGTCACCGAGACGCTGCCGACCGTCCGCTCCGCCACCTTCGGCATCTGGGCGGCCGTCGGCTCCCGCGACGAGACCCCGTCGCTGAGCGGTGCCACGCACTATCTGGAGCACCTGCTCTTCAAGGGCACCGAACGGCGCAGCGCGCTGGAGATCTCCGCCGCCGTCGACGCGGTCGGCGGTGAGATGAACGCGTTCACCGCCAAGGAGTACACCTGCTACTACGCCAGGGTGCTCGACACCGACCTGCCTCTGGCCGTCGACGTGGTGTGCGACATGCTCACCGGCTCGCTGATCCGCCAGGAGGACATCGACGCCGAGCGCGGTGTCGTCCTGGAAGAGATCGCGATGACCGAGGACGACCCCGGCGACCAGGTGCACGACCTGTTCTGCGGTGCGATGCTCGGCGACACCCCGCTAGGCCGCCCCGTGCTGGGCACCGTCGAGACGATCAATGCCCTCACCCGCGACCAGGTCGCCCGTTTCTACCGCCGGCACTACGACCCCACCCGTCTCGTGGTGGCCGCCGCAGGGAACATCGACCACGCGAGCGTCGTACGCCAGGTCCGCCGCGCCTTCGAACGGGCCGGCGCGCTGCGCGACCCGGACGCGGTACCGCAGGCCCCGCGCGGCGGCAGCCGTACGCTGCGCACCGCGGGCGCCGTGGAAGTCCTCGACCGGCGCACCGAGCAGGCCCACGTCGTGCTCGGCATGCCGGGCCTGTCGCGCACCGACGACCGGCGCTGGGCCCTCAGCGTGCTCAACACCGCCCTCGGCGGCGGCATGAGCTCGCGGCTCTTCCAGGAGGTCAGGGAGAAGCGCGGGCTCGCCTACTCGGTCTACTCCTACACCTCCTCCTTCGCCGACTGCGGCCTGTTCGGGGTGTACGCGGGCTGCCAGCCGGCCCGCGTGCCCGAGGTCCTCAAGATCTGCCGGGACGAGCTCCACCAGGTTGCCGAGCACGGGCTGACCGACGAGGAGCTGCGCCGCGCCATCGGCCAGCTGGCGGGCTCCACGGTGCTGGGGCTGGAGGACACCGGCGCGCTCATGAACCGGATCGGCAAGAGCGAGCTGTGCTGGGGCGACCAGCTCTCGGTCGACGACCTGCTCGCGCGGATCGCCGCCGTCACCCCTGACGAGGTGCGCGCGGTCGCCCGCGACGTCCTCGGGCAGCGCCCGTCGCTCGCCGTCATCGGCCCGCTCAAGCAGAAGCAGGCCGCACGCCTGCACGAAGCCGTCGCCTGATGCGCGGGCGCGCGGCAGGCCCGGCCGCGCGCCCGCGCAACAACCCCCCGCTCGCCCCGTACGCGCTGGCGTACGCAGACCTGGAGGACCCAAGAACGATGAGCAAGCTCCGTGTGGCCGTCATCGGCGCCAAGGGCCGTATCGGCTCGGCCGCGGCCGCCGCTGTCGAGGCCGCCGACGACCTCGACCTGGTCGCCGCGATCGACCGCGACGACCCGCTGGAGGCGCTGACCGAGGCCGGCGCGCAGGTCGCCGTGGAACTGACCCATCCCGACTCGGTCATGGGCAACCTGGAATTCTGCGTCGGACACGGCATCCACGCCGTCGTCGGTACCACCGGCTGGACCGAGGAGCGCCTGGACCGGCTGCGCGAGTGGCTGGCCGCCGCGCCCGGCACCGGCGCCCTCGTCGCCCCGAACTTCTCCATCGGTGCCGTCCTGACCATGCAGTTCGCCCGGCAGGCCGCCCGCTGGTTCGACTCCGCCGAGGTCATCGAGCTGCACCACGACAACAAGGCCGACGCCCCCAGTGGCACCGCGACCCGCACCGCCCAGCTGATCGGTGCCGCCCGCACCGAGGCCGGGCTCGCCCCGCAGCACGACCCGACCACCCACGGCCTGGAGGGCGCCCGCGGCGCCGCGGTCGACGGCGTGCCCGTGCACTCGGTGCGCCTGCGCGGCCTGCTCGCCCACCAGGAGGTGCTGTTCGGCGGCACCGGCGAGACCCTGACCATCCGGCACGACTCGCTGCACCACAGCAGCTTCATGCCGGGCATCCTACTCGCCGCCCGCACCGTCCCCGGCGTGCCCGGCCTGACGTACGGCCTGGAGCACTTCCTGGACGGTACCGAGCCGGACGGCCGGGGAGCCTGAGGCATGCGCGCCAGACTCAGCTACACCGTCTCGGCCCTCGCGCTGGTTTTCTACTTCGTGCTGGTCGGCGACCGCGGAGTGCTGCTCATCGCCGACGGTCGCCCGGTCACGGTCGCGTTCGGCCTCGCGGTGCTGGTGCTGCCGCTGATCGGCGCCTGGTTCCTGTGGCAGACGACGCAGTTCGCCCGCAACGCCGGGCGGCTCGGCCGCGAACTGGAGGCCGAGGGCGGCCTGCCGGTGGACGACCTGGCCCGTACGCCAAGCGGCCGGATCGACCGGGACGCCGCCGACGCGGTCTTCGCCTGTCGGCAGGCGGAGACGGAGGCGGCGCCGGACGATTGGCGCACCTGGTTCCGGCTGGCCGTCGCCTACTTCGACGCCCGCGACACGCCGAGGGCGCGTAAGGCGATGCAGCGGGCCATCGCCCTGCACGACGGCAAGCTGCCGCGCTGACCCCTGGCGGGGCCGCACACCCCGCCCACAGGGGCGTCAGAGCAGCTCCGCGGCCCAGCCCTCGATGGCGTCCGCGGCGACGTCGAAGGCCTCGACCCGGCCGAGGAAGTCCGCGTTGTGGTCGGTGAGCTGCGGGCGCAGGGAGCCACCGCTCTTGCGGGTGATGATCAGCGCCTGCCCCTGGACCGTACGCGGCAGCCCCAGCACCTTCACCGGCTGCTGAGCCGTGCGCACCGCGGCGATCTTGCGCCAGGGCACGGTCACGGTGCTGAAGAAGCTCGTCTGGCGCAGCCCCCGGCCGCTCACCCAGAGGCCGACCCGCAGCATCCGCAGCGCGGCCATGATCACCAGCAGGGCCACGGCCAGGCACAGCGCACCGCCCCTGGTGTTCTGTGCGGCCACCATGATGAGCGCGGCGAACAGCAGGTAGGCCGCGAGCATCAGGGCCAGCGCCGCCGTCCCGACCCGCCAGGGGCCGGGGCCGTAGGGGCGCATCCAACGGTCCTGGTCGAGGTGCGGCAGCGGGCGGCCCGCCCCGAGGTCGTCGGCTTCGGCGGTCGCGGAGGTGTAGGGCAAGGACACGCGGAGGATCCTCTTCGGGTTCCGGTGGGACGGGCGGGTGCACTCTGACGGGTGAGGCTAGCCGCCGAAAGCTGACTCGGCCACTTCGGGTGGGCTGACCGGCGGCGGCCGGCTGTCGTACCCACCGCCTAGGCTGGTCGCCGCAATGCCGCCCACAGGAAGGACACCACCGGTGCCGACCGACCTCCCCGACGGGGCCTCCACCAGCGCTCCCGCAGCCCCCGTCGAGTTCCGGGACGACGTGACCGTCGAACTGATCAAGCACAGCGCGTCGGACACCGACGTCCTGTGGGCGGCCCGGGTCTCCACCGCGGGCGAGCAGTCCCTCGACGAGCTGAGCAAGGACCCGGAGCGCTCCAAGGGGCTCATCAATTACCTGATGCGGGACCGCCACGGCAGCCCCTTCGAGCACAACTCGATGACGTTCTTCATCAGCGCCCCGATCTTCGTCTTCCGCGAGTTCATGCGGCATCGCGTCGGCTGGTCCTACAACGAGGAGTCCGGCCGCTACCGCGAGCTGCAGCCCGTCTTCTACGTGCCGGGGCCCGACCGCAAACTGGTGCAGCAGGGCCGTCCCGGCAAGTACGAATTCGTCCACGGCACCCCTGAGCAGCACAAGCAGGCGGTGGCGGCCATGGAGGAGTCCTACGCGCAGTCCTACGCGGCCTATCAGGCGATGCTCGCGGACGGAATCGCCCGTGAGGTGGCCCGGGCCACACTGCCGGTCGGCCTGTTCTCGTCGATGTACGCCACGTGCAACGCGCGGTCGCTGATGCACTTCCTCGGCCTGCGTACGCAGCACGAGATGGCCAAGGTGCCGTCCTTCCCGCAGCGCGAGATCGAGATGGTCGGCGAGCGGATGGAAGCGGCGTGGGCCGGACTGATGCCGCTCACCCATGCGGCGTTCAACGGCAACGGGCGTGTCGCCCCGTAAGCCCCGGGGTCGGCCGGCCGCTGTAGCCAAATGTCCGAAGTGTTCGGATTGCAGGCATTCATGAGGTTCATCTAGGCTGCAGAAACGGACCCCGGCGGTGCCTGAACCCCCGAGCAGGCACCGCCGGAGTCCTTTGCGCAGGTCCCGTGGCTGCGTGCCCCCGTACACACCGAGTAGCGTGGGACCCATGGCTCCGACCTCCACCCCCAAGGCCCCCTTCGGGCGGGTACTGACCGCAATGGTCACGCCGTTCACCGCGGACGGCGACCTCGACCTCGCCGGCGCCCAGCAGCTCGCCACCCACCTGGTGGACGCGGGCAACGACGGCATCGTCGTCAACGGCACCACCGGGGAGTCGCCCACCACGAGCGACACGGAGAAAGCCCAGCTCGTACGGGCTGTCCTGGAGGCCGTCGGCGACCGCGCCACCGTCGTCGCCGGGGTCGGCACCAACGACACCCGGCACAGCACCGAGCTGGCCCGCCAGGCAGAGGAGGCCGGCGCACACGGCCTGCTCACCGTCACGCCCTACTACAGCAAGCCTCCGCAGGAAGGCCTCCGCCGGCACTTCACCGCGATCGCCGACGCCACCGGCCTGCCCGTGATGCTCTACGACATCCCAGGCCGCAGCGGCGTCCCGCTGGACACCGAGACGATCGTCCGGCTGGCGGAGCACCCCAGGATCGTCGCCAACAAGGACGCCAAGGGCGATCTCGGAGCCGCCGGCTGGGCCCTCAGCCGCAGCGGCCTCGCCTGGTACTCCGGCGACGACATGCTCAATCTGCCACTGCTCTCCATCGGCGCCGTGGGCTTCGTCTCGGTCGTCGGTCATCTCGTGACCCCCGAGCTGCGTGCGATGCTGGATGCGTACACCGACGGCGACGTCGCCAAGGCCGCCGAGATCCACCAGCGCCTGCTGCCCGTCTTCACCGGAATGTTCCGCGCCCAGGGCGTCATGACCACCAAGGCCGCCCTTGCGCTGCGCGGACTGCCCGCAGGCCCGCTCCGGCTCCCGCTCACGGAACTGGACCCGCACGCCACGGAACGCCTCAGGAAGGATCTCGCCGCCGGCGGGGTACACCTCTGAACACAGACTTCACAACTGAATACGCAGGACCCGACCGCAGTCACGCCGTCCGGGACACAACCCGAACAGCGGTGCACTGCGCGCCGGACGCATGACGATCACACACAGTGCCGCACGCCACGGCCCAGGAAGGCCCTTTCGGCGTGCGCGACAGGGAGAAAACCTTTGAGCCATCCGCATCCAGAACTCGGTCCGCCGCGGCCGCTGGCCGAGGGCGGCCTGCGCATCACGCCGCTCGGCGGTCTCGGTGAGATCGGTCGCAACATGACCGTCCTCGAATTCGGCGGCAAGCTGCTGATCGTCGACTGCGGCGTCCTCTTCCCCGAAGAGGAGCAGCCGGGCGTCGACCTCATCCTTCCCGACTTCAGCTCAATCAGAGACCGCCTCGACGACGTCGTCGGCGTGATCCTCACCCACGGCCACGAGGACCACATCGGCGCCGTCCCCTTCCTCCTCAGGGAGAAGGACGACATCCCGCTCATCGGCTCCAAGCTCACCCTCGCCCTGATCGAGGCCAAGCTCCAGGAGCACCGGATCCGCCCCTACGCCCTTGAGGTGAGGGAAGGCGACCGGGAGCGCATCGGTCCCTTCGACTGCGAATTCGTCGCCGTCAACCACTCCATCCCGGACGCCCTCGCCGTCGCCATCCGCACCCCTGCGGGCATGGTCGTCGTCACCGGCGACTTCAAGATGGACCAGCTCCCGCTGGACGGCCGCCTCACCGACCTTCCCACCTTCGCGCGACTCGGCGAGGAGGGCATCGACCTGCTGCTCGCCGACTCCACCAACGCCGAGGTCCCCGGCTTCGTGCCGCCCGAGCGCGACATCTCGCAGGTGCTGCGCCAGACCTTCGCCAAGGCGGAGAAGCGCATCATCGTCGCCAGTTTCGCCAGCCACGTGCACCGCATCCAGCAGGTGCTCGACGCGGCACACGAACGCGGCCGCAAGGTCGCCTTCGTCGGCCGCTCCATGGTCAGGAACATGGGCATCGCCCGCGACCTCGGCTACCTCAAGGTCCCCGGCGGCCTCATCGTGGACGTCAAGGTGCTCGACGACCTGCCGGACGAGCAGGTGGTCCTCGTCTGCACAGGCTCCCAGGGAGAGCCGATGGCGGCGCTCTCCCGGATGGCCAACCGGGACCACCAGATCCGCATCGTCGAGGGTGACACCGTCGTCCTCGCCTCCTCCCTCATCCCGGGCAACGAGAACGCGGTGTACCGCGTCATCAACGGCCTCACCCGGTGGGGAGCCAACGTCGTGCACAAGGGCAACGCCAAGGTGCACGTCTCGGGCCACGCGTCGGCCGGCGAGCTGCTGTACTTCTACAACATCTGCAAGCCGCGCAATCTGATGCCGATCCACGGCGAGTGGCGCCACCTGCGGGCCAATGCAGAACTGGGCCAGCTGACCGGCATTCCCAAGAACCGCACGGTCATCGCGGAGGACGGCGTCGTCGTCGACCTCGTCGGCGGCGAGGCGAAAATCGCCGGCAAGGTCCAGGCGGGTTACGTGTACGTCGACGGGCTCTCGGTCGGGGACATCACGGAGTCCTCGCTCAAGGACCGCAGGATTCTCGGCGAGGAGGGCATCGTCTCTGTCTTCGTCGTGGTCGACAGCACCACCGGCAAGATCGTCGGCGGCCCGAACATCCACGCGCGGGGCTCCGGTATCGAAGACGAGGCCTTCGCCGCCGTCATCCCGAAGATCGAGGAGGGCCTGTCGCGTTCCGCCTCGGACGGCGTGATGGAGACCCGCCAGATCCAGCAGCTCATCAGACGGTCCGTCGGAAAGTGGGTGTCCGACACCTACCGACGCCGTCCGATGATCCTCCCGGTGGTCGTCGAGGTCTGACCCACCGTCAACATCCCCACCACGAGCGGGCCGCCGGATTTGCATCCGGCGGCCCGCTCCAGTACGTTGGCACAACCGCTCCGAACGAGGCCCGCGGAAACGCGCGCTCTCGAAACGAGGGTGGTAATTCCGACCGAAAGTCTTCTGATAGAGTCGGAACACAACGAAGGGAAAGCCCGGAGGGGCCGGTGAAACGGTCTCGAAGGAAGCTTCCGTT
>NZ_JOHY01000042.1 GCF_000721495.1 Streptomyces sp. NRRL F-5123
GGCTTGGAGAGCGCTCTCCAAGCCCCCGGCCCCTCTCAACGCGCCCGGAGGCGCGCTCCGGGGGATGATCGGAGGATGAGCCCCAGCGGCCAGGACACGGGCATGCCCGAACTCGAACCGGAAGTGTTCGACAGCGCCATCGTGCCCGTGGCCATCACCGCCGGCGCCGAGCACCTGCTCGTCTACTACAACGCCGCCTTCCGCCGCCTCTTCGGCCCGCGCCCGCTCGGCGCCCCGGCTCGCGAGGCGTTCGGCGAGCCCGCTGCCGCCCGGTTCGTGGACATGCTTGAGGACGTCTACCGCGACCGCACCGCCCGCCAAGTCACCTCGCCACGCACCACCGACGGCAGCGCCCCCGGCTCGCCCGGCGTCCAGCACTTCGTCTACAGCTGCTCGCCGGTGGTCTCCCGGCACGGCCCGGGGGTGCTCGCGGTGGCGATCGACACCAGCGCCCAGGTCGCGGCGGCCCTGCGCGCGGAGGAGCTCTCCGAGCAGCGCCACCAGGCGCTCCAGCGCTACGAGGCGCTGATGTCCGCGGTCAGCCAGATCGTCTGGCTGATGCAGCCCAATGGGGAGATCACAGAGCTGGTCGGCGGCTTCGAGGACTTCACGGGGGTGCCGTGGCGCCCGGTGATCGACCAGGAGTGGCTGGCCTCGGTCCACCCGCACGACCGCAACCGGCTGGTGCACACCTGGCGGGAGGCGGCCGCCGACACCCCGTCGATGTTCGTGTGCACCTTCCGGATGCGCACCGCCTCGGGCACGTACCGGCACGTGCAGTCGCGCGCGGTGCCGATCGTGCGCGGCAACGTCGCCGCCGAGTGGATCGGCACCACCGCGGACGTGGAGGACCAGTGGCGCAACCGGCTGCGCGAGCGGCTGCTGGCCCGGGTGGCGACGGTGACGGCCGCCGCCGACGTGCCGCAGGCCTTCGCCGCCGTCACCGCCGCGGTGGTGCCCGAGCTGGCCGACGCCTGCACCGTCTTCCTGCTGCCCGGCCACGGCATGGGCCAGGAGGCCCCGGGCGGCGGCCCGTCCGCCTCCCGGGTGGCCGCCACCGCGCGGGACGGGCTGCCCGCGACCCCGCCGCTGGGCGGCGAGCCGCGGCCGCTCGGCCCGGTCGCCCGGGAGGTCGTCGAGACCCGCCGCCCCCGGCTGCTGACCTTCCCCCCGGGCGAGCCGCCGGCCGGGGCGCTGGCGGAGATGTCCGCACAGTGGCTGCGCGAGGCGCGGGCCACCAGCGTGGCCCTGGTGCCGATCGTGATCGACGCGGCCGTCGCCGCCTTCGCCGCCGCCGTGGGCTGCGCCGACAGCCCGCCGCCCGGCCCCGCCGACCTCCAGCTGCTCGGCGAGGTGCTGCACGAGGTGAGCGACCCGCTGCGGCAGGCCATGGAGCTGCAGCGCACCCGGCACACCGCGCTGACCCTCCAGCGCTCGCTGCTGACGCCGACCCCGCGCGTGCCGGGCGCGGAACTCGCCGCGCACTACCAGCCCGCGAACACCACGGCCGAGATCGGCGGCGACTGGTACGACTCGCTGCTGCTGCCCGACGGCTCGGTCACCCTCACGATCGGCGACATCGCGGGGCACGACCTGGACGCCGCCACCGCGATGAGCCAGCTGCGCAGCATGCTGCGGGTCATCGCCTACGACCCGGCGCACCCGAGCACTCCCGCCGAGAGCCTGGCCCGGCTCGACCGGGTCGTGGAGGGCCTGGGCATCGCGCCGCTGGTCACGGCGGTGCACACGCACCTCGTACCGCGCGGGTCCGGCGGCTGGCAGGCGGCCTGGTCCAACGCCGGGCACCCGCCGCCGCTGCTGCTCCCGGCCGCGGGCCCGCCGCGCTTCCTGGAGGGCTCGGGGCCCGACCTGCCGCTGTGCGTGCTGCCGTCCATGGCCCGCAGGACCTGGCACCAGGAGCTGTCGGCCGGGGACACGCTGCTGCTCTACACCGACGGCCTGATCGAGGTGCCGGGCACCGACATCAGCGAGGGCATGGCGGCGCTGGCGCAGGAGGCGGTGCGCTCGCGCTCCGACGGGGTGTCGCTGACCGCGCTGTGCGCCCGGCTGCTGGCCTCCGCGGCCGACCGGCGCGACGACGCCGCTGTCATCGGCTTCCGGCCGATCCCGGCCAAAGGCGAGCCGCGCCCGGACGCCGACTGACACCCGGGCCCTGGGCGGTACGGACGATCATGCCCGCACCGCCATCAGCACGCCCAGGGCGATCATCGTGCACGCTATGGCCGCGTCCAGCGCCCGCCACGAGCCGGGCCGGGAGAAGGGCCGCTCCAGCAGCCGGGCGCCGAAGCCCAGGCCGGTGAACCACACCACGCTGCCGGTCACGGCACCCGCCCCGAAGCCCCACCGCGAGTGGCCGTAGCCGTTGGCGACCGAGCCGAGCAGCAGCAGGGTGTCGAGGTAGACGTGCGGGTTCAGCCAGGTGATCGCCAGGCACGTGAGCACCGCCGTCCGCAGCGAGCCGCCGCTGCCGTCCGCCGCCGTCAGCGCCGCCTGCGGGCGCACCGCGCGGCGGGCGGCCAGCACCCCGTACGTGACGAGGAAGGCGCCGCCGAGCAGGCCGACCGCGGTGACAGCGGACGGCCGGGCGCGGACCACCGATCCGACGCCGCCGATGCCCGCCGAGATCAGGACGGCGTCGGACAGCGCGCAGATCGCCACCACCGCGGCGACGTGCTGGCGGCGTATGCCCTGCCGCAGCACGAACGCGTTCTGCGCCCCGATCGCCACGATGAGCGACAGGCCGGTGCCGAGGCCTGCCAGGGCGGCGAGCAGTGGAGTGGTCATGGTCCGAGCGTAGAAAGTCGGACAGTCAACAGTCCAGCTCAGTTTTCTTACGTAAGATTAGTTAATGTGATGACGGACGGACTTCCGCTGGACCAGGTACGCACCCTGCTCGCTGCCGTCGACGAGGGCACCTTCGAGGCGGCGGCGGAGCGGCTGCACGTCACGCCGTCCGCGGTCAGCCAGCGCGTCAAGGCGCTGGAGCAGCGGACCGGGCGGGTGCTGCTGCTGCGCTCCAAGCCAGTGCGGCCGACCGAGTCCGGCGAGGTCGTCGTGCGCTTCGGGCGGCAGCTCGCCCGGCTGGAGCAGGACGCGGGCGCGGAGCTGGGGCTGGTCGGCGCGGCCGGGCCGTCGACGCTGCCGGTCGCGGTCAACTCCGACTCGCTCGCCACCTGGTTCCTGCCCGCGCTCGCAGAGGCCGCCGCCACCTCGGACGTCTGCTTCGACCTGCACCGCGACGACCAGGACCACACCGCGCTGCTGCTGCGCCAGGGCCGCGTGATGGCCGCCGTCACCTCGTCGCCGGAGCCCGTGCAGGGCTGCTCGGTGCGCCCGCTCGGCCGGATGACCTACCGCGCGTACGCCGCCCCGGCCTTCGCCGCCCGGTATCTCGCGGACGGCTCGCTGGCGGAGGCGCTGCCCGCCGCGCCCATGATCGTCTTCGACCGCAAGGACGACATCCAGGACGCCTTCCTGCGTGCCCTGGCCCCCGGCCGCCGCACCTCGGGCCAGCCGCGGACGTACGTGCCCGCGTCGGAGTCCTTCGCCGCGGCGGTCGCAGCCGGGCTCGGCTGGGGGGCGATCCCCGACGGGCAGGCGGCGCCGTACGTGGCCGCGGGGACGCTGACCGCCCTCGCGCCGGAGCGGCCGGTGGACGTGCCGCTCTACTGGCAGCAGTGGAAGCTCGACTCGCCGCCGCTGGCCGCCCTCACCGCGGCGGTCGTCCGCACCGCGGCGGCAGCCCTGCAGCAGGGGCCGCCGCGGCGCGGCTGAGGCTCAGTCCTCGCGGTCGGCGCCGGTGTCGTCCGGCGAGCTGAAGTCGGGGCTGGAATAGCCGGGCCGGGAGAACCCGGCCTCCTCGGGGACGAGGTCGTCGGCGTCCTCTGCCTCGTAGTCCGGGCCCTCGAAGGGCGGGACCACGAAGTCGGGCACCTTGAAATCGCCGATCGTGTCGTCCGGGCCGGAGAAATCCGGACTGGAGAAGTCGGGGCTGGAGAAGCCGGGGGAGAAGTCGTCGTCCCCGGCCGCGGAATCCTGGCTCATGCCGTGCCCTCCGTGCGCGCGGCGCCGTGCGGAATGAACGCGAGGCTGCCGCCGTTGTGGTGCGTGCACGACAAAGTATGACCGGCTGGCCGGCATACGAGGAGAAAGGCCGGAAAATGAAGGTACGCAATTCCCTGCGGTCGCTGAAGAACCGGCCGGGCGCCCAGATCGTCCGCCGCCGCGGCAAGGTCTACGTGATCAACCGCAAGGACCCGCGGATGAAGGCCCGCCAGGGCTGACCGCCCCGCAGACCCCGCGGCACGCCGCTCCCGGCGTGCCGCTTCCGTGCGTCCGGCCCGGTGGCGCGGACCGGTCCGCACCGCTTCCCGTATCGGCCGGGTCCGTCTCAGCCGCGCGGGTTGCCCGCCGTGTGCCGGGAGGCCGCCGTGGCGGTGCCGATCCGGCGCAGCTGTTCGCGGGTGGCCGCGGGCGGGCTGTCCTGCGGGACGGTCACCGAGCGCAGGCCCGCGAGCTGGATGTCCAGATGCCGCCGCCAGGCGTCGGGCACAACCGCGCCGCCGGTCTCGACGATGCCGCGCAGACCCCAGATCAGCGCCATCACGTCACCCAGTTCGACGCCCGCCGCGACCCGGCCCGACTGCTGGGCCTGGACGAGCAGTTCGGTGATCCGGTCGCGCAGCACCTCCACGCAGGAGGCCTTGTGGCCCACGAGCTTGTCGGCGTAGCCGCGGTGCTCGCTCAGCGACCGGCCGATGACCCGCAGGAAGGCCTCCAGGCCCGCCCCGTCGGGCAGCGTGAGCGAGCGCCGCGCGACCTCGGTCAGCTCCTGGAGCATCAGCCCGGCGATCTCGTCGACCAGCGCCTCCTTGTTGGGGAAGCGCCGGTAGACCGTGCCGACGCCGACGCCGGCGCGGGAGGCGATGAGCTCCATGCTGGCGTCGGTGCCGAACTCCGAGAAGACCGCGCGCGCCGCCTCGACCACCAGATGGTGGTTGCGTACGGCGTCGCGCCGCATCGGCCGGGCCGGCTGGCACTCCGGCTCGCAGCCTTCCGGCCCGTCCGGGTGGTCCGTGCCGCCGGTCCCGGGGGCCCGGGTGTCCGGGGCGGGCCCGGACACCGCGGCGGGAGCGGGCGGTGCGGGCGGCGTCCGCGGGTGCGGTGCCGCCTGCTCGGGTGCCCGGTCCCTGGTGCGCGCATGACCTGTCATCGTCGCTCACTCACTCCCGCGTGCCCGGCCGCCGCAGCTCATTCGGGCTTGTCACCCACGACCGTACCCCCGGGGACCATCGCCAACTCCGCGTGCTGCGGTTCGTCGGCGAAGTCGATCCGGGTGGTGCGCCGCGTGACCGGGATGAGCAGCGCCGCGACGGCGGCGATCAGCAGCGCCCCGCCGAGCATCGCGAAACCGTTGGTGTAGCCGGCCTCGCGCGGCAGGCCGTCGGCGGCCGGGCTCGCGGTGACGACGCTGGCCATCAGCGCGGCGCCGATGGAGCCGCCGATGGTGCGGATGTTGGCGTTCATGCCGCTGGCGACACCGGTCTGCGCGGGCGGGACCGCGCTGACGATCAGGCTGGACATGGCCGCGAAGGTGAGGCCGAAGCCCGCGCCCATGATGCCGGTGGCGACGTACAGCTCCCAGGTGCTGGTGTGCGCGAAGGCCAGCAGCGCCATCGAGACGGTGCCGATCAGCGAGCCGATGAAGACGACCTTCTTGCCGCCGATCCGGTTGGCCAGGTTGTTGCTGCCCAGGCCGACCAGGAACATCATCACGGACATCGGCACCAGGATCAGGCCGGACTGGGTGATGCTCGCGCCGAAGCCGTAGCCGGTGGACTTCGGGGTCTGCACGAATTCCGGCAGGAAGGCGAAGACCGCGTACATGCCGACGCCGACCAGCAGTGCCACCAGGTTGTTGGTCCACACCGCCGGGCGGGCCATCATCTTCATGTCGATCAGCGGGGTGGCCGCGCGGTTCTCGACGGCCACCCAGCCGACCGCGAGCACCACGGCCGCCACGAGCAGGCCGATGACCTTGCCCGACGCCCAGCCCCACGTCGGGGCCTCGCTCAGGGCGACCAGCAGCGCCACCAGCCAGGCCGACAGCAGCACCGCGGGAGCCCAGCTGATCCGGCCCGGGGTGCGCACCGGCGACTCGGGGACGAAGAAGAAGGCCGCCACCGCCGAGGCCAGCGTGAGGATCATCGGCAGCCAGAACAGCCAGTGGTAGTCGAGGGCGTTGACGATCGGGCCGGCCAGCACGATGCCGAGCCCGCCGCCGACCGCCAGCAGCGAGGCGATCATGCCCACCGCGCCGTTGAGCTTCTCGCGCGGGAACTCGTCCCTGATGATGCCGAAGGCGAGCGGCAGCACGCCGCCGCCGATGCCCTGGATCGCCCGGGCGATGATCATCACCTGGACGTTGGTCGCCAGCGCGGCGAGCAGCGAGCCGGCGGCCAGCGCGCCGAGCGTCGCGACGAAGACACGCTCCTTGCCGATCATGTCGCCGATCCGGCCCATGATCGGCGTGAATATCGAGGCCGACAGCAGATAGGCCGTCAGGACCCATGTCACGGTGTTCTGGTTGGTGTGCAGGTCTTCCTGGATCGTCGGCAGCACCGGTGTGACCAGGGACTGGAGCAGCGAATACGCGGTCACACCCGCCGCAAGGACCGCGAACGTGACCTGGTGGTGCGTGCGCCGGGTCTCGGACGCCATGGAACTCCTTCAGAGTGAAACGGAACGATCATTCCGGAATACAGGATAAGCCATCAGGAATGACGGTTCCGTTTCATGACGATGAGGGAAAGCGCACATCGATACCGGGAATACGCCCGCCCGCCCGCGCACACCGCCACCGGACTGCGGCTTCCGCCCGCTGCGCGCGGACCCGGGCACCGGGGTCGGGGAGAGCGCTTCCCCGCCCGCGCGCTCCCCCTTACGGGGTGCAGGGGCCGCGCGCCGCGCCGCAATCCGCCCGCTCACCCTAGTCTTCGCTCAGGAAAGCAAGGGGAGAGCTCAGGGAGCGCCTCGGGACCTCAGGGGCGCCAGGGAAGGGGAGACCGCCGTGCGGATCACGACACCGGTATACGCCCTCTACACCCGCCGGCTGCGCCGGAGGCTCCGCGCGGGAGCGCTGCCGCGGCACATCGGGCTGATCATGGACGGCAACCGCCGGTGGGCCCGCAAGGCCGGGCTGGCCAGTCCCAGCCTCGGCCACAAGGCCGGCGCCGAGCACGTGGACGACGTCCTGGCCTGGTGCGAGTCGCTCGGCATCGGCCATGTCACCGTCTTCGTCTGCTCCACCGAGAACCTGGCCCGCCGCGGCGAGGCCGAGGTCGGCTTCCTCATGGACCTGATCACCCAGGTCGTCACCGAGCGGCTCGCCCGCCCCGGTTCCCGCTGGCGGCTGCATGTCGCCGGCGACCTGTCGGTGCTGCCCGACCGTACCGCGCACGCGCTGAAGGAGGCCGTGGACGCCGGCCGGGACATCGCCACCGGGCACCACGTCACCCTCGCGATCGGCTACGGCGGCCGCCAGGAGGTCGTCGACGCGGTGCGCGAACTGCTCACCGAGCACGCCGGGTCGGGCCGCTCGCTGGCCGAGGCCGCGGCCGCCTTCGAGCCCGGCGACATCGCCCGGCACCTGTGGACCGCCGGCCACCCCGACCCCGACCTGGTGATCAGGACCAGTGGCGAGCAGCGGATGTCCAACTTCCTGCTGTGGCAGGCCGCCTACGCCGAGCTGTACTTCTGCGACGCGCACTGGCCGGCCTTCCGCGAGGTCGACTTCCTGCGGGCGCTGCGCAGTTACGCCGCCCGGGAGCGCCGCCGCGGCAGATGAACGTCCCGCGCGGGGCCGGCGGCGGGGTCCGGGGGACCTGCCCGCCTATCCTTGGCCGGGTGTTCTCACCCGAGGGGCCCACCCTGCGCGAGCTGGCGGTCCAGGCGCTGTCGTCCGTCGAGCGCGGCTACGACCTGCTCGCCCCGGCCTTCGACGCCACCCCCTTCCGCACCCCCAACCTCTTCCTCGACGCCACCGCCGCCGCGCTCGCCCCGCTCGGCCCCTTCGACGCGGGGCTGGACCTGTGCTGCGGTACGGGAGCAGGGATGGGGGTACTCGCGCCGCTGTGCCGCTCGCAGGTCACCGGCGTCGACTTCAGCGCCGTGATGCTCGCCCAGGCCCAGGCCCAGGCCCAGGCGCAGGCCCAGGCGCAGGCGCAGGCGCAGGCGCAGGCCAGGACCCGGACCGCCGCCGCGCCCGCGGAGGGCCCGCGGCAGTGGTGGGTGCGGGCGGACGCGCGCGCCCTGCCCTTCGCCGGGTCCTTCGACCTGGCCGTCAGCTTCGGTGCCTTCGGCCACTTCCTGCCTGCCGAGCGGCCCGGCCTGTTCGCGCAGGTCCACCGGGCGCTGCGGCCCGGCGGGCTGTTCGCCTTCCCCGTGGGCGCCCCGCCGCCGGTGCGCTCGCCCTGGTACTGGGCCTTCGCGGGCTTCGACGCCGTCATGCGGGTGCGCAACGCCGTACGCCGCCCGCCCTTCGTGATGTACTACCGCACCTTCCCGCTCCCCGCCGTCCGCGCCGACCTCGCGGCGGCCGGCTTCGAGGTCGCCCTCAGCCCGCTGGCCGCCCTCGGCCGCCGCGCCGACGGCAGCCCCCGCGCGCGCCTGGTGCTGGCCCGCCGCCGCTGAGCGGCGGGGCGCGCGGCCGCGCCGCATGCGCGACGGGGCGGCTGCGGCCACCATGGAGCCAGGGGGGCGTCCGCCGGTTGCGAGGAGATGATCCCCATGAAGGCCATGGTCTTCCACGGTCCCGGCCGGTCCGGCTGGGAAGACGTGCCGGACCCCGTGCTCCAGGACGCGGGCGACGCCATCGTGCGCGTCGAGGCCACCACCATCTGCGGCACCGACCTGCACATCCTGGGCGGCGACGTGCCGGACGTGCGGCCGGGCACGGTGCTGGGCCACGAGGCGGTCGGCGAGGTCGTCGAGACCGGCGCCGCGGTCCACGGGGTCCGCCCCGGCGACCGGGTGCTGGTGTCGTGCGTCAGCGGCTGCGGGCGCTGCCGCTACTGCCGGCAGGGCGCGTACGGGCAGTGCCTGGGCGGGGGCGGCTGGATCCTCGGCCACCTCGTCGACGGCACCCAGGCCGAGTACGTGCGGGTGCCCTTCGCGGACTTCGGGCTGCACCCGCTGCCCGCCGCGGTGGACGCCGCGCAGGCCGTGCTGCTCGCCGACATCTTCCCCACCGGCTACGAGGTGGGCGTGCTCAACGGCCGGGTGCGGCCCGGCGACACGGTCGTGGTCGTGGGCGCCGGGCCGGTGGGGCTCGCCGCCGTCGCCACCGCCCAGCTGTTCTCGCCCGCGCGCACCATCGCCGTCGACCTCGCGCCGGGTCGGCTCGACGCGGCCAAGCGCGTCGGCGCCGACGCGATCGCGGGCGTCGCCGAGAGCGAGCAGCTGGTCGCCGACCTCACCGGCGGGCTCGGCGCGGACGTCGTCGTGGAGGCGGTCGGCCGCCCCGAGAGCTTCGAGCTGTGCGCCCGCATGGTCCGCCCCGGCGGCCACCTGGCGAACGTCGGCGTGCACGGCAGGCCGGTCACCTTGCACCTGGAGGACCTGTGGATCAGGAACCTGACCCTGACCACCGGCCTGGTCGACACCTACTCCACACCCGACCTGCTGCGCATGCTGGTCGACGGCAGGCTCCCGGCGTCCGTGCTGGTCAGCCACACCTTCCCACTGGCGCGGATGGAGGAGGCGTACGAGGTCTTCGCCGGCGCCGCCGACACCGGCGCCCTCAAGGTCGTGCTCGGCGAGCCCCGGCACGAGGAGCTGACGCTGCGCACCTGACCGGCGGCGCCCCTCAGCGCGGCAGCTCCACCGTGACCTCGCGGCCCGGCGCGACCTCGTAGGCGCGTCCGTCGACCGCCACCGCGATCGGGTCCTGGCCGGAGTCCGGCACCCCGACCCGCAGCCGGCCCCCGTGCAGCGCCAGGTCGACGCCCCAGTGCGCCCGGTAGCGCAGCGACAGCGAGAAGCGGGACAGCTGCGGCAGCGGCACCGGGTCCAGCCTCAGGCAGTCGCCCTGCGGCTGGAGGCCGGTCAGCCCGCGCTGCACCAGGTCCAGCGTCCCGGCCATGGCGCCCAGGTGGATGCCCTCGCCCGTGGTGCCCCCCTGGAGGTCGGCGACGTCGCCGAGCAGCGCCTCGCGCACGTGCTCCCAGGCGCTCTCGCGGCGCAGGCGGGCCAGCACCCAGCCGTGCACCAGGCCGCTGAGCGTCGAGCCGTGGCTGGTGCGCGCCAGGTAGTGGGTCACCGTCCGCGCCCACAGCTCGTCGTCCAGGGTGTGCCCGAGCCGGGCGAGGAGCGCGGCCAGTTCCGCGGGCGGGAAGAGGTAGCCGAGCATCAGCACGTCCGCCTGCTTGGACGCCTGGTAGCGGTTGACGCTGTCGCCCTCGGCCTCCAGGATCCGGTCGAGCCGGCGGATGTCCCCGTAGCGCTCGCGGTAGCCGTCCCAGTCCAGCTCGTCCAGCTCACCGAAGCCGTCGAACTGGCTGATCACGCCTGCGTGGAAGGGCACCCGCAGCCGCCGGGAGACGTCCTCCCAGCGCTCCGGCTCGTCCGGGCCGATCCCCAGCCGCTCGAACAGCTCGGCGCGGCGCGGCGCGGGCATCGCCTCCGCCAGCTCCAGCGCGCGGGCCAGCACCCACGCGGCCGTGACGTTGGTGTACGCGTTGTCGTCCAGCCCCGGGCGGTCCGCCCCCGGGTAGGCGGTGTGGTACTCGTCGGGGCCCACCACCGAGCGGATGCGGTAGCGCTCGTACTCCGTGTCCCACACCGCGCTGCCCGCCCAGAAGCGGGCGACCTGCAGCAGCATCTCGGCGCCCTCGCCGTGCAGGAAGGCGGTGTCGCCGCTGGCCAGGCAGTACTGCCAGACGTTGTACGCGACCGCCGAGCCGACATGGTGCTGCAGATGCGTGTGGTCCGGAAGCCAGCGGCCCGAACGCGGGTTGAGGTGCAGCCGCTGGGTCTCCTCGTGGCCGTCGCTGCCGCTCTGCCACGGGTACATCGCGCCCTGCCGCCCCTCGGCCCGCGCCGCCCGGCAGGCCGCCTCCAGCCGCCGGTGCCGGTACATCAGCAGCGCCCGCGACACCTCGGGCAGGTGCAGGTTGAGGAAGGGCAGCACGAACAGCTCGTCCCAGAAGACGTGCCCGCGGTAGGCCTCGCCGTGCAGCCCGCGGGCCGGCACCCCCACGTCCAGGTCGGAGGTGTGCGGCGACAGCGTCTGGAGGACGTGGAACAGGTGCAGCCGCAGCACCGCGCCGACGGAATTCGGGACCTGGATCCTGGCGCGCTCCCACAGCCCCTCCCACGCGGTGGCGTGCTCCGTGAGCAGCCCCGCGACGTCCGCCGCGCGCGCCACCCGCTCCAGCGCGGCGTTCAGCGGGTCGTGGATCGCCGGGTCCCGCGAGGTGTGCAGCGCGACGACCTTCTCGACGACGACCGGCCGGGTGCCGCCCACCGCCGCGGTCAGCCGCCGCAGCACCCCGCGCCCGCCCGGGACGGGCGGCTGCCCGCGCACGTCCGTGCCGGTCACCCGGATGCGGGCGGCCAGCGCAACCTCGATGTTGGAGCTGGAGGTGCGGCAGCTCAGCCAGCCGGTGTCCTGCCCCCGCGCGCCCGCGCGGTGGCCGGTCAGATGCCGGCCGTCCAGGTCGCCGTAGCGGGCGACGCCGCTGTTGGTGACGTCGCCGTCGAGGCCCGCCTCGATCTCCAGGTCACCGCTCCAGCCCTCCGCGGTGACCTGCAGCCGCTGCGCGGCCAGATGCGGGTCGCCCATGTGCACCAGGCGGGTCTCGGTCGTGGCGAGGATCCGCCCGGCGCCGTCCCGCAGCCGCATCCGCCGCTCCAGGGTGCCGCGGCGCAGGTCGAGGACGACCTCGTGGTCGAGCACCTCGCAGCCGTCGGGGCCGAACCAGGAGCCGCCCGCCGGGCGGACCCGCAGCGGCAGCCAGTTCGGCAGGTTGACCATGTCCTCGTTGTCGACCTCGCGCGCCGCGACCTTCGACGTCAGCCGGTTGTAGCAGCCGGCCGCGTACGTGCCCGGGTAGTGCGCGCCGCCCGCCGGGGACTCGGCCGCCGCGCCGCGGGTCGCGAAGTAGCCGTTCCCCAGCGTGCACAGCGCCTCGCGCAGCTGCTCGCGCTCCGGGTCGTAGCCCGCGTAGCGCCAGGCCCAGCCGTCCTCCATGCCGCGGTCCCTTCGGCTCGTCCGGCGCAGGAACCGCCGGCTCTCGGTGGTGGGTCGGTGGGGGCCGTGCCGTGGCGCCGCTACCGGGGTCCGGCCGGGCGGCACCCGTTCGGGGAGGGCGCGCGGGGCCCGTTCACTCGGTGTCGATACGGCGGCCGGTGACGCTCTTGGGACGCACCCGTATCCACACCGGGCGGTCGCCGCCCGCCCAGGGCTCCTGGGAACGGGAGGCCAGCACCTCGGTCTGCGCGGGGTCGTCGACGTGCTCGGCGGTGCCGGTGAGCAGCACGCTCCAGCCGCGGCTGAGGTGGTCGTCGATCTGGTCGACCTGGAAGGACACGCCCTCGCCGGGCGCGGGCGCCGCGGGTCCGCCGGGCGCCGTGCGGTAGACCACCGTGTCGCCGTCCACCAGGTAGTTCACCGGCAGTACCGCGGGCCCCGGCTGCACCGGCACCGCTATGCGGCCGACGCCGTGCGTGCCCAGGCGGTCCCAGCACTCGTCGGCGCTGAGGTGGGCGAGCACCGGGCGCGGCGCCGCATCCGGCCGGCCTGGCGGCGGGTCGCGGCGGCCCTCCATCAGCTCCTGGTACGTGAGGTCCAGCGCGGCGGCCACCCTCACCAGCCCGCCCGGGTCGAAGTCCCGGCCGCAGTCCAGCAGGTGCTGCAGATACCGGGGGGACATCGCCGCCCGGGTCGACAGCGCGCTCTCGCTCAGCCCGAGCTGCGCTCGTCGCTCCGCGATGCGCCGCACGATTGGATCCCGGTCGGTCCGCTGCCCGCCGGTGCGCGTTTCGCCGGCCATGTCGGACTCTCCCTCCGCCCGAACCTCGGGCAAGATGCCACACCCGTAAATCCATGGTCACGCACCTTGGCCTTCCGCGCCACGCGGGAGCGCGCCCGCCGGGCCCCGGGCGGCGGCTCCGGTCAGGACGACGAGCACTCCGTGCGCGGCCGGTGACGCACAGGCGTCGCGGGCGGGTGCGCCCGGCGCAAGGGGGTGCGGCGCGGTACGCGCCCCGGGCGCGTACCGCGTTCCGCGCGTTCTGCGGCACAGAAATCCGCGGCGGCCCCTCCGAGGGGCCATCCGGGTACGGGGGACGGACTGCGGCGGCGTCCACCACACGTGAGGAGCACTTCGTGCGCAGCCCCTGTACCGCGCTCTCTCGCTGCCGCTGCCGCTGCCGCTGCCGCTGCCGCCGTCCTCGGCGCCGCCGGGCCGCTCGCCGCTCCGGCGGCCGCCGCCTTGGCCACGGCCAGGTGCAGGTCGCCGTCGAAGCTGCCGTGAATCGCTTCGACCTCGTCGAAGACGGCGTCCGGCCACGACGGCTCGACCGCGGCGGAGGGGCCCGTGTGCGCGGCGGCGACGTCCGCCTGGGCGGCGGCCGGGGCCCAGCCGGCCCTGGCAGCTGCCGTCGGCGTTCGGCGCGGCCTGCGCGGTGGTGAACGGTGCGGCGGGCGCCGCGGCCTCGGCGGAGCGCCTGGTGCTGACCGACGGCACCGCCGCGCTCGAGGCGGCTGCTCGTCCGACGCCGTATCCGTCCCGTCCGGGCCCGTCCGCGGCGGACGGGCCCGGACGGGCGGCCGTCACTCCAGCAGGCGGCGGGCGATCCCGGCCGGCTCCCGGCCCGCCGCCAGCCAGCCGCCCGCCGCGGCGAGCAGCGGTATGCCGGGGAAGGCCGTGAGCAGCGCCGCGACCGGGACGTGGGAGAGCTGGCCCAGGTCGTCGCCGTAGGCGCACAGCAGGATCAGATACGCGCCCAGGGCGCCCAGCACCGTACCGGCCAGGGCGAGGCCGCCGGCCGTCGTGGCGGTGAGCGCGCGCCGGGTGCGGGAGGTCGCGCCCGTCGCGGTGAGCGTCCGCAGGTCGTCGGCCGCCTCGGCGCGCAGCGTGCCCACGGTCATCGCCAGCACCGCCAGCGCGAGCGCCCCGCCCGCCGCGACGGAGGCCAACCGCAGGGTGCGCAGTCCGTCGCGGGCGTCGCGCACCTCGACCTGGAGGCCCTCGCCCGCCGCCATGGTGCGGGCGGCGGCGCGGTCGTCCGCGGTCAGGTCGTGCCGCGCGGTGACGAGCCAGCCCACCGGGACCGTCCGCAGGTGCATGTCCGCCACGGCGGAGGGCGTGAGGAAGGCATGCGGATCCGAGCCGTACGCGCTGCCGCGCACCGTCGCCTGCCGCGGGGGATCGTCCTCGGCGGTCCGGTCCGTGCCGCCCACCACAGCCAGCGGCCCGCCGCCGGGGAGCGAGGACACCATCCGGGCGTCGGGAGCCGCGGCCATCGCCGCCGCGAGGCCGAACTCCCGTACCGCGGCCGGGGTCGCGACGTACAGCGGGTGCGTCGCCCAGGAGTTCGCGGACCTCCTGCTGCCCGCCTCCACGACCGGCTGCCCCTCCGCCCCGTCCGGCCCGGTGCTGCGCGGCACCGCCGGGTCGTAGGCCATCTCCAGCGGTACCGCCGTGCCGTGCACCGTTGCCGCCCACCGCTCGACCACGTCCTGCTGCACCCGCAGCGCCCGCGCCGACGGCACCGGGACGACCGTGCCGCGCCCCCCGATGCGCACCAGCACCTGGCGGGCCGGCAGATTCCCGGTCGCCGCCGTCGGCTGGTTGACCGCGGCCAGCACGCTGACCGCCACCGGTATGCCCAGCGCGAGCGTGACCGCCGCCAGCGCGGCCCCCGACCTCGCCTGATGCCGCCCCAGGTCGCGCAGCGCGACCCGTGCGGCGAAGGGCATCCGGCCCGCGGGCGCGGCCAGCAGCCGGACGGCCGGGGGGCTGAGCAGCAGCAGTCCTGCGACCACGGCGACGATCCCGCCCGCCACCAGCAGGCCGCTGGCGCGGTGCGACGCGACGAGGCCCGCCGCGCCCGCCGCGAGCAGCACCGCCGCCGCCCACACCGACTGCCGCGCCGGCACCGGGCGCGGCGGCCGGGCCGACAGCGCCCGCGTGATCGGCACCCGCGCCACCGTGCGGGCCGGCCACCACGCGGCGGCGGTCGGCGCGGCCACCGAGACGGCCAGCAGCAGCGCCAGCAGCGGCCAGGGCAGCGCGAGGCGGTCGATACGGTGGTCGGCGCCGTGCTCCAGCGCGGGCGCCAGCGGCACCCACACCGCCGCGCCGAGCACCGCCCCGCAGCCCACCGCGGCGAGCCCGGTCAGCGCGCCGTGCCCGACCAGCACCAGCCGCAGCCCGCGGTCGGTGGCACCCAGCGTGCCGAGCATCCCGATCTGCCGCAGCCTGCGCTGCGCGACGGCCGCGAACGCTGCCGCCGCGACCAGAGCGACCAGCAGCAGCCCCACGGTGGCCATCACCAGCACCAGGGTGTCGGCGGCGCCGCGCCCGAGGTCGCCGCGCCGCTCGACCAGCACCGCGGTCGTGCCGCCCGCCGCCCGCCGGAAGGTGTCGACGGCGGCCCGCGGCGCGTTCGTGAGCAGGTCGGCGGAGGCCGCCGGACGTCCGGCGACGGTGGCGCCCGGCGCGGGGGCGGCCAGCGAGAACGTGTCGCCCAGCAGGCCGGGATTCTCCACCGTGCCGGTGACCGCGAAGCGCTGCCCGCCGAGCGTGACCGCACCGCCGGCGCGGGCGCCCAGCAGTCCGGCGGCGGGCGCGCTGAGCGCCACCTCGCCGGGGGCCGCCGGGTAGCGGCCCGACACCAGCCGCAGCCGTCCGGCGGTGAACGGCCCGTGCGGATCCTCTGCCCGCAGGTCGAGCGTGTCGACGGAACCGGGCACCGGCACCCGCCGGTGCGCGACCACGTCCACGGGCGCCAGGCCGGCGCGGGCCGCCCGGACCGCCGCGGGCAGCCCGGCCCCGTCCGCGCCGCCGGTCAGCACGATCCGCTGCGAGGCCGGGCCGTACGTACCGGCCGGGGTCGGCACCCATGCGTGCACGGCGGCGAGCCCGCACACCGCGGCGCACACGGTGAGCGTGAGCAGCGCCAGCAGCAGGACCTGGCGGCGCCATTCGCGCCGCAGCATCCGCCACGACCAGCGCAGCACCGCCATCCGCGCGGCGAGCCCGCCGCCCCGGGCGCCGGAGCGCCGCCCGGCGGCGCGCTCCCGGACGGGGGCGGCCATCAGCGGGCCTCCCCGGAATCCCCGGGTGTGCCGCCGGCCAGCAGCGACTCGGGCCCGGCGAGCGGGCTCGTGGCGTCGACGATCTCGCCGTCCCGTACGAAGACCACCCGGTCCGCCCAGGAGGCCAGCTGCGCGTCGTGCGTGACCAGCACGGCCGCGGCCCCGCCGTGGCAGGCCGTCCGGATCAGCCGCATCACGTCCTCACCGGTGCGCGAGTCCAGCGCGCCGGTGGGCTCGTCGGCCAGCAGCAGCCGGCGGTCCCCGACGAGCGCGCGGGCCAGCGCGACTCTCTGCCGCTGCCCGCCGGACAGCTCGTCGGGGAAGCTGTCGGCACGGTCGGCGAGCCCCAGCTCCTCCAGGGCCGCGAGCCCGGCACCCCGCGCCCGGCGGTGCCGCATCCCGTCCAGCTCCAGCGGCATCGTGATGTTCTCGACCGCGGTCAGCCCTGGCAGCAGGTTGAAGTCCTGGAAGACGTAGCCGATGTGACGGCGGCGCAGCCGGGCCCGCTCGTCCCGGCTCAGTCCGGCGAGCCCGGTGCCCTCGATCAGCACCTCGCCCTCGGTCGGCTCCTCCAGGCTGCCCGCGATGGCCAGCAGCGTGGACTTGCCCGACCCGCTCGGGCCCATCACCGCGACCATCTCCCCGGCGGCGACGGTCAGATCGGCCCCGGCGAGCGCGTGCACGGCGGCCGGCCCCTCGCCGTAGGTCTTGCGCACCCGGCGCATCTCCAGCGGCGCCGTCATCGCACGGCCCCCTTCGCACGGGGCGCGCGCGGCAGGCCCGCGGCGCCCGGACCGGGGTGCGGGGCGGCGGGCGCGGGGGAGCGGTGGCGCAGCCGGGCCTCGGCCGCGTCCAGCCAGCGCACCACCGACTCCAGTCGGAAGAGCTGTGCGTCGGCCACCAGCAGCAGGGCCAGCCCGTCCCCGTCGTCGCGCGCCTGCTCCTTCACCCGGGTGTACTGCTGCATCCGCTCGATGGTGGCCCGGCGGTGCGCCTGGAGGATCGCGGGCAGGTCCGCGCCGGGCAGTCGCAGCGCGACCAGCACCTTGATCACCAGCTCGTCGCGCGGCGGGGCGTCCGCGTCCGGCGGGGTGCGCAGCCAGGCGGCCAGCTCCGCGGCGCCCTCGGCGGTGATGCGGTAGGCCTTCTGCGGGCCGGCCTCCGCCTCCTCCTCGGACTCCACCAGGCCGTCCCGCTCCAGGCGCTGCATCGTCGAGTAGACCTGCCCGACGTTGAGCGGCCAGACCTCCCCCGTCCGCGCCTCGAACTCCTGCCGCAGCTGGAGCCCGTACTTGGGCCCCTCGCTCAGCAGGGCCAGCAGCGCATGGCGCACGCTCATCCGTTCCCCCGTCCCCTCGTGTCCATCCCCTCGATGGCTGAGTATACCCGGTATCATACTCGGTATACATGGTGCCGGAAAGCGGCCCGCGGGAGCGATTCCCGCGGGCCGCCCTCGGCTTGGCCGGGTGGATGTCAGCCGCGCCCGTCCGAGCGCTTGCGGTGCAGCGTGAACTGCTCGAAGACCGACAGCTCGCCGTGCGGCTTGTTCACGTTGTAGTACGTGACGTGCAGCCGGGTCGTGTCGCCGGGGAAGCGGCCCGGGTCGACCGTGAAGGCCGCGAAGCCGTACGGGTGGTCGATGTCGCGCACACCCGTCCAGACCGCCTGCTCCCTGACGTACGTCGCGGCGCGCTTGCCGCCGCCCGAGGGGCGGCTGTCGGCCACCGCGGTGATCACCTTGGCCGTACCGTCCTTGAAGAAGGCCTGGTTGGTGGTGCCCGAGACACCTCCGCCGCCCAGCACCATGTGGACGGTGCCGAGGCTCGTGTCGATGTCGTCGGTGCGGGCCGAGGCGGGGTTCGGGGTCAGCGTCTCGCTGCCGCTCACCACGCCGCGCACCGCGAGCGACCGCTCGTAGTTGTGTTCGTGGCCGCACACGACGAGGTCGACCTGGTAGCGGTCGAACAGCGGGCCGTACGCCGCCCGGAGGCCGAAGTCCGCGCCGTTGGCGTCGGAGGAGCTGATCATCACCTGGTGCATCGCCACGACGATCCAGTCGATGCCGCTGTCCCGCCGGGCCGCCTTCAGCTCCCGCTCCAGGAAGGCCAGTTGGCGCCCGCCGGAGTATCCGTGCACGTAGTTGTCGCCGCCGTCCTGGAGGGCCACGTCGTCGTTCTGCAGCACGATGACCCGCACCGAGCCGGCCGTGAAGGCGTACCACAGGCCCGCGAGCTCGTCGTCCGTCTCGGTCGAGGGCAGCTCGAAGTACGCCTGGTACGCGCCCAGGCCCAGCGGGCCGTTGCCGGACTCGATCTCGTGGTTGCCCGCGGCGGGCATCCACGGCCGGAAGCGGGCCGAACGCGAGTTGTTGGCGAAGAAGTTGTTCCAGGTGCGCACCCGGTCCACGTCCAGGTTGGCGTAGCACAGGTCGCCGTTGAGCAGGTGGAAGAGCGGCGCGACCTGCTCGACGCCGGTGACGATGTCCATCGTGGCGGGTGTGGAGTTGGCGTCCAGTGCCACCGTGCCGTCCGCCGACCAGGTCACCTGCGGAGCGGACTGGTCGCCGAAGCTGGTGAAGGTGAGCGGCTGCCGGCCGCGCGGCGCGGTGCGGAAGGTGCCGCTGTCCGGGGTGCCGCCGTCGTGCGAGGCGAGGTAGTAGTAGTCGGTGCCGGGGCGCAGCCCGCCGAGCAGCACGTGGTGGACGTACACCGTGCGGCCCGACTTCCCGTCGGTGTAGGTACGGGTCCGCGCCGCGGCGCCGGAGCCCAGGCCGTGCTCCAGCGTGCCGTAGAGCACCCGGGGACGCTTGACCGGGCCGTCGGTGATCCAGGACACCGTCATCTGGCTGGACGGGTCCTTGCCGAACGTCAGGTGCAGGCCCAGCACCGGGGAGGCGCCGCCCGCGTCGGGGGTGGGATGGAACGCGGGCGCGCCGGCCGGGGCGGCCGCCGCGGGGCCCGCGCTCAGCAGCGGCACGGCGACCGCGCCCACCCCCGCGCTGCCCAGCAGGCCGACCGCGGTGCGCCGGCTGAGGCGGTCCCCGGGTGCGGACGGCTCCGGGGTGTCCATCTGTGCGACCATCGTTGCTCCTTGGTGCAATGGCTGGGAACGCGTGAAGACTCGCGCCCTCCGGCGACGCCCAGTTGAACACCGGCTGTCCGCCGCGAGTCGGAAGCCGCCGCCGTGCCCGCTCCCCGGCCCCCGCCGGAGCCCGGCCGCCCGGAAGGCCGCGTCCCCGCTCGGGGGCTTCCGCCGCGCGGCGGGCGGCTGTTCGTGACGCGTACCGTGGCACGTCACGCGGGCGACACGGGCGGTTCGCCCGGGGTCGCTGCTGTGGGGACCGCCCCGCGTATCCCCGAACTCCCGGCACTCCCGCATCCTCGACGAGCTAAGAGGTGTTCCGACCCATGGCCGAACCCACCCGGCGGCGTTTCCTGCAGATCGCCGGTGCCACCGCCGGCTTGAGTGCCCTGTCCGGCAGCATCGCCCGCGCCGCCGCGATCCCGGCCCGGCGCCGCACCGGCACCATCAAGGACGTCGAGCACATCGTCGTCCTGATGCAGGAGAACCGGTCCTTCGACCATTACTTCGGCACGATGCGCGGGGTGCGCGGCTTCGGCGACCCGCGCCCGGTGCTGCTGGGGAACGGCAAGCCGGTCTTCCACCAGCCCGACGGGGCGGGCAACGAGGTGCTGCCCTACCACCCGGACGCCGGCGACCTGGGCATGCAGTTCATCGAGGGCCTCAACCACGAGTGGACCGGCAGCCACGCGGCCGTCCACGACGGCCGCTACGACCGCTGGGTCCCCGCCAAGTCCGCGGCCACGATGGCGTACCTGACCCGCGAGGACATCCCCTTCCACTACGCGCTCGCCGACGCCTTCACCGTCTGCGACGCCTACCACTGCTCCTTCATCGGCGGTACCGACCCGAACCGCTACTACATGTGGTCCGGCTGGACGGGCAACGACGGCAAGGGCGCGGGCCCGGTCGTCGACAACTCCGAGCTCGGCTACTCCTGGACGACCTATCCCGAGCGGCTGGAGCGGGCCGGGATCTCCTGGAAGGTCTACCAGGACATCGGTGACGGCCTGGACGCCGCGCACTCCTGGGGCTGGATCGACGACGCCTACCGCGGCAACTACGGCGACAACTCGCTGCTGTACTTCGACAACTACCGCAACGCCCGGCCCGGCGACCCTCTCTACGAGAAGGCCCGCACCGGCACGAACGCCGCGGCGGGCGACGGCTTCTTCGACGTCCTGCGCGCCGACGTCACCGCCGGGCGGCTGCCGCAGATCTCCTGGATCGCCGCCCCCGAGGCCTTCTCCGAGCACCCCAACTGGCCCGCCAACTACGGCGCCTGGTACATCTCGCAGGTCCTGGACGCGCTCACCGCCGACCCGGAGGTGTGGAGCAGGACCGCGCTGTTCATCACGTACGACGAGAACGACGGCTACTTCGACCACGTGGTGCCGCCGGCTCCGCCCGCCGCGGCCGGCCGCGGCGCCTCCACCGTGAGCACCGACCTGGAGGTCTTCCCCGGCAACAGCACCTACGCCGCCGGCCCCTACGGGCTCGGGCAGCGGGTGCCGATGACGGTCGTCTCCCCGTGGAGCAGCGGCGGCTACGTGTGCTCCGAGGTCTTCGACCACACCTCGCTGGTCCGGTTCATGGAGCGCCGCTTCGGGGTGCGCGAGCCGCAGATCTCGCCGTGGCGCCGCGCCGTCTGCGGCGACCTGACCTCGGCCTTCGACTTCTCCCTCGCCCGCGAGCGGCCCGCGCCGCTGCCCGCCACCGACGGCTACCGCCCGCAGGACGGCGGCCGGCACGACAGCTACGTGCCCGTGCCGCCGGCCGACCAGAAGCTGCCCGTGCAGGAGCGAGGCAGCCGCCCCACCCGCGCGCTGCCGTACGAGCCGCTGGTGGACGCCTCCGTGGCCCCCGCCAAGGGCACCGTGACCCTCACCTTCTTCGGGGGAGCGGGCGCGGGCGCGTGCTTCCACGTCACCGACGCGGGCGGCACCGACGGGGGAAGTGACGATGCCCCGCGGACGTACACCGCGGCAGCCGGCCGCACCGTCTCCGGCCGATGGGAGACCGCCGACCGGGACGGCTCCTACGACCTGACGGCGTACGGCCCGGCCGGCTTCCTGCGCGCCTTCCGCGGCTCCGCCGTCCAGACCGGGCCCGAGGTGACCGCACGCCACGACGCCGCGTCCGGCGGGGTCGAGCTGACCCTCGTCAACAACGGCCGCAGCGACGTCCGGCTGACCGTCCGCAACTCCTACGACGGCCACCACGCCACCTACACCCTGCGGGCCGGCCACCGCGAGACGCACACCGTCGACCTGGCCCGCAGCACGCGCTGGTACGACCTGACGGTGACCGCCGACCACGACCCGGCCTTCCTGCGCCGCCTCGCCGGCCACGTCGAGAACGGCCGGCCGGGCGTCAGCGACCCCGCCCTCGCGACCGGCTGACCGCCGGGTAACATGCCGGGGGCGCTCCCGGCCGGGAGCGCCCCGCACGGAAAGGCCGGCCATGGGCGACGCGCACGACTTCCGGGAGATCTCCCCGACGACCCTCGCGGACGTCCTCGGACGCGGCCAGGTGATGGACCACGGGTTGCGCCCGCTGTGGGGACCGGCGCCGCGGATCGCGGGCCCGGCCTTCACCGTGCGCTGCCCGCCCGGTGACAACCTCATGCTGCACGCCGCCATCCACCGGGCCCCGGCCGGCTCGGTGGTCGTCATGGCGGCCGGGGACACCGACTACGCGGTCGCGGGCGGCAACGTCTGCGCGGTCGCCCGGCGCCGCGGCATCGCCGGCTTCGTCGTCGACGGGGTGATCCGCGACCTGGCCGAGATCCGGGAGATGGGCTTCCCGGTGCTCGCCCGCGGCGTCGTGCCCTGCCCGGGGGCGAAGTCCGCGGTGCTGCCGCTGGGCGAGCCGGTCGACTGCGGCGGCGTCCGGGTGCACGCCGGCGACATCGTGGTGGCGGACGAGGAGGGTGTCGCCGTCGTCCCGGCGGGCCGGGCGGACGAGGTGCTGGCGGCCGCCCGCAGGAAGCTCGCCAAGGAGGCCGCCCAGGATCTCGACGCCTGGGAGGCCGAGCACCGCGCCCGTATCGACGCGGCTCTCGCCGAGGGCGGCCACCGGGACTGATCCGGCACCGGCCGGCGGGGGTCGTTCCGGGGCCGTCAGGGCATCGGGCCGCCGCGGTCGTCGTAGCCGGTACGGGCGGTGGCCACGTCGCCGGCGTGCTCCCGCCACCACTCGGTGAGGTGGTGGAAGAGCGGGGCGAGGCTCATCCCCAGCTCGCTGATCTCGTACTCCACCCGGGGCGGCACCTCCGGATGGTAGGTGCGCACCACCAGGCCGTCGCGCTCCATCTGGCGCAGCCGCTGGGTCAGCACCTTCGGGGTGATCGTGCCGATCCGGCGCTCCAGCTCCACGAAGCGCTGCCGCCCGAACTCGTTGAGCGCCCACAGGATCGGCGTCGTCCAGCGGCTGAACACCAGGTCCACGACCGGCCCGATGGGGCACGGCTCCGCCTGGACCCCCGCGGCGGCGCCCCGCGCGGGACGCGCGCCGGCGGGCGGGGACATCATCTCGGGCATGGCTGCTGCGCCTTTCGGGACTCGGCGTGCCGGACTCGGTTCTCGGGGCCCTGGCGGCCCCGCTGAGCTGGACCGACGCCACCGCCCCGGCGGACCGTGCCGGAGCGGCGGGAAGATCCGTAGTCACTATCCTCTAGGTACCTACTATATCCGCGTTGCTAGCGTCCGCGCCATGTCACTCACCGCCGCCCGGCGCGGCTCCGCACCGCACGCCCCGGCCGCCGTACGTCCCGGCCTGGTCCTGGCCTTCCTCTGCGTGGTGCAGTCGATGGTCTACCTCGACGTCACGATCGTGAACGTCGCCCTGCCCTCCCTCCAGCGCGGCCTCGGCATGGCCGACGGCGACCTCCAGCTCGTCGTGACCGCCTACGGAACCGTCCTCGGCGGCTTCCTGCTGCTCGGCGGGCGGCTCGCCGACATGCTCGGGCGCCGCCGCCTGCTGCGGGCCGGCATGGCGCTCTTCGGCGCCGCCTCGCTCGCCGCCGGGCTCGCGCACGAACCCGCCCTGCTGATCGCCGCCCGCGCCGTCCAGGGCCTGGGTGCCGCGCTGACGGCGCCCGCCGCGCTGTCCGCGCTGACCACGACCTTCCCCGAGGGCGCCGAGCGCAACAAGGCGCTCGGCATCTGGGGCGCGCTCGCCGGTGTCGCCTCCGTCGTCGGGGTGCTGCTCGGCGGGCTGCTCACCCAGGGCCCGGGATGGCGGTGGATCTTCTTCATCAACGTGCCCGTCGCGCTCGCCGCCCTGGTCCTGGCGCCGCGCGTGCTGCCCGAGAGCCGGGCCGCGCACGACGGGCCGCGCCGCTTCGACGCCGCGGGCGCGGCGGGCCTGACGGCGGGGCTGCTGCTGCTCATCTTCACCCTCGACCAGGCGGTCACGGCGGGCTGGGCCACCGCGCGCACCGTCGGCGGGCTGGCCGGCGCCGCGCTGCTGCTCGCGGCCTTCGTCGCCGTCGAGCTCCGCACGGCGGCGCCGCTGCTTCCGATGCGGATCTTCCGGCTGCGCGCACTGCGCACCGCCAACATCGGCGCGATGCTGATGCTCGGGGCGATGGGTACGCTGTTCTTCTTCGCGAGCCTGTTCATGCAGCAGGTGCTGGGCTACGACGCGCTCAGGACCGGGCTCGCCTACGTCCCGCTCGCCGTCGCCGTGATCGTGGGGGCGGGCCTCGCCTCCGGCCTGGTGACCAAGCTTCCGGCCAGGGTGGTCCTCGCCACCGGCCTCGCGCTGGCCACGGCGGGCCTGCTGCTGCTCGCCCGGCTCCCCGTCGACGCCGGGTACGCCGGGCGGGTGCTGCCGCCCTTCCTGCTGGTCGGCGCGGGGCTGGGGATGTCCTTCGTGCCGCTGCAGATCGCCGCGGCCTTCGGGGTGACCGAGCGCGAGTCGGGCGTGGCCGCCGGGCTGATCACCACCAGCCAGGAGGCGGGCGGCGCGGTCGGCGTGGCGGTCGTGTCCACCGCGGCGTTCACCCGTATCGGCCACGCGGTGTCGGGCCCGTCCGAGAGCGGCCTGCGGGCGGCCCGGGCGAGCGGCTTCCACGAGGCCTTCCTCATCGGCGCCGGCTTCGCGCTGGCCGCGCTGCTGGTGGCGCTGCTGCTGCCGACGGTGCGGGCGCAGGACTAGGCCGTGTCTGACAAATCCCGTCTGCCTGGCGGTGTCTGGCACGCACGCTTGCCGCGTTGTCGGTCGTCGGCGCAGCCCGCTGCGCTCTCTCCCCCTGGGCCTGGCGGCCCGGGAGGTGCCCCCACCCTCCGCCTTGCAATCGCACGCACCAGACACCGCCAGCCCCGCCCTGCGGGCGGACGACGCTATTTGTCAGACACGGCCTAGCGCCCGGTTCGAAGTACGCACCGGGCCGGCGCCGGACCGGCCGGGCACGGGGCCGACCCGGTTCAGGCACGGCCCGGGTGCAGGCCCGGCGAGGCCACCGCCCGGCGGGCCGCCGTCAGCAGCACGTCCTGCAGGACGCGGGCGGCCCGCGGCGGGGCGACGTCGCTGCGGTGGGCCAGGGCGACGGTACGCCGCAGGCCCGGGCGGGCCAGCGGGGTGACGCGCAGGTCGAGCCCCGCCCGGGCGGCGACGGTCGCGGGGACGACGCCGATGCCGAGCCCCGCCCGTACGAAGCCCAGCACGGCGTCCATCTCACCGCCCTCGACCGTGAGGTACGGCTCGAAGCCCGCCGCCCGGCAGGCGGCCAGGGTGAGGTCGCGCAGGTCGTAGCCGTGCCGGAACATCACCATCGGGCGGCCCTCCAGATCGGCGATCCGCAGCGGCCCGCCGGCCGGCTCCGCGGGCGGCGGATCGGCGGCGGACGAGACGACCACCAGGTCCTCCTGGAACAGCTCCACCGTCGTCAGCGCGGGCGACGGGCTGGGCAGCGGCAGCACCACGAGCGCGAGGTCCAGCGCCCCGCGGGCCAGATGCCGCACCAGGTCGTGCGAGCCGCCCTCCTCGATCAGCAGCCGGATGCCGGGGTGCCGGTCGTGGAAGGCCCGCAGCACGTCCGGCAGCAGCCCGGTGGCCAGGCTCGGGGTCGCGCCGAGCCGGACCCGGCCGCGGCGCAGCTGCACCAGCTCCAGCACCTCGTGCCGCGCGGTGTCGGCGTCGGCCAGGATCCGCCTGGCCAGCGGCAGCAGCGTCTCGCCGGCGTCGGTGAGCGCGATGTTGCCGCGGGCCCGGCTGAACAGGGCCGCGCCCAGTTCCTTCTCCAGCGCCCTGATCTGCTGCGACAGCGACGGCTGGGAGACGTGCAGGGCTTGCGCGGCCCGGGTGAAGTGCCGGGTGTCCGCGACGGCCACGAAGTACGCGAGCTGCTGGAACTGCACGCGGCAAGCGTAGCCCTTCCATAGCCAGTGCCTATCGACTCCAGCCCGATCATGTCTTGGACCACTGGTCACCCACGGCCGTAGCGTCGTGTCCATGGCATTGGCAACGCGGCCGGACCGTCGCCCATCGGCGGTCCGCACGGTCTGGGACTCATCCGTCGGCAAGAAGGCGGTCATGGCGGTGAGCGGCGTGGTGATGCTGCTCTACCTGGTCGTGCACATGTACGGCAATCTCAAGATCTTCTTCGGTCCCGGCACCTTCGACGCCTACGCGCACTGGCTGCGCACCCTCGGCGAGCCCTTCTTCCACTACGAGTGGGCGCTGTGGATCGTCCGGGCCGGCCTCGTCGCCGCCGTGGTCGCGCACGGCGTGTGCGCGTATCAGCTCAGCCGCCGCGACATCCGCTCGCGCCCGGTCGGCTACGTCCACCGCAAGGCCCGGTCCAGCTACGCGACCCGCACCATGCGCTGGGGCGGTGTGATCCTCGCGCTCTTCATCGTGTGGCACATCCTGGACCTGACCACCGGCACCGTGCAGCGCGGCTTCGTGCCCGGCCACCCGTACCACAACGTGGTGGCCGCCTTCCACGACTGGTGGAACAACGTCTTCTACATCGCGGCGATGCTCGCACTCGGCCTGCACGTCCGGCACGGCTTCTGGAGCGCAGCGCAGACCCTCGGCGCGGGCAGCGCCACCCGCGACCGGGTGCTCAAGGGCACCGCGAACGTCCTCGCCCTGCTGCTGACGGCAGGCTTCGTCGCCGTGCCGGTCGGCGTGATGACCGGCCTCGTGAGCTGAGGGATCCGACATGAGCAACCCCACCGCATACGCCGACTACACCGTCGGCGAGCCCGTCGCCGACACCAAGGCGCCCGACGGCCCGATCGAGGAGCGCTGGGACACCCGCCGCTTCACCGCCAAGCTGGTCAACCCCGCCAATCGCCGGGGGCACACCGTCATCGTCGTCGGCACCGGCCTGGCCGGCGGCTCCGCGGGCGCCACGCTCGCCGAACAGGGCTACCACGTCGTCCAGTTCTGCTACCAGGACTCCCCGCGCCGGGCCCACTCGATCGCCGCGCAGGGCGGCATCAACGCCGCCAAGAACTACCGGAACGACGGCGACTCCATCCACCGGCTGTTCTACGACACCGTCAAGGGCGGCGACTTCCGCTCCCGGGAGTCCAACGTCCGCCGGCTGGCGCAGATCTCGGTGGAGATCATCGACCAGTGCGTCGCCCAGGGCGTCCCCTTCGCCCGCGAGTACGGCGGTCTGCTCGACACCCGCTCCTTCGGCGGCGTCCAGGTCTCCCGCACCTTCTACGCCCGCGGGCAGACGGGCCAGCAGCTGCTGCTCGGCGCCTACCAGGCCCTCTCCCGGCAGATCGCGGCCGGCAACGTCGAGCTGCACCCGCGCACCGAGATGCTGGACCTGCTCGTCGTCGACGGCCGGGCCCGCGGCATCGTCGCCCGCGACCTGGTCACCGGCGAGATCACGCCCTACTTCGCGGACGCCGTCGTGCTCGCCTCCGGCGGCTACGGCAACGTCTTCTACCTCTCGACCAACGCCATGAACTCCAACGCCACCGCGATCTGGCGGGCCCACCGCCGCGGCGCGTACTTCGCCAACCCCTGCTTCACCCAGATCCACCCCACCTGCATCCCGCGCACCGGCGACCACCAGTCCAAGCTCACCCTGATGAGCGAGTCGCTGCGCAACGACGGCCGCATCTGGGTGCCCAAGGCCCAGGGCGACACCCGCCCGGCCGCCGAGATCCCCGAGGACGAGCGCGACTACTACCTGGAGCGCATCTACCCCTCCTTCGGCAACCTGGTGCCGCGCGACATCGCCTCGCGCGCCGCCAAGAACGTCTGCGACGAGGGCCGCGGCGTCGGCCCCGGCGGCCAGGGCGTCTACCTCGACTTCGCCGACGCCGTCGCCCGGCTGGGCCGCAAGGCCGTCGAGGCGAAGTACGGCAACCTCTTCGAGATGTACGAGAGGATCACCGCGGAGAACCCGTACGAGGTCCCGATGCGGATCTACCCGGCCGTGCACTACACGATGGGCGGGCTGTGGGTCGACTACGACCTGCAGACCACGATCCCGGGCCTGTTCGCGATCGGCGAGGCCAACTTCTCCGACCACGGCGCCAACCGGCTCGGCGCATCCGCCCTCATGCAGGGCCTGGCCGACGGCTACTTCGTGCTGCCCGCGACCCTCAACGACTTCCTCGCCCGGCACCCCGGCCACGACACCCCCGGCGCCGACCACCCCGAGGTCGCCGCGGTGCTCGCCGCGACGGCCGACCGGCTCCGCCGGCTGGTCGGCGTCGGCGGCGACCGCACCGCCGACTCCTTCCACCGCGAACTCGGCGAGCTGATGTGGGAGTTCTGCGGCATGGCCCGCACCGAGGAGGGGCTGCGCAAGGCGCTCGACCGCATCCCGCAGATCCGCGAGGAGTTCTGGCGCCGCATCAAGGTGCCCGGTACCGAGGCCGAGTTCAACCAGTCGCTGGAGCGGGCCAACCGCGTCGTCGACTACCTGGAGCTGGCCGAGCTGATGTGCCTGGACGCGCTGCACCGCGCCGAGTCCTGCGGCGGCCACTTCCGCGAGGAGTCGCAGACCCCGGACGGCGAGGCCGCCCGCCGGGACGACGCGTTCTCCTACGCCGCCGCCTGGGAGTTCACCGGCACCGGCGACGCCCCCGTCCTGCACCGCGAAGACCTGGTCTTCGAGTACGTTCACCCCACCCAGCGGAGCTACGCATGAGGCTCACCCTGCGCATCTGGCGCCAGCACGACGCGGCCGCGCTCGGCGGCATGACCACCTACGAGGTGGACGGCATCTCGCCCGACATGTCCTTCCTGGAGATGCTCGACACCCTCAACGAGCGGCTCACGGTCGAGGGCGAGGAGCCGGTCGCCTTCGACCACGACTGCCGCGAGGGCATCTGCGGCGCGTGCAGCCTGGTCATCAACGGCGACGCACACGGCCCCGAGCGCACCACCACCTGCCAGCTGCACATGCGCTCCTTCCGGGACGGCGACACCATCGACGTCGAGCCCTGGCGCGCGGCCGCCTTCCCGGTGGTGCGCGACCTGGTGGTGGACCGCTCGTCCTTCGACCGGATCATCCAGTCCGGCGGCTACGTCACCGCCCCCACCGGGTCCGCCCCCGAGGCGCACGCCACCCCCGTGCCCAAGGCCGCCGCCGACACCGCCTTCGAGCACGCCGAGTGCATCGGCTGCGGCGCGTGCGTGGCCGCCTGCCCCAACGGATCGGCGATGCTCTTCACCTCCGCGAAGATCAACCACCTGAACGTCCTGCCGCAGGGCGCCCCGGAGCGCGAGACCCGGGTGCTGGACATGGTCGCGCAGATGGACGCCGAGGGCTTCGGGGGCTGCACCCTGGCCGGCGAGTGCGCGACCGCCTGCCCCAAGGGCATCCCGCTGACCTCCATCGCCTCGATGAACCGCGAATGGCTGCGCGCCAACCGCAAGGTCTCCCGTGGATGAGACACCCCACCGCGGTACGGGCAGGGTCCGTCCGCCTGCTGCCGTGCCCGACCTGCGGCTGCGCCACCCGCGTTCCTTCCCGGTGGTCGCCCGGCAGCTGAACACACGCGCTCCGTCCTGAGGGCCGCCCGCCGCCCGGCGGAAACAGCCGTTCGCGGGCGGCAGCCACCGCGAAATCCGGTTGCCGCCCGCGAGGGCACCCTGGTGTAGTCGGCGGGTCATCACCGCCGACGAAGGAGCACTGAGCAATGCGCGGTCCCGTCATGCCCGCCCCGACAGGAATCCCTTCCCCTCCTGAGGACATGACAGCCCGTGGCTTCACTCAACCTCGGCATTCTCGCGCACGTCGACGCAGGTAAGACCAGCCTCACCGAGCGGCTGCTGTACGAGGCCGGCGTCATCGACACCGTCGGCAGCGTCGACCGCGGCACCACCCGCACCGACACCCTCGCGCTGGAGCGCCGGCGCGGCATCACCATCAAGGCCGCCGTCGTCTCCTTCCCGCTCGGCGGCACCACCGTCAACCTCGTCGACACCCCCGGCCACCCCGACTTCATCGCCGAGGTCGAGCGGGTGCTCGGCGTCCTGGACGGCGCCGTCCTCGTGGTCTCGGCGGTGGAGGGCGTCCAGCCGCAGACCACCGTGCTGATGCGCACGCTGCGCCGGCTGCGCATCCCGACGCTGGTCTTCGTCAACAAGCTCGACCGCTCCGGCGCCGACCTCGACCGCACGCTGGCCGCCCTCGCAGACCGCCTCACCCCGGACGTCGTGCCGATGACCGCCGCCCGGCGGCAGGGCACGCCGCAGGCCGCCGCGGTCCCGTACACGCCCGAGGACGCCGCCTTCACCGCGCGGCTCACCGAGGTGCTCGCCGGGCAGGACGACGGGCTGCTCGCCGCCTGGGCCGAGAGCGGCGGAGCCGGGCTGCCGTACGGGCGGCTGCGGCCCGCGCTCGCCGCGCAGACCGCGCGGGCCGCGGTGCACCCGGTGTACGCCGGGTCCGCCGTGACCGGCGCCGGGGTGGCCGCGCTCGCCGACGGCATCGCGCGGCTGCTGCCCGGCGCGTACGGCGACCCGGGCGCGCCGCTGTCCGGCACGGTCTTCGCCGTGCGGCGCGGCGCCGCGGGCGAGCGCGTGGCCTACGTACGGGTCGGCGCGGGCACCCTGCGTGTGCGCGACCGGCCCCCGCTGCACCGCGACGGCGCGGCGGCGGGGAAGGGCCGGGTCACCGCGCTCAGCGTGTTCGCCGACGGCACCGACACCCCGGCGGCGAGCGTGCCCGCCGGGCGCATCGCCAGGGTGTGGGGCCTCGGCGAGGTGCGGATCGGCGACACCGTCGGGGCTCTCGACCCGGCGGCGGCGCCCTCCCGGCACTTCGCACCGCCCACCCTGGAGACGGTCGTCGCCGCGCGCCGCACCGCCGACCGCGCGGCCCTGCACACCGCGCTGGGCCGGCTCGCCGAGCAGGACCCGCTCATCGGGCTGCGGCGCGACGAGGACCGCGGGGAGATCGCGGTGTCCCTCTACGGCGAGGTGCAGAAGGAGGTCATCCAGGCCACCCTGGCCGGCGAATACGGCGTGGACGTGGTCTTCGAGCCTACGACCACGCTGCACATCGAGCGGGTCACCGGCAGCGGCGCGGCCGTGGAGTTCAACAAGAAGGACGGCAACCCCTTCCTGGCCACGGTCGGGCTGCGCGTCGACCCGGCGCCGCCCGGCAGCGGCGTCGCCTTCCGCCGCGAGGTCGAACTCGGCTCGCTGCCCCATGCGTTCTTCGCCGCCGTCGAGGAGACCGTGCACGCCACGCTCGCCCAGGGCCTGTACGGCTGGCAGGTCGCCGACTGCACGGTGACGGTGACGCACTCGGGCTACAGCGCCCGGCAGAGCCACGCCCACGCGGTCTTCGACAAGAGCATGTCCAGCACCTCCGGCGACTTCCGCAACCTGACCCCGCTGGTGCTGGCGGCCGCGCTGCGGCAGGCCGGCACACGGGTGCACGAGCCCGTGCACCGCTTCCGGCTGGACCTGCCCGCCGACGCGCTGGGCGCGGTGCTGCCCGCGCTCGCGAAGCTGCGGGCGCTGCCCCGCGGTCCCGGCGCGGCGGGCCCCGGCCGCCACGTGCTGGAGGGCGCCATCCCGGCGGCCGCCGTGCACGCCCTGGAACGGCAGCTGCCCACCCTGACCAGCGGCGAGGGCGTGCTGGAGACGGCCTTCGGCCACTACGCCCCCGTCACCGGCACGATCCCGGTACGCCGCCGCACCGGCCCCGACCCGGGCGACCGCAGGGAGTACCTGACGGCGTTGCGGCGGCGGCTCGGCTCCGTGCCGCACCGCACCGCGGCAGGGGGTGCTTGACCGTGCCCGGACGATCTGCCTACGGTCGCAGATGCCGCTCTCCAACCTCAGGGAGGACCCGTGGAGCGCACCGTGAAGACGCCAGGCCCGGACCACCCGATCACCGTCGAGCCCAACCCCGCCCGGGTCACCGTCCGCGCCGCCGGGAAGGTCGTCGCCGACACCACGCGGGCGCTGACCCTCCGGGAGGGGACGTACCCGCCGGTCCAGTACATCCCGCTGGAGGACGTCGAGCCGGGCGTGCTGGTGCCCGGCGACAAGAGCACGTACTGCCCGTACAAGGGCGACGCCTCCTACTACGCGCTGGTCACCGCGGACGGCACGGTGCCCGACGCGGTGTGGACGTACACCGAGCCCTTTCCCGCGGTCGGCGGGATCGCCGGGCACGTCGCCTTCTACCCGCAGCACGTCGAGCTGACGGAGGACTGAACCCCGGCGCGGGCCGGCGAACTCTCCCGGCTGCCCTGGTCCTTGTCCGTGAGGCTCCGTGGATCCACGGAGCCTCACGCGAGGACAACGCGCCGAGGAGACCGCACGCCCGTGCGTGAACTCGCCGGAAACACCGCCGTCGCCATCGGCGCCGCCCGGTGGCCTTCTTCCGGTGGCGCCGCTCTGCGCGCAGCGCCGCTCAGCGGCGGCTCCGTGGCCGCCGCCCCAGCCGACGGGGGGTCCCGCCGCGACGAGCCGGGCATCCGCCGCACGGCGCGGGGTGCCCCGGTTGCGATGACTTTGCGGGCCGGGCGGTGTCTGTACTCGTGGACACCGGTCCCCTGAGCACCCGGAGAGGTCACGTGAACACCCTGAGCGGTCACACCACCACCGCGCACGCAGCGCCCGACGACGGCGACGACTTCCTGGAGCGGGCCGCCGCCTACCGCCCGGAGCTGCTGGCGCACTGCTACCGGATGCTGGGCTCGGTGCACGACGCGGAGGACCTGGTCCAGGAGACCCTGCTGCGCGCCTGGCGCGGCCACCGCGGTTTCGAGGGACGCTCCTCGCTGCGCTTCTGGCTCTACCGCATCGCGACCAGCGCCTGCCTGACCGCGCTGCAGCACCGCAGCCGCCGGGTCGTGCCCGCGGGGCTCGGCGCGCCCAGCGACGACCCGGACGTGGTGACGGACACGCCCGCGGGCGGCATCGAGTGGGTGCAGCCGATGGCCGACCCGCCACCCGACCCCGCGGCGGTCGTCACCGAACGCGGCAGCGTGCGCCTGGCGTTGATCGTCGCGCTGCAGGAACTGCCGCCCCGGCAGCGCGCGGTGCTCATCCTGCGGGACGTGCTGGCCTGGCGCGCCGCCGAGGTCGCCGAGATGCTCGGCACCAGCACCGCCGCCGTCAACAGCGCCCTCCAGCGGGCCAGGGAGCGGCTGGAGCGCGCGGCGCCGCGCGAGGACGACGTCCACGACGCCCTCGACGCCGAAGGTCGCGCCCTCGTCGAGACCTTCGCCCGCGCCTTCCAGGAGGCCGACATCGACGCCCTGGCCCGGCTGCTGCGCGACGACGTGCGGCTGGAGATGCCGCCCGAGCCCGTCTGGTTCGCCGACCGCTCGGTCGCGCTCGAATTCCTCCGGCGGCAGGTCTTCCCCGTCCTCCCCGACCAGCGGTCGCGCGGTCTGGCCGTCAACGACGGGCAGCCCGCGCTCGCAATCTACTGGCGCGGTGCGGACGGCGTCTTCCACCCGCACGCCGTCAGCGTCCTGACGCTGCGCGAGCGGCGGATCGCCCGGGCCGTCGTCTTCCGCGACCCGGCGCTCTTCCCGCTCCTCGGCCTGCCCGGGGCGCTCGCCCCGGGCACCGCGCCGGAGGTGTCATGGCTGCGCTGACCGAGCGCGGCCGGGCGGTGCTGCTGCTGGAGGAGGCCGTCGGGTACGGGCTCGGCTGCGTCGAGGCCGTCACGTCCGCCCGGCTGCGGCGGCCGACGCCCTGCGCGGGCTGGGACCTGGAGCACCTGCTGTGGCATCTGCACGAGTCGATGGCGGCGCTGCGGGAGGCCCCCGACCGCGGGGGAGTCGCGCTGCTGCCCGCCGGTCCCGGCGCCCCGCCGCCCGCGGACCCGGTCGCCGCCGTACGCGACGGCGCGGGCGAGCTGCTGGAGAGCTGGCGGTGCTGGGCGGCCCGGCCGGGCCCGTCCTGCGCGCCCGTCGCGGTCGGCGGGATGCCCATACCCGGTGAGACGGTGGCGCTGGTCGGGGCGCTCGAAGTGGCCGTGCACGGCTGGGACATCGCCCAGGCGTGCGGCTACGCCCGCCCCATCCCGGCGCCGCTGGCACTGGCCATCCTGCGCCGCGCCCCGCAGGTGGCCGACGCCGGCACCCGCCCCGCGCTCTTCGCGGCGCCCGTGCGTGTACCGTCGCAGGCGCGTGCGGGGGACCGCCTCGTCGCCTTCCTCGGCCGCCCCCCTGACCGCGTCCCGCCGGACCCCGCGGCCTGACACCCGTACGGCGCGGGCGTGTCCGTGGTCCGCGCCGATCGTGTCCGTCCGCGCCGCGGGGCCGGTGGCGTCCGGGTCATAAGGTGCGCCCTCCGCCCCGCGGCCGGTCAGGTCAGGCGGTGCCGCCCGCCGTGCCGGGACGCTGCGGGCGTGCGGCGTCCTCCTCGTGCTTGCCCGGCGCCAGCAGCGCGACGGCCGCTCCGGCGGCGGCCGCCGCGGCCGCGACGACCTCGGCGGCCCGGAAGCCGGACATGAACGAACTCACCGACCCGTAGCCCCCGTTGGCGGCGAAGACGGCCACCAGGACGGCCACGCCGAAGACCCCGCCCGCCTCCCGCACGGTGTTGTTGGTGCCTGCCGCCACGGCGGCGTCCTCGACCGGCACCGCGCCGACCACCGCGTTCGCCACCGTCGGGAAGACCATCGAGATCCCCACACCCGCCACGATCAGCGGACCGACCACGCTGCCGTATCCGGTGCCGGCGTCCGCGACCAGGGCGAGCCACAGCAGGCCCACCGCCTGGAGGAGCATGCCCAGCACCATGAAGGGCCGGTTGCCGATCCGTTCGGACAGCGCACCCGCGAGCGGCGCGACGAGCATCGGCATCGCCGTCCACACCAGGATGCGCAGCCCCGTCTGCAGCGGGTCGTAGCCGAGGCCCAGCTGGAACATCTGGGTGATCATGAAGAGCGACCCGATGAGCGAGAACGTCATGAAGAAGACCGTCCCGTTGGCCACCGAGAAGCCGCGTACGCGGAAGTAGCCCAGCGGCAGCATCGGGAAGCGCGCCCTGAGCTGCCAGCCGAGGAAGCCGGCCAGCAGCACCGCGCCCGCCGCGAGCGCGGCCACGACCTCCGCGGAGCCCCAGCCCACCGAGGGCGCCCGCACCGGCGCCCACACCAGGCCCAGCAGCCCGGTGCTGACCAGCGCCACGCCCACCAGGTCCAGTTGCGGGCGGCTGCCGCGGCTCTCCTCCAGTACCACCGTCGCCAGTACCGCGACCGCGACACCGACCGGCACGTTGATCCAGAAGATCCACTGCCAGGAGATGTCCTGGATGACGACCCCGCCGAGCACCGGCCCCAGGGCGACCCCGAGACCGGTGACGGCGCCCCACACGCCGATGGCCGCGCCCCGCTTCTCGACCGGGAAGGCGTGGCTGATCAGGGTGAGCGTCAGCGGGAGCACCACCGCGGCGCCCGCGCCCTGCACCACCCGGGCGGCGATCAGCGCGGGCGCGGAGCCGGCGCTCGCGCAGGCGATCGACGCCAGCGTGAAGAGGGCGACGCCCAGCGCGTACGTGCGGCGGCGTCCGAAGCGGTCGCCGAGTGCCGCGCCGGTGAGCATCAGGCAGGCGAAGGCCAGGTTGTAGCCGTTGAGCGTCCACTCCATCTCGGCCAGGCTCGCGTGCAGGCTGTCACGCAGCGTGGGCAGCGCGGTGGCGACCACCACCACGTCGAGCGAGGTCAGAAAGGCTCCGAGCGAGGCGAGGACCAGCGTCCAGGCCGTCCGCGCGGCCGGTTTCGCGCCTCCCGCTGCGCCGGGTGCCGGCCGGTCCGGCTCGTGCGCCGTCGATCCCGTGCGTGGTGCGGGTGGTGTGGATGTGGTCGGTGTGGTTGGCGTGGTCGGTGTCGTTGACATGGGAAGAAATGACCTCCGGTCCGGCCCGCGCAGAGCGCCACGGGCATCCGCGGGCGGCGCCGGGACCCGCCGTCCCCGGAACGCGCGCCGTCGCGAGCGGCACGGTGGGAAGGGGGACGGGGGCGGACGCGGCCCTCAGGAATACAGACCAGGCCGGTGCGGGAAAGTCATCGTGGGCCGGCGGCCGGCGCGGGGCCGGTCGAGCCGCGCAGCACCAGCTGAGTGGCCAGCTCGACGTGCAGCGCGTCCACGGTGTGCCGGTCCAGCAGCCGCATGAGCAGCGAGACGGCCATCCGGCCCATCTCCTCCAGCGGCTGGCGGACGGTCGTCAGCCGCGGCACGGTGCTGCGGCTCAGGTCGATGTCGTCGAAACCGGTGATCGACAGGTCCTCGGGCACCCGCAGCCGCCGCTCGTACGCCGCGCGCAGCGCGCCGACCGCCGCCTTGTCGTTGAAGGCGACCAGTGCGGTGGGGCGATCATGCAGGTCGAGCAGCTCGCAGGCCGCGGTGTACCCCCAGTCCGCAGTCGGCTCGATGCTGCGCAGCAGCTCGGGGGCGGGCAGCACGCCGGCGTCGGCGAGCGCGGAGGTGTGCCCGGAGAGCCGGGAGCGGCTCGCGAGCCAGTCCCCAGGGCCGCCGATCACCCCGATACGGCGGTGGCCGAGCTGCACCAGGTGGGCGGTGACGGCGCGCGCCGCCGTGAGGTTGGCGGCGGAGACGGAGGCGATGTCCTGCGGCAGCGGGGTGCGTGGATCGACGACGACGAAGGGGAAGTCGGCGGCGCGCAGCGCCGCGAGGTCCCGCTCCGGCTCGGGCGGCACGACGAGCACCGCGCCCGCGACGGCCGGATCCTCCGGCAGCCCGCCCAGCACCTCGCGGTCGCGGGCCGCGTCGCCCGCGCTGAGCACCAGGCGCCGCCCGTACAGGTCCAGCGTCTCCGCGATCGAGGAGACGATCACCCCGAAGTAGTCGCTGAGCACGTAAGGGCAGCGCACATAGATCGCGCCGTCCGCGGTGCCGCGCCGCGCGGGGGCGTGCGCGCCCAGCCGGGCCGCCGCCCGGCGCACCGCCTCACGGGTGTCGGGCGTGACGGAGGCGTGCCCGTTCATCACCCGCGAGACGGTCGCGATCGACACGCCCGCCTCGGCCGCGATGGCCCGGACCGTGGCCCGGGAGCCCGGCTGCCTAGCCACGCGTTACACAGATCTGTTCCATGCGCAGCAGACTAGCGGCGCCCGCAGGCGCATTGACAGAGGGAGGACCGCGAGGGGTGTGCCGGAGCACCCCCGGTCGGGCGCTCCGGCGTTACATCGTGTTCCATGGTTGCGCCCCTCCCCGCCACGGCGGGGAGGGGCGCGTGACGCCCCGCCGGACGGCGGCTGCCGACGGATCGGCTGCGGCCGGGCGGGGCGTTCCGGCGCACCGGAACCTGACGGCGGCTGCGAGGAGGGACTGCCGTCAGGGTTTGGAGAAGGTCAGCGTCAGCTGCGGGTGGCCCGACGTGCCGGGCGCCTCCCGGGACCAGAACCACGCCGAGTCCGTGCCCGCGGACGTCAGCGCAAGGCTGTAGCCGCCGCCGAGCGAGGGGCTCAGCGCCGACGCGGTGAGCGGGGCGCTGTAGTCGGTCTGCAGCGCGGTGGGCGCGGGCAGGGTGCCGAGCGAACCGGCGTCCGGGGCGGGCTGGTTCGCCCATGTCACGCCCGTCTCGGTCCAGCTCCCCGCGACATGCTGCACGCTGAGCGTGTCGGCGGAGTTCGCGAGCGCGTCGGAGGTGGTGCGCACGGCGAGCGACGCGCTCTTCAGGGTCATCCCGGTCGGCGCCGCGGGCAGCTTGAAGTGCAGGTACGTCCGGTAGGCGGAGCTGCCGCGGACCGCCAGCTGCTGGTCGCCGCCGTAGTTGACGGCGGTCGCGGCGGCGTTGGTGTAGCTGTCGGCGTCCGCCGGCACGATCACGGTGGTGGCCGTCGGGGTGCCGGAGGTGGTCACGCTCGCCGCCTCCGACCTCGCGCTGGCGTTGCCCGCCCCGTCGGACGCGCTGACCTGGTAGCTGTACGTGGTGCCGGGCTTCACTCCGGTGTCGGTGCCACTCGTCCGCGGCTCGTTCCAGAACGTGGACGACGCGGTCACCACCCCGATCTTCACCCCGTCCCGGTAGACGATGTACGTCAGCGCTGTGTCGTCGAGGTCGAGCGACGTCTGCCAGGTGACCCGCACCCCGGTGGGGGCGACCGCCGCCGTCACCTGCTGGGGCACCGAGGGGGCACGCGTGTCGGGGGTGTTCGGGAAGCGGACCAGGCCCTGCTGGAGCCGGTTGCCGTTGCTGGCGATACGGGTGAACTCGCCACCCACCCACAGGTAGTCCGTACCGTCCTTGCTCGCGGTGGTCATGGCCCGCGGGCCGATCTGCTCGGTGCCCGCCGGGCCGTCGTCGGTGTCGGGGAACCAGCCGAGCAGCGGGCGCGGATTGCCGACCGACTCGGCGAGGAGGTGCTGCCGGTCGTTCATCTGCGGGAACTGCCCCATGCTGGAGCAGTTGTGGGCGTGCGAGGCGCTGTACAGCACGCCCTGGTAGACCTGTACCGCCTGGGTCGCGCCGAGGCAGGTGTCGCGCCAGCGCTCGTTCAGCGTCGTCCAGTCGACGGCGATACGGCCGTCGAAGCCGCCCGTGCCCTCGTTGGCGGTGTAGAAGCCGGTGGCGTCGGACGCCAGGTCCTGCACGGTCGAGGTGCTGCCGATGAAGCCGGGATACGTCCGGACGATCGCGCCGCTCGTGGCGTTCACCACCGCCAGGGCGTGCGAGGAGGCGCCGTTGACGGTGTTGAAGTCGCCGCCGAGCACCACCCGGGAGCCGTCCGGCGTCAGCAGCAGCGCCTTGCCCGCGTCGTCGGCCGCGGGCGCGAAGGGGAGCAGCGCGCCGGTGCTGCTCACCGCCGCGAAGTGCTGCCGGGTCTGGCCGCCGGCCGAGGTGAAGTTGCCGCCGAAGTAGACGGTGTCGCCCGTCGCCAGGATGGTGCGCACCTGCGCGGACACCGCGACCTTGAAGTCGGTGCGTACGGTGCAGCTCGCGATGTCGACCGCCGCCAGGTTGCTCACCGCGACGCCGCCCGCGGAGCCGAACGTACCGCCGACGTACAGCGTCTGCCGGTCCGGCGACACCGCGAGCGCCCGCACCGTGGCGGTGCCGCTGCCGACGGTGAAGGCCAGCCGGCAGGAGGTCGGAGCGCCCGTCGCGGCGTCGAACGCCTGGAAGTTCAGCGCCTCCTGCTCGTCCGTGCCCGCCGCCGCGCCCGGCGGCCGCACCGAGGAGAAGGTGCCTCCCGCGAAGACCACGCCGTCCGCCTGGGCCAGCGACCACACCACGCCGTTGGTCTGCCAGGTCGGCAGGTCGTCCGCGGTCATCGCCACCGGCGGCGTCAGCGCGCTCGCCGGTCCGCCCGCGGCGAGTCCCGTCAGGGACGCCGCCGCCAGTCCCAGCGCCGCCAAGCCCGCGCCGTATCTCCTCATGAGCCGCTCCCCCGTAACCGATCGTCGCAGATCAGGCTTTCGGGACAAGGCTAGCCTTCCCGGCCCGCGCGGGAGTCCGCTTCCGCGCTTCCCGTCCGCGCGGGAGTCCGCTTCCGCGCTTCCCGTCCGCGCGGGGGAGCCGCCCCCGCGCGGACGGCGGCTCACGGCCGGGCCACCGGTGCGCGGTCGGCGTCGCGTGCTTCCGCGGATGCCGCAGGTACGGGCGCGGGGCGGCGGGCCGGGATGCCCAGGGCGACGAGCATGCCCAGGAACGCGTATCCCGCGACCGCGGCCATCGCCGCGGTGAAGCCGCGGCCGAAGTCGGCGCCCGACGCGTAGCCGCCGCGGCCGGTGAAGACGGCCACGGTGACCGCGGTGCCGAAGACCCCGCCGAAGATCCGCAGCATCATGAACGCGCCCGACGCCTGGCCGATCTCCTGCGGCCGCACCGCACCGACCACCGCGCGCTGCGCCGCCGGCATCGCCATGGTCAGCCCGACCCCGCTGACGAGCAGGCCCGGCAGCAGCCGCGGGTAGGCGGTGCCGGTGTCCGCGACCGCCGCGATCCACGTCATGCCCGCGGCCTGGAGCAGCAGCCCGCCCGCCACGAACGCCCGCTCCCCGAAACGGTCGGTGAGCCGCCCGGCGATCGGCGCGCACACCATCAGCGTCGCCGTCCACGGCATCAGCCGCAGTCCCGCGCCCAGCGGCCCCTGGCCCCGTACCGTCTGGAAGTACTGCGCCAGGAAGAAGAGCGTGCCGTACAGCGAGGCGAAGACCAGGAAGTTCGCCGGGTTGGCCGTCGCGAAGGCCCGCAGCCGGAAGAAGCGCATCGGCAGCATCGGCGCGGGAGTGCGCTGCTCCCAGCGGACGAAGGCCACCAGCAGCACCACACCCACTGCCCAGGTGCCCAGCACCTCCGCGCTGCCCCAGCCCGCGGTGTTGCCCCGCACCAGGCCCCAGACCAGGCCGAGGGCCCCGCCCGTCACCAGCAGCACGCCCGGCAGGTCGAAGCGGGCGCCGGGGCCCGAGCTCTCGGCGATCCGGCGCCCGGTGAGCGCCATGGTCACCAGGCCCACAGGCAGGTTCAGCCAGAACACCCACTGCCAGGCCAGACCCTCGGCGATGACCCCGCCGACAAAGGGCCCGCTGAAGGTCGCCAGTCCCGTGATGCCCAGGTAGAGGCCCATCGCCTTGCCGCGCTGCCGCGGCGGGAAGGCCGCGCCGACCATGGTGAGCGACAGCGGCAGCACCATGGCGGCGCCCGCGCCCTGCAGCGCCCGGAAGGCGATCAGCGCGCCCACGTCCGGCGACAGCGCGCACGCCACCGACGCGGCGGTGAACAGCGCGAGCCCGCCGGTGAAGACGCGGCGCCGCCCGAAGCGGTCGCCGAGCGCCGATCCGGTCAGGAGCAGCGCCGCGAAGGTCAGGTTGTAGGCGTTGACCACCCACTCCAGCGCGGCGGTCGACGCCGTTAGGTCCTCCCGGATCGTGCCCAGGATCGTCGTGACGACCACGCTGTCCAGCGACATCATGAACGACGCCGCCGAGGCCAGGCCCAGGATCCAGACCTGCGCCGACGTCATCCGTACTCTCTCGGTAGCCACCGTTCTCCCTCTGCTTCCCGCTCCCTCCGCCCGCCGCGGCGCGCGGAGCTGTCCTGCCCGTGCAGACACGGCAGTCGCCGGAAAACAGTCGCCCCGGCCCGGAGGAGGCCGCGCCGAATGCGGCGCCCCGGCCCGGCGCCGCCCCGCGGCCCGCCGCGTGTCGGCCACGGCCCGGCGGCACCGCTGTTCCACCCGCACACCGAAGGCGTGGGAGATGCGCAACCGCGCTGCGCTGCCGCCGATGCCGGCGCGCACGATCTGCCGCAGCGCCTTGTGGTCGTACAAGGGCCCGCCGCTGTGCGGTGAGACCGGCCGGCTGCCGGTCCAGCCGTCGGCGGACGCCCGAGGCGCCGCGGCGGGGGAGTGGGGGAGAGTGCGGCCGGGGTGGCGGTGGTCGCACGCGAAGAAGCCGTCAGGAACGGTCCGGCGGCCAGGGTGGCGGCCGTCGAGACCGCGGTGCGTCGCACGGCGCGCACATGACCTTGCCCAGGAGGCTCCTGTGGTGTGGGGAATCGGCGCGCTCATTCCCCGCGGGCACCGGGCCGACACCCGTACGGCGGTGCAGTGCTCGGATGACCCGGTGGTCGATGCGGCTTACGGCGGCCTCATTTGACGAATATGTCTGCCGACATCGGGTCTCTGGAGCGGATTTGCCCGCGCGTGAGCGGGGTGCGCGGGCACGCCGCTCCCTCCGTGCCCCCGACCGTAATGCCGGTATTTGCTACCCTTGGGGCGACCCGACGAGCGCGTCGTACCGGGACCCTGCAAAGACGGCGCACCCCCGTAAATCCCCGATCACGGAGGTGCCGTCATGGCATGGGTCCTTCTTGTCGTCGCAGGCCTGCTCGAGGTCGTCTGGTCGGTCGGTATGAAATACACCGACGGCTTCACCCGGCTGTGGCCCAGCGTGGCCACCGGCGCGGGCATCGCCGCCAGCATGGTCCTGCTCGCGCAGGCGGCCCGCACGCTGCCCATCGGCACGGCGTACGGCGTCTGGGTCGGCATCGGCGCGGCGGGCGCCGCCGTCGCCGGGATGCTGCTGCTGGGCGAGCCCACGACCGCCGCGCGGATCTTCTTCGTCGCCCTGCTGATAGCCGCCGTCGTCGGCCTCAAGGCCACCTCGGGCCACTGACCAGCACGGGAAGCGACTCCTCCGGGGGCGGGGCCTTCTGCCGGCCCGCATCCCGGAGGAGACTGGAGCCATGACCGCGACCTACCGGGACACCTGGATCCGCTGCACCGACGACGCGATACGCATCCGCGGCTACTACTTCCCCTGGGGCACCAAGAAGATCCCCTACGGCTCGCTCGCCGCGGCGAAGCGGGTCCGGCTCGGCCCGATGACCGGGCAGTTCCGGATGTGGGGCACCGCCGGCTGGACGGTGTGGGCGAGCCTCGACCCGGGCCGGATGCGCAAGAGCGAGGGCGTGATGCTGGACACCGGACGCCGGGTGCGCGCGCTCGTCACGCCCGCGGACGTCGCCGCCTTCCTGGCCGCACTGGACGCGCACGACGTCCCGGGCGCGCGGCCCGACGGCACCGGCCAGGACGGCAGGACCTGACGCCCGCCCGGCGCGGAGGAGGGAGCCCCATGGAGGACCTGGAGGACCGAACGGCACCCGGCGCGGCCGACGCGCTCACCGACGTGGCCGGGCTGCGGGTCGGCCACGCGCAGCGCACCGGTGACGGCTGGCTCACCGGCGTCACCGTCGTCCTGGCCCCGCCCGGCGGCGCGGTGACCGCGGTCGACGTCCGCGGCGGCGGCCCCGGCACCCGGGAGACCGACGCGCTCGACCCCCGCAACATCGTCCCGCGGATCGAGGCCGTCGTGCTGGCCGGCGGCAGCGCCTTCGGCCTCGACGCGGCCTCGGGTGTCGCGGCCTGGCTGGAGGAGCAGGGCCGCGGCTTCCCCGTCGGCGGGCCCGGGCGTGTCGTGCCGGTGGTGCCCGCAGCCGCGCTCTTCGACCTCGGACGCGGCGGCGACTGGCACGCCCGCCCGGACGCCGCGATGGGCCGGGCAGCCGCCACGGCCGCCGCCGCGTCCCCGCAGGGCGCCCCTGTGCCGCAGGGCGCCGCCGGCGCCGGGACGGGCGCGGTCGTCGGCGGCCTCAAGGGCGGCACCGGCACCGCGAGCACCGTCCTGCCCTCCGGCGTCACCGTGGCGGCCCTCGCGGTCGTCAACGCGGCGGGCTCCGCCGTCGACCCGGCCACCGGCCTGCTCTGGGCCGCGGCCCCGGGCGCGCCGCCCGTCCCGCAGGGCGTACGGGAACGGGCGCGCGAACGCCTGGCCGCCGCGGCCGCGCGGAACGCCGGGCGGGCGGCCGGTCCGCTGAACACCACCCTCGCGGTCGTCGCCACCGATGCGGACCTCTCCCGCTCCCAGGCCCACAAGCTCGCCGGAACGGCCCACGACGGGCTGGCCCGCGCCATCCGCCCGGTGCACCTGCTCTCCGACGGCGACACCGTCTTCGCCGTGGCCACCGGCGCCCGCCCGCTCCTCCCGCACGGCGAGCCCGCCGCCGACCCGGCCTTCGGCGTCCACCTCGCTGCCGGCGCCCTCGACGCGATCTTCGCCGCGGGCGCCGACACCCTCGCCCGCGCGATCCGCAACGCCGTGCTGGCTGCCGAGCCCGTCACGGGTCCGGGCGGCGACTTCCCCTCCTACCGGCAGCTCTACGGTGGCTGAGCCCGCCACGGTGCCGGCCGAGGGGGCGCCTTCTCAGCCCGCCGCGCGGGCGATGCGGCGACGGGCCACCGCCAGCAGCAGGCCCGCGGCGATCAGGGTGCTGCCGCCGGTCAGGAACGCCGCGCGGGTGAAGCCGCCGGAGCCGGTCATCGCGAGGCTGCCGGGCTGCTGGGTGGCCCCCGGCGCGGTCGGCGAGGGGACCGGGGCGGCGTCGGACCTGCGGGCGGCCGCGGTCGCGGTGGCCGCCGCGGTGCGGTGGCGCGCCGCCGGTGCCGCGCGGTGCGGCGGGGTCGTGGGTGCGTCCGTGGCCGTCGCCGGGTCGGGAGGCGCCACCTGGACCTGGAGGGTCTGCGGCGCGGCGCCGCTCGCGTCGAGGTAGGGGTCCTCCGCCGCCGCCAGGGAGGTGGACGCCGTCCCCGTCGCGGTCGCCGTGACGTCCGCGGCGAAGCGCCCGTCGGCCCCGGTGCGTACCGTACGGGCCACGGGTGCTGAGCCGCCGGCCGGCAGGTAGCCGATCCGCACCGGCACGCCCGCGACCGGGAGCCAGCCGCCGTCCGCGGCCCGCTCGACGAGGCCTGCGGCCGTGACCGTACGGCCCTGGGCGGCCGGGGCGCCCAGCGTGTAGGCGGCCGTCAGCCGTACGGCACTGGGCACCGCCGTGACGTCCACCTCCGCCTCGGCGTCCCATGAGCCGTACGCGCCCCCACCGGGGCCGGGCGTACGGTGCAGCGCGTGCACCGGCACGGTCCACGGCCCCGGGCCCGCGTCCGCCGGGCGCAGGCCGATCGTCGCGTCCGGCAGCCGGAAGGCGCCGCCCGGGCCGGTCGTCACGGTGCCCAGCAGTTGCGCGCCGGCGCCGGACGGATCCCCGGCGACGAGGTCCACCGTCGCGCCCGCCGCGGGCTCCTGCGGGCCGCCGCCCTCGCGGCCGCCCCGCTCCAGCCGCCCGGCCAGCGTGACCGTGCGGTCGGCGTAGTCCGTCGCGGCCGGCTGCGCGGTGAAAGTGGGCAGCGTCCACCCGCCGGGCGGGTCGCCCGGCGCCGCCTGCGCCGCCCCCGGCAGCCACACCAGCACGGCCGCGACCGCCGCCCCCGCCGCGCCGGCCCGCCGTAGGCCCTGCGTCCCCGCCCCCGCCATAGGTCCCGCCTCCTGCCACGTGCCCGTACCCATTGGACGAGCCGGCGGCCCGTCCCGTTGCGGCCCGGGGAGGTAATTTCCGGTGAGGAGTGCGTGAATGCGCGCCCAACGTGCCTTTCACCCCCCCGGAACACCCCCCGACAACCGCCCGCACCCCCGGACAACCGCCCGCGCCCGGCTGCCCCACGCTCTGCCGGCCTCGCGGATCCGCGGTGGCCGGGACGCCCCGGTTCGCGCACACCGCGGTGCAGACGGGCGGCCGCGCGGGGGAAGGCTTCCTCCATGCACTCCATCACCGACTGGCTTTCGCGCTTGTCCGGCCCCGCCGTCTACGCCGTCGTGGGAGCCCTCGTCTTCTGCGAGGACGCGCTCTTCTTCGGTTTCGTGCTGCCCGGCGAGACCGCCGTGGTGCTGGGCGGGGTGATCGCCAACGAGGGACGGGTCTCGGTGTACTGGCTGGCCGCCGTGGTCGTGCTGGCCGCTGTCGCGGGGGATTCGGTCGGCTACGAGATCGGGCGGCGGTACGGGCCGCGCATCCTGGAGGTCAGGACGCTGCGCGGACACCGCGAGCGGATCGACCAGGCGCGGGACCTCATCCGCAGGCGGGGCCCCGCCGCGGTCTTCCTCGGGCGCTTCATCGCCTTCTTCCGCGCCATGATGCCCGCGCTCGCCGGCATCTCGCGGATGCGCTATCCGACGTTCCTGCTCTTCAACGCGATGGGCGGGCTGGTGTGGGGTGTCGGCTTCACCCTGCTGGGCTACTTCGCCGGAAATGCCTACAAGCGCGTCGAGAAGACGGCGGGGACCGCGGTGGCGATCGTGGTCGCCGTGGTCGTGGTGGCGGCGCTGGTGGTGTGGCAGGTCCGCAAGCGGCGCGGCGAACGCGACTGACCGCGACCGGCGCGGGCGCGGCGGCGGGGCGTGCGGCCCGGTTCGCCCGTGTGTACGCGGGCCGTACGGGTGTGCCGTTTCCGCTGTTCCGCACGGTGACAATGTGCGGAAACGGCAACAATCGGGCCGGACGAGGTTCGAAGCGGGCCTGGCGTGAGAAACCGAGCAGTATGGCTAACTCGTCCTCTCACTCCGCGACGGCGGACCGGTCGCGGCCGCGGTCGCGGCGCCGTCCGGCCGTTCTCACCGCCGCGGCGGTGGCGCTGCTGTCCGCCGCGGCCGCCGGCTGCAACGGCGGCGGCGACGGCTCGGCCGCCGGTCCCACCGCGGACGGCAACGGCACGCACTCCGCCCCGGCCACCACGTCCGGCGCGGCGACGCCCACCGACGGCGCCTCCGCCGGTCAGGCCACGACCGCCCCGGAGCCCCCGGCGGGCACCACCGAGCCCCCGGCGACGGCAGGGGCCGCCGGTTCCTCGGGCTCCTCCGGCGGTACGCAGCAGCAGGCCGCGGCCCGCTGCACCGTCACCGACCTCAAGATGACACTGGGGCGCGGCGACCCGGGCGCCGGCAACATCTACTTCCCGCTGGACTTCACCAACACCACCGGGCACAGCTGCACCCTCAACGGCTTCCCCGGCGTGTCCCTGCTGCGGGGCGACGGCAGCGTCATCGGCAAGGCCGCGACGCGGCAGACGGTGACGGCGGCCGCGGTGCGGATCGCCCCGGGCCAGACCGTCGAGGCCGACCTGCACACCCTCAACCAGGGGGTCAGGGACGGCGGCTGCTGGCGGACGCCCACCCTGATCATGGTCTACCCGCCGGGATCGACCCAGTCCATGACGCTGGCCACGAACAACCCCGTCGTCTGCGGCGACACCTTCGACGTCGGCCCCGTGCACTGACCGCCCCCGGATCGGCGACCGCGCCGGCCCCGACCCGAGCCCCCAGCCCCCGAGAGCCCCGCACCACCGCACCACCGCACCACCAGCGCACGAGCACGGAAAGGGACCGCCGTGACGGTCAACGGCATCGACGTCGCCTCCTACCAGAGCAGCGACTACAGCACCAGCGGCCTGGACTTCGTCGTCGTCAAGGCCACCGAGGGGTCGAGCTACACCAATCCGAAGCACGCCGGGCAGGTCGCCACCGCCCGCGAGCACGGCCTGGTCGTCGGCCACTACCACTTCGCCCGGCCCGGCTCGGTGAGCGCCCAGGCCGACTACTTCCTCGCGCACGCCGGGGCGAAGGCCGGGGATTTCCTGGCCTTCGACTGGGAGGACACCGGCGTGTCCGGCGCCGACAAGGACGCCTGGCTGCGCCACGTCAAGGCCAAAGCGCCCGAGCACCGCGTGGTCCTCTACTGCAACCGCGACTTCTGGCTCCATCGCGACAGCACGTCCTACTGCGCCGACGGCCTGTGGATCGCCGACCCCTCGGCGCCCAAGGGCCACCCCCGCGTCGAGCACCCCTGGCTCTTCCACCAGTACAGCGAGGCGGGCGGCCTGGACCGCAACGTCGGGAGCTTCGCCGACCGCGCCGCCCTGCACGCCTGGGCGGGCAGGAGCGCCCCGGCACCGCGGTACGAGCCCTTCCCGGGCACCGCCTGGTTCACCACCGGGCGCCGCTCGCCCGTCGTGGCGGCGATGCACGACCGGCTGGTCGCGGTCGGCTGCAACCACTACCGGAGCACGGCCGACAAGGACGTCATCGGCTCCGGCGACGTCGCCTCCTACGAGGCCTGGCAGCGCAAGTACAACACCGAGCACCACAAGGGCTGGACCGGCTCGGCCCTGAAATGGCCTCCCGGCAAGGAGACCTGGGACGCCCTGCACGTGCCCAACGTCTGACGGCGGCCGCCGCCCCGTCCCGGGCGGACGCGAACGTGTGACCCGCCGCGCCCCGCCGTTACGCGCGGGGCCGGGCCGGGAAACGGGTGTCCATGGAGCCGATCGAGGCACTGGAGCGGATCGCCTTCCTGCTGGAACGCGCCGACGCGCCCGTCTACCGCATCCGCGCGTTCCGCAACGCCGCCGCCGTGCTGGCCGCCCTGCCGCCCGGCGAGCTGGAGCGGCGTACGGCGGCCCGCCGCTTCACCGACCTCAAGGGCATCGGCAGCACTACGGGCACCGTGCTCGCCGAGGCCGCGCAGGGACGCACCCCCGGCTACCTCGCCGACCTCGAACGCGACCACGGCGGCCCGCCCGTCTCCGGTGGCGCCGCCCTGTGCGCGGCGCTGCGCGGCGACTGCCACCTGCACTCCGACTGGTCCGACGGCAACAGCCCGATCGCGGTGATGGCGGACGCAGCCCGTGCCGCCGGGCACGAGTGGGCGGTGCTCACCGACCACTCGCCGCGGCTGCGCGTCGCCCACGGGCTGACCGCCGACCGGCTGCGCCGCCAGCTCGACACCGTCGCCGAGCTGAACGGGCGCCTCGCCCGGGGGCCCGCGCCCTTCCGGCTGCTGACGGGCATCGAGTGCGACATCCTCCCGGACGGCTCACTCGACCAGGACGACGAGCTGCTCGGCCGGCTGGACGTCGTCGTCGCCTCGGTGCACTCCGAGCTGCGGATGGCCGCGCCCGCCTTCACCCGCCGGCTGCTCGCCGCGGTCGGCAACCCGTTGGTGGACGTGCTCGGTCACTGCACGGGCCGGCTCGTCGGCGAGCGCCGGACCCGCCCGGAGTCCTCGTACGACGCCGAGGCGGTCTTCGCCGCGTGCGCCGCGGCCGGCACCGCGGTGGAGATCAACAGCAGCCCGCAGCGGCTCGACCCGCCGCGTCGGCTGCTCGCGCTCGCCAGGGACGCCGGCGTGCTCTTCGCGATCGACAGCGACGCCCACGCCCCCGGCCAGCTCGGCTGGCAGGCCTACGGCTGCGCGCGCGCCGAGGAGGCCGGGATCCCGGCCGAGCGCGTCGTCACCACCTGGAGCGCGGAGCGGCTGCTGGCCTGGAGCGGCGGACGGCGCCTGCCGTGAAGGGCGTGAAGGGGGCGGGAAAAGCGCCTGCCGCGCCCGGCGCCCCTGACAGGCGCCGGGTGCGGCAGGCAGTCCGGTGGGCAGGATGTCACACCGTGGTGCAGACCGTCCCGTTGAGGGTGAAGACCGTCGGCGGCTGGTAGGCGCCGTTGTTCGCGCCGGTGAAGCCGAAGGTCGCCGAGTTGCCGCCGTTCGGGGCGAGCGTGGCGTTCCAGTCGACCGGGGTCGCCGTCACATGGCTGCCCTCGGACTTCAGGTTGGCGTTCCAGAAGCCGCTGACCGTTTCACCGCTGCTCGGGAAGGAGAAGGCGAGCGTCCAGCCGTTGATGGTCGCCGGTCCGGTGTTCGTGACCGTCACGTTGGCGTTGAAGCCGCTGCCCCAGCCTGCCGTCAGATCGTACGACACCTTGCAGGTGGAGTCCTGCGGGGTGCCGGTGCGGACGGTGAGCGGGTCCGAGGGCCGCGACAGGTGCCCGTTGGCGTCCCTGGCCAGGATGTTCCAGGTGCCGGTGCTGCCGGGCACCAGGTTGTGGACGGTCGCCGAGGTGCCGGTCGAGGTCGCCACCAGCTCGCTGTTGGCGCCGATCTGCCGGTAGACCTCGTAGCGGTCGGCCTTGCCGCCGGTCGACGGCGTCCAGCTGACCGTCGCGTTCGTGGCGTCCGCCGCGGTGACCTTCGGCGCGCCCGGTGCGCTGAGGGCCGAGCCGGTGCCGGCCTTCGGGTGCACGGTGACCGTGGTGATCGAGTACGGCGGCAGCGTCCAGCTCCCGGTGGCGGGAGCGGTGGTGCTGTCGATCGACGAGGCCTGGTCGCGGAAGGTGTCGACGGTCGCCGTCGACCCGTCCGGGACGAAGTTCCGGTAGTCCAGGGCCACGGTCTGCGCGTTGGCCGGGTCCTTGTTGATGAGCATGACGCTCAGGTCGCCGTTCTTGCGGTGCACCGCGTGCGCCGCAACCAGCGGGCTGCCGCTGGCCGCCCCGATGAGCTGGTCGCCCGGCGTGCCGAGGTGGCTGAGCATCGAGATGGCGTGGTAAGGCGCGAAGGGCGTGTTGAGCGGCGGCTCGCACACGTCACCGACGCAGGTGCCGCTGGAGAGGATCCCGTAGTCGTTGAAGTCCGTCGCGCCGTCCGGGGCGGTGCTGATCGAGCCGGGCCCGTTGTGGGTGTCCCACCAGTCGACGGTGAAGACGCCGTTCTGCAGCGCCGTCAGGTACGCGTCGGCGCCGAACAGGGCGTTGGGCTGGGTGTCCTCGAAGACGTTGGAGTTCAGCTCGGTCAGTGCGACCGGCATGTCCGCCGCGCCGTTCTCGGCGAGCTGGTCGTGCAGCTGGGCCAGCTCGCCCGCCAGCTGGGAGGGGGTGTTGAGCATCCCGGCCGCGTCCGAGCCGCCCGGGTACCAGTGGACGATGACGAAGTCGGCCTTGCCGGCGATCAGCGGGATCACCGTGTGGTTCCAGTCCGACGTCTCGCTGCCCGCCATCACGCCGTCCGGCCAGTTGCCGGGCAGCGTCAGGACCGCGCCGACCTTGACCGTGGGGTCGACGGCCTTCATCGCGGTGACGTAGTCGGCGACGTTGTTCCCGTAGGCCGTCGGCGAGGTGTCGGCGTGGTTGTCGGTCTCCCAGTTGCCGCCGTAGTGGCTGTTGCCGTACAGCTCGTTGCCGACCTCCCAGAATTTCGCGCCGTAGCCCTTGGTGACGTTGGCGTAGCGCACCCAGTCCGCGGCCTCCTTCGGGGTGCCGGATCCGTAGTTGGCGATCAGGATGGGCTGGGCGCCGATCTTCTTGACGGTGCCCATGAAGGCGTCGAAGTCGGTGCCGGGCGCGACGTAGCCGCCGGGGGCGGTGTTGTCGACCCAGTGGTAGATGTCGCCGTAGGAGCCACCGGGGTAGCGCAGCATGCCGATGTTCGCGGCCGACAGCAGGTTCTGGACCTCGGGGACGTTCATCTGGGAGTCCCACACCGCGCTGTTGAGGCCGTAGGCGGTGGCCGGAATGGTGCCCTGGCCCTCGGCGGCGTTCACCGTGACGCCGACGGGCTGCGCGGCCGGGTCGCCGGGATCGGCCAGCGCGGTGCCACCGCCGGCGAGCAGCGCGGCGCCGAGCGCCAGCGCGGAGGCGCAGGCGGCGAGCCGTCTGCGCGGATGTGCCGAGCTTTTCGCAATGCCTGGACGCAACGGTCTCTCACCTTCGCGAGGCGTGACGTGGGGGGTGTGCGCGGTGCGGTGCGTGGGAGCGCTCCCATATTTGACACGGCGACCGTCGTTGTCAATGCCCGGGCGGGGACCGGGAAATCCGGGGAGGGCGCCGGGCCGCGCGTCAGTCGCCGAGCCGGTCGATCTGCCGCATGCGGTTGGTGACGTCGAGCGCCGCCACCTTGTACGACTCCGCCAGCGTCGGGTAGTTGAAGACGGCGTCGACCAGGTAGTCCACCGTGCCGCCGCAGCCCATCACGGCGTGCCCGATGTGGATCAGCTCGGTCGCGCCGGTGCCGAAGCAGTGCACCCCCAGCAGCCGCCGGTCCTGCGGGGACACCAGCAGCTTGAGCATGCCGTGCGCGTCGCCGATGATCTGGCCGCGGGCCAGCTCGCGGTAGCGCGAGACGCCCACCTCGAAGGGGACCGAGGCATCGGTGAGCTCGTCCTCGGTGCGGCCGACGAAGCTGATCTCCGGGATCGTGTAGATGCCGATCGGCTGGAGGTCGGCGAGCGCGTGCACCGGCTCGCCGAAGGCGTGGTAGGCCGCGCAGCGGCCCTGCTCCATCGAGGTCGCGGCGAGCGCGGGGAAGCCTATGACGTCGCCGACCGCGTAGATGTGCGGCACCGCGGTGCGGTAGTGCTCGTCCACCGCGAGCCGGCCGCGCTTGTCCGCGGCCAGGCCCGCCCGGTCCAGGGCCAGCTCGTCGGTGAGGCCCTGCCGCCCCGCGGAGTACATGACGGCGTCGGCCGCGATCTTCTTGCCGCTCGCCAGCACCGTCAGGGTGCCGTTCTCGTGCCGCTCCACGGCCGCGACGGTCTCGCCGAAACGGAAGGTCACCCCGAGGTCGCGCAGGTGGTAGCGCAGCGCCTCGACGATCTCGGCGTCGCAGAAGTCCAGCATGCCCTCGCGCTGCTCGACGACCGTGATCCGGCTGCCCAGCGCGGCGAACATCGAGGCGTACTCCATGCCGATCACCCCGGCGCCGACGATCACCATGGAGCGCGGCACCCGCTCCATGCGCAGCACGCTGTCGGAGTCCATCACCGTGCGGTCGTCGAACTCCACGCTCGCCGGGCGGGCCGGCCGCGTTCCCGTGGCGATGACGACGCGGTCGGCGGTCACCACGCGCTCCTGGCCGCCCGCGTCGGTCACGGCCACGGTGTGCTCGTCCAGGAAGCGCCCGGTGCCGTCCAGCACCGTGATGCGGTTGCGGGACAGCTGGCTGCGCACCACGTCCACCTCGCGGCCGACGACGTGTTGCGTCCTGGCCGTCAGGTCGGCGACGGTGATGTCCTCCTTGAGCCGGTAGCTCTGCCCGTACAGATCCCGCTGGTTGAGACCGGTGAGGTAGAGCACCGCCTCGCGTAGCGTCTTGGACGGGATCGTGCCGGTGTGCAGGGACACCCCGCCGAGCCGGTCGGTGCGGTCCACCAGGGCCGCCCGCCTGCCGAGTTTCGCGGCCGCGATGGCCGCCTTCTGCCCGCCGGGGCCCGAACCGATCACCAGTAGGTCGTAGTCGCGCACCCGGCCAGTCTGTCACCCGGTCCGCGCGCGCGTCACCGCTTCGGTACGGGCGGGAGCCCGCCCCGCGCGGCTACTTCGGGTGCTGCGGGCGGCGCAGCGGGGCGCGGCCGGGCGGTTGGGCGGGCGGTGGGCGGTGCTCGGGGGTGGGCAGGTCGTGCTCGGCGGGCTTGTCCGTGGTGAGGGTGAACTCCACGCCGTAGTGGACCAGCTGGAGCGGCTCGCCGGCCGCCAGGGTGTACGTGGCGGTGTTGCGGCCGACCTCCACCCGCAGTCGGCGGCCGCGGAAGAGCAGCCGGAAGGAGATGCGGCTGAGGGTCTCCGGCAGCCGGGGCGCGAAACGCAGCCGGCCGCCGTCGAAGAGCCGCATGCCGCCGAGCCCGGCCACCAGGGCCGTCCAGGTGCCGGCCAGCGCTGCGATGTGCAGCCCGTCGCGGGCGTTGTTCTCCAGGTCCTCCAGGTCGATCATCGCCGACTCGCCCAGGTAGTCGTACGCCAGTTGCAGATGCCCGACCTCGGCGGCGAGCACCGACTGGCAGTAGGCCGACAGCGACGAGTCGCGGACCGTCAGCGGCTCGTAGTAGGCGAAGTTGCGGGCCTTCTGCTCCAGCGTGAAGGCGTCCCCGCGCAGGTACATCGCCAGCACCAGGTCGGCCTGCTTGACGACCTGCTTGCGGTAGAGGTCGAAGTACGGGTAGTGCAGCATCAGCGGGTAGTGGTCCTCGGGGGTGCCCGCGAAGTCCCAGACCTGGTGGCGGGTGTAGCCCGCCGACTGCTCGTGCACCCCGAGGCCGTCGTCGAAGGGCAGCGTCATCGCGGCGGCCGCGTCCCGCCAGGCGGCGGTCTCCTCGTCGGTCACGCCGAACTCGGCGGCGTGCCGCGGATGCCGCTCGGCGGCGTCCGCGGCGGCCTCCAGGTTCGCCTGCGCCATGAGGTTGGTGTAGGCGTTGTCGTCGCTGATCGCGCTGTACTCGTCGGGCCCGGTCACGCCGTCGATGTGGAAGGCGCCCGCGTGGTCGTGGTGGCCCAGCGAGCGCCACAACCGGGCGGTCTCGACGAGGAGTTCGAGCCCGGTGTCGCGCTCGAACGCCTCGTCCCCGGTGACGGCGACGTAGCGCACGACCGCGTCGGCGATGTCGGCGTTGACGTGGAAGGCGGCGGTGCCGGCCGGCCAGTAGCCGGACGCCTCCTCGCCGTTGATCGTCCGCCACGGGAAGGCCGCGCCCGCGAGGCCCAGTTGGCGGGCCCGCTCCTTCGCGGTCGGCAGGGTGTTGCGCCGCCATCTCAGCACCTCGGCGGCGGCCCGCGGCGAGGTGTACGTCAGCAGCGGCAGCACGAACGTCTCGGCGTCCCAGAAGGTGTGGCCGTCGTAGCCGGAGCCGGTCAGGCCCTTGGCGGGGAGGGCCCGCTCCTCGGCCCGCGCGCCGACTTGGAGCACGTGGAAGAGCGCGAAGCGCACCGCCTGCTGGATCTCGGTGTCGCCGTCCACCTCGACGTCGGCGCGCTCCCAGAAGTCGTCCATGTACGCCCGCTGCTGGTCCAGCAGCCCCTTCCAGCCGGTGTCCCGGGCGCCCACCAGCGCCGCGTCCGCCTGGTCGCGCAGCGCCGGCAGCGAGCGGGTCGCCGACCACCCGTAGGCGACGAACTTCTCCAGCCGCAGCGCCTGCCCGGCGCCCACCACCGAGGTGACGGTCAGCCGGCTGACGTCGTCGGCGGAGTCCGCGGACACCTGTGTGGTGCCCGCCGGGCCCTCCACCCGGTGGTCGGCGGCCACCGCGACCCGCAGCCTGCTGCGGGTGGTGGAGTGCACCAGCCGCAGCCGGGTGCCCGCGGCGCCGTGCTCCTCGCTCTGCAGCGGCGAGGACAGCGCGGCCGACACCCGCGGGTCGCCGGGGGAGTGCGGCACCTCCTCGTTGGCCGCCAGCTCCGACTGCACCACCAGCCGCACCTCGCCGTCCAGCGGCTCGACCTCGTAGGCGATGGCGGCGACCGCGCGCTGCCGGAAGGACACCATCCGGGTCGAGCGCACCCGCACCGCGCGCCCGGCGGGGGAGACCCACTCGCACTCCCGGCGCAGCACCCCGGCCCGCAGGTCCAGCTCCCGCACGTGCGAGCGGACCGTGCCGTAGCGCAGGTCGAACGGCTCGTCGTCGACCAGCAGCCGGATCAGCTTGCCGTTGGTGACGTTGATGACCGTCTGCCCGGACTCCGGGTAGCCGTAGCCGGCCTCGGCGTACGGCAGCGGGTGCAGCTCGTGCAGCCCGTTGAGGTACGTGCCGGGCAGGCCGTTGGGCTCGCCCTCGTCGAGGTTGCCGCGCCAGCCGATGTGGCCGTTGGACAGTGCGAACACCGACTCGCTCTGCGGCAGCAGGTCGAGGTTGAGCTCCAGCTCGCGCAGGCTCCAGGGTGAGACCTCGTAGGCCGGGTCGGTGATCACCTGGCGGGCTCCAGCAGTTCGGCGAGGTCGGTGACGACCGTGTCGGCGCCGTGCCGGCGCAGCTCCTCGGCCTGCCCCGTGCGGTCCACGCCCACCACCCGGCCGAACCGCCCGGCGCGCCCGGCGTCCATGCCGACCAGTGCGTCCTCGAAGACCGCGGACTCGTCCGGGCCGCAGCCCAGGTCGCTCGCCGCCTCCAGGTAGGTGTCCGGTTTGGGCTTTCCGCGCAGGCCCCGCTCGCGGGCCACGTTGCCGTCGATGCGCACGTCGAGCAGCTGCTCGATCCCGGCGGCGACCAGCACGTCCCGGCAGTTGGCGGAGGAGGAGACCACCGCGGTGCGCAGCCCCGCGGCGCGCACCGCCTCCAGGTAGCGCACCGAGCCGGGGTAGGGCTCGACGCCCTCCTCCCGGATCTTGTCCAGCACCAGCACGTTCTTGCGGTTGCCGACGCCATGCACGGTGTTCAGCTCGGGCGGGTCGTCCTCCTCGCCCTCGGGCAGCTCGATGCCGCGCGAGGACAGGAAGCTGCGCACCCCGTCCGCGCGCGGCCGGCCGTCGACGTAGGTGTCGTAGTCCGTGGTCGCGTCGAAGGGCTGGAAGTCCGGGCCCTCGATGGTGCGCAGCACCGCGTCGAAGGTGTCCTTCCAGGCGGCGGCGTGCACCAGCGCCGTCGGGGTGAGGACACCGTCGAGGTCGAAGAGGCAGGCACGGATGCCGTCGGGAAGGCCGATCTCGGTCATGACCCTGCTTGTGCCCGCTGACCGCGCCGGGTATGTCCAGCGCCCCGGAAGACCGCCCGACTCGCCGAACGGCCGCCCGCCGTCCGGGCGGGACGCGCGGCGCTCAGGCGCCGAGCCGGTTGATGTCCCGGGTGGAGAGGATGTGCGGGCCCGCGCCCTCCAGCCGGACGGCCGCCAGCATCGACCGGCCCAGCAGCGCGGTGGTGGTGACCCGGTCCGGTGCCAGCCGGTGCGCCAGCGGGTAGAGCCACGAGGTCAGCCGGTAGACGGTGCGGTAGAGCGGGGTGCGGGAGACGGCGCCGTCCACCGGGCGGATCCAGCCGGGGCGGAACATGTACGCGCGCATGTCCAGGGCCAGCAGTGCGTTCTCGGTGCGGCCCTTGACCCTGGCCCAGGCCACCCGGCCCTGCTCGGTGCTGTCGGTGCCGGCGCCCGAGACGTAGGTGAAGGCCAGCTCGGGGTTGCCGGCCGACAGCAGGCGCGCGGCGGCGAGCGGGAAGTCGTAGCTGACCCGGCGGTAGACCTCGGCGCTGTGGCCGCTGGTGGAGACCCCCAGGCAGTAGAAGCAGGCGTCCGCGCCGGCCAGCTCGGCCGCGACCGGGGACAGGTCGGTGAAGTCGGCGTGCGCGACCTCGCGCAGCTTGGGGTGGTCGACGCCCAGCGGGGCGCGCCCCACCGCGACCACCTCGGTCACGCCGCCGTCCAGCAGCGCGGCGCGCAGCGCCCCGTGCCCGATCATGCCGGAGGCACCGAAGACAACCACCTTCATCGCGGGCCGCCGCCGCCTTCCCGAATCCGCCGTCACCGCTGACCGGGCGCCGAAGCGGCACCCGCGGAGGGACGATCGTAACTCCCCCCGCGGGCCGCCCGGTTCACGGCCGGACCCGCCGGGTCGCTCAGTCCGCGACCACCGCGACCTTGTGCAGGTAGTCGCCGGAGACGGCCCGGCCCAGCAGGAAGTCGGCGACGTCGGCCCGGGAGACGGTCGGCATCCCGTGGAGCGCGAGCTTCTCGCCGTGCCGGTAGCGGCGGGTGTGGGCGCCGTTGGTGAGCATCACCGGGTAGACCAGCGTCCAGTCCAGGCCGCTGTCGCGCAGTACCCGTTCGCCCGCGGCCTTGTCGGCGTAGACCCGGCCGAGCAGCAGCCGGTAGCCGAGCCGCGGCAGCGGTGGGACCTCCCCGAGCGTGTCGCCGACGCCGAGGCCGGACAGCCAGACCACCCGGGAGACCTCCGCGGCGCGCATCGCCGCCACGATCCGCGGCGCCGCCTCGGCCATCAGGGCGGGCGCGCGCAGGCCCTGCCAGGTGCGCGCGGTGCCCAGCGTGACCACCACGGCGTCGGTGCCGGCGACCGCGGCGGTCACCGCGTCCTGGTCGGACGTCACCTGCCCGACGGTGATCGTCAGCCCGGAGTGCGCGGGCGGCGCCTTGGCCGGGTCGCGCACGAAGGCGGTCACCTCGTGGCCGGCGGCCAGTGCCTGGGCGACCACCTGGCGCCCGGTCGCGCCGGTGCTGCCGAAGACCGCGATCCGCACGGCGTCCTCCCGCTGCTGTCGTGTCCGGTCCCACCGGTGTCCTGCGGGGCGCGCCACCGGCCGGACGCCGGGCCGCGGCCCCGCTCGTACCGTACCCGCGCCGGCCGCGGGCGGGGCGGGGGTGTCAGGCGCCGACCGGGTCGGCGAGGTGTTCGACGGCGCTGACCAGCGGGGCGAGCCGCGGGTCCTGGGCGGCCTGGTCGAGGGCCTCGCGCAGGGCCGCGTTGTTGGTCGGACGGGCGGCGTCGAGCAGTTCGGCGCCGGCCGCCGTGACGTCGGTGTAGATACCGCGCCGGTCGGTCGGGCACAGGTAGCGCGACAGCAGCCCGCGCTCCTCCAGCCGGGTGACCAGCCGGGTCGTCGCGGACTGGCTGAGCACCACCGCGTCGGCGACCTGCTTCATCTGCAGATGGCCGCCCTCGCCGTCGTGCTGCCGGCTGAGCACGTCCAGCAGCGAGAACTCCCGGACGCTCAGCTCGTGGTCGGCCTGCAGCGCACGCTCGATGTGCGCCTCGATCCGGCCGTGCAGCAGGGACAGCGCGCACCACCCGCCGGCGAGTGCGGTCATGGCCGGATCCGTGGCGGTCATCGCTCCTCCTGGCCCGGTGCGGGCGGTCCGGCGCCCGGCTCCGCTGCCGTGCGCACTGGCCCCACTCTAACGCGCTTGCAATTAATCCGCGTCTGCAATTATTGTCGACGCTTGTTACGGGCCCATGCGGGCAACGTGCTGCCGCGCCCTGCGGCGGCGGAGCCGCGGGGCCACGGGACTACCGGAAGGGTTGCCTCTCATGCCTCTCGCGCTGCTGGCCCTGGCCATCGGGGCCTTCGGGATCGGCACCACGGAATTCGTCCCCATCGGGCTGCTGCCGCAGATCTCCGACGCCTTCGACGTCTCGGTCCCGACCGCGGGCCTGGCCGTCACGGGGTACGCGCTCGGCGTCGTCGCCGGGGCGCCGGTCATGACGGCGCTGGGCACGCGTATCGCCCGCAAGCGGATGCTGATGCTGCTCATGGCGCTGTTCACGGTCGGCAACCTGGTCTCGGCCGCCGCCCCCGACTTCGGGGTGCTGCTGGCCGGGCGGGTGATCACCTCGCTCGCGCACGGCGCCTTCTTCGGCATCGGCTCGGTCGTCGCCGCCGAGCTGGTCGCGCCCGCCCGGCGGGCCGGCGCGATCGCGATGATGTTCACCGGGCTGACCGTCGCCAACGTCGTCGGAGTGCCGCTCGGCACCCTCGTCGGCCAGGGCGCCGGCTGGCGGGTCACCTTCCTGGTCGTCGCCGTCCTCGGGGTGGCCGGCCTGCTCGGCGTCGCCCGACTGGTGCCCGACCTGCCGCGCCCGGAGGGCGTGAGCCTGCGGCACGAGCTCGCCGTCTTCCGCAACGCGCAGGTGCTGCTCGCGCTCGGCACGACCGTCTTCGGCTTCGGCGGGGTCTTCGCCGCCATCACCTACCTGGCGCCGATGATGACGGACGTCGCCGGCTTCTCCGACGGCGGCGTGACCTGGCTGCTGGTGCTGCTCGGCCTCGGCATGGTCGTCGGCAACCTGGCCGGCGGCAGGCTCGCCGACCGGCGGCTGATGCCCGCGCTGCTCACCGCGCTCGGCGGCCTGGCCGCGGTGCTCGCCGCCTTCACCGTGACCGCGCACCACCAGGCCGCCGCGGCCGTCACCGTCTTCGCCGTCGGCGCGCTCGGCTTCGCCACCACCCCGCCGCTGCAGAAGCGGGTGCTCGACCAGGCCGCCGGGGCACCGACGCTCGCCTCGGCCGCCAACATCGGCGCCTTCAACCTCGGCAACGCGCTCGCCGCCTGGCTCGGCGGGCTGGTCATCTCGGCCGGCCACGGCTACACCGCCGCCAACTGGGTCGGCGTCGGCCTGGCCGGCGTCGCGGTGCTGCTGGCGGCGGCGTCGATGGTGCTGGAGCGCGGCGGCGCCCGCCGCCCGGGCCGCGTCGTCGCCCGTTCCGCCGTCGCGGACCCGGCCGCGGCGGGCGCCGCCGCCGAGCTCAGCCCGCGGGGGTCGCGCCCACGCTGACGTACGTGACGTCGACGGTCGCGGGCTGCGCGGTCGCGCTCGTCGGCGCGGGCACGAAGCCCACCGTGCCGGTGCCGTAGCAGGGCAGGTTCAGGTCCTGCGGGATCGCAACCTTCACGCCGTACGCCTTGATCTCGGTGGCCGGCGCCGCCGAGGTCGGGTTCCCGAAGGCGACCAGGACGTGGTCGGCGGACTCGCCGGTGTAGCCGACCCGGGCCTGGGCCGGGGTCGACCCGGACACCAGCTGGACCGACACCGACTGACCGGCCATCGGGTGGCCGGTCGAGGTGCCGCTCACCGGGCCGAAGCAGCCGACCTGGATCACGGCGCCGATCGTGGCGCCGTTGACCTGGCCGACGAAGGTCTGGTGCGGCCGGATCGGGAGCGGGTCGACCTGGGCCGCCGCCGCGGACGACGTCCCGATCGCGCCGCCCAGCAGGGCGACGGCCGCGACGATGCCGGAATTCCGTAACCGATGGTGCGTGCTGCGCATGTCTACCTCCGGACGTGGGGGTCCCGGGGCTTGTCCGCGGCCCCGGAGGACAACGAGGGCGAACCGTGCGAGAGCACCTGCATCGTAGTGGCCCCCGCTCCGAACGGACCCCGCCCGGAAGCGTCCCGTCCGGCCCCCGTACGTCCCGGCCCGCCGCGCCCTCCGCCCGGGGCCTCCCGGCTGGCGGGGGCGGGGACGCCGCGGTAGGACAGGAGGAGGTGCGAAGCCGCCGGCGGCGGGAAGGCGGAACCGGACCGCACGCAGCCCCAGAAGGGACGGACATCGTGGCACGACCCAGGATCCTCGTGGTGGGAGCCGGCTTCGCCGGAGTGGGCTGCGTCCGCAGACTGGAGCGCAACCTCGGCCGGGACGAGGCGGACATCGCCCTCGTGACGCCCTTCTCCTACCAGCTCTACCTGCCCCTGCTGCCGCAGGTCGCCTCCGGCATCCTCACCCCGCAGTCGATCGCCGTGTCGCTGCGCCGCAGCAGGCGCTACCGCACCCGGATCATCCCCGGCGGCGCGGTCGGCGTGGACACCGCGGCCAAGGTCTGCGTGGTGCGGACGATAACGGACGAGATGTTCAACGAGCCCTACGACTACCTCGTCCTCGCTCCCGGCAGCATCACCCGCACCTTCGACATCCCCGGCCTGGTCGACAACGCCCGCGGGATGAAGACGCTCGCCGAGGCCGCGTACGTACGCGACCACGTCATCGCGCAGCTGGACCTCGCCGACGCCTCCCACGACCCCGCGGAGCGCGAGTCGCGTCTGCAGTTCGTCGTCGTCGGCGGCGGCTACGCCGGCACCGAGACCGCGGCCTGCCTGCAGCGGCTGACGACCGCCGCGCTGCACCGCTACCCGCGGCTCGACCCGAAGCTCATCAAGTGGCACCTCATCGACATCGCCCCCAAGCTCATGCCCGAGCTGGGCGACAAACTCGGCACCAGCGCCCAGCGGATCCTGCGCGACCGCGGCATCGAGATCTCCCTCGGCACCTCGATCGCCAAGGCCTCGCCGACCGAGGTGACCTTCACCGACGGCCGGGTGGTGCCCAGCCGCACCCTCATCTGGACCGCGGGCGTCGCGGCGAGCCCGCTGATCGGCACGCTGGACGCGGAGACCGCGCGCGGCCGCGTCGTCGTCACCCCCGAGATGACGGTGCCCGGCCGGGAGGGGGTCTTCGCCCTCGGCGACGCCGCGGCCGTCCCGGACCTCACCAAGGACGCGGAGGACGCGGTCTGCCCGCCCACCGCGCAGCACGCCATGCGGCAGGGCGTGCGCGCCGCCGACAACGTCATCGCGGCCCTGCGGCACCAGCCGCTCAAGCCCTACCGGCACAAGGACATGGGCCTGGTCGTCGACCTCGGCGGCCGCGACGCGGTGTCCAAGCCGATGGGTATCGAGCTGCGCGGCATGGCCGCGCAGGCCGTCGCCCGCGGCTACCACTGGTCGGCGCTGCGCACCAACGTCGCCAAGACCCGGGTGATGACCAACTGGCTGCTCAACGCGGCGGCCGGGGACGATTTCGTGCGCACCGGCTTCCAGTCCCGCAAGCCCGCCACCCTGCGGGACTTCGAGTACACCGACGCGTACCTGTCGCCCGAGGAGCTGCGCGAGCAGGTCACCGGGGCGCAGCCGCAGACCTGACGGCCGGACGGCGCGGGGGGCGCGGCACGCGGTGCACCGCG
>NZ_JOHY01000043.1 GCF_000721495.1 Streptomyces sp. NRRL F-5123
CGACTGGGTTGATAGGCCGGATGTGGAAGCCCTGTAAGGGGTGGAGCTGACCGGTACTAATAGGCCGAGGGCTTGTCCTCAGTTGCTCGCGTCCACTGTTTGGTTCCCGGGTTGCGAACAGTCGCACCGGTGAACATGCAAGAACACCTAACTGAAGAGTGTGCTTGTTCGCTTGGACTCTGTCGCAGTCCTGCCGTCATGGTGGGGCTGACCCGATAGCGTTTCGGTGGTCATAGCGTTAGGGAAACGCCCGGTCACATTCCGAACCCGGAAGCTAAGCCTTTCAGCGCCGATGGTACTGCAGGGGGGACCCTGTGGGAGAGTAGGACACCGCCGAACAATCTTTCCAGACCCCTGGTCCTGGCCTACGTGCTAGGACCAGGGGTCTTTTGCATGCACTCACGCAGCGCGGTGCCCCCGTGAATACGGGAGACTTGTACTACAGCAGCACGATTCGAGGAGTCACGTCGATGTCCAACTCGCCTGAAGACCGGCCCGAGCGTCCCGAGCGCCGGGACTCGCGCCCGAACGGCGGTGGCGACCGTGGGGGTTACCGCAGCGGCGGCCCGCGGCGGGACGGCGACCGCCCGAGCGGTGGCGGCTACCGCCGCGATGACCGGCGTGACGACCGCCCGCGCTCCGACGACCGGCGTGACGACCGCAGGGACGACCGTCCCCGTGGCCCGCGTCGTGACGGTGACCGTCCCGGTGGCGGCGGCGGTGGCTTCCGCCGTGATGACCGGCCGCGTTCGGACCGTCCGTACGGCGGCGGCGGTGGTGGTGGTGGCGGCGGTTTCCGTCGTGACGACCGTCCCCGTGACGACCGTCCGCGTGATGACCGCCCGCGCTACGACCGTCCGCGTGATGACCGCCCGCGGTTCGACGACCGGCGTGACGACCGTCCTCGTGGCCCGCGTCGTGACGGTGACCGTCCCGGTGGCGGCGGCGGTGGCTTCCGCCGTGATGACCGTCCGCGTTCGGACCGTCCGTACGGCGGCGGCGGTGGTGGTGGCGGCTTCCGTCGTGACGACCGCCCGCGTGATGACCGTCCCCGTGATGACCGCCCGCGCTACGACCGCCCCAGGGACGACCGTCCCCGTGACGACCGGCCCCGCTACGACCGTCCGCGTGACGACCGCCCGCGGTTCGACGACCGGCGTGATGACCGTCCTCGTGGCCCGCGTCGTGACGGTGACCGTCCCGGTGGCAGTGGCGGCGGCTTCCGCAGGGACGACCGTCCCCGTGACGACCGGCCCCGCTACGACCGTCCGCGTGACGACCGCCAGGGCTACGACCGCCCGCGGCACGAGGGCTCGCGGGACGACCGTCCCCGTTACGACGGCCCGCGCGAGGACCGGCCCCGCTACGACCGTCCCCGTGACGACCGTCCCCGTGGCCCGCGGCGGGACGACGACCGCGGCGGCTTCCGTCGTGACGACCGTCCCCGTGACGACCGTCCGCGCTACGACCGTGACCGTGGCCGGGACGACCGACCCCGCGACCGTGACGACCGTCCGCGCGGCCCGCGCCGGGAAGGTGGCGGCGGTGACCGCGACCGCGGGTACAGCGGCCGGCGTCCGTTCGTGGAGGGGCGCGGCCGGTTCGAGAACCGCGGCGGTGGCCGGGACGACCGGCGGGAGGAGCGCGAGCCGGTGCGCCGGCTGCCGATCCCGGACGAGGTCACCGGCAACGAGATCGACCCGAGCGTGCGCCAGGAGCTGATGAGCCTGCCCAAGACGCTCGCCGACGACGTCGCCCGCAACCTGGTCATGGTGGCCCGGCTGCTGGACGAGGACGCCGAGCAGGCCTACGCGTACTCGCGGGTCGCGCTGCGCCTGGCGTCGCGCGTCGCGGCCGTACGGGAGGCGGCGGGCTTCGCGTCGTACGCCAGCGAGCGGTACGCCGAGGCGCTGGCCGAATTCCGCGCGACGCGGCGGATGACGGGCACGGTCGACCTGTGGCCGGTCATGGCGGACTGCGAGCGCGGACTCGGGCGCCCCGAGCGGGCGCTGGAGATGGCGGGTGCGCCCGAGGTGCACAAGCTCGACAAGGCCGGCCAGGTCGAGATGCGGCTCGTCGCCGCCGGCGCCCGGCAGGACATGGGGCAGGCCGAGGCGGCGGTCGTCACGCTGCAGAGCTCTGAGCTGGCGTCGCACGCGGTGCACCCGTGGACGGCGCGGCTGCGTTACGCCTACGCCGACGCGCTGCTGGCCGTCGGCCGGGAGCAGGAGGCGCGCGACTGGTTCGCGAAGGCGGCGGAGGCCGACCACAACGGCACCACGGACGCGTCCGACCGGCTCGCGCAGCTCGACGGCGTCGAGTTCGTCGACGCCTTCGACGGCTCGGACGCGGAGGACGAGTCGGAGGCGAAGGCCGCCGGGTCCGGGGACCGCTTCGCCGACGCCGACGAGGCGGACGACACCGGTACGGCCGATGACGCGGTCACCGACGAGGACGACGAAGAGGACGAGGACGACCGCGCCCCCGAAGCCGAAGCCGAAGCCGTGACCGGCGACGACGGCCACGACAGCGACGACGGCCACGACGACGGCGACAAGGGCGACGACGCCGACGACGAGGCGCCCGCAGCGCCGGCCGCCGAGCCCGCCGACCCCACGGGGGACGACGACCTCACCGACGAGGCCGAGCCCTCCTCCTTCCTGGACTCGCCCTTCCGCGCGCCCGCGCACGGCAGCGACCGGGACTGAGCGGCAGCACCTCCGGAGGGAGGGGCGGCGGGCTTCGGCCCGCGGCCCCTCCCTCCCGTCATTCCGGGCCCTGCCTCATTCCAGGTCCAGGCTGCGCATGACGAGCCCGCTCGCGGGTTTCGGGCCGAAGGACGTGGACTTGCGCGGCATCATCACGCCCTGCCGGGCGAGGTCCAGGACGACGCTCTCCCGTACCGGGTGCATGAGCACGGCGGTGCCCGCGTGGCGGCCGGCCTGCTGCACGGCGGCCTCCGCGGTGTGCAGGTAGCCGATGCGGTCGGGGGAGTCGGGGATCTGCCAGACGTGGTCGAGCAGCGCGGAGTGCAGCACGGTGGCGTCCAGCCGGCGCCACGCCTCGGGCCGGTCGGCGGGCACCCAGCGGTCCAGCCGGGGCAGGTCCGGCCGGTCGAGCAGATGGAAGCCCGCGTCCCCCGCCTCCCCGGCGAGCAGGAAGGCGGTGCCGTCCTTCGCTGCCCCGGCCAGGGCGTCGAGCGCGGCGCCCAGGCCGTGCCCCGGCAGCGGGCGGACGCGGAAGTACGGCCGGGCGGCGTCCAACGCCCGCGCCACCGGCAGGCGGTGCAGGACGCGGTGGATGGCGCGGACCCGCAGGGGGTGGCGGGCGGTGTCGACGAGCAGCACGAGGCCGCGGTCCCACGCGGTGCCCGGCGGATGGTCCGCCTGGAGCCTGCGGTAGGTGGCCCAGCGGTGGTGGCCGTCGGCGACGAGGGCCTGGCGGCGGGCGAGGTCGGCGTGGACCGCCGCGTGGTCGGCGGGGTCGGTGAGCGCCCACAGGCGGTGCCGGACACCGTCCTCGGTCGTCGTGGCGAGCAGCGGCTCGCGTGCGGCCGCGGTGGTGTCGACGAGCGAGGCGGTCGCGTCGCCGTCGCGGTAGGCGAGCAGCAGGGGTTCAAGATTGGCGCCGGTGGCGCGCATGAGGGCGGCGCGGTCGGCGACCGGTCCCGGCATGACGTCTTCGTGCGGCAGCACCACACCCGCCTCCGGCGGGGTCAGCCGCAGGGCGCCGATGACGCCGCGCTGCACGTGGCCGCCGTCGTCCTGCTCGTAGACGTACAGCGCGGGCCGCGGGTCCGCGGTGAGGACGCCCGCCGCACGCCAGGCGGCCAGTGTCCGGGCGGCCTGGGCGTGCTGCTCCGCGGGCGTCTCCGCCTCCGGCAGGATGAGGCGGACGACGTTGTACGGGTCGGCCGTCTCCAGGTGGCGCTGCCCGTCGGGGCGGACGACCACGTCGTAGGGCGGCGAGGTGACCGCGGCGAGGCTGCCGACACGAGCGGCGGCGTACCGCAGACCACGGAAGGGGGCCAGGTCGAGGCCCCGCGCAGGAGGGGGACCGGGGTGGGGTCCGTCGTCGGGTCCGGGGTGGGTCATCAGCGCATGCTACGTCCGCAACCGGCATGGGGGATGATCGTCGAGGACAACGACACGACTGCCGCGGCCCACCCGCACCGCCCGCTCCTCCCCGGACGCGCGCGGCCGGACGGCCGGACGACGAGGAGCGAGCCCAGCCATGACTGACCGGACCAGTCCGAGCGGCAGCGAACAGCCGCTCGACACCGCGTACGACACGGCGCTGCTCGACCTCGACGGGGTCGTCTACGCGGGCGGCGACGCCATCGCGCACGCCGTCGAGTCCCTCACGGCCGCCCGCAAGGACGGGATGCGGCTCGCGTACGTCACCAACAACGCCGCCCGCACGCCCGCGACCGTCGCCGAGCACCTCACCCACCTCGGCGTGCCCGCCGCCGCGGAGGACGTCATCACCTCCGCCCAAGCAGTCGCCCGGCTCATCGCCGACGAGGTGCCCGCCGGCTCCAAGGTCCTCGCGGTCGGCGGCGAAGGGCTCTTCGCCGCGCTCCGCGAACGCGGGCTGGAGCCCGTGGAGTCCGCGGCGGACTCGCCGGTCGCGGCCGTACAGGGCTACGGGCCCGAGCTGCGGTGGTCGCAGCTCGCGGAGATGGCGTACGCGGTGAACGCCGGGGTGCCGTGGTTCGCCTCCAACACCGACCTCACCATCCCCAGCGCGCGGGGGATCGCGCCCGGGAACGGCGCGGCCGTCGAGGTCGTACGGATCGCCACCGGCGGCACCCCGCGGGTCGCCGGCAAGCCGCTGCCGCCGATGCACCGGGAGACGGTGATCAGGACCGGGGCGCGGCGGCCTCTCGTGGTCGGGGACCGGCTCGACACGGACATCGAGGGGGCGCATGCGGGGGGCGTCGACTCCCTCCTCGTCCTGACCGGGGTCACCACGGCGGCGGCTCTCCTCGCCGCGGAGCCGCGGCACCGCCCCACGTACGTCGCCCGTGACCTGCGGGGGTTGCTCGCCCCGCACCCCGAGGTCACGTGGTCCTCCGACCAGGCCCGCTGCGGCGCCTGGACCGCGGCTCCCTCCCACTCCTCCCTCTCCCTCATGGGCGAGGGCGACCCCCTCGACGGCCTCCGCGCCCTCTGCGCCGCCGCCTGGACCCGCCCGGACCTGGACGCCACCCCGGGCCTGGAGACCCTGGCCCTCTAGCCCGTGCGGCGGGCTTTCGGGCTTCCCGCCGCTGGGGGCGCCCGCGCCTGCCGGCGCGGGGTGTCTCCCACCCCCACCACCCGTGCAGGTTAAGACGTCGGCTGACGGCCCCCTGTGGGGGTGACCCGCCATCGGGGGCAAACCGCAGCCCCTCGCACACTCACCCCCACCGGCGGGCAGCCGCCAACGTACCGCAGGGGGGGGGACGATCTACCCCGCCCACCCGTACCCCCACCGGCAGGCAGCGGCTGACGCAACGTTGGGAGGGGCACGATCTACCCCGCCCACCCCCACCGGCAGGCAGCCGCCGGCGAAACCTGGGAGGGGGACGATCCGGGGGTGCCCCCGCAGGAATGCGCTTCCCAGCGCGGCACCAACTCGGGAGGAGGGTGAGCGCGCATTCCGAGGAGGTACCCCCGGAGTGGCACCTGACCCCACCACCTCGGGCGGCAAGGTGCCCCGCCGGGTACGCCGGGGGCGCGTGGGAGTACCTCCCAGGCGAAGCTCTGGGGGAGAAATGCGCGGCAAGCCCCCACCGGCGGCAAGGTCGCGCAGCGAACCGCACCGCGCAGAACGGAGCGCAACCCCCAAGCCCCGCAGGGCTACGCCGACTCCGACAGGAGCGCGTCCTCCGTCGTGCCCGCGCGCCAGTAGCCGGTGAAGGTCACGGCGGGGCGGGGGAAGGCGCGGGGGCCCACGAGGTGCCGGCGGACCTCGCGGACGAGCGAGGCCTCGCCCGCGAGCCACGCGTACGCCCGACCGGCGGGAAGCGCGCAGGCCGCGACGGCCTCGGCAAGCGACGAGGGCCGGGTCAGCCAGCTGACCTCGGCCTCGCACTTCGTCGGGAACTCCACACGATCGGCCGCGTCGGCCACCGAGATCCACGCCCTCACCGGCGTACCCGCCGGCAGCCACTCCAGAATGCCGGCGACCGCCGGCACCGCGGTCTCGTCCGCACACAGCAGCACCCAGTCCGTCCCCTCCGGCGGCCGGAAGTCGACCCCGCCGTTGTCGGTGACGACGGGCGCGAGAAGCGCGACCCGGTCGCCGGGGGCTGCCGCGCAGGCCCACCGGGACGCGGGCCCGAGGTCGCCGTGGAGGGCGAAGTCGATGTCCAGTTCGTCGGGGTCGCGCCGCACGTCGCGGACGGTGTACGTGCGCATGATGCCGCGCACAGCGGGGTCGAGGGCGCGCCAGCGCGCGTACCAGCCGGCGTCGAGGACGTCGGGCAGGACGGGCGCGTCCTGCCCCGCCTGCGGCAGGAAGAGCTTGAGCCGCTGGTCGCGCCCGCCGCTGACGACGGCCCCGAGGCCGGGGCCGCCGAACACGACCCGCAGCAGCGAGCGGGAGAGCCGCTCGGTGCGCAGCACCTGGACGTCCAAGAACCGATACGTGGGCTGCGGCTGCGGCAGGGGCCGGGACACGGCGTCAGCTCACCTTCTTCGCACCGTTGACAGCATTCGTCAGGGCCTCCAGCTGGTCTGCGCACTTCGCGTAGGAGAAGATCGGCTCGCTGGGCCAGGGGAAGATCTGCCCGGCCTTGACGGCGGGCAGCTGCTGCCAGGTGGGGCGCCCGGTGAGGTCCTTGGGCTGGAGGGTCGCGGAGCGGCTGTCGAGCATGAGGACGTCGGCCTTGTACTTGCCGGCGTTCTCCCAGCTGAGCGTCTCGAAGAAGCCGCCTTCGACCTTGTCCGGCACGACGAAGCCGACGCCGAGGCTCTTGTAGTACGTCAGGTCGGCCGCCGAGGACGGGGTCGAGACGTAGAAGGAGTCGGCGCTCGCCGAGCAGGCCATGACGGTGATGCCGCCGGCGGCCTTGGCGGCGGTCCGCAGAGCGGCCGAGGCGCTCTCGAAGCGGGCCTTGGCGGCGGCGTTGGCGGCGGAGCCGAGGTCCGCGCCGAGGGCGGCGGCGAGTTCGGCGTAGCGCTGGAGCGGGGTGGTGAGGGGGACGCCGGCGACGTTGACGGCGACGCTGGGCGCGAGGGCGAGGATCTTGGCGCTGCTCTGCTCGGGCACGTACCAGAGGGCCTTGGCGTCGTAGGTGTGGCTGATGAGCAGGCCGGGACCGAGGGCGGCGTACTTCTCGATGTTGAACTCGCCCCAGACGTTGCCGATGACGGTGACCTTCGTGACGTCGAGGTCGCCGGCCTGCGGATCCGGGGAGCCGTCCTTGAGGGTGGTGGGGCCGAAGACACCGGTGCACTCGACGCCGTAGTCGTGCAGGGCCGCGGCGGAACCGACGTACGCCACCAGGTTCTTCGGCGCCTTGCCGAGGGAGACGGCCTTCCTGCGGTCGTCGGTGAAGCTGAAGGGCCCGGACGCCCCGGCGCCCGCCGACGACGTGCCGGAGCCGGAACCCGAACCGGGACCCGCGCCGGAGCCGGAACCTGAACCGGAGCCGCCGCAAGCGGCCAGCAGCGCGCCGGCGCCCAGCGCGCCACCGGCGGCGAGCACACCACGGCGGGGGATTCCGGACATACGGGAAGGGGTGCGGGACGAGGTCATGGGAGGCTGCCGCTCTGCTCGGAAGGACGTAGCGAGGTTAGGCTAACCTAAGTTCCGTGTTGGTTGACCAGGACTCCCCACCCCGCGCCCCCGCCGCCCCCGGCGCGGGCCCCATCGCCCGAACGCAGGTCACCCGAGGTGCCGGGCTGCTCGCGGCCGCCGCGGTGCTGCTCGCCGTCATGGCGGCGAGCATCGCGGTCGGCGCCAAGGACATTCCGCTCGACCAGGTCTGGCACGGGCTCTTCCACTACTCCGGCACCGACGACGACGTGGTCGTGCGCGAACTCCGGCTGCCGCGTACGGTGCTGGGCCTCGTGGTCGGCGCGGCCCTCGGTCTCGCCGGCGCCGCGATGCAGGCCCTCACCCGCAACCCGCTCGCCGACCCCGGCCTGCTCGGCGTCAACGCGGGAGCGGCCGCGGCGGTCGTCACCGGCATCAGCTTCTTCGGCGTCACCTCGCCCGGCGCGTACGTGTGGTTCGCGCTCGCCGGCGCCGCCGCCGTGTCGGTGCTGGTCTACGCGATCGGCGGCAGCCGCTCCGCGACCCCGGTACGGCTCGCGCTGGCCGGAACGGCGGTGACCGCGCTGCTGCAGGGCTGGAGCAGCGCGGTCCAGCTCACCGACAGCGTCGCCCTGGACCGCATGCGGTTCTGGCAGGTCGGCTCGCTGGCCTCCGCCGACATGGCGACCGTGCGGCGTGTCGTGCCCTTCCTCGCCGTCGGCGCGGTGCTGGCCTTCGCGGCTGCCCGCCCGCTCAACGCGATCGCGCTCGGCGACGACACCGCGCGCGCCCTCGGTACCCGCCTCACCGGCACCCGGGTCGCCGTGACGGCGGCGATCACCCTGCTGTGCGGGGCGGCCACAGCGGCCTGCGGGCCCATCGTCTTCATCGGCCTGATGGTCCCGCACATGGTGCGCGGCATCACCGGGCCCGACATGCGCTGGACGCTGCCCTACGCGGCCGTCCTCTCACCCGTGCTGCTGCTGGGCTCCGACGTGCTGGGCCGGCTGCTGACGCGCCCGGCCGAACTCCAGGTCGGCATCGTCACCGCGATCGTCGGCGGGCCGGTCTTCATCGCGCTGGCCCGGCGCAGCAGGACGGCGGAGCTGTGAGCCCCGAGCACACCGGGGCCCGCGACCCCGGAGAACCCGGCACACACCCCGCACCGCGCACCGGCCGCACCGCCCGTACCGCCGTGCTGCGCACCCCGGGCGGCGGGCTGTCGCTGCGCCTCGACCGGCGCGCCGCCCTCACCGGTACGTGTCTGCTGGCCGTCGTGCTCGCCGCCGCCGTCCTGCTGGTCGGAACCGGCGACTACGCCGTCGCGCCCGCTGACGTCCTGCGCACGCTGCTCGGACACGGCACCGCGGGCCAGGACTTCATCGTGCGTCAGCTGCGGCTGCCGCGGGTGCTGGTGGCGCTGCTGGTGGGCGCCGCGCTCGGTATGGCGGGCGCCGCCTTCCAGAGCGTGTCGCGCAACCCGCTGGGCAGCCCCGACGTCATCGGCTTCGGCCAGGGCTCGGCGGCCGGCGCGCTGCTGGTGATCGTGGTTCTGCACGGCTCGTCCCTCGAGGTCTCCGCGGGCGCGATCGCCGGCGGGCTGCTCACCGGCCTCGCCGTCTACGCGCTCGCCTGGCAGCGCGGGGTGCACGGCTACCGGCTGGTACTCGTCGGCATCGGCGGCTCCGCGATCCTCGCCGCCGTCAACAGCTACCTGCTGGTGAAGGCGAACTTCGTGGACGTCGCCCGGGCCGTCATCTGGATCAGCGGCTCCCTCGACGGACGCGGCTGGGAGCAGGTGCGGCCGCTGCTGGGCTGCTGCGCCGTCCTGATGCCGGTGCTGCTCGCGCAGGGCCCGGCGCTGCGGATCACCGAGATGGGCGACGACGCGGCCCGCGCGCTCGGCGTCCGGGTCGAGCGGGTGCGGCTGACCGCCGTGCTCTGCGCGGTGCTGCTCACCGCCGCCGCGACCGCCGCCGCCGGGCCCATCGCCTTCGTCGCGCTCACCGCGCCCCAGCTCGCCCGCCGGATCACCCGCACGCCGGGCGTCAGCCTGCTGCCGTCGGCGCTCATGGGCGCCGCGCTGCTGGTGCTCGCCGACCTCGCGGCGCAGCGCGCCTTCGGCTCCGGGCAGGTGCCGGTCGGCGTCGCCACCGGCGTGCTCGGCGGCGGGTACCTGCTGTGGCTGCTCGTCGGGGAGCGCCGGGCGGGCCGGATATGACCCGCGCCGCCCACCGGCCGCGGCCGCGGACCGGACCGCTTGCGTACCCACCGCGGCGGCCCGCGCGGCGTACGGCGCCGGGCGGGCCGGACATGACCCGCGCCGCCCACCGGCCGCGGCCGCGGACCAGACCGCTTCCGTACCCACCGCGGCGGCCCGCGCGGCGTACGGCGCCGGGCGGGCCGGACATGACCGCTCCACCCACCGGCCGCGGACCGGACCGCATACGTACCCACCGCCGTGCGCCGCGCAGCGCACGCACCGACCACCGGCGAACGACCGCCCAGGGAGCAGCAGTATGACCAGTCGCCTTGCCGACACATCGACGGACAGCACCGGGAGGCCGCGGCTGCGGGCCGACGCGGTGACGCTCCGGTACGACCGGCGGGTCGTCACCGAAGGGCTCAGTGTCGACATACCCGACCACTCCTTCACCGTCGTGGTCGGCCCCAACGCGTGCGGCAAGTCGACATTGCTGCGCGCGCTCGCCCGGCTGCTCAGGCCCGCCGAGGGCAGGGTGCTGCTGGACGGGCGGGCGATCGGCGGCCTGCCCGCCAAGTCCGTGGCCCGCACCCTCGGGCTGCTGCCGCAGACCTCGGTGGCGCCCGACGGCATCACCGTCGCCTCGCTCGTGGCCCGCGGCCGCTACCCGCACCAGGGGCTGCTGCGGCAGTGGTCGGCCGAGGACGAGCGGATCGTCGCGGAGTCCATGGCCGCCACCGGCGTCGGCGCGCTCGCCGCGCGCCGGGTCGACGAGCTGTCCGGCGGGCAGCGGCAGCGGGTGTGGATCGCGATGGCCCTGGCCCAGGAGACGCCGCTGCTGCTGCTCGACGAGCCCACCACGTATCTCGACATCCAGCACCAGATCGACGTCCTCGACCTGTGCGCGCGGCTGCACGAGGAGGGCGGGCGCACCCTCGTCGCCGTGCTGCACGACCTCAACCAGGCCGCCCGCTACGCCACCCACCTGATCGCGATGCGCGACGGGCGGATCGAGGCCCAGGGGCCGCCCGCTGAGGTCATCACCGCCGAACTGGTCGAGCGCGTCTTCGGGGTGACCTGCCGGATCATCGAGGACCCGGAGAGCGGCACCCCGCTGGTGATCCCCGCGGCCCGCCGCCGTACGGGCACCGCCGTCACAGCAGCGAACGCAGCCGCAGCACGTCCCGCAGCGAGGCCTGCACCCTGACCCGGCCGCTGCCCCACGCCTTGGCGAAGCTCAGCTCGCCGCCGACCATCGCGACCAGGTCGTCCCCGGTCATCGTGAGCCGGATCTGCGCCTTGTCCGCCGGCACTCCCGGCACGGCGGTCACGCCGGTGATCGTGCCGCCCGCCAGCCGCCCGGTGAAGGTCGTGTCCAGGTCGGTGATCCGGCAGCTCAGCGAGCGGTCCAGAGCGGCGGCCGAGCGGACGTCGCCCTCGGCCTCCGCCATGTTCCGCGCCAACTGGTCGAGTGCGGTCCTGCACTCATCGAGGGTGGCCATCGGCGCGGTGTCTCCCGGTCGCTGTTACGTCGCCACGACCGTACCGCAGGGCACCGTCGGCGGGCCGACGGGACCGGAGGCGGTAGCGTCTTGACCACGGGGGTCCGCGCGCGGGCCGCCGGCCGGACGATGTGTCAACGGGCGAGGCGAGGAGTGAGAGCGATGCGGGACGCGCTGCGTACCTGTCTGCAGATCGCGGGCGGCCTGACCGAGGCCACCCGCCGCCGCGCGGTCGACGCGGCCAGGGACATGCTGGACCAGACCGGCATCGACGTGGACGCCGTGCAGCGGCGGATCAACTCGGCCATCCCGGCGGAGGTGCAGACGCTCGCCGACGAGCTGATGGCCGCCGGGCGCGCCAACCGCGACCTGCTGCTCGGGATCGTCCGCGAGGAAGTCGACAAGACGATGAGCCGGGTCGGCCGGCTCGCCGACGAGGTCACGAAGGTCGGCGTCGTGCTGGAGACGCTCGAACGCCGGATCCGCAACCTGGAGTCGGACGCGACGGAGGAGGAGACGGGCGGCACGTACGCCGTACGGCCCGAGCCCGCGTCCACGCCCCCGGTGGAGCACGTGCCCGTCGCGACCGAGCCGCCCGCGCCGGGCAAGAAGACGGAGCCGGCGGCGAAGAAGGCCGCCGCCCCCGCGAAGAAGGCCGCGCCCGCGGCCCGCAGGACCGCTGCCGCCAAGCGGGCGACCACGGCCAAGTCGGCCGCCGCTCACCAGACGACGGCCGCCACGAAGACCGCGGCGAAGAAGTCCGCGGCCCGGGCCTCCGCCGCCGCGGGCAGGAAGGTCGCCGCCACCCCGAAGACGACGGCGAACCCGCTGCGCACGACCGCGGCCACCGCGCAGGAGACCGAGGGGGAGACCCCGGCGCCCGTGGCGAAGAAGGCGGCCGCGAAGAAGGCCCCGGCGAAGGCCCCGGCGAAGAAGTCGGCCACCTCGGCCTCGGGTGCCGCGGCGCCCGTGGCGAAGAAGGCGGCCGCGAAGAAGGCCCCGGCGAAGGCCCCGGCGAAGAAGTCGGCTGCCCCGGCCTCCGGTGCCGCGGCGCCCGCGAAGAAGACGGCCGCGAAGGAGTCGGCTGCCCCCGCCGCCGGTGCCGCGGCGCCCGCGGTGAAGAAGGCGGCTGCGAAGGCCCCGGCGAAGAAGTCGGCCACCTCGGCCTCCGGCGCCGCCGCGCCCGCGAAGAAGGCCCCGGCGAAGAAGACCGCTGCCGGGGAGGCGCCCGCGGCGAAGAAGGCGGCGCCCGGCAAGCCCGCCGCTGCCGCGAAGAAGGCCGCCCCCGCCAAGAAGTCCGCGCCCCCCGCCGGAGCCGGCGATGAGTGAGCCCGCCGCCGAGCCCGTCCCGTACCCGGGGCGCGCCGCCCACGCCGAGCGGCCGGCCGGCCTGCCGGAGCAGGGCGTCACCCACAGCGCCCCGCCGGAGCAGGGTGCCGAGCCCGGGTCGTACGCGGGGCGTGCCACCAACGCCGGGCCCCCGGCCGGCCGGCCCGGGGCCGTACCCGAGCAGGCCGCCGAGCCCGGGTCGTACGCCGGGCGCGCCACCTACGGCGAGCCGCCCGCCGACCTGCCCGTGGCCGTACCCGAGCAGCGGGGCGACGACGACGGGACGGGCGCCTACGGCGAGGACGCCCCCGCGCGGCCGGAGCCGCTGGGGGTGGCCGTCCCGGCGACCGGGAACGCCGACGTGGACGCGGCGCTCGCCCGGCTCGTGGACGCCGACGAACTCCCCACGCAGTCCCACATCGAGGTGTACGAGGATGTGCACCACGGGCTGCGCGACGCGCTCGCAGCGCTGGACGAGAACAGGAGCTGAACCGTACGTGGCAGTGGCACGACGCCGCCTCGACGCCGAGCTGGTGCGGCGCAAACTCGCGCGCTCGCGCGAGCACGCGAGCCAGCTGATCGCCGCGGGCCGGGTGACGGTGGGCGGCGCCACCGCGACCAAGCCCGCCACGCAGGTGGAGACCTCGGCCGCCCTGGTGGTCGCCGAGAGCGGGGACGACCCGGAGTACGTCTCGCGCGGCGGCCACAAGCTGGCCGGCGCGCTCGCCGCCTTCCAGCCCCGCGGCCTGGCCGTCGCCGGCCGCCGGGCGCTGGACGCGGGCGCGTCCACCGGCGGCTTCACCGACGTCCTGCTGCGGGCCGGCGCCGCACAGGTCGTCGCCGTCGACGTCGGCTACGGGCAGCTCGCGTGGTCGCTGCAGAGCGACCCGCGGGTCGTGGTGAAGGACCGCACCAACGTCCGGGAGTTGACGCTCGACCACATCGACGGCGAGCCCGTCGACCTGGTCGTCGGCGACCTGTCCTTCATCCCGCTCGGCCTGGTGCTGCCCGCCCTCGTGCGCTGCGCCGCACCCGGCGCCGACCTGGTGCTGATGGTCAAGCCGCAGTTCGAGGTGGGCCGCGAGCGGCTGGGCAGCGGGGGAGTGGTGCGCAGCCCGCAGTTGCGCGCCGAGACCGTGCGCACGGTGGCCGGGCAGGCGGCCGGACTCGGGCTCGGCGTGCTCGGCGTCACAGCAAGTCCTTTGCCGGGGCCGTCCGGCAACGTGGAATATTTCTTGTGGCTGCGCGCCGGTGCGCCCGCGCTGGACCCGGCCGATGTCGACCGTGCCGTGGCGGAGGGGCCGAACCGGTGACCATCGTGAGCGAGACGCAGAACCGTACCGTTTTCCTGCTGACCCACACCGGCAGGGCGGCCGCGATCCGCAGTGCCGAGCGGGTCGTGCAGGCCCTGCTGCGCTGCGGGATCGGCGTGCGGCTGCTCGTCGAGGAGGCCGTGGACCTGCCGCTGCCGGAAGCGGTGGAGCTGGTCGCGGAGGCCGGGCCGGAGGCCGTCGAGGGCTGCGAGCTGATCGTCGTGCTGGGCGGGGACGGGACGCTGCTGCGCGGCGCCGAGTTCTCCCGCGCCTCGGGGGTGCCGCTGCTCGGCGTCAACCTCGGGCGGGTCGGCTTCCTCGCCGAGGCCGAGCGGGACGACCTGGACAAGGTCGTGGACCGCGTCGTCACCCGCGAGTACGAGGTCGAGGAGCGCATGACCCTCGACGTGCTGGTGCGCAACGACGGGGCGGTCGTCCACCGGGACTGGGCGCTCAACGAGGCGTCGGTGGAGAAGGCGTCCCGCGAGCGGCTGCTGGAGGTCGTCACCGAGGTCGACGGCCGGCCCGTCTCCCGCTTCGGCGGTGACGGCGTGGTCTGCGCGACCCCGACCGGCTCCACCGCCTACGCCTTCTCTGCCGGCGGGCCCGTGGTGTGGCCCGAGGTCGAGGCGCTGCTCATGGTGCCGATCAGCGCGCACGCGCTCTTCGCCAAGCCGCTCGTCACCTCCCCGCGGTCGGTGCTGGCCGTCGAGGTGCAGCCCGAGACACCCAACGGCGTGCTGTGGTGCGACGGGCGACGCACCGTCGAACTGCCCGCCGGCGCCCGCGTGGAGGTCCGGCGAGGCGCCGTGCCGGTGCGGCTGGCGCGGCTGCACCACGCGTCCTTCACCGACCGGCTGGTGGCCAAGTTCGCGCTGCCCGTCGCGGGCTGGCGCGGCGCGCCGTCGTAGCCGGCGGGGAGCCGACTGCCCGGCGGGCGTCGCGCCGGGCACGGAAAACCTCGTATGGTCGTATCCGTGTTGGAGGAAATGCGGATCCGGTCGCTGGGTGTCATCGAGGACGCCGTGGTGGAACTCTCACCCGGCTTCACCGCGGTGACCGGCGAGACCGGTGCGGGCAAGACCATGGTCGTCACGAGCCTCGGCCTGCTCCTCGGCGGCCGGGCCGACCCCGCCCTGGTGCGGATCGGCGCGGGCTCCGCGGTCGTCGAGGGCCGCGTGACGATGGCGCCGGGCGACCGGGCGGCCGTACGCGCCGCCGAAGCCGGGGCGGAACTCGACGACGGTGCGCTGCTCATCAGCCGTACGGTGTCCGCGGAAGGGCGCTCGCGCGCGCACCTCGGCGGGCGCAGCGTCCCCGTGGGGGTGCTCGGCGACCTCGCCGACGACCTCGTGGCCGTCCACGGCCAGACCGACCAGCAGGGCCTGCTGCGGCCCGCGCGGCAGCGCGAGGCGCTCGACCGCTACGCCGGTGCCGCGCTCGGCACGGCGCTGGAGAAGTACGGGGCCGCCTACCGGCGGCTGCGGGAGGTCGCCGCGGAACTGTCCGAACTCACCACCCGGGCCAGGGAACGCGCCCAGGAGGCGGATCTGCTGCGCTTCGGCGTCGAGGAGATCTCCGCCGCCGAGCCGCAGCCCGGCGAGGACGCCGAACTCGCCGCCGAGGCCGAGCGGCTCGGGCACGCCGAGGCGCTCGCTTCCGCCGCGACGCTCGCGCACGCCGCGCTCGCCGGCAACCCCGAGGACCCCGAGAGCGTCGAGGCCGGCAGCCTCGTCGCCGGCGCCCAGCGCGCGCTCGACGCCGTCGCCGCGCACGACCCCGCCCTCGCCGGGCTCGCCGGGCGGCTCGGTGAGCTGGGCATCCTGCTCGCCGACGTGGCCGGCGAACTCGCCGGCTACGCCGACAACCTGGACGCCGACCCGCTGCGGCTCGCCGCCGTCGAGGAGCGCCGGGCCGTCCTCGCACACCTCGTCCGCAAGTACGGCACCGACATCGACGAGGTCCTCGCGTGGGCCGGGCAGAGCGCCGCCCGGCTCGCCGAACTCGACGGCGACGACGACCGCATCGCCGAGCTCACCGCCGAGCGCGACGCGCTGCGGGCCGAACTCGGCGGCCTCGGCCAGCACCTCACCGACCTGCGCACCGAGGCCGCGGAGCGGTTCGCCACCGACGTCACCGCCGAACTGGCCTCGCTGGCCATGCCGCACGCGCGCGTCAGCTTCGCGATCCGGCAGAACGAGGTGCCCGCCGGGGAGGCGGAGTCCGGCATCGAGATCGGCGGCCGGGCCGTTGCCTACGGGCCCACCGGGGCGGACGAGGTCGAGCTGCTGCTCGCCCCGCACCCCGGCAGCCCCGCGCGGCCCATCGCCAAGGGCGCGTCCGGCGGCGAGCTCTCCCGCGTCATGCTCGCCGTCGAGGTCGTCTTCGCCGGGTCCGACCCCGTCCCGACGTACCTCTTCGACGAGGTCGACGCGGGGGTCGGCGGGGCCGCGGCGGTCGAGGTGGGGCGCCGCCTCGCACGCCTCGCACGGACGGCCCAGGTCGTGGTCGTCACCCACCTTCCGCAGGTGGCCGCGTTCGCCGACCGCCAGCTCCTGGTCGAGAAGACGAACGACGGTTCCGTCACCCGCTCCGGTGTCACCGCCCTCGACGGCGAGGCCCGCGTCCGCGAACTCTCCCGCATGCTCGCGGGCCAATCCGACTCCGAACTGGCCCGCGCCCACGCGGAGGAACTCCTGGCTGCCGCCCGCGCCTCCCTCTGACCTCCCCCGGTCGGGGGGCGCCCTTTGCGGAGGGCGGCACGCGTTTCGGCTGCGATGCCCTGCCGGGCGAGCGCTTTCCGCTGTCGCGGAGGGTGAGCGTTTTTCAGGGGCGCGTGGGGGCATCTCCCAGGCGAAGCTCTGGGGGAGAACAGCGAGCCCCCACCGGGGCGCGGGGCGTCACCGGCCCGAAGGGGCGGTTCGGTCCTCCACCAGAGCTCCGCCTGGGAGGTGCCCCCAGGACCACCGGCCGGTGGGGGCTGGTCGCGCAGTTCTCCCCCAGAGCTCCGCCTGGGAGGTACCCCCACGCGCCCCTGAAAGCGGTCGCCCGGCAGGGCAACCGCAGCCCGAAAACGCGTGCCCGGCAGGGAAGGCGCAGCCTGGCAAACGCTCGCCCCGCGCGGTAGCGCAGGACGCTCGCCCGGCGCGGCAGCGCGAGACGCTCGCCCGGCGGGGCGGGGAAAGGGCGCGGGGCCGACGGGCGTCACCCGTAAGGGTGGTTCGGGGGGCGGGGTCCCGCGGGGAAAGGGTCCCGCGCAAGGGCCTGCTCTTGCGCGGGCTGGCATGCTGGACCGCGTCACACATCGCGCTCAACTCAAGGAGCGAAAGGCCGCGTGAGTCGCACCTCGGAGCCCTTCGGCGGGCAGCTGCACGCCGTGCACGTGCTGGGCACGGCGGCGGGGGCAGGTGCCGGCGCGCACGTCAGCTCGCTCGTGGGCGGGCTGGTCGCGCGCGGGGTGGAGGTCACGGTGTGCGGGCCGGCGGCCGCGGAGGCGGACTACGGGTTCGGCGGGACGGGCGCGCGGTTCGTGCCCGTCGACCTGGGCGCGCGCCGGGCGCGCGCGGACGCGCCGGTGGTCGGGGCGCTGCGCGCCGCCTTCCACGGCGCGGGCGTGGTGCACGCGCACGGCCTGTGGGCGGGATTCCTCGCCGCGGTCGCGCTCGGCGGGCGGCGCGTCCCGCTGGTGGTGACGTGGCACGGCGGTGCCCCTGCGGAGGGCGGCCGCGGGGTGGTGCTGCGCTGGCTGGAGCGCCGGGCACTGCGTACGGCCACCGTGGTCCTCGGGGTGTCCTCGGAGCTGGTGGACCGCGCCCGCGCGCTCGGCGCGAAGGACGCGCGCTTCGCACCCGCCGCGGTGCCGCGCCCGGCGGGCAGGCCGCCGCGCCCGCCGGAGGAGGGGGAGCGGTTGCGGCAGAAGACCCGCGCCGACCACGGCGCCGTGGACCGTCCGCTGCTGCTCGCTGTCGGCATGCTGGAGCCGCAGCAGGGCTACGACCTGCTGCTGGACGCGGCCGGGCTGTGGGCGGGGGAGGACCCGGCGCCGCTCGTGGCGATCGCCGGCGAGGGCGCCCGGCGCGCGGAGCTGGAGCGGCGGATCGGGGCGGAGCGGCTGCCGGTCGTGTTGCTCGGCCGGCGCGACGACGTACCGGACCTGCTGGCCGCCGCCGACCTCGTGGTGCTGCCCAGCCGCTGGGAGGCCCGCCCGCTGATGGCGCAGGAGGCCCTGCACGCCGGTGTGCCGCTGGTGGCCACCGACGTGGGCGGGACGCGCGAGCTGGTCGGTGACGCGGCCGTCCTCGTGCCGTACGGCGACCCGCTCGGCCTGGCCCGCGCGGTCGCCGACCTGATGGCCGACCCGGCCCGCCGTACCGCCCTGTCCGTGGCGGGCCGCGCTCAGGCGGCGACCTGGCCCTCCGAGGACGACACGGTGGCCCAGGTGCTCAGCGTCTACGACGAGCTGACCCAGCGGGCATGAGCCCGCGGGCCCGCCGTAAGCGGTTCCGCACCGCGCGTAGAGACGGCGCGGATCCGCTCAGGCGCGGAAGGCGCCGACCGCCGTGAGCCGCAGCGCGGTGTCGATGAGCGGCACATGGCTGAAGGCCTGCGGGAAGTTGCCGACCTGGCGCTGGCGGCGCGGGTCCCACTCCTCGGCGAGCAGCCCCAGGTCGTTGCGCAGCGACAGCAGCTTCTCGAACAGCCGCCGCGCCTCCTCGACCCGGCCGATCATCGCGAGGTCGTCGGCGAGCCAGAAGGAGCAGGCGAGGAAGGCGCCCTCGTCGCCGGGCAGGCCGTCGAGGTTGTCGTCGCCGCTGGTGTCGGTGCTGGAGGTGGGGTAGCGCAGCACGAAGCCGTCCGAGGTGGACAGCTCGCGCTGGATCGCCTCGATCGTGCCGATGACCCGCTTGTCGTCCGGCGGCAGGAAGCCCATCTGCGGGATGAGCAGCAGCGAGGCGTCCAGCTCCTTGGAGCCGTAGGACTGCGTGAAGGTGTTGCGCTCCTTGTCGTACCCCTTCTCGCACACGTCGTAGTGGATCTCGTCGCGCAGGTCCTTGAGCCGCTCCAGCGGTCCGTCGACCTCGCCGGACTCGATGAGCTTGACCGTGCGGTCGACCGCGACCCAGGCCATGACCTTGGAGTGCACGAAGTGCCGGCGCGGGCCGCGCACCTCCCAGATGCCCTCGTCGGGCTCGTTCCAGTGCTTCTCCAGGTAGCGGATGAGCTTGAGCTGGAGCACGCTCGCGTAGTCGTTGCGGGCCAGGCCGGTCATGTGGCCCAGGTGCAGCGCCTCGGTGACCTCGCCGTAGACGTCCAGCTGGAGCTGGTGCGCGGCGCCGTTGCCGATCCGGACGGGGGTGGAGCCCTCGTAGCCCGGCAGCCAGTGCAGCTCGTTCTCGCCCAGCTCGCGCTCGCCCGCGATGCCGTACATGATCTGCAGGTTCTCCGGGTCACCGGCGACCGCCCGCAGCAGCCACTCGCGCCAGGCCTGCGCCTCCTCGCGGTAGCCGGTGCGCAGCAGCGAGGACAGGGTGATCGCGGCGTCCCGCAGCCAGGTGAAGCGGTAGTCCCAGTTGCGGACCCCGCCGATGTCCTCCGGCAGCGACGTCGTCGGGGCGGCCACGATCCCGCCGGTGGGGCCGTACGTGAGTGCCTTGAGCGTGATGAGCGACCGGACCACCGCCTCGCGGTAGGGCCCGGTGTACGTACACTGCGCGACCCACTCGCGCCAGAAGTCCTCGGTCGCGGCGAGCGAGCCCTCCGGGTCCGGCAGCGCCGGCTGCGGCTTGTGGGAGGGCTCCCAGCTGACGGCGAAGGCGATGCGGTCGCCGGGGCCGACGGAGAACTCCGAGTACGTCGTCAGGTCCTTGCCGTACGTGTCGACCTCGGCGTCGTACCAGACCGAGTCGGGCCCGGCCACCGCCACCGTGCGGTCGCCGACCTTGTGCACCCACGGCACCACCTGGCCGTACGCGAAGCGCATGCGCAGCGCCGAGGACATCGGGACGCGGCCGCTGACACCCTCCACGATCCGGATCACCTGGGGCGCGCCGTCGCGCGGCGGCATGAAGTCGATCACCCGGACCGTGCCGCGCGGGGTGTCCCACTCGGACTCCAGTACGAGTGAGTCGCCGCGGTAGCGGCGGCGTGTCGCCGGCGGCGGCGGGGTGCCGTGATGGGCGGGGCCCAACCGCCAGAAGCCGTGTTCGTCGGTGCCCAGCAGCCCGGCGAAGACGGCCGGAGAGTCGAAGCGCGGCAGGCACAGCCAGTCGACCGTGCCGTCGCGGCAGACCAGTGCGGCGGTCTGCATGTCTCCGATGAGTGCGTAATCCTCGATACGCCCGGCCACGTGCTTCTCCAGTCGAAACGACACCGCCGCCCCACGGACGGGGGCGGTCTTGCGGTCTGGGGATATTCGACGAGCTCTTGATCCGGGAGCGGGCGGGATGATGCCGTGTGCCGGCCGGCTCGCACAGGTGCGTCCGTGCAGAATACGTCGTCGCGGGGTGCCGGTGTGCGTCTCCGTCGATCTTCTGTGGGCCGCACGGGTGCAGTAGGGGGCGCACTCCGGCATATGCGCAGGCGAACGGCCACATGGCCGGGGTGTGGCGGTTGTGTGGCCGAGGTGTGCCGGTGGTCCGGCCAGACCCCGGCGGTGGTCTGGCCGGGGGGCAACGGTGGTCCGGTGCGGTCGTATACGGTTCCGGCGCCGGCCGGGCGCCGCTCCGGTGGGGCAACGGTGACCCGCGCGGCGGCCGCTCCGGCGCCACGTCCGAGGGGCAACGGTGACCCGTCGGGGTGCCGTGCACCGTCGCTGCCCTGCACCGCTGATACCCTGGTAGCCCGTGGGCCGGTGGGCTGAACCACTGAACCGCCCGACGGCGCTCCGCGAGCGAGCACCGTCCCGACCTCACCTCGCGACCACGGGAGCCCCCTTTGGCTATTGCGCCGAAATCCACGATGACCAAGCACATCTTCGTCACCGGCGGTGTGGCCTCCTCACTCGGCAAGGGGCTCACGGCGTCGAGTCTCGGCGCACTGCTGAAGGCGCGGGGCCTGCGGGTCACGATGCAGAAGCTCGACCCGTACCTGAACGTCGACCCCGGCACCATGAACCCGTTCCAGCACGGTGAGGTCTTCGTCACCGACGACGGGGCCGAGACCGACCTCGACATCGGCCACTACGAGCGCTTCCTCGACGTCAACCTCGCCGGCTCGGCCAACGTCACGACCGGCCAGGTCTACTCCACCGTGATCGCCAAGGAGCGGCGCGGCGAGTACCTGGGTGACACCGTCCAGGTCATCCCGCACATCACCAACGAGATCAAGTCCCGCATCCGGCGTATGGCCACCGACGACGTCGACGTGGTGATCACCGAGGTCGGCGGCACCGTCGGCGACATCGAGTCGCTGCCCTTCCTGGAGTCCGTGCGCCAGGTCCGGCACGAGGTCGGCCGCGACAACGTCTTCGTCGTGCACATCTCGCTGCTGCCCTACATCGGCCCGTCCGGCGAGCTGAAGACCAAGCCCACCCAGCACTCGGTGGCCGCGCTGCGCAACATCGGCATCCAGCCCGACGCGATCGTGCTGCGCGCCGACCGCGAGGTGCCGACCGCGATCAAGCGCAAGGTCTCGCTCATGTGCGACGTCGACGAGGACGCGGTGGTGGCCGCGATCGACGCGCCCTCCATCTACGACATCCCCAAGGTGCTGCACACCGAGGGCCTGGACGCGTACGTCGTGCGCCGCCTCGACCTGCCCTTCCGCGACGTCGACTGGACGCAGTGGGACGACCTGCTGCGCCGCGTCCACGAGCCCGCGCACGAGGTCACGGTCGCGCTCGTCGGCAAGTACATCGACCTGCCCGACGCCTACCTGTCGGTGACCGAGGCGCTACGGGCCGGCGGCTTCGCCAACAACGCCAAGGTCAACATCAAGTGGGTGCTGTCCGACACCTGCAAGAGCCCGGCCGGCGCCGCCGAGCAGCTGCGCGACGCCGACGCGATCTGCGTGCCCGGCGGCTTCGGCGAGCGCGGCATCGAGGGCAAGGTCGCCGCGATCACCTACGCGCGGGAGAACCGCGTCCCGCTGCTCGGCCTGTGCCTGGGCCTGCAGTGCGTCGTCATCGAGGCGGCCCGCAACCTGATCGGCATCGCCGAGGCCAACTCCACCGAGTTCGACCCGGCCACCGCCCACCCGGTGATCTCCACCATGGCCGAGCAGCTCGACATCGTCGGCGGCAAGGGCGACCTGGGCGGCACCATGCGCCTGGGCACCTACCCCGCCAAGCTCGCCGAGGGCTCCATCGTCCGCGAGGTCTACGGCGACCAGCCGTACGTCGAGGAGCGCCACCGGCACCGCTACGAGGTCAACAACGCCTACCGCGCCGACCTGGAGAAGACCGCCGGCATCCTCTTCTCCGGCACCTCCCCGGACAACAAGCTCGTCGAGTACGTCGAATACCCGCGCGACGTCCACCCCTACCTGGTGGCGACCCAGGCGCACCCCGAGCTGAAGTCCCGCCCGACCCGGCCGCACCCGCTCTTCGCGGGCCTGGTCAAGGCGGCTGTCGCCCGCAAGGCCGGCTGACGCCGGTCCCCCCGCGTCACATCCCCCTTCCCGGAAGGCGCAGCATGCTCAAGGACACCCCGGAGGAATGGCAGGTCACGGCCACCGCCACGCCCTTCACCGGTAAGAAGACCAGCGTCCGCAGCGACCAGGTCGTCATGCCGGACGGCAGCACGGCGACCCGCGACTACCAGGTCCACCCCGGTTCGGTGGCCGTCCTCGCCCTCGACGACGACAACCGGGTGCTGGTGCTGCGCCAGTACCGGCACCCGGTACGCCACCGCCTCTGGGAGATCCCGGCAGGCCTGCTCGACGTCCCCGGCGAGAACCCCCTCCACGCGGCGCAGCGCGAGCTGTACGAGGAGGCGCACGTCAAGGCGGAGGAGTGGCACGTGCTTGCCGACGTCTACACGACGCCGGGCGGCTGCGACGAGGCCGTGCGCATCTTCCTCGCCCGGGGCGTCTCCGAGGCGGAGGGTGACCGCTTCGCGGTCTCCGAGGAGGAGGCGGACATGGAGCTCGCCCGCGTCCCGCTGGAGGAGCTTCTCGCCGGCGTCCTCGCGGGGGACCTCCACAACAACTGCCTCGTGGTCGGCGTCCTCGCGGCGCAGGCCGCGCTGTCCGCTCCCGCGGGCCTGGCGGGACTGCGCCCCGCCGACGCCCCGTGGCCGGCCCGCCCCTTCGAGGCCTGACCCTTCCGCGGGGCGCTGTTCCGCGGCCGCGGCCGCGCTGCGTTTTGCGCTGCCGCGCGGGCTGAGCGTTTTGCGCCGCCCGCGCCGGGCGAACGCTTCGGGCTGCGACCGCGCCGCGGGGCACCCCAGGGGGCGCGTGGGGGTACCTCCCAGGCGAAGCTCTGGGGGAGAACTGCGCGAGCAACCCGCCACCGGCCGGTGGTCCGGTACGAAACCGAACTGCCCCTTCGGGCCGGTGACGACCCGCGCCCCGGCGGGGGCTGGCCGCGCAGTTCTCCCCCAGAGCTCCGCCTGGGGGTACCCCCACGCGCCCCTGAAAACGCTCACCCCCCAGCGCCGGGCGCAGCCCGAGTGGCTTGCCCGGCGCGGGGGGCAAGACGTGTGCCCCGCGGTGCCGGGCGCAGCCCGTAGCGTTCGCCCGGCGCGGCGGCGCAAGACGTGTGCCCTCAGCGCCGGGCGCAGCCCGAGTGGCTTGCCCGGCGCGTTGGCGCAGGTCGCTCACCCCGCGGCGCGGTCGCAGCCCGAGTGGCTTGCCCGGCGCGGCAGCGCAAATCGCTCAACCCACGCGGCGGGGGCGGGCTCTGCCGGGCAGAGGGAAGACCCTGACACGACGCCCCCGGCGTCAACTACGCTCACGCCAAAGCTCACCCGCAGGGTAAGGAGTGGCCAGCGTGGACGACGGCACCCTCCCGCGGGGGCGCGGGGACGCCCAGGTCAGCCTCCTCCCACCGCCCCCGGCCGAGTTCGTCGGGCGCAAGCGCGAACTCGCGGAGCTCGTGGGGGAGATCGACCGCCCGGGACTGGGCGGCGAGCGCCCGGACGCGCCCCGCGTCCTGCTCGTCGCGGGCCGCCCCGGCACCGGCCGCACCGCACTCGCGCAGCGCCTCGCCGAGCAGGTCGCCGACCGCTACCCCGACGGGCAGTGGTTCGTACGGCTGACGGGCCCGGCGGGCGTGCCCGTGCCCGCGGAGCAGGCGGCCCGCGGGCTGCTGCGGGCGCTGGGCGCGGCCGAGGGCGCGGACCTGAGGGAGGCGACCGCGGGGCGGCGGCTGCTGCTCGTGCTGGACGACGTCGCCTCCGCGGACCAGCTCACCGCGCTGCTGCCGGCGAGCGTGGGGAGCCTGGTGGTGGCCACGTCGGGCGGGCCGCTGCCGGGGGTGCCCGACGTGCGCCCGTGCACGCTGGGCGGGCTGGACACGCCCGCCGCGGTCGAGCTGCTGGCGCGGGCGATCGGTGAGACCCGGGTGACGTGCGACCCGCGCGGCGCGGAGTCGCTCGTCCACGTACTGGCCGGCCACCCCACGGCCCTGCGGCTGACGGCGGCCTGGCTGGCCGCCCGCCCCGGCGTGTCGGTCGCCGACGCGGCCCTGCGGCTGCGGGACATCCCGCCGACCCCGCCCGGCGCGGTGTCCACGGCAGCCGGTGCGGCCGAGCGGAGGGCAACTGTCGTGCCCGGGGCACAGGGCGCGGCTTCCGCGGCCGCGAGGGGCGCTGCAGGCAACCCCCGCGGTGCGGGCTCGTCACCCGCGCAGACCACACCCGGCCTTCCGCGCGGCGCGGCCGAGCCGGGGGCACCCGCCGTGCCAGGCGCGCGCGAGGCGGGCGCCTCACCAGCGCGGGGCGTGCTCGGCACCCCGCCCGGGGCGGAGGGGCGGGCAGCTCTCCCCGCCGGCAGCGGCGCCGCCACCGCGGTGGCGCCCGGGGAGCTCGTGCGGGCGTTCCGGATGGTGTACGAGGGGCTGCCGGGGGTCGCGGCGCGGATGCTGCGGCTGCTGGTGCTGGCACCGGCGGGGGTGGTGGACGCGCAGGGGGCGTCCGCGCTCGCCGGGTGTCCGGTGGAGGTCGCGCAGGGGACGCTGGAGGACTTCGTACGCGGCGGGCTGCTCGCCGGCGGGGCGCAGCGGTACGCGGTGCCGGGGTGCCTGGAGGGGCTGCTCGGCGCGCTGCTGGCGGCGCGCGAGACGCCCGCGGACGTACGGCTGGCGCGGGCGCGGATGCTGGAGCGGACCGTACGGCTGCTGCTGTCGTGCCGGGCGGCGCTCGCGGGGGAGCCGCTGGACGAGGCGGTGCCCCGCGCGCAGCGCTTCGACTCGGCACCGGCGGCCGCCGGGTGGCTGGAGTCGCGGCTGCCGGCGCTGCTCGCGGCGGCGCGCTCGGCCGTGGCGGACGGCGAGCTGGACACGCTGGCGCGCCGTCTGGTCGCCGCGCTGGTACGGGCCCTCGCCGCCTTCCCGGGCGGCGACGCGATGGCCGCCGAGCGCTACGAGCTGCACACCCTCGTGCTGGGCGTCGCCGAGCGGCGCGGGCTGCGCCGGGAGCAGGCCGCCGCGCTCATCAACCTCGGGGACCTGGAGGCCCGCGCGGGCCGTACCGACCGCGCGCTGGACCGCTACCGGATCGCCCTGGACGCCGCCCGTGCCGCCGACGACCGGCAGGCCGAGGGCCGGGTCCTGGAAGCGCTCGGCGGCACGTACCTGGAGCGGCGCGACCCGGGCCGCGCGCTGGACTGGTACGGCCGCGCCCTCTCGCTGCGCCAGGGCACCGGCGAGCAGGCCGACCAGGCGCGGCTGCGCGGCCGCATCGCCACCCTGCTGGCGCACGGCGGCCGCTTCGGGCCCGCGCTGCGCGAGTGGCGCAAGGCGGCGGGGCTGCACAAGCGGCTCGGCGACCTGACCGGCCAGGTTCGCGCGCTCGCGGAGGCGGCGCGGGTGCAGGAGGCCGCCGGGCGCCCGGAGGACGCGATGCGCAGCTGCCGGGACGCCCTCTACTGGGCCCGGCAGGCGGGCGACCGGCGCCTGGAGGCGGCGCTGCTGCTGCGGCTGGCGGACCTGCTGGACAGGCTGGGCGACCCGGAGGGAGCCCGGCTCCAGCGGGAGAGCGTGCAGCGGATGTCCGAGCGGGCCGCGGGGGCGGAGGCCGGACCGCCCGCCGCGCCGGGGCCCTCCGCCGCGCCCGGTCCGGAAGCCGCACCGGCCCCGGTCACCGCGCCCGGTCCGGGAGCCGCGCCGGGGCCCTCCGCCGCGCCCGGTCCGCGAGCCGCACCGGCCCCGGTCACCGCGCCCGGTCCGGGAGCCGCACCGGCACCGGTCACCGCGTCCGGCACCGGCACCGCGTCCGGCACGGGCCTCGGCACCGCGCCCTCGCCCGGCGCCTCCGACGTCCCCGGCGGCCGGGACGTCGCGCGGCCGTGATCCCGCCGCAACGCCGGGGTGACGGGCTCATGATGCGATGTGCCCGTCTCCGATCAGGTGCGGCCGGTCGCCAGCCTACGAAAATGCCAATACTGCTCAGAAAATGAACCACTTTGTAAGGCTGGACAGCAGCTACTCCTTCACTAGACTGGGCCATGCCGCGCACAACGCGGTCAGGTCCGACGTGTCGTGCCAACCCGCACCATGTCAGGACAATCGCACCCAACCACCCCTGGGCAACCCTGAGCGCAAGGACCGTGATCGACGTGAAGGTGGGCATCCCCCGCGAGGTCAAGAACAACGAGTTCCGCGTGGCCATCACCCCGGCCGGCGTGCACGAGCTGGTGCGAGGCGGGCACCGGGTCGTCGTCGAGGAGGGTGCGGGCGCGGGCTCGTCCATCCCCGACGAGGAATTCGCGGCGGCCGGCGCGGCCGTCCTCGGCACCGCCGACGAGGTGTGGGCCGAAGCCGATCTGCTGCTCAAGGTGAAGGAGCCGGTCGCCGAGGAGTACCACCGGCTGCGCAAGGACCAGACGCTCTTCACCTACCTGCACCTCGCGGCCTCCCGGGCGTGCACGGACGCGCTGCTGGAGTCCGGCACCACCGCGATCGCGTACGAGACGGTCGAGACGCCGGACCGGCGGCTGCCGCTGCTCGCCCCGATGTCCGAGGTGGCGGGCCGGCTCGCCCCGCAGGTCGGCGCCTACCACCTGATGCGCTCGGCGGGCGGCCGCGGCGTGCTGCCCGGCGGAGTGCCCGGCGTGCAGTCCGGCCGCGCGGTCGTCATCGGCGCGGGCGTGTCCGGCTGGCACGCCACCACGATCGCGCTGGGCCTCGGCTTCCACGTCACGCTGCTCGACAAGGACGTGAACAAGCTGCGCGAGGCCGACAAGGTGTTCGGCAACCGCGTGCAGACCGTCGCGTCCAACGCGCTCGCGCTGGAACAGGCCGTGCTGGAGGCCGACCTGGTGGTCGGCGCCGTCCTCGTCCCGGGCGCCAAGGCGCCCAAGCTCGTCACCAACGAGCTGGTCTCGCGCATGAAGCAGGGCTCGGTCCTTGTCGACATCGCGATCGACCAGGGCGGCTGCTTCGAGGACTCGCGCCCCACCACGCACGCCGAGCCGACCTTCACCGTCCACGACTCGGTCTTCTACTGCGTCGCCAACATGCCCGGCGCGGTGCCCAACACCTCGACGTACGCGCTGACCAACGCCACGCTGCCGTACATCCTGGAGATCGCCGGCCGCGGCTGGCAGGAGGCGCTGCGCCGCGACCCGGCGCTCGCGCTGGGCCTCAACACCCATGAGGGGCAGGTCGTTTACGGTCCGGTGGCCGACGCGCACGGACTCGATCCGGTCGAACTGCGCACGCTGCTGGGCTGACGGGGCATCCGCCGGCACCGCGGACGTCCCGGAGCGCCAACTGTGCACCTACGGCCGGGTCTTGCACGCGCGAGACCCGGCCGTTCGTGTCGTCACGCCCTTGACAGAGGGGTGTTCGGTTGCCGACACATCGTGCCGTGTCCGGCGGATTGTGTTGCTGTGAACCACCGACACGCCATAGAGTCGCGAAACGTCGGCTGTAGTCACGCTGACCTGTTGAGAAGTTTCCTGGTCCCCAAGGAGGTAAGACGACTTGTGAATGAGTCGACATTTGCTCCCGGGAGTGGCCAACCAGCAATGACCGTCGGCTCCGTCGCCGTGCACACCTTCGAGTCACGCCGAGCCGAACCCACCGACCCACAAAGCGCGTACGCCATGGGCCCTTACGACGACAACGACGACCTGCAAGACGGTCAGTTCTACGACCCCGACGCCGAATACGAGCCCGACCCCGAGTACGCCGCGACGCTCGCGCCCGACGCCGCCCGCCAGCGCCGCGAGCGCGTCGGGCCGACCGGCCGGCCGCTGCCGTACTTCCCGATCCCCAACCCGCTCACCGACCACGGCCCGGCGAAGATCGTCGCGATGTGCAACCAGAAGGGCGGGGTCGGCAAGACCACCTCGACCATCAACCTGGGTGCCGCGCTCGCCGAGTACGGCCGCCGGGTGCTGCTCGTCGACTTCGACCCGCAGGGCGCGTTGTCCGTCGGCCTCGGGGTCAATCCGATGGAACTCGACATCACGGTCTACAACCTGCTGATGGAGCGCGGACTCGCGGCCGACGAGGTGCTGCTGAAGACCGCCGTGCCCGGCATGGACCTGCTGCCGAGCAACATCGACCTGTCGGCCGCCGAGGTGCAGCTGGTCAGCGAGGTCGCCCGCGAGTCGGCACTGGCGCGCGCCCTCAAGCCGCTGCTGCCCGACTACGACTACATCGTGATCGACTGCCAGCCCTCGCTGGGCCTGCTCACGGTCAACGCGCTCACCGCGGCGCACTCCGTGATCGTGCCGCTGGAATGCGAGTTCTTCGCGCTGCGCGGTGTCGCGCTGCTCACCGAGACGATCGAGAAGGTCCGCGAGCGGCTCAACCCCGAGCTGGAGCTGGACGGCATCCTCGCCACCATGTACGACTCGCGGACCGTGCACAGCCGCGAGGTGCTCGCGCGCGTCGTCGAGGCTTTCGACGACCACGTCTTCCACACCGTCATCGGCCGCACCGTGCGTTTCCCCGAGACCACCGTCGCGGGCGAGCCCATCACCACCTACGCCTCCAACTCCGTCGGCGCCGCCGCCTATCGCCAACTCGCCAGGGAGGTGCTCGCCCGGTGCCACGCCGAGTGACCCTGCCGGGCGCCGACGAGCTGTTCCGGACCACCGGGGGTGCGGCGCTCCAGGCCCCGCAGTCCCGGCAGCAGCCGCAGCAGCAGCACTCCGGGGGCGAAGCGCAGGGCGACACCCGGCAGCGTCCGGCCCAGGAGCAGACGGGCGGGGCGGCCGGCGGCGAACAGGACACGGCCGGCGAGGAGCGGGGCGGCAAGGACGCCCGCGACCCCGGCCACGGGCAGGGCCGCGACCGCGGTGACAGGGACCGGCAGGACCGGAACGGCCCCGGCGCCGTCGCCGAGCACGCCGGCCGGGACATTCCGGCCGGCCGCCGCCCGCTGGGCGCCACGAGCGGGCCGGGCACCGTCAACGGCACGGCCCCAGGGACCTCGCCCCAGGTGCCCGCCCAGCCCGGCGGCCCCGCCGGGGCCCAGCACCCGGCGCCGCCTCCCGTGCAGCAGGCGCCCGGCGCCCGCCGCAAGGCTCCGCGGCAGAACCGCCGCCCCAGCGGGCGCGAGCGGCACGACGAGAAGATCACCGTCTACGTGTCCGCCGAGGAACTGATGGACCTGGAGCACGCCCGGCTGGTGCTGCGCGGCGAGCACGGCCTGGCCATCGACCGCGGTCGGATCGTCCGCGAGGCCGTCGCCGTCGTGCTCGCGGACCTGGAGTCGCGCGGCGACGCCAGCATTCTCGTACGGCGGCTGCGCGGGCGCTGAGCCGCGCCGCGGCCGCTCCGGGGGGAGGTAACCTGCCGATTCCCGCCCCCGCACACTGGACCTCGATGCCGACCACCACGACCGACCCCGCCGACCGACCCCGCCGCCGCCTCGGCCGGGGCGTTCCGACGCACGCGGAGGCGCCGCCCCCGGCGGAGCCGGCGGCCGAGGACGCGGTCCCGGAGGCGGCGGAGGACGTACGCGCGGACGTAACGCCGCACGTACCGGCGGACGTACCGGCCGCGGATGTACCGGCGGTCGCGGACGTAACGCCGCACGTACCGGCGGCCGTGGACGTACCGGAGCCCGGGGACGTACCGCCCGACGCGGCGGCCGGGGAAGGGCCGGGCAATGCGGCGGAGGACAGCGGGGCCGGGGAAGGCGAGGAGGCCGACGACGGGCGCTTCACCGTACGGCTGCACAATTTCGAGGGACCCTTCGATCTGCTGCTCCAGCTGATCGCCAAGCACAAGCTGGACGTCACCGAGGTCGCGCTCTCGAAGGTCACCAACGAGTTCATGGCGCACCTGCACGCCATGGGCCCGGACTGGGACCTCGACCAGACCACCGAATTCCTGGTCGTCGCCGCCACGCTGCTGGACCTCAAGGCGGCCCGGCTGCTGCCCGCCGCCGAGGTCGAGGACGAGGCCGACCTCGCGCTGCTGGAGGCCCGCGACCTGCTCTTCGCGCGGCTGCTGCAATACCGCGCCTACAAGCAGATCGCCGCGATCTTCGCCGAGCGCCTGGAGCACGAGGCGCTGCGCCGCCCGCGCACGGTCGGCCTGGAGCCGCAGCACGCCGAGCTGCTGCCCGAGGTCGTGCTCAGCATCGGCCCCGAGCGCTTCGCGCAGCTCGCCGTCAAGGCGATGCAGCCCAAACCGCGGCCGCAGGTCTACGTCGACCACATCCACGCCCCGCTGGTCAGCGTGCGCGAGCAGGCCGAGCACGTCATCGCGCTGCTGCGCGAGCGCGGCAGCGCCAGCTTCGGCGAGCTGACCGCGGACGCGCCGGACACGCTCACCGTCGTGGCCCGCTTCCTGGCGCTGCTGGAGCTCTACCGGGAGAAGGCCGTCGGGCTCGACCAGGAGGAGGCGCTGGGCGCCCTCCAGGTCCACTGGACGGGCGGCGAGCAGGCGCCGGACGCCCCGCTGGTGACGGACGAGTTCGACCGGGAGGCGGCGCCGCCGGACAAGCCGGGGAAGCCCGGGAAGCAGAGCAGGCAGGGCGAGGGGGCCGCCGCGGAACCGGCGGCGGCCGGGAACGGAGCACAGGGATGACCGAGGTGACGGATCTCACCGCGGGGCTGGAGGTGCCCGAGCAGCAGTCCGCACCCGCCGGGCTGCTCTCGGCGGACACCGCCGAGCTGGAGCTGAAGCCCGCGCTCGAAGCCGTCCTCATGGTGGTCGACGAGCCCGCGACCGAGGAGCAGCTCGCGAAGGTCCTGGACCGGCCGCGGCGGGCGGTCGGCAAGGCGCTGCGCGAGCTGTCCGACGACTACACGCGCGAGGGCAGGGGCTTCGACCTGCGGCTGATCGCCGGGGGCTGGCGTTTCTACACCCGCCCGGACTTCGCGCCCGCGGTGGAGAAGTTCGTCCTGGACGGCCAGCACGCCCGGCTCACGCAGGCCGCGCTGGAGACGCTCGCGGTCGTCGCCTACCGGCAGCCGGTCAGCCGCTCGCGGGTCTCGGCGGTGCGCGGCGTCAACTGCGACGGGGTCATGCGCACCCTGCTGCAGCGCGGGCTGGTCGTCGAAGGTGGGACGGAACCCGAGACAGGTGCGATCCTGTACAGGACGACGAACTACTTCCTGGAACGCATGGGCCTGCGCAGCCTCGACGAGCTGCCCGAGCTCGCCCCGTTCCTGCCGGAGGCGGACGCGGTCGAGGCGGAGTCCCAGGAGGGGCTGCCGTCGTTCGATCCGGATGCGCCGGACGAACCCTCGACACTTGCGAAGACGGACGACTGATGCGAAGCAGCGACAGGAACAGCGGCGCCGACCGGACCCCCAGGAGCGGCGGGGGCGCCCCCCGGCGGGGCACCGGCACGGGCGGCCGGGGCGCCAGCGGCAGTTCCGACCGCCGCGGTGACGCGCCGCGCCGCGGTGACGCCCCCCGCCGTGGCGACGGGCCCCGCCGTGGCGACGCCCCGCGCCGCGGTGAGGGCGGCGGCCGGGACGAGGCCCCGCGCCGCGGTGACGGCGGCCCGCAGCGGCCGCGCAAGCCGCGTCCCGAGGAGCGCCGCTACGACGTCGGTGACACCGGCCAGTCCGGCGCGAACAAGCCCGGCGGCATGCCCCGCACCAAGCCCGGCGGCCCCGGCCCGGCCGGCAACCGCGGACGCGGACGCGGCAGCGCCCCGGCCCGCCCCCGCGAGCTGGACGCGCAGATCGAGGAGCGCAACCGGGAGCGGCACAGCAAGCCCAAGCTCAACCTGCCCAAGACCTTCCCCGGTGCCGAGCAGGAGGGCGAGCGGCTGCAGAAGGTGCTGGCCAGGGCGGGCATGGGCTCGCGGCGGGCGTGCGAGGAGCTCATCGAGCAGCACCGGGTCGAGGTCAACGGCCGGATCGTCACCGAGCAGGGCCTGCGCGTCGACCCCGAGCACGACGAGGTCAAGGTCGACGGCCTGACCGTCGCGACGCAGTCGTACCTGTTCTTCGCGCTCAACAAGCCCGCGGGCGTCGTCTCCACCATGGAGGACCCGGACGGGCGGCAGTGCCTCGGCGACTACGTCACCAACCGGGAGACCCGGCTCTTCCACGTCGGCCGGCTCGACACCGAGACCGAGGGCCTGATCCTGCTCACCAACCACGGCGAGCTGGCCCACCGGCTGACCCACCCGCGCTACGGCGTGCAGAAGACCTACCTGGCCGCGATCCAGGGCCCGCTGCCGCGCGACCTGGGCAAGCAGCTCAAGAGCGGCATCGAGCTGGAGGACGGCTGGGCGCGCGCCGACCACTTCCGCATCGTGCAGAACACCGGCAAGAACTACCTGGTCGAGGTCACCCTGCACGAGGGCCGCAAGCACATCGTGCGGCGCATGCTCGCCGAGGCGGGCTTCCCCGTCGACAAGCTCGTGCGCACCAGCTTCGGCCCGATCCCGCTCGGCGACCAGAAGTCCGGCTGGCTGCGCCGGCTGACCAACACCGAGGTCGGCATGCTCATGCGCGAGGTCGACCTCTAGAGCGCCGGTGCCGGGTCCGGCGCGTCCTCCGCGGAGGCGCGCCGGACGCGTACCAGGAAGTCCTCCACCCGCGCCCGGTCCGGCTCGGCGGGCAGCGGGGTGCGGGCCGCGGCGGCGTCCACCTCGTCGTGGAGTGTCCGCATCCGGCCGCGCACCTCCTCCCAGCCGACCTCGCCGCGGCGCACTGCGAGCAGCTCCTCGCGCTGCTCGCCGACATCGACGGTGAGCGTGCCCGTACGCAGCAGGTCGCGGCAGCTGGTCAGCAGCCGCAGCAGATGCATCGCGTGCTTCCAGCGCGGTGCGCCGTCCCGCCGGATGTCCGCCTCCAGCCTGCCGAGCTGCTGCTCGGCGTAGCCGCGGAAGGATGCCTCGACCCGGCGGGAGAGGAAGGCGTCGCGCAGCTCCAGCAGCTCCCGGCCGGTCGCGTCGGCGTGCTCCACGAGCGGCGAGTGCAGGCACTCCAGCAGGTTGGGGTTGGCGCGCAGCGCGAGCGAGCAGAAGCGCTCGATCTCCCAGGAGAACTCCTCCTCGCGCGGCCCGGTGACATGCGTGGGCGGCTTGTCCAGCCGCCAGAAGAGCGGAGTCGGCGCCACGAAGACCCCGCGCCGGTCGGTGTCGCTGCCGTCGGTCGCCAGCCCGAACGCGCGCGAGCCCATGACACACGCGTAGACCGTGTGCTCCCGGACCAGATCGTGCCCCAGCGATTCGCGCATGGGGGCGATTATCGCCACCGCGCCGGCGTTCCGCCGGGGAATTCCTGCTTCGGACGGTGAGCGGGTGGTCGACGGGGAGTACGGGACCGCTGGGGCCGCCACCGGCGGGCGGCGCGTCTCGCAGTACGGTCCCCGGTCTCGCGGCGGGCCCGCGCTGGCTACGCTGGACGCCCAGGTTCCCCCGCCCCCGTACCCCCAGGACACCCCCACGTGAGAACCGCACTGGTCATCGGCGCAGGGCTCATCGGCACGTCCGCCGCGCTGGCCCTCAGCGCCCGCGGCGTCGACGTCCGGCTCAGCGACCACGACGAATCCACCGCCCGCACCGCGGCGGCGCTCGGCGCGGGGAGCCTGTACGAGGCCGCGGCGGACGCGCCCGCGCCGTTCGACCTGGTGATCGTCGCGGTGCCGCCCGCGCACGTCCCGGCCGCCCTCTCCGACGCGATGGCCCGCGGGCTGGGCCGCGGCTACCTCGACGTCGCCAGCGTCAAGGGCGGTCCGCGCCGGGACCTGGAATCCCTCGGCGGTGACCTCGCCCGCTACATCGGCACCCACCCCATGGCGGGCCGGGAGCGCTCGGGACCGCTCGCCGCCAGCGCGGACCTCTTCGACGGCCGCCCCTGGATCCTCACCCCGACGCCCGGTACCGACACCGAGGTGCTCAACCTCGCGCTGGAACTGGTCGCGCTGTGCGGGGCCGTCCCCGTCGTCATGGACGCGGACGCGCACGACCGCGCCGTCGCGCTCGTCTCGCACACCCCGCAGCTCGTCTCCAGCATGGTCGCCGCCCGGCTCCAGCACGCCGAGGACAGCACGGTACGGCTGTGCGGGCAGGGCATCCTCGACGTCACCCGCATCGCCGGCTCCGAACCCGCGATGTGGATGGACATCCTCGCCGCCAACCCCGGCCCCGTCGCCGACGTCCTCGCCGACATCGCGGCGGACCTCGGCGCGACCGTCGAATCCCTGCGGGCGCTGCAGAGTGCCGACGAGGAGAAGCGGCGCGGCGGCGCGGAGGGCGTCGCGGACATACTGCGGCGCGGCAACGCGGGCCGCGCGAGGGTGCCCGGCAAACACGGGACCGCGCCGAAGGCGTACGAGGTCGTGGCCGTCCTCATCGGGGACCAGCCCGGCGAGCTGGCCCGCCTCTTCGCCGACGCCGGCGCGGCGGGCGTCAACATCGAGGACGTGCGGATCGAGCACAGCGCCGGCCAGCAGGCGGGCCTGGCCCAACTCTTCGTCGAGCCCCGCTCGGCCCCCGTCCTCTCCGCGGCCCTCCGCGACCGCGCCTGGTCCTTGCGGCCCTGAGGCCTGGGCACCCCGGGGTGCCCCTCGCGGCGGGCCGCGCGACCTCCCGCCGGTGGTGGGCCGGTGGTGTAGCTCTGGCCCAGAGCTTCGCCTGGGCGGTACCCCCACGCGCCCCTGGTTTCTTGCCCGGCGCGGCAGAAGCGAGCCCTTACCGTGCTGGGTGAGCGTTTTCAGGGGCGCGGGGAACTGCGCGACCGGCCACCCACCCACCGCAAGGTCGCGGTGCCCGCCGCAAGGGGCACCCCGGGGCGTCACCGGCGGTCCGGCACGGAGCGGGAGGCCGGTAGCCTTGGGGGAATGGCCCGGCGGCGAGCCGGTTGGCACGACAAAGGAAAGGCTCACCGTGGAGAACCCGGTGATCGTCGCGATCGACGGCCCCTCCGGCACAGGCAAGTCCAGCACGTCCAAGGCGGTCGCCGTCAGGCTGGGGCTGAGCTACCTCGACACCGGCGCGCAGTACCGGGCCATCACCTGGTGGATGCTGTCGAACGGGGTGGACGTCGCCGACCCCGCCGCGATCGCCGACGCGAGCGGCAAGCCCGTCATCGTGTCCGGCACGGACCCGCGCGACCCGCGGATCAGCGTCGACGGCGTGGACGCCTCCGGCCCGATCCGCTCGCAGGAGGTCACCGCCGCGGTCAGCGCGGTCAGCGCGGTGCCCGAGGTGCGCGCCCGCATGGTCGAGTACCAGCGGGCCGCCGCCGCGGCGGCCGCGACCGGCATCGTGGTCGAGGGCCGCGACATCGGCACCACCGTGCTGCCCGACGCCACGGCGAAAATCTTCCTGACCGCCTCCGCGGAGGTCCGCGCCGCCCGCCGCAGCGGCGAGCTGCTGGGCGCGGTGAGCGTCGCCGCGACGCAGGAGGCCCTGGTCAAGCGGGACGCCGCCGACTCCGGCCGGAAGACCTCGCCGCTGGCGAAGGCCGCGGACGCGATAGAGGTCGACACCTCGGACCTGACCCTGGACGAGGTCGTCGACCGGGTCGTCGCCCTGGTGGGGGAGAAGAAGGCGACCGCGAGGTGACCACCGCCCCGCCCAGCCCGCGCGGCGCCGCCGTCGCCCGCGGCATCGGCATCGGCCTGATGAACGGCCTGTGGCGCCCCCGGGTGCTCGGCACCTGGCGCGTCCCCGCGCAGGGGCCGCTCATCCTTGCCGGCAACCACGCGCACAACGTCGACGGCCCGATGCTGATCGGCACCAGCCCGCGCCCCCTGCACTTCCTGGTGAAGAAAGAGGCCTTCGTCGGGCCGCTGGACCCGTTCCTGCGGGCCATCGGCCAGATCGAGGTCGACCGTACGGGTGCCGACCGCGCCGCGATCACCAGCGCCCTGAAAGTGCTGGAGAACGGCGGTGTACTGGGCATCTTCCCCGAGGGCACCCGCGGCACGGGCGGCGACTTCGCCCAGCTGCGCGCCGGGCTCGCGTATTTCGCCGTACGCTCGGGTGCGCCGGTCGTTCCGGTCGCGGTGCTCGGCAGCGCCCGCAAGGGCCGGCTGGTACCGCAGCTCCCGCCGCTGCGCAGCCGTATCGACGTCGTGTACGGGGAGCCGTTCACCGCCGTCACGGAGGGCGGGCGGCGCACGCGGGCCGCGATGGACGCCGCGACCTCCTACATCCAGGAGCGGCTGACCGCGCACATGGCCGAGGCCCGGCGGGCCACCGGCCGCTGAACCACCGCCGCCGCACCGCGGCCGGCCCCCCGGGGCCGGCCGGTGCCGCGCGCACCACTGTTGACCGACGGAGAGACCGATGGACCAGCACGACCAGCACGGCGACACCGGCGCGCTCGGCGACGCCGAGTACGCCGAGTTCATGGAACTCGCCGCCGAGGAGGGCTTCGACCTGGAGGACGTCGCCGACGACGTCGCGGCGGCGGGCCACGGCCCGCTGCCGGTGCTCGCCGTCGTCGGCCGGCCGAACGTCGGCAAGTCGACCCTGGTCAACCGGATCATCGGCCGCCGCGAAGCGGTCGTCGAGGACCGCCCGGGCGTCACCCGCGACCGAGTGACCTACGAGGCGAACTGGAACGGCCGCCGCTTCAAGATCGTCGACACCGGCGGCTGGGAGCAGGACGTGCTCGGCATCGACGCCTCGGTGGCCGCGCAGGCCGAGTTCGCGATCGAGGCGGCCGACGCGGTCGTCTTCGTCGTGGACGCCACGGTCGGCGCGACCGACACCGACGAGGCCGTCGTCAAGCTGCTGCGCCGCGCGGGCAAGCCCGTCGTGCTCGCCGCCAACAAGGTCGACGGCCCCTCCGGCGAGGCCGACGCGGCAGCGCTGTGGAACCTGGGCCTCGGCGAGCCCTTCCCGGTCTCCTCGCTGCACGGCCGCGGCACCGGCGACCTGCTCGACGCCATCCTGGAGGCGCTCCCCGAGGCGCCCGAGATGACGTTCGGCGACAGGGTCGGCGGCCCGCGGCGCATCGCGCTCATCGGCCGCCCCAACGTCGGCAAGTCGTCGATGCTCAACAAGATCGCCGGCGAGGAGCGGGTCGTCGTCAACGAGATGGCCGGCACCACCCGCGACCCGGTCGACGAGCTGATCGAGCTCGGCGGCAAGACATGGAAATTCATCGACACGGCGGGCATCCGGCGACGCGTCCACCTCACCGAGGGCGCCGACTACTACGCGAGCCTGCGCACCGCCGCCGCCCTGGAGAAGGCCGAGGTCGCGGTCATCCTCGTCGACGTCGCCGAGACGCTCGCCGAGCAGGACATGCGCATCATCTCGATGGCCGTCGAGGCGGGCCGCGCGGTCGTCATCGCCTACAACAAGTGGGACCTGCTGGACGAGGAGCGCCGGTTCTACCTGGAGCGGGAGATCGAGCGCGACCTCGTGCAGGTGCAGTGGGCGCCGCGCGTCAACGTCTCCGCCCGCACCGGGCGGCACGTCGAGAAGCTCGTCCCGGCGATCGAGACCGCGCTCGCCGGCTGGGAGACCCGGGTGCCCACCGGCAGGCTCAACGCCTTCCTCGGCGAACTCGTCGCCGCCCACCCGCACCCGATCCGCGGTGGAAAGCAGCCCCGCATCCTCTTCGGCACCCAGGCCGGCACCAGGCCGCCGCGCTTCGTGCTCTTCGCCTCCGGCTTCCTGGAGGCGGGCTACCGGCGCTTCATCGAGCGCCGGCTGCGCGAGGAGTTCGGCTTCGAGGGCACGCCCATCCAGGTCTCGGTGCGCGTCCGCGAGAAGCGCGGCCGCAAGAAGTGACCCGACCGCCCGGGGGCCCGGCCCCCGGGCGGTCCCGTCTCACAGGTCGTGCAGCCGGTTGTCGCCCTGCCCCGGCGGCAGCGCGGCCGGCCCGTTCCCCCGGTGCCGTCCCGGCGCGGCGGGCGGCACCTCCGGTTGCCACAGCCCGAAGTCGTTGAACTGCAGCGACTCCTCGCCCGTACGGTCCCCGGGCAGCGTACGGAAGAGCCGCCGGTACTCGCGGTAGAGCGCGTCGTAGATGGGCGTGGCAGAGCCACCGCTTCCGTCGGCGTCCTGCGCTCTGCGCATGGGCGGGATGTAGCGCTGGAACGGGGACCGGGAGGAACCGTCGAAGATCTGCACGTACCGCCCAACGACCCGCCTTCCCCGTGGGATGCGGGCCGCCCGGCTGAACTTTCCCCTGACGCGGGGGCTCAGGTCCCGGACAGGGGCATCGCGGCGGAGACGAGCTGGCCCCTGGCGCAGGCGCGGTCCAGCGCCTCGCGCAGCAGGTCCTCGCGGGGCTGCCGCCCGATCGCCCCGGCGGGCCCGGCGTAGACGAACACCGCGTTCGTGCGGTTCACGGCAGCGCGCCAGCCGTCGCTCACCTGGAGCGGCTGGTGCGCCTGCCACCACGCGGCGGCGGGGGCGCCGCCCATCGGGGGCTGGAGCACGGCGTGCAGCTTGCCCATCGCCAGCAGCACCGACCAGCCCGTGAGCGGCGACGGCGGCGCCGCGAGGTCGAGCTGCGGCATGAAGCCCTGCTCGATGAGCAGCGGCAGGAAGTCGTCGCCGCCCCCGATCGCGCCGGCCCGGGCGACGGGCCCGGTCGGCTCGATCACCAGCGCGGGGTGCAGCGCCTCCTCGACGATGATCAGCCCGCAGGTGATGCCGAGCACGGCCTGCCGCGGCGCGGCCTCCGGCGCGGGCATCTGGGCGGGGACGGGCGCGGGCCGTACCGGCGAGTGAAACGGTACGGCAGGTGCGGGCGGCGCGGTCCCCTCACCGGCGATGCTGCGCACCGCACCCTGCAGCTGCTCCTCCGCGACCGGCACGACCTGCGACGGGATGCAGGCGGCGTGGGCGAAGGCGAGCACCGCGGTCTCGTCGCCGACGAAGAGCACCGTGCTGGTCCGCTCCTGCGTGCTGTCCCCCGGGGTGCGGCAGGACGTGCAGTCGTACGTGCCCGGGGCGTTCTCGCCGGCGAGGAGACGCCTGGTCTCCTCCTCGCCGATCTCGGCTCGTACCTCGTCGCTCACGTCGAGCAGGGGCGCCACGGGAGTCTCCTTGGTCCGTTCGGCCGGGCCTGCCCCGGCGCACTGTGACAACGGACGGTCTGTGCGCGGAGTCACGGTTTGCGCTCCCGTCGCTTGCGACCCGCACGCCGGACTGGGCCGAACGGGTGCGCCGGGGCGCGGCACGGGGCGCGGCTCCGGCGGGGGCGGGGGAACGCGTGCTTAGCGTGGGCCGATGAGCGAGAAATCGTCTTATCGTCATGTGTCGAGGTGTCAACGCGCCGCAGCCGTCGCCGGTTTCGGCGCCGTGGCCGTCCTGCCGCTGGCCGTCCAGCCCGCGGCGGCCGCGCAGGCGCCCGTCCCCGCGCGCCCGCCGGCCGTGCTCGGCGGCGCCCCCGCGACCGGGCTCCCCGCGATCGGCTTCCCGGCGGCCTCCCCGCGGAACGGCGCGGCGACCGGTGTCCCGGCAACCGCGGGCGTGCCCGGCCCCCCGTCCGGCGTCCCGGCGGCGCCGCCGCGCACCCGCTCCGTCTGGGACGACCTCGCCCTGTGCGAGAGCAGCGGCGACTGGCACATCAACACCGGCAACGGCTTCTACGGCGGCCTCCAGTTCTGGCAGCCCACCTGGGAGGCGTTCGGCGGCCTGAAGTACGCCGGGCGGGCCGACCTCGCCACCCCCGGGCAGCAGATCGCGGTCGCCGAAGCCGTGCTGCGGGAGCAGGGCTGGGGAGCCTGGCCGGTGTGCTCCAAGCGGCTCGGACTCAGCGGCGGGGCGACCTCGGTGCACACCGTCAAGGCCGGCGAGACGCTGACCGGTATCGCGTGTGCCGAGGATCTTCCGGGCGGCTGGCAGAAGCTCTACGCCCTGAACAAGAACGCCGTCGGAGCCGACCCCGACAAGCTGATCCCCGGCACTCTCCTCAGCCTGAAGTGAATTCCGCGGTGCGTCCCGGAGGCTGCGCGGAATGCCGGGCAGGCCACCCGTTCTCCGCACGCCTCCGGCCCGTTACCTGAATCCCGGTTGAACCCCTGCTGAACGCCCGGTGCCGCCGGGGCCCGGCGGCACCGGGCCCCGGGCCCGGGGCGCCCGCCGGCACCGCGGAATTCCCCCGCCCGATACCCCGCATCCGCCTCGTCGGGCCCGGGTGAACGGCCGGCGGGCAACCGGCCGCCGGGGAGTCTGCGGGGTGTCCGAATGGCAATCCGTCCCCTATAGCGGTCGGCCGCGGACGGTGGGCATTGCAGGGAGTTGTGTGTAAATCGTGTGCACAGGAATTTCCGGCCCGAGTTATTCACCTCGGCGCAATGTCCGCGATGCACGATCCGTGACGCGAACACGGCAGCTCCCCGCGGGGCAGGGCGGCGCGCGGCGCGACGGCGGCCTACGGTGGCAGGCATGGCCCCCGCATCGCACTCCGAAGACGCCCACGGCCCCCGCCCCGAAGGCCCCGGCCCCGAGGACTCCCGCCCCGGCGAGCCGTCCCGGGACGGCCCTCCCGCGCAGCCCTTCCCCGGCGGCATCCCCGACGACGACCTGGACGCCTACGTCGGCCTGCCGCAGCGGGAGGCCGAGCGGCGGGCGTACGAGCGCGGCTGGCGGCCGGTCCGCAGTTTGCCGCGGGACGCGGTCGTGACCATGGAGTACGTCGTCGGGCGGCTCAACTTCACGGTCGACGGCGGCCGCGTCGTCCGCTGCTGGACCGGCTGAGCCGGCTCCGTCCCGGAGGAACCCCGCGCGCCCCGTACACAGGCGCGGGCCGGGTGCCGTACCGCGCGAGGGCGGGGCACCCGGCCCGGAGCCGGTCGAAAGGGGTGAAAAGCGGGGAAGGGGGAGGGAAAAGCGCGAAAAGCGCCGAGGTCAGCCGGCGACGCCGCGGCCGCGGGCCTGCTGGTGGACCAGCGGGCCCGCCGAGCGCGGGTGCTCGCTCTGCGGGCGGCGGCTGCCGGCCGGGGTCGTGGTGGTGCGCTCGTGCCGTCCGGGGGCCTGCCGGGCCGCGGTCGGACGGGCCGCGGCGTGCGGGCCCTTCGCTGTGACCGGCAGGCGGGCTGCGGACGTGTCGTCCGGGCCGTCGTCGTCGCCGTCCGCGCGGGCGAGCGCGCCGAGCGGGACCGCGGTCAGCGACCGGGCATTACGGCGGCTCCCGCGGTGGAACAGCCGCGCCCACCCGGCGGTCAGACGGGCCTCGGCCGAGGCCATCGCCGGTTCGAACCAGGGCAGCGCCAGCAGGATGAGGAGGCCGGCCGCCCAGCCGAGGAGCACGTCGCTCACCCAGTGCGTGCCGAGGTAGACCGTCGTCGCGCCCACGCCGAGCGCGAGCAGCGCGCTCGCGATCGAGCCCCAGCGCCGCGCGCGCGGCGTGGTGCCCAGATACGCCAGAACGCCCCAGGTCACCACCGCGTTGGCGGTGTGACCCGAGGGAAATATGTCGCCGCCGGCGAACATCTCGGCCGATCCCACGGTCGTCGCGTAATGGGGGCCGAGCCGTCCGAGGCCGTACTTCACGGCCCCCACGGTGATGTTCAGCAGCAGCAGGGAGGTGCCCAGCACCAGCAGCGGGTACAGCGTCCGGCGGCGCCACGCCCGCCAGCTCAGCCACGCGAGCACCATCACGGCCGTGGGGCCGCGCTGGCCGAGGACCACGAAGTAGTCCAGGAAGGCGTGGATCTGCGGCCACTGCTTGTAGGGGCGCCAGAGCATGACCTGCCAGTCGAGCGTCACCAGCTTGGACGTGGTGAGGACGCCCACGACGATGGCCACGTACACGGCCAGCGTCGCACCGAACAGCCATACGCGTGTTCGACTCATCCGGCCCAGGGCGCGGCGGGTCGGGTGCTCCGCAGCGCGGTGGAGCCTGTCATCGGTACGCACCCAATTGACGTTACAGCGTGTGACGGCACAGGTCGGCCGATAGGCCTGCTTTGTAATGACGATGTGATGTGGACTGCGTCTCACCACCCCTTTGGCGCACGGGGTTTCGCGGGAATGCGGTCGGGGACCGGCGGTTAACCCAGAGGTGGTGATACTCACATGAGCGTCTTCTTATTTATCGCTTATTTCCCTCATCTTTCTCACCGGTTTCCCGTCCGCTGAGCGGACGCCGGTGACCGGGAGTGGCCGCCGCCGCAGCGGCCGGCTGCGGCCGGACCGCGGCCGGGTGAGTGCGGCCGCGCCGCCGTCCCCGGGCCCTGGACGCGGGCAAGACTGGTCCGTAACGTCGGCCTGGCCGTCGTTACCACTGCTAGTTTTCCGGCCGGAGGTCCCCTGCCATGCCGCCCGCTTCCGCCCTGCCGCCCTTCGACCCGTACGACCCGCTGGGCCTGGACGACCTGCTGAGCGACGAGGACCGCGCGGTCCGCGACACCGTACGGGCCTGGGCCGCCGACCGCGTGCTGCCGCACATCGCCGGCTGGTACGAACGCGGCGAGCTGCCGGGCATCCGCGACCTCGCGCGCGAGCTGGGCGCGATCGGGGCGCTCGGCATGCAGCTGACCGGCTACGGCTGCGCGGGGGCCAGTGCGGTCCAGTACGGGCTGGCGTGCCTCGAACTGGAGGCGGCCGACTCCGGCATCCGCTCGCTGGTGTCGGTGCAGGGCTCGCTCGCCATGTACGCGATCCACCGCTTTGGTTCCGAGGAGCACAAGCGGGAGTGGCTGCCGAGGATGGCCGCGGGCGAGGTCATCGGCTGCTTCGGCCTCACCGAGCCCGACCACGGCTCGGACCCGGCCGGAATGCGCACCCGGGCCCGCCGGGACGGCGCCGACTGGGTGCTCGACGGCCGCAAGATGTGGATCACCAACGGGTCGGTCGCCGGGGTCGCCGTGGTGTGGGCGCAGACCGACGACGGCGTCCGCGGCTTCGTGGTGCCGGCCGGCACCCCCGGCTTCAGCGCCCCGGAGATCCACCACAAGTGGAGCCTGCGCGCGTCCGTCACCAGCGAGCTCGTCCTGGACGGCGTCCGGCTGCCCGGCTCCGCGGTGCTCCCGGAGGTCACCGGGCTGCGCGGCCCGCTCAGCTGCCTCAGCCACGCCCGCTACGGCATCGTGTGGGGGGCGATGGGCGCCGCCCGCGCCAGCTTCGAGGCGGCGCTGAGCTACGCCCGCGAGCGCGAGCAGTTCGGGCGCCCGATCGGCGGCTTCCAGCTCACCCAGGCCAAGCTCGCCGACATGGCCGTCGAGCTCCACAAGGGCATCCTGCTGGCCCACCACCTGGGCCGCCGGATGGACGCCGGGCGGCTGCGCCCCGAGCAGATCAGCTTCGGCAAGCTCACCAACGTCCGCGAGGCGATCGAGATCTGCCGCACGGCCCGGACCGTCCTCGGCGCCAACGGGATCTCGCTGGAATACCCCGTCATGCGGCACGCCACCAACCTGGAGTCGGTGCTCACCTACGAGGGCACGGTCGAGATGCACCAGCTGGTGCTGGGCAAGGCCCTCACCGGGATCGACGCCTTCCGCGGCTGACGCCCGCCCGGCCGCGTACTGCCGCGTGTCTACATGTGGACACGCGGCAGTACGCGGTCCAGCCGCCGCGGGAACCACCAGTTGGCCCGGCCCATGAGGAACATCGTGGACGGCACCAGCAGCAGCCGGACGACCGTGGCGTCCAGCACCACGCTCACCGCGAGGCCCAGCGCGAGCATCTTGACCACGACAGTGGGCGAGACGGTGAAGGACAGGAAGACCGCGGTCATGATGAAGGCCGCGCTGGAGATGACCCGGCCGGTCGCGGACAGCCCCGCGCCGACCGACCGGGTGTTGTCGGCGGTGCGGTGCCAGGCGTCGGAGATCCGCGACAGCAGGAAGATCTCGTAGTCCATGGACAGCCCGAAGACGATCGCGAACATCATCATCGGCACGTACGACTCGATCGGCACCGCCTCCGGCAGCCCCAGCGCGCCCGTCGCCCAGCCCCACTGGAAGGCCGCGGTCAGCACGCCGTACGAGGCGCCGGTCGTCAGCAGGTTCAGCACCACCGCCTTGAGCGGGACGACCAGGCTGCGGAAGACCGTCATCAGCAGCACGAAGGCGGCGAGCAGCACGATGCCGATGATGACCGGCAGCCGGTCCTTCACCGTGTCGCGGAAGTCGAACTGGCTCGGCGCGATGCCGGTCAGATAACCGCGGGCGCCCGTGCCGTGCAGCGCGCCGGGCAGCACGTGCCGGGTCAGCGCGTTGAACAGTCCGCCGGTCGCGGCCGATTGCGGGTCGCCGGTCGGGGTGAGCGTGCCGACCAGCAGCTTGCCGTCCGAGGTCTGCTGGAGCGGCGTCGCGGCAGCCACGTCCGGGGTGCCGGAGAGCGCCGTGTCCACGTCGTCGGCGACCTGGCTCGCCGGCACGGTGGCGCGGCCGACGTCCACCACGACGGTGAAGGGCGCGTTGGCGCCGGGGCCGAAGCCGGGCCCCCGCGCGTCGGAGATTCGGTCGAAGGCCGTCCTGCTGGTCGTCCCGGACTCGGCGGCGCCGTCGTCGACATGGCCCAGCCGCATCGAGAACAGCGGCACGGCGAGCACCGCCAGCAGCGCCACCCCGCAGCACAGGATGACCGCGCCGTGCCGGGAGACCAGCGCCGCGTAGCGGTGCCAGGCGTCGCTGTCGCCCGCCGTCTCGGCCACCGGGCGGCGGCGCAGCGTCCAGCGGTCGATGTGCCGGCCGGCGAGCGCGAGCGCCGCGGGCACCAGCGTCAGCGACGCGCAGGCCGTCACCACCACGGCGATCGTCGCCGCCAGCCCCAGCTTGCCGATGAAGGTCAGCCCGCACGCGTACAGGCTCAGCAGCGCCACCGCCACCGTCGTCGCGGCCACCAGGACGGCGTGGCCGCTGGTCGCGCAGGTGCGCGCGACCCCGTCGGCGGGGGAGCGGCCGTCGATGAGGTCCTGCCGGAAACGGGTCGTCAGGAAGAGCGCGTAGTCGATGCCGACGCCGAGGCCGATCATGGTGGCAAGCGTCGGCGCGGCAGTGGCGAAGGTGACCGCGCCCGCCACGATGCCCACCACGCCGATGCCCGCGAGCACGCTCACCAGCGCGCACGCCAGCGGCAGGACGGCGGCGAGCAGGCTGCCGAAGACCAGCAGCAGGATGACCAGGGCCACGGCGATGCCGACGACCTCGCTCTTCAGATCGTTCGCCGGCGCGGTGGTCACCTGGTCCAGACCGCCGCCGTACGCCACCTGCACGCCGTCGGAGCGCGCGGGCGCGGTCGCCGTGTCGAGCCGGTCGACGTAGCCGTGGCCCAGCTCCTTGAGCGGCTCGTCGAAGGAGACCGTGGTGTACGCGGTCGCGCCGTCGGAGCTGGTGACCAGGGCCGAGGCGGCGGTGGCGTGCGGCATCGCCTTCAGATTGCCGACGGCCTGCTGCACGGACTGCTGGTGGTCGGCGACGGTGCCGCTCGTGGTGTGGAAGACGACCAGGCCGTTCGGGGCCGCGGCCGCCGGGTCGGAGGCCGCGAGCAGGTCGGCGCCGGTGTCGGACTGCGTGCCCGGCAGGGTGATCTGGTCGCTGAACGTCGGGGCCACCACGTGCCGTCCGGCGAGCGCCGCCGCCATGACCACGAGCCACACCAGGACGACCCGGCCGGCGTGCCGGGCGCAGAAGGCGCCCAGCCGGGCAAGCCGCCCGGCTGGCTGCCGCGGACCGGGGACCGGGGCGGGAGAGGAACCGGCCGGGGCCGGTGGGGGAGCGGTCGGCACGGCGCCTCCGTCACGAGGGCGGGAATTGTGCCGATTATCGCTGATATGTCGGGAGTTGCCCGCGTAACAGGCCGCGGGCGGGGGGCGGGTCGGCCGCACCGGTGCGGCCGCTGGTGCGCGGGCACGGCAGGACTCCCACCGGACGCGCGCCGCGCGGTCCGGTGAGAGCCCTGCTCAGCTCTGGTTGAAGAAGCGGTCGCCGCCGCGACGGTCGTCGGCGTTGAGCACCGAGTAGTCGGCGGGGGTCAGCAGGAAGACCCGGTTGGCGACGCGCTCGATGGAGCCGCGCAGGCCGAAGGTCAGGCCCGCGGCGAAGTCGACGACGCGCTTGGCGTCGGCGGACTCCATGGCCGTGAGGTTGACGATCACCGGGACGCCCTCCCGGAAGAGTTCGCCGATGCCGCGCGCGTCCCGGAAGCCGTCAGGGGTGACGGTGGCGATCCGCCGGCCCTGTTCCTGCGCGGCCTCGCTGGCGATCCGCACCCGCGGATCGGTCACCCAGGTGTCGACACGCTGGGACTGGGAGCCCTCGCCGTAGTCGGCGTACTCCTCGTCGTAGTAACCCTCGCCGCCGTTGTCGTCGACGAGGCCCAGCCAGGCACTCGCCCGTCGAACCGATCCCATGGACGCCTCCTCTCTCGCACGCGGTCAGTACCGTCCGTCCGCAGGTCCTATCGTCGTTCATGAAGTGGATAGTCCGCCAAGCGGATAGCCGCCACTCGGGCGAGTTGTGACGGTACTGGCACACACGATAGTGGCGTACCGTCAGGCTGCCGGAGGTGTAGGGAAGGTGACGATCCGATGGGAACGCATTTCACGTCCGGGTGACGCGTGCGGCCGAACGGCCCCGCACGGGGCTGACCGGCCAGGACGCCGGCGTCGTCGCCGACGGGGTGCCGGCGGTGGTGCGGCGCGGATGCGGGCGGACCACCATGATGCATTCTCTGCGGATGATCCGACAGGCGTTAACATGACCAGCGCTCACTTCATGCGAGCTTGAGCGAGTGTGAACCGAGTTCGGTTGTGACCCGCGGGAATTGCGGGGCACGCGGGGTCAGCGGGGGGAATGCATGTTCGGCATCATCAGGCCGTGCCGTCACCGAATGTCCGAGGGAATGGCCGCCTCGTGGGTCGCCCACCTGTGCGGGCTGTGCCTGGCGCTGCGGGACGGCCACGGCCAGGTGGCGCGAATAGCCACCAACTACGACGGTCTGATCATCTCCGTCCTCGTCGAGGCGCAGACGGCCGCGGACGCCGGGCAGCAGCGCCGCACCGCGGGACCGTGCCCGCTGCGCGGCATGCGCACCGCGCCGGTCGCCACCGGGGAGGGCGCCCGGCTCGCGGCCGCGGTGTCGCTGGTGCTGGCGTCGGCGAAGATGCGCGACCACGTCGAGGACCGGGACGGCGCCTACGCGCGGCGCCCGGTCGCCGCCGCGGCCCGCGGGGTCGCCCGCCGCTGGGACCGGGCCGGCGCCCGTACCGGCGAGGACCTGGGCTTCGACACGGCGGTGCTGGTCGACGCGATCGGCCGGCAGGGCGCGATCGAGGCCGCGGTCGGCCCCGGCACCCCGCTGCTCGCTGTCACCGAGCCCACCGAGACGGCGACCGCCGCGGCCTTCGGGCACACCGCCTTCCTGGCCGGACGCCCCGGCAACAAGGCGCCGCTGGAGGAGGCCGGACGGCTCTTCGGACGGCTCGCCCACCTGCTGGACGCCGTCGAGGACCTCGCCGAGGACACCCGCACCGGCGCCTGGAACCCGCTCACCGCGACCGGTACCGACCTGGCCGAGGCCCGCCGGCTGTGCGACGACGCGCTGCACGGCATCCGGCTCGCGCTGCGCGACACCGACTTCGCGGGCTCCGCCTCCGGGCGGCTCACGCATGTGCTGCTCGTCCACGAACTGGGACGGTCCGTGGACCGGGTGTTCGGCGGCGGCAGCTGCGCCCACCCCTCGCACCGCGAGGCGCAGGCGGCGGACGGCGCCGCGACCGGGATCGCCGTGCACGACAGCGGCATCCGGACGGGCGGCGTCCAGGCCAGTGGCAACCCCTTCGGACCGAACCCGTACGCGCCGAACCCGCCCGGCAGTCCGGCCTATCCGGGCCAGAGCCCGTACGCCCCGGGCGGTCCCGGGATTCCCGGCGGCTTCCCGCCGCCGCCCGGACCGCCGCGGCGTCGCGGGCTGCTGGCCGGGTGCCTGGTCTTCACCGGGCTCTTCTGCACCTGCCAGATGTGCTGCGCGACGCACGAGAACCCGTGGAGTCACGAGCGCAAGGAGCCGTGGTGCAACAACTGTGACTGCGGCGACTGCAGCGGGTGCGGCGATTGCTGCAATTGTTGTGACTGCTGCGATGGTTGTGACGGTTGCGATTGCGGTTGCGACTGCTGACACCGGTGCCGCCCGCGGGGTCACGGACGGGGCGGGCGGCGCCTGCGGTGGTGTCGCGTCCCGCGGGATCGCCCGAGGGAGGGGCGGGAGTGGAGCGAGACCGGCTGTGTGAAGGCGGGTGATCCGTCGAGGCGGGTCAGTGGCCGCAACACGAGGCCGACCACACTCGACACAGGTCGATGTGGCCGCGGGTGACGAGCCGGCAGCTGCGCATGGCCACAGTGCAGCAGCCGCCACCACGATCCGTCAACGTGCCGAGATGCCATGTCCACAAGCTGGACATGCTTGACAGCGGGTCACTTCGGCGGCTTAGCCTCTTGTGAAGCCCTGGTGGCCCAGTCGCGTTGAGGGACGCGACGGCTCTGTGTGAAGGCACCCGCCCGTGCCTCTTCCGCGTGTCGACGGAGCCTTCGCATGCCTGCCCACACCTCGCTTCCCTCCTTCCGCTCCTTTCCTTCCGGTCCCTCCGGGCCTTCGGCCTCCGCCTCCGCGGTGCCCCCGGCGCCGCGTCCGGGGCTCGCCGCGCCGCCGCCCGCCGCCCCTTTCACCCGCGGCCGCACCCTGCACCTGGCCGCCGCGATAGGCGGCGGCAGCCCGCCGCAGGAGGCCGCGTACCACCGGGAGCTGGCCCGGCTCGCCGAGGCCGGCGGCCTGGACTTCGTGACCCTCGGCCCCGGGGCGGCCGGCGGCGGGCTGCTGGACGCCGTCGCGCTGCTCGCCGGGGTCGCGCCCGCGACCGACCGGATCGGCGTGGTGCCCGCGGTCCTCGCGTCCGGCACCGAAGCCGCCGACCCGTCGGCCATCGCCTCCGCGCTGGCCGCCCTGGACTGGGTCAGCCGCGGCCGGGCGGGCTGGACGGTCGAGGTCCCGGCCGCGCCCGCCCCGCGGGCCAGGGGGCGCGCGCGGCCGCTGCGACCCGAGGCGTTCTGGCGGGCGGCCGGCGACACCGCCGAGGCCGTCCGGCGGATGTACGGCGCCCCCGGCGGGCCGCTGCCGCCGCGGGCCGCGCCCGTCACCGTGCTGGACGCCACCGAGCCCGCCGCCCGCCGGATCGCCGCGCGGCACGCCGACCTGGCCTTCGTCCGCGCCGCGGGCCCCGAGGACGCAGGGCTGGCCAGGGCCGAGGTGCAGGCGCTCGCCGCCGAGGCCGGGCGCGGCCCGGAACCGCTGCCGGTGCTCGCCGACCTCGCGGTGGACCTCTGCGGCGGCGAGCGCGGCCCGGAGCCGGGCGCCGAGATCGCGCTCGCGGCGGACGCGTCGGGCGGCGTGCTCTTCCGCGGCGGCCCGGTCGACCTCGCCGACCTGATCGCCGACTGGCAGCGGCAGGGCGCGGTCGACGGCTTCCACGTCCGCCCGGTGGAACCCCGCCGCGACCTGGAGCGCTTCGTCAACGGCACCGCCGCGCTGCTCCAGCACCGCGGGCTCTTCCGCTCCTTCCACCCCGGTTCGACGCTGCGCGAGCACCTGGGCCTGCACCGGGCGGGGACCGGGCCGGTCGCCGCGCCCCTGCCGCCCCTCGGGGGCCGCGCGGGCGCCCGTACCGGGGCGGGGTCGTGACCGGGCGTCAGCCCGGCGCGCGGGGCGGCGGGGTACGGCCGCTGCACCTGGCCGTGCTGCTGCCCGCGGGGGGCGGCAGCGGGGCCGGTGCGCCGCCGGACTTCGCCGTGTGCGCCGCGCTCGCCGGGGCCGCCGAGCGCGCGCTGTTCGACTTCGTGCTGCTCGACGGCGGCGGCGGGCCCGAGCCGGTCACGGTGCTGCACGCGCTGGCCGCGCTGACCGGGCGGATCGGGCTGGCCGTGGCCTTCCCGGCGGGGGCCGCGGATCGGGCGCCGTACGACCTGGCGCGCCGGCTCGCCGTGCTGGACCGGCTCAGCGGCGGGCGTGCGGGCGGCCCGCCCGGCCGGTCCGGCGAGCCCGCCGGACCCCAGGGGCGGCCGGTGGCAGTCGACTTCGGCGGTACGCCCGAGGTGCTGCTCACCGGCCGGGCGCCCGGCGTGCGGCGCCGCGGGCGGCGGGTACGGGTCCTCTCCCGGCTCGACCTCTGCCCGCTCGCCGCGGCCGGGCCCGGCGGGGACGAGTCCGGTGCGCGGGGCCTCGCGGAGCGGCTGCACGCGCAGGTGCAGAGCGCCGCGACGGACGGCTTCGTGCTGGCCCCCGACCCGGCGGCGGGCGGCGCGGGCCTGGACGCCTTCGTGGCGCAGGTGGTGCCGCTGCTGCGCGAGCGCGGGTCGCTGCGCACCGCGTACACGGGGACGACGCTGCGCGAACACCTGGGGCTGCCGCGGCCGGTGGGCTGAGCGGCGCGCGGCGTCGGCGGGTGCGGGAGGCCGGGGAGTGCGCCGGGCGTGCGGGAGGGGTGCGGAGGCGCGTGCCTGGGGGGCGTGTCAACTCTTGGTGCGCCGGGCGCGTTTGGGACCGCCGGTGTGCATGCGTTACGGGGAGGTTTCCGAGGTCGAGGCCCTCTTGTGTGTTCCCTGTGGGCCCTGAATACTCCCATCAGTGCCCGTCAGATTGGGAGCGCGCCCGCTCATCTGTGCGTTCTTGACAGTACATCGTCAAAAAATGACGGGTACCGACCAGCACCGACAAGAGCCACCTCCATCCCCACAGGAGGATCGAGTGAAGTCCACCCGACGCATACAACTCCTTGCCGTCACGAGCGGCATGCTCGCCGCGACCGCCTTCGCAGTCCCGTCCGCCGGCGCTCTCACCCCTGCCGCCGGCGCTGCCGAGGCCTCCCCCGGGGCAGCCGCTTCGCTGGCCGCCACCCTCGGTGCCGACCGCACCGCCGGGTCGTACTACGACAGCGCGACCGGCACCTCGGTCGTCAACGTCACCAGCACCTCCGCGGCCGACGCCGTACGCTCCGCCGGCGCGACCCCGCGGCTGGTCGCCCACAGTTCGGCCCAGCTGGCGAAGGCCGCCGACGCCGCCCAGTCCGCCGACGTCGCGGGCACCTCCTGGGCGGTCGATCCGCGCAGCGACACCCTCCAGGTCAACGCCGACAGCCGGGTGACCGACGCCCAGCTGTCCGCGCTCGTCAAGGCCACCGCGGGCTACGGCGACGCCGTCCGTGTCAACCGCGTGGCGGGCAACTTCAGCAAGCTGCTCTCCGGCGGCGACCCGATCCTGACCACGCAGTGGCGCTGCTCGGTCGGCTTCAACGTCCGCAGCGGCAGCACCTACTACTTCCTGACCGCGGGCCACTGCACCGAGGGCTACCCCGACTACTACACCAGCGCGGGCTCGTACATCGGCCCGACGCTCGGCACGAGTTTCCCCGGCAACGACTACGGCATCGTCCGCTACGACACCTCCGTCGCGCACGACGGCACCGTCGGCAGCCAGGACATCACCAGCGCCGCGAACGCCTACGTCGGCGAGCACGTCACGCGCCGCGGCTCCACCACCGGCGTCCACAGCGGCACGGTCCAGGCGCTGAACGCCACCGTCAACTACGGCAACGGCGAGATCGTCTCGGGCCTGATCCAGACCAACGTCTGCGCCGAACCGGGCGACAGCGGCGGCTCCCTCTACGACGGCACCAAGGCCATCGGCCTGACGTCGGGCGGCAGCGGCAACTGCTCCTCGGGCGGCACGACCTTCTTCCAGCCGGTCACCGAGGCGCTCAGCGCGTACGGCGTCAGCGTCTACTGACGGTCCGCCGGTAGCGCCCCCGCGCGCCACCAGTCGCGCCCCCGCTGTTTCCCTGGGCAGCGGGGGCGTACCGCTGCCCAGGGCCGTACGCGTACAGGTCCGGGTGGCCCGGGGGCTGTCGGTGGGCGCTGGCAGACTGGCGGCATGCTGGAAACCTCCGCGCGGCTGCTGCGCCTGCTGTCGCTGCTCCAGTCCCGCCGCGAGTGGAGCGGGCCCGAGCTGGCGCAGCGGCTGGACGTGACCGCGCGGACCGTCCGGCGGGACGTCGAGCGGCTGCGGGCGCTCGGCTACCCCGTGCACGCCGCCCCCGGCACGGCCGGCGGCTACCGGCTGGGCGCCGGGGCCGCGCTGCCGCCGCTGCTGCTGGACGACGAGGAGGCGGTCGCCGTCGCGCTGAGCCTGCGCACCGCCGCGCGCGCGAGCGTCGAGGGCATCGAGGAGACCTCGCAGCGCGCGCTGGCCAAGCTCGAACAGGTCCTGCCGTCCCGGCTGCGGCACCGCGTCCAGGCGATGCAGGCCGTCACCGTGCAGCCGCCGGGCCCCGGCCCGAACGTCGGCCAGGACGTGCTGACCGCGCTCGGCGCCGCCTGTCGCGACCACGAGCAGCTGCGCTTCGACTACCGCGACCACGGCGGCAGCACCACCCGCCGCAGCGTCGAGCCCTACCGCCTGGTGCACCACTGGCGGCGCTGGTATCTGCTCGCCTACGACATCGAGCGCGGCGACTGGCGCACCTTCCGGGCCGACCGCATCGAGCCCAGGACGCCCACCGGCCCGCGCTTCACCCCGCGCGAGCTGCCCGGGGACGCCGCGTCGTACGTCGCCAGGGGCGTCACCCAGAGCGTCTACCGCTACCAGGCGCGCATCGTGCTGCACGCGGCCCCGGACTTCCTCCAGTCCAACGGCTGGACGGGCTTCGGCACGGTCACCGTGCTGGACGACGGGACGTGTGAGCTGCGCACCGGCTCCGAGACGCTGGAGGCGCTCGCGATGTACGTCGGCATGCTGGGGGTCGACTTCGAGGTGATCGAGCCACCGGAACTGACCGTGCGGCTGCGGGAGGTGGCGGACCGGCTGGTCCGGGCCGCCGGGGCGTCGCAGGAGCGGGCGGCGGCGCCTCCTCCGGAGGAGGCGCCGGGACCGCAGGGCGCGCCGGGACCGCAGGGCGCGGCGGGCTAGCCGGCTAGGACGCTGACGTGGACGCGGGGCCGGGCCCCGGCCCGTGCTCCCGCCCCTGCTCCGACCCCCGCCCGTGCTCCGACCCCTGCCCCTGCTCCCGCCCCTGCTCCGGTTCCGGTTCCGCCAGCGGGAGGACCATCGCCGTCACGCCGATCCCGACCGTGCCCGGCGCGTGCGGGGCCTGCGCGGCGTCGTGCAGCTCCTCGAACAGCGCGGCGAGCCGGTGCCGGAAGCCCGTCCAGACCGCGGGCGCGACCCACAGCTCCGCGTCCGTGGTCACGCCCTCGGCGCCCGGCGCGCGCCGGCCCGCGCGTTCGCGCAGGTTGTGCGCCATGGCCTCGGCGATCAGCCGGGCGCCCTCGTGGCGCTGGTCGGACAGCGGGGAGCCGTGCACCGCCCGGTAGCGGCGCTCCCGCCCGCCCCGCTTCTCCCGCACCTCGGCCAGCTCGACCAGCCCGACCGCGTCCAGCCGCCGCAGGTGCTGGCTGGCGAGCGCGTGCGAGATGCCCAGCTCGCGGGACAGCTCGGCCGCGGACAGCGGGACGTTCCAGACCAGCGAGACGATGCGCAGCCGTACGGGGTGGGCGAGGGCCCGGAGCAAGGGGTCTGTGGTGCTCATACGCCCATTACACCGCTTCCGCTTCCGGGGGTGGGGTGTTCCCTTCGACTCCCAAGCAATAGATTGGCGGTCATGTCCGTACGGGAGGTACTGCGCGACCGCGGCGCGGCGACGTATCTGGGCGGGGTCCTGGTCTCCGGGTTCGGCGACTCGGCGATGATGCTGGTCGCCGGCGTGTGGGTGAAGACGCTCACCGGCTCCAGCAGCCTGGCCGCCGCGGTCAACGCGTGCGTGTGGGCGCCGACCCTCGTCGGGCCGCTGCTCGGCACCGCCGCCGACCGCTTCCGCAGGCGCCCGCTGCTGGTCGCGGTGAACGCGGCGCTGGCCGTGCTGCTGCCCGCGCTGCTCGCCGTCCGCGCCGGCGGGGACGTGTGGCTGCTGCTCGTGGTGCTCACCGCGGTCGGCGTCGGGTCGGTGCTGTGCGACGCCGCCCAGGCGGGCCTGGTGGTCAGTGCCGTCCCGGCCGAGCTGCGCGGCGACTTCAACGGCTTGCGGATGACCGTCAACGAGGGCATGAAGCTGCTCGCCCCGCTGGCCGGCGCGGGCCTGTTCGTGCGCTGGGGCGGCGGCGCGGTCGCAGTGCTGGACGCCGTCACCTTCGCGCTGTCCGCACTCGCCTTCGCGGCCCTGCGGGTGCGAGAGCAGCCGCCCGCGCCGACCGCCGGGTCCTGGCGCGAGCAGACCTCGGCGGGCGTACGGGCGCTGCGCGGCAACCCGCTGCTGGTGCGGCTGGTGGGCGCGGGCGGGGTGGCCCTGCTGCTGTCCGGGATCAGCAGCGCCGCGACCTACGCGCTGGTCGACGCGGGGCTGCACCGCCCGCCGGCCTTCGTCGGCGTGATCTACGCGGTGCAGGGCACGGGCTCGGTGGTGGCCGGGATCGCCGCGGGCGCCGTCATGCGCCGGATGCCGGAGCGGGTCTTCGCCGCCGCCGGGCTGCTGCTGTTCAGTGCGGGCGCCGGGATGCGGGTGGTGCCGTCGCTGCCGACCGTGCTCGGCGGGGCGGTCGCGATCGGGATCGGGCTGCCGTGGGTGATCGTCGCGGCCTTCACCGCCGTCCAGCAGCACACCGAGCCCGCGCTCGTCGGCCGGGTGGCCGCCGCCGCGGGCACGGTGGTCTTCGGGCCCACCGCGCTCGCCACCGGGCTGGGCGCGGGGCTCGTGGCGCTCGCCGACTACCGGATCCAGCTCGCCGGGGCCGCGGTGGCCGGCGCACTGACGGCGTGGCTCCTGCTGCTGCGCCGCCCGCGCACCGGCCGCCGTGACGGAAATCTCCCGGCGCCCCGCGGCGAGGAGACCGGCGCCAAGTCGCCCACCCCGCCCGGGAGATGACGTACAAGGTCCGGATCCGGCCGTCCCTTCCGGCGGCCGGATCCGCTGCTGTGCCCTGCTCCGGCTCGCTGACCTGGGGCAACCGCGATACGCTAATCGAACGAACGTACGAGAGACGTTCGGACGACTGGCCGAAAAGGGGTGGGGCAGTGGAGGTGCGACATGGCGGGCTTCGCGCATCTGCATGTCGCATCCGGTTACTCCGAGCGGTACGGCGCCGCGCACCCCGAGCAACTCGCCGCACGGGCGGCCGAGCGCGGCATGCGCACCCTCGCGCTGACCGACCGGGACACCGTGACCGGCGCGGTGCGCTTCGCGCGGGCGTGCGCCGAGCAGGGCGTCCGGCCGGTCTTCGGCATCGACCTCGCCGTCGCGGCCCTCGCCCCACCGCCGCCCGCCGACCGGCCCCGGCGCACCCCGGTGCGCGGCGGGGCGCACGTCGTCGAACCGCCGCTGCGCTTCACGCTGCTCGCCCGCGACCGCGAGGGCTGGGCGCGGCTGTGCCGGATCACCTCGGCGGCTCACGCGGGCACGGCGTCCGGCGCGGCGCCCGTGGAGGTCCCGTGGGAGGCGCTGCGCGAGCACGGCGGCGCCGGCCTGACCGCGCTGCTCGGGCCGGTGTCGGAGCCGGTGCGCGCGCTGGCCGCGGGCCGGGAGGACGTCGCGGTGGCGCTGCTGCGGCCCTGGTGGGAGATCTTCGGCGAGGGCCTGCGTCTTGAGGCGGTCGTCCACGGCCGGCCCGGTACCGGCCCCGGCTCGCTGCGGCTGGCCGCCCGTACCCTCGCGCTCGCCGACCGCACCCGTACGCCCGCGGTGCTCACCAACGCCGTCCGCTACGCCGACCCCGACCAGCACCGGCTCGCCGACGTCCTGGACGCCGCCCGGCTGCTGCGGCCCGTCGACCGGCGGCGCCTCGACGGCGGGGAGCGCTGGCTCAAGGACGAGCCGGAGATGGCCCGGATCGCGCAGCGGGTCGCCGAATGCGCCGGCGCGGGCCCGCGCCGGGCCGGGCGGCTGCTCGCCGACACCGCCGCGGCCGCGGCCGCCTGCCGCCTCGACCCGGAGGCGGACCTGGGGCTCGGGGCCCGGCACTTCCCCGAGGCCGAGGTCGTCGGCGCCGCCCCGGGCGGGGCGCGCGACGAGCTGCGGCGGCGCTGCGCCGCGGGCCTGGAGCGGCGCGGCCTGGACCGGGAACCGGCGGCGCGGGAGCGGCTGGAGAGCGAGCTGGGCATCATCGGCGCGCTGGGCTACGACGCGTACTTCCTGGCCGTCGGGCAGGTGGTCGCCGACATCCGCGAGCTGGGCATCCGGGTCGCCGCCCGCGGCTCGGGCGCCGGGTCGATGGTCTGCCACACCCTCGGCATCGCCACCGCCAACCCGCTCGACCACCACCTGCTGTTCGAGCGCTTCCTCAGCGAGCGCCGCCGGAATCTGCCCGACATCGACATCGACGTGGAGTCGGCGCGGCGGCTGGAGGCGTACGACGCGGTCTTCCGCCGCTTCGGCCACGAGCGGGTCGCGGTCACCGCGATGCCCGAGACCTACCGGGCCCGCAGGGCGCTGCGCGACACCGGGCTCGCGCTCGGCATCCCGCCGCACGACGTGGACCGCATCGCCAAGAGCTTCCCGCACCTGCGGGCGGCCGACATCACCAGCGCCCTCGCCGAACTCCCCGAACTGCGCGCCCTCGCCGCCGAGGCCGGGCGGTACGGGCCGCTGTGGGAGCTGGCCGAAGGACTCGACTCCCTCGTCCACGGCATGGCCATGCACCCGTGCGGGGTGATCATCAGCGACGCGACGCTGCTGGACCGGCTGCCGGTGCAGCCCACCCCGCAGGGCGACTACCCGATGGCGATGGCGGCGAAGGAGGAGGTCGAGGCGCTGGGCAACATCAAGCTCGACGTGCTGGCGGTGCGGATGCAGTCCGCGATGGCGCACGCCGTCGCCGAGATCGAGCGCGCCACCGGCGACCGTGTCGACCTGGACGACCCGCGGCAGGTCCCGCTGGACGACGTCTTCGCCTTCAAGCTCATCCAGGCCAGCAACACCATCGGGATGTTCCAGCTGGAGTCGCCCGGCCAGCAGGACCTGCTCTCGCGGCTCCAGCCCCGGGACGTCCAGGACGTCATCGCCGACATCAGCCTCTTCCGCCCCGGCCCCGTCCAGGGCGGCATGCCCGAGCGCTACATCGCCGCCCGGCACGGCGGCGACCCGCACTACGCCCACGAGGCCCTGGAACCGGTGCTCGCCGACACCTACGGCGTGACGATCTGGCACGAGCAGGTCATCGAGACGCTGGACGTGATGACCGGCTGCGGCAGGGACCGGGCGGAGGTGGGCAGGCGGCTGCTCGGCGACAAGGAGCAGCTCCCGGTGATCAGGGAGTGGTTCCACCGCGCCGCCGCCGCCCGCGGCTTCTCCGCCGGGGTCCGCGACGAGGTGTGGGCCACCGTCGAGTCCTTCGGCGCGTACGGCTTCTGCCGCGCGCACGCCGTGGCCTTCGCCGTACCCGCCCTGCAGTCCGCGTGGCTCAAGGCGCACTACCCGGCCTTCCTGCTCGCGGGTCTGCTGGAGCACGACCCCGGCATGTGGCCCAAGCGCGTCATCGTCGCCGACGCCCGCCGGGGCGGCGTGCCCGTGCTGCCCGTCGACGTCAACCGCTCCCGGGCCGGGCACGTCGTGGAGCGGGCCGAGGGGGAGCGCTGGGGCGTGCGGCTCGCGCTGGCCGGGGTCCGCGGGATCACCGCGGAGGAGTGCGGGCGGATCGCCGCGGGCAGCCCGTACGCCTCGCTGTCGGACTTCTGGCAGCGCGGCCGCCCCAGCCGCCCGGTCGCCGAGCGGCTCGCCGAGATCGGCGCGCTCGACGCGCTGCACGACGGCCGGCTCACCCGGCGCGACCTGCTGCTGCAGATCGCCGAGCTGCACCGGCAGTCCCGCGTCCGCACCGCGGGCGAGGGCCAGCTGCCGCTCGACACGGGCGCGATCGGCGGCTCCGAACCCAGCGGGGTGCCCGAGCTGACCGGCCGGGAGGCCCTCGGCGCGGAGCTGGACGCCCTCGGCATCGACGTCTCCCGCCATCTGATGGAGCACCACCACCGGCTGCTGCGGGAGATCGGCGCGACCGACGCCGCCCATCTGGCCGCCCTCCCTCCCGGCCGCCAGGTCCTGGTCGCCGGGGTGCGCGCCGCGACCCAGACCCCGCCGATCGCAAGTGGCAAGCGCATCATCTTCGTGACCCTGGAGGACGGTTCCGGGCTGGTGGACCTGGCCTTCTTCGAGGACTCCCACGAGGCCTGCGCGCACACCGTCTTCCACTCCGGGCTGCTGCTGGTGCGCGGTACGGTCCAGGTCCGCGGCACCCGCCGGACGGTCGTCGGCACCATGGCCTGGGACCTGGAGAAGGTCGCCGCCACCCGGCGCGACGACGGGCCCGAGGCCGCCCTCGCGCTGCTCGGTGCGGACAGCCCGCAGCCCACCCCGGCGCAGCCGCCCGGCCGCACCCTTGCCGACGGTACGGCCGGCGCCCGCCTCCACCCCTACGCCGACCTCCAGCCCGCCGGCACCCGCACCGCCGACCTGCGCCGCCTCGGCCACCGCAGCCCGGGGAGCGCGGGATGACGGGCACGCCCCGCCGTCCGGAGGGCCGCCCGGGGCCCCGGCCGGAGGCCCCGGCGGAGGCGCGTCCGGAGGCGTTCGCGCATGTCTCCGGGGACGCCGGCCCGCAGGCGGGTCCCGAGGCGCGCAGGGGGCCGCGCCCGGGGCTCCGCCCGGAGACGCGGGGCACTCCGCCGGAGACTTCCGCGCCGCCGCCCCCGGGCCGGCAGGGACCCGGTCACGGGCCCGGCCCCGAGCCCTTTCCGCCGTCCGCCGTCCGCAAGGGCCCCGCCGGTCCGCGCCCGCGGCACATCGCCCATCTGCGGCTGCACGGCACGCTCGACGACGGGCGCTACGCCGCCGCGCTGGCCCTGCTCGGCGACATCACCCCGCACGTCCAGGCCTTCCCGCCCGACGCCGTCCAGCTCGACCTGACCTCGGCACTGCGCTACTTCGGCAAGGACCCCTACGCCCTGCTCCAGATGGCCCGGATGCGGCTCATGGCGATGTACGGCATCGCGAGCAGCGCCGGTCTCGCGGGCAACCGGATGCTCGCCGCGATGGCGGCGGCGTCGGAGCCGCGGCAGACCACGCAGATCCCGCGCGACCAGGACGCCATGGACCGCTGGCTGCGCCCTCGCCCGCTGACCGCGCTGCCCGGCGTCGGCCAAGCCACCGCCGCCGCCCTCGGCCGCTACGGTCTGCACACCGTCGGCCAGGTCGCCGACCTGCCCCCGGCGACCCTCCAGCGCATCCTGGGCGCGGGCCCCGCCCGGCTGCTGGCCGAACGCGCCCGAGGCCGCGACCCCCGCCCGGTCACCCCCCAGGCGCCCGCGGCCCAGCTGGCCGCCGACCTCCGCTACGAGCGGGACTGCCTGGACCCCGGCCGGCACCACCAGGGCGTCCTCGGCCTCGCCGAGCAGCTCGGCCGCCGGCTGCGGGCCGAACGCCAGGTCACCGGCGGCCTCACCCTCACCGTCCGCTACGCCGACCGCAGTTCCACCACCCGGACCCGCGCCCTGCCCGAACCCACCGACCACTCGCCCGACCTGGCGGCCGCGGCCCTCGGCATCCTCGCCTCGCTGGGCCTGCAGCGCGCCCGGGTACGCTCCCTCGCCCTGCGCGCCGACCGCCTCGCCCCCCGCGAGGCCGCCCACCGCCAGCTCAGCATGGACCCCGCCGCCGACCGCGCCCGCGCCCTGGAGGCGGCCGCCGACCGCGCCCGCCACCGCTTCGGTCCCACCGCCGTCCTGCCGGCCACGCTCGCGGGCCCGGAGCCGCCGGGCGCGGGGTCTGCCGGATCCGGGCCGGTGGAGAGTGTCCGCGGCCGGCAGTCGGCAGATGCCGCCCCCGGGGGGACAGGCAGTCGGCGGCGTGGCGTGCCGACCGCCTCCCCGGCGGCGAAGGCCGACGGTGACGACGGCGAGGAGACCCGGGAGGCGGCCGAGGACTTCGCGCTCTGAAATCCTCGGCCCCGGGCGGGGCTGTGCCAGGATCCCCGGTATGACGCTGGAGATCACCATCGACGCGGCCTCGGCCGTACCGCCGTACGAGCAGTTGCGCGGGCAGATCGCGGACGAGGCGCGGTCCGGCAGGCTGCCGGTCGGCTACAAGCTGCCCACCGTGCGGGGGCTGGCCGACCGGTCGGGGCTGGCGGCCAACACGGTCGCCAAGGCCTACCGGGCGCTGGAGGCCGACGGGGTGATCGAGACCCGGGGCCGGCACGGCACGTACGTCGCCGCCGCCGACGCCCGGACCCGGGAGGTCGCTGCCGCGGCCGCCGCTTACGTCGACCGGGCCCGCCGCCTCGGGCTGGACCGGCCGGCCTCGCTCGCCGCCGTCGAGGAGGCGCTGCGCGCGGCGTACGGTGACGCCGGGGCGTGACCGTTGATCTTGCGGGCTAGTGCTGTGACCGGGAGGGTTTGCCGGTAGCTTGCGGCGTCCGGTGCGGTGCATCGCAAGGCGCCGGATCGGCCTCGTAGTGGGCCTACTCGGTCGATGCGGCAACGCAGCGAGGTGCCGTGCCGGGCGTCGCAAGCCGGTGAACCCTCCCGGTCGCCTCCTCGCGGGTGAGGGGGCCGACCTCGATCCTGGCCAGGCAGCGGCCGGGGCGGACGACCGCGGGGTGCAGGCGCTCCAGGTCCTCGTTGGTGGTGATGCCCACCAGGACGTTGCGGCCCTGGCCGAGCAGACCGTCGGTGAGGTTGAGCAGCCGGGAGAGGGCCTGGCCCGCGGCGTGCTTGGCCTGGCCGCGGATCAGCTCGTCGCAGTCCTCCAGCAGCAGCAGGCGCCAGCGGCCGCCGGAGGCGCCCTCGTCCTCGCCGATCGCGATGTCCATCAGATAGCCGATGTCGTTGAACAGCCGCTCGGGATCCAGCACGCAGTCGACCTGGCACCAGTCCCGCCACGAGCGGGCCAGCGTGCGCAGCGCCGATGTCTTGCCCGTGCCGGGCGGGCCGTGGAGCAGCAGCAGCCGGCCGGTGATGTCGTCGACGCCGAGCTTCATCAGCCCGTCCATCGCCTCGGCGACCTTCGCGGTGTAGTTGCCGCGCAGCTCCTCCCACGGCGCGGCGGTGATCTGCCGGGCCGTACGGTGCGGGCCGCGGCGCTGCGAGACGTACCAGAAGCCCATGGTGACGCTCTCCGGCTCCGGTTCCGGGGTGTCCTCCGCGCCGTCCACGGCCGAGCCGAGGACCTTCTCGGCCAGCTCGTCGGTCACGGCGGTCACCGTGACGTCGGCGCCGCGGCTCCAGCGCGAGACCAGGACCGTCCAGCCGTCCCCCTCGGCGAGCGTGGCGCTGCGGTCCTTGGCGCGGGCCTGCCGCAGCACGGTGGCGTCCGGGGGCAGCAGGGTGCGGCCGGGCTTGACGCTGTCCAGCGCGGCGCCGCGCGCGAACGGCTGCTCGCCGGCGGCGAAGCGGCCCACGAAGAGGGCGTCGACCACGTCGGAGAGCGAGTCGCCGTCGTCGAGGCCCATCTGGAGGGGGAGGGCGCGGTGCGGTGCGGTCGGACCTGCGTCCGGGCCCGCGCCCGGGCCCGCGTCCGACTTTGCGCCGGGGCCTGACTCCGCTGCCGATGCTGCTGGAGTGGTGGGCGGCACGTGCCTCCTCGGCTCGCCGTATGTCACGGACATGAGGCCATGATCCGTCAGAACCACCCGATCGGCCCAGTGCTTTTCGGATCCTTGCGGCGGGCCCCGGTGGCCCTCCCGGTCGGCCGCGCGCGCACCCCCGACCGGCGGGTACCGTGGTGGGCGACGGTGCGGGGCACGGCCGAGGGGGCGTCAACACCCTTGAAGCGGTGGTGAATCGGGCATCATGGTCGGACGGGGGATGCACGGGTGACGCGGCGGGGCGATAGGGTTTAGCCTGCCCGGGCCGGGAGCCCTCGTCAGGGTGGGGAGAGTCATGGAACAGATAGCGATGCGCGGCAGGCCGAGAGTGCCTGCCATCAATGCGGGAACGGGTGCGTCCAGCGCCCGGCTCGACCGGCATCTGTCGATACTGGCCGGCCCCGCCGTACCCCAGCGCGAGGCCGAGGAGGCGACCGTGCTGATGCGCGAGCTGACCTCGCGTCCCGTGGGCCACGCCACGGCCAACCGCAGTGCCCGGGTCTCGCTCTTCGCCCCGCTGCGCCGGCTGCGCAGGTCGCTGTTCGGCAACCGCCGCTGACCGCCTTCCGCTGCCGCTGAGCAGCCGCTGCCGCGTACGGTGCCGGTTCGCGGACGCGGCGGCCGGGCGTCGGCGTGCCCTCCTCCCCCTCGCCTGCGCCCAGCCGCGCCCGACTCTCCCCGCGGGCCGACCGGCGCCCCGGGCCGCACTCTCCCCGCCCGCCCGGAGCGCTCACACCAGCGCGAACTGCCCGTCAGGACCCTCTTCCCGGTGGTCGAGTACGGACGCGGGGTGGCGCCTGGCCGTCGGCACCGGCAGCACCCCCGCGTCCCGCAGCGCCGCCGTGCCCAGGCCGCCCCGACCCTGTTCCTGTCCCTGCTCCGGGGCCAGGCTGCGGGCCAGCTCCCGGCGTTCGGCGTCCAGCTCGGCGAGCAGGGTCAGCACGCTGATCGTCTCCAGCAGCTCCGAGGTGCTGGACCTGGTCCACGGCGGCGGGCGCAGCGCCTCCAGCGAGCCGGGCGCGCCCGGTGCCGTACGCCGCTCCCACCACGCCTCCAGGACCCGCACCCCGCCGGCCGTGCGCTGCCACGCGGCGGGGGAGACGGGCGAGACGCGGCCCGCGCCGATCCGCAGCTCGCGCCGCTCCGGGTCGTACTCCAGCTCGCCCGGCCCGGGGGCCGCGGGCAGCGGCGCGCGGACGTAGGGACGGCTGCCGCCGGGCAGCCGGGGCCCGCCGCGGTCGCGGCCCGCGGCCGGGTCGGCGTAGCGGGCGCCGCGGGTGTGCAGCCACACCAGCCGCTCGCCCAGCGCGACCCCGGCCCGCCACTGCTCCGGGCCCGCGGGCAAGGGCACGCGGCAGCCCTCGGGCGCGGCGTACCCGGCGGCCGCGACCCAGGCCAGCACGTCGTACGGCGTGGCCCCGGCCCCGTACGCCGCGGACAGCGCCTCCAGCAGGCCCGGCGCGAGATTTGGATCCCGGCCGCCCGGCTGCCGGAACAGCGGGCGGATCCGGCCCGGACGGCCCGCCGGGGAGCGGCCGTCGGGCAGCAGCGCGGCGAACGACACCGGCGGCTCGCCCACCTCGGGCAGGAACGCCTGCTCCACCGCGAAGACCTGATGCCCGTCCAGCACCCGCCACAGCTCCGGCCGGGCGGTGTCCACCAGCCGGTGATCCGGTATCAGCCACTGCCGGTCGTAGGCCCCGTGCGCGATCAGCACCGGCTCGGGGCACGGCCCTTCCTCGCGCGCCAGGGCCGTGGTCGCCGTGCGGTGCCCGGGCAACTGCCCGACCCTGCTGTGCAGCCCGCGCGCCCGGCTGGGATGCAGCAGCTCCTCCCGCTCCTCCTCGCCCGCCGCCGTGAACAGCGCCCAGCGGGCCCGCAGCGTCGCGGCGTCCGGCGCCACCGGCCAGCCGCGGCCGATGCGCAGCGGACGCACGGACCAGGGCATCAGGTCGTGCAGCAGAGGCGCGTTGTCGCTCACCGCACGCATGCTACTGACGCCGCTCAGCGCGCCTCCATCGTCACGGTGAAGGAGAAGCGGTCTCCCCGGTAGTGGATCCGTACAACGTCCACAGCCTGCCCCGACTCGTCGTAGGTGACTCCCGTGTAGTGCAGGATCGGGCTGAGCAGCGGCACCCGCAGCAGCCGGGCGGTCTCAGGATCGGCCAGCCGCGCCTCCACCGTGTCGGTGATCCGGCTGATCCGCACCCCCAGCACGTCCTTGAGTACCTTGGTCATCGGCCAGCGCTCCAGATCGGCCAGGTCGATCCCCGCGGCGGTCTCCGGACGGAGGAAGTTCTCCGCCCAGTTGGTCGGCTCGCCCTGCTCGTCGCAGCGCAGCCGGCGGAAGGCCACCGCCTCGTCCAGCCCCGGGAAGTGCTCGCGGACCTCGGGCGGCAGCGACGCCGGGCCGTGCTGGAAGACCGCGGTGCGCCCGCCGGACTGCTGGGCCACGATCGCGTCGACCGAGCCGAGCAGCCGCACCGGGGCGCCGCGCAGCGCCGTCGGCTCGATGAACGTCCCCCGCTTGCGGTGCCGGGAGATCAGGCCCTCGTCCTCCAGTTCCTTGAGCGCCTGCCGCATGGTGAGCACGCTCACCCCGTAGTGCCCGGCGAGGGCGTCCTCGGTCGGCAGCCGCAGCGGGTCGTCCTGGCGGCGGCCCAGTATCGACGCGCGCAGCGACTGCGAGACCTGGTACCACAGCGGCAGCTTGCGGTTCAGGACCAGGGAGTCCGGAGCGAAGGGAGAAGCGGAGGGAGAAGCGGAGGAGGTCACAGCCGGAAGTTTCTCTCAAGGCCCTCCCACACCGCGTCGTAGGCCGGCTGCCGGTGACCGGCGGACAGGGCGAACTCGGTGGGCACGACCGGCCAGCGCGTCTCGAACATGAACGCCAGCCCGTCGTCCACCCGCTGGGGTGTCAACTCGGCGGTGCTGGCCCGGTCGAAGGTGGTCCGGTCGGGGCCGTGCGCGGACATCATGTTGTGCAGCGAGGCGCCGCCGGGCACGAAGCCCTCCGCCTTGGCGTCGTAGGCGCCCTCGATCAGGCCCATGAACTCCGACATCACGTTGCGGTGGAAGTACGGCGGGCGGAAGGTGTCCTCGCCGACCAGCCAGCGCGGCGCGAAGACCACGAAATCCGCACCGGCCAGGCCCGGGGTGTCGGAGGGCGACGTCAGCACCGTGAAGATCGACGGATCCGGGTGGTCGTAGCTGATCGACCCCAGCACGTTGAAGCGGCGCAGGTCGTACAGATACGGCACATGGCTGCCGTGCCAGGCCACCACGTCGAGCGGCGAGTGGTCGTAGCGCGCCGACCACAGATTGCCGCCGAACTTGTTGACGACGTCCGTCTCCTCGTCCCCGTCCTCGTACGCGGCGACGGGGGCGAGGAAATCACGCGCGTTGGCGAGCCCGTTGGCGCCGATCGGGCCCAGTTCGGGGAGCTGGAAGGGGCGGCCGTAGTTCTCGCACACGTAGCCGCGGGCGGTGCCGACCGGCACGTCGACCGCGAAGCGGACACCGCGCGGGATCAGCGCGACCTGGCCCGGCTCGGCCCGCAGCCGCCCGAACTCCGTCCGCAGCAGCAGCGCGCCCTGCTGCGGCACGATCAGGAACTCGCCGTCCGAGCTGGAGAACACCCGCCCGCTCATCGAGCGGTTGGCGCCGTACCAGTGGATGCCGATGCCCTCGCGGCGCAGCACGTCGCCGTTGCCACCGACCGTGACCAGGCCCTGCACGAAGTCGGTCGGCTCCTCGGGCAGCGGCAGCGGGCCCCAGCGCAGCCGGTTGGGGTCGGGCTCGACGTCCTGGAACGGGCCGCTGCGCAGTGTGCCGTTCGGCACCCGGTGGAAGGGGGGATGCGCGGCCGAGGGCCGGATCCGGTACAGCCAGCTGCGCCGGTTGTGCGCGCGCGGCTCGGTGAAGGCGGTGCCGCTCAGCTGCTCGGCGTACAGCCCGAACGGCGCGCGCTGCGGGGCGTTCCGTCCCACCGGGAGGGCGCCGGGCACTGCCTCGCTGCTGTGCTCGTTGCCGAAGCCCGGCGAGTAGTCGAGCCCCTTGCCCGCCCCGTCGCCGCCGAGGTCTTCCCTGCCGAAGTCGTCCATGGTGCGCTCCCCGTTCGCGTTGCCGTCCTGATTCCTATGCTGAGCCATAGGAATCAGGACGGCAACCCTCGCCCCGGGAGCCTGTGGACAACCCCGGGCGACCCCCGTACGCCCGGGTCACGTCCCGCCGGCCCTCCCGTCGGTCGGCTCGGTCCGGGGCCCCTGCGGCTGTCAGACCGGTGCCGGACCTGCGCGGCTCGGGGCCTCCCGGACCGCCGCGCCCAGTTCCCGCAGCACCGCCGCCGCGATCACCGCGTGGCCGCGCGCCGAGGCGTGGACGAGGTCGGCGCTGTAGAGGTCGCGGTCGCCGGCCGCCGGGTGGCCGTACATCTCGACCACCAGCGCCCCGTGGCGCTTCGCGGTCGCGCGCACGATGCCGCCCAGGACCGCCAGGCCGTCCTCCAGCGGGCCGCCGCGCAGCTCGGGCACGGCGGCGGTGACGTTGAGCAGCGAGAAGGTGAAGACGGTGGTGCCCGGAGCGCAGAGGCCGCCGAAGAGCAGATCCATCTCGGCGGCGACCGCGTCGGGGGAGAAGCCCGGCAGCAGCAGGTCGTTGCCGCCGCAGACCACGGCCACCAGGTCGGGCGCGAAGGCGGCGGCCCGCCCGGTCTGCCCCGCCCGCACCTGGGCGGTCGTCAGCCCGCGGACCCCGAGGTTCAGATACTCCAGACCAGGCGCGGCCGAGCGCAGCGCCTCCGCGGTGCGATCGGCCCAGGACGCCGTGCGGTAGCCCGGGAGCGGATCGCCCAGGCCCTCGGCGAGGCTGTCGCCCAGCACCGCGAAGCGCCGCCAGGGCGCCCCGCGCAGCAGCGCGCCGCCCTCGCCCTCGCCGAGGCAGTGCGGGTCGGCGGCCTCAGCGGGATGGCCGCCCGCGCCGGAGGATCCGGCGTGGGGGTCGTGCGTGCGGTCCACGTCAGGACTCCTTCGGGAGGGTGCGGGCCATGGCCAGGCCCACCGCGGCGGCGCCCGCGGCCAGCAGCGCGCAGACGAGGAAGACGTCGCGGTAGGCCTGCGGCCCGGCCATGCCGTGTGCGGCGATCACCGACGCGGTGGCGGCGACGCCGAGCGAGCCGCCCAGCTGCCGGGCCGTCGTCGTCATGCCGACCCCGGAGGCGAACTGCTGCGGAGGCAGGGACCGGGCCGCCGCCGTCGAGAGCGCGGTCAGCGCGCCGCCGAAGGCCGCGCCGCCGACCAGGCCCATCGGCAGCCACAGGGAAAGGAAGCGGGCATCCGCCCCCAGGCCGAGATACATCCAGACGCCGGCCGCGGCGAATGCCGCCATGGACACCGCGACCACCGCGGGCAGCTGGTGCGGCTTGGCCCGTCTGCCGACCGCGACGGCGGCGACCGCCGAGGTGAGGGCGCCGGGGGTGACGGCGAAACCGGCCTTGAGCACCGAGTAGTGCCACACCGTGGTGAGGAACAGCGGGCTGCTGAGCAGCCACGCGAAGAGCGCCGCCCCGGTGAAGGCCGCGGCGGCCGACGACACCGCGAAGGTCGGGTTGCGGAAGAGCGAGATCTCGACGGCGGGTACGCGGTGACGCGCGGACCGCAGGAGCGCGAGCGCGATCAGTGCCGCGCCGCCGGCGACGCTCGCCACGGTGGCGGTCTCGCCCCAGCCCCAGTCGCTGCCCTTGGTCAGCCCCAGCACCAGCAGCGCGATGCCCGCGGTGACGGCGGTCGTGCCCAGCGGGTCGGGCAGCTGCCGCTGCGTACCGGTCCGTTCCGGCAGGCCCCGCAGACCCGCCAGGACGAGGGCGGCTCCGACGGGGACGTTGATCAGGAAGACCGCGCGCCAGCCGAAGGCGTCGACCAGGACGCCGCCGAGCGCGGGGCCCGCCGCCGTGGCCATGGATCCGGCCGCTCCCCATGCGCCTATGGCCGCGGGGAGGCGCTGCGGCGGGGTCGTGGCGAGCAGCAGCCCGAGCGCGGCCGGGATCATGCCTGCCGCTGTGGCCCCTTGCAGGGCGCGGGCGGTGATCAGCAGCGGCAGGTTCTGCGCGACCGCGCACAGCGCGGAGGTGAGCGTGAAGCCGGTGAGCGAGGCCAGGAAGAGCTTCTTGCGGCCGAAGGCGTCGGCGATACGCCCGGCCGGGGTCAGCAGCGCCGCGAAGAGCACGGCGTAGCTGCTGACCACCCACGACAGGTCGGAGACCTTGTCCGCGGGGAAGCTCTCGGCCAGGTCGGGAAAGGCGACGTTGACGACGGTGGTGTCGAGGAACGCGATGAAGGTCGCACCGGCACTGAGCAGCAGCACGGTGCCCGGTCTCGCCGGGGAGCTGCCGCCTGCGGGCGGCCGGGCCGCGCTTTCCGGGCCGGCGGACGTGCCGGCGGCGGGGGCGGAGGGACTTGAGGAACCGGCTGGAGGAGACATGGCCTTCCTTGGGCTCGGCAAAGAAACATACCTGCGGTACGCAACATACATACCGTAGGTATGTGACTGTCAAGCGGTGCCGTTGGCTAGGGTGGGAGCACGGATCCGACACGGACGGGGGCGGCGCCGCGCCGACACGCGCGGCAAGGCGGGCAGGACAGGAGGACGGCCGTGACGACAGCGCGTACGGCGACCGGACACGGCGCGGGGCAGCCCCGGGCGCGCCCGACGCAGCAGGAGCGCTCGGACGCGACGGTCGAGGACCTGCTGGCCGCCGCTCGCGCCCTCTTCGCGACGGCCGGATACGCCACCACCTCCCTGGACGCGGTCTGCGAGCGCGCCGGAGTGACCAAAGGCGCCCTCTACCACCATTTCTCGGGCAAGAAGCAGCTCTTCGCGGCCGTCTACGCCCGCGAGCAGGAACGCCTCAACGAGCGGATCACCGCCGCCTACCGCACCGTCACCGACCCGTGGGGTGCCGTCCTCGAAGGCTGCCGCGCCTACCTGGAGGCGTCGCTCGACCCCGGCGTGCAGCGCATCACGCTCCTCGACGCGCCCGGCGCCCTCGGCTGGGAGGCGATGCGCGACCTCGACGACAACTGCCGCGAGCTGACCCGCAGGGGAGTCGCCCGCGCCATCCGCAAGGGGGCGCTCCCCGACCGCCCGGCAGACCCGCTGACCTCGCTGCTCTACGGCGGCCTGAGCGAGAGCGCGATGGCCATCGCCCGCGCCGGCGACCCGCGGGCCGCGCTGGACGACGCGCTCACCGACCTGCGCCGGCTCTTCGACGCCCTCGCCGCCGGGAGCTGACCGGATGGCGGGCGACGGCGGCCAACCGGGCGCGGACAGCAGCCTCCTGCGCCGCACGCCCGTCCAGCAGCGCAGCACCGAACGGCTGGAGCGCATCCTCGACGCCTGCGCGCGGCTGCTCGACGAGGGCGGCTACGAACGGCTCAGCACCAGGGCCGTCGCCGCCCGCGCCGGGGTGCCGATCGGCTCGGTCTACCGCTTCTTCGCCGACAAGCGCGCGATGGCCGACGCCCTCGCGCACCGCAACCTCGACGAGTTCCTGGCCAGGACCGCCGCCCGGCTCGACGCGCCCGGCGCCGCGAGCGGCTGGCGCTCCGCCGTCGAGGTGCTGGTCGACGAGTACACCGCCATGAAGCGCACCGCCCCCGGCTTCGCGCTGCTGGACTTCGGGGTGCCCGGCGAGACCAACCACGACCTCGCCGAGCGGTTGCCCGCGCTGCTCGGCGACCGCCTCACCACCGACCCCGCCGACCCGCGGCTGCGCATGGCGCTGACGGTCGCCGTCGAGGCCGCGGACGCCGCGCTGCAACTGGCCTTCCGCACCGACCCGGCGGGCGATCCGCAGCTCGTCGCCGAGACCAAGGCGCTGCTGCTCGCCTACCTCGCGACGGTCCTGGACTGACCGCGGCGACGGGCCGCGCCCCGCGGGACGGTGCCGTTGTCAGTACCGCTGGGTAGTGTCGAGGACGACACTCGCCGACGTCGCCGAGGAGAGGAAGGGGCACCGATGACCCGGACCGCCCTGCGCATCTGCCCGCTCTGCGAGGCCACCTGCGGCCTCGTCCTGACCGTCGACGGGGGACGGGTCACGCACGCCCGCGGCGACCGCGAGGACGTCTTCAGCGCCGGGTTCGTCTGCCCCAAGGGCGCCTCCTTCGGCGCGCTGGACGCCGACCCCGACCGGCTCACCCGCCCGCTGATCCGCCGCGACGGCGTGCTGGAACCGGCCACCTGGGCCGAGGCCTTCGCGGCGGTCGCGGTCGGCATCGGCGGCGTCAGCGGCCCGTACGGCGGTGAGGCGGTCGGCGTCGTCCTGGGCAACCCCAACGTCCACACGATGGCCGGGGGCCTCTACCCGGGGCAACTGGTGGCCGCGCTGCGCACCCGCTCCGTCTTCACCGCCAGCACGCTCGACCAGATGCCCAAACACGTGAGCTGCGGCTACCTCTTCGGCGACCCCGACGCCATCCCGGTGCCGGACCTGGACCGCACCGGCCACCTGCTGCTGATCGGCGCCAACCCGCTGGTCTCCAACGGCAGCCTGGCCACCGCCGCCGACTTCCCCGGCAAGCTCCGGGCGCTGCGGCGGCGCGGCGGGCGGCTCACCGTGATCGACCCGCACCGCACCAGGACCGCCCGGGTCGCCGACCGGCACATCGCCCCGCGGCCGGGCACGGACGCCGCGCTGCTGCTCGCCATGGTCCAGGTGATCCTCGCCGAAGGGCTCGCCGACCCCGGCGACCTGACGCCGTATCTGTCCGGCCTGGACGAACTGCGTGCCCTTGCCGCGGATTTCCCGCCCGAGGCCGTCGCCGCCTACTGCGACGTGCCCGCCGCCGACATCCGCGGCCTCGCCCGGGAGCTGGCCGCGGCGGAGAAGGCCGCCGTGTACGGGCGGCTCGGCAGTACCGCCGTCGAATTCGGCACCCTCACCAGCTGGCTGGTGGACGTGCTCAACATCCTGACCGGCAATCTGGACCGGCCCGGCGGTGCGATGTTCCCGCTGTCGGCGACCGCACGGGCGCCCCGGCCGCCGCAGCCCGGCAAGGGCTTCAGGACCGGCCGCTGGCACAGCCGGGTCGCCGGCCACCCGGAGACCAAGGGCGAGCTGCCTGCCGTGGCCCTGGCCGAGGAGATCGACACGCCGGGGGAGGGGCGGCTGCGCGCCCTGGTCGTCGTCGCCGCCAACCCCGTGCTCTCCGCGCCCGACGGGCTGCGCCTCGACCGGGCCCTGGCCGGCCTGGACTTCATGGTCAGCGTCGACCCGTATCTCAACGAGACCTCGCGGCACGCCGACGTCGTCCTGCCGCCCCCGCCGCCCGCGCAGAGCGCGCACTACGACTTCGCCTTCAGCACGCTCGCGGTGCGCAACACCGTCCGCTACAGCCCGCCCGCGGTGCCGCTCGCCGAAGGCGCCATGGACGAGCCCGAGATCCTGGCCCGGCTGATCCTCGCCGTCCTCGGAGAGGGCGGGCCGGACGCCGACCCCGCCGCCGTGGACGCCCAGGCGGTCGCCCGCCGCCTCGGAGCCGAGACCGCCGACCCGCAATCGCCGGTGCACGGCCGTGAGACGGCCGAACTGGCCGCGCAACTGGCGGGACGCACCGGATACGAGCGGCGGCTCGACATGATGCTGCGGCTCGGCCCCTACGGCGACGGCTTCGGCGCGGCACCGGAAGGGCTGACCCTCGCCCGGGTCCTGGAGCGCCCGCACGGCATCGACCTCGGGGCGCTGCGCCCCCGGCTGCCCCAGGTGCTCCGCACCGCCTCCGGCACCCTGGAGCTGGTGGCGCCGCCGTTGGCTGCCGACGTGCCGCGGCTGCGCGACGCCGTGGCACACGGCGGAGACGCGGGGAACCTGGTGCTCATCGGGCGCCGCCACCTGCGGTCCAACAACAGCTGGATGCACAATGTGCCGGTTCTGACCGGCGGCAGCAACCGCTGCACCGCGCAGCTGCACCCCGACGACGCCGCCCGGCTCGGCCTCGCCGACGGCGCGCCGGCCAGGATCAAGGGCGACGGCGGCGAGATCACCGTCCAGGTCGAGATCACCGACACCCTGCGCCCCGGCGTGCTGAGCCTGCCGCACGGCTGGGGCCACGACCGCACCGGCACCCGGCTGTCGGCCGCCTCCCGCACCCCGGGGGCGAACGTCAACCAGCTCCTCGACGGCACCCGCCTCGACCCGCTCTCCGGCACCGCGGTGCTCAACGGCTTCCCGATACGCGTGGAGGCGGCGGACTGACCCCGTCCACCGCCTCCGTGGCAGGCGGTGCGGGCGTACGCCCCCGGGCGCGCCGGGTGTGCCGGACAGGACGAGCGCAGGCAGGCCCTGGCACCGTAAAACTATCGGCGCTAGTTTGGGTGCCGGACGCAAGCACTCGGAAGGCGGCAGGTGGAGCATGGCTGACGGCGGGCGGACCGACGGCGTGGCGGACGGGGCAGGCGCGAGCCGCCCGGCGCAGGGCGGGGCGGACGGCGGGAGCGAACGGGCCCCCGCAGGGGTTTTCCCCGGGCGGGAGGCGGTGTTCGTCGCCGGCGAGTGGCGGCCCGCCGCAGGCGAGGGGCTCATCGAGGTGCTCGACCCGGCCACCGAGCAGGTCATCGGCCGTGTCCCGGCAGGTGACGGGCAGGATGTGGAGACCGCCGTACGGGCTGCCCGCGCCGCGCTCCCCGGCTGGGCCGCCACCCCGCCCGCCGGGCGGGCGGCCGTCCTCGCCGCCGCCCGCGACCTGCTGGCCGCGCGCAGGGAGGAGATCGCCGCGACCGTCTCCGCCGAACTCGGCGCGCCGCCCGCCTTCGCCGCAGCCGTGCACGCCGACCTGCCCACCGCCGTGATGGCCGGATACGCCGAACTGGCAGCCACCCGCCCCTTCGAGGAGCGCATCGGCAATTCCCGGGTGCTGCACGAGCCGGTCGGCGTCGTGGGCGCGATCACCCCGTGGAATTACCCGCTGCACCAGATCGTCGCCAAGGTCGCCCCCGCGCTCGCCGCGGGCTGCACGGTGGTGCTCAAGCCCGCCGAGGACACCCCGCTCGTGGCGCAGCTCTTCGCGGAGATCCTGGCCGCGGCCGGGCTGCCCGCCGGGGCGTTCAACCTGATCACCGGCCTCGGACCGGTCGCGGGCCAGGCGCTCGCCGAGCACCCGGACGTCGACCTGGTGTCCTTCACCGGCTCCACCGCCGTCGGGCGGCAGATCGGCGCCGCGGCCGGATCCGCCGTCAAGCGCGTCGCACTCGAACTCGGCGGCAAGTCCGCCAACGTCATCCTGCCCGGCGCCGATCTGGCCAGGGCCGTCAACGTCGGCCTGGCCAACGTCTTCGCCAACTCCGGCCAGACGTGCAGCGCCTGGACGCGCATGCTGGTCGACGCCGAGCGCTACGACGAGGCCGTGGCGATCGCCGCGGCCGCCACCGCCAAGTACGTACCGGGCGAGCGCCTCGGCCCCGTCGTCAACGCCAAGCAGCGCGAACGCGTCCGCGGCTACATCCGGCGCGGCGTCGAGGAGGGCGCCCGCGTCGTGGCGGGCGGCCCAGAAGCGCCGGACGGCCTGGAGCGCGGCTACTACGTCCGGCCCACCGTCTTCGCGGACGTCGCGCCGGACATGGCGATCGCGCAGGAGGAGATCTTCGGCCCGGTCGTCGTCCTGATCCGCTACGAGGACGAGGAGGACGCGCTGCGCATCGCCAACGGCACGGTCTACGGCCTCGCCGGGGCCGTATGGGGCGCGGACGAGGACGCCGCGGTCGCCTTCGCCCGCCGCATGGACACCGGCCAGGTCGACATCAACGGCGGCCGGTTCAACCCGCAGGCCCCCTTCGGCGGCTACAAGCAGTCCGGGGTGGGCCGCGAACTGGGGCCGCACGGCCTCGCCGAATACCTCCAGACCAAGTCGCTCCAGTTCTGACGCCTGCCGAGCCGTCCCCGTACCGGTCGGCGGCCCGGCCCGTACGCACCGAGGTGATCCTGTGTCGACACATCGACAAGCCGTCACCCGCGGCAGGCACCGGGCCGCCGCCCGGCACCAGTAGGCTCACCGCCCGCCCGCCCGC
>NZ_JOHY01000044.1 GCF_000721495.1 Streptomyces sp. NRRL F-5123
CGCCGGGAGGGGATCGATCCGCCCCACCCACCCCCACCGGCAGGCAGCCGCCGACGAGACGTCGGGAGGGGGACGATCCGGGGGTGCCCCCGCAGGAATGCGCTTGCCAGTCCCTCACCAACACCGGATGAGGGCGAACGCGCATTCCGAGGAGGTACCCCCGGAGTGGCCCCCGACCCCACCCCCGCACGGGGCGCGCGATGCCCCGCCGGGTGACACCAGGGGCTGCGTGGGGGTGCCCCCAGGCGAAGCTATGGGGGAGAACTGCGCGACCAGCCGAGACGGCGCCGCACTCCGTCACCGACCCGAAGGGGCAATTCCGTCCGATCCGGACCACCGGCCGGTGGTGGGCCGGCCGCGGAGTTCCCCGCGCCCCTGAAAACGCTCGCCCCGCGGCGCAGCCGCAACGCAGCCGGAAAACGCTCACCGCACCCCGCAGGGGAAAGTCACCTCCGGGCCGCCCCGCGGACGCCCCCGCGTCAGGTGGGCCCGGGAGGGTGAGCCCGTGGGAAAGGGTTGGCGGGCCGCCGCCGCGCTCGTACCGGCGGCAGCCCTCTGCGGATGGGCGCTCGCGCACCGCGCGCTGCTCGCCACCGGGTGGCGGGACCTCGTCGCGGCGGACCGGACGTGGCTGTTCGGGGCGCTCGCGGCGACCGCGCTCGGGTGGGTCGCCGTCGCCGTCGCACGGCAGGGGACGGTGATGGAGCCGCTGCCCGCAGGGCGGTTGCTCGCGACGCAGTTCGCCGCACAGGCCGCGAACCAGCTCACCCCCGCGGGGATCGGCGCGGGGGCGGTGAACCTCCGGTTCCTGCGCGGCTGCGGCCTTCCGCTGGGCCGTACCTCCGCGGCGCTCGCGCTGTACTCGCTCGCGGAGTCCGTCGCCCGGGTGACACTGCTCGCGACGCTGCTGCTGGCCTTCCCGCACGCGCTGCGCGTGCACGGGCTGGTGCCGACGGGCGGCACCGTCGTGGTGGTCGTCGCGGCGACGGCCACCGCCGCCGTGCTCGCCGCGGCCACGGCCGTGGCCGTACGCCCGCTGCGGCGGCTGCTGCGCGGCTTCCTGGCCACCGCGCTGGCCGACGCGCGCTCGCTGCACACACGGCCCGCGCGGGCGCTGGCGCTGTGGGGCGGGTCACTGGCCTTCCCGGCGCTCCAGGCGGCCGCGCTGGTCGCCGTGGCGCACGCCCTCGCGCTGCCCGTACCGGCCGCGCACGTGGCCATCGCGTACCTGGCCGCGACGTGCCTCGCGGCGGGCGTGCCGACGCCCGGCGGCATGGGCTCGGTGGACGCGGCGCTCGGCGTGGCGCTGGTCGGCGCGGGGGCGCCGGCCGCGACGGCGACCTCGGCCGTGCTGGGCTACCGGATCATCACCGCGTGGCTCCCGGCGCTGCCCGCCGCGTTCGTGCTGGGCGCGCTGGTGCGGCGGAAGGTCGTATAAAAGCGTATGGCGCCCGCGCGCGCGTCCCCCGAAAGCGTGCCCGACTGTTGACAGCACAGGTTTATCGGCAATACTGCCCGCCGTGGAGCAGCGCACAGGTTCGATCACACCGGCGATACACCCCGCAGGGACCGATCCGGCATTCGTGCCAGGTCTCCTGCCCCCGCGTTCCGACGCGGCCGAGGAATCGGCCCCGGAAGCGGCCGACACGGACGCGGCGGAGGACAGCGCGGCGCCGGCGGCGGAGGACGCCTCCGTGAGCGCCGAAGCCGCGCCCGAGGCAGCGGCGGAGGCGCCAGAGAAGGCGCCCGAGGCCGAGGCCGAGGACGCCGCCGAAGGCGACGAGGAGGACGAGGAGCCGGAGCGCGGCGAGCCGCTGTTCGAGGTCTCGGACCGCCGCGCCACGATCCTCGCCGACAAGGTCGGCATCATCTTCCGCCTCGACGAGGAGGAGGCGGACTTCACCTGGGACGAGATCGGCGCCGTCGAGATCGACACGCCACGCTTCGGCAAGCGGTTCAAGGTGACCGTCTACACCGGCCCCCGCCGGTGGTTCGAGGCGCACGTCGACGCGAAGTCCCGGAGCCTGCTCAAGACCTGGACGGCCGAGCTGGACGCCGTCCTCGACGAGCACTTCGAGGACCCGGACACCAAGGACGAGGCCGCGGAGGCCGAGGCCGAAGAGGCCGAGGCGACCGAGGCCCCGGAGACGGTGGCGGATTCCGCGGAGTCCCCCGGGACCACGGAAGCCGAAGCCGACGCCGACGCCGACGCCAAGACCGACGCCGAGACCGAGGCGGCCGACAAGTCCGAGGACACCACCGAGGCCGAGGCCGAGACCGACGCCGAGCCCGCGGCCGACGAAGCCCCCGCCCCCGAAGCCCTCTCCGCCCTCAAGGCCGACAAGCCCCTCAAGCCGGGCAAGCCCGCCGGCAAGGCGGCAGGCAAGGCGGCAGGCAAACCCGCGGGCAAGACCGGCACCAAGCCCGCCGCCAAGCCCAGCGGCAAGCGCAACGCATGAACCACCGCCGTCCGGCAAGCCCGGACGGCGTCAAGACCCCTCCCGTACGCGTTAAGAAGGCGTATGGAAAGCCCGTGCGGCTCCCCATGAGGCGCGCGGGCACCGCACTCTGACCGAGGCTTCCCTACGCGCCGCGGCCCAACGGCCCGCGGCGCGTACGGTGGCGCGCACGGTCGACGGCGACCAGACTGCGTAAATGACCAGGTCATCGGCTCGATGGCCCGCCTCACCACGCCCTGTCGCCCCACGACGGCGCTGCACCTCTAGGAGCCCGGTCACCATGTCCACCACCGTCGGGGCGAAGGACCAGGACGCGCACCCGCACCGGACCCGCCTGCGCGCCTGGATGCTCGAAGGCCTGTCCGACATGGCCAGGGACGAGCAGCCCGCGGCCAGGAGGAACGGCGGCCAGGACGGCCGGGACCGCAAGCCCCGCCCCGCCGCGGAGAAGGCGCCCGAGGCCCACGGCCAGCGCTGGTGGCGCGTCATGTGCCTCACCGGCGTGGACTACTTCTCCACCCTCGGCTACCAGCCGGGCATCGCCGCCCTCGCGGCCGGCCTGCTCTCCCCCATTGCGACCGTCGTCCTCGTCATCGTGACGCTCGCGGGCGCGCTGCCCGTCTACCGCCGGGTGGCGGAGGAGAGCCCGCACGGCGCGGGCTCGATCGCGATGCTGGAGCGCCTGCTGTCGTTCTGGAAGGGCAAGCTCTTCGTGCTCGCCCTGCTGGGCTTCGCGGCGACGGACTTCCTGATCACCATCACCCTCTCGGCGGCGGACGCCTCCACCCACCTGGTGGAGAACCCGCACTTCTCCTCGGCCCTGCACAGCCACCAGATGCTCATCACGCTCGTCCTGGTGGCCCTGCTGGGCGCGGTCTTCCTCAAGGGCTTCCTGGAGGCGGTCAGCGTCGCGGTCGTCCTGGTCGGCGTCTACCTGGCGCTGAACGTCGTGGTGGTCGTGAACGGCCTGTGGCACGTGATCACCGCCGGGCACCTGGTCACGGACTGGACGAGCGGGCTGACGGCCGAGCGCGGCAACGTCTTCGTCATGATCGGCGTCTCGCTGCTGATCTTCCCCAAGCTCGCGCTCGGCCTGTCCGGCTTCGAGACCGGTGTCGCGGTCATGCCGCACGTGCAGGGCGACCCGGACGACACCGAGGACCGCCCGGCCGGGCGGATCCGGGACACCAAGAAGCTGCTGACGACGGCCGCGCTGATCATGAGCGCGTTCCTGATCACCACGAGCTTCATCACCACCGTCCTGATCCCGAAGGACGACTTCAAGACGGGCGGCCCGGCGAACGGCCGCGCGCTGGCGTATCTCGCGCACGAGAACCTGGGCTCCGGCTTCGGCACGGTCTACGACTTCTCGACGATCGCGATCCTGTGGTTCGCGGGCGCCTCCGCGATGGCGGGCCTGCTCAACCTCATGCCGCGCTTCCTGCCCCGCTACGGCATGGCGCCGCACTGGGCGCGCGCGGTGCGGCCGATGGTGCTGGTCTTCACGCTCGTGGCGTTCCTGGTCACGTGGATCTTCGACGCGAACGTCGACAAGCAGGGCGGCGCGTACGCGACGGGCGTGCTGGTGCTCATCAGCTCCGCGGCCATCGCGGTGACGATCGCGGCCCGGCGGGCGGGGCAGCGGGGCTGGACGTGGATCTTCGGGATCATCGCGCTGGTCTTCCTCTACACGACGGTCGTCAACGTCACCGAGCGGCCCGACGGTGTGAAGATCGGTGCGTGCTTCATCGCCGGGATCATGCTGGTGTCGTTCCTGTCCCGGCTCGCGCGCGCCTTCGAGCTGCGTGTCACGAGCGTGGAGCTGGACCCGCTCGCCGAGCGCTTCGTCCGCGACATCGCGACCCGCAAGGTGCGCTTCGTCGCGAACGAGCCGGGGCTGCGGGACGCCACCGAATACCGCGAGAAGCTGCAGCAGATCCGGCTGGACAACGACATCCCCGCCGAGGACGACTTCGTGGTGGTGGAGGTGACGGTGAAGGACGCGTCGGAGTTCGAGTCGGCGCTGAGCGTGCACGGGCAGGTGATGCACGGCCGCTACCGGGTGCTGTCGCTGGAGAGCGCGTCGGTGGCGAACGCGCTGGCCGCGCTGCTGCTGCACGTACGGGACGTCACCGGCTGCAAGCCGCACATCTACTTCGAGTGGACCGAGGGCAGCCCGTTCGCGAACTTCCTGCGCTTCTTCCTCTTCGGCCACGGCGAGGTCGCGCCCGTCACCCGCGAGGTGCTGCGCGAGGCCGAGCCTGACCGCTCCCGCCGCCCCCGCGTCCACGTGGGCTGATCCGCCAGGCCCGCCACGTCCCGCGCGTCCGCGGCCGCCAGCAGGTCCCGTACGGCGCCCGCGTCGGCGGCGGGCAGCAGGCCCGCGGTGTGCGAGCGGCGCAGCCCCGCGTCCAGCTCGTGGCGCAGCAGCGGGCACTCGGCGAGCAGGCAGGCATCCAGCTCGGCGCGCCGCCCGGCGGTGTCGCGCAGCAGCACCCGGCGTGCGGTGTGCCCTTCGACGCGGGCGGCGGCCAGCCGGTCCAGCCGCACCCGGCGGGTCCGCAGCGGGGTGCGTACGGTCAGCACGCCGCCGCCCGCGGTGATCCGCGGCGGGGCCAGTACGGCGAAGAGCACGGCGGCGGCCACCGCCCACAGCAGCGCGGCCGGCGGCGTGAGCGCACCGGTGACGGCGCCGAGGGCGAGGGCCGCGGCGAGCATGCCGCCGGAGACGGCCGCTGCGAGCCGCAGCCGGGCGGGCCGGTCGCGGTCGAGGCCGCGCACCGGTCCCGCGCCGCGCCCGGGGGAGGAGGGGCGGCGGACCGTCGGGGGAAGGTATCCGCGCTGCACACCTACGACGCTAGGCACTGCGTGGCCGGTCCGGGCGCCCGTTGACACCCCCCTGACGGCGCCCGCGCCCGTCCTGACGTTTTCCATACGCCCCCCGCCAAGGGCTCGCGTATGCCGCGCTGGCCGGCGAACCAGGGGCGCGTGGGGGCACCTCCCGGCGAAGCCCGGGGAAGAACTGCGCGACCGGCCCCCCGCCAGGGGCTCGCGCCCGCCGCGCGACCCGGCTCCCGGCGGGGCCGAGCCGCGATGGCCCCACCCCCGCCGGAGGCGCTCAGCTCCAGCCGTACAGCTCCTTGAGCCGGTTCACGACGATGTTGAAGCGGCCGCGGTCCAGCGCGCAGGCCTCGCGGCGCATGCCCTGCTCGTGGAGGCGCAGGACGCGGTCGACGTCGATCCAGGAGTCGCGGCCCTCGCGGTCCCAGGGGCCGGCGCCTATCCCGATCCACTCGCGGTCGTGGTCGTGGCGCTTGCTGGAGAGCCGGACGGCGAGCAGCGTGCCGGCCGCCTCGCGGGCCACGACGAGGACGGGCCGGTCCTTGCCGCGGCCGTCGTTCTCCTCGTAGGGCACCCAGGTCCAGACGATCTCGCCCGGGTCGGGGTCGCCGTCGTGGACCGGGGCGTATTCGGTACGCACCCGGCCCACGTCCTTCGGATCCGCCTGCGTGGTGCGGTAGGGGCCACTGGCTCCGGGGAATTCGGCGTGGCTGTCGCTGTGGGTAAAGGTCGTCACCCGCATGACCGTATCCGCCGCGCCGCGGCCCCGTCACGGCCCCCGGCGGGAGCCGCACCTCATCCGCACACGCTCATCCGCACACGCTCACCAGCGCCCGTGCACCTGCGCCCGGATCCGCCGGTCGTACAGCTCGCGCACCCCGTCCAGCACCGGCTGCGGCAGCGCGGGCAGCTCGGCCGCGGCGGCGTTCGCGCGGGCCTGCTCGACGTTGCGGGCGCCGGGGATGACGGATGTGACGCCGGGCTGCTGGACGATCCAGCGCAGCGCCGTCTGCGCGGGGGTCGCGCCCTCGGGGGCGAGCGCGGCGAACTCCACCGCGGCCTCCAGGCCCGTCTCGTAGTCGACGCCGGAGAAGGTCTCGCCCTGGTCGAAGGCCTCGCCGTGCCGGTTGTAGGCGCGGTGGTCGTCCGCGGCGAAGACCGTCTCGCGGGTGTACTTGCCACTGAGCAGGCCGGAGGCGAGCGGGACGCGCGCGATGATGCCGACGCCCGCGGCGGCCGCCGCGGGCAGCACCTTCTCCAGCGGCTTGAGCCGGAAGGGGTTGAAGATGATCTGCACGCTGGCCACGCCCGGCCGGGCGATCGCGGCGAGCGCCTCGTCGCACGTCTCGACGCTGACCGCGTACGCGGCGATGCGCTGCTCCTCGACGAGCGTGTCGAGCGCGTCGTAGAGGGCGTCGGAGGTGTAGACGGCGGTGGGCGGGCAGTGCAGCTGCACCAGGTCGAGGGTGTCGACGCCGAGGTTGGCGCGCGAGCGGTCGTTCCAGGCGCGGAAGTTGGCGAGGCTGTAGTTCTCCGGGAGCTGGTCGAGGCGGCGGCCCATCTTCGTCGCGACGAAGATCCCGGCGTCCGGGCGCTCCTTGAGGTAGCGGCCGATGAGCTGCTCGCTGCGGCCGTCGCCGTAGACGTCGGCGGTGTCGAAGAAGGTGACGCCCGACTCGACGGCGGCGTCCAGCACCGCGAGGGCGTCGGCCTCCTTGACGTCGCCCCAGTCGGCGCCGAGCTGCCACGTCCCGAGGCCGACGACGGAGACGGGTCGGCCGGTCCTGCCCAGTACACGCTGTTCCATGCCAGCGATGCTACGTCGCCGCCCGCGCCGCGCCCCCCGGCCCCGCCCGCCCGTGCGGCAGGCGGCGCCGGGGGGCGGGTCCTCAGCGCGGGAGCGAGGCCAGCGCCCTGTTCAGGTCCAGGACGTTGACGCGCGGCACACCGAGGAAGCCGAGGTCGCGGCCGTGCACATGGTCGGCGACCAGGTCGTGCACCACTGCCGGGGCCAGGCCGCGGGCCTTCGCGACCCGGTCGGCCTGCTCGTACGCGTACGCGGGCGAGATGTCCGGGTCGAGGCCGGAGCCGGAGGCGGTCAGGGCGTCCGCGGGAACGTCCTTCGGGTCGACCCCGTCGAAGGCCGCGACGTCCTTGCGGCGCTGCTCGATCGCCTTGACCAGGCCGGGGTCGTTGGGCCCGAGGTTCGACGCGCCCGACGCCAGCGGGTCGTACGAGCCGGCCGAGGGGCGCGGCTGGAAGAACTCCGGGTCGGGGCGCGGGGCCTCGTTCGGGTCGTCCGGGTTCTTCTTGGGCAGGTCGAAGGTCTGGCCCAGCAGGCTGGACCCGACGGTCTTCCCGTCCTGCCGCACGACCGAGCCGTTGGCCTGGTGGTGGAAGGCGGCCTGTGCGACGCCGGTGACGGCGAGCGGGTAGATCACGCCGGTGATCACGGTGAGCACCAGCAGCATCCGCAGCGCGGCGAGGTGCCGGCGGACGGGGGCGGGGAGGTGGTTGGCCATGGTGTGTGTCTCCTTTCCGTGCGGGGTCCGCCGGTCAGCGCAGTCCGGGGACGAACTGGACGACCAGGTCGATGACCTTGATGCCGACGAAGGGCAGGACGAGTCCGCCGAGCCCGTAGATCCGGATGTTGCGGCCCAGCAGCGCCCCTGCCGACGACGGGCGGTAGCGCACGCCGCGCAGCGCGAGCGGGATCAGCGCGATGATGATCAGCGCGTTGAAGATGATCGCGGAGGCGATCGCCGACGTCGGGCTGTGCAGCCGCATGATGTTGAGCGTGTCCAGGCCCGGGTAGGCGATCGCGAACATCGCGGGGATGATCGCGAAGTATTTGGCCACGTCGTTGGCGATCGAGAAGGTCGTGAGCGCGCCGCGGGTGATGAGCAGCTGCTTGCCGATCTCCACGATCTCGATGAGCTTGGTGGGGTTGGAGTCCAGGTCCACCATGTTCCCGGCCTCCTTGGCGGCCGAGGTGCCGGTGTTCATGGCCACGCCGACGTCGGCCTGGGCGAGCGCGGGCGCGTCGTTCGTACCGTCGCCGGTCATCGCGACGAGCTTGCCGCCCGCCTGCTCGCGGCGGATGAGGGCCATCTTGTCCTCGGGCGTGGCCTCGGCGAGGAAGTCGTCGACGCCCGCCTCCTCGGCGATGGCCTTGGCCGTCAGCGGGTTGTCGCCCGTGATCATCACCGTGCGGATGCCCATCGCCCGCAGCTCGTCGAAGCGCTCGCGCATGCCCGCCTTGACGACGTCCTTGAGGTGGACGACGCCCAGCACGACCGCGCTGGTGCCGCCACCGGTGTGGTGGACGACCTCGCCGACGACCAGCGGGGTGCCGCCGCTCGCCGAGATCGCGTCGGTCATCGGGCCGACCTGGTCGGTCGGGTGGCCGCCGTTCTCCCGGATCCAGTGCATGACGGCGCCGGCCGCGCCCTTGCGCAGCTCGCGCCGGTCGCCGTCCTCGACGAGGTTGACGCCGCTCATCCGGCTCTGCGCGGTGAAGGGCACGAACTCGGCCCGGCTGCCCAGCTCGCGGCCGCGCAGCCCGTGCTTGTCCTTGGCCAGCACGACGATGGAGCGGCCCTCGGGCGTCTCGTCGGACAGCGAGGCGAGCTGCGCGGCGTCCGCGAGCTCCTCGGCAGAGACCCCGCCGACCGGCAGGAATTCCGCCGCCTGGCGGTTGCCGAGCGTGATGGTGCCGGTCTTGTCGAGCAGCAGCGTGTTGACGTCGCCGGCCGCCTCGACCGCGCGCCCCGACATCGCGAGGACGTTGCGCTGCACCAGCCGGTCCATGCCGGCGATGCCGATCGCGGACAGCAGCGCGCCGATCGTCGTCGGGATGAGCGCCACGACCAGCGCGACCAGCACCACGAGCGACTGCTCCGCCCCGGCGTAGATCGCCATCGGCTGGAGGGTGACGACGGCCAGCAGGAAGACCACGGTGAGCGAGGCGAGCAGGATGTTCAGCGCGATCTCGTTCGGCGTCTTCTGCCGGGCGGCGCCCTCCACCAGGGCGATCATCCGGTCGATGAACGTCTCGCCGGGCTTGGAGGTGATCTTCACGACGATCCGGTCCGAGAGCACCTTCGTCCCGCCGGTGACCGCGGACCGGTCGCCGCCGGACTCGCGGATGACGGGCGCGGACTCGCCGGTGATCGCCGACTCGTCGACCGAGGCGATGCCCTCGACGACGTCGCCGTCACCGGGGACGATCTGCCCCGCCTCGACGACCACGTGGTCGCCCAGGCGCAGGTTCGCCGCCGGGACGCCCTCCTCCTCCAGGGAGGTGGCGCCGTGCCGCCAGCCGGTCAGCCGGCGGGCGACCGTCTCGGTCCTGGTCTTGCGCAGCGTCTCGGCCTGCGCCTTGCCGCGGCCCTCTGCGACGGCCTCGGCGAGGTTGGCGAAGATCACCGTCAGCCACAGCCACACGGTGATCACCCACGCGAAGACGCCCGGGTCCTTGATCGCCGAGTAGGTGGTCAGCACCGCGCCGACCTCGACGACGAACATGACGGGGTTCTTCACCATGACCCGCGGGTCGAGCTTGCGGGCCGCGTCGGGCAGCGACACCAGCAGCTGCCCGGGGTCCAGCAGCCCGCCCGATATGCGGTGGGACTCCGGCGGGGCTGACGGCTTCGGCGAGCCGCCGGACGGGACCGGCTGCTGCCGGTCGGTGGACAGGGACATCAGTGCAGACCTTCCGCGAGCGGACCCAGCGCGAGCGCCGGGAAGTAGGTGAGGCCCACGACGATCACGATGACGCCGGTGAGCAGGCCGACGAACTGCGGCCGGTGGGTGGGCAGCGTGCCCGCGGTGACGGGGACCGGCTGCTGTTTCGCCAGCGAGCCGGCCAGCGCGAGGACGAAGATCATCGGCAGGAAGCGGCCGAAGAGCATCGCCAGGCCCAGCGCGGTGTTGTACCAGTGCGTGTTCACGCCGATGCCCGCGAAGGCCGAGCCGTTGTTGTTGGCCGCGGACGTGAACGCGTACAGCACCTCGGAGAAGCCGTGCGGGCCCGTGTTGAGCATCGAGGCCCGCTCGCCCTTGAGCGACATCGCCGCGCCGGTGCCGATCAGGACGATCGCCGGGGTCGCCAGGATGTAGAGGGAGGCGAACTTCATCTCGCGGGCCCCGAGCTTCTTGCCCAGGTACTCCGGGGTCCGGCCGACCATCAGCCCGGCCACGAAGACCGCGACGATCGCGAGGACGAGGATGCCGTACAGGCCCGAGCCGGTGCCGCCGGGCGCGATCTCGCCCAGCATCATGTTGAAGATCGTCATCCCGCCGCCGCCGGGCGAGAAGGAGTCGTGGAAGGAGTTCACCGCGCCGGTCGAGGTCAGCGTGGTGGAGGCGGCGAAGAGGGCCGAGGCCCAGATCCCGAACCGCTGCTCCTTGCCCTCCAGCATCCCGCCCGCGGTGTGGCCCGCGGTGCTGCTGACGCTGTGCAGCTCGTTGACGGTGATGAGGGCGACGGAGGTGGCCCAGATCAGGCCCATGACGGCGAGGACGGCGTAGCCCTGCCGGTTGTCGCCGACCATCCTGCCGAAGGTGCGCGGCAGCGAGAAGGAGATCACCAGCAGGAGGTAGATCTCCAGGATGTTGCTGGTCCCGTCGGGGTTCTCGAAGGGGTGGGCGGCGTTGGCGTTGTAGAAGCCGCCGCCGTTGGTGCCCAGCTCCTTGATGACCTCCTGCGAGGCCACCGGCCCGCCGGTGAGCGACTGCTTGTCGCCGACCAGCGTGCCGATCTCGTGGATGCCGTGGAAGTTCTGCACCGCGCCCAGCGCGACCAGCACGATCGCGAAGACGAACGCCATCGGCACCAGCAGCCGTACGACGATCCGGGTGAGGTCCACCCAGAAGTTCCCGATCCGGTCGGTGCGCTTGCGGGTGAAGCCGCGGATGAGCGCGGCCACCACGGCGATGCCGACGGCCGCGGACACGAAGTTCTGCACCGCGAGCCCGGCCATCTGGACCAGGTGGCCCATCGTGACCTCGCCGCTGTACGACTGCCAGTTGGTGTTGGTGACGAAGGAGGCCGCGGTGTTGAACGCCTGGTCGGCCTTGACCGGCGGGAAGCCCAGCGACAGCAGCAGGTGGTTCTGCAGCCGCTGCATCCCGTAGAGGAGGAGCAGCGAGACCGCCGAGAAGGCGAGCACGCTGCGCAGGTACGCGCCCCACTGCTGGTCCGCCTCGGGGTCCACGCCGCCGAGGCGGTACAGGCCCTTCTCGACCGCGAGGTGCTTGCCCGTGGTGAGGAGGCGGGCCATGTAGTCGCCCAGCGGACGGTAGGTGAGGGCGAGGGCCGCGATCAGGACGGTGATCTGGAGCCAGCCCGCAAGGGTGTCGTTCATCTAGAACTTCTCCGGAAAGACCAGGGCCAGCACGAGGTAGCCGAGCACGGCGCAGGCGACGACGAGCCCGATGACGTTGTCTGCGCTCACAGCCGCCCGACCCCCTTGGCGACAAGCGCGAGCACGGCGAAGACCGCGATCGTCACGGCGATGAATACGAGATCGGACATTTTCCGCGGCACCCCAGGTGGTGGCAGTCGTGATGACGGCCGAGGACGGCACAGGGGCCCCGGCCGGGGCCCCGCCCATACGGTCGCCCCGCCGCCGGGCGCGAAGCCGTTCGTTGACGCTTCCCTTGCGCGGGCGGCGGCGCCATTGACGTGCTCTTGACGCTTCGCGCGCCGGGTGGGGGCGCGGGAGGGGGTTTGCGGGTCCTCGGGCCCGGCGTACCCTCGTAGTGCGACCAAAGTGTCGCTAACCGGGCATATGCGCACGGGCGGAGGTGCGGCGATGACGCCATTCGGAGGTCGGCGCGGACCGGTACGGGACCCGCTGGACGAGGGGTACGGGGGGCCCGGCGCGGAGGATGCCGCTGCCGCGGGCCCCGTCCCCGTGGATCCCGCCGCCGACCCGGAGGCCGCTCACCGGCAGGCGCTGGTGCTCAGCGAGGTCTCCGCCGAGGGGGCGGTGGGGCTGTTCCGCGTACTACGCCGGGCCGCCTCCGGCGACGAGGACGCCGCGTCCGTGCCCGTGTCGGCGCTGCTGCGGGCGATCCCCGGGATGACGCTGCTCGACTCGCACGACTTCCTGCTGCGCGCCCACATCCCGCCGCCCGCACTCGCGGGCACGCTCACGGCGGGGCAGCGGGTGGCCCTGGTCTACGTGGTGGACGGGACACACGTGGCGCCGCAGACCGCGTAGCCCCCGTCCGCGGGGCTCAGGCCCGTGGGGCTCAGGGCCTCAGGCCCAGGTCATGTCGATCTGGCGTTCGAAATTGACGTATCCGGCGCGCTCGAAGGCCTTCGCCATGGGGACGTTGCCGAGGTCCGTGGACGCGCGGATCCGCGGGACGTCCTGCTCGTCCTGATCGGCCAGGACGCGGGTGCCCTCGGCGAGGACCTCGTCGATGTAGCCCTTGCCGCGGTGGGCGGGCAGCACGGCGATGTACGCGATGATCGGGTTGTACGCGTTGCGGGCCGGGATGACGAACCCGACCGGCTCGCCGCTGTCCGGCAGCGTCGCCACCCGCCACCACGCGCGCGGTGACGCGTACCGCTCCAGCTCGTCGTCGTACTGCTGCTCCGCGGCCTGCGCCGCCGTCATCCGCGTCAGGTCGTCGCGGCTGTGCGCGTCCAGCGTCCCGTCGAGCACCTGCGTCATGAGGCCGACGAGTTCGGCCCGGTCCCGCACCTCGCGGAAGGCGAGCCGCCCGCTCGGCTCCGGGACGGGCGTCCCGCGCCGCCACTCCAGCCGCAGCCGTTCGACGAAGAGCCGCCCGCCGGTACGCTCGACGATGCCCATCCGGTCCTCGACGCCCGGCCGGACCGCCGCGTCCTCCCGCCAGTCCGGCGGCACGAAGCGCGTGTACCCGGGGCGCCGCGTCCCCTCCGGCAGCACGGCCGCCCCGGCCGTCTCCAGCAGCCGCACCCCGGTCCCGGCGTCCTCCCCCTCGGCGAGGTCCAGGATGTCCAGGAACATCGGCGCGTCCCCCGCCGCCCGCGCCCACCAGGCCAGCCGGGCGACCAGCTCCCCGTCCCGCAGGACGACCCACATCCACTCCGGCCGCCGCCGCCCGGCGGCGAGGTCGTCGGCCAGCTCGCGGTTGAGGACGTAGGGCAGCCGGGAGAAGAGGCCGAGTTCGTCGGCCCCGCTGATGGCGCGCAAGGTGAGATCGTTCACCCCCGGTTGACGATCAGCGACCCTCGCAGAGTTCCCGGTCCACCAGCGCACTCATGGCCGCCTGGGTGCCGGGGCCGCCGTCGCTGCTCGTGTACACCACCGCGCTGCGCGCCCCGTCCCGGGTGACACCGCCCCACGTGTGGTAGCCGACACCTCCCGCTGCAACGCGCTCCGCCCGTCCGGAGCCGCCTCCCCCTCGCCCCGGGCGGGGTTGGCCCCAGGGAATTCGATTGCCACCGCCCCACCCTGCGCGCCCATACTCGACGGCGCCGACCGGTCCCTCGACCGAGCGCCAGGACCCGCGCCCCCGCGTGGTGACGACCAGGAGGGTCCGAACGTGTCCCTGACCGATCTCCACACCGGCTTCCGCGACGCGGAACAGCAGCGGCGCGTCCGCCGGGTCATCCACGACCGTCTCGCGGACGACCGCGAGCAGCAGGACTGCCGCTTCCTGATGCGCTTCTGGTGGCAGCTGGGCATGCCCTACCAGGAGGTCTCGACGGACGAGCTCAGGCGCAACCTCAGCAGCCCGAAGTTGGCCGTGGTCGAGGCGCTGATACGCGCCGTCCGGTCCTCCCACGCCGAGATCGACGCCTGGATCGACACCACGGAGCGCGCTTTCCCGGTGGCCGAGGACCGCGGTTTCGCGGCGGCCCAGGATGCGGCGTGCGAGCACCCCGCCGGCGCCCCGTGAACCGCCCGCCCGGACCCCACGCGCGGCGATCACGCGCGTCCCATCGGGCGTGCCGTAGGGACGCACGTCAAGCGCGGGAATCCTCGGGATCGGTGTGCGGCCCGCGGGCGTAGCGGAGGAGCGTGGGCGTTCCCGCTGCCGCCCGGTTGCATGCCCGGGGATCGGGCCGGCCGCGGTCGCTTACGAGGTCGTCCGTGCGGAACCTCGTAGGCGTCACGCCTCGTGGAGGACAGCCGCGTCGAACGCCTCACGGTAGTCGCGAACGTGGGGCTCGGCCGTAGCGGCCGGGAGGAGACCGTCGAGGGCCGACAGGCTGCGGAAAGTGCGGGCCGAGTTGGTGGCCGCGGCGATCGGTAGCGCCTGCAGTCCGGCGAGGGCGGCCAGTTCGGGCTCGTCGGCACGCAGGTGGGCGAGCGCGGACCGGGCGAGGATGTAGCCGCGGTCGCGGCGGTACACGGACGGCAGCGTGCGCAGGGCGCGGGTGAACCCGTCCGCGGCCGACCGGTGTTCGCCCAGCAGGGACAGCGCATGGGCCCGCTCGGCCTGGACGTGCGGAGAGTCCAGCCAGTTGCCGCGCCGCGCGGGCGGCTCGTCGGCCACCCGGCCGAGCATGCCGAGCACCTTGTCGAACGCGCGATGGCACGCAGTGGCTTCATGGCCCAGCGCGTGAGCGTAAGCAGTGGACAGCGCACCCATGACGGCGAACCGGCTGCACGCTGGGGCGAGTTCGAACGCTGCCTCGGCGAGGTCGGCAGTGTCCACCGGATCGCCGCGGTCGGCGGCCAACTGCGCCTTGCGGACCATCACATACGCGACGGCTTCACGTTGTCCCGCAGTGTGGGACCACTCCAAGGCCCGGTCGGTCCAGAGCCGCGCGGTCCGCTCGTCGCCGCCGTCCTGGCAGAGCCACCCGCACAACTCGGCGTATTCCGCCTGTACGTGGAGCAGCGCCCGGCGGTCCGCACCCGCGGCCTGCCGTACCAGCCGGTCGATCAGCCGCAGGTGCTCCCTGGCCGTGTCGTAGACGTGTCCCGCACCGAGGACGTTGTCGCACCGGACCAGCATCCGGCGCAGTTCCCGCAGCCGATCAGCCGGGTGGCCGTCCATGGCGAGGAAGTCCCGTACCGACGGCGCCGACGGCACGGCAGGCGTGGGCACGGCGACCAGCGGCGCACAGGAGCGGGGCCCGGGAATCGTCACGAAGATGATCCTTCCCTCGGCGGTACGGCACGGCACCCGCGGGCCCTCCGCGGAGGCCGTTCCCTCTGCCGCAAGGGTGGCGGGCGGCGCGGCGGACGCGGGGCCGGAACCGGTGCCCGGCGCCGAGCTGTCCGCATCAGGCCGGGAGTTGTCCGTATCGTCGGCCTTACGGGGCAGAGCGCGGGTCAGGACACCGCCGGTGTCCAGCACCTTGTCCAGGGTCCGCGCCAGCTCCGGTGCACACGTCCGCTCCGCCTTCTCGATCTTGCCGATCAGGTCACCGCTGACGTGCACCTTCGCGCCCAACTGCGGCTGCGAGAGCCGACGCTCCAGCCGCCAGTGGCGCAACTCCGCCCCAAACCAATGGCGGTCGGACCTCTCCGGCTCCAGCCGCTTGGGTCGCTGCGGCACATGCCCTCCCTCCGTGCGTGGATGCGGACGAAGCGGACGACGCGGACGGGCGCCGCTGTCCGCTTGGCGGCCTTCCGGCGGCGCATCGGCGCGGGGCTGAATGGTTGCACGACGTTCCGTACCCAGTACACGCTGCAACGACCGGGTGACCGTCATGGTTTCCCGCAGGAGATCCCCTGATGCCGACCGAAGACACCGTCTGCCGGGCGCCGCAGGCCGGACGTGGCGCCGAGGAGCCCTGCACGGAGTTCGCCGACCAGCCAGGGGCGCAGGGCCGGCAGCTCGCGGATGCGTGGCGGGCCCGCTGCTCCTCTTACGGGGCCCGCGCGTGAGCCCGTCCGCGCCTCCTGCCCAGGGGTGCCGTCGAGGCGCGAACGGGCCACCGATCCGTGGGCGGCCGTCGAAAGGGCTGATGGGTTGCCCCGTAGGCCTGCGACAGCAAGAAGGGAGGGACCTTGCATGAATCTCGACGACGTGTTCTCGGGAACGCCGGTGTTCACCGTGCCAACCCTGCGTGAACGACTGGAAACGAAGAAGTTCTCCGGCAACAGCGACACCAACACGGAGCGGGACGAGCACGAATAACCCGCACCTTGACGGCCCGCCCCCCTCGGGACGGCGGGCCGTCTCTTCCGAAGGAGCACAGCGTTGCTGAAATTCAGCGTTCGAGAAACCCCGGACCTCGGCGACAGCCAATGCTGGACGTGGTCGGGCCGCGAATGGCGTTGCGGGGAATCGTCCATAGAGCCGTACGACCATCCGGCGCTGGTCCACGAGATGATCACCGACGGCGCCGTCGTCGCCGTGGTCTCCGCCGAGCGGGGCGCCGATGACCACCGGCAGCGCAGCTCGGCCCCCGCGCGGTTGGACGGCAGGACCTACCGGGAACGGTTGGCGGAGGTCCGTCGCAGTCCGCTGGACTGGGTCGTCATCGAACTGCGGAACGCATCGGCCGCCATCAGCGCCGGACACTGGGCCGTGGCGCCCTTGTACCTCGCCGCCGACGGTGAGTGGCTGCACGCTTCGTGGGACCTGGCCGATCTGCGCCGCTCGTGCATCACCGACGCGCTGGTGGACCGGGAGATCGCCCGGTTGCTGCGCCTGCAGCACCGCTACGGCCACGACACGCCCTGGCAAGGCGTCCACCGGCTCACCGAGCGCTCCACGGCATCGTGGGAGGCGGGCAGCTTGGCCCTGCGCTACCCGCCGGACGCCGCGCACACCCGGCCGCGCGCCCTGCGGCCCGGTGCGGACGTGCTCGACGCCTACGAGGAGCTTCTCGGACGCGCCCTCACCAGACGCCGCCTCCGACTGGAGGCCTCAGCCGTGGAACTGTCGGGCGGAATGGATTCGGCCAACGTCGCCGCCGGACTGGCAACCCTGGACGGCGGCGAGGGAGTCGCGGCTTGCGCCATGCTCCTCGGCGGACAGGCGCGGGTACAGCAGATCCGACGGCGGCGGGAGCTGATCCGGTCCCTGGGGTTCGCCCAGGACCTGAGCACCGACGTGATGGCCCACCTGCCGCTCAACCCGGCAGGTAGGAGGGCGCGCGGCGACGTGGTCAGCCCCTACGACGACCCCTGGACCGAGGCCGAAGAGGTCATGATGGACTCCGTGGCGGCCGCGGGCGTCCAGTGGTCGTTCGGCGGCACCGGAGGTGACGAGCTCACCTCGTTGCGGGACGACGAACGGCCGCCGGGCGGTGCGGTACACGAACCGGGCCCGTGGACGGGTCCTCGCACGCTGGCCGCGGTCGACGGGATCAACGAGGGGATCGCACCGTCCCCCGTCCTCCACGACAGCACCCTCCTGGCGTTCGCGTGCCGCAGCCCGCAGTTCATGCGGAACGGGCTGTGGCCTGTCTCGCCACTTGCCGACCCGGATCTCATCCGCTTCGCAGAGTGGCTGCCGCGCCCCTGGAGAGAGCACAAGGCTCTTCACAGGCTGCGGCTGGCACGAATGGGATTCTCTCCGGAGACCGTCCACGCTCCGATTCCGGAAAACTTCGTGCACGCGATGAACGCGGCCATGCGCCGCCATGTCGTTCCGTTTCTGCACACCATGGTGCGGGACGGCGGTGTGCTGATCGACTCGGGGTTCGTGGACGGGGCCGGGCTCGCGCAAACGGTCGTCACGGAATCGCGGAAAGGCCCGGACGACGAAATGGACCGCACCCTCTTCCAGATCGCCTCGACGGAGATCGGGCTGCGCGGCCCCTCAAGCCGAGGTAATGAGTGAATGCGCGAGATCGGGAAGCGGTTCGGCCGCACGGCCCAGCATGTACGCGTCCTCCCCGTGGCGCTCGGTCCGGTGGATGATCCGCCAGCCCTGGACGTCGCAGTAGTACCGCAGCAGGCCCGGGTCCGGGCCGACTGCCCGGCGGACCCATCGCCGGCCAGTTCTGGCGGCCCGGTCCACCGCCCACCAGGCGAGCAGCGACCCGATCCGGCGGCCGGCGAACTCGGGATCCGTAACGGTGGTGTTGAGGAAGTACGCGGGCTCTGCCTGCTCCTCCTCCGTCCAACCCCACAGCGGTGTCTGTTCTCCGAGCGTGGTCCGGCCGACGACCCGGCCCGCGTCAGTGGCGATCACCCACACGGGCAGGTCGGGATCGGCCGCCTGGCGCCCGGACTCCTGCGCGAACCCCTCCCAGCCGCGGGCTCCCCGCACCCCCCGCTCGGCCATCCAGTCGGCGCGCGCCAGCGTGAGCCGCTCAACCGCCTCCCGGTCAGCAGCCGTCGCCCGACGGATCACGAACATCGCAGCGTCCCTTCGATCAGCCCGACGGCCGCCAGCGTAGCCCGCGATCCGCGGATTCCGCCGGACGCCGAGGGTGCCTGCCCTGCATGTGGTGGGACGGGCGCCGACCCGAGGACGGGCAGGATCTGCGGTACGTGCAACGGCAGTGGGGACATCTTCTGCGCAATTGGCTGCGGCATCGCCGCGGACCCCGTCCGCCTTCCCACCCAGGTTCAGACTTTCGGCGGCAGACGGCCACCGAGCCGGTCCCGACGCTCGCCTCGACGTCCGCTCCCACCCTTGGAGTTCGTCATCAGCACCTCTTCTGAACCCGCGACCGCCGCGCGTGAGATCGAGGCGCTGGTCCGTCCGTTCACGGGCCCCTGGACGGGCGTACGGCCTACGGCGCGCGGGTTCAGTTCCGACGTCACGGTGCTGGTCGACGGCGAGAAGGGGGCGTTCTTCGTCAAGGCCATGTGGAACCGTCCCGGCGGCAGGCGGGACTCCCTCGTCCGTGAGGGGCTGGTCAATCCGTTCGTGCGCGCGGTGGCGCCCGCGCTGGTGTGGGAGGCGGAGAGCGAGGAGTGGCTCGTGCTGGGGTTCGAGGCGGTCGAGGGTCGGTCGTCGGGCTTCCTGCCGGGATCGCCCGATCTCCCGGCGGTCGTCGCAGCCGTGGCGCGGATCGGGGAGATCGGGTTGCCCGAGGTCGCCCGGGAGTGGACGGAGACCCGGTGGGACCGGTTCGCCGTCGACAGCCAGGAAGCCGCGCTGTTTCGCGGCGACGCGCTCCTCTACACGGACATCAACCCGAGCAACCTGATGATCGGGGACGGCACGACATGGGCCGTCGACTGGGCCTGGCCCACCCGGGGCGCGGCCTTCATCGACCCTGCCTGCCTGGTCATCCAGCTCGTCGCAGCCGGGCACGAGCCCGCCGAAGCGGAGGCGTGGGCGGCACACTGTCCGGCCTGGACGCGGGCGGACCCCTGCGCGATCGACGCCTTCGCACGGGCCAACGTCCGCATGCATGAGGCCTTCGCGGTCCGCAGACCCGAGGCCGACTGGCTCAAGGCGATGGCGGCCAGCGCACGGAAATGGGCCGCACACCGCGGGCTCTGACAAGGCCCAGTACGGCGTCGTGCCCTTCCTGGCGGCGGACCGACCGCCCCCGCTGGGCACCCGCACCACGCCACTGATGGGCACGGGTGCCCAGCAGACCCGAACGACCTGTGCTCGTACCGGCTCTGAGAAGATCCGAACTGGCCCACACCCCCGACGCCGACCACCGCTGGATGGCCCGCGCCATCGAGCTCTCCCGGTCGTGCCCGCCGGTGGCGAACCGCTTCAACGTCGGCGCGGTCGTCGTCGACGCCGAGGGCCACGAGATCAGCACCGGCTACAGCCGCGAGGGCGGTGACCCGCACGTCCACGCCGAGGAGTCCGCCCTCGCCAAGCTCGCCCCGGACGACTCCCGCCTGCTGTCCGCGACGATCTACAGCACCCTCGAACCCTGCTCCGAGCGCGCTTCCCACCCCGTCCCGTGCGCGCGCCTGATCGTCAACGCGCGCATCCCCCGCGTCGTCATCGCCTGGCGCGAACCTTCGCTCCTGGTCGCCGACTGCCAGGGCGTCGAGCAGATGGCGGCCGCGGGCATCGAGGTCGTCGAACTCCCCGACCTGGCGGCGGCGGCCCGCGCGGTCAATGCGCATCTGGACCTCTAGCGTGGTGACCCACCCACGGACGGAGGCGCGGCACATGGGCGACATCGACCGGGAGCTGATCGAGGCCGCTACGCGCGTCGCCCGCGAGCGGTGCCGGGGCGACAACCACACCGTCGCCGCCGCCGGACGCGGAACGGACGGGCGGATCGTCACGGCCGTGAACGCCTACCACTTCACCGGCGGCCCCTGCGCCGAGTTGGTGTTGATCGGGGCGGCGGCCGCGCAGGGGGTATTCGAGCTGGAGACGGTCGTCGCCGTGGGGGATCGCGAGCGCGGCGTCATCCCGCCGTGCGGGCGGTGCCGCCAGGTGATGCTGGACTACTTCCCGGGCGTCCGCGTCATCGTCGGCAGCGGCGACGCGCTGAGGGCGGTCCCGATCGCCGAGCTGCTGCCGGAGACGTACGTCTGGGCGGACCACCAGCTCGACGCGGAGTAGCACGCACCACGGAGCGTTCCGCCCGTACGCCCCGACAGGGGCGCGCGGGCGGAACGGCGGTCATCCGGGCAGCTGCGAGGGGCTTTCGGGGGCGCACTCGGCCCAGACGATTTTGCCGATCCCCGCCCGGTCCCCGGCGCCCCACCGACCGCCGGTGAGCGCGTCGACGAGGGCCAGCCCGCGGCCGGAGTCGGCCTCGGCTCCTGACACGCGGAGTTCGGGCCTGGTGGGGTCGGCGTCGTGGACCTCGATACGGAGCGAGCCGTCCAGGAGGCAGATGAACCGGGTCTCGACGAGGCTGTCTTCGCCGGTGGAGGCGTGCCGCAGCGCGTTCGTCAGCAGCTCGGAAAGAATCAGTTCGGCGGTGTCGGCCAGCCCGGTCATCCCCCGCCGCGCCAGATGGCGCCGCAGCAACCGCCTGGCCGTACCGACGTACACGGGCTCACCGGGCCACCGGTACACCACCTCGCGCGGGCTCTCGGAGACGGTCACGGGGAGGCCCCGGAAGAGCGGTGTGCCCCCGGCACCGTCAAAGGTGATCTCCCGGGCCAGTGCGGTGCCCGCCTCGGCCGAGGGCCCGGGGCTTGCGGCGCTGGACGCAAGAAGACGCTCGCGCAAGCCACCCGCCACCCTTACCGCGTCGCGCAGCGCGTGGAGCAGGAGCGGGACCATCCCGGCCAGGTCCGCGTCCGGGGTCCTGCCCGTCCACGCCGAGTCCGCGTCGCGCAACGTCCTCTCGGCCATGGCGAGCTGCGTCGACTCCAAGCCGTCCGCCAGGCCCGACATGAACGAGTCGGCCCGGTCGGTGCGCAGATAGGAGGGACGTCCGCCGTCGCCGGGCCAGGGCAGCAAGCGCATCACCGCGTCACCTCCGCCCCGGCCCCGGCAGAGCGGACGCGTCCGATCCGCGGTGGGTCGCATGGACGCGGTACTGCCGGAGTGGTGCCTCCGGGCTCCTCATGGATACTGCTCATGACTGCTCGCTCCGTTCGAGTGGTCCGCGCCCCGGGCCGTCGCAAGCGGCGCCGGGGTCCGGTCTGCACGGCACGGACGCCGTGTCCACGAGCTTCGAGCGGCAGGGCCGCCGAAGGAACAGCGAGCGGGCAACCCCGCAAGCCCCAGCGGGGTACCCCGTTGATGTCTTTTTGGGGAACCCCGATCCCTGTCCGGGAGCTACGCTGGAATGGATCACTGGCCTTCCCGCAAGGTGACCCATGGACGAACGCGAAACCCGGCGCACCGGCTATCCGCTCACAATCCCCGAGGCGCTGTTGCAGAGCGAGGCCATGCAACAGGCCTGTGCCGCGCGGAACTTCCAGGAGATCTTCCGGCTGGTCAACAGGCGAACGGGCTCCAGCCACACGGTGATCGCGGCTGCGGTGGGGAAGATGACCAGCACCCGCGTCAGCGACATCATCCGGGGCGTCCGCGGCATTCGAGGGCGCGAAGTGATCGAGCGTGTCGCCGACGGATTCGGAATCCCCGGTGAATTGCTGGGCGTTGCCCCGCGCCCCTGGGAGGGCTCCCCGGAGCGGCAACCGGTCCAGGAATTGGCTCAGTACGTTGCTTCCGGGCCGGAGGCCCAAAACACGGATTCGCATGTCGCGTCCGGTTCGTCGGAATCACTCTTCGTTCCCGTGCTGCTCGACGGCAGAAGGCAGGTGGTATCCGTGGACACGGGAACTGATGGCTGCCCTCGCCGGGGCCGCGCTGTCGACGGGCGACGCGAGGGGAGTCCTGGCGCAGGCGGTGCCCCCTCCACCAGCCCCTCCGCGCCCGGCCGCGCCGTCCGACGGCGCGCACGTGGAAGCGGCGACGGAGCATCTTCGCGAGATGTGGCACTCGCTCGTGCGGGCCGACAACCTCTTCGGTCCACGGCACGCCTTGGCGGCGGTGCGGCAGCAACTTCACCTTCTCGACCACCTCCTCGGACAGGCGGGGGGCGAGCAGCGAGTCGAACTCCTGCGTCTCGCCGCCCGGTACGCCGAGTCTGCGGCTTGGCTCCACGAGGACTCTGCCGATCTGCCGAACGCCTCGGCATGGACGGGGCGAGCGATGGAGTGGGCGACCGAGTCGGGTGACCAGGCCATGGTGGCCTGGACGCTCTTCCGCAAGAGCCAGCAGGCGACGACACGGGGAAACGCCGCCCAGAGCGTCAGCCTCGCGCAGGCGGTGCTGCGGAACGAACCGGTGCTCACTCCCTCCATGAGAGCTTCGGCCCTGCAACAGGCGGCTCACGGCCACGCGTTGGACGGGGACGAGCGCGCTTGCCACAGTCTGCTGGACGAGGCGCACAGCTTTGCCGCGTCAACGGAGACGAAGGGTGACGCGCGTTCCGGGCACGGCGACTTCTGCACGCCGGGATACATCGAGATCCAGCGTGCGAACTGCTGGCTCGCGCTGCGCCGACCGGATCTCGCGGTTCCGGTCTTCGAGCGGACGCTGGACCACATCCCGGACGCATACCAGCGCGACAAGGGATTCGCGCAGGCCCGGCTGTCTAAGGCGTACGCGGAAACCGGGCGTTACGAGGAATCTGCCGAGAGTGCGGCGTCCGCCCTTGCGACAGCCCGCAGTTCGGGATCGTTGCGCACCATGCACGAGACGGTGGCCGCCGTGAACGTGCTCGGTGCCGCCCACACCTCCCCCGCGGTGACCATGCTGTTCGACAGCATCAGCGATGAGCCGGAGTTCTGAGATGCCGAGTGCGCACGAAGTCCGGGCCATGCGCAGGGCCATTGCCATTTCCGCCCAGGGGCTGGGCTCCACCAGCCCGAATCCTCCTGTCGGGTGCGTCGTCCTCGACGTGCGAGGCCGGACCGTCGGCGAGGGGTACCACCTGCGGAAGGGCGAGCCCCATGCCGAGGTGAACGCACTTGCCGCCGCGGGGAGATCGGCGGAGGGTGGGACCGCGGTCGTCACGCTGGAGCCGTGCAACCACTACGGGCGGACCCCGCCCTGCCGGGAGGCACTGCTCGCGGCGCGGGTGGCGCGGGTGCTGATCGCGGTGATGGACCCGACTTCCCGCGGCGCGGGCGGTGCTGCGGTGCTGCGGCAGGCCGGGGTGGAGGTCGAACAGGACGTCCTCGCGGACGAGGCGCTGGTGGTGCTCGGGCCGTGGCTGTCTGCGACGAAGACGGGCCGTCCGCACGTCACATGGGTGTACCAGGCGGCTCTGGACGGCTCGCCGGTCGGCGAGGGCGAAGCCGTGCGCAATGAGGTGGCCGCCCTTCGCGGTGCCTATGACCTCGTGGTGACGGCTGGCGGGGCGTTCGACGAAGGGCGCCCGGGGAGCCACGGGCGGGACGTCTTCGCCGTACTCCGCGGCGATGCCGTCCCCGGCTCGCCGGAGGCTCTCTTCGCGGCGGGCGCGCGGTCGGTGCTGGTCGCTGGGCACTCCCCGGGGGCAGCCGCGCTGCTGGCCGCCTGCCTGCCGGACGAGGTGATCGTCCACGTGCCCGGCACGGCTGAATCCTGGGCTCCGTCCCCGGAGGCCGGGCCCGTCGGGGTCCTGCCCGACGGCTATCGCGTCACGAGTGTCGCGCCCGCAGGCAACGGCGTCCGGGTGACCGGCACCCGGGGGTGAAAGAACGGGCTTGCCCTCAAGCGCACTCCAAGGTGTTGGCTGAGGCGCATGAGATACACGCAGCTGGGGCGGACGGGGCTACGGGTCGGGCGGCTCGTGCTGGGGACCATGAACTTCGGGGGGCAGACGGACGAGGCGGCCTCGCACGCGCTCATGGACGCCGCTCTCGACGCGGGCGTGAACTTCTTCGACACCGCCAACATCTACGGGGTCGAGGAGCGCAAGGGGCTCACCGAGGAGATCCTCGGGCGGTGGTTCGCGCAGGGCGGCGGGCGGCGGGACAAGGTCGTGCTGGCCACCAAGCTGTACGGGAACATGACCAACGACGGCACGCCGTGGAGCGTGCAGTCGTGGCCCAACCACGACCGGCTCTCCGCGCTCAACATCCGCCGCGCGGTGGACGCCAGCCTCGCGCGGCTCGGTACGGACCACATCGACGTCTACCAGATCCACCACGTCGACCGGGCCACGCCGTGGGAGGAGATCTGGCAGGCCATGGACGTGCTGGTGGCGCAGGGGAAGATCCTCTACGTCGGGTCCAGCAACGTCGCGGGCTGGCACATCGCGCAGGCCAACGAGACCGCACGGGCCCGCGGGTCGTACGGGCTGGTCAGCGAGCAGTGCTTCTACAACCTCGCGCAGCGCACCGCCGAGATGGACGTCATCCCGGCGGCGCAGGCGTACGGGCTCGGGGTCATCCCGTGGTCGCCCCTCAACCAGGGGCTGCTGGGCGGCGCGCTGCGCAAGGAGCAGGAGGGCGGCGGTTCGCGGACGTCGATGGGCCGGTCCGCGGCGGGCCTCGCCGATCCGGCCGTACGGGAGCAGGTCCGCCGCTACGAGGAGCTGTGCGCGCGGGACGGGCTGGAGCCCGGCGAGGTCGCCCTCGCGTGGCTGCTCACCCGGCCGGGCGTGACCGGCCCGATCGTCGGCCCGCGCACCGCCGGGCAGCTCGACTCGGCCCTGCGCGCGCTGGACCTCGACCTCGGCGCCGAATTCCTCGCCGAGCTGGACGCGATCTTCCCCGGTCCGGGGCCGTCGCCGGAGGCCTTCGCCTGGTAGGCGCCCGGGGACGGAGGGCCGGGGCCGCCGGGCGGAATCGGCCGCCGGGTGGCAGGGGCCGCCCGGCGGAAAACCGGCGGCCCCGCGCCCGCGCCGCGCCGTACGCTCGCCGCATGCTGCACACCCTGCTGCCCTTCCTCGGCGCCTGCACGCTGATAGCCGCCTCCCCCGGGCCGAGCACGCTGCTGATCATCCGGCAGTCACTGCGCAGCCGCCGCGCCGGTTTCCTCACCGTACTGGGCAACGAGACGGGCGTCTTCGTCTGGGGCACGGTCGCCGCCTTCGGGCTGACCGCGCTGCTCGCCGCGTCGCAGGTGGCGTACGACGTCATGCGGGTGGTGGGCGCGGTGACCCTCATCGGCTTCGGGGTGCGCACGCTGCTGGAGGCGCGGCGGGGCGCGCCCGGGGGCACGAACAGCACGGACGGCACGGACGAGGGCAAGGCGGCGCAGCCCCTCGCCCGCTCGGGCTTCGCCTCGTACCGCTCGGGCCTGCTGCTCAACCTGGCCAACCCGAAGGCCGCGGTCTTCGCGATGTCCTTCCTGCCGCAGTTCGTGCCCTCGGGCGCACCGCAACTGCCCACGATGATCGGGCTCGCCGCGCTCTGGGCCGTCTTCGAGGTCGGCTACTACGGCATGTACGTGTGGTTCGTCGGCCGGCTCCAGCACGTGATCTCCCGCGCGGCCGTCCGCCGCCGCCTCGAACAGGTCTCGGGCGGCGTCCTGCTGCTGCTCGGGGTGCGCATGGCCGTCGAGAGCTGAGCCCTCCGCGGGGCGCGGGCGCGGGGCAGCCCCGTACGGGCCGCGGAACCGTCAGCTCGCCGCCTTCGCGGCGGACCCCCGTATCTCCAGCTCGTCCAGCAGCGTCGCGGTGGCCGCCGCGACCGCCTCGACCGCCGCGTCGAACGCCTCGCGGTTGTGCTTCGCGGGCGCGCGGAAGCCGGAGATCTTGCGGACGTACTGGAGCGCGGCGGCCCGGACGTCCTCGTCGTGGACCTCGGGCGTCATCGGGGGACGCAGGGTCTTGATGCTTCGGCACATGTCTCCAGTGTGCCGCGGGGGTACGACAACGGGGCCGCGTACGGCGCCCCGCCCCGCGTACCGCAAACGGTTTCGCTCCGGCCCCCTTGGCGCGCAGGCGCCCCGGTGCTTCAATGCCATGCAGTGGTTAGGAAGCTTTCCTAACCATCTACCCGCGCGCACCCGCGCGCACCCACGCACGCACCACCCCCGCCCGAGGCCGCCCCCACCGCACCCTCGCGGTGCCGCCGCGGCCGGAAACGGAGACGCACGTGCACAAGTCCCCCCACGCGACCCGCCGGGTCGCCCTGCTCGCCGCGACCGCCCTCCTCACGGCCGGCGGCGCCTCCCTCGCGCTGGCCGGCACCGGCGCCGCCGCCACCCCCGCCGCCCACCAGCAGGTCCGGCCCGCGGCGACCGGCGCCGGGCTCGCCGACCCGCACAAGAAGGAGATGGCGATGGAGCTGGTCTCCTCCGCCGAGAACTCCACCCTGGACTGGAAGTCCCAGTACAAGTACATCGAGGACATCGGCGACGGCCGCGGCTACACCGCCGGCATCATCGGCTTCTGCTCCGGCACCGGCGACATGCTCGAACTCGTCCAGCACTACACGGACATGAAGCCGAACAACGTCCTGGCCAAGTACCTGCCCGCCCTGGAGGACGTCAACGGCTCGGACTCCCACGCGGGCCTCGGCTCGGCCTTCGTGAGCGCGTGGAAGACCGCGGCCAAGGACACCGTCTTCCAGCAGGCCCAGAACGACGAGCGCGACGACGTCTACTTCAACCCGGCCGTCAGCCAGGGCAAGGCGGACGGCATCGGCACGCTCGGCCAGTTCATCTACTACGACGCGATCGTGATGCACGGCCCCGGCGACGACCCCGTCAGCTTCGGCGGCATCCGCAAGACCGCGATGAAGAAAGCCAAGACCCCGGCGCAGGGCGGCGACGAGACCACCTACCTCAACGCCTTCCTCGACGCCCGCAAGGCGGCGATGAAGACGGAGGACGCCCACGACGACACCAGCCGCGTCGACACCGAGCAGCGCCCCTTCCTCCAAGCCGGCAACCTCACCCTGGACCCGCCCCTGCACTGGAAGACCTACGGCGACTCCTACCAGATCCTGACCCTCCCGTGACCCCGTAGCACCCCCGCGAGCCCGCGGCCCGGACGCTCCCGCCATCCAGCGCCCGGGCCGCGCTCTGGTGGAGACGGATTTCTTGGTCGAAAACCCATCTGCCAGGGGCTTCGCCATGTTGGCACCCCAACTGCACACCCACCTCGGCAGGTTGGAAAGGGCTCAGTGCGTGAGCACTGGTCGTCGGCACGGAGTTTTGTCAGAGGATGAGCGGCGTGGGCGCCACCCGGCCTTTCCGGCTGGGCGGCGCCCGCATATCCCGGTCGTCGCTATGAGGTCTCCCTCGTCACCCGGGTAAGGACCGCTTGGCGCAGGCTGGCGGGGTCCACCTCCAGAGCTGCCAGTACTTCGAGGCCGCGACCTTGTCCCGTTGCCAGCAAGCCGAGCAGGATGTGTTCGGTGCCGAACTTCTCGTGGCCCAGTGCGCGGGCCTCGTGCAGGGTGTGTTCGAGGGCCTTCTTCGCGTCCTGGGTGTAGGCGGGCCTTGGGTACTGGAAGGCGCCGGGGCCGAAGGTGTCGTCTGCCCGGCGCTGGATCTCCTCGACGTCGATGCCGATGGACGACAGGGCGTCCTTGGCGGGCTGTCCGCCGGCGGCGACGATTCCGGCGGCCTTCAGGATCCGTACGGTCTCTGTCCTGGCCCGCGCCAGCTCGACACCCTGCTCGCGCAACACGTCCCCGGCCGTGCTCTGGTCGGTGCCGATCAGGCCGAGCAGGATGTGCTCGGTACCGATGAAGTCATGTCCGAGGGCGATCGCCTCGTCCTGGGACAGCACCACAGCGCTCTTGGCGCGGTCGGTGAAGAACTCGAACACCTCTACTCCTCCTTGCCTGTGGCCTTGCGCCTGCTTGCATGCTTCTCGTGCACCGTCTGTCTGCTGACGTTCAGCGACGTGGCGATGCTCTGCCATGACCAGCCCTGGTCGCGGGCGTTGTCGACGTGAACCCGCTCGAGTTCTTCCAGGAGACGGCGCAGTGCGACGACGGCCTGCAGTCCCACAGCGGGGTCCTTGTTGGTGACCTGTCCGGCCAGCAGGGCCGGTGTGTCCTCAGCTCCCATGAGTGTCAGGATTCCCTGACAGAAGGGGGATGTCAAGAAAACCTGACAAGGGCTGGCTGGACCACTCACTGAGCCTTTTCCAACCTGCTCTTGGGGCTGTGCAGCGGCGGCATCGCCGTGCGATCAGCTCCCGCCGGCGACGGCTGAACGCCGCCCGACAGGCCCGTCACGTGCTGGGCCGACAAGGGCTACAGAAGCGCCGGCGGCTCAGACCAACGAGGGAAAAGGCTCAATGTCAGCCCTCTCTGCTGTGATGGCCCCCAGAGGCGGCAAAGCACCGAGCGGAGGCGGGGGACGTGGGCACGTGGGGCGCGGGGAATTTCGACAGTGACACCGCGGCGGATCATCTCGGGGAGCTGGTCGGGCGGCTGGTGGCCGAGGTCGCGGAGGCGATGGACGGCGATCCGGTGGAGCTGGAGCCGGACGAGTACTGGGGGGTCGCCGTGCCGTGCAACCTGGAGTTGCTGCTCCTGCTGAAGCGGCAGGACTGGGTGGGCGTGACGCTTCCGCCCGCCGAGACGATACGGGCCTGGCGGGACACGTTCCTGGCGGTGTGGGAGGGGTCGATCGACGGGCTGGGGCCGAAGCCCGCGTACAAGGACGAGCGCCGGGCCGTGCTCACCGGGACGTTCGAGCGGCTGGCGCAGGCGGCGGAGTCGGAGTCGGCTGTGGGCTAGAGGCCACAGCCCGGACGCGGGGCGGGAAAGGCGTCCGCTGAGGGCGGACGCCCCCGTCCCCGCAGCTTGGTCGAACGGCCTCGGCGAAGGACGTCAGACCTTCGCGTTCCGGGCGATGCGGTACAGCACGTTCCGACGCAGCGGCCCTTCGGGCTCGGTGGGGTCGTCGAAGTCCTCGGCCGGGTCCCGGGTCATGCCGATCCGACGCATCACCGCCTGCGAACGAAGGTTGGTGGCTGTGGTGACAGCGAGGATCTCAGGAAGTTCGAGGGTGTCGAAGCCGTGGGCGAGGACCGCCAGCGCTGCCTCGGTGGCGTAGCCCAGGCCCCAGGCCGAGCGGGCGAGCCGCCAGCCGATCTCCACTCCGGTGAACGGCATGTAGTCGTCCACTTCGTCCAGGCCCGCGAAGCCGATGAACTCGCCGGCGGCCTCCACCTCGACCGCCCACCACCCGTACCCCCGCTGGTCGAACTCGGCCTGGAACCGCGCCACGGAGGCAGCGCTCTGCTCGCGGGTGAGCAGATCGCCCAGATGCTCCCGGACTTCGGGGTCGGCGTTCATCGCCGCCCACGGTTCCAGGTCGGATTCTCGCCACCGGCGCAGGACGAGGCGATCGGTACGCAGTTCAGCCATGGTGCCTGGCCAACAACGGCGGCGGTCCCGAGGCAATCTCATTTTCTCCGGGCGGCACCCCGGAAGCACGGTTCGCGCCGAGGGTGAACGCAACCTCGCCAACCCGGCGAACCTCTACGGTCGCAGCCGGAACCCGCTCGGACAGTGGCCGGCGCCGCGCGTCACGACCCGGCGGCCGCCCGGTCCGACGCGCTGCGCAGCACGCAGAACTCGTTGCCCTCCGGGTCCGCCAGCACGGCCCACCCCGTCCCGTCCGCCGCGCGGCGGTCCGCGACCAGCCGCCGCCGGGCACGCCCCCGCCGGGTTCCGTGGCCCGGCGGGGGTCGGCGGACCTGCCGCCGGGCCAGGGCTCCGGGGCCGCGAATCTCAGCAGCACCCCTCGCCCCGGTGCTCCGGCCGGTGCCACCAGTACGCGTCGCGCGCCGGGCCCTGGGGGACGTCCTCGGCACGGAGCGGGGAGGAAGGCGCGGGGCGGGGTGGGGCCGACATCACGAGGGAGTCGACGGAGTGGAGGACGCCCGCCGTCATGACGTGGTGGACGGCGGCCGCGGCGTGGATGTCGGCCAGGGGGTCGCCGGCGACCAGGGAGAGGTCGGCGAGTTTGCCGGGCTCGACCGTGCCGAGGTGGGGGGTCATGCCGAGGGTGCGGGCGGCGGTGACGGTGGCGGCGCGCAGCGACTGGTAGGGGGTGGCGCCGTAGCGGACCATCGTCTGGAGGTTGAGGTGGTAGTAGACGGCCGCGGGGACGAGGGGGCTGTCCGTGCCGACGCCGACCTGGGCGCCGCGGGCCAGCAGGGCGGCGACGGTGGCGGCGTGGCGGGACGTGAAGGCGGTCTCGTCGACGGGCTCGGTCGCCTGCGCCGCGGCCACGGCGCCGCTGAAGTCGGCGTATTCGAGGGTGTTCATCAGGGACGTCAGACGCGGGTCGCCGACGGCCCATTCGGCGTGGCGGAAGAGGGCCGCGCGGGTGGTGGCCATGCCCGCGCCGGACAGGCCCATCGTCGGGGTGAAGGACATGCCGGAGGCGACCAGCGGCTCGGTGACGTCCTCGTGGGTGTGGCCGAGGAAGGTCTCCTTCTGGCGGCGGCCGTAGCGGCTGGTGCCGCCGAGGTGCTCGGCGCCGTCCGCGCCGAAGGTGAGCGGGCCGAAGAGGTAGTGGGAGGTGGCGGTCAGGCCGATGCGGTGGACGGAGCGCACGGCGGCGCGGTGCAGCGCGTACGGCAGCCGGACGTAGGCCTTGAGCAGGTCGTGGCCGAGGGCCTCGGCCTTGGCGACCTCGCGCTCGACCTCGGCCTCGCTGGTCGTCGGGCGGCCGACGCCGTAGTAGAGGCGGTTGCCTTCGAGGGCGTCGCCCGCGGCGAACAGGCGCGGCCCGACACGCCGGCCGGAGTCGACGGCCTCCTTGGTCTCGACGGAGACGTAGTGCGCGCCGCCGGGGGAGCGCAGCGTCGTGACGCCGAAGGCCAGCCACAGCTTCAGGGTCTCGGCGCGCTGCCAGGGTGCGTGCTCGTGCAGCGCGACGAGGCCGGGCATCGCGGTCAGCTCGCGCGCGTCGACCGTGCGGTGGCCGGTGACGGCGCCGCGCCGGACGACCTCGGCGACGCGGTTGCCGTCGACGACGACGTCCACGTCGTGCCGCAGCGACTCCGACGTGCCGTCCCACAGCGCCCCGACCTGCACGACCGTGCGGCCGGACGGGCGGGCCCGGCGCCACGTCAGCTTCGTCGGGACGGTCGTGGCCCGGCCGGTCCGCGCGTCGGCGAGGCGGATCGCGCCGTCGCGGAGGTAGACGAGGGAGCGGGAGTCGGCGCTCCAGCCGGGCGCGTCCGCGGTCTCGCCGTTCAGCTCGCGCGCGGGGCCGGTCGGGCGCCCGGCGGCGTCGAGGGCGCTGACGTGCAGGGTGCCGCCGACGACGTACGCCGTACGGGTGCCGTCCGGGGAGTGGACGGGCCCGGCGTCGATCCGGTTGGACAGGCACTTGCCGGGCACCGGGTCGTCGTAGACGACCTCGCCGCTCGCGAGGTCGACGGTCAGGACACGGTTGGCGCCCTCGCGGTAGCGCGCGGTCGCGGGCACGAGCGAGACGACCGACAGCCTGCGGCCGTCCGCGGTGTACGTGGGCTTGCCGAATCCGCTGAGCGGGCCGGTGACGCCGCGGACGGCGCCGGTCGCGACGTCCACCGTCATCAGGATGCTCGACCAGTAGAGGAAGGCGACCGCGGTGCCGTCCGGGCTGAAGACGGGGGCGGACAGATACCCCTGGAGGTCGGTGAGCCGGCGGTCCTCGCCGGTGGTCAGGTCGTGCAGCCACAGGTCGGCCGCGTTGCCGCCGCGGTCGCTGACGTGGACGAGGCGGGTGCCGTCCGGGTGCCAGGCGGGGTCGGTGTTGACCGCGCCGTCCGAGACGACGGCCCTGGGCGCCGAGCCGATCCGGCCGACCCAGATGTCGCCGAGCGCGGCGAAGGCGATACGGCCGCCGTCCGGCGACAGGCACGGGCCGATGACGCCCTTGACCGGGCGCGCGGCCGTCGAGTCGAAGTCCCGCGGCGAGGGCCGCTCGGGGACGCGCGGCACGGTGAGGTGGGCGGCGAAGGGCACCTCGCGGAAGGCGGCGGCGCCGAGTGTGCGGCGGCGGATCCGGCCGTCCGCGGTGTAGAGGACCTCGTCCGCGCCGGTCCAGCGCGCGGCGAAGGGGAAGACCTCCTCCCCCTCGCCGGAGACCGCCGCGCCGTCCACGACGAGCCGGGCGGCGGAGGAGGTGAGGTGGACGTACGCGAGCTTCGTGCCGTCCGGGGAGAACGACGGGCCCGCGACCTGGCCCTCCGTGACGGTCACGAGCGTGGTACGGGTGCCGGCCGCGTCGACCTGGACGACGGACCGCGGGGTGTCGGCGGTGCCCGCGGTGAAGACGAGGGCCTGGCCGTCCGGGCGCCAGGAGGGCTGCGCCTCCTGCACGGTGACGTCGGTGCCGGAGGTCCAGCGGCGGGCCTCGCCGGTGTGCAGGTCGAGGACGTGGACGACGTAGTGGCCGTCCGTCTCGGCGGTGTACGCGACGCGGGTGCCGTCCGGGGAGAAGCGCGGCTCGCGGTGGTCGAGGGCACCCTCGGTGAGGCGGCGGGCGCCGGTGCCGTCGATGCGGGCGAGCCAGAGCTGGAAGTTGGCCCCGGCGTAGGACTGGTAGACCAGGTGGCGGCCGTCCGGGGAGACGTCGGGCTCGCTCGCCTCGGTGTCGATGCCGGTGAGGCGGGTGGCCTCGCCGCCGGCCGCGGGGAGCGTCCACAGCATGTTGAGCAGGTCGAGGACGACGGTACGGCCGTCGGGGGTGAGCACCGCGGAGGCGTTGGTGGCGGAGGTGACGGTGACCGGGCGGGGGACGCCGGGCAGGTCCCCCGGGGCGTCCGCCGCCGCTTCGGGGGCGAGCCCGGCGAGCGGGCCGCCCAGCCAGACCGCGCCGGCGCCGGCCGCGGCGGTGCCGCCCTGCCGGATGAGTGATCTCCGGGAGATCTCCACGGATGTGCCCCCTGTTCGTCGGAGGGCGCCCGTCCGGACACCGCCGGCCCGGTGGCCGCGCGTTCCTCGGACGGCGCCGATCTGGATGCCGCTCGTTGCCGTGCCGCTCGCCGTACGTGCCCGCCACCCGCCGCGTCCGTTCGTCCGGCCGCCGCACGCGTACGCCCCGGCGCCACCCGGCGCATCCACCCGCCGGGTCCGTTCGTCCGGCCGCCGCGTCCGTTCGTCCGGCCGCCGCACGCGTACGCCCGGCGCCGACCGCCGCGTACGGGCGCCGACCGCCGCGTCCGTCGGCCGGGCACGACGCGCGCCCGGCCGCACCCGCCGGCGAACCGCCCGGCGAGGGCACCGCACGCCGCTGGAGGGTGGCACACACCTCTTGAGCGGGTCTTGCTGATCGTTTTCCGGCGCGGCTAAGGTCGCGGGGGCGACGGGAGAGGTCCGATGTCTCCCCGTCCCAGGCTCCCGGCTCCCCCGCCGGTCCCGGACCCGCACCCCGCCCCGCGTCCACCGCTCGCAACCGCGAACGGCCCCGTCCGCCCACCCGGAAAGGCCCCGCATGCTGCGCTACCAGCTCACCCACCCGACGATTCTGGCCGCCCTGGCGTCCGCGGGCCACGGCTCACGGATCCTGGTCAGCGACGGCCACTACCCGCACACCACCGGCGCCCACCCCGCCGCCGAGCGGGTCTACCTCAACCTCGCGCCCGACCGGCTGCTGGTCACCGAGGTGCTGGCCGCCCTCGCCGACGCCGCCCCCATCGAGGCGGCGACCGTCATGACGCCGCCCGAAGGCACCCCCGAGCCCGAGGTCTTCGCGGAGTTCCGCGCCGCGCTCCCCCGCCTCCCGGCGCTCGGCACGCTCGACCGCTTCGCCTTCTACGACGCCGCCCGCGGCCCCGACACGGCCCTCGTCATCGCCACCGGCGACCGCCGCACGTACGCGAACCTGCTGCTCACCCTGGGCGTCCGGGAGGGGTGACGAGCGGCAGCCGGACGCGGAAGGTCGCGCCGCGGCCCGGCGCGGTGTCCAGCTCGACGTGGCCGGAGTGCGCGGCGACCAGCGCGGCCACGATGGACAGGCCGAGGCCCGCGCCGCCGCCGCCCGCCCGGGTGCGGGAGGCGTCCGTGCGGTAGAAGCGCTCGAAGACCCGCGCGGCCTGCGCCTGCGTCAGACCGGGCCCCTCGTCGGCGACCTCCAGCACGCCGTGGCCGCCCTGCGCGCCGACGCCGATCCGGACGGGCGTGCCCGGCGGGGTGTGGGCCACGGCGTTGCCGACGAGGTTGGCGACGACCTGGCGCAGCCGGGCCTCGTCGCCGAGTACGGGCGCGGCCGCGGGCGGGCCGTCGCCGCCGGGGCCGGTCAGGGCGACCTCGCGGGTCGGGTCCAGCGCGGTGGTGTCGTGCAGCGCGTCCACCGCGAGGGTGCGCAGGTCCATCGGGGCGAGCTGCACGGGGCGCAGTTCCTCGGTGCGCACCAGGGTGAGCAGGTCCTCGACGAGCCCGCCGAGGCGTACGGCCTCGCTCTCGATACGGGCCATGGTCCGCCGGACGTCCGCCTCACCGGGCAGCGCGCCCATCCGGTGGAGCTCGGCGAAGCCGCGGATGCCCGCGAGCGGGGTGCGCAGCTCATGGCCGGCGTCGGCGACGAAGCGGCGCATCTGCTCCTCGGACTCCGCGCGCGCGGCGAAGGCCGACTCGATCTGCGCGAGCATGCCGTTGAGGGCGGACGCGAGTCGGCCCGCCTCGGTGTGCGGGGAGGCCGCGGGCATCCGGTGCGACAGCGGGCGGCCCTCGGCGATCTCCACCGCGGTCGCCTCGATCCGCCGCAGCGGCCGCAGTCCGGCCCCTACCGCGAACCAGGCCGCCGCCCCGAGCAGCGCCGCGACCACCGCGCCGATGAGCCAGAAGGCCGTGCTCAGCCGGGAGGTCGTGGACGACACGTCGTCCAGTGAGGCCGCCACGACCACCCCGGCGGGCGAGGTGCCGCCCGCCGGGGACGCCGTGGCGGTCACCGGCACGATGAGCACGCGCCAGCGCCCGCCGCCGTGGTCGCTCGCCACGTCGAAGGGCTTGCCGAGCCGCCCGGCCAGCGCGTCGGCGTCCAGCCGCGGCCACAGCGGGCGCGGGTCGCCCGCGGCGACGGGCAGCCGGAACTGGTCGGAGATCCGCCCGTCCGCGGACGCGAAGGCGACCACGAACTGGCTCGGCAGCCAGGGCCGGTTGCCGGGCCGGACACGGCTCGGCTCCGGGACGCCCTCGGTGCCGAGCCGCTGCGCGAGCGGCCCGCCGTACCGCTCCAGCTGCTGGTCGACGCGCTGCACCAGCCGGCCGCGCACCGAGCCGAGCACCACGGTGTCGCTCACCGCGAGGCCGAGCAGCACGAGCACGAGCGACAGCAGCACCAGCCGGGAGCGCAGCGACAGCGCCGAGGGGCGCCATCTGCGCAAGGGGCCGCCCATGTCAGTGCCGCGCCTGCGGCGGGCGGCGCAGCACGTAGCCGACACCGCGCACGGTGTGGATGAGCTTGGCCGCGCCGCCCGCGCCCGAGTCGACCTTGCGCCGCACGTAGGAGATGTACGACTCGACGATGCTGAGGTCGCCGCCGAAGTCGTACGCCCACACGTGGTCGAGGATCTGGATCTTGGAGACGACCCGGTCGGCGTTCGCCATCAGATACGCCAGCAGCTTGAACTCCGTCGGCGACAGCGACACCGGGCGGCCCGCGCGGGTGACCTGGTGACCGACGGTGTCCAGCTCCAGGTCGCCCGCGACGAGCCGGCCGTCGTCGGTGGGGCCGCCGGTGCGGCGCAGGACGGCGCGGATGCGGGCGATCAGCTCCTCCAGGCTGAAGGGCTTGGTGACGTAGTCGTCGCCGCCCGCGGTCAGGCCGCTGATCTTGTCCGAGACGCCGTCCCGCGCGGTCAGGAAGAGCACGGGTATGTGGTCGTCGGCGGCCGCCCTGCCGTGCCGCCCGGCCTCCTCGCGCAGCCGCCCGACCACGGCGAAGCCGTCCATGTCGGGCAGCATCACGTCGAGGACGACGAGGTCGGGCCGCTGCCGCGCGACGGCCGCGAGCGCCTCCGCGCCGGTCGCCGCCGAGTCGACGTGGAAGCCGACGAAGCGCAGCGACGCGGACAGCAGCTCCCGGATGTTCGGCTCGTCGTCGACGACGAGGAGCCTGGCTTCGGGCGTCTCCATGGTGCTGCCTCCTGGACCTGCCGGTCCGGTCGTGCGAGGGTGCGGTTGCGTTGCCGCGCCCGCCGCGGTGACGGGCGGCTGCCGCCGGGCCCGCGACCGCCGCGGGCCGGATGCGCCGGGCGCCGGACCCGCCGCGGTGCGTCCCGGCGCTGGGCGCGCCACCGCCGGAGCCGGACGCGTACCGCACGGCGTGCCGCCGGACGGCGGACGAGCCGCTGCCGGAGCGCCGGACCGCCACCGCCGGAAGCGGCGCCGCCGCTGGTCCCACTGCCGCAGGCCCGGCGGGCCACCGTACGTCGCGGACCTGTGAGCCAAGCGCGCGAGGCCGCCCGGCCGCTGCCGGGTGGCCTTCGCGCCTGCGCCGCGCCCGTCGAGGGTCAGTTGCCGCCGCCCGTGCCGCCGGGACCGCCCGACCCCCCGGCCCCGGCCCCGAAGTCGAAGCCGCCGCCGAAGCCGGTCGGCGCGGTCTCGCCCTGGGTCACGGTGGTCGCGGTGACGTCGCCGGAGGAGCCGGTGGTGCCGCGGATGGTCACCGTCTGGCCGGCCTTGAGGTCGGAGACCTTGCCGTCCTTGGACTCGGTGACCTTCGTCGACGTGCTGGTGGTGACCTTGACGGTGTTGCCCTGGGCGTCGGTGACGTAGATCGTGTCGCCGTCGACGAGCTTGACCGTGCCGACGGTCAGCCCGCCGCCCGCAGCCGTACCTGTGCCCGCGCCCGTGCCGCCGAAGCCGCGGCCGGTGCCCGTACCAGTGCCGCCGAAGCCGCGGCCGCTGCCCGTACCAGTGCCGCCGGCCGCGCCCTGGCCGTTGCCGCGGGCGTTGGCGAGGGCCGCGAAGGGGTTGGAGGCGGCGTTGTTCCCGTGGTGCTTCTCGACGTACACCCCGCCGATGAAGGCGCCCGCCGCGACGATGCACGCCGACAGGGTGAGCGTCAGCCACGGCAGCGCGCGGCGCGGCGGGGCGGCCAGCTCCGCCGAGATGTCGCGGGCGTCCGGCGGCTCGGCCAGGATGTCCTCGGGCCGTACGGCGGGCAGCCCGCCGCCCTCGATCACCTCGGCGCCGCGCTGGACCACCACGGCACCGGTGTGCTCCTCCGGGACGAGCGGCAGCAGGTCCGTGCCGGGGTCGTCCGCCTTGACCAGCTCGGAGCGGCGTCGCGCCATGGCGGCCCCTTCCTCTCGTTCCTCGTGTCTGATCGTCATGAGTCGTGTCGCCCGGTCACTCGTGCCGCAGTGCTTCGATGGGCCGCAGGCCCGCGGCCCGGTTGGCGGGGTAGCCGCCGAAGAACAGCCCGATGGCCACGGCGATGGCGAAGGCACCCCACACCGACTCCGGGATGATCACCGGTTTGATCCCGACGATCGTGAAGTGCGAGCCGATCAGCCCGCCCACGACGCCGAGCCCGCCGCCGATCAGCGACAGCAGCGTGGACTCGGCCAGGAACTGCCCGAGGATCACCCCGCGGGGCGCGCCGATCGCCTTGCGGATGCCGATCTCCCGGGTCCGCTCGGTCACCGTCACCAGCATGATGTTGGTGATCCCGATCCCGCCGACCAGCAGCGAGATCGCGGCCACCGCGCCGAGCAGCACCGTGAAGGTCTTGTTGGTGTCGGACTGGGTGTCCAGCAGCGACTGCTGGCTGCTGACGGAGAAGTCGAGCGCGTTGGGGTCCTTCAGCCCGTGCTGGGACATCAGCACGGTCGTGATCTCGCTCTGCGCGTCCGTGGTGGCGCCCGACGAGGTCGCCTCGACCAGGATCTGGTTGACCGAGCCGAAGCCGGTGAAGGCGTTCTGCACGGTCGGCAGCGGTGCGACGACCACGTCGTCCGGGTCCTGGAAGCCGGTGCCGCCCTTGGTGGCCAGCACGCCGACCACGGTGAAGGGGGTGCCGCCGATGACGACCTTCCTGCCCACCGGGTTCGCCGTCCCGAACAGGTCGGTGGCGGTCGTCGAGCCGATGACCGCGACCTTGCGGGTGTTGAGGACGTCGTCGGCGGAGAAGTAGTCGCCCTTGTCCACCTTGCTGTTGGACGCCTCGAAGTACGCCGGGTAGGTGCCGACGACCTGGCCGACGGTGTGCGACGTGCCGTCGTACACCGCGGTCTGGGACGTCGTGACCTCGGGCGCGACCGCCTTGACGTGCGGCGCGGCCGTGGTGTCGGCGATCGCCCGTGCGTCGTCCACGGTCAGCGGCTTGGTGCCGGCCGAGGAGGACGATCCGCGGCCGCCACCGAAGCCGCCGCCGGAGCTGACGGTCAGCGAGTTGGTGCCGAGCTTCTCGATGGAGTCCTTGACCGACTGCGACGAGCCGTTGCCGACCGCCAGCAGGATGATCACGGCGGCCACACCGATCAGCACGCCCAGCATCGTCAGCGCCGAGCGGACCTTGTTGGCGGCCAGGCCGCCGACCGCGAAGCGCAGCGTCTCCAGGGGGTTCACCGCGAACCCCCCGCCGGTCCGGCGATCGCCTGGGGCGCGCTGCTCGCGAAGAGCGCCGCGTCGCGCAGCGCGGGCGGCGGGCCCTCGGCCGGGGCCTGCCGGACGTCGGCGACGATCTGCCCGTCCACCAGCCGCACGACGCGCTTGGCGTGCCGGGCGACCTCGTCCTCGTGGGTGATCAGGACGACGGTGCGCCCCGACGCGTTGAGCCGGTCCACGATCGAGAGCACTTCCTCCGTGCTGTGGCTGTCCAGGTTGCCGGTCGGCTCGTCGGCCAGCAGCATCGCCGGTGCGGTGACCAGCGCGCGGGCCACGGCCACGCGCTGCTGCTGGCCGCCGGACAGCTCGTTGGGGCGGTGGTCCATCCGGTCTGCCAGGCCGACCAGCTCCAGTGCCGCCATCGCCCGGCGGCGCCGCTCGGAGGTCTTCACCCCGGCGTAGGCGAGCGGGAGTTCGACCTGGGCGAGCGCGGGGGTGCGCGGGACCAGGTTGAACGACTGGAAGACGAAGCCGATCTTGCGGTTGCGGACCAGCGACAGCTGGTGTTCGTCGAGGCCGCCGACGTCGATGCCGTCCAGCAGGTAGCGGCCGGAGGTCGGCACGTCCAGGCAGCCCAGGATGTTCATGAGCGTGGACTTGCCGGAGCCGGAGCTGCCCATGACCGCGACCATGTCGCCCTGCTCGACGACCAGGTCGACACCGGACTCCTCGCCGGTCAGCTCGTCGGGCGGGCCGCCCAGCGCGCGGACGGTCGCGTCACCGCTGCCGTACGTCTTGCGCAGCGACCGCACCTCGATGACCGGCGGCGGGCCCCACGGGCTCTCCGCCTCCGTCTCCGTCTCCGTCTCCGCGGGTGGCGCGGCGCCCCCTCCGCGGTGGGCGCCGCCGCCCAGGCCGAACCTCATCAGCGGCCACCCGCGCCCTGCCGGAAGCCGCCGCCGCCCGCGGCACCGAAGCGGTTGCCGCCCCCCAGGTTGCCGAGGCCGCCGGGGAAGGCGCCGCTCGGGAAGCCGTTGCTGCCGGACGAGGCGACCTTCGGGATCTGCACCTGCTGGCCCTCCGTCAGGCCGGAGGTGATCTGGTCGGTCGAGTCGCCCTCGACGCCGACGGTCACGGGTGTGCGGGTGGTGGAGCCGTCCTTGTTGACGACCAGCACCGAGCGGTTGGCGCCCGTGCCGGACACCGCCGCGGTCGGCACGGTCAGGGTGTCGGCCGCGGTGGCCGTCGTGACCTGGATGCTGGCGCTCAGGCCGGTCCGCAGGTTGGACGTGTCGCTGGTGATCTGGAGCACCGCCGGATATTGCACGGCGCTGCCGGACGAGCCCGCGCCGGAGCCCGAGCTGCTGCTCGCCGGGAGCGAGCTGATGGACAGCACCTTGGCGTCCAGCACGGTGCCGGACTCCGCGTTGAGGGTGACGGTCGCGGTCTGGCCCGCCTTGATCTTGAGCGAGTCGGCCTCCGAGAAGTTCGCGGTGACCTGCATTCCCGCGGGGTTCGTCAGCACGATGAAGCCGCTGAGCGAGCCGGAGGACGAGCTGCTCGACGTGCTGGAGCCGCCGCCGCTGCCCCCGCTGCCTCCGCTGCCGGAGCCACTGCCGGACGTGCCGGAGACGGTGTCGCCCTTCTCGCCGTCGACCGAGGCGACCGTACCGGCCACCGGCGCCTTGAGCGTGGTGCCGTCGACCGCGCGCTCGTCGGCGTCGACCTGGTTCTGCGCCTGCGTGACCTGGGCCTGCGCCTGCGCGAGCTGCGCGGCGTCGACGGTCGGGGTGGGCGACGGGGAGGGCGAGGCCTGCGCGCCGCCGCGGCTGCTGCCGGAGCTGGAGCTGCCGTTGGAGGAGGAGGCGGGCAGCTCGCCGGCCTCGACCTTCGTGAGGTTGGCCTCGGCGGCGTCGAGGGACGCCTGGTCCTGCTTGAGCGTCGCCTTCGCGTCCGTCGCGTCGACCTTGGCCAGCACCTGGCCCTTCTTGACCTTGTCGCCCGGCTTGACCTTGACCTCGGTGAGCGTGCCGCCGGTGGTGAAGTTCAGGCCCGCGTCGCTGGGCGAGACCAGGGAGCCGGAGCCGGACACCGTGGCGGAGACCGAGCCCTTGGCGACGGTCGCCACCCTCGCGGTGCCGCTGCCGGTGGACTGGGCGCCGTCGTCGTGGACGGCCGCGTAGGCGCCGCCGGCGCCCGCGAGGACGACCACGCCGAGCACCGAGTTGATCAGGGCGGCCCTGCGCCGCCGTGGAAGCACCTTCATGGCCCGCATCCTGGCGGGCCACTCCTTTGATGCCCTGGGAGGAGCCTGGGAGTTCCCTGGGAGGACATAAGCCGCTTGTACGCCGTTACGCCGCATCCCTCCGGCAGACGTGTCCGCCTCGTCCCCTCCGGGCCGTTCTGCTCCCCGGAAACTCACAGGCGGCGGTCGGGTAGCGCCTACGTGCGTGCGGTTCAGTCATGGGCTGCCGCCCTGCGCACGCTCCTTTCCCCGCGCGCACGTGCGGGGCGGCAGCATCCGTTCCCGCCCTTTGAGGAGACCCCGGCCATGACCTGGACCCCCACCACCGCACTGCGGGCCGGCGCCTCGGTCGCCGTCCTCGCCTCGGGAGCGCTGCTGCTCGCCGCGTGCTCCTCCTCGGGCGGCTCGGGCTCGTCCGACGCGAAGGGCACGACGTCCGCGTCGGCGTCCTCGACAGCCTCGGGGGCCGCGGACATGGCCGCGTACCGCGACTGCCTCGCGAAGAACGGCGTCCAGCTCCCCAGCTTCTCCCCGGGGGCGGGCCGCCCCTCCGGCCGCCCGAGCGGCATGCCCTCCGGCCGCCCCACCGACGGCAAGGGCTTCCGCGGCGGCTTCCCCGGCTTCGGCGGCGCGTCCGCCGACCCCAAGACCCAGAAGGCGATGCAGGCCTGCGAGTCCCTGCGTCCCCAGTTCAACCGCGGCGCGGGCGGCGCCGACTCCAGCGCCTTCGCCGCCTTCACGAGCTGCCTGAAGGACCACGGCGTGACCCTCCCGACGTCCTCCGCCTCCCCCGGCGCGAACGGCCGCCGCGGCGGCATGTTGGGCGGCCTCAACACGTCCGACCCGAAGACCGCCAAGGCCTACACCACCTGCAAGGCCCTCCTCCCCTCCCGCCCGACGCCTTCGGCGACCTGAGTTCGGCACTCCGGGCCCCTCAGACGCCTGCGCGTCGCGGCCCGACTGCGGGAGCTGCCGCCAGGGCCCGGAGACCGCCCTACGCGCCCGGCCGGCCTGACCGGGTCGCCCGGATCAGGGTGGTGGCCATCGGCGGCTGTCCGTCATCCCCGGGGTCGGGCAGGACGTCGGCGGTGAGGTCCGTGAAGCCGGCCTCGGTGAGGAGCTTCTCCCACACAGGCGTGTCCAGGACCCAACGGTCCATGGTGCTGCTGGTGCCGTCGTCGTGGCGCATCCGGATCGTGCCCGGCCGGACGTCGGTCTCGGCGGCGCGGCCGCTCCTGTAGTGGGCGAGGGTCGCGATGACGACGGTCCCGCCCGGCCGCAGAGCTGCCGAGACGGCGGGCAGCAGGTTGCGGGGATCGGTGAAATCGACCGCGCCGAAGTAGGAGTAGGCGACGTCGAGGGAGCCGGGGGCATCCCGGAGAGCCGTGGCGGCGTCGCCGTGGATGAATTCCAGGGTGGGCAGGTGGCCGTAGAGGTCGCGGCCGCGGGCGATCTGCGTCCAGGAGGTGTCGATGGCCAGCACGCGGGCCGCACCGAGGACGTCGGCGATGTGCGCGGCCTGTCGTCCGCTCCCGGAGCCGAGGTCGGCGACCGTACGACCGGCGACGTCGCCGAGGATGTCGGCGCCGGGCCCGATGCGCTGGTACCAGTCCCAGTACAGGCGGCCGGCGGTTCCACGCGTCCGGTCGTCGGAGATGCGGCTGCGGCCGTAGGCGTTCCAGGGATCGGCGGCATGCGTCCGGGGGAAAGTCACCCGCCACATCCTGGCGGCTCAGCGGGCCGCGCGTGGCCGGTCCTCCCCGATCCACTCCAACGGTGTCGGCCCCCGCCTCCCAATGGGAGTCGGGGGCCGAGGAGCGGTGTGTCAGTGGCTGTCGTTGCCGGGGTGGCAGGGCCCGCAGTCGTTGGCGTCGGCGGCCCACAGGGGCTCGTCGACGGGGAAACCGTGAAGGGTGATCTGCTCCGCGGTCCGCGGGACGCTGCCGTCGAGCTTCACGTCGACGAGGGGAACATGGTGCAGGAAGTGGCCGTCGTTGTACTTCTGGCAGAACTCGGCGTAGGCGACGGTGTCGAGGATCATCGTGTGGACGCCGATGTCCACGATCTTGCCCGGCGCCAGGCCGAGGCCCTGGCCGCGGGTCTCCATGGCGGTGATGAGGTAGGCGACGGCCTGGCCGAGGACGCGTTCGGCCATCACGCTGTCGAAGGGGTGGTCCCGCATGAGCAGGCCGACCAACTTCGCCCAGTGGTCCGGCGCGATGAAGGTGCGCGGGTCACGGACCGGCGCGAGTGCGCCGGTCGGGGTGGGGCTTTCCAGAGTGGTGGTCACCAGGTGCTCCCTTCGCGAGGTCCCCGGGGGTTCGGAGGCTCTGGTGCCAGTACGCCGCCGTTGCGGACCTGGCGGTGGTCGATTGCCGGACTGTGCACGGCGTTTGCAGATCCTGCACACGACGTGGACACAATGTGCAGCCGCTGCTACCGTCAGTAGCCTGGCCCCATCGGCCCGTGGAGACGCGATGCTCGACGTCGATCCGCTGTGGAGCAGCCAAGTAGCGCGCCAGCATGTGGAACGCCGTCGGCCCGGTGGCCTGATTCGCCTGGGGCGTCACCAGCGGGGCTGGCGGCAGGCCGAGTTAGGACATCGGATCGGCTGCTCGGCTTCGACGGTTTCCCGGCTGGAACGCGGCCCTGCAGGGGACCTACGTCTCCTCCAACGGGCAGCCCGTGAGGTGGGCGTACCGAACAGCGTTCTCAGCGCGGCACTGGGCCTGTCCCGTGCGGCCGCCGATACTGTGGCAGGCAGCCGTGACGAGGAGGACCTGATGCGCCGCCGATCCGTGCTCGCCGCCGGCCTGGTCGCCCCGCAGCTCCTTGCGGGCGTCGATGACGCCCTGGCCGCCGTGCCCGCACCTACCGCGGCACCCGTCGTGCTCCGAGCCCAGATGGCCCGGGCCCGGAGTACGTTCGACTCCGGCCAGTACACACAGGTCCTCAAGGGGCTCCCCGGCCTCCTCGCCGACGCCCACCAGGCCGCCCGAACCCGCACCGAGGCGGGCTTCGGCCAGCTGTCCACGTGCTACGCCTTCGCCGTGGATGTCCTGACGAAGATCGAGAGCTACGGCCGGGCCAGGGTCGCCGCCGACCGCGCCACGGTCTACGCGGACCTGTCCGGCTCGGTTGTCGCCGCAGCCGAGGCCGCCCGCCAGACAGCGATCGTCCTGCGGCACGAGGGCAAAGCACACGCGGCACAGAAACTCGTCACGGACGCAGCGGTGTCCGTGGAAGCCACCGGGCTGACCACCGACACCCAGCGAGCGGCCTACGCCCAGATGCTGTGCACCACCGCGTACACCGCGGCGCAGTCCGGGGACCGGGTGGAAGCGCTGACGATGATCCGGGAAGCAGCAGGGGCTGCCCGCGTTCTCCCGGCCGTGGCACCACAGGGCCAGCTCTTCCCGGTGACGCCCGCATCGGTCGACGCGTACGCCATAGGCGTCCACTGGGCACTCGGCGACGCCGGTACCGCAGTCGACATCGGCAGCCGGCTGTTCGCGCAGCAGTTCACCACGGTTGAGCGGCGGGGGCGCTTCCACACCGACATGGCCCGCGCCTGGTGGCAGTGGGGCCGACCCGAGCAAACCGCAGCCGCGCTACTGGACGCGGCGCGCATCTCTCCGGCCGAGATCCGCGACCGGCCTGCCATCCGGCGGATCATCACCGAACTCCGGCACAGACACCCGCATGCCATCGGCGTACGGGAGCTGACGCGGCTGACCACCACCTGACGTCCGCCGGCCTCCAGCCGCGGCGGACCCTGCTCCGCCGGGCCATGGCCCGGCCCCGTCAGCCGTACGAGAGCTTGCTGCAGGGGTCCGCGTCCGCGGAGCGGGCCCCCTTGCTGATGTTCGTCGGGAGGGGTGTCGGGGTCGAGGAGGCGGGGGTCTTGGCGGCGACGGCGGCGTAGTCCGAGCCGAGGACGACGTTGATGCCGGTCGTGTTCAGGGGGACGAGCTGGGCGCCGGGGAAGAGCTTGGCGACGGTCTTCGCCTGGGCCTCGTCCGCCGTGCCGTACTCGATGCGGGTGACGGCGTGGTCGCGGGACTTCGCGTTGGTGGTGTCGAGCACCGTGAAGCCGTGGGACTTCAGCAGGTCGCCGCCCTTGCCGGCGAGGCCGGTGGTGAGGGTGCCGTTGTAGACGGAGACGTCGATGCCGCTGCCGTCGACCGTGGCGCCGGGGCTCGGTGTGGCGGACGCGCTGGGCGTCGTCTTGCCGGAGGCGTTGACGCCGTCGAGGGTCTGGTCGGCGCGCAGGGCGGCGAAGAGGTCGTCGACGTCCGGGTGGACCAGGTCGATCCGCGCGCCGGCGTACTTCCACGGGGCGGTGATGAACTGGATGTTGTTCAGGTCGATGCCCTTGAGCGACATCCCGAAGGACATCAGCTTGGCGGCGCTGCCGAGGCCGGGGTCGACGGTGAGGGACTTGGTCGCGGCGTTGGCGAGCGGCAGCAGCGTCGTGGGGTTCATGCCCTGGCCCTTGACCTTCTTGATCAGGGCGGAGAGGAAGGCCTGCTGCCGCAGCATGCGGCCGACGTCGGAGTTGTCACCGACACCGTGCCGGACGCGGACGTAGTCCAGGGCGTCCTGGCCGGAGAGGTTCTGCATGCCGGCCTTGAGGACGACCTTGCCCTTGTGGCCGAGGTTGGGGTTGAGGTCCCCCTGGTAGATGTTGTTCGGGACGCAGACCTCGACGCCGTGGACGGCGGAGGTCATGGACGCGAAGCCGGCGAAGTCGACGACCATGGTGTGGTCGACCCGCATCCCGGACAGCTTCTCTATGGTGTTCTGGGTGCACGCGGGGTTGCCCTTGGCCGTGCTGCCCATGGAGAAGGCCGAGTTGAACATCGCGGCCTTCTGGTCCTTGGACCACTTGCCGTCCGGGAGCAGGCAGGGCGGTATCTCGACGAGCGAGTCGCGGGGTATGGATATGCCGACCGCGTGTTTGTGGTCGGGGTAGACGTGCAGCAGGATCGTGGTGTCGGAGCGGCCTATGTCGCCGGAACCGGAGCCGCCGAGCGCGCCGTTCTCACCGGAGCGGGTGTCGGAGCCTATGAGGAGGACGTTGACGGCCTTGTCGCCGTTGGCGTCCGCTTTCGTCTCCGCCGGGCGGTCCTTGCTGATGCCCGCGGAGTCGAAGGTGTCGATGTTCGCGTTGAGTTTGAGATAGATCGCACCCGCGCCACCGACGACCAGCACCACGAACGACACGACTATCGCGATGATCCAGCGTTTGCGGTTGTTCTTCCGTTCCCGCTTCCGCCCACGAACGCCCATCTGCCTTTACACCTTCGGTCCGGTGGCACCCGCACACATCACGACGAAGCCCCAACTTCTACCAGTTGATCCGGCTTGGCCGTATGACCCGGGTCACAGGCCGCCGGGAGGGCGTTTGCCCAGCGAGACACTGTACGGCGTCAACATTTGGGTGACGTGTGAAAAGCGTGGAGTAACCGGGCGGACTTGCGGCGAAGCTCGGGCGGCGCCGGCCGGCCTCAGTGCGGCAGTGCCTCGTCGAGGGTGCGGACGGGGTGGAAGACGGCGTCGAGGCCGGTGAGCGCGAGCAGCCGCAGGGTCTGCGGGTGGGCGCACACCATGGCGGTGCGGCCGCCGCGGTCGAGCACCCGTCGGCGGGCGCGGACGAGCAGCGTGAGCCCGTAGCAGTCGATGAACTCGAGCGGCCCGAGGTCGAAGACGACGAGCGGCGGGGTGCCCGCGAGGGCGGCGGCGTCCAGGTGCGGGTGCACCCCGTGGGCGCTGCCGAGGTCGATCTCCCCGGCCAGCTCCACGACGGTGGCCCGCGCGAGCCGGTACGAGCGCGCGTGCACGGTGGGCGGCGGCAGCCCTTCTTCGTTCACCGGAGTCCCCCGTCCCCTGGGCGTGACTCGCGCCACCGTAACGGCGCCGCGGCACGGCCGGGGAGGGCGCACGGGGCGCGCGCGCCCGTTGTTCACCCGGAAGAATGAGCAACAGGCAAAACGACCGATTCCCACCCCGGGGTCACGGCCTCCGCGGCGGCCCCGGCGTCACAGGCCCCGCGGCGTCACAGCCCCCGGGGCCGCGGCTCCCGGCGGGACGGCCCCGGCGGCACGGCCCCCGGCGGCACCGCTCGCGGGATCACAGCTCCCGCTGGAGTTCGGCGAGCCAGTCCAGCGAGTCGGCGGGGCTGAGCGCGATGCGGCCCAGTGTGGTCATGGCCTTGTCGTACTCCACGACCTCGTCGTGCTTGTCGATGTAGAGCGCGCCCGTGAGCTGCTCCAGGTACACCAGGTCCGGAAGGTCGGACTCCGGGAAGCTCAGCAGCGTGAAGGCGCCACCGCCGGCGGCGTGCCCGCCGATGGCGAACGGCAGCACGCGCACCTCGACGTTGGGCGCGTCCGCGGCCTCCAGGATGTGCGCGATCTGGTCGCGCATGCCCTGCCGGGTGCCGAACGGGCGGCGCAGCGCGCCCTCGTCCATCACCGCGACGAAATGCGGGGCCCGCTCGGAGACGAGCAGCTTCTGCCGCTCCAGGCGCAGCCCGACTCGTCTTTCCACCCAGGCGTCGGCTGCGTCAGGGTGACCAAGCCGGATCACCTGCCTTATGTAGTCCTCCGTCTGCAGAAGACCGTGCACGAACTGCACCTCGAAGGTGCGGATCAGCGCGGCGGACTCCTCCAGGCCCACGTACGTCTGGAACCACGTCGGCATCACCTCGCCGTAGCCGTGCCACCAGCCGGCCGCGTTCGCCTCCCTCACGAGTCCCAGCATGGCGAGCCGCTCACCCTCCTCGGTGACGCCGTAGAGCGTCAGCAGATCGGCGACATCCCGCTCCTTGAAGCTGACTCTTCCCAGCTCCATGCGGCTGATCTTCGACTCCGAGGCCCGGATCGAATACCCGGCGTCCTCCCTGGTGATCCCCCGCGACTCACGCAGCCTCCGCAGCTGCGCTCCGAGCAGCATTCGTCGCACGATGGACCCGCCTCCCGGCTGCCCTGCGCTCATAGGTCACGCTCCGCCCTTGGTTCATCAGCAGTGTGCCACTAATGACTTGCGGGCAGTACCCGTCTCGTCACTCTCCAACGACACGTGCATCAATTCCTTGCAGATGCACGTGCAGACGCCCTTGCATCCTCGGGTGCCGATCCATGAGCATGGTGACCGTGCAGATACCCCGGGGGCAGGTATGAACGCGGAGACCGCACCGGCGCTGTATCCGTTATGGCAAGGCGTGCTCGCGCCCGAGCGGCTTGCCGCGGGTGACGGCGCCACGTGCGAACTTCCCGCCACCCCGGAATCGGTGCGCGAGGCGCGCCGCTTCACGCGTACGACACTGCAGCGCTGGGATCTCGCCGCGCTGCGCGACTCCATGGAACTGGTCGCCTCCGAGCTGGTCACCAACGCGCTGCGCTACGCGGTGCCGCCGGACGCCCCGGGCACCCCGGTGCGGCTGAGCCTGGCCCGCTGGACGAGCCGGGTGGTCTGCGCGGTGCGCGATCCCAGCGAGGTGGCGCCCACGCCCAAGGAGGCGGATTTCGTCGCCGAGACGGGCCGCGGGCTGCACCTGGTGGACTCGTTCAGCGAGAAATGGGGATGGCATCCGCTGGGCGGTACGGGAAAGGTGGTCTGGGCGCTGTTCCTCGCCGCCCCGGCCGTCCCGATTCTGCAGTCCTGAGGGGCGCGGACTCAGGGGCCCGGCATGAGGTGATCGAACTCACCCGCCTTGACGCCGATGATCATCGACTCGATCTCGGCGCGGGTGTAAATCAGCGCCGGCCCGTCCGGAAAGCGCGAATTGCGAACGGCCACGTCGCCGTCGGGCAGTGCGGCGAACTCCACACACGTGCCATTGGCATTGCTGTGCCTGCTCTTCTGCCAGACCACACCCGCGAGGTCATCAGCGGGCATTCCATTGTGCGTCCGGCGCATCAGCCACTCTCCAATAGTGCCGTGTGGTACAGGAGATGATAACTCGGAGCGAGCGCACGTGCATCTGCACGTGCAAGTGCACGTGCAGTCACGCCGTGTAAGGTACGCGCCCGCTCTGACCCGAACCTGCCCGGTATGAGAAACGCGGTGGCAGTCCCCCCACTACGGTCCGATACGATTGACGGTCCGTAGATGAATTTCTCACTCCACGCTACGAATTGGGAGCAGCCTGCAATGGCTCGTCACCTCATCACCTCAGCCCTCCCCTATATCAACGGGATCAAGCACCTGGGCAACATGGTGGGGTCCATGCTCCCCGCGGACGTCTACGCCCGGTATCTGCGCCAGCGCGGCCACGACGTCCTCTACATCTGCGCCACCGACGAGCACGGCACCCCGGCGGAACTGGCCGCGAAGGAGGCCGGGCTCCCGGTCGACGTCTTCTGCGCGCAGGCCCACGACGCCCAGAAGGCCGTCTACGACGGCTTCGCGCTCTCCTTCGACCACTTCGGCCGCAGCTCCTCGCGGCAGAACGTCGAGATCACCCAGCGCTTCGCGCGCCGCCTGCACGAGAACGGCTTCATCGAGGAGCGCGCCGTCCGCCAGGTCTACTCGCTGGCCGACGGGCGCTTCCTGCCCGACCGCTACATCGTCGGCACGTGCCCGCACTGCGGCTACGACAAGGCCCGCGGCGACCAGTGCGAGAACTGCACCCGCGTCCTCGACCCCACCGACCTGATCGAGCCGCGCTCGGCGATCAGCGGGAGCACCGCGCTGGAGGTCAGGGAGACCAAGCATCTCTTCCTCCTCCAGTCCGAGCTCGCCCCCGAGGTCGAGTCCTGGCTCGACGCGAACAGCGCCGACTGGCCGACCCTGTCGTCCTCGATCGCCCGCAAGTGGCTCACCGAGGGCCTGCACGACCGCGCCATCACCCGCGACCTCGACTGGGGCGTGCCCGTCCCCGCCGACACCTGGCCGGAGCTGGCCGCAGAGGGCAAAGTCTTCTATGTCTGGTTCGACGCGCCGATCGAGTACATCGGTTCCACCAAGGAATGGTCCGACGCGGCCCCCCAGGGGGAGACGCGTGACTGGCAGTCCTGGTGGTACGAAGCCGCGGATGTCCGCTACACGCAGTTCATGGCCAAGGACAACGTCCCCTTCCACACGGTCATGTTCCCCGCAACCCAGATCGGAACCAGGGAACCCTGGAAGACGGTGGACTATGTCAAGTCGTTCAACTGGCTGACGTACTACGGCGGAAAGTTCTCCACCTCCCAGCGCCGCGGCGTCTTCACCGACACCGCACTTGACGTACTCCCGGCGGACTACTGGCGCTACTTCCTGATGGCGAACGCGCCCGAGTCCGACGACTCCTCCTTCACGTGGGAGCTGTTCACGGCGGGCGTCAACAAGGACCTGGCCGACACACTCGGCAACTTCGTCAACCGCGTGCTCTCCTTCTCCCGCAAGCGTTTCGGCGACGAGGTCCCGGCGGGCGCCGCCGCGGGCGAGGCCGAGGCGAAGCTGGGCGAGCAGATCGCGGCCCTGCTCGCCGAGTACGAGGGCCACCTCGACACCCTCCAGTTCCGCAAGGCGGCGCAGTCGCTGCGCGCGCTGTGGAGCGCGGGCAACTCCTACCTGGAGGAGAAGGCCCCCTGGACGGCGGTCAAGACCGACCCCGACGGCGCCGCCCTCACCCTGCGCACGGCGATGAACCTCATCCACCTCTACGCGGTGGTCTCCGAGCCCTTCGTCCCCGCCTCGGCGGCGGCGATGCGCGCGGCCTTCGCCCTCCCCGCGGACGACGCCCGCTGGATCACCCCGTCCGAAGCCCGCGCCCTCGACGCGGTCCCGCCCGGCACGCCCTTCACGGTCCCGCCGGTGCTCTTCGCGAAGATCACGGAGGACGACCTCGCGTCGTACGTGACCCGCTTCGGGGGCGACCCGACCGCGTAGCCCCTACCCGAAGGCCGCGGAGGACAGGAGGTCCCAGGCCTCCTGGAAGCGGGCCGGGGTGGGGGTGGCGAGGCAGGCCACCGCCCAGACGACCGTGCCGTCGGGGGCGACCGCCGTGCGGGTCAGCTGGCGGGTGCCGCCCACCGTGCGGCAGGCCTGGTACGGGGCCGCCTCCGCGAGGGGGAGCTCGTAGGCGGCGGCCTTGCCGAGGGACATCTTGGAGGGCTGGCGGCGGAACATCACCAGCGCCCCGTCCTTCTTCAGCGCCAGCGCCAGCGGGGTGCAGAAGCCGTCGAGGGCGTGCGCGCAGCCCCCCGCGGGCAGCACCATGCGCTGCGTGCCGAGGAAGAGGCTCGTCGTCGCGGGGTCCGCGAACTTCTGCCAGCCCTTGCCCGCGGGCAGCCGGAGCACCAGGCCGCCCATGCCGTCGGGCCGGTAGCCGGACGGCGGCGTGGTCGGCGCCGCCGCACCGGTCCGCGGGGACGCGCTGCCCACCACCGCGGGGGCCGCGCGGCCCCCGCCGTCCGGCCGTACCAGCCCGGGCACGGCCACCAGGCCCGCCGCGACGGCGAGCACCGCGCCGCCGGTCACCGCGGCCGTACGCCTGCGGCGCCGCCGCCGGACCCGCTCCCGTACCCGCTCCAGCCGCTGCGCGGGCGCGGGCGGTTGCGGCACCGCCCTCTCCAGCAGCGCGCGCAGCTCCCGCTCCGCACGCTCCGGCTCCGCACCCGGCTCCGTACGCTCCGGCTCCGTACGCTCACTCATCCGCGCTCACCGCCGTCCGCCCCGACCGCCTCGGGCAGCAGGCCGCGCAGCGTCCGCAGCGCCTTGGCGGCCTGGCTCTTGACCGTGCCCTCCGAACACCCCAGCGCCTCCGCGGTCTCGGTCACGCTCAGGTCCTCGAAATACCGCAGCACCACGACCGCCCGCTGCCGCACCGGCAGCGCCCGTACGGCCGCGGCGAGCGTCTGCTCCAGATCCACCCCGGCGTACGCGTCCGGGGCGGGCGCCCCGTCCGGCACGTCGCCGTGCGGCACCTCCCCGCGCCACCGGCGCCGCCACCACGAGGCGTGCGTGTGCACCAGGGCCTGGCGGACGTACGCCTCGGGGTTCTCGTCGGCTATCCGCGGCCACTTCGGCCATACCTTCGCCAGGACGGTCTGCAGCAGGTCCTCCGCGAGGTGGGCGTCGCCGGTGAGCAGCCAGGCGACACGCAGCAGTCGTTGGCCGCGTGCCGCGACGAACTGCTCGAACCCGCCCTCGCCCACGCCGCTTCCTCCCCACACCCTCCTAACGCCCCGCCCCGCCACCCGGGTTGCCCCTGCGGGACGAGCATTTCGCGCTACCGCGCGGGGCGAACGTTCCGCGCTACCGCGCCGGGCGAACGTTTTCAGGGGCGCGGGGAACTGCGCGGCCAGCCCCCACCGGGGCGCGGGTCGTCACCGACCCGAAGGGTCAGTTCGGTCCTCCCCCAGAGCTCCGCCTGGGAGGTGCCCCCAGGACCACCGGCCGGTGGTGGGTTGCTCGCGCAGTTCTCCCCCAGAGCTTCGCCTGGGAGGGACCCCCACGCGCCCCTGGTGGGTGCCCCGCGCGGCACGCGCAGCCCGGAACGGGTGCCCCGCGCGGCAGCGCAAGACGTTCGCCCCGCGCGGCAGCGCAGAACGCTCAGCCCGCGCGGGGCAGAGGCGCGTACCCCGCGCGGCGGGGCGCCTACTTCCGGCGGAGCTGGATGTGGAGTTCGCGGAGGCGGGTCTCCGAGACCTCCGACGGCGCCCCCATCAGAAGATCCTGCGCCTGCTGGTTGAGCGGGAAGGCGATCGTCTCCCGGATGTTCGGCTCGTCCGCGAGGAGCATGACCATGCGGTCGACGCCCGGGGCGATGCCGCCGTGGGGCGGGGCGCCGAAGTGGAAGGCGCGGAGCATGCCGCCGAACTCCGCCTCGACCGTCTCGCGGTCGTACCCGGCGATCTCGAAGGCCTTGTACATGACCGCGGGCTCGTGGTTGCGGATCGCGCCGGAGGAGAGCTCGATGCCGTTGCAGACGATGTCGTACTGCCACGCGAGGATGTCGAGCGGGTCCTTGGTCTCCAGGGCCTCCAGGCCGCCCTGCGGCATGGAGAACGGGTTGTGGGAGAACTCGACCGCGCCGGTGTCCTCGTTGCGCTCGAACATCGGGAAGTCGACGATCCAGCAGAAGCGGAAGACGTCCTCCTCGAACTGGCCGGTGCGCTTGGCGGCCTCGACCCGGACCGGGCCCATGATCTTGGAGACCTCGTCGAACTCGCCCGCGCCGAAGAAGACCGCGGTGCCGGCCTTGGCGCCGACCGCCTCGACGAGCGCGGTGACGTCGTCCTCGGTGAGGAACTTCGCGATGGGGCCGGTGAGGGCGTTGCCCTCGCCGACCCGCACCCAGGCGAGGCCCTGCGCGCCGAGCGAGACGGCGTACTCGCCGAGCTGGTCGAAGAACTTGCGGGGCTGGTCGGCGGTGTCCGGGACGGCCAGGGCGCGGACGTGCTTGCCCGCGAACGCCTTGAAGCCGGAGCCGGCGAACACGTGGGAGACGTCGACGAGTTCGAGCGGGGTGCGCAGGTCCGGCTTGTCGTTGCCGTACTTGAGCATGGACTCGCGGAAGGGGATGCGCGGGAAGGGCGAGGTGACGCGGCGGCCGTTGCCGAACTCGGTGAAGAGGTCGGTCATGACCTTCTCGATGACGCCGAAGACGTCCTCCTGCTCGACGAAGCTCATCTCGACGTCGAGCTGGTAGAACTCGCCGGGCGAGCGGTCGGCGCGCGAGTCCTCGTCGCGGAAGCACGGCGCGATCTGGAAGTAGCGGTCGAAGCCGGAGATCATCAGCAGCTGCTTGAACTGCTGCGGCGCCTGCGGCAGGGCGTAGAACTTGCCGGCGTGCACGCGCGAGGGCACCAGGAAGTCGCGCGCGCCCTCGGGGGAGGTGGCGGACAGGATCGGGGTGGCCATCTCGTTGAAGCCGAGGGCGGTCATCTCGCGGCGCAGGAAGGAGATGACCTGGGTGCGCAGCATGATGTTGCGGTGCATGCGCTGGCGGCGCAGGTCGAGGAAGCGGTTGGTGAGCCGCATCTCCTCATTGGCGCTGTCCTCCGGGAAGACCGGGAAGGGCAGCTGGTCGGCGGCGCCGAGCACCTCCAGGGAGGCCACCTCGACCTCGACCTCGCCGGTGGGCAGCTCCGGGTTGACGTTCTCCGCCGAACGGGCGACGACCCGGCCGTCCACGCGCAGCACGGACTCCTTGGACTGGCTGCTCAGCGCCTCGTACGCGGGCGAGCCGGGGCGGGCGACCAGCTGCGTGAAGCCGTAGTGGTCGCGCAGGTCCACGAAGAGGATGCCGCCCAGGTCACGGCGATTGTGCAGCCAGCCGGACAGGCGGACGTCGGTGTCGACGTCGGTGGCGCGCAGCTCTCCGCAGGTGTGTGACCGGTACCGGTGCATCGTGGGTTCGTCCAAGTCGTCAGGTCGTCGCGATGGTGGGGGAACCCCCACAGCCTACCGGCGGCGGGCCGCGCTCCTCATCCCCGCATCCCCCCTCGGGGGGCCGCCCGGGGACCCCCGCGGGCGGGGCCCGAAGAGGGGCACATTCGCCCATATCATCGCACTCCTCCTAAACTGGCCCAATGCACACCGAGGACGTGCTCGCGGCCGTGGGGTCGGGGGTGTGGCAGTGGGAGCAAGCGACCGAGGAGATCGCGGTGGACGCCCAGGCCGCGCACCTGCTCGGGCTGCCGGACGGCGCGGGGACGTACCGTACGGCCGCGGTCCGCGCCTGCCTGCACGCCGCGGACTACGTGTCGGTGTCCGCCGAGGTGGAGCTGGCCGCGGCCGAGGGCACGGTCGCCGAGCAGCTGGTGCGGGTCGTCGGGCCGGACGGGTCGGTGCGGCGGACGCTGCGGGCCCGGATCGCGCCGCGCCCGCCGGGGCGGATCCGCGGCACGCTGCACGAGGTGCCGGTCGGCGGGAGCCGGTCGGGGCGCCCGCCGCGGGACTGGCGGCGGGCCCGGGAGGCCTTTCTGCTGGACGCCGGGCGGGCGCTCGCCGAGGCGGACTCCACGGAGGAGGTGCTGCGGGTGGCCGCGACGCTGTCCATGCCCGGCTTCTCGCCGGACGGCCTGGCGGTCTTCGGCGTCGACAACGACCGGCTGTCGGCCATCGGCCACCACGGGCAGGAGGTCATCGACCCGAGCATCCTGGACATGCCGCTGTCCGCGGACTACCCGGCCGCGGTCGTCGCCCGCACCGGCCAGGCGGTCTACCTGCCCACACCCCGGTCGTACGCCGAGCGCTTCCCCGCCACCTGGCCGCTGGTGCGGCCGTACGGGCGCGTGTCGTGGTCGTACCTGCCGCTGACCGTGGCCGGGACGACGATCGGGGCGTGGATGGCGGCCTTCCGCGACCCGGTGGAATTCACGCCCGACGAGCGCGCGGTGCTCACCACGGTCGCCCGGATGCTGGGCCAGGCGCTCGCCCGCGCCGGCCAGCACGAGTCGGAGCGGGCCCTCACCGACGGCCTGCAGCGCACGATGCTGCCCGCCCGCAAACCCGACGTCACCGGGATGGCGGTGGCCGCCCGCTACGTCCCCACCGGCGGCGGACTCCAGGTCGGCGGCGACTGGTACGACGTCATCGACCTGCCCTCGGGGCGCACCGCGATCGTCATCGGCGACGTCCAGGGCCACGACGTGCGGGCCGCGGGCATCATGGGCCAGCTGCGGATCGCGCTGCGCGCCTACGCGGCCGAGGGGCACGGCCCCGACGCCGTCCTCAGCCGCACCTCGCGCTTCCTGGCCGGGCTCGGCCGCACCTCCGCCGACGCGCGCTTCGCGACCTGCCTGTACGCCGAGGTCGACCCGCTCACCGGCGCGCTGGAGATGGTGCGCGCCGGGCACCCGGAGCCCGCGGTACGGCTCGGCGACGGCACCACGATCGTGCGCCGCAGCGAGGTGGGCCTGCCGCTGGGCATCGAGCCCGACGCCGACTACCCCACCACCCGGATGGTCCTGGAGCCCGGCGAGGTGCTGCTGCTGTGCACGGACGGCCTCATCGAGACCGGCGGCCACGACCTCGACACCGGCTGGAGCCGGCTGTCCAGGGCCCTCGCGGCCGGTCCGCCGGGCGACCTGGAGGTCCTCGCCGACTCCCTCGTCGACGCCGTCCACGGCCCCGCCTCGCACCAGACCACCGGCCCGCTCGTCGACCGCCGCGAGGACGACATCGCGCTCGTGCTGCTGCGCCGCGACCCCGAGGGCCCCACCTGCGCGGTCCCGGTGCGCCGCACGGTGCTGGCGATCCCGCAGGACGACCCGGGGCGGATCCGCGCCGCCCGCGCCGACATCCGCGCCCTGCTGCACGACTGGTCCTCGCCCGACCAGGTCGAGTCGGCCGTCCTGCTGGTCTCCGAGGCCGTCACCAACGTCCTGGTCCACACCGACGGCGACGCCGTCCTCCTCGCCCAGGTCACCGGCATGCCCGGCACCCGCCGGCTGCACGTCGACGTCGGCGACCGCTCCGACGAGATGCCCCACCGCCGCTCCCCCGGCGAGATGGCCTCCTCCGGCCGCGGCCTGCTCCTGATGGAGGAGCTGGCGGACGCGTGGGGCGTCGACCCGCGCGGCGACGGCAAGGCGACGTGGTTCGAGCTGTACGAGACGCTGCCGCCGGCCGCGGTCGCGGGATGACCGGGCGAACGGGCCGCTGAACGGCCGGGCGAATGGCCGGGCGAATGGCCGGGATGGGGATGTGCGGGCGGGTTATCGTATGGGCTGAGGGATTCCGGGCGTCAGGGGAGGGGGAGCCGGGATGGGCTCACCGGATGCGCAGGAGTTGACCACGCGGGCCGCGCAGTTGCGAGGGCTGGCCGCCGACATCGAGGCGCTGCCCGACAAGGCGCGGACGTTCGCGACGCAGACGATGACGAAGTGGGAAGGGCCGCACGCGGACCGCACCCGCGGTGAGATGAACACCTGGCGCAACACGTGCCACACCGTCGCCGAGCATCTGCGGACCGAGGCGAACACCTGCGAGCAGGACGCCAAGGACCTCAACAAGAAGCACTAGGGGCCGGCGGGCGTACGCGCGGCACCGCCGGGCGTACGCGCACGCACGGCAGCACACCGACCGACCGCGACAGGGAGCACCCGACCATGCCGTCCTACGACAGTTCCCGTGCCCGGCTCCGGCTGGCGGACCGTCATGTGGCCGTCCTCGGCCACCTCGCGGACGGGGAGACACCGCCCGACGAACTCGCCGAGGCGCTCGGGGAGTTGCAGCAGGTCGGGCTCGTCGGGGAGGAAGGCGAGCTGTCCCCGCTGCTGAAGGACCTGGTCGTCACCTTCGCCGACCCGATGGTCATGGTCCAGGTGGAGGTGACCGGCGAGCACGGGGCCGTCAGCCACGGGATCGTCATCGGGCAGGACGCCGTCGTCGTGCACGACGGGTGGCCCGGGCGGGAGGAGTCGGAGTACGTCTCCGCCGAGCCGAGCATGCTGCTGTGGGAGCTGGCCCGGCTGGTCAACCTGCGCACCGGGGAGACCGTCGAGCCGCCCGTGGAGCGCGTCGAGACCACGATGGGCGTGCTGGACGCCGCCTTCGTCGCGCTCGGCGAGACGCCGGGCGTCGAGATCGCGGAGGGCGCGGAACTGGCCCGCAAGGCGGTCGCCGAGGCGGGCGGGCCCGCCGAGCCCGCGCTGTCGCTCTTCGCCGACCTCGTCGCGGCCCTCAACTGCACCTGGCGCGTCACCACCGTGTGGGGCGGCCGGCAGGACGGCGAGCCCGCGACGAGCCTGCGCGCGCTGGCCGTCTGGGACTGCGGGCCGCTCGGCTACTGGGTGCGCGAGCAGCCCGAGGAACCGATCCTGCCGGGGCAGGTCACCCCGGACAGCCCGCTGCACCTGGCACGCGCGACCGCCGCCGAGGTGTGGGAGCGGCTGACCGACCTGCTGCCCGACAGCGAGGACCTGCTGGACGCACCGGGCGGTTTCACGCCCGCGTCCTAGCCTTCCGCGTCGGGAATTCCGTGTCACCGACGAGCAGGTCGCCGACTCGGAAGACCGGGGCGGCGGGAGGGGCGCCGGCGGGCGGCGGCTCGGCGGTGGCGAGGACGCCGGGTCAGGGCACTGTCTGGCGTTCGCCAAATGTGCGCAAAGGGAACGGGTGTTCGCGCGGAATCGGCCGCATTTGGGCCCGGGCGACCAGGAGTTCGGCTTAGTTGTTTGTCAGTGCCGGTCCCTAGCCTGTGTCGCGCACGTCCTGTGAACACTCTGTGGCAAATCCCAGTGGGGGGAACCGTATGAAACACAGCTCGAAGCGCCGTGCCCTGGCGCTCGTCGCCGCCGTCGGTGCGGCGGCGGGGCTGGCGCTCACCGGCGTCGGCCCGGCGCAGGCCGCCGACCAGCCGGTCATCGCACTCCAGCCGGTCGGGCCGGTCGCGGTGTCGCCGGCGACCCTGACCGGGGTCTCGAAGACGGCTATGCCGTACCTGTCGTTCACGACGACGGCGAACAGCCTGAGCACCGAGGCCACGCTGACGATCGACGTGACGCAGCTCGCCCAGATCGCGGACGTGAGCTTCTCGGACAACTGCACGGTGGTCCAGCACGTCGCAAGTTGCGGGGAGTCGTTCTACTTCGACGACCTGAGCGGGGTGGGGTCGATCGGCGCGTTGACGCAGATGACCGTCAGGGCGAAGGCCGACGCGCCCGCCGGGGCGTCCGCGTCCTACACGGTCAGCGGTACCGCGGACAGCGCGACGATCGTCGGCGGCCAGGGGACGGTGGAGATCGGCGGCCCGGCCTACGACGAGGCTCAGCCGAAGAACCTGACGGACCTGGCGGTCGGGACGACGCTCAGCGAGGGGGTGCGCTTCACCAACCGCGGCGACCGCGCGGCGGACGGCACGCAGGTGCTGCTGTGGGCCTCGCCCGGGATCGGCTTCGCCCGGCACTTCGCCAACTGCGAGTACAGCGGCGGGGACCAGCCCATGGTGGCGGAGATGGCACTGTGCACCATCCCCGGACTGGTGCTGCCGGGAGAGACGGCCGCGCTGTCGCCCGCGGTCCGGCTGAACGTCGAGTCGACGGCCTACTACACCTACATGGACGCGATGATCGCGCCTGCGGGCGACACGAACATCCAGCAGTCCGCCGCGGGACAGCAGTGGACGCAGGGCACGGGCGGCCAGCTGACGCTGAAGGTGATCACGCCGGGAACGGCGAACGACGCGCCGTCCGGCACGGTGTCACTGACCGAGCGCGGCGTGCACGGCAACTACCGGATCGCCGCCCTCCAGGCCGCGAACACCGCGGACTTCTCGGTGAGCGGGGCGAGCGCGACGGCGGCCGAGGGCGACACGGTGACGCTGCACCTCAGCATGACCAACAACGGTCCCGCCACGATCTTCTACCGCAGCGGCGACATCGTGGGTGCCGCCGACATCCAGCTGCCGCCGGGCACCTCTCTCGTCAGCCCCGCCAACGGGACCCACTGCTCGGACCGCACCATCATCTCGCCGGCCGGCGAGGTCACGGACTGCACCGTCACCGTCCACGTCGACCAGGTGATCCCGGGCGCCCAGGGCTCCATCACCATGAGTTGGGGCCAGGCCGGCCACCCGGCGTTCGACACGGACGCTTCGGACGACACGGCCCCCATCACCCTCAACTGACTCCACCCCCAACCCCGCAGGGCCGGATCCCGCAACGGGAGCCGGCCCTGCGGCTGTCCCCCGGCCTGGATGAGGGCGTGCGTCCCGCTCGTACACCAGGCGACCGGCGCAGAGGACCAGGGGCTACTCGCCCCCGCCGTCGCCGGGGTTCATGAGCGCGCGGAAGGGCGCGCTCATCAGGGCCCCGCCGACGGAGAGGGACGAGGTGTCGGTCTCCTCCAGCACCAGTGCGACCGCGAGGTCCGTGGCGTCCACGCCGCCGCGCACCTCGCCCTTGCGCCGCCGTCGCGAGCCCGCGGCGCCGACAGCCTTGCCGTCGGTGAGGGTCACCCGGTCCTCGCCGCGCCGCAGTTCGAGCCCGCCGGAGCGGCCCGTGCGCGTGTAGGTGTACTCGCGGCCGCCGAGCCTGATCCGCAGCGCCCGCGAGGAGCGGCTGACGCCGAGGGAGTTGGCGCCGATCTCGGCGGTGACACCGCCCACCGTGAGGACGGCCTTCTTGCCGAGGTGCGGCTCGCCGCCCATGCCGGTGCCGGTGACGGACGCGGGCGGCAGGTGCTCGCCGACCAGGTCGGTGCGGAAGACGTCGCCGGACTTCCAACTGGCGGGCTTGGCGTAGGAGATCCGGACCAGGCCGTAGGCGCCGATGGTGCCGCTCAGGCCGTGCTGGGTGTCGTCCTCGAAGGGTTCCAGTTCGAAGCCGAAATCGTTGTCGCTCATGCGCTTTCCGTGGTGGGGGCGGTCTTCTTGCGGGGCGGCGGGGGCGGGGGGTCTCTCGGTGATGTCGTCCCAGTGCTGCACGATCTTCGCGCCGCCGTAGATGATGCCGGTGCCGACGACGAGCCCGAAGGTGACCGGGTTGGGGGCGATCATGGCGGCGGTGAGCGAGGCGTTGAAGCCGACCTCGGCGACGTCCGCGACGTACCCGGCGCCGTTGCGCTTGAAGGCGTCGACCGGGTTGCCCTGCGAGATGACGTTGGCGGCGCTGAAGACCGTGCCGGCCGCGCTGCCCGCGATGCCGAGGCCGCGCAGGGCGCCCGAGGTCTTGCTCGCCACGCTCAGGCCCTCGAGCAGCGAGGCGCCGCGGGTGGCCGCGGGCACGGTGTCGCTCCCGAGGCGGGCGGCGGTGAAGGCGTTCTTGCCGACGGTGAGGAGGTTGGCGTTGCCGGCCCGCGCGACGGGGACGCCCGCGTGCGTCAGCCCGCCGTAGAGGCTGGCGAGTTCGTCGGAGCCGACGACGAAGTTGATGGCGCCGTTGATGGTGACCCCGCCGGCCAGCGGGCGGCTCATGAAGCTCAGGCCGCGGAAGGCGTTGTAGCCCGTCCCCGTCCAGTCGCCGATGAGGCCGCTGGTGCCGGGTATGCGCTGCAGGCCCGCGCTGATCTTGCCGGGCAGCCAGGAGCCGGGCGCGCTCAGCGAGCGCAGCTTGGGCGACCACGTCTCCATGGCGCGGCCCCACGTCTGGATCCGCGAGCTGGGGATGCGCTGGATGCCGCGGGCCGCCCAGTTCTTCCAGGTATTGCCCCAGCCCTGCTTGAACGAGTTGCCGAGCAGCACCTTCGTCATGGCGGTGCCCTGGACGACGACGTGCCCGGACGCGTCCGTCACCGACTTCCAGTCGCCGTAGGCCCCGAGCAGGTACTGCACCGCGGGCTCGAACGGCTGGAGCCCCGGAATGCTCGTGAGGGCCGTCGCCTTGAGCCGGTCGAGCCAGTCGTTGAGCGACTCGTCCGGCTTGCGCTGGAAGGTGGACGCCTTCGGGTCCTTGCTGTTCGCCACCGAGTTGGCCATGAGCAGGGCCTCGGGGCTCAGGGCGTCGCCCTTGTAATTCTTCAGCTCGTCCGGGGTGAACCCGGCCCACAGCAGGCCGCCCGACAGGTCCCCGTTGTCCATCCGTACGTGCGCGGCCCGTTTGCGCAGGTCGGGCGCGGTCTCGCTGACCCACGCGACCATCGGCCGCAGCCCGGCCAGCTTCGACGTCACCCCGAGCGTGGCCGCTCGCCGGAAGGCGGAGTCGGTGGCGTTCTTCAGACTCGTGGGGGCGGCTCCGTCGAGCAGGGTGGCGAGTTGCTCCAGGTCTTCCGGTTTCACACTGCGCACGTGACGTTTCCCCGTTTCCCCCGAGTCGGACGCGGACGGCTGCGAACGGCTGTGCACACCGGCGCACGCGTGCGGCGCGCTTGGCGACTCCTTGATGGTAGCCAACGACACATTTGACGCTCAGGGGTGTTGCGGAGGTTCCTCGCTTCAGGGCAGGGCCAGCCCGGCGACCACGGACTTGCCCCGGTACGGGCGGGCCCGCACGCCCCACGCGGCGGCGAGCGCGTCCACGAGCAGCAGCCCGCGCCCGGACTCCTGCCCCGCGTCGGGCGGTCGGCGCATGACGGGCCGCCCGTCACCCGGGTCGGACACGGCGAGCCAGTAGTGCCCGTCCGCGGGCCACACGACGAGCTCCACCCGGTCCTCGGCCGCCCCGGCCCCGTACCGTACGGCGTTGGTGACCAGCTCGCTGGTCAGGAGGGTGAGGTTGGCGCGCAGCGCGTCCGGCACGTCCTTCGGCAGCCAGTCGGCGAGCGCGTGCCGGGCGCGCCCGACGGACGCGGGGTGGGCGGGGAACCGCCAGAGGGCGGGCACGACGGGAATCTCGGGCATGGCGGACTCCGTTGCGTGGGTGAGGGTTCGGTGGGTGCGGTGGGTTCGCCGGTGGCATGCCGCCCTGGTCGCGGGCACACCCGTCCCAGGGCGGACGGGCATGCTCGCGCGGTGCACTTCCGGCGTTGCTCTCCGTAGTGGCGCACGCACCACGATAGGACATCGGGAGTACATGTGCTACCGATTCGCTGACGGTCCGTTGGACCCGGGCTCGGCCCGCGCGGCACACTGAGCCGCGGACCAGGAAGGACGCACATGCCGCCGAGAAGCAACCCGAGCGCACGCCAACAGCGGCTTGGCGCGGAGCTGCGCAAACTCCGCGAGGACGCCGGGCTGTCCACCGAGCAGGCAGCCGCCCTGCTGGACACCAAGCGCACCGTGATCTCCAGCACCGAGGCCGGGCGCCACGGCGTCAGCCCGGAGCGCGTGCGGCGCATCGCGTACGTCTACGAGTGCACCGACCGGCCGCTCATCGACGCCCTCGTCGCGATGTGCGGCAGCGACCAGCCGCCGGGCTGGTGGGAGGACTTTCGCGACACGCTCCCGTCGACCTTCCTCGACGTCGCCGAACTGGAGTGGCACGCGGCGGCTCTGCGCGTCAGCACGATCACTCACATGCCCGGCCAGTTCCAGACCGAGGCCTACGCCCGCGCCCTCTTCCGCGCCGCGATCCCTCCCTTGCCGGAGGCCGAGTTCGAGGCCCGCGTCGCCCACCGCGTCCAACGCCACCAGGTCCTCGACCGCCCCGACGCCCCACCCTACGAACTCGTCATCCACGAGGGCGCGCTGCGCACCCAGGTCGGCGGCCCGGCGGCACTCCGCGCCCAGTTGGCGCACCTGACGGAAGCCGCCGCCCGCCCGAACGTCACGATCCAGGCGATCCCGTTCACGGCCGGGGCGTTCCCCGGCTCGGGCCAGTCGATCCTGTACGCGCACGGTGCGGTGCCGCGGCTGGACACGGTCCTCGCCGACCGCGTCACGGCAGGCGAGTTTCTCCACGCCGACGCCCACGTGCGCACATTCGGCCTTCAACTCGACGAGATGCAGCGCATCGCGCTCCCACCGGAGAAGACCCTCGACCTCATGCACACCATCGCATCCGACCTGTAGGAGAGTTGACCGTGCCCGACATCACCTGGGAAGCCCCCTTCTGCCAGGACGCCAGCAACTGCTTCCGCATAGGCACCGACGCGGACGGCAACGCCTACATCGCCGTCGCCGGAGCGGAAGACCACTACCTCACCGACACCCACGAAGCCCTCCGCGCCCTGATCGCGGAAATCAAGTCCGGCAAGGCGGACCACCTCCTGTGATCCCCTCCTGAGGGGCGGACCGCACCCGGGTCTCCGCCGACCCGGCCGGGGCAACCCTCAGGTTGGCCTGGCGGGGCTCCCTAGGAGATCTTGTACGCGTCGTGCGGGGTCGCCCGCGACCAGACGGCCTCGAAGGCCTCCGCGCACAGGCGGGCGGCGGCCGGATCCTCGGTCATCTCGCGTGGTGCCGAGCCGCCCTCGCCGGTGAAGTGGTTCCAGCGGACCGTCCGGCCGTCGAAGAGCCAGAAGTCATTCCCGGGGAGCGCGACGTCGCTGGCCCTGCGGCGAGGGAGCCACCGCACCTGCTCCCCGGCACCGACGTTGACGACGGTGAGAGCGTGCTCGTACCGGATGTACGCGCTCACCGGCTCCGACACGATCCGCGCCCGGCGCACGACGACCCCACGGGCGACCGTCCGCCGGATCAGTTCCACCCACTCACGCCAGTAGTCCGACCCCGGGTCCACGTTGAGCTCTCCGGTGGCTTGCCAGCGCGCAAAGCTCTCCACGTCGGAGCTGACGCCGTACGCGTCGCGCATCTCCAGATGCACGGCGGAGTGCCGGGCCTCGTCGATGACTTGCTCGAAGCTGGGCATGTCGTTCGATGACATCTGGACCTCCCTACGTCGTATTGCTCACGGACCGGCGCCCCTGTTGCCCTCTCCCGGCGAAAGAGGCCCGGCCACGCTGGGAACGGGCGGCCGCGCTCCCAGCACCTCCCTCACCTCAGGGCGTCGATGGCGCGGACGATGAGGGCCCGCGCCTCAGCCCCGTACACGGCCATGGAGCGAAGTTGCTCGAACGCGCTGAGGTACAGGCCGATTTCGGTGGGCTGCGTGATGTTGACCTGAGCAGAAAGCAGCTCGACCGCGACGAGGGACTCGTCGAACATCGAGAAGGTCTCGGCCGCCCAGAGGGGACGCCCGCGTGTGCTCATCGGGATGATGCCGAGGGAGACCGCGGGCAATGCGCCCGCCGTCAGGAGAAAACCGAGTTGGGCGGCCATGGCGTCCGCGTCGCCGAGCTGATAGCGCAACGCCGCTTCTTCGACGACCAGGACGAAGCGGCGTCCGGCCTCGTGAATGATCCGGGAGCGGTCGACGCGCGCCGCTGCAGCTTCCTCGGCGTCGTCCGGGACACCGAGGAAGCGCGCGTTCGTACTCAGCAGCGCGCGGGCGTATCCCTCGGTCTGGAGCAGGCCGGGGACCAGGGTGCTGGTGTAGACCCGAAAGGTCTCGGTGGAACGGTAGAGGGCGAGGTAACTGTTTTGGAGCTGCCGCAATCCCTCCCGGGCCTTCCGCCGCCATTCGGTGTACAGCGACTCGGCGTGGAGTGAGGCCGCGATGAGGTCTGCGGCTTGGTCCCCGGCGTCGGTGGCCCTGCACCACAGCCGAATGTCCGTGGGGGATGCGGGTGTACGGGCGTTCTCGATCCTGCTCGTCTTGGAGTGGTGCCACTGGCACCGGGAGGCCAGCTCCGAAACGGTCAGTCCAGCGGCACGCCGCAGGCCTCGCAGGCGTCGCGCGACGTCTTCGCGGGCGTCCTGGGCGGCCGAGGACGGAGAGACAGGCATGGCCTTCCGGTGGTCTGGTCAGCGGATCGCGTACTGGTCGTGGGGGATGCCGCGATTCCACACGGCATCGAAGGCGTCAACGCACTGCTTCACGACGGCCGGGTCGGTGGTCAACTCCATGGCGGGATCCGCCCAATCGCCGACGCCGGTGAAGTGGTTGAAGAGCACGGCCTCACCGTCGAAGAGCCAGAGGTCGCAGCCCGGCACCAGCAGATCCGCGGCCTGCCGGCGCGGCAGCCACCGTACCTCTTCGCCCGCGAGGACATTGACGGCGGTCCCGGCGTGCTCGTACCGGATGTACGAGGTGACCGGCTCCGACACGATCCGCGCCCGGCGCACGACGACACCGCGGGCGCGCACTCCGGCGATGAGGTCCACCCAGGGGGCCCAGTACGCCGATGCCCGGTCCGCATCGCGCTCACCGGTGCGCAGCCAGTGGGCGTAGTCGGCTGCCTCGTCGCCGACGGCGTACTGGTCGCGCATCTCCAGGTGGAAAGCTGAGGTGCGTGCGGAGGTGAGCAGGGACTTAAAGTCCACGCTCGGCGGCATCGCAAGCCTCCCTCAGCAGCGGGATCAGGTGGGCCGGGATACGGATGACCGTCTCACCGGCCGGAATGCCCAGAGCGTGGCCGGGCGCGGGGTTGTCCGCGCACTCGCGGCGCGTTTCTTCGTCGGCGATGTAGCTCTGGAAAAGGATGTCGCGGGTAACGGTGTGTACCCAGGCGGTGGGCGATCCGCTGTGCCCGGTCTCGGGGTCGACTCCGATGAACTGTAAGGCGGCCACGGCCAAGTCCTTCCTCAGGGTGGTGCACGGTTGTGCGTAACCATGGCCGCGCAAGGCCCTTTTGAGCAAGACGATATTCGGCCTTGCACCCTAACGAGTTGTCTGTGTGCACATTGCTGCACATCGCTCCCCTGCAAGTACGCGCCGCTCGTAGCGTCGAAGTGCTCGCCCCTCGCGCAACAGCTGGCGGGGTCGGCGGCAGAAGGCCCCGCGGCGACAACGCCCGGGGCGCCCACGCCGGAAGGGGCGCGATGGTGAGGACCCCACCCTCTTGTGAGGGCGCGAGCCCGACGTGTGTCCGCGGGTGGTCGCGGCGCGCCCCGGAGGCCGGGGCGTGACGCGGTACTGCGCCCGGCACCGGGGGTGGGTCATGGGTACGGACGCCGTGGTCATCTCCCGGCCGGAGGACGGAGGCGGGTGCGCCGTCTGTGCGTGCAACCCGTGCGTGCGGCGTGAGGGCATCGTGCCGCCCCGCCCCCAACGCAGCGGGGCCCCGGCGTGAGGGCCGCTCGGACGTGCGGGTGGTGCGGGCGGGACACCGCGGACTACCTCGTGCACGACATCGACGCGGACCACGGGCCCGCCGAGGTCGTGTGGTGCCGGGACTGGCGGGACTGCCGGGCCGCCCGCACCGACGCCGCCCGGGAATCCTGAACCCCTCCCCGGGCCGGGCTTGGCGGCAGACCCGGGGAGGTCACGGCACCACCACCTCGACCGGCGAGGGGAGGTGACTCCCATGAGCGTACCGGCGGCAGATGCGGCCGACCCCGGCGACGACGACCCGACCCCGCCCGCCGACGAACCCGACTGCGGCGGCGGCGACGGCTGCGGCAGGCGGTAGCGCATCACCCGAACGGGGCCGGCCACCGACCGGTTGTCGGCCCCTCCTGGTAGAGGACGGACATGACGCCGCACTGGCACGCGTACACCTACACCGGCCCCTCCCGCCCGCGGGACTCCGACGCCCGCAACCCCGCGGCCGCGGCCCCGCCCCTGGTCATCGCCGAATGGCCCGGCAAGCCGCTCAGCATGCTCGCCGGCACCTTCACCACCGCCGAGGCCGCCCTCGACTGGCTCGCCCAGCAGCTCGCCGAGACCCCGCCGCTGCCCACCGCCCTCCCGGCCGCGGCGATCCTGGCCCACGCCCGCGCCCGCCTGGCCGCCCACCCGGCGGACGAGGTGACGCGCTACTACACCGCCGGCTCGTACGTCGCCCGCGACCTCGTACGCTGCACGGGTCGGTGCCCGGCGCCGCCCGCCGGTGACTGACCGGCCGCTTCGGCTACCGCTACTCCTGGCCGTCACTGGTACACCCACGCGGGCGACCGTGACTTCCTGGCCGCCTGGCTCGGCCACCCGGACTTCCGGTTGGTCGAGTAGCGGCGTGGACGGTGGCGGTCGGGCCCGCCCTAGTGCGCGGTCCCGTCGCCGTCGTTCTGGGACGCGAGCATCCGGGTGGAGTTCGTCCGGAGCAGCGCCGTACCCAACGGGGTGAGCGTGTGCAGGATGGTGTTGCGAAGGCGTGTGGATGTGGTCAGACCGGCCTCCCGCAGGGTGGTGGCGTGCTGGCTGGCCGTGGGAGGGGTAACGCCGGTACGCCGGGCCAGTTCCCCGGTGGTGCAGCCGCCTTCGATCACGCGCAGGCAGGCGGCGCGTGTCGGGCCCAGGAGATTTCCCAGCGCCTGGGGGTGCGGGGGGCTGCCGGGGGTGATCCACCAGGCAGGCGTCCGCGGAAGGGGGTAGACCAGCACCGGTGGCAGGGTGGGGTCGATGAGGGTGACCGGTCGGCGCCAGCAGAAGGCCGAGGGCACCATGACCAGCCCGCGCCCCGCCAGGACGATGTCGCGCTCCAGGTGGTAGTCGACCTCCAGCACCGGCGGGCGCCACCTCATGGTCGGTCCCAGGGCCGCCAGCAGCCCGTCGCAGCCGTGGTCGAGCACGGCGCGGGCCCTTACGGCACGCTCGGAGTCGACGAGGGCCTGCATACGGGACCAGTACGGGACCAGAACGGCGCGGTGATAGCCCCGCAGCGCCTCGCCGAGTTCGGACAGCGCCTGGCTGCCGCCGGCCATCAGGGCACGGGCCTCTGCCGGCACGCCGGTGAGGACCGCAAGCTCCCGGCGCAGCCGGGCGCGTGGTGTGGCCAGCACCGCCTCAATGCCCTCCTCCAGTCCGAAGGCAGCCCGGGCCGGGGTGAGGAAGTCCGGGAAGTCGCCCACCGGCGGCGCCAGCCAGCGCAGGAGCCGCAGTTGGTGTCGCGGCAACCGGCGCAGTCCGGTGCGGATCTGCGCCCGCCAGGGGTCGTACACCGCCCTGCCGCGCGTGGTGCCGAGCAGGTTGATGCTGAGCACCGTTTCCCAGAGGGGGTCCGGCTGCCGCGCGAAGCGGACCCGGGAAAGATCTACCCCGTTGAAGTGCACACGCAGCACCGCTACCCCCCGGCTCACCCCCGACGTGTCGGATCAGTGTGCGAGTCGCCGATATGCGGGAGATAGCTCCTTTCAGGTCAGAGCAGCCGCCCGGCCAGGCTCGAATGCACCGTCAGGCCCATGCGTTCCCAGCGGCCCTCCGGCCGTGCCGGCACCTCCCGAACCCCCCGCGTGCAGGCTGTCCTGGGTGATTCGGCCGTGCTCGAAGCTGCTCGCCCCACTAGAACGGAAAGCCCGACACTGATGGCCGCGCCAGGACGGGCCGGAGCGCGTACCGGAACCCGTCGAACGCGGAACGGGACACGTCAGACGTCATCCACACGAGGGAAACGCGTGCTCCGGCGCGCTCCAATTGGAGAGACATACCGCCTGCCCCGCCTGTACAAGGCGAATCCCGGCGCGAACCAATTGCACTGAACGAGCGCATAGATGACACGAATGTCCTCTCACAGATGTGACGTTCGGAGAGGACGGCTCGCGGGTGCGGGCCGGCAGTGCACCGCGGGCGATGGCCTCGCTGCGGAACCCGGCCGTCGGCGCACTTCGTCCGGCAGGGCGGAACAGCATCACCGAAGGCCTGCACCATCGCGGACGGGACATGGCCCGAAGCGACTCGAATAACAGGAGGTCATAAGTGGCAACGCGCACCAAGATCGGCGTGAAAGCAGGCGCCGCCGCACTTGCGGCATCAGCAGTCCTCCTCGCAGTTCCTGGCGAGGCGTCGGCAGATGGGGCTGTTGGGAGAAGTTTCTGCAACTCCTCGGGCGCTTGTGGAACCGTGTACGTTGTGTACAGCAACGGTCAATTCTACGGAGAGCTGGACGGCGCCGGGATCATTTCCGGCTCAGTGGTCCAGCTCCAGGCCTCTGGCTATCAGGACTTCCGCAACGTGCCCTACAAGTGGAGCGCAACGGTGCCCTGGAATTCAACGTGGACCGCCACCCAAAACGTCAACCCCTCCAACCTTCCCGGCTGGTGGTTCCGGGCATGCGGATGGATCGGATCGGGAACTGCGTGCACGGACGCCGTTAAGCCCTGATCCAAGGACGCCTCGCGCGGCCAAGTTGGGTATCCCCCAAGCACAACGCGTCGGCGTTTCCCCATCGGACGGTCAGGCCCCGCTGCCAGGCGCGGTCTGACCGTTTCCCACCCGCCCCGTCATGTTTTTCGCGGTCCTGCAAGAGGGCCGCCGGCCTCCGGGGATGCGGGCCCCGCCGCCGGGAGTCGGGGGACTCGGCGGCGGGGCGCGGGGGATCAGCCGCGGCGGAAGAACTCGACCTCGGCCAAGGCCAGATGGTGGCCCTTCGTCAGGCCCACCGGAGCGCGGAGGGTGAGGCGGACGGTGGTGACGTCGCTGATGCCGGTGGGGAAGGGCTGGTCGCCGGGGTGGTCGTCGAGGGTCAACTCCTGGTGGTGGGTAGCGCCGTTGCTGGACGTGGTGTCCAGGTCGATCGTGAGGGCGCGGCCCTCGGCCTGGTACTGCTTCAGGGTCGCGGAGGCGCCGTTGGTGATGTCGACATCGACCAGGCGGATGGGCTTGGCGAAGGTGTACGTGATCGTCGCGCCCGCCGAAGGGGCGGCCCAGTAGCGGTTGTTGAAGCCGTCCAGGGTGTTCGCGGCCGGGTGGCCGGGGACTTGCGCGCTCGCGGTGGCGTGCGTCGGGCGGATGGGCTTCGCGCCGCCCAGCTTGTCCTTCGTGTCCTCGAACAGGCCGCGCCCGGCGGGCAGCGCGAAGAAGACGCCGACGGCGAGGACCGCGACCACCAGCAGGATCACCAGCAGCCGCTTGAACCGGCCCGAACCCGCCCGCACCCGGCGGCGGAGGGGCCAGATCGTCCGCCACCACGGCAGGGCCGCGCGCGCGGGCGCGGGGTTCAGCGGGGTGGCGCAGCGCCGGCAGAAGCGGCGGTCGGGCGGGTTGAGCGTGCCGCAGTTCGGGCAGGGCTCCCCCTCGGCCTCCTCCGGCTCCGGCAACGGCCGCACCACAGGGCGCGGCGCGACCGGCCGCCCGGGCAGCACCGGCCGTACGGGGGCGGGGTCCGCCTCGGGCGCTTCCTCGGCGGGCACGCCGGGCCGCCGGGGCGGTACGGACCCCTGCGGGGCTGCGGGCCGTACGGGCGCGGGCGCCGCGGGCCGCTGCGGTGGTACGGACCCCTGCGGGGCGACGGGCGGGGCGCTGGGCGAACTTGCTTGCACCGTGGGGGGGTTGGGGGCCACCGGCGCCGACCCGCTCGGCGAGGCGGGCTCCTGGGCGGGGGCGGGGGGTGCCGCGGGCTCGGCTCCGTGGGACCCGGATCCCGACAGGCCGTCGCGCACGGCACGCCGCAGGCGGCCCGCCCACGCGTCGGGCCCGTCGGTCACCGCGTCGGCCGCACGCCGGACACGTCCCTCCGCCCGATCGGGAGCATCCGCCGCACGCCGGACACGTCCTTCCGCGCGCTCAGGAGAGTCCGCCGCACGCGCCACGCCGCCGCCCGGCGAGACCGCGTCGGCGGCCCCGCGCGCCGCCCGCCGCAGGCGCCCCCCACGGGGTTCGGGGGCGGGCTGCTCCTCCGGCGGGGCCGGTGTGGGATCGGGAGCGGCCGAAGTGCCGGGCCCGGCGGGGGCGTTGCCGCCGCCGGACGCATCAGCGGGCGGGGCGGCACCGTCTGCGGCCCCGGAGGGAGCCGAACCGCCGGTCGCGGCAGGGGCGGTGGGTGGCGCGGCCCCTGCCCCACTCCCGGAGGGCGCCGATCCGCTCGACGCGGCAGCGGCGTCGGGCACGGCAGACCCGGTCCCACTCCCGGAAGGTGCCGAACCGCCGGGCACGGCAGGGGCGTCGGCACCGCTCGACACTCCTGCGGGCGCGGCATCCCCGCCCCCGGAAGGCGCCGAACCGCCGGGCACGGCGGGGGCGTCGGGCACAGCGGACCCGGCCGCAGAGCGCGCCGAACCGCTCGACGTGGCAGAGGCGTTGGACGCCGCGGACCCGCCCCCGGCCCCCGAGACCGCCGAACCGCCGGGCGCGTTCGCGGGCGGCTCCTCCGATGGCTCTGCGCCGGTCGGCTCCGGCCCGGTCGGCTCCGGGGCGGGCGGCTCCGGGGCGGGCGGTGACCCCGCGGACGACGGCGCCGGGCTCTGCGACCAGCCCAGGTACGTACCGCAGGTACCGCAGAAGTCCTCCGTGGGCGCATTGGACGCCCCGCACGCGGGACACGCACGCATGGCGTCACCTCCCTTCGTTCGGCGGGCCGGGCAGTATCTCCACCCGGCAGGCGGTGTGCGCCGGGCACATCGCGCGGACGGTCTCCCGGACGCGTTCGGCGTCCACGTGCGGCTCGCGGCCCGGCCACACCCGCACGAGCGGTCCCGCCGGGTCCTGCGGCGGGAGGTCCGAGCCGGAAGTGCGGGACCAGGTCGCACCGCCGTCGCCGCTGACGTCGGCGTGCACGCCGAGCACCAGCCACAGCGCCTCGACGAGGCCCCTGCGGGTGCCGCGCAGCCGGTGCAGCTCCAATGCGCGGACGACCGCCTCGCGGCGCAGCTCCAGCGGGCACCGCGGGTCGTCCACGGCCCCGACCCACGACCCCAGCCACGCCAGGAAGTCCGGCGGCGCGAGGCGCGGATCGAGGTACGCGGGCAGGTTGTCGAGCGTCGCGAAGACGGGCGCGAGGACGACGTCGAGCCCGGCGGTGAATCTCTGGGCGAGGCTGTCGTCGGCGTACAGCGCCGGGAGCTGCTCCCCGATCGGGTGCCGGCTCCGCAGACCGGGTACGGCGGCTCGGCTCATCGGACGACCTCCGCGTAGGCGCTACCGCGCCGGTTACCACCCAGCGGGCGGGGGCTCCCGCTACCGCGCCGGTTACCACCCAGCGGGTGCAGGCTCCCGCTACCGCGCCGGTTACCACCCAGCGGGCGGGGGCTCCCGCTACCACGCCGGTTACCACCCAGCGGGTGCAGGCTCCCGCTACCGCGCAGGGTGCCACCCAGCGGATGCAGGCTCCCGCTACCGCGCGGGGTACCGCCCAGCGGGCGGGGGCTCCCGCCACCGCACCGGTCACCACCCACCGGGTGCAGGCTCCCGCCACCGCACCGGTCACCACCCACCGGGCGGGGGCTCCCGCCACCGCGCAGGGCGAGCGTTTTTGGGGGCGCGGGGAACTGCGCGCGCAACCCATCACCGGCCGGTGGTCCGGGCACGACAGCAACTGCCCCTTCGGGCCGGTGACTACCCGCGCCACCATCGTGGCCGGCCGCGCAGTTCCCCGCGCCCCTGAAAACGCTCGCCCCGCGGCGCAGCCGCGCCCTCGCCCCACCGCCCACGGCGGGAAAAACGGCGGGCCCGCAACCCATCCGCGCCCTCGGCGCGCGGCGCACCCCGCGGTGCAATCGCGGGCTCATGCCGGAGTCCCCTCTGGCCGAGCGGCAGCGACCTGGTGCTGGTGGGAGAAGACGAGCGCGTCGGGGGTGACGTCGAGGCGGTCGGTCGGGGCGCCGCGGCGGCCCGTGAGGGGGTCGGCGGGGAAGAGGCGGATCTCCTCCACGACCGCGTCGCCCGTCGCGCGCTGGAGGACGCCGAAGATCTCGCCGTACTGGACGGGCCGGCCGAAGGGCCAGCCGGTGCCGTCGGGGCCGCCGGTCAGGGGGTTGAGGTAGTGGTAAAGGGCGTCGAGGGCGGCTTCGCGGACGGCGTCGGAGTCGCCGCCGGGGGCGGTGGTGAGGCGGGCGACGACGGTGACGCCCTGGTAGGCGGGGGGCTCGACGGCGACGCTCGTGCCGATGAGACGGCGCTCGTCGAGGGCCTCGGTGATCGCGGCGAGCACCTGGTCGGAGGGGATGAGCTGCTCGAAGCGCAGCCGGTCGTCACCCTCGTCGGCGACCGCGTCCGGCACCACCAGGACGCGTACGGAACCGGCCCCGCCGCCGGAGGCGGGGACGCAGCGGACGCGGGCGGCGGAGGGCGCGGCCTGGCGGGCGATGATCTCGTGGTCCTCCGCGGTGACCGCGCGCTCCTGCATGCGCAGCGCGTCCGGCGCGCGCAACTTCGCGTTGTCGACGGTCTCCCCGGCGACCCCGCCGCGCGCGGCCTCGCGGTTGGCGACGCGGGCGATGTACGGGACGGAGCTGCGCAGCACGGAGATCGCCCCGCGGGCGACGTTCCCGGCGGGGCCGCCGCCGGTGCGGTAGCGGGCCACCCGGATCTGCGCGCCCTTCGGCGGCACCGCGCCGTAGTGCCGCAGGGTGCCGTCCGCCTCGCGCACCGCCGGCGGGAAGGCGAACTCGCCCGCCGTCGCGTCCAGCGTGACGTGCAGGTCCTCCGGCGTGGAGCGGCCGAAGCTCTCGACGATCTGCCAGCGCTGCCAGCCTGCCGCGTCGGAGACGGAGGAGACCTCGACGACCGGCGGCCCGCCGTCGAGCAGCACCGGCGGGCGGGCGAGCCGGAAGGCCTGCCCGGGGACGCCCTCGGAGGTTCCGAGGGGGACGTCGGTGAGGGTCTGCGCGTGCTCGGCGGGCATCGTGCCGCCGACGGTGAAGACGGACGCCTCGCGCACGGTGGGCGACTCGGAGTAGAAGGGCTGCCCGGGCTCCGGCTCGGTGACGCGGCAGCGCAGCCATCCGGCGCGGGTGCCGCCGCTGGTGGAGGCGGTGTGGCCCTCGGGCACGTACAGCACGATCTCGCCGGGGCGGTTGAGCCCGCCGGTGGTGTCCTCGCCGGTCTCGCAGATCTGCCAGGCCGAGCCGTCCCACGCCTCCCACACCAGCGGGGGCTGCCGCGGGTCGACGCCGATGCCCTCGACGCGGCTGTCGAGGCGGATCGCGACGATGCAGCGCGGTACGGCGGTGGGCAGGCCGAAGAGCAGCGCGTCGCCCGGCTGCGGCGCGCTCTGGAAGCACGGCACGTCCCGCCCCTCGGTGAGCGTGCGGGTGCGGTCGGTCTGCTCGCCGCCCCGCGGCGCGGCGACGAGCCGCTCCAACGACGAGGGCAGGATGCGCAGTTCACCGGTCGTGGTGAAGACCACCGCCTCCTCGGTCTCGCCGCGCACGGTCGTGACCTCGGTGCCCGCGGGCAGCACGAGCGTGTCGTCCTGCGGCGCGGAGAGCCAGAAGTCGACGTCCGCGCGGGCGGCGGCGGGCGGGAAGAGCCGGATGCCGAGCAGGTCGAGGAAGGCCAGGTAGTTCTTCTCGGGGACCCGGTTGAGCCGGTAGAGCAGTTGGTCGACGAGGTAGGCGAAGGTCTCGATGAGCGTGACGCCCGGGTCGGAGACGTTGTGGTCGGTCCATTCCGGGGCGCGCTGCTGGACGTAGCGCTTGGCCTCGTCGACGAGCTGCTGGAAGCGGCGGTCGTCCAGGTTGGGTGCGGGCAGGGGCATCAGCCGGCCCTCCGTTCGCCGAGCGCGACCACGTCGGCGAGGGCGCCGGAGTCGTCGGCGGCGCCGTCGGACGGGATCGTGTAGAAGGGGAAGACCAGGTTCCGCCGGTCGTTGGTGGACCGCACCGTGTAGTGCACGTCGATGTAGAGCGTCCCGGCGTCGATCTGGTCGAAGGCCACCACGACGTCCTCCACCGCGATCCGCGGCTCCCACCGCTCCAGCGCCTCGCGCACCTGCTCCGCGATCCGCCCGGCGGTCGCGCCGTCGCCCGGCGCGAAGACGTAGTCGTGGATGCCGCAGCCGAACTCCGGGCGCATCGGGCGCTCGCCGGGCGCGGTGCCGAGCACCAGCCGGATCGCCTCCTCGATCTCCCGCTCGCGCTCGACCATGGCGATGCCGCCGGTCGGCCCGACCCGCAGCGGGAAGGCCCAGCCGCGGCCGATGAAGCGCTCGCTCATCACACCCCTCCGATCTGCACGTTGAGCGCCCCGAGGATCACCTGCGCGCCGCACGCGGTGCGGTCGCCCATCCGCGCGGCGGGCAGCCCGCCGATGAGGACGGGGCGGGCGAGCGCGGTGGGGCTGGGCAGGATGACGTTGGCCGGGCCGAGCAGGGCGTGCGGCGGCACGACGCACACGTGCAGGCTGCCCACGACGGCCGCGGGCCTGCCGCCGATCAGCACGCGGGCCACCGTCGCGGCGGCGGGCGGCGGGGGGGTGGTGATGACCCCGCCGTGGTTGGTGGGGTCACCGGTTCGGGCTGCGGCCGGCATACGTCGCTCCTCGCGGAAGTCCTGGAAGTGCTGGAAGTCCTGCGGCCCGGGGGCCGGTTGGGGTCGTGGGACCAGGTCGGGGGGTACGGCGTCGGAGCCGTACGGCGGTGCGGCCGGGGCGGGCGGGCGGCCCACCACCGCCAGCGTAAGAGCAAGTCACCATGAGCGGGCCTCAGTTGATCCGGACGAGCGCGGCCTTGAGGACGCCGAGGGCGCCGCCGTCCACGGTGACGTCCGCCGTGCCCCTGACGCTGACGGACGCGCCGCTCACCCGCGCGCCCGCCGTACCGTCCACGTTGACCTGCCGCCCGCGCACGTTGACCGTGCCCTGCCTGGCGTCCAGCGTGATGCCGCTGCCGTCCATGACCAGGGAGCTGAGCGCGGCGCCGCCCGCCGCGGAGGACACCGTCACCTCGATGCGGTTGTTGCGGTCGTCGAGGAAGACCTCCAGCCGGCCGTCGCCGGTCTGCAGCCGCACCCCGTTCAAGCCGGTGGGCGAGTCCAGCAGCTCCACCCGGTGGCCCGAACGCGACACCACCGAGCGGCGGTTGAGCTTGCCGCTGGTGCGGTCGACGAGCGGGACGTCGTGCTTGGAGGGCTTGTCCATGCCGTTGTAGAGGCCGCCGATGACGAACGGGTGGTCCAGCAGGCCCTGTTCGAAGCCGACGAGCACCTCGTCGTTGACCTCGGGGCTCACCACACCGCCGCCGCCCTTGCCGCCCCACTGGACGGTGCGCACCCAGTCGGTGACGTAGGTGTCGTCGAGCCAGGGGAAGGTGAGCCGCACCGCGCCGCTCTGCCCGCCCTCCGGCTCGCGGACGTCCGTGACGACACCGGTGGCCAGTCCCGGGACACGCGCGCCGCGGCCGGGGGCGTTGGCGCCGGTGACCAGGCCGGTCAGGGAGCGGTCCGGACTGGCGCCGACCCACACGGTGGTGCGGTAGCCGCGGTCGGGCTCCAGGACGTGCTGGGCCGCGGTCGCCGTGTAGCGGCCGGAGAAGGCCTCCCCGACGTTGCCGAGCGCGACCGGTACACCCGCGCGCAGATGCGGGTTGCCCTCGGCCACCGCCTCCAGTTCGGCGAAGCCCGCCCCGACCTGGTCGGCGGCGGCTCCCGCGGCGGCGGTGGTCTCGGCGAGCGTGGCGTACGGGGTGTCGGTGACGGTCAGCTTGGCGGTGCCGAAGACGGACGCGGCGCGCGACGGGCTCAGCCCCGGCTGGATGCTGTCGCTCACGACCGACGGCTCCCGCGAGACCAGCGGCTTCTTCGTCCTGACGTCCCAGCCGCGCACCTCGACCTGCGCGGCGCCGTCCGCCGCGGTCAGCGCGGCCCGCAGCGCGAGCAGGTTGCGGCCGTACTCCAGGACGAGCGGGTTGCGCGCGGCGGAGGTGGAGGGCGCGGGCGCGCCGGACGCCTTCTTCGGCTTGGTGAACTGCAGCAGGCCCTTGTCGTCCACCCGCACCAGCGCGCCGCTCTCGTGCGCGAGGAACTGCAGGAAGTCCCAGTCCGAGACGTTCGCCTGCGACAGCTGCTTGTACGTGACCGGGGCCGCCTCGACCTTGCCGACCGCGAGGCCCGCGCGCGTCGCGACCTGCCGCACGATCGCCGACGCCGACATGTTGCGGTACGCCGCCACCCGGCGGCCCCGCTGCAACCGGTGCGCCCGCGAGTAGGCGCGCACGACGGTGAAGCTGCCCGTACGGTCGCGGTCCAGCTCCAGCGCGGTGACCTCGCCGTTGAACAGCAGCTCGCGGCCCTGCCCGGAGGCCGTCATGACCGACACCTTCAGCGGGGTGCCGATCGTGATGCCGGTCTTGCCGAGGAATTCGTGGTCGGGGTCGCGGAAGGTCAGCACGGCGGCGTCCGGCAGCCCCACGTTCTCGTCCACGATGCAGCTCACCAGCTGCGCCGCCCAGATCTTGGGGAGTTCGCCGGGCGCCTCCACGATCGGATCCGCGGCGAAGGACCGCCCGCCCTGCTCGCTCATGCCTCTTCCTCCGCTCCTGTGGTCGGTCTTCCTGCTCTCCCCCTGCCTTCGGCGGGAGGTGCCCCCTCCCTCCGCGGGCGGCCTCGTACCTCGGCCGACCACTGCGGGAGCTCGGGCGTCAGCCCTCTGGTCCGGCCCCGCGCAGCGCCGGCACCACCAGTTCGGTGCCGGGCGCGAGCGCCATCGGGTCGTCGATGCCGTTGGCCTCCGCGATCTCCCGCCAGGCGGACGCGTCGCCGTACTCCCGCCACGCCAGCATCGCCAGCGTGTCGCCCGCCACCACGGTGTGCGTGCTGCGGGCGGTGCGCGCGCCGGACGTCGGGTTCTGGCCCGGCACGTCGACGCTCGCCTCCTCGATCGCCAGCGCGCACGTCGCCCGCAGCGGCTTGCCGTCCACGTCGAAGAGGGTGTACGTCGCCGCGACGCTCGTGACCACGCCGTAGAACGAGGTGGTCCGGGACGTACCCCACTCGAACCGCACCCACGGGCTCGCGGGCTTCTTGCGGCCCAGGCTCGCCGGGGTCGGCACGCACGCCTTGAGCAGCTTCTCCACCGCCTGCTCCACGGAGTTGTCGTGCGTGGCGGTGGCGTCGAGGAAGACCTCCAGGCTCAGCGTGCGCGGGCCGCTGCCCACGAACTCCGGCAGCGCCGACTCCTCCGCCATCCGGGACGGCGACCGCCGCCACTCGTTGGTCTTCTGCAACTGCAGGGTGTTGGGGTTGAACTGCAGCTTGAGCTGCGCGATCCGCCCGCCCGGCTTCGCGCCGACGGTCGCGGGCGGCTCCATGAGGACGAGCTGGGCCGAGGTCCGGCCGGAGGGGAGCGCAGGGGACATGCGGGGGGTTCCTTTCCGGACGGGTGTCTCTCACGGGCCTTGCGCGGGCGGGGTGTCGGCGGTGCCGGCCGGGCCACGGGACTCGGTCGGGCCTCGCGGCTCAGCCGGGGCGCAGGCCCTCGTGGGCGATCTCCAGCGTCTCCACCGCCGCCTGGGAGTTGGACGGGTCGAAGGACGGCCCCTCCCAGCGCACCGGGACGATGCCGAAGACCTGCCAGCTGATGATCGGCGTCAAGTCGGGCCGCAGGGCGACGATCTCGCCGTCCTTGGGCTCCACCCGGCGCAGCGTCTCGTCCAACCAGCGGGCGATCTTCGCGGTGTCGGCGGTGACGGGGCGGGTGAGCGTGATGTTCGACCACGTCACGCGCCCGGGTAGCTGGTGCGTGAAGCCGTTGTTGCCGCCCTCGGCGTAACTCTCCATCTCCACCTGGGCGCCCATGCCGGAGCACGTGTGGAAGGCGCCCAGGTCGTTGCCGCCGATGGCGAGCCGGAAGAACACGCTCGTGGCGAAGATGCTGTCTGTCATCCCTGTCGACTCCCTCTGTCCCGCCCTCAGCGGCGGCCGTCGTGCGGACGGCCGATACGGTCCCGGCCGCGGCGCAGCTCGGTGCGCAGCAGGCGGGAGACGGGTTCGAGCAACCGCCGGGCCAGATCGTCGAGTTCGGCGGGGTCGGTGCCGTGGTGCTGCTGCTGCGCGCCGGGGGCGGGTGCGGTTCCGCCGCCGGCGGCGAGGCCCGCGGTGCGGCGCTGGACCTGCGGGGCGCTCTGCTGGGGCTGCGACTGCGGCTGCGGCCTCGGGACGGCGGTCACCGGGACGCCCGCGGGGAGGCCGAAGTCGGGGCCGTGCAGGGCGTTGCGCTGGACGACCGGGACGACGGGGACGGGTGAGGCGCCTCCGCCTGCGCTCCCGCCGGGTGCGGTGGGGCGGGGCTGGGCCAGGGGCACGACGGGGGGCGCGCTTGCGGAGGCGAGCGCGCCGGGGAAGGCGGAGGGTGCGGTGGCGGGCGGCGCCGCGGGCCGGACGAGCGGCGGCGGGGCCGAGCCCGTTTCCGCCCGCTGGACCTGCGGTACGCCCGGGCCCTGGGCGCCGGGCCACCGCGGGGCCACCACGGGCGGGGCCGCGGCGGCGGGGGGCGGTGCGGCCCCTTCGGAGGAGCGGGTGCTGAGGGTGAGGCCGCGGGCGGTGAGCAGCGGGAGGGCGCGGCGTACGGCCGGGGGCCGCGCCGGGAAGAGGGTGAGCGGGTGCGCGCCGCTGCCGCCGCTCGCGAGGGAGCGCGCGATGACGACGGGGGGCGGGCCGGTGGGGGCCGGACGCCGGAGGAGGGCTGTCTCTTA